>NZ_SCVD01000029.1 GCF_004297125.1 Phenylobacterium sp. | reverse complement strand
GTTCAGGCGGCACTCCACTCATCGGCGAAACCTCTCAAACACGGGATGGTGCGACGGGACGCTTCAGTGGGCAACGCTCATCCTTTCGTTTCCGTACACAACCGGCGTTCGTCCGCCACAAAGCGGCGGGAGAACCGACGGCTCCCGGCGGATATCTCGACGTTTTATGGCGAAATTCGTGATCAGGGTATGCAACCGGTTGGCGAACCGGCCGGCCGCCGCCATCAATCCCGTGTTCCACTTCCGGAGACGGCCGTGACCCGAAAGCGCGATCCCTTCTTCCTTGCCCTGGAGAGCATTCGCCATCTGTCCGAGCAGGGCAACTATGCGCCCGGGACGCCCATCGTGATCATCGAGGAGGCCCGACGCCTGCGGCTGTCGACCACGCCGGTGCGCGAGGCCCTCGCCTGGCTGTGCGGCGAGGGCCTGGTCGAACGCGCGCCCTTCGGCGGCTATCTGGCCTCGCGGATCGACGCGGCCCTGGTTCGGGACCGGTTCGCCTTCCGGCTCCATTGCCTGACGACAAGTCTGAACCTGGCCGAGGCCGTGCAGGACCGTGATGAACCCGTTCCCTCGTCCGCCGCACCGGAAAAGCGGCTGACCGAACGTCTCGGCCGCATCGTCCGGGGCGCGGGCAATCAGGTCCTGGCCGAAGCCTTCGAGCGGGTGGGCCGCCAGCTCCTGCCGCTGGCGCAGGCGGAACGGCGGATCCTGCATGATCGTGAAGCCGAGGCCGTCTCGATCCTTCAGCTAGCCGACTCCGCCTCGATGCCGGCGCTCCGACAGGCGCTGGTCGCCTATCACCAGCGCCGGATGGATGCCGCGCCGCTGCTGGTCCTCGATGTCTCCGGAGAGCGGCGGGATCCTCCCGGTGAGGCGGGCTAGGTGCCGGCGCGGCTGGCATGCCTCGGTCTGGGCCTGCTGCTGGGATTGCAGGCGGCGACCCAGCTGTTCGCCTGGACCTATCACTGGGCCGCGGCGCTTGGCCCGGCGATGCGGCTTCATCCCGACCTGGCGCTCTATCCGCCCTGGGCGATCCTGGCCTGGCGCGGGGAGTTCGGCGACGAGGCCCGGACAGCGGTCTCACGCAGCGCGCCGCTGATCCTGTTGGGTGCGGCGAGCGGCCTGGGGCTGGGATCGCTAGTCAGCGGCGATCGAACGGCGCGTCGGATCCGGGGATGGGGCGGCTGGGCCGAGGCTCGCCGCGCGGGCCTGCTCAGTTCCGCCGGCGCGGTCCTGGGCGTATTCAGGGGGCGGCTGCTGGCGACGGCCGATCTTCGGCCGACCCTGGTGACCGGCGGGACCCGCAGCGGCAAGGGGCGGGGCCATGTGACCCCGACCCTGTTGTCGTGGACCCCGAGCGTCCTGGTGCATGATCCCAAGCGCGAACTGTGGCGGATCACGGCCGGCTGGCGTTCGCGGTTCTCGCATGCCTCCTATTTCGCGCCGCGGGATCCGGCGTCCGCGCGCTGGAATCCGCTGGCGGAGATCCAGCCGGGACCGGGCGAGCTGGCGCAGGTCCAGCGTCTGGTGGCCATACTGTCCGATCCCGGGGGCGCAAGGGACGATGAGGCGATCTGGGACAAGGCCGCTTCGGAAATCCTCGAAGCCGTGATCCTGCACGTCCTCTACACCGCCGAGGACGCCGACAAGACCCTGCTCAAGGTGCGGGAGCTTCTCGCCGATCTCGACGATGCGGCCGACGGGATGATGAAGACCCTTCACCGGTCGGGGGCGGACGGGAAGCCCGAGACCCATCCGTTCATCCGGACGGCGGTGAAGGGCTATGCCGCCATGCACGACCGGTTCCGGACATCGGTGCAGGGGACGGCGCGGTCCTATCTGAAATGGCTGGCCGGCGAGGATGTGGAGCGGGCGCTGTCGGCGTCCGACTTCGCCATGGGCGATCTGATGTGCGCCGAAGCGCCGGTGTCGCTCTATGTCCAGGTGGCCCCGGCTGACGCCGCCGCGCTGCGGCCGCTCGTGCGATTGATGTTCTATGCGGCCGCCCAGGCCCTCACGGCGGAGGAGACCAGGGACGCGACCGGCCGGGAGAAACGCCACAAGCTTCTGATGGTCATGGACGAGTTTCCGCTCCTGGGGCGGCTGGCCTTCTTCGAGAAGTCGCTGCGTCTGATGAGTGGTTACGGGGTCAAGGCGATGTTCGTGGCCCAGTCGCTCAATGACATCGTCGAGACCTATGGTCAGCACAACACCATTCTCGACAACTGCGCGGTCTATACGGCCTTCTCGGCCCTGGATCCGTTGACCCAGGACAAGGTCTCCAGGCTGACCGGCTCGGTGACCGAAACCCGCACCAGCCGGAGCGGCCCCGCGGGACTGGGAACAGGCCGCAGCTCGGTGTCCCACGCGGAGATCGAACGGCCCTTGCTGGAGCCGGGCGAGATTCGGTCGCTGCCGGACGATCAGCAGCTGGTGTTCGTGGCGGGGCATCGGCCGCTGCGAACCGAAAAGCTGCTCTATGACCGGCGCGAACCATTCCGGAGCCGCGCGGGGGAAACCCCGCCCGATCAGGGCCGGCAGCTCGACGTTCCGCCCCGCGCCCCTCATCCGTGGGCGGGGCGCCGCAGCCTCGGGGAGGACGCGCAGGCCAGTCTGCCGCTGTTCAAGGAGGTGGCGGCGGCCATGGACGACAAGAAGGTCGCCGCCCGGGCGGCCGATATCTACGGGCGGGTGGCGCAGGAGATGGCCGCTCAACAGGCGGTCCTCGATCAGTTGCAAGGACCAGGAAATGCCCAGGACTAACCCCCAGACCGCCCGCGTGCAGGTCTATCTCACCGATCCCAAGCTCGCGACGGCGCTTAATCGCGAGGCGCGGGCAGGCCGGATGCCGCTCAGCCAGGCCGCCGGGCGGGCGATCTCGCGGGGGCTGCAGAAATCGCC
>NZ_SCVD01000028.1 GCF_004297125.1 Phenylobacterium sp. | reverse complement strand
GCGCCACTTCAACAAGGTGACGCTGGACGCCTACTCGTCCGACCCGCAACTCAACAACCCGGGTCTGCAGTACGCCACGGACAAGACCCTCGCCTCGCGCGACTACTTCGACCTGACGGCGTCCTGGACGATGCGCGACAACCTCAACTTCCGCGCCGGCGTGAACAACATCTTCGACAAGGATCCGCCGCTCAACGGTTCGTCGAACTGCCCGACCGGGCCCTGCAACGGGAACACCTGGCCGCAAATGTACGACTCCTTCGGCCGGTACCTGTTCGTCGGCCTGACCGCCGACTTCTAGGTCGACAGTCAACTGGAACGACTGCGTGGGGCGGCGGAGCAATCCGCCGCCCCATTCATTTGGGCCCCATTTCCTTTGGGGTGGCCGCTGCTACGCTGATCGCGTGAGCAGCACCTGGAACAGCGGCCGGTTCAATGTGACGTTCGGCGCGACGCCGGCGGCGAGGCCGGCCGGACCCGCCGTCGCCGATCCCGCCGAAGCCGCCCGATGGGGCGCGGAGGGCGACCGCCTGCGACTGGCGGGAGAGGTGGCGGCCGCCGACCACGCCTATGCCCGCCAGATGCGCGCGACCGTCGCCGATCCCGAGCTGCTCCGCGCCGCCGACGCCCTGGTCGCCGGCCGGCCCGCCGAGGCCGACGCCCTCCTGCGCGCGGCGCTGCCGCGCCGGCCGAGCGATCCGCTGCTGCTCTGGATGGCCGGCGACGTGGCTTCCCGGGGCGGCCGCAATGGCGAGGCCGAACGGCTGCTCGCCCGCTGCCTGGACCTCTCGCCCGCCTTCGTTCCGGCCCGCTACGCCTACGCCATGGTCCTGACCTGGCTGGACAGGGTCCCGGACGCCCTGGCCCAGGCGGGCCACCTGTTGGCCGCCCAGCCTGGCAATGCGCTGTATCGCCACCTGCAGGCGTCGTCGCTGCTGCGGCTGGGCGAGGAGGCCGCGGCGGCCGACGCCTACGCCGCCGTGCTGGAGGCCCATCCCGACCAACCGCTCAGCTGGATGAGCTATGGCCACGTCCTGAAGACCCTGGGCCGCCAGGCCGAGGCCGTCGCGGCCTACCGCCGATGCCTGGCGCTGGACCCGCGCCAGGGCGAGGCCTGGTGGAGCCTGGCCAACCTGAAGACCGTCCGCTTTGGAGAAGGCGACCTCGCGGCCATGCGCGCCGCCCTCGCCCGGAGCGACCTTTCCGAGCCCGATCGCCTTCAGCTGCACTTCGCCCTGGGCAAGGGCGAGGAGGACGCCGGCCGCTATGCCCAGGCCTTCGATCACTACGCCCAGGGCAATGCGATGCAGCGGGCGCGGCTGGACTACGACGCCGGCGAGACCACCAGCCAGATGCGCCGGACCAAGGCCCTGCTGGGCCGGGCCTTCTTCGCCGCGCGGGCGGGGCAGGGGGCGCCGCGGCCCGACCCGATCTTCATCGTCGGCCTCCCGCGCTCGGGCTCGACGCTGGTGGAGCAGATCCTGGCCAGCCATAGCCTGGTCGAGGGCACCCAGGAGCTGGACTACATGCCGGCGATCGCCGCCCGGCTGGCCGGCGGCGCGCGACGGCCCTCCGAGGGCGCCTATCCCGACGTGCTGGCCGCCCTCTCGCCCGCTGAGCTGGCGAGCCTGGGCGAGGAATATCTCGCGCGGGCCGCGACGCACCGGAAGCTGGGCCGGCCGTTCTTCATCGACAAGCTGCCGAACAACTTCGCCCACGCCGGACTGATCCATCTGATCCTGCCGAACGCGAAGATCGTCGATGTGCGCCGCCACCCGCTGGGGTGCTGCCTCTCGGGCTTCAAGCAGCACTTCGCGGCGGGCCAGCCGTTCACCTACGACCTCGCCGACATCGGCCGCTATTACGCCGACTACGTGGAGCTGATGGCCCACTTCGACGCCGCGTTGCCCGGGCGTATCCACCGGGTGCTCTACGAGCGGCTGGTGGCGGACCCCGAGGGCGAGACACGGGCGCTGCTCCAGCACTGCGGCCTCGACTTCGAGCCGGCCTGCCTGAGATTCTACGAGAACCGGCGGGCGGTGCGCACCGCCAGCTCGGAACAGGTGCGCCAACCGATCTTCACCGACGCCGCCGACCACTGGCGGCATTTCGACCCCTGGCTGGGACCCTTGAAGCTCGCCTTGGGGCCGGCCCTGGACGGGCATCCCGAGCCCGGCTCGATCTAGACGCGCGTTGCGTCGCCGCCGCTGCTACGTTAGGCGCCGGATTTTGGCGTGAAGGTGCGTGACGTTGAGCGATTGGAAGGTCGGATCGATCAAGGTGAAGTCGGGCTACACGCCCGCGCCGACGGCGAGGCCCGCCGTGGCGCCGGCTGCCGGCTCGGCGCCTTCGGGCCGTGACCCCGCCGCCGACCGGCAGCGGCTGATGGAGATCCAGGCCGCCACCCAGGCCCGCGACTTCCCCCGCGCCGCGACCTTGGCCGAGGCGGCCCTTAAGACTGGCCTCGACCACCCGATGGTCCTGAACCTGGCCGCCCTGAAGGCCGAGCAGGAAGGCCGATTCGAGGATGCGCTGGCGGTCCTGCGCCGGGCCGTCGAGGTCGCGCCGCAGGACCTGGGCGCGCGCAACGCCATGGGCCTGGTGCTGACCCGCCTGGAACGTTACCCCGACGCTCTGGCCGCCTTCGACGGCGTGGTCGGGCTGAAGCCGGACTTCGCGGGGGCGCATTGCGCGCGCGGCGCGACGCTGGAGGCCATGGGCCGGTTGAAGGAGGCCGAGGCCGCCTACAACCACGCCCTGGAGCTCGAGCCCGAGAACCTGGGCGCGACCCAGGGGCTCGCCAACCTGCTGAGCCGGCGCGGGGCTCACGCCGACGCGCGGCCGCTGGCCGAGGCGGTGCTGGAGGCCGAGCCCAACTTCCCCGACGCCGTCATGGTGCTGGCCGCGGCCGACGCCGCCGAAGGCCATGGCGAACGCGCCCAGCGCCGGCTGGAACTGCTGGCCGGCGACGAGCGGCTGACGGCCCACCAGCGGGCGCTGGTCCAGGGCCAGCTCGGCGACGTGCTGGACGCCCAGGACCTGCCGGCCGAAGCCTTCCAGGCCTACGCCGCCTGCAACATGGGCCTGTGGCGCGCCTATGCGCCGGTGCATGGGCAGGGCGTCAGCGCGCTGGACTTCGCCCGCGCCATGATCGCCGAGCTGGACAATATCCCGCCCGAGGCCTGGACCTCGACGCCCGCGCCCGCCGACAGCGGCCCCAAGGCGCATGTGTTCCTGCTGGGCTTCCCGCGGTCGGGCACCACGCTCCTGGAACAGGTGCTGGCCAGCCATCCGGAGGTCGAGGCCCTGGAGGAGCGCGAGACCCTGATCGACGCCCAGCGCGCCTTCCAGATGCAGCCGTCCGACGTGGCCCGCCTGGCCCGGGCGTCCGAGGCCGAGCTCGCGCCGCTCAGGGCCGCCTACTGGGCCAAGGTGCGGGCGGAGGGCGCCGAGCCGGCGGGTAAGGTATTCGTCGACAAGCACCCGCTGCACACCTTCCGCCTGCCGCTGATCCTGAAGCTGTTCCCGGACGCCAAGATCCTCTTCGCCCGCCGCGACCCGCGCGACGTGGTGCTGAGCTGCTATCGCCGCCGGTTCGCGATGAGCGGCTCGGCCTACCAGCTCCTCACCCTGCCGGGCGCCGCCGGCTATTACGACGCGGCCATGCGGCTGGCCGACCGCCTCGAACCAGCCCTCGGCCCCCGTACGCAGATCGTCCGCCACGAGGCGCTGGTCGAGGACTTCGACAAGGTGGTGGGTGAGGTCTGCGCCTTCCTGGGCCTGCCGTGGTCGGACGCGATGCGCAACTTCGCCGACAAGGCGCGCGACCGCGCGGTGGCCACGCCCAGCGGCGCCCAGCTCTCCCGCGGCCTCAGCGCCGAGGGCGTCGGCGCTTGGCGACGCTACAAGGACCAGCTGGCCCCGGTGCTGCCGACGCTCGGCGCCTGGGTGGCCGAATACGGATACGACGCCGAATGACCCTGGACCGGCGACATGCGCTGCAGACGCTCCTGGTGGGCGGCCTGGCCAGCGCATGCGCTACGCGGTCTCGGCCGCCGCCCAGCGAACCGATCGTCTCGATCAATCTGGCCGGCGTCCAACCGCCGACCGGGCTGGCCACCGGCACGCGCTTGGAGACGGCGTTCGACCATGCGGGGCGGATGAGCGTGCCGGTGCGCCTGGGCAAGCAGGGCCCTTTCCAGTTCGTGGTCGACACCGGCGCCAACCACACCGTCATCGGTGTCGAGACGGCCGAGCGCTGCAGCCTGGCCAGCGACGGCATGGCCTCCGTGCATGGCATCGTGGGCATGCAGCCCGCGCCGCTGGTGAAGGTGCCGCTGCTGCGGGTGGGGCAGGTGCGCTCCACAAACCTCAGTCTGCCGGTCCTGCCCAAGGCCAGCTTGGGCGCCGACGGGCTGCTGGGCATCGACGTGCTGAAGAACCGGCGGGTTCGGCTCAACTTCCGCGGCAATGGCTTCGAGATCGGGCCGTCCGGCAAGGGCGTGGCGGTCGAAAGCCTGGGCGGCGGCGGCGGCACCCGGATCCCGGACACCTCGCGCGGCATCGTGGTGCCGGCCCAGTATCGATCGGGCCAGCTGGTGATCTTCGACGCCGATGTGGCGGGGGTGCCAGTGCGGGCGTTCCTGGATTCGGGGGCTCAGATTACCTGCGGCAACGAGGCGCTGCGCCAGGTGCTGATCCGCGAGCGGCCGGAACTGGCCGAGAGCATGGTGGCCACGCAGTTGATCAGCGCCACCGGCCAGACGTCGCCTGCCCAGCTCGCGCCACTGACCCGGCTGCGGCTCGGGGGGATGGCGCTGAACAACATCCGCGCCGCCTTCGCCCCGCTGCACATCTTCAGCCTGTGGGGCCTGAACGACCGGCCGGCCATGCTGGTCGGCGTCGACATCCTGCGGCACTTCGAGGACGTCACCCTCGACTTCGGCCGGCGGGAGGTGACGTTCGTCCGGTCGCGCGGAACCCGGGTGTCCTACCCCAGTACGCTCCTTTGACCGGCTCCTAGCGGATCGGCGTCGGCGCCAGGACCATGCCGCCGTTCTGGCTGCTGCGCAGCTTGGCTTCGGCGACGCTGTCCAGGATCGACTGGGCGCGGGGGTCGCCGAACACCCAGGCCGCCGCCGCCAGGCTGCGGGCCGAGGTCGCCGAGACGCCCAGGGCGTTCTGCAGGGCTTCGAAAGCGCCCTCCTGCGGGGTCATGCGACGGAGCGTTACGTCGCCTTCCAGCTTGGCGAGCTGCTTGGCCTTGTCGACCGCCTGGTAGAAGCCGCCGACCTCGTCGACCAGTCCCAGGCCCTTGGCCTGGGCCCCGGTCCAGACACGGCCCTTGGCGATCTCGCGCACCCGGTCGGGGGTGAGGTTCCGGCCGGCCGCCACGCGGGTGACGAAGTTGCCGTAGATGCGGTCCATCCAGCCGGCGAAGGCCGCCCGCTGGGTCGGCGTGAACGGCTGGCCCACGCCGAACGCGCCGGCGTAGTCGCCACCCACGCCGGTGTCGCGGACGTCGACCCCGAACTTGGCCAGCGCCGGGCCCACGGCGAACTTCCCGCCGAACACGCCGATGGAGCCGGTCAGGGTCGTGGGCTGGGCGACGATCGCCGAGGCCTCCGAGCTGATCCAATAGCCGCCCGAGGCCGCATAGGTGCTCATCGAGATCACCACCGGCTTGCCCTTGGACTTGGCCACCCGGATGGCGTCGAGGATCTGTTCCGAGGCGGTGTCCGAGCCGCCGGGAGAATTCACGCGCAGCACGATGGCCTTGATCGAGCTGGTCTTGGCGGCCCGCAGGATCGCGTCGGCCAGGTCGTCGGAATAGATGGTCTTGCCGCCGGTGAAGGGGTTCGACCCCTGGTCCTTGCCCGTCATGATCGGGCCCTCGGCCTCGATCACGGCGATGGCGTCGCCGGGCTTGGCGGCGTCGCGCGCGGAGCGGCTGTCGGCATAGTCGTCGAAATCGACCGACTTGGCGCCGTCGCCGGCCTTGTCCAGCAGGGCCTGCTCGGCCTCGCGCACCTGGCCCAGGCGGTCGATCAGCCGCAGCCGCAGCGCGTCCTCCGCGAGGTAGGGGCCGGCCTCCAGCGTCGTGCGCAGGGCGGCCGGGTCGGCCTTCCGGTCGGCCGCGGCGAAGGCCAGGTTGGAGGCGTAGACCGAGCCCATCCAGCTCAGCGTCGATTCCTTATGGGCCGGCGTGTAGTCCGAATAGAGGTAGCCGTTGACGGCGTTCTTGTACTCGTAGCGCTGCTCGTACTGCGGGACGACGCCGTACTTGTCGAAGAAGCGCTTGAGGAACAGGTCCTCGGTGGCCACCCCGGTCACCTGCAGCGAGGCGCCGGGCTGCATCCAGAACTGGTCGCTGGCGCGCCCCAGCATGTAGGTCGTGGTGACGATGCCGGCCGGATAAAGGCCCTGGCTGTGGGCGTAGATCGGCTTGCCGGCGGCGCGGAAGTGGTTGAACGCCAGGCGGATCTCGTCGGCCATGCCGGGCTCGACGCCGCTCTCGGGCAGGCGCACCAGCAGGCCCTTGATCTTGTCGTCCTTCTCGGCCCGCCGCAGGGTCTCGATGATCGACATCACCGAGGTGGAGTTGCGCCCGATGCCCCAGAGCGGATTGTGCGGCGCCTGGTCGGTGAGCGGATCGCGAAGGTCCAGCTCCAGGATCGTCTTGGCCGGGACCGGCGCGGGGGCCGTCGCCGACATGGCCATGCCGATCAGCACGATCGGGACGCCGATGAGGAAGATGACCAGGCCCGCGAAGACCCCGGCCGCCGTGATCAGGAACTGTTTCATCTCGCCTAGGGTCGCGCGCTGGTGCTCAAGGGCGGCTCTCGCACACATTGGGCCTTGCGCCTAGAGCGGCGGGCGTGCGTCGAAGGCCTCGACGGACCCGGCCTGAATTCGGAGCGCCTCGCGGCGGCCGTCTCGAAACAATGGGCGGGAGAGGAAATGGTCGGAGTGGCAGGATTTGAACCTGCGACCCCCGCGTCCCGAACGCGGTGCTCTACCAGACTGAGCCACACTCCGACTTGGAGGCGCGCTTATAGAGGAGGGTCCGCGCCCTCGCAAGCGGGCGAAAAAGCTGTTTTCGCAGAGGCGTTGCATCGGCCGGTCCGCTGCGCTATCTCCCCCGCTCCCGAGCGCTAAGACGCCTCGGTGGCCGTTCCTGCTGGGGAATGGTGTAATGGTAACACTGCGGTTTTTGGTACCGTCATTCTAGGTTCGAGTCCTAGTTCCCCAGCCACGGCCCGCCGTTCTGCCCAGGCCAATCCGGCCCTAAGGCAGAGCTGCGCGGCGCGGACAACCCCACATTGCTGCGACACCCCGTCACTCGGGGAATCTACTTAAGCATTCATCCCGGATTTCCAGCCACCGAATCACTGTGGTTCTTACTCGTTAACCATACGGATTAACGACGAAGACGGGCCACGGATGATCCCAGAACACCTCTTCGAGACGTGCGCACCCCGGGGGCTGGGGCGTCGTTTCGAGATGTCGTTCTAGGGGGATGAGGACGACCATGGGTGGCAAGGTTCTGATCATCGACGACGACGCGGCGCTGCTGCGGCTGATGTCGATGGCGTTTCAAGCGGCGGGCTACCAGACGGTGGCCGCCGACAACGGCCGGGCGGGGATCCGCATGGCCGGGGCGCACAAGCCCGATCTGGTCGTGACCGACATCGTCATGCCCGACATCGAAGGCATCGGCTGCATCCGCGCCATCAAGCAGGGCGCGCGCCCGCCGAAGGTGATCGCGATCTCGGGCGCCGGCCGGGCGCGCGGCGCCGACTACCTGAGCTGGGCCCGTCATCTCGGCGCGGACGAGGTGCTGGCGAAGCCCTTCCGCATGTCCGAGCTGATGAAGATGTCCAAGTCCGTCATCGCCAAACCGTCCATCAACAAGATCAATTCTTAGGGGCTAGCCGAATGCACATCCTCCTGGTGGAAGACAACGAGACCACGGCCAAGAGCGTGAAGCTCATCCTGGGCGCCGAAGGCCACAACGTGTCGATGACGGCGTCCGGCGAGGAGGCGGTCGAGCTGGCCGAGATCTACGAGTACGACGCCATCCTGATGGACATCGACCTCGAGGACATCACCGGCATCGAGGCCCTGCGCGAGCTGCGCCTGAAGAAGAACTCGACCCCGGTGATCATCCTGTCCGGCACGGCCGACGTGGAGACCAAGGTCAGCTCGCTGGCCTGCGGGGCCGACGACTACATGACCAAGCCGTTCCACAAGTCGGAGCTGACTGCGCGGATCAACGCGGTGGTGCGGCGCTCGCGCGGCCACGTGGACTCGATCATCCGCACCGGCCTGATCGCGCTGAACCTCAACACCCGCACCGCCGAGGTGGCGGGCCAGCAGATCCACCTGACCCCCAGCGAGTACAAGATGCTGGAGCTGCTCTCGCTCAGGAAGAACACGGTCCTCACCAAGGAGGCCTGCCTGAACCACCTCTACAACGGCCTCAGCGAGCCGGAGATCAAGATCATCGACGTGTTCATCTGCAAGCTGCGCAAGAAGATCGCCGCGGCGGCCGGCGGGGACAGCCAGATTGAGACGGTGTGGGGCGGCGGCTACATGCTGCGCGACGCCAAGCCCGAACAGCTGGCGGCCTAAGGCCCCTCTTTGACGGACGCCAAAGCGGCCGGTCCCTCGGGGCCGGCCGTCTTCGTTTGGATGCCGGATTCTGCGGCAACCCGCCGCTCCGTAAAATTACTTAGGTAGTAGTCTCGGGGTGTCAGCGACCCTGGCGTGTGCTCTTGATTCGCTCGGCCACAATTTGGCCATGGATGGGATGGGGCGGCGACGACCATGGCCACGGACGGTTTCGCGGTTTCGGACGGGAAGGGCGGCCGCCAGGCGGCCCGCACGCCCGCGCCCTCCGCCCGCCGCCCGGTCGCCCGTCTCTCGCGCCGCGCCGCCGCGCGCCCCGGCGCCGGGGCGGACCAGCGCCTCGAGGCCCTGCACCGCCAGACCGGCGTGCTGGCCCACGATTTCAACAACCTGCTCAACGTCATCCTGGCGGCCAACGAGGCCCTGGCGGCGCAGCTGCCGCAGGACTCGGACGGCTACGAACTGGCCCGCATCAGCCAGGAGGCCGCCGAGAAGGGCGCCGAGCTGCTGGCCCGTCTGGTCGACCTGTCGCGGCCCGAGGGCGAGGTCGCGGTCGTCGACGCCGCCGAGGTCGCGGTCGCGACCGCTCGCCTGGCCCAGGTCTCTACCGCTTCGTCGGTGACGGTGGTGGCGCTCGCCATGGCCGAGCCGCTCTCCTGCCGGGCCGACCAGGGCGCGCTGGAGTCGGCGCTGCTGAACCTGTGCGTCAACGCCGGCCACGCGATGCCGGACGGCGGCGCCGTGCAGATCTCGGTGTCCGGCGCGACGCTGGCCGGCGAGGCCGCCGATGCTCTGGGCCTGGCCGAAGGCCGCTACGTGGGGTTCTCGGTGATCGACCCCGGCGTCGGCATGTCCCCCGAGACCCTGGCCCGCGCCACTGAACCCTACTTCACCACGCGTGCGGGACGGGGCGGCACGGGCCTGGGCCTGAGCGGCGCCCGCGACTTCGCCCTGCGCGCGGGCGGCGCCCTGAAGCTGGTCTCGCAGGAAAGCCGCGGGACGACGGCGACGCTGTACCTGCCGCGCGCCTAGCCTACGCCGGCGGCGATCGTCGATCGGATCAGGTCCGACAGGCTGTCGGCGCGCATCTTCGACATGACGTTGGCGCGATAGATCTCCACCGTCCGGGGGCTGATCTCCAGCGTCGCGGCGATGATCTTGTTGCTGGCCCCGTCGATGATCAGGTCCAGCACCTGGCGTTCGCGCGGGGTCAGGCTTTCCAGGCGGCGCAGGACGCGCGTGCGGGCCGCGCCGGCGTCCACGGCGGCGTCGTTCTCCTCCAGCCCGTGGCGCACGACCCTGAGGATCCGCTCGCTCTCGTAGGGCTTCTCGATGAAGTCGACGGCCCCGGCCTTCATGGCGTCGACGGCCCGGCTGACGTCTGCGTGACCGGTGATCACTATCACAGGTAGTATGCAGCCGACGCCCTTCAGCGCCCGGATCAGCTCGATGCCATCCATGCTGGGCATGCGCAGGTCGGTGATGATGCAGCCCCGCGCAGCGAGGTCGAAGGTGGCGAGGAAATCGTGGGCGGAGGCGAAGCCCCTGGGGGTCAGGCCATCCGACTTGAGCAACATGACAAGCGAATCCCGCGCCGCGTCGTCATCATCGACGACGAACACTGTTCGATCCGCCGCTCCGGTCGCCATCTTCACCTGCCCGCGCCAATACAAAACTGAATGCGGCGCCGCCCAGCCGGCTGGGTTCTACCCAAATCCGTCCCTTATGATTTTCGACTATAGCACTGGAAATGGAGAGGCCTAGCCCCATGCCTTCGGGCTTTGTGCTGGCCAACGGTTGGAACAATCGGTTGGCGACGCTCTCGTCGATCCCCGGACCACTGTCCTCGACTGTCGTGACAAGCTGGCTGTCCGATATCAGGCGGGTCGAAATGTTAATTTGCCGGTTCGGGTACTTCGTCACAGCTTCGATGGCGTTGCGCGCCAAGTTGACCACGAGTTGTTGAATCTGGATACGGTCGGCCATCACCGTGTCGTCGCCCTTATGAAGGTCGTAGACGAGGCGGACGTTCGCGTCCCGGGCCATCAGGGCGATGATGAAGTCGACCTCGCCGATCATCGCCGACAGGCTTTCCAGCTTCTGCAGGGTGCCGCCGCGGTTGGCCAGGTCGCGCATGGTGCGGATGATCTCGCCGGCCCGCACGGCCTGGTCGCCGGCGCGGGCCACGGCGTCGATCAGATCGTCGTCGTCCAGCTCCATCCGGGCGATCAGGTTGCGGGCGGCGCGGAGATAGTTCGTCACGGCCGACAACGGCTGGTTGAGCTCGTGGGCGAGGACCGACGCCATCTCGCCCATGGAGTTGGCGCTCCACACCTGGGTGAGCTGTTCGCGCAGTTCCTCGGACCGGCGCTCGGCCTCCTGGATCGAGGTCATGTCGCGCACGACCATGGTCAGCAGCCGGCGCGAGGCGATGGTCACTTCGCCGATCCGGACCTCCATGGGGAAGGTGGCGCCGTCCTTCCGCAGGCCGGTGAGCTTGCGGTAGCTGCCGCTCACGTCGGCCCTGTCGCTGGTGACGCCGTCACCCGTCAGCGCGGCGTCCTCGCCCGGCGGCATCAGGCGGCTGAAGTTCTGGCCGACCACCTCGTCGGCGCTCCAGCCGAACAGCCGCTCGGCGGGATGGCTGAAGCTCTGGATCACGCCCCCGTCGTTGATCAGCACCAGGGCGTCGGCGACGATCTCCAGGCTGGCCTGCAGCAACTCCTCGCGTTCGGCCTGGTCGGCGATGATCTCGGCGGCGGCCAGCCGCTGGGCCATGAGCGAGCGGACCCACGCGGTGATCCCCAGCCCCAGGGCCAGGAACAGGGCGGCGCGCGTGCCGCGCTCCAGCAGCGGCATTCCGGCCATTCCATCGAGGGAGAAGCCGCCCGCGGTCATGAGCAGGGCGGCCGTCAGGGTCGCGCCCGCGCCGCCATAGGCCGCGCATGCAAGCAACGCCGGCCCGCAGAACAGATAGACCGAGTGGCCGAACATCGGACGCAGCGCATAGAGCGCGGCCAAGACAGCCGCGGACACGCCGATCGCGAGGAGCTGGCTCCTCAAGAAGCGGAGGCCGAAGCTCGAATTCACCACGCCGGTTGTGCGATTTCCCGTCCACAACCTTAAATGCATTCTACATTCCGCGTCGGCCCTGTTCCCGACCAACGTGTTGTGCGTAAATTTTACGGGCTAAGCAATTAGGTACAACTACATAAGGGTTGGTACATGCAGGGAAATTCCCCTGTGCGGCGAATTCCACGCAACAACTGCGTCTATTCAGGCGAGAACTTGAGTCAGCTACCCGACAGCCTGATCCCGGGTGCGTCAGGAGCCGTCTGATCTCCGCCGTTCAGCGATTTCTGCATCCAGACGATATCGACCCAACGTCCGTGCTTGAAGCCGAAGCTGCGGCCGACGCCGGCGTCCGCGAAGCCCAGCGCGCGGTGCAGGCCGATGGACGCCGCGTTGCCGCTGTCGCCGATCACCGCCACCACCTGGCGCACGCCGAAGGCTTCGCAGGCCTCGATGACCCGGGAGAGCACCGCGCGTCCGACGCCCCGGCCGACGGCGTCGGGCGCCACATACACGCTGTCCTCGACCGTGAAGCGGTAGCCTGGCCGAGGTCGGAACGGACCGGCGTAGGCGTAGCCGAGCACCCGGCCGTCATCTTCCGCGACGAAAAAGGGCAGCCCGAGCCCCTGGATGTCGCGCCGCCGCCCGTCCATCCAGGCGGCGTCCGGCGGCTCGGTCTCGAAGGTGCCGAAGCCATGGAGCACGTGGTGGCCATAGATGGCCGCCAGCGCGTCCGCGTCCTCCGCCGTCGCCGCCCGAATGATCACCTGACCCAGTCCCGCTCCAGCGCCCAGACGGCGAAGGCGTAGTCCAGGGCGATCTCCTTCAGGAAGTCGAAACGGCCCGAAGCGCCGCCGTGGCCCGCCTCCATGTTGATCTTGAGCAGGATCGGGGCGTCGCCTGTCGTCGATTCACGCAGCTTCGCCACCCACTTGGCCGGCTCCCAATAGGTGACCCGCGGGTCGGAAAGGCCGCCGGTGGCCAGGATCGGCGGGTAGGCCTGGGCCGAGACGCGATCGTAGGGGCTGTAGCTCTCGATCAGGTCGTAGGCCCGGGCGTCTTCGATCGGGTTGCCCCATTCGGGCCACTCCGGCGGGGTGAGCGGCAGCGAGGTGTCGCTCATGGTGTTCAGCACGTCGACGAACGGCACCGCCGCGATGATCGCGCCCCATAGGTCGGGCCTCAGATTGGCGACCGCCCCCATCAGCATGCCCCCGGCCGATCCGCCGTAGGCGGCGATCCGCCCCTTCGACGCATAGCCTTCCGCGACGAGATGTTCGGCGCAGGCGATGAAATCCGTGAACGTATTGGGCTTCTTCTCCTTGCGGCCGTCCAGGAACCAGCCCCAGCCCTTGTCCGAGCCGCCGCGGATGTGGGCCGTGGCCCAGATCCAGCCGCGGTCCACCAGGCTGAGGTTGCGGATCGAGAAGCTGGGCTCCATGGCGTGGCCGTAGCTGCCGTAGCCGTAGAGCAGCACCGGCGCCGAGCCGTCCTGGGCCACGTCCTTCAGCATCAGGAGCGTGATCGGCACCTCGGCGCCGTCGGTCGCCTTGGCCATCAGCCGCCGGGCGACGTAGCGCGACGGATCATGGCCCGACGGAATCTCCTGGGTCTTGCGCAGGGTCCGCTCGCGGGTGGCCATGTCGTAGTCGAAGGTCTGTCGCGGCGTGGTCGGCGACTGGTAGACGAAGCGGGTGAGCGTGGTGTCGTACTCGTAGCCGCCCTCGAGGTTGAGCGCGTAGGCCTCCTCGTCGAAGGCCACGATGTGCTCGGCCCCGTCACGCGCCATCACCACCAGGCGGTCCAGGGCGTTCACCCGTTCGGCCCGCACCAGATGGCCGGCGAACGTCGCGAAGCCGGTGATGTAGCGGCCGGGCTGATGGGCGATCCAGTCGCGCCACGTGGCCTTGGCGGGGACGGCCGCCGCGGAGACGGCGAGCTTGAAGTCCACCGCCCCGTCGTCGTTGGTGCGGATCACCCAGCGGTCGCTCCAATGGTCGAGGCTGTACTTCACGCCGACCCGGCGCGGCTCGGCTACGACAGGGGCGGCGGTCGGGTCGGCCGCCGGGATCAGCCAGATCTCGGTGGTCTCCTGGTTGCCGACGTTGATCAGGACGTGGCTGTCGTCGGACGCGACGCCGACGCCTAGGAACATGCCGTCGTCCTTTTCCTCGTAGACCAGCGTGTCGTCGCCCCCGCGCGCGGGGCGGCGGAAGACCTTGGCGGGCCGGGCGTTCTCGTCGCGCCAGATCCAGAAAATCCACTGGCTGTCCGGTGAGAAAACGAAGTCGCCATAGGCGCTCTCGATGGGCGCGCCCACTTCCTGGCCGCTCGCGAGGTCCTTCACTCGGATTTGATAGTACTCCGAACCCTGCTGGTCGGCCGCCCAGGCGTAGAGGGCGTGGTCCGGGCTGTGGCTGGCGCCGCCCACATGGAAATAAGCCTTGCCCTTGGCCAGGGCGTCCTCGTCCAGCAGCACCTGTTCGCCGTCCCCCTGGCCCCGGGGCCGGCGCGCGTGGACCGGATGCTCGCCGCCGATGGCGTAGCGCGCGTAGTAGTCGAACGGACCGTCGGGAGCGGGGACGGATGAGTCGTCCTCCTTGATGCGCCCCTTCATCTCGGCGAACAGCGCCGCCTGCAGCGGCTCGGTGCTCGCCAGCACCGCCTTCGTGTAGGCGTTCTCGGCGTCGAGATGGTCGCGCACGTCGGCGCGCAGCGCCTTGGGGTCGCGCAGCACCTGCTGCCAGTTGTCGTCCTTCATCCAGGCATAGTCGTCGACCCGGACGCGGCCGAGCTGTTCGATGCGATGGGGAACCTTGGGGGCGACGGGCGCGGCGACGGCCGGTTTGGAGGAACTCATGGCGGCTAGATGCGACGCCCGGCCGGATCACTCAAGGGCGACCATGGCGCCCAAGCCTGCGGCGCCTGCGCGTTTCCGCGCGCGACGTTCCACCGCAGCCGATTGTGGCGACTTGTTGGCGAAGGGCGTTCCGTGATTCACTACTTGTGCATCCACATCGCGCATCAAAGACGCGAGTAGCACATCGAGTTTAGGGGCCTGCCATGGTCATGGATCTTGCTGTCGAGCTGATCCACGCGACTGTTCAGCTTGAACAGCCGCTTGGTGACGGTACGCGCACCGTGGGAACGGGATTCCTGATTTCGACTCCGGGGCCGGACGGCGCGTCCCGCACCGTGCTGATCACCGCCAACCACGTGCTCCAGAAGATGCCGGGCCAGAACGCCCGCATCGGCTACCGGGTCTCCAACGCCGACGGCTCGTGGAGCTATTCGCCCCAGCAGGTGAAGATCCGCGACGACGACGGCCACGAGCTGTGGACCCATCACCCCAGCCGCGACGTCGCCGCGATCAGCATCAAGGCCCCGGCCGAGTTCGCCAAGGCGGCGCTGCCCGAGAAGTATCTCGCGGCGGACGACACCTTCGACACCTACAAGGTCAACGCCGGCGACGAGATGATGGCCCTGGGCTTCCCCCGCGGCCTGTCGGCCAATGCGGCCGGCTTCCCGATCCTGCGGTCGGGGCGTGTGGCCTCCTATCCGCTGGGCCCGGCCAAGGTGTTTCCGACCTTCCTGCTCGACTTCTCGGTGTTCCCCGGCAATTCAGGCGGCCCGGTGTTCATCAGCCGCGGGTCGAAGACCCAGGGCGTGACCCAGGTGTCGAACGAGGACGACCCGGGCTTCATCGCCGGCCTGCTGACCCAGCAGGTGGAGCTGAACAGCGAACGGCTGGAGATCGGCATCGTCACCCACGCCAAGTTCGTGCGCGAGACGATCGCCCTCCTGCAGAACCCCCTGGCCACGGCCACGGTGGCCGACGCCACGCCGGTGGTGGGCGGCCGAACGGCCTCGGCCGAGGAAGCCGCGCGGAACTAGCGGTGGGCGACCCCGGTCCAACCGGGGCCACCCGCTGCGATCAGGCGCCGTACAGGACCGAGATCGTCTCGGCGATGCAGGCGGGCTTGGCTTCGCCCTCGATCTCGATGGTGCATTCGTTCTTGAGCTGCATGCCGCCGGCCTTGGGCTCGGCGCCGATCAGCTTCTGGCGCATGCGCACCCGCTTGCCGACGCGCACCATGTTGATGAAGCGGACCTTGTCCGAGCCATAGTTGATGCCGCGCGTGACGCCCTTCACCGGCAGCATGCCCTGGCCCAGGAACGGGATCAGTGACAGCGTCAGGTAGCCGTGGGCGATCGGGCCGCCGATCTCGCGGGTCGCGCGCTCAACGTCCACGTGGATCCACTGGTGGTCGCCGGTGGCGTCGGCGAACTTGTTCACGCGGTCCTGGTCGATCAGGACCCAGTCCGACACGCCCACTTCCTGTCCGACCAGTCCAGGCAGGTCCTTGATCTCGACCGGGTTCATTCTCTTGGCTCCCTCGTAGGTTCTGCCCCAAGCCTCTAACATCTGTTTGGATGAGGGCAAGGCAGGACGCAGCGTCAGGCGAGCGGGTTTAGGCGACCGAGGCGAGCCGGCGCTGGCGGCGCAGCATCGCGCCCGCGCCGCCGAAGCCCGCGATCAGCAGGGCCCAGGTGGTCGGTTCGGGAACCGCGCCGGTCGCGAAGACGAACGATTGGGTCAGCGCCAGCGGCGTCTTGCCGTTCCAGCCGCCGTACTGCTGGACCGGCGTGATCAGGGTGAAGCCATAGTCGCCGTCGCCGTAACCGCCCACGAAGAAGTCGGTCAGGTTGGCGCTGGAGAGGTTGTCGACCAGCAGGTCGAAGGACGAGTCGCTGCTGGAGACATTCCGGTTCGAGGCGACCTGCCAGATGGCGCCCTGCACGGCCTGCAGGCGCGTATAGCGGGTGCTGACGGCGGTGTTGTAGGCGGCGAGCGCCGTGTTGTAGGCCGCCTTGGCGGCGTTGTAGGCGGCCTTGGCGTTGTTGTAGGCCGTCGTGCCGGCGGAGCCGTTCGGGAACTGGTTGCGCTTGGGTTCGGCCTGGGTGAAGGCCGGCGGCGGGACCGGAACGTCGTCGAACACGCCCTGGCCGTAGTTCGCCAGCAGGCCGATCTTCAGCACGTCGCCGCTGTCCAGCGCCTTGCCGTTGAAGTCGGTGCTGAGCGTGCTGGTGTCGACGTACTGCAGGTCGGGCGCGTAATCCTTGGCGCTGATGGTGTGGTAGACGTCCACGCACCAGGCGAGCAGGTCGACGCTCTGCCCGCCGTAGACGGCGTCGAACTGCATCGGGGCGGCGTAGACATTGCCGATGCCGGAGATGTTCACCGTGCGGGCGTGATCCATCATGCCCTTGTCCAGGATGACGGTCGTCGCCTGCGCCGCCGTCGCCGACACCGCCAGGCTGGCGCCGAAGGCCAGCGCCGCTACAAACTGATTGAACTTCCGCATCTCACCGCCCCGTCTGCGGCTGTGCGATTTCCGCACACAGCCCTCTCCATGGGGTGGGCGTTGCAACCCCCGGGCCATTGCTGGCCCGGAAACTCACACGATCTTCGAGCCTTCCTTGCCCCAGTAGGCGTCGCGGATCAGCCGCTTGTAGAGCTTGCCGGTCGGGTGGCGGGGCAGTTCCCGCATGAACTCCAGCTTCCGCGGCGTCTTCACGTGGCTGAGGTTCGCGCGGGCGAAAGCCATGAGCTCGTCGCGCAGGGCGTCGCCGACGTCGGCCCAGTCGGCGGGCTGGATCACGGCGATGACCTGCTCGCCCATCTCTTCGTGCGGTCCGCCCACCACAGCCACGTCGGCGACCTTGGGGTGGCCGATCAGCAGGTTCTCGATCTCCTGCGGATAGATGTTCACCCCGCCCGAGATGATCATGAAGCTCTTGCGGTCGGTGAGGTAGAGGTAGCCCTCCTCGTCCACCCAGCCCACGTCGCCAAGCGTGGTCCAGCCGTGCCGGTTGGTGCCCTCGGCGATCTTCTCCGGGGCGTTGTGGTAGCTGAGCGGCGGCCCGCCCGCGAAGTGGACGACGCCCTCCGCGCGCGGCGGCAGCGCCTCGCCGTCCTCGTCGCAGATCCGGAGTTCGCCGATCATCGCGCGGCCGACCGAACCCTTGTGGGTCAGCCACTCGTCCGACGTGATGAAGCAGAAGCCGTTGCCCTCGGTGCCGGCGTAGTACTCGTAGATCACCGGGCCCCACCAGGCGATCATCTGCTCCTTCACCGGCACGGGGCAGGGCGCGGCGGCGTGCACCGCCGAGACCATCGAGGAGACGTCGTACTTCGCCCGCACCTCTGCCGGCAGCTTCAGCATGCGCACGAAGTGGGTGGGCACGAACTGGCCCACGTTGACCTTGTGCTTCTCGATCAGGGCCAGCGCGGTCTCCGGATCGAACTTCTCCATCACGATCACCGTGCCGCCGATCTTGTGTACGCTCATGCACCAGCGCAGGGGCGCCGCGTGGTAGAGCGGCGCGGGCGAGATGTAGGTGCAGGCGGGGGGGAAGCCGAACAGGCTCTGGGTCATCATCACCAGCGCGTTGGGCTCGTCGATCGCCGCCCCGGTCAGGGCCGGTTTGACGCCCTTCGGCCGGCCGGTGGTGCCGGACGAATAGAGCATGTCCGAGCCGGCGGTCTCATCGGCGACCGGCGTGACAGGAAAAGGCGCGCGGGCGTCCTCGAAGCTGGCGTAGGGCGCGCGGGCCTCGCCCACCATGTAGAGCTTCACGCCCTTCAGCACGCCCGGAAGCTCGTCGACCACGGGACCGACGCCCGGCGAGGCGATCAGCACCTGCGCGCCGCAGTCGCCCATGATGTACTCGACCTCTCCGGCCGTCAGCTTGGACGAGATGCAGGTGTAGTAGAGCCCGCAGCGCTGGGCCGCCCAGGCGACCTCGAAGTAGCGCGGGTGGTTGTCCATCAGGATGGCGATGACGTCGCCCGCCTTCAGGCCCAGCGAGCGGAAGAGGTGAGCCCCCTGGTTCGAACGCTCGTCGAGCTGGCGATAGGTCACCGTCTCGCCGGAGCCGGCCATGACGTAGGCCGCGCGATCAGGATGGGTCTTGGCGTGGGTCGCCGGATGCATGTGGTTCACTCCCCGCGGCGGAGTCTCGCGCCCCGCCGATCTTGGAGCCGAGTTGCGGACCCTTACGTCGCGTGCGTCAAGCGGCCCGGCGGGGCCCCGGGCGCCCGCCGATCGAGCGAACGGGCAGGGACTTGCCCGAACTCACGTCAAGCGTGACGCGCCGGTCACTTTGTGACGTGCGGCCCTCGCGACGCACCCGCTCGCCGATCAAGGTTATGAGGTCGATCCTTCAGGAGGTCCCATGGTCGCCCTGCTGCTTGCCGCGCTCTTCCAGAGCGCCGCGCCCGCCTCTGCCGTCGCCACGCCCATCGCACCGCCCGCCAAGGCCGCCAGGCTCTGCCGCTCGGAGACGGTGGTCGGCAGCACGATCAAGAAGAGGATCTGTCGCCCGAAGCCCGTCGGAGAGGTCGCGCAGGGCGACAAGACCGACACGGCGCAACTGGCCCAGGCGGCGCCGAAGTAGCTCGCCGGCTGGACGACGTCCACGGGCTGTCCGCAACGGCGGCCGTGCGCGCTCCCATGACGAGCCCCGGCGTCAATCGCGGGGCGTGGCCACCGAGGCCTTGACCTCCCGTCCGTCAACCGCTCCGAACTGGCGGCGAATAAGGACGAGGAAGACGACCCATGCCCACCTTCGAGACCCTGCTGTACGCCGTCGAGGACGGGATCGCGACGATCACGCTGAACCGGCCCGAGAAGCTGAACGCCTTCAACACCCAGATGATGAAGGACCTGATCGCGGCCTTCGATGAGACGGACGGCGACGATGACGTGCGGGTGGTGATCGTCACCGGCGCCGGGCGCGCCTTCTGCGCCGGAGCGGATCTCTCGGCGGGCGCCCAGACCTTCGACTACGACAAGCGCAGCGCCGACGACGCCGAGGCCCGCATGCGCGACGGCGTCCAGCGGGACGGGGGCGGCCTGCTCACCTTGCGGATCTTCGACAGCCTCAAGCCGGTGATCTCGGCCTGCAACGGCGCGGCCGTGGGCGTGGGCGTCACCATGCAGCTGGCCATGGATATCCGCCTGGCGTCCGCCGACGCACGCTACGGCTTCGTGTTCGCGCGTCGCGGCATCAATCCCGAGGCCTGCTCGTCCTGGTTCCTGCCCCGGCTGGTGGGCGTCCAGACCGCGCTGGAGTGGTGCTACACGGGCCGTATCTTCCCGGCCCAGGAGGCGGCCGACCGCGGCCTCGTGCGTTCGGTCCACGCGCCCGACGACCTCCTGCCGGCGGCGCGCGCCATCGCCCGCGAGATCGCCGACAACACCGCGCCGGTTTCCGTAGCCATCACCCGCCAGCTGATCTGGCGGATGGCCGGCGCTTCGCATCCCATGGAGGCCCACAAGGCCGACAGCCGCGGCATCCAGGCCCGCGGACGCTCCGCCGATGCGCGCGAGGGCGTGACCTCGTTCCTGGAGAAGCGGCCGCCGAACTATCCCGACAAGGTGTCCAAGGATCTGCCGGACATCTGGCCCCACTGGACGCCGCCGACCTTCGGCTAGGTCAGCGACTTTGAAATAATCTCCCCCGCGGCGCCCCTCGAGGGCGCCGTTTCGTTTTCGGCCTCCGCGCGCCATGCTGCGCCGCACGCGCATTCCACAGGTAGAGGCGGAGGCCAACTCACCGCCCGGAAACATGTGTTGTTTGCGTTGCGCTCGACTTCTGTTCTCGGAATAGGCGCAACGACGTTGTTCTATTTCTCTGTTGTGTGCAGCCGTCGATGCCGATAATGACGGCACACCGATCTTGTGAATCACTGAGCGCCCGTTCTGGCGCGGAACCTTCGGAACACAGAGAAATGGACGAGAAGTCAGAAGTCATCGAGATGACTGCGGACATTGTTTCCGCCTACGTGGGCAACAACACTGTGGCGGCGGCGGACCTTCCCACCCTGATCCAGAGCGTTCACCGGGCTCTGGCCGGCGTCTCCTCGGGCGTCGAGACGGTCGAGGCCGCGCCGAAGGAGCCGGCCGTTCCGATCCGCCGCTCGATCACGCCGGATTACCTCGTCTGCCTGGAAGACGGCCGCAAGTTCAAGTCGCTCAAGCGGCACCTGCGCACCAAGTACAACATGAGCCCCGAGGAATACCGGGCCAAGTGGGGCCTGCCGAAGGACTATCCGATGGTCGCCCCGAACTACGCCAAGGCGCGTTCGGACCTGGCCAAGCAGATGGGCCTGGGTCAGGGCGGCCGTCAGGCGCCCCGCAAGAAGCGCTAGGCCCCTTCAGCATCCGCTGATCTTCGAACGCCCGCCGGTCTTCGGCGGGCGTTCTGCTTTCCGGGCGGGCGGCGACGGATTTTCGGGCCGGCGAGAACATTCGGCCTTGCCGCCGATTCGCGGGTCAGGCGATATGTGATTCATCATGAATCCAAGTCCTTACTAGAGTAACCGCAGATGGCGACGCAGATGGCCCGACCGGCCGCGGCCATCCGGGCCCATGAGGAGCTCTTTGCTTACTGGAGCTCGCTGCGCGTCGATGCTCCGGTCCCGCCGCGCCGACGCCTCGACCCCAACGACATGAAGCGCCTGCTGCCCACCGTCAGCCTGATCGAGGTGGCGCCCGGCCAGCCGGACGACTATCGCGTCCGCCTGGCCGGCACCGGCCTCTACAACGTCTACGGCCGCGAGATCACTGGCCGCCGCATCTCGGAAATCTACAACAGCGCCGCGGCCGAGTACTGGCGCGACGAACTGGGGCGGGTGGTCCGGGACCGGCGTCCCGGCGTGGGGGTGCATAACCTCGCCTGGCGGGGCGCCTCGCACCTGTCGCTGATCTGGATCCGGCTGCCGCTCGCCACCAAGGGGCCCGACGTGGACATGATCCTGGGCTACGACGCGGTGGTGGGCCTGGGCGCCGTGCAGAGCGGCATCCGCGCGGCGTGATCGCCACGTCTCGTCCCGCTGACGCTTAGCCATTTGGGAAAGTTTTGCTTGCGCCGGCGATCGTGCACGCCGATGCTTAGCCAAATTGGAAACTGTCTCCGAGTCCGATCGAATGGCCTTGATCCTCCACTCCCACCCGCTCGCCTCGTTCTGTCACAAGGTGCTGATCGCGCTGTACGAGACCGGCGTCCCCTTCGAGGCCCGGCTGGTCGACCTGGGCGACCCCGCGGCGCGGGCCGAGTTCCTGAAGATCTCGCCCTGGGGAAAGATGCCCGTGCTGGTCGACGATGCGCGCGGCCGCACGCTCTTCGAGACCTCGATCATCATCGAGTACCTGGACCGCCACTATCCGGCCGCCCAGCCGCTTCTGCCGGTGGAGGCCGAGGCCCGGCTGGACGTCCGGCTCTGGGACCGGGTGTTCGACCTCTATGTCCAGCAGCCCCAGCAGGCCGCGGTCGTCGCTGTTCTGAAAGGGCGAACCGAGCCCGAACCGGAACCTGAGGCGGTGGCCGCGCTGGATAAGGCCTATCAGCAGATCGAGCTCCGGATGGCCGGACGGACCTGGGCCGCGGGCGAGGGCTTCAGCCTGGCCGACTGCGCAGCCGCGCCGGCGCTGTTCTACGCCAACTGCGTGTCGCCGATCGCGCTACGGTTTCCCGCCGTCGCCGCCTATTTCGAACGTCTGGTCGCCCGGCCCTCGGTGGCGCGCGTGCTGGTCGAGGCGCGGCCCTACCTGCGGTTCTTCCCGCTCAAGGACAGACTGGAGCCGCGCTTCCTGGGCGAGGGACCTGCGGCGTGACGATGCACGGCGAGATCGGCCTCGACCGGTTGTTCCACGCCCTGGCCGACACCAGTCGGCGCGGGATGATCGACCGCCTGAGCCGGGGGCCGGCCTCGGTGTCGGAGCTGGCCCAGCCGCTCCGCATGGCCCTGCCGTCGGTGGTGAAACACCTGGCGGTGCTGCAGGCCGGCGGCGTGGTCACCTCGCAGAAGACCGGCCGGGTGCGCACCTACAGCCTGGCGCCGGCCGCCCTGGCCCAGGTCGAGGCGTGGGCGGCGGCCAGGAAGGCGCGCTACGAGGCCCAATTCGACCAGCTTGAGCGCTATCTTCTGGCGCAGACGGCGGAAGGAGAGGCCCCATGACCGACCGTTCGGCGGTTCACACCAGCTTCACCATCGTCCGTGACATGCCCGCGTCGCCGGCCGCGGTGTTCCGCGCTTGGTCCGACCCCGTCGCCAAGCGGCGCTGGACCGAGTGCCATCCCAGCATGTTGCGCGAGCATGTCCTGGACTTCCGGCCGGGCGGCCTGGAGCTCAACCGGATGACCGGCCCAGACGGCGCGGTCTTCGTGGTCGAGGCGCGCTTCATCGAGATCCTGCCGGAGCAGCGGATCATCTACGCCTACGACTATCTCGTGGGCGAGCGGCGCACCTCCGTGTCGCTGGTCACGGTGGAGTTCGCGCCCGGCGGCCGGGGCACGCGGATGGTGTTCACCGAGCAGGTCGCCTTCCTGGACGGCTACGACGAGCGCGAGGAGCGCATCCACGGCACGAACGAGGGCTTCGACCGCATGGACCTCGACCTGCAGGCCGCCCTGACGCGGCAGTAGGCCTGGCCGCGAGGGCGCGTCAGCGCCGATAAGATTCGTGGATAAACTGGACAGCGCCTGCGGCGCCCGCCGAGCCAGATGGCGGAGCCTCAGGCCGCCCGGGCCGCCTCGGCGTCTCGGCGGATCCGCGCCACCATCGAGGCCAGGCCGTTCGACCGCTGCGCCGACAGGGCGCCCGCCAGCCCCAGCTGGGCGAAGGCGGCGTTGGCGTCGAAGGCCAGGATCTCGGACGGCGCGCGGCCCGAGTACAGGCGGAACAGGACGGCGATCAGGCCGCGCACGATGTGGGCGTCGGAATCGCCGCGGAAGCGCAGCGTCCCGTCGGCCTGGGGTTCGGTGACCAGCCAGACCTGGCTCGCGCAGCCGCGCACCTTGTGCGCCTCGGTCCGCTCGGCGTCGCTGAGCGGGGCCAGGTCCTTGCCCAGTTCGATCACGTAGCGGTAGCGCTCTTCCCAGTCGCCCAGGAGCTCGAACTCGTCCTTGAGCTCGGAAAGCGCGTCGTCGATGCCCATGGCGGCGACTTAGGGGCTGGGCGCGGGCCCCGCAACCGCCATCACCCGATCAGCAGCCGCACCTCGGCGGTCAGGCCCTCGCCCGCGGCGGACGTCAGCCGCAGCCGCCCGCCCATGGCCGCGCAGGTGAGGTCGGCGATCGGCAAGCCCAGGCCCGCGCCCTCCGCCTTGCGGATCAGCGCGTTCTCGCCCTGCTCGAAGGGCGCCATCAGGCGTTGGAGCTCGGCGGGGTCGATGCCGTCGCCCTCGTCCCGGATCAGAATCTCGACCACGCCGTTGTCGACGGCGGTGGAGACGCGCACGCAGCCGCCCTCCGGGGAGAAGACGATGGCGTTGTGAAGCAGGTGGGTCAGCACCGAGCGCAGGCCCCGCCCGTCGGCGGTCACGGCGGGCAGGCCGCCACGGCCCAGGACCTCGACGCGGACGTCGCGCGCCGCCAGATCCGGCGCCAGGGCTGTCAGCGCATCGTCCAGGGCGGGTTCGAGTGGCTCGCAATCGGCGTCGAACTCGATGGTCCGACCTTCCAGGCGGGCGATCTCGAGGACCTGATTCACAAGTTTCAGCAGCTTTTGGCCGCTGCCGTGGATGATCGCGGCATATTCCTTGTACTGCGAAGCTCCAAGGGGGCCGTACAGTTCCGCAGTGAGAATCTCGGAGAACCCCAGGATGGAGTTTAACGGCGTGCGCAGCTCATGGCTGACCATCCTCAGGAACGAGCGCTTCCGCTCGTCCATGGCCGCCTCGTATCGGGCGTGCGTGCGCAGCTTTGCGCCAGCGGGAGGATGGGCCTCGTGAGGCATGTAACGGCGGTGCGCCTGCTCGATCGGGGTCTGCAAGGTGGCGCATGCCGCTTACGAAAGTCTTGCAGCCGACGCTGTGCGGATGCGCGCGCTCGCGCGAATCCCCTGCGGCAAGTAGGCTCGGGTCTCGAACCTGACGGGGGTTCATAGACGAGCCATGGCCGGGGCCCACGCCACATCTCCGAAAGCGCGCCGCCGCAGCGATGCGGCGCCGGGAGTCCTGTGGCATGCGGCCTGGGCGCTCGCGGTCGCCGCCACGATCGGGGGCCTGACCCTCCAGGGAACCCTGCCCGTGGGGCCGGAACTGCTGGCGCTGGGCGTCGGCGGCGTGGCGGCCATGCTGGGCGCCTTGCTGTCCATGATGGGGAGTCCCGGCCGGACGGTTTCTGTGCTGATTTGGGGCGCCGCGGGCGCCGCGGCCTGCCATCTGACCGGCGGAACGGCCGGGCCGCTGGCCGCCTGGTGCCTGGCGCCCGCCGCCGCCGCCGCCGCCTTCCGCAACCGCGAGACTCTGGCGCTGGGCGCCGCGGCCTCGCTGGCCGCCGCCGCGGTCTCGGCGCTGGATGCGGTCCTGCTGCCGCTCCCGGTCGCCGCGCCGGCCGTCGCGCCCTGGCTGGGGCTGCTCTCGCTGGGGACGGTGACGCTGGGCTTCGCCACGGGGCTGATCGGCTTCCAGGGCGCCGCGCAGCGTGACAGCCGTCGAAGCCAGCGCGCCGACCAGGTGCTGGCCCTGCTGGACGGCCAGCCGCTGCTGCTGGCGCTGGTCGAACGCAGCGGCCGGGTGCTGAACGCCGCCGGCGCCGCCGTCGCCGGCCAGGCGCCGGGGCAGATCGAGGGCCGTAGCCTGGGTCACCTGGTGGCCGAGGACGACTTGCCGATCCTGGCCGCCGCCCTGCACGCCGTCGCCCGCGACGGCAAGGCCTCGGTCTATGTGGCCCCGACCGGTGACCCCGAGGGATCGCTGGAGATCTCCCTGCGCGCCGCCGGCGCCGACCGCTTCGTGGCCGCCGTCCGCGACGCGCGCGAGCAGTCCATCCGCGAGCGCCGCCTCGAGGCCGAACGCGTGGCGGCCGAGCAGCAGAACGCCGGCAAGTCCCGCTTCCTGGCCAATATGAGCCACGAGCTGCGCACGCCGCTGAACGCCATCATGGGCTTCTCCGACATCATGCGGCAGCGGCTGTTCGGCCCGCTGGGCGACCGCTACGCCGAATACGCCGAGCTGATCCACGAGAGCGGCACGCACCTGCTGGAGCTCATCAACGACGTCCTCGACATGTCCAAGATCGAGGCCGAGCGGTTCGAGCTCTCCATCGAGAGCTTCGACGCCCGCGACGCCGTGTCCGCGGTGCTGCGGCTGATGCGCGGCCAGGCCGACCGGGCGGGCGTCAACCTGCGCGGCGTCCTGCCGATCGGGCCGCTCCACGCCGACGCCGACAAGCGCGCGCTGAAGCAGATCGCGCTCAACCTGATCTCGAACGCGCTCAAGTTCACGCCGCGCGGCGGGTCGGTGACGGTCACCGTCCAGGGAAGCGACGACATCCTGGAACTGGTGGTGGCCGACACCGGCGTCGGCATCGCCCAGGACGACCTGCAGCGGCTGGGCCGGCCCTACGAACAGGCCGGCGACGCCGGACAACGCGCCGCGGGTTCCGGCCTGGGCCTGTCGCTGGTGCGCGCCTTCGCCCGCCTGCACGGCGGCGACATGACGGTGGAAAGCACAGTGGGCGAGGGGACGACCGTCACCATCCGCATGCCGGTGCTGGCGCCGGCCACGGTCGCGACGCCGATGTTCCGCAAGGCGAATTAGCGCCCTCGAACCGGCGCGCTACGCCGTCGCGGGCGGCCCGAACCAGGTGGCAAGCGCGTCGTGAAGGCCTTGGGCCTGGCGGTCGCCGACCCAGGCCACGTGCCCGTCGGGCCGGATCAGCACCGCGGCCGGCGCCGGGACCGGCCCGACCGCCGGAAGCTCCCACGGGCCCTCGTACGCGGCCTCGACCAGCCGGACCCGATCCGCCCACGGCGCGATCTCGCAGGCCCCGGGCTCACCGAGGTTGAGCAGCACCGGGCGGGCGCTGTGCAGCAGCGCGAAGACCCGCAGCGGCCCGCTGGCGGTGGCCAGGTCGAGATCGGGCATACGGCGCCCGAGCAGCGGGTGTCCGTCGCCGAGGTCGTAGCGGACGCCCAGGCCCGTCATCTCCGCCGCCAGTCGTCTGCGGGCCTCGTCCGTGCCGAGAAGTTCGGCGACGATTCCGCGCAAGGCCTTGGTGCGGTCGTCCACGCGGCCGAGCAGTGCGACCTGCGCCATGGTGTTGTGCAGCACGCGGGCGGCGACCGGATGACGCTCGGCCTGATAGCTGTCGAGCAGGCTTGCCGGCGACGTCGCCTTGACCACCTGGGCCAGCTTCCATCCCAGGTTCACCGCATCCTGGAGGCCGGTGTTGAGGCCCTGTCCGCCCGTCGGATAGTGCACATGCGCCGCGTCGCCGGCGAGCAGCACCCGTCCCTGGCGGTAGGAGGCCGCCTGCCGGGCCGCGTCAGTGAACCTGGAGATCCAGATCGGACTGTGGATTCCGTAGTCGGTCCCATAGACGGCGATCAGCGCCTGGCTGAGGTCGTGCAGGCTGGGCTCTTCCGTGCGGCCGAGCTGCTGTTCGGTCACCATGACCCGCACCGGTCCTCCGTCCCCCAGCCGGCTGAGGCCATGAATGCCCATGGCGTCGTGACGCAGCCCCCATTCCGGCTCCTGGGCGACTTCGACTTCGGCGATCAGGTGGCTGATCGTCGCGTCCCAGCCGCAGAACGCGATGCCGGCGGCCTTGCGGACCCGGCTGCGTCCGCCGTCGCATCCGACGAGATAGTCCGCCCGGAGCGACCGGCCGTCGGAGAGCTGGACGTCGACGCCGGCGCCATCCTGCGCGAAGCCCGTCACCTCCAACCCCCGGTGGATCGTCACCGGCAGCTCGCCAACCCACTCGGCCAGGATGCGCTCGATGTGGTTCTGCCACAGCGCCAGGCCATAGTTGTGCCGGGTAGGGAAGTCGCTGATGTCCAGGGGGATCCAGGCGAACCCGGCGACCTGCGCCGCCTGTCCCTGCGAGAGGAAGCGGTCGGCCACGCCGCGCTGGTCGAGGACCTCGATGGAGCGTGAATGCAGGCCGCCGGCGCGGGAGCCGGCGAGGTTCGGGTCGGCGCGGCGTTCCACGACCGCGACCTCGACGCCGGCCAAGGCCAGTTCGGCGGCCAGCATCAGGCCTGTCGGGCCCGCGCCCGCGATCAAGACATCGGCATCCCGCTGGGCCATCGCACCGCTCCCGTTGTTCGTGATTTTGACGGGATTTCATAGGCTTGCAGGTCGAGACCCCGCAATTCTTGAACTTATTTAGTTTGGCCCCATATCCATCTCAGGCGGTCGGCGCGCCTGGACGCCTGCGTCCGTCCGGGTCCTACCGGGACGCGACCTGCAGGAAAGCGCGGCCGGCGGCGAAGTCGCCCACCTCCACATAGGCCGTTCGCACCCGCTCCCCCGGGAACAGGAACTCCACCGCGATGGCTTCGCGCGGGTCCAGGTCGGCCAGCGCCTGGGCGGCCGCGGCGGGGAAGCGGAAGGCCCACCCGTCCTCGGAGCCCTTGGGCAGCAGCATCTCGTCGGCCTCGCTGCGCGCCTCGGCCATATAGGCCCGCGTGGCGCCGCGCGGCGGCAGCTTGCGGCTGAGCGGGGCGGCCTTGCCGCGGATGTCCAGATAGGGGCCCAGGGTGCGGGTCGCGTCGCGGAACACCAGTCGCGCGGCATAGGGCGTCTGCCCGTCGGCGAAGTCGGCCACCGCCACCAGCGCGTTGGCGCCTTCCCGGCCCGCCAGGCCGAAGGTCAGGCGACCGCCGGCCAAGGCCGCGTCCTGCGCCAGGCGCCAGCGCGCGACCTTGCCGGTCCCGCGGTCGGCGCGCCAGTCGGCGGCGTCGCCGGGATAGGTCATGCGGGTGACGCGGGCATAGCCCGAGAAGGCCTGCTGCACGCGGGCGGCCTCGGCCAGCACCTTGGGGCTCTTGCAGTTGAGCTGGCCGGCGTAGCGTCGGGCGGCGGCTTCCCGGTCGGCCAGCGACCTCAGGTCGTCGCCGGCGCGCAGGGCCGCGCCCCGCGCCTGGGCGGCGCCGGCGGCCAGCGCGGCGGACACCTCGGGCGTGAACAGGCCGCAGCGTCCATCCGCCGCGGTCATCACCGTACGTTCGAAGAACAGGTCGGCCGGCTGCGCCAACGCAGCCAGGGGCGTGGCGGCCAGCACCACACCCAGCAACCCCATCCGTCGAAACGCCGGCATCGCGCTTCTGCGCGTGCTCGCCATAGGTCCACCATCTGACGCGGCCTGTTCTGGCCGTCTGAGCCGGCAGGTCTAACGATGCGGGGTTGAGGCCGCGTGGACGTTCAGGGTTAACGATTTCCCGCGCCGCCAGGACGCGCTAACTCCCCCGCATGCTGCTTTCCACCGATATCTGGGTCGGCGCCCTGATCCGCCGCGTCGAGATCGGCGGGGGCTTCGCCGTGGTGGCGCGCAAGGGCGATCCGCGCGCCGGCGCCGTGCTGGTCAAGGTGCTGAACCGCTCGACCGGCGAGGCGCGGCTGCTGTCAGAGGCCACCCGCGGCGACGGCGAGCGCATCTGGATGGAGCCGGCGGCCTCGCGCGAGGAGCCCGACCTGGATCGCTACATCGAGCGCGCGATCCGCATCGACCCCGACGTCTGGGTGGTGGAGATCGAGGACAAGGAAGGCCGCCACTTCCTGGTGGAGCCCGTGGAACGCAGCTGAGCCGGCGCCGCTTCTGACGGCATGCTCTCCGACCTGCCCGTGCCGCTCGATCTCGCGCCCATGGAGGCCAAACTGGTCGCGGAGATCCCGGCGGAACCCGGCTGGCGGTTCGAACCCAAGTGGGACGGCTTCCGCTGCCTGGCCTACCGATCCGGCGCCGAGGTGCTGCTCAAGGCCAAGTCCGGCAAGCCGCTCAACCGCTTCTTCCCGGACATCATCGCGGTGTTGCGGGCCTTGCCCGTCGAGCGGTTCGTGGTCGATGGCGAGCTGACCATCGCCGTGGAGGGCCAGCCGTCATTCGGGGCGCTGCAGATGCGGCTGCACCCCGCCGAGAGCCGGGTGCGCAAGCTGGCGGCCGAGCAGCCGGCGACCTTCATGCTGTTCGACTGCCTGATGGACGCGAAGGGCGGGTCGCTCGCCGAAGCGCCGCTGGCCGAACGGCGCCGGGCGCTGGAGGCGCTGTTCAGGCGCTTCGGCAAGGCGCCGGCGGTGCGCTTGTCGCCCGGCACGACCGACCGGGCGGAAGCCCGCGCCTGGCTTGAGGACGCCGGCGCGTCGCTGGACGGCGTGGTGGCCAAGCGCCTGGACGGCCCGTACGTCCCCGGAGAGCGGGCGATGCTGAAGATCAAGACCATCCGCACCGCCGACTGCGTGGTGGGCGGCTTCCGCTACGCCGAGGGCACGAAGCTGGTCGGCTCGCTGCTGCTCGGGCTCTACGACGAGGCGGGCCGCCTGGATCACGTGGGTTTCACCTCGACGATCAAGCACGCCGAGCGCCCGGAGCTGACGAAACGCCTGCTGGCGCTGAAGGGTGAGGGCTTCACCGGCGACGCCCCCGGCGGCCCCAGCCGCTGGAGCACGGAACGCACCGGCGAATGGGTCCCGCTGAGGCCGGAGCTGGTGGTCGAGGTCCGCTACGACCAGGTCACCGGCGACCGCTTCCGGCACGGGACCCGCCTGGTCCGCTGGCGGCCCGACAAGGCCCCGCGACAGTTTACCTTCGAACAGATCCGCCCCGCGCCGCGCGCGGCCTGACGCCCCCAAGCTTCGCCTCATGACGGCTTTTCTGCGGCGGCAAGCGGGGCCTTAGCCTCAGTAATGCCTCACGAATCACGGATTCGGGCCCTTCCAGCGGGGGCGGGCGCGGGCCTGCCGTCTTGTACGCGCAGGGAGGCCCTATTGGACGCCGAGGCGATTACGCTCCCCACGATCCGGATCCGCGGGCGCAGCTTCATGGCGATGGTGGTCGCGCCCGAGTTCCCGTTCGGCGACTGGTTCGCCGCCCTGGACCGGCAGCTGGCCGGCGCCCCCGGCTTCTTCGCGGACCGCCCGGTGGTGGTCGACCTGGCGGGCGTGCTCGAAGCCGTGGGCCAGGACTCCTTTCCCGTCGTGCTGGAGGGCCTCGCCGCCCGCGGGATGAAGATCGCCGGCGTCGAGGGCATCCGCCCGGCCCACCTGGCCGGCACCGCCTGGGCGGACCTCGCCACCAACCTGCACGGACGCGAAGTCCCGCTGAACCCGAGGGCCGGCGCACCGCCGCCTGCGCCCGCGCACGTCCCCTCGCTGCTGATCGAGCGGCCCGTGCGATCCGGCCAGTCGATCGTCTTCGAGGAAGGCGACATCACGATCGTGGGGCCGGTGGCCTCGGGCGCCGAGGTGATCGCCGGCGGGTCGGTCCACGTCTACGGCGCCCTGCGCGGCCGCGCGATCGCCGGGCTCAAGACCGAGGGCGCGCGCATCTTCTGCCGCAAGCTGGAAGCCGAGATGGTGGGCGTCGACCAGCTCTACCGCACGGCGGAGAACTGGGGCCCGGACCTGCACGGCCGCGCCGTCCAGGTCCGCTGCGACCGCGGCGCGCTGCGGCTGCTGGCGCTCGACTGAACAGGCCCGCCGCAGGGCGGGCGAAGGGAATGGGTGAGTAGCATGTCCAACGTCGTCGTCGTCACCTCCGGAAAGGGCGGGGTGGGCAAGACCACCTCCTCAGCCTCCCTGGGCGCCTCCCTGGCGCGGGCGGGGAGCAAGGTCGTCGTGGTGGATTTCGACGTTGGCCTGCGCAACCTCGACCTGGTGATGGGGGCCGAGCGGCGCGTGGTCTTCGACCTGGTCAATGTCGTCCAGGGCGACGCCAAGCTCCCGCAGGCGCTGATCCGCGACAAGCGGCTGGAGAACCTGTCCCTGCTCCCGGCCTCGCAGACCCGCGACAAGGATGCGCTCACCGAGGAGGGCGTCGGCCGGGTCATCGACGAGCTGCGCGAAAGCTTCGACTGGATCATCTGCGACAGCCCGGCCGGGATCGAGAAGGGCGCGACCATGGCCATGCGCTTCGCCGACACCGCCGTGGTGGTGACCAACCCCGAGGTCTCGTCGGTCCGCGACTCCGACCGCATCATCGGCATGCTGGACTCCAAGACCTGCCGCGCCGAGCGAGGGGAACGGCTGGAGAAGCAGCTCCTGCTCACCCGCTACGACGCCGGCCGCGCCGCCCGCGGCGAGATGATGACCGTCGAGGACGTGCTGGAAATCCTGGCCATCCCGCTGCTGGGCATCATCAACGAGAGCCCGGACGTGCTCACCGCCTCCAACGTCGGCTGCCCGATCACCCTGCACAATCCGGCGTCCGCGGCCGCCCGCGCCTACGACGACGCGGCCCGGCGGCTGATGGGCGAGACGGTCCCGCTCACCACCCCGCGCCAGGAAAAGCAGGGATTCATGGCTCGCCTGTTCGGGCGGAAGGCGGCCGCATGAGCATCCTGAACTTCTTCACCCGCGGCCGCACATCGGCCCCAGTGGCCCGCGAGCGGCTTCAGGTCCTGCTGGCTCACGAGCGCGCCCTGACCGGCGGGGCCGACCTCGCGGCGGTCCTGAAGCAGGAGATCCTGGAGGTCATCGCCCGCCACATCCCGATCGACCGCGACCGGGTGATGGTCAAGCTGGACCGCGGGGACCAGGTCTCGACCCTGGAGATCGATATCGAGATGCCCGACGCGGCCCTGACCGGCGGCCCGGCCCCGGCCCGGCGTCGCCGCACCGCCCAGGCCTCCCGCGCGGCGCGGTGAACCTGGCCGCCGGCGTCAGGCCGGGGGCCGGATCATCCCGACCCGCAGGTCGGTCGCCACATAGACGCAGGCGTCGTCCGCGAACAGCCGGCCGTTGGCGACCCCCAGCGCCAGCGCGCCGCGCCGCGCCTGCCGCACGCTCACCTCGTAGCGCACTCTCCGCGTCGCAGGCGTCACGTCGCCGCGAAACCGGACCTCGCCCACGCCCAGGGCGCGACCCTTGCCGGGCGAACCCGACCAGCCCAGCCAATAGCCCAGGACCTGCCACATGGCGTCCAGCCCCAGGCAGCCGGGCATGACCGGGTCGCCGGGAAAGTGGCAGTCGAAGAACCAGAGGTCCGGCGCGATATCCAGCTCGGCGACGACGCGGCCCTTGCCGAACTCGCCGCCGTCCAGGCTGATCTCCGTGATCCGGTCCATCATCAGCATCGGCGGCGCCGGCAGCTGCGCATTGCCGGGGCCGAAGTATCCGCCCCGGCCGGAGAGGATCAGGTCGTCCTTCGTGTAGCTGGACTTCGGCGTGTGGAATTCATGCGGATCGGCCACGGGTCGCGGTCCCTTTCTGGATTGAGCCGCGGCCGGCGACCCCCGGCGATGGGCAGGCGCAACCCGCCGGCCACGAAGACCCAGATCTTGTCGGTCAGCTCGGCGCGGTCGGGCCGATGGCGGCTGGTGAGCGCGCCGATCAGCGCCTGGCGGATGCCGCCGATCAGCAGGGCGATGGTGAGGCGCGGGTCCAGGTCCGAGGGCACGACGCCGTCACGCTGGCCCGCCCGCAGATTGTAGGCGCCCGCGGTGAGCTGACGCCGGGTGAAGGCCTGCTCGACGTCGAGGACCTCGGGCGCGCGGCTCAACGGGCCGACCACCAGCGGCGCGAACGGATGGTCGTAGTGGAAGGATATGTAGGCGGCGATCCGCTCCTTCTCGCGCCCCGCCCAGTCCGCCGCCGTCAGCTTCGAGGGGCTGAAGGCGGCGTCCTCCAGCCGGTTGTAGAACCCTTCGACCACGGCGGCGATCAACCCCGCCTTCGACCCGAAGTGGTGGTAGGCCAGCCCGACCGAAACCTTCGCCCGCGTCGCGACCGCCTGCATCTCCAACAGCCCGTGGCTGTGGATGAGCTCGTCCTGAGCGGCCCGGACCAACCGCTCCGGCGTGCCGATCTTCGTCGTGGTCATGGGCCGGGCCTGCGGACTGAATTGAATTCAATTTAACCGGAAGGGCGGGTGACCGCAAGGGCGCCAAGAAAAGTTCACTGGCCTTCCGCCCGGTTTTCCCGTGGTTGGCCGGCCGAGGGCACGGGCGCCCGGATTCCCGAGTCGGACCGCTTGATGAAGATCGTGACCTTGCTGTTGGCGCTGGCCCTCGGCCTTTCCGGGGGCGCGGCCGCCCAGGCTGGCCCGCCGCCGAACGACCCCAAGCTGGTGGTGGCGATTGCGGTCGACCAGTACGCCTGGAGCCTGTTCCAGCGCTACCGGCCTACCTACACGGGCGGGCTCAGGCGCCTCGCCGACGGCCGCGTCTTCCTCGGCTACCAGAGCCATGCCTCGACCGAGACCTGCCCCGGCCATTCGACCCTGCTGACCGGAGATCATCCCAGCCGCACGGGGATCGTCGCCAACACCTGGTACGATCGCGACAGCGGCTCCAGCATCTATTGCGTCTCGGTCTCGGGCGTCGCCGATCCCCTGGCCAAGGGCGCCGCCAACCTGAAGGTCGATACGCTGGGCGACTGGCTGCGCGCCAAGCACCCCAAGGCGCGGGTGACCTCGATCTCGGGCAAGGACCGCGCGGCGATCATGCTTGGAGGTCACAACCCGACCAGCGTGTTCTGGTGGGACGACGGCCTCGGCTGGGGCACGTCGAAATATGCGGGCCCCGCGGATGCGAAGACGGTCGCGCCGGCCGTGGCGTTCAACCGCGCGCTCTTCGCCGCCTGGGACAAGGCGCCGCCGGAGTTGTGGCCCTCGACCCTGCCCGAGCGGTGCCTGGCCCTGGCGGCGCCCCACACCTTCGGGCGCCTCACCCTGTCGGGCGGCGTCCCGCCCGAGACCGCCAAGGGCGCGACGCAAGGGTCGAAGTGGCGCACCGGCGCCGCCTTCGCGCCGGAGTTCCGTGCTTCGCCGCTGATGGACCGGACCACGCTCGACATGGCGGCCGAGCTGGTCCAGGCCCAGGGGCTGGGGCGCCGCGCCCAGCCGGATCTCCTGGCCATCAGCCTTTCGGGTACGGACCATATCGGCCACCGCTACGGGTCGGGCGGCGCCGAGATGTGCGCCCAGCAGGCCTCGCTCGACGCGGCCCTGGGCGCGTTCTTCGCCAGGCTGGATGCCTTGGGCGTTCCCTATGTGGTGGCGCTGAGCGCCGACCACGGCGGCGTCGACGCCGCTGAACGGTATGGCCCGCCGGCCCGCCGCGTCGACACCGGCAAGATCGTGAGCGGGCTCAACGCCGAGCTGCGCACCCGGTTCGGCTTCACCTACGACGCCATCAACGGCGACGACGCCAACCAGCTGCTCCTCGGCCTGCCGCCGGAGGACGACAAGCGGCGCGCTGAGGTGATGGCGGCCGCCATCGCCTGGCTGAAGGCGCAGCCGGACGTCGCCGACGTCTTCACCGCGGCGCAGGTGGCCGCCGCCGCGCCGCCCAAGGGTAAGGCGCCGGGCGAGCTTTCCATCATCGAGCGCTTCGCCGAGAGCTTCGACGCGGCGCGCAACGGCGACATCATGGTCAACTACGCCCAGTTCGCGAGCCTGGGCATGCCCTCCCAGCCCGGCCAGAACGTCGCCGGTCACGGCTCCGCCTGGGACCACGACCGGCAGGTGCCGATCATCTTCTGGTGGCCCGGCGTCACGCCGGCCGACGCCGGTCCGATCGAGACGGTGGACATCGCGCCGACCCTGGCGCCGTTCCTCCACATCGCCGCCCCGGACGTGGACGGCCGCCGCATCGACCTCGGCCAGGGCGGCAGGTAGGGGCGTCCGCCTCCTCTCCCTCTCGCCTCGCGGGGTAGGGAAGGGGATGCACCGACGTCCGCAATAGCGCGATCGCGGCAGATGGCTCGGGTGCGCGGAAAGTGGATGTGCCCCCGGCCCACCTACAAGCGGACCCTGCGAGAGTCAGCGAGGGGGCGGAAAGCGGACTTACGGAAAGTCACCTGGCGCGCGAAAATTGCATGCAAGACTATATGGCTTGAATAAGCGCTATGCATGCCGGCGGTGACATCGCAATTAGTTGCCCATTCGCCTTCGCCCCTGTGGGGCTGACTTTAATATCCAGACTTCCATCCTTTTTGTTTCTTGCGTTATCAATACCATATTGGTAAAGCGCATGACCAAGATCAAAGAATATACTCGCTGGCTCTCCGGTAATTTTGCTGACTATCTTGTAGAATAGCTGCTCATTGTCCTCCATACTTTTCACCGCTGACGGGTCCATATGAATATCCGCTCTTGTTCGGATGCTTGGTCCTACAGCGCGCATTTTCGTTTCATCGGTTGGAATTTCCGGCAATGGAACGCCAAGAACTTCGCCGGGACTCTCCCATTTCCTATGTTTCACGTATACCTGATCTACAACTAGCGTGATCTTTGTTCCCGGAAACGCATTATTTGTCTTCGGCTTCTTCCTTACTGAGCGTTTTTCGGGCGCCGCGCCAGGTTCCGGGACCCAGGTCATATCTCTCTCCTTATGTTCAAACATTTGAAAGAATATTGACAGCTGTCCCCAGCGCAAGGCCGCGCCAATACAAGCGCCACGACTTCGCCTCTTCGGTACTGTACGCAAGGGAAACCGACGGGGCGGAAAGTATTGATCACGCATCAGCACGAGGCGACGGCTCCTCTAGCACAAGGAACTTTGCGTCTCCGGCGATCGAACTCTTCGCAACAACTGGCTTGGTAACGTGAGCGATCGCGCAGTGGTTGTCGAGGGAGATTTCTCGGCTTGTCCGCGTCTTGCTTCACTGAGGCCCGCTGAGGGTCGAACGCGGTCATCGGCCTGGGGGCCAAAAGCCGACCTGGCCCTTCTCGCCTACGTCCGAACCTGACGCACCGGCCTGTTCCACTGCCTCCCATGACCGAGGCGGCCCCGCCCATCGACCGTGACGCCGAGATGCTCGCCCGCCTGGCCGAGATGGACTTCAGCGCGGCTGAGCACGTGCACGCGAAACTGGTGGCCGCCTCCGACACCGATGAGATCGCCGAGCTCAGCCGCAGCTACCATCGCGTCTCGCGCGCCCTGCGCCAGACCCTGGCGCTGAAGGCGAAGCTCGCGAGGGACGAGAAGGCGGCGGCCTCGGATGCCGCCCTCCGGCGCGTGATGCTTCCGCCCACCCGGGAGGGTTTCGCGACAGACGACCCGGTCCTGGCCGTCGGCCTCGTCCTGCAGGACGCCGTCGAACGCATCGTCGGGTCCCAATGCGCGGGCGACGAGGAACGTATCACCTCGCTGCTCACGCGCTTCGACCGTGAGCTCGACGATTGGGTCTGCGAAGAGGACTTCGCCGACGTCGACCTCGACGCCCACGTCCGCCGGGCGTGCAAGCTGCTGGACCTGCCGGAAGACCTCGCCGCCGTCTGGCCCAGCCTGCCGCGACCGACCTTCAGCCCCGACCCACCCACCAACGATCCGCCCACGGACGACACCGCCGGGGCGCCGCAGCCCCGGTCCAGCTCCGCCTGACCCGCGCGAAGCGCTCTTGAAACCACGGAAACCACGGAAAACACGGAAAGATCTCGGTCGGCCACCCAGCCCGCCGACGCCCTTCCGTGTCTTCCGTGTCTTCCGTGGTCGCTTCCTGCGCCTGCGGCGCGCGGCGTCGTCCTCGCTTCCGCCGCAGCGCCCCGCATGTTAGCGCCCGCCTCATGAGCACCTCTCCAGCCGCCGAGGCCGCGCGCCGGCGCACCTTCGCGATCATTTCCCACCCCGACGCCGGCAAGACGACCCTGACCGAGAACCTGCTGCTGGCCGGCGGCGCGATCCGGGCGGCCGGCGCCGTGCGCGCCCGCGGCGAGAACCGCCGCACCCGCTCCGACTGGATGAAGATCGAGCGCGAGCGCGGGATCTCGGTCTCGGCCTCGGTGATGACGTTCGACCACGACGGCCTGATGTTCAACCTGCTGGACACCCCGGGCCACGAGGACTTCTCGGAAGACACCTATCGCACCCTCACCGCCGCCGACGCGGCGGTGATGGTGCTGGACGCCGCCAAGGGCATCGAGCCGCAGACTCTCAAGCTGTTCGAGGTCTGCCGGATGCGCGACATCCCGATCGTCACCTTCATCAACAAGATGGACCGCGAGGCCCAGGACCCGTTCGAGCTCCTGGACGAGGTCTCGTCCAAGCTGGCGCTGGACCCCGCGCCGCTCTACTGGCCGGCCGGCTCCGGCGGCCGGTTCAAGGGCATGCTGGACCTGCGCCGCGACCTGTTCCTGCCGTTCATGAAAAAGGGCGGCGGCGCCGCCGGCGACGAGGACGGCCATCCCGCGGCGATCCCGTTCAAGGGCAATGCGGTGGTCAGCTACCTCGAGCCCGACGAGCAGGAGGAGCTGTCCGAGAACGCCGAACTGGTGATGGGCGCCTCCAAGCCCTTCGACCCGCAGTCGTTCCTCGAGGGCCACATGACCCCGGTGTTCTTCGGCTCGGCGCTGCGCCACTTCGGCGTCGACCAGTTGCTGGAGGGCCTGGGCGCCTACGCCCCGCCGCCCAAGGCCGTGGCGGCCCGCAAGGGCCAGGAGAACATCCACGTCGCGCCAGGCGACCGCGAGGTCACCGGCTTCGTGTTCAAGGTCCAGGCGAACATGGACCCCAATCACCGCGACCGGATCGCCTTCCTGAAGCTGTGCTCGGGCAGGTTCAGCCGCGGCATGAAGCTGAAGGTGCAGAACACCGGCAAGCAGCTCAGCGTGAACGCGCCGATGATGTTCTTCGCCTCGGACCGCGAACTGGCCGAGGACGCCTATGCGGGCGACGTGATCGGCATCCCCAACCACGGCGTCCTGCGGGTGGGCGACAGCCTCTCCGAGAGCGGGACCCTGCGCTTCGCCGGCCTGCCCAACTTCGCCCCGGAAATCCTCCAGCGCGTGCGCGTGAAGGACCCGCTGAAGGCCAAGCACCTGAAGAAGGCGCTGGAAAGCCTGGCGGAGGAGGGGGTGACCCAGCTGTTCCGCCCCAGCATCGGCTCGGACTTCATCGTCGGCGCCGTGGGCCAGCTCCAGTTCGAGGTCATGGCCGACCGTCTGCGCGAGGAATACCAGCTGGACGTGATCTTCGAGCCCAGCCCGTTCGGCGAGGCTCGCTGGATCCTGGGCGAGAAGGCCGACCTTGAGGACTTCATGAGCAAGCACCGCTCGGCCATGGGGACCGACATCGACGACCAGCCGGTGTTCCTGGCCAAGAGCTCGTGGGACGTCGGCTACGCCGTCGACCGCTATCCGAAGGTCCGCTTCGAGCGATCGAAGGAACGGGCGTAGGCCGTGGCCGAGCCGCACCCGTTACCTCCCCCATCGCGGCAGCGATGGCGGGAGGGGGACCGCGCCCCGCAGAGGGCGTGGTGGAGGGGGCGAGCCTCCTCAACTGAATCGATACAGCCCGGTCGCGCCGCCTTGCCGACCGCTCGCCCCCTCCACCCCTCGCTCTCCGCTTCGCTCGGCGAGCGGTCCCTCTCCCGCCGCTGCGCGGGGGAGGTAAGATGACCACGCTCCTCTACGGCGCCCCAGCCCCCGGCCTCGTCGACATCCCGCCGGGCGCCACCCAGGTCTCGCCGATCGTTCCCGGCTCGGCGGACTTGGCCGCCATCCCCGACGCCTCCATCGACCACGCCGTCATCCTCGCGCCGGGCGGCGTGCTGGAACGGGATTACGTGTTGGCCCAGGCGCTGCGGGTCCTGAAGCCCGGCGCCTCGCTGCTGGCCTTCGCGCCCAAGGACAAGGGCGGGTCGCGGTTGCGTAAGGCGCTGGAGGGCTTCGGCTGCACGGTCGTCGAGGACGCGCGGAAGCATCACCGGTTCTGCCACGCCAAACGGCCCGCCGAACCCACCGGCCTGGACGCGGCCATCGCCGCCGGCTCGCCGCGGCTCGTGCCGGGCCTCGGCGCCTGGTCGCAGCCCGGGGTGTTCAGCTGGGACCGTCTCGATCCGGGCAGCGCGCGCCTGATCGGGCAGTTGCCGACGCTCTCCGGCCACGGCGCGGACCTCGGCTGCGGCGTCGGCCTGCTGGCGACCCGCGTGCTGGCCTCGCCCGCGGTGACCAGCCTGGCCTGCCTCGACATCGACCGCCGCGCCGTGGCCTGCGCCGAGCACAATCTGGACGATCCGCGGGCGACCGTCCGCTGGGCCGACGTCCGGCAGTGGGACGACAGCCTGGTCGGCCTCGACTTCGTGGTGATGAACCCGCCGTTCCACGACGGCGGGACCGAGGACCGCGAGCTGGGCGTCGCCTTCGTCCGCACCGCGGCCCGGATGCTGCGCCGGGGCGGGGTCTGCTGGCTCGTGGCCAACCGCCACCTGCCGTACGAGGCCGCCCTGGCCGCCGCCTTCGAGACCGCCACGGTTCGTGACGATGCGGGCGGTTACAAGATCATCGAGGCGCGCAAGTGAACGCGAAGGTCCCCCCCAAGGCGCCCATGGCGCGGCTGGACCGCCTGCTGGCCAACCTGGGTTACGGCTCGCGCCGCGAGGTCGGCGGCCTCGTCGCGCGGCGCCAGGTCATGCTGGACGGCGAGGTGGTGAAGGACGTCGGGGCGAAGATTCCCATCGTCGCCGACCTGCCGGAGCGCATGAAGATCAGCGGCAAGCCCGTCGACCCGCCTGCGCCGCTGACGCTGATCATGCACAAGCCGCTGGACGTGGTCTGCTCGCACCGCGAGGCCGGGCGCAGCGTCTATGAGTTGCTCCCGGCCCGCTGGCGGGCGCGGATGCCGGCCCTGTCCTCCATCGGCCGCCTGGACAAGGACACGACCGGCCTCCTGCTGATCACCGACGACGGCCCGTTCCTGCACCGGGTGATCTCGCCTCGCGCCAACGTGGCCAAGCGCTATGTCGCCACCCTGGACCGCCCCCTGGAAGGGACCGAGGCCGAGGTCTTCGCGGCGGGAACCCTGATGCTGGAGGGCGAGACCGATCCCCTGGCGCCGGCCGTCCTCGAACCGCTCGGCCCGAAGCAGGCCCGGCTCACGATCACCGAGGGCCGCTACCATCAGGTCCGGCGGATGTTCGCCGCCGTCGGCAACCACGTCACGGCCCTGCACCGCGACCGGATCGGCGGCCTGGACCTCCCGCCCGACCTGGAGCCGGGCGACTGGAGAATCCTCACGGGGGGCGAGCAAGCGAGCCTCTTCGCTTAACCAAGGTTAACAACCGAGGGTCAGGAAGCTGTTGATCTTCAGAGCTTTACTGGCCCGGAAAACTGCGGATGTTAACCATACCTCGCAAGTTAATGACTTGTTAAAGCCCGCGGCTCCGGGTTTGCTGTGTTCCGGCAAAGCCCGTCAGGGACGTTCCAACGTGGGACGCCCAGGGGCCGGAGCGGGTCGATGTTCGAGTTGGGTCGTGAACTCAAGCGCTTCTTCGCAGCCGATCGCGGCAAGTCGCCGGCGGATGGGCTGACGGGCGGCGATACTTCGCTGCTCGAGTTGCTGGATTCTCAATTGCTGGCCCAGGAAGCCAAGGCCGCCGACGTGGCCGCCGGGCGGATCAGCGCCAAGGACAAGCCGCGCCGCCGGCTGGAAGCCGCCATCGTCTGGCGTGAGGTGGCCCGCCGCACCGGCGACCCCGTGGCCCTGCGCAAGGCCGCCGCCGGCGCCGAGACCGCCGCCGCCGGCTTCGAGGCCGCCCATCGGCGCGACGGCTGGGCCCGCGCCCGCTGCGAACAGGCCTTCTGCGCCCTGCTGGGCGCCGAGATCTTCGGCGATCCCGGCCTGAACGCCGCCGCCGAGATCGCCTTCAAGGACGTCCGCGCCCATGTGAAGGGCGGCCTGTCCGCGCCGCTGGCCGACGTCGGGCTGCTGGCCATCGAAGGCCGGCGCGACCTGGACCATATGGACGCCGAGCGCGTCGGCGCCTTCATCGCGCGCTTCAACCTGCCGATCGCCGCCCTCGATGGCATCGCCAAGCGTGTCACCGCCGCCCGGGCGCTGGCCGCCGAGGCCCGCCTGATCCGCGCCGACCTGCTGGCGGGCTGGGGCGCCCGGCTGAAGGACGGCGACCTGCTGGACATGGCCGCGCGCGAGGCCTCCACCGCCGGCGACCGCCTGGACTCGGCCTACGAGCCGCTCACCTGGGCGCGGGCCAGGATCGCCCATGGCCAGGCCCTGGCCCTGCGCGGCGAGGCGGTCGGCGACGTCGACGCCCTGGCCGCCGGCGCGGGCGCCCTGGCGCTGGCGCTCGACAGCCTGACCCGCGAACACAGCCCCCTCGACTGGGCCCGCACCCAGATCGCGCTGGCCCAGGCGCTGCAGGCGCTGGGCGAGGCGTCGAACGACTCGCGGGCCTTCGATCATGCCGTCTCCTGCTACGACCGCGCCGTCCTGGTGCTGAAGGAAACCCCGACCCTGCCGCTGCGCGGCGCGGCTGCCGTGTCGCGCGCCGTCTGCCTGGCCCGCACCGCCGAACTCACCGGCGACGCCGCGGTGCTGGATGCGGCGGAAGCGGCGATGAAGATCGAGCTTGTCGCCCTCTCGCCCCGCCGCGACCCGGTGGGCTGGGCGCTGGCGCAACTCCATCTCGCCCGCCTGTACGAAGCCCGGATGGGCATGACCGGCAAGGATCGCGGCGAGCGCGGGGCGGCCCTGATGGCGCTGGACGCCGCCTTGGACGTCTTTGCCGAACATGGCCTGCGCTCGCTCAGCGTCCTGGCCAACGATGCGATCGATCGCCTGCACGACCAGCACGAGCGGTCGCGCGGGTAACGCCGCTCGTCGCAAGGTTACGCCGGCCGGCTTCCCAGGATGGCGATCCCGGAGCATGCTCCCGCTTAAGGAGGAGCCGCTCATGTCCCGCACGCTTGCGTCCATCGCGTCCCTGATCGCCGTCTGCGCCGCTGCGCCCGCCGCCGCCCAGACGGTCTGGACGTCCGCCCCCACCGCCGCCGAGATGGCGGCCGCCTATCCCGCCAAGGCGAAAGCCGCGGGTATCGGCGGCGGCGTCGAGCTGATGTGTTCGGCCGGCCGCAGCGGGATGATGACCGACTGCGACGTGATGGCGGAGTCGCCGCGCGGCTATGGATTCGGATCCGCGGCCCGGAAGCTGGCGCAACAGTCGCTCAGGGCCGCCGGCCTGGCCAAGGACGCGGAGGTCCGCATCCCGATCACCTTCGCGCCCGATCTCGCCAAGGGCGGGACCATGACCGTGAAGACGCCCACCTGGGCGGCGCTGCCCAGCGTCACCGACCTGCAGACCGCAGTCCCGAAGACCGAGGGCGGGCCCAACGACATCCGCGTGACCCTGGTCTGCGACGTCCAGGCCGGCGGGTCGCTGAGCGGCTGCGCGGTCGACCGCGAGGAGCCGGCCGGGCAGGGCTTTGGCCAGGCTGTCCTGGCCCTGGCGCCCAAGTTCAAGGTCGAGCTGATGAGCGCCGAGGGCATGCCGACGGTGGGCGCCAAGGTGCGCGTGCCCGTGCGCTTCGACCTGAAGCCCGTGCAGCAGGCCGCCAAGTAGCGGCTAGCGGCCCCGCCACCATTTGAGGCCCGCGCGCTCCACGGCCTCCAGGAGCGCGTGCAGGGCGACGCCCATTGCGCCCAGCACCACCAGGGCCGCGATCATCCGGGCCGTCTGCAGCTTGTTGCCGGCGTCCAGCATCTGCCACGCTAGGCCCTGGACCTTGCCGGACCCGGCGCCGAACTCGGCGACCACCGCGCCGATCAGGGCCAGGCCCGCGCCCACCTTGTGGCCCTCCAGCAGGAACGGCACGGCGGATGGGAGGCGCAGGCGCGCCACCCGCTGCCAGCGGCCGGCGCCGTACAGCGTGAACAGCCGCTCCAGGTCCGGGTCAGCGGCGCGTAGCCCCGCTGTGGCTCCGGAGAAGATCGGGAAGAAGGCCACCAGCACGGCCAGCGCCACCAGCGCCCGCCCCGGATGGTCCAGCCCGGCCCAGATCAGCAGGAGTGGGGCGATGGCCACCACCGGCGTCACCTGAACCACCGAAGCCAGCGGGCGGATCGCCCGGTCGAGCAACGGGCTGAGGGCGGTGAGGATCGCCAGCGCCTGGGCGATCAGGCTGGCGATGACGAGGGCGATGACCGCGGTGGACAGCGTGTGGCCGGCGGCGGAGACCAGGGTCGGCAGATGGTCCCTCAACGCCATCGCGACGGCCGACGGCGGCGGCAGGAAATAGGCCGGGACCTGCATCGCCCGGCAGGCGATCTCCCAGCCGGCCAGCAACACGGCGAGCAGGACGAGCGGGGCCAGCCGGCTCACGCGGCGATCCCTTCGGCGAGCGCGGCGGAGACCTGCTCGGCCGTCGTCCGGAAGCCAGTGTCGGTGCGGAAGTGCGCCGGCCGCGGTATCGGCCCCGCCACCGCGAAGTCGGCGGCGATCCGGCCCGGCCCGCGGGTCATCACGACCACGCGCGAGGCCATGTAGACGGCCTCCTCGACGTTGTGGGTCACGAACACGATGGCCGGCTTCGAAGCGGCCCAGAGGTCGAGCACGTCGTCGGCCAGCGCGCGGCGGGTGATCTCGTCCAGGGCGGCGAAGGGCTCGTCCAGCAGCAGCAGCTTGGGCTCCGTCACCAGGGCCCTGGCCAAGGAGACCCGCATCGCCATGCCGCCGGAGAGCTGCGCCGGGCGCTTGTCCTCGGCGCCTGCCAGTCCGACCCGCGCCAGGGCCGCATCGGCGCGCCGGAAGGCTTCGGCCTTGGAGATTCCGGACAGTTCGAGCGGCAGGGCGACGTTGGCCCGCGCCGACAGCCAGGGCGCCAAGGTTGGGGCCTGGAACACCACGGCCGTCTCGCCGCGCCCGGGGGCCCGGCTGACGGTCCCTCGGGTCGGCGCCTCCAGGCCCGCCAGCAGCCGCAGCGCCGTGGACTTGCCGCACCCCGACGGCCCGACCAGCGCCACCGTCTCGCCCGCCTCGATCGCCAGGCTCACCGGCCCCAGGGCCCGGCCGGGACCGTAGTCGACCTCGACGTCCTTGAGCGCCGCGACGGTCACTTCGGGGCGAACTGCAGGGTGTAGGCCTTCTTGTAGTCGAGGGTCTTCGGATAGACGCCCTGGCCCGAGGCCACGTCAAAGAAGGCCTTCCAGCGGGCGTCGCTCATCGCGCCGACCGGCGCCGCCTGGTCGCCGCTGACGATGCCATAGCTGCGCATCTTGTCCCGGGCCTGGTCCAGGACGTCCTGGGTCATCTCCGGATTGTCTTTCCTGATCAGCGCGTCGGCGGCGGCGGGGTCGCCGGTCAGGTAGTCGGTCCAGCCCTTGGCCGAAGCCTCGACGAACGCCTTCACCGCCGCGGGGTTCCTGGCGATCAGGCCGTCGGTGGCCAGCACCATGGCGGCGTAGCCGGGGTAACCCTCGTCGGCGAGCAGGAAGACCTTGGGCTTCATCCCGGCCTGCTTCTCGATGGTGTAGGGCTCAGAGGTCACATACCCCTGCTGGGCGGCGCGCTTGTCGGCCAGGAACGGCGCGGCGTTGAAGGTGTACTTGCGCACCTGGTCGTCGGTGAACCCGTACTTGGCCTTCAGCCACACCCAGAAGGCGGTGACCGAGGCGTCGCTGAGCAGGATCGGGTGGCCCTTCAGGTCGGCGAGCTTCTCCACACCGGCGCCTGGATGGGCCATCAGCACCTGTGGGTCCTTCTGCATGAAGGCGGCCACCGCCTTCACCGGCACGCCCTCCTGCGCCAGGTTCATGACGATGAAGCTGTTCGAGCCCATGCCCAGTTCGACGGCGTTCGAGGCCAGGAGCTGCGGCACGTTCACGCCGGGACCGCCCTGGATGATCTTCACGTCGAGGCCGCGCTTCGCATATTCGCCGGAAGCGAGCGCCTGGTAGAAGCCGCCCTGTTCGGCCTGGGCGCGCCAGTCGGTGGCGAAGCGGATGGTGACCGGGGCGTCGGCGGCCGGCGCCTTGGCCGCTTCCCTCTGGCCCGGCGAGCAGGCGGTCAGCAACGCGGCCGCGGCCAGGACCAGGTTACGCAGAGCTTTCATGGAGACCCTCGACTGAAGCGGGGGGAGCCTAGGGCGGGCCGGCGCCGCTTCCAAGAGGTAGGTCCACATAGCAAGAGGGCGACGCTCCGGTCGCCCGGTGCGTCGCCCTCTCATACAGATCCGTTGGGGGACCTGCGCCTCTAGGCCAACTTCCAGTTCAGTCTCGGGTCGCCCCGTGTCTTCCCCGGCTGCAGGCGAAAGACCTTCCGGTCCGATCCCGGGTCGCCCCGGTTTCTCGCCTTGGATCAGTCACTCCGCTCGCTTGGTTTGGGGTCCGCCGTTGCCGGTTTCTCCGTCGCCCGCGCCGCAGTTCCTGTCGGCAAGGGAACGGTGCGCCTGAAGCATTTGTGACGCAAGCGGGCTGCCGGCGGCGGACGTCGCAGGCCTGTCAAGAACCTGTGTTGGATCTGTTGATAAGCGTGAACGGCAAGCTGGAACCGCAGCGAAATCAACGGTTCTTGGCGATCCACAGGAAAGCCGTCAGCGGCTGGCTTCCAGCGCCTCCCGGCGTTCCTCCAGCTCCAGCCATTCCTCCTCCGCGGCTGCCAGTTGCGCCCGCGCAGCTTCCAGCGCCCGGCTGAACCGGTCGAAGCCGACCGGGTCGCGGGAATAGAGGTTCGGGTCGGCCAGGGCGGTCTCCAGGGCCGCCATCTTCCCTGGCATCTCTGCGATGAGCGTTTCCAGCTCCGACAACCGCCGCTGGTCCTTGTAGGAGAGCTTGGACGCCGCCTTGGGGGCGGCGGCCGGTCTTGGCGCGGTCTTGGCGGGCTCGATCTTGGGCGGGGCGCCGAAGAAGCCGGGGTTCTGGCTCAGGAAGTCCTGCCAGCCGCCGGGCGTCTCGACCGCGCGACCGGTTCCGTCCAGGCCGATGGTGGAGGTCGCCAGCCGGTCGATAAAGTCGCGGTCGTGGCTGACGAGGATCAGGGTGCCCTCATAGTCGGCCAGCAGGTCCTCGAGCAGGTCGAGGGTGTCCATGTCGAGGTCGTTCGTGGGTTCGTCCAGGACCATGACATTGGCCGCATTGGCCAGGGCGCGCGCCAGCAGCAGGCGGTTGCGCTCGCCGCCCGACAGGCTCTTCACCGGCTGGCGGAGCTGGCTCTCGCGGAACAGGAAGTCCTTGGCGTAGGCGTTCACGTGCTTCGGCTGCCCGCGCACCAGCACCTGGTCGCCGCCCAGCGGCGTCAGGACATCCTTCAAGGTCATCTCGGGCGAGAGCGCCGCCCGGGCCTGGTCGATGTAGGTGACGGCGAGATTGGTTCCCAGCTTCACCTCGCCGCTGTCGGGCGCGAGTTCGCCCAGCAGCAGCTTCACCATCGTGGTCTTGCCCGCGCCGTTCGGCCCGACGATCGCCACCCGGTCGCCGCGCAGGATGCGGGTGGAGAAGTCCTTCAGGATCACGCGCTCGCCGAACGCCTTGGAGAGATGCTTGGCCTCGGCGACCCGCTTGCCGGAGACGCCCGACGAGTCGAGGCCGATGTTGAGGCTGCCGCGGGTCTCGCGCAGGCGCTCCGTCTTCGCCTCGCGCAGCGCCAGCAGCCGGCGGCGGCGGCCTTCGTTGCGCGCGCGCCGGGCGGTGACGCCGCGCTCCATCCAGTGCTGCTCGCGCTCCAGCAGCTTGTCCTGGCGCCGCGCCTCCTCGGCCTGTTGGGCCTCGATCTTCACGACCCAGTCCTCGAAGCCCGCGAACCCGGCGTCCAGGCGCCGCACCAGCCGGTGTTCCAGCCAGAAGCAGCGCTGGGTGACGCGCTCCAGGAACGCCCGGTCGTGGCTGACGATCAGGGCCGCGGCGCGGCTGGCGGCGATCTCGGCCTCCAGCACCTCGATGGCCAGGATGTCCAGGTGGTTGGTGGGCTCGTCCAGCAGGATGACGTCGGGGTCCTCCGCGAAGGCCTTGGCCAGCGCCGCGCGCCGCGTCTCGCCGCCCGACAGGCCCTGGGCCCCCTTGGCCGGATCCAGCCCGAAAGCCTGCAGCGTCGCCTCGGCCCGATAGGCCGGCGCGCCGCCCGAGGTGGCGTGCTCCAGCACCGTGGCGCCGACGATCTCCGGCTCCTGGGGCACGAAGGCGATGGTCGTCCCGGCCGCGATCGTCCGCTCGCCGGCGTCGGCTTCGACCTGTCCCGAGAGAATGCGCAGCAGGGTCGACTTGCCGGCGCCGTTGCGGCCGACGAGGCAGGCGCGGGTCCGCGGCTCGAGCGCGAGGTCGACGCCGTCGAACAGCATCGTCGGCCCGTCGGCCAGACGGACCTCTTTCAAGGCGAGGATCGGAGCTCTCATGGAGGCGCTCCACATAGAGCGTCCCGGCTGCGACGCAAGTTCGCGCTTCTGTCACGGGCCGCGCAGGACTACATCGGCGCGATGACGGGCGAACCCTTCTGGCGCCGCAAGACCCTTGAGCAGATGACCGTCGCCGAGTGGGAAAGCCTCTGCGACGGCTGCGGGCTCTGCTGCCTGGTGCGCTTCGAGGACGAGAACACCGGCGAGGTTATCCCCACGCGGGTCCATTGCAAGCTGTTCGATTCCGCCGCCTGCCGCTGCTCGGACTACGCCCAGCGCCACAAGCACGTGCCCGACTGCATCAAGCTGACGCCGCACAACATCGAGGCGCTGGAATGGATGCCGCTTAGCTGCGCCTATCGCCGGCTCCACGAAGGCCGCGACCTGGCGGACTGGCACCCGTTGATCTCCGGCGATCCGGAAAGCGTCCACCGCGCCGGCATCTCGGTCCGCGGCCAGACGATCAGCGAGGCCGTGCTGAAGGATCCGGAGGACGCGCTCGACTTCGCCGCCTGGGACCTGATGGTGGAGCGCGGCGAGATTTGAGGTGCTTCTACATCAATCTGGACAGCGCCGCCGAGCGACGGGCCAATCTGGAGGCCAGCTTCCGGGCGAGCGCGCCGGCGCATTGGGAACTGATCCGCATCCCAGCGCTCGGGCCGGAGGATGTCGCCGACCGGCCCGGCTCCATCAGTGGGCCGGAGAAGGGCTGCTTCCTCAGCCATCGCACCGCGGTCGCCGCGACCGCCGACGACCTTGAGACCGTCTTCATCGCCGAGGACGACACGCACTTTTCGAAGCGGACCTTCACCGTACTGGAGCAACTGATCGAAGCCGCCCCGGATTGGGACCTGCTGTTCACCGATCAGACGTTCCTCGACGCTTCCACCATGCTGTCGTGCGCCAAGCAATACGGCCGCCTGAGGGCGTCCGGCCAGTTCCTGCTTCAGGACCTCGCCCGCAAGGGATTCGCCGCCGCCAGCGCCTATCTGGTGCAAGGCCGGTCCAAGGCGAAGGTACTGGCCGCCCTGGACGCGAGCGAGGTCTTGGACCTGCCCTACGACCTCCTGCTCCGCCGGCTTGTGAACGGCGACCGGCTCGTCGCCAAGACCTGCTTTCCGTTCCTGACGACCCTCAGCTGGGACTCTGCGCAATCGGCGATCCAGAAACAGTCCTGGGACACCCGCGCCGAAGTGATCGGCGCCTTCCGCCGTATGATGTTCATCGACCGCGACCTGGACGCCATGCGAGAGGAAGTGCGTCGCCTGGACGAGCGCTACAACGACGACGCTTCCCGCCTCGCCGGCCTGATCTTCGGCGCCTTCATTTCCGACGCCTTCCCGGACAAATGGTAGGCCAACCCGGTCATGTGGCAATTTTGCCACATCCGGGGTTGCGTGACGCAATCCGCAGTCCAATCTAGTACTCACACCCTGGTCATGGTTTTTCGAGGATTCTGACGAGCTTGGCGCGCGACCCCTACCAGGAGCTGGGCGTTTCCCGGACAGCGACTTCGGACGAGATCCGCAAGGCGTTCCGCAAGCTCGCCAAAGAGAACCATCCGGACACCAATCCCGGCAACGCCGCCGCCGAGGAGCGGTTCAAGAAGGTGAGCGCCGCCTTCGACATCGTGGGCGACGCCGACAAGCGCAAGAAGTTCGACGCCGGCCTGATCGACAATGACGGCCGCGAGACCGCGCAGGGCTTTCCCGGCGGCGGTCCGTGGGGCCAGGGACCCGGCGGCGGCTTTGGCCAACGCGATGCGCGCGGCGGCTTCCGGACCGAGACGTTCGAGGGCGCGGACCTCGGCGACATCCTGGGCGAGATGTTCGGCGGCGGGCGTGGCGGCCGCGCCGGCGGCATGGGCGGCGGCTTCGGCGGCTTCTCCCAGCGCGGCGCCGACACTCGGGCCAAGCTCGAGATCGACCTGGTGGACGCGATCCGCGGCGGCAAGCAGCGCATCGCCTTCTCGGACGGCCGCACGATCGACGTGACGATCCCCAAGGGTGCGCAGGACGGCCAGACCCTGCGCCTCAAGGGGCAGGGGGCGCCCGGCCGCTCCGGCCCCGGCGACGCCTTCATCGAGATCGCCCTCAAGCCCCACCCGGTGTTCCGCCGCGAGGGCGACAGCCTGGTCATGGACCTGCCGGTGACCTTCTACGACGCCGTCCTGGGCGGGAAGGTCGAGGCGGCCACGCCCGACGGTCCCGTGAACGTCAGCGTGCCCAAGGGTTCCAACACCGGCACGCGCCTGCGGCTGAAGGGCCGGGGCTTGGCCGACGCCCGCGGCCACCGCGGCGACCTGTTCGCCCGTCTCGTCGTGACGCTGCCGGAGGGAGCGGATCCGGCCCTCGAAGCCTTCGCGGAAGAGCAGAAGTCCAAGCGGCCCTATTCGCCGAAGCGGCGCGGTTAAGCTAAGGAAGCCTGATGCCTGTGTTCAGGCCGGGTTCAGTCGCATGCGCGTAGGACGGGTTGCATGAAACGCCTTTTCGCCCTCGCCGTCCTGCTCGCGGCCGCCACGACCCCCGTCGCGGCGCAGGCGCTGGATCATGGCCGCATGGTGCTGGTGGGCGGCGGCGGCGGCCAGGACCAGGCGCGGCGCCAGGTGCCGCTGTCGCGCGTTCTGAGCATGCTTGCGTCCCGCTATCCCGGTCGCCACCTCAACAGCACCATGGGCGACGCAGGCGGAAGGCCCGCCTATTACGTCCAATGGCAGATGGAGAATGGCCGCGTGGTGGTCTTCGTCGTGGACGCCGAGTCGGGTCAGGTCATCGGTCGCCAGGGCGGCTGAGCTCTTTGAATCATTGAGAAAGAAGGGACGCGGACGTGCGCATCCTGCTTGTTGAAGACGATCCGGACCTGTCGCGCCAGTTGAAGCTGGCGCTGGCCGACGCCGGCTATGCGGTCGATCACGCCCCCGACGGTGAGGAAGCCCAGTTCCTGGGCGAGACCGAGCCCTATGACGCCGTCATTCTCGATCTGGGCCTGCCGAAGGTGGATGGGGTCTCGGTGCTGGAGCGCTGGCGGCGCGAGAACATGGCCACGCCGGTTCTGATCCTCACCGCCCGTGGCGCCTGGAGCGAAAAGGTCGCCGGGTTCGACGCCGGCGCCGACGACTACCTGACGAAGCCGTTCCACACCGAGGAGCTGCTGGCCCGCCTGCGCGCCCTGCTGCGCCGCACAGCCGGCCACGCCAGCCCCAGCCTGGCTTGCGGCGGCCTGCGGCTGGACCCTCGGGCCGCCCGCGCCAGCGTCAACGGCGAGCCCTTGCGGCTCACCTCGCTGGAATACCGCCTGCTGCATTATCTGATGATGCACCAGGGCCGGGTGATCAGCCGCACCGAGCTGGTCGAGCACCTGTACGACCAGGACTTCGACCGCGACTCCAACACCATCGAGGTGTTCATCGGCCGGGTCCGCAAGAAGATCGGCTCCGACCGCATCGAGACCGTCCGAGGCCTCGGCTACCGCCTCATCTGCCCGGCGGACGAGGCGGACGCGGAGAGCGCCAACACGTGAAGCTGCCCGGGGGCCTGACGCGTCCCTCGCTTGCGCGCCGCCTGGCGATCCTCGCCGTCGGCTGGAGCTTCGCGGCCCTGGTGATCGCCGCGGTGGTCCTGGCGCTGCTGTTCCAGCAGGCGGCCCTGCGCCGGTTCGACGCCAACCTCTCGGACCTGATCGACAACCTGATCTCGGGCTCGACCATCGAAAGTGGCGAGGTGGTGGCCCCTGCGCTGACCGACCAAAGGGCGCTGCGCGCCTATTCGGGCCGCTACTGGGACATCGCCGAGCCCCTCGACGGCGGCGGGGTGAAGAGCCTGGTCCCATCCCGGTCGCTGTGGGATTCGTCCCTGAAGATTCCGGCCGACCTCCCGGCCCGGCTGAAGGCCGATCCGCGCAAGCCGATCGCCTTCGACGCGCCGGGCGTGCAACCGGGCGAGCGGCTGCGGGTGGTGGCCCGCTGGACCAGCCTGCCCGGGCGCGACGCGCCGCTGGTGTTCATCGCCGCCGAGGACCGGCGGCCCATCGACCGCGAGGTCCGCAACTTCTTCACCACGACCGCCATCGCCTTCGCTCTGCTGGGCCTTGGCCTGATCGTCGCGGTGGTGGTCCAGGTGCGCGTGGGCCTGCAGCCGCTGTTCCGCCTCGGCGAGGAGGTCGCCGACGTGCGGCGCGGCAAGGCCGAGCGCCTCCAGGCGGACTATCCCTCCGAGCTCCGCCCGCTGACCGACGAGCTGAACGCCCTGGTCGCCCACAACCAGGAGACCGTGGAACGCCAGCGCACCCACGTGGGCAACCTCGCGCACGCCCTGAAGACGCCGATCTCGGTGATGATCACCGAGTCGAGCCAGCGCCCCGGTCCGCTGGCCGAGGTGGTCACCCGCCAGGCGGAGGTGATGCGCCAGCAGGTGGACCACCACCTGCGGCGCGCCCGCGCCGCCGCCCGCAGCCAGGGCCAGGGGGAGCGGACGTCCGTGGCCGAGGTGCTGGACGAGCTGGCCCGCACCCTGGAGCGGATTTTCCGCAGCAAGGGCGTAGAGATCGATTGGGACGCCCCCGACGACCTCTGGTTCCTGGGCGAGCGCCAGGACTTCATGGAGATCGCCGGCAACGCCATGGAGAACGCCGGCAAGTTCGGCCGCCGCAAGGTGCGGGTCCGCGCGGTCGAGACGGGGCCCGAACGCATGCGCCTCACGGTGGAGGACGATGGGCCCGGCCTGCCGCAGGACCGCCGCGAAGAGGTGATCCGTCGAGGGGCGCGGCTGGACGAGAACGCGCCGGGCTCAGGCCTGGGCCTCTCGATCGTCGACGAACTGGCCCGCGCCTACCGAGGTTCGCTGAACCTGGGGGATTCCGCTCTCGGAGGACTACTGGTCGCGGTCGATCTGCCCCGCGCGGAGGCCTGAAAAAGCCTAGACTTCGTAAAGCCTTAACCCGTTGAAAGCCATGTTGGCTGTCTAACGGCGTTCTGCCGAAGTCGAGAGGCCTATGTCCGCGCTGTCCGAGCGCAAGATCGCGATCGTACGCACCCTGGTGGAATCCGCGCCCGATCGGGTCGTCGGAAGCCTTCGGCAGGCGCTCGCGGAAACGGCGGACCACAGCGCCCTGGGCGGCGTGAAGCGGCTGGTCGAGGTGGAGGTCTTCGACCGCAACCTGCGCAACAGCATCCTGCAGCCGATCGCCCCGATGTGCCTTGGAGGCGGCGACGACCCGCACCGGCTGACCTTTCCCTCCCGCGTTCTGGGCCTGCTCTGGCGCGGGGTGCGCAACGTCGAGATCGACGCCATCGCCGTGGTCCGGGAGGCCGTCGACAAGGATACGCCCATCCACCTCGTGGTCGAGGCGGAGAACCAGATCACCGCGACCGCCGCTGCGGGAATACGCGCCCGCGAGGCCCCGGAGTTCCGCACCGCCGCCGCGCTCTGCGACCAGGCCCGGGCGGGCGGGGCCGAGCAACTGGCCGCCTGCCTCGACATCGCCCCTGTGGTGCGCCGCGCCACCCAGCGGCTGCCCGAATGGCTGGCCCACCCCGGCGGCGAGACCTCCGCGGGCTCGCGCCTGGCCTACAAGGACGCGGTCACCGTCGCCGAGGACGCCGGCCCGCGCTTCTTCGAGATGCTGGCCGCCCAGATGGCCTATCCGTGGATGGTGCTGCGCGTGATCTCGGCGGTCATGGACAAGCCGACCGAAGGTTACCTGGCGGACTCCGAGATGGCCGCTTTCGGCGAAGGCCTGCTGGCCGATATCGACGAGGCCCTCCGCGGCATCGGCGGCCTGAAGGGCGACGACGGGCCGCCGGCGGGCCGGGCCGCGGCCAAGCAGGCCGAGCTAATCGTCCAGCAGATCATGGAGATCGAGACCTGCGTGGACCTGCAGCGTGACCACGGTTGGGGCCAGCGAGTCCATAAGCAGCGGGCCAGCCTGGCCGGCGTCGTCGAGGCGCGCCTGCGCGACGCCGAGAAGGCCGTGATCGAAGCCCTGCCCATGTTCGCGCCGCGCAACCAGCGGGTCCGCCGCCAGATCCCGCGCCTGACCGCAGCGCCCGAGGTGCGGCTGGTGGACTGCGCAACGACCTTGCTGTCGTTCTCCGACGAGCTGCGCTCCGCGGCGAACTACGGCGGCTTCTCCTCCACGCGCAACAAGATGGTCGAGAAGGTGGGCGAATATCTCGACCACTATGTGGGCGAGGTCGTCGACCTGGTCCGCACGGCCGAGGTCGAGGACGCGCAGATCGCCGCAGCCTTCCTCGCGCACGCCGCCGACTTCAACCAGCTCATCCGCGGCGACAAGGCGGGCGACCTGGTCCGTCGGCGCGCGCACGCCGCGCTGCATCCCGACCAATCGCACCACGGCCCGGACTAAGAGTCTCACTCGCGCGGTCCGCCGGTTTCGGCTACACGCGCGGCCATGTTGGTCTTCTGGGCTGTGGTCGGCGTCCTCACTGCCGCCGCGGCGGGTCTGATCCTGTTCCGCGCCGCCGGCGCCGCCGCCCAAGCCCAGGCCGCGGATCCCGCACCCGACCTCTATCGCCGACAGCTCTCCGAGATCGACGACCTGGCCGAACGCGGCCTGATGGGCGACGCCGAGCGCAAGGCCGCCCATGCCGAGGCCGCGCGGCGCCTGCTGGCCGCCACGGACGCGCCGGTCCAGGCCTGGACCGCCGATCCCCGCGCCCGCCGCGCGGTGCTGCTGGCGGTCGTCGCCGGGCCCGCGCTGGCGCTGGGCGTCTACCTGACGCTGGGCTCGCCCGGACTGGCGGATCAGCCGTTCGCGGCGCGGCTGGACGGATGGCGCAATTCCGACCTGGCCTCGCTGACCGCGCCCGAGATCGCCGCGGTGCTGCGCCAGGCGACCGCCGCGCGGCCCAACGAGGCCGAGGGCTTCCGCCTGCTGGGCCTGGCCGAGGGCGCGTCGCAGAATCCGGTGGCGGCCGTCAGCGCCCTGCGCCGGGCCGCCGCGCTGGCGCCGCAACGCCCCGATATCTGGCAGATGCTGGGCGAGGCCGAGGTCTATGAGGCCCAGGGCAAGGTCGACGCCGACGCGCAGGCCGCCTTCACCAGGCTGCTGGCCCTCGATCCCAAGAGTCCCACCGCCCGCTACTTCCTGGCCGAGGCCAAGGCCGACGCCGGCAGGACCGCTGAGGCGACCGCCGATCTCCAGGCCTTGCTGGCCGACCTGCCCGCCGAGGACGCGGATCGCCGCGCCGCGGTCCAGGGCGCGATCGCCAAGATCGAGGGCAAGGCCGCCCCGGTCGCCACCGATCCGCAGCAGCTCGCCATGATCCAGGGCATGGTCGCCGGCCTGGCCGCCAAGCTGGAGACCAATCCGGACGACGCCGAGGGCTGGGTGAAGCTGGTTCGCGCCTACGCCGTGCTGGGCGATACTGCGAAACGCGATGCCGCCTACGCCAGCGCCCGGGCCCGATACGCCGGGCGCCCGCAGGTGGCGCAACAGTTGGACGAGGCCGCGCGCGCGGAACCGATGCGATGAGTTTCCTGCCGAAATCCCGCAAGGCGCGCACGCGCCTGCTGCTGCTCTCCGTCATCGCCCCGGTGGTGGCCGTGGCGGTGGGCCTGACCCTGTGGGGCATGCGCGACTCGATCTCGCTGTTCTACACGCCGTCCCAGGCGGCCGCCGCGAAGCCCGAGCCGGGGCGCGCCATCCAGCTCGGCGGCCTGGTGACTGCGGGCTCGGTGGTGAAACACCCGGACGGGCGCGTGGAATTCACCGTGCAGGACAAGATCTCCGCCGACCGCGTCCACTACCAGGGCGATCTGCCGGACCTGTTCCGCGAAGGGCAGGGAATCGTCGCCGAGGGCTCGTACCGCGCCGACGGGGTCTTCGAGGCCAAGCGGGTGCTGGCCAAGCACGACGAAACCTACATGCCTAAGGAAGTCGCCGACGCCCTCAAGGAACAGGGCGAGTGGCGGGGCCAGGGGGCGCCGCCGCCTTCGTACGGCAAGGCTCAGAGCGGAACATGATCGCGGAAGCCGGCGCCTTCGCGCTGATCCTGGCGCTGGCGCTTTCGATCGCCCAGGTCGCCCTCTCCGTGGCGGGCCGGATCCGCCGGTCCGCGCCGCTGGCCGGCGCGGGCGAAGGGGCGGCCCTGGGCGCGTTCCTGGCCGTGGCCGTGGCCTTCGCGGCCCTGATGCACGCCTTCGTGATCTCGGACTTCTCCGTGGCCAACGTGGCGCAGAACTCGCACTCGGCGAAGCCGCTGCTGTACCGCGTGGCCGGGACCTGGGGCAGCCACGAGGGCTCGATGCTGCTCTGGTGCCTGGCGCTCACCGGCTTCGGCGCGGCGGTGGCCGGCCTGGGCCGCGACCTGCCGCGGGGGCTGCGGGCCGTGACCGTGGCGACCCAGGGCCTGCTGGGCGCGGTGTTCCTGGCGTACACGGTTTTCGCCTCCAACCCGCTGACGCGGCTGTTGACGCCGCCGGTCGAGGGGCGTTCGCTCAACCCGCTGCTGCAGGACCCGGCCCTGGCCGTCCACCCTCCGTTCCTCTACGCGGGCTACGTCGGCATGTCGGTGGTCTTCTCCCTGGCCGTCGCGGCCCTGGTCGAGGGGCGGATCGACGCGGCCTGGTCGCGCTGGGTGCGCCCCTGGGCGCTTGCGGCCTGGAGCCTGCTCACCGTCGGCATCACCTTGGGCGCGTTCTGGGCCTATTACGAGCTGGGCTGGGGCGGCTGGTGGTTCTGGGACCCGGTGGAGAACGCCAGCTTCATGCCCTGGCTGATCGCCACGGCCTTGCTGCATTCCGCCGTGGTCACCGAGAAGCGCGGCGCGCTGACGGGTTGGACGGTGTTCCTGGCGCTGGCCGCCTTCACCTTCTCGATGCTGGGCGCCTTCCTAGTGCGCTCGGGCGTGCTGACCAGTGTCCACGCCTTCGCGGTCGACCCGACCCGGGGCGTGCTGCTGCTGATCATACTGGGCGTCACGGCGGGGCTGGGCTTCACGCTGTTCGCCTGGCGCGCCCCGAACCTGACGCAGGGCGGCATGTTCGCGCCGATCAGCCGCGAGAGCGCGCTGGTGATGAACAACATCCTGCTGGCCGCCGCCACGGCCACGGTGCTGCTGGGCACGCTCTATCCGCTGATCCGCGAGGCGATGACCGGCGAGGCGATCTCGGTGGGGCCGCCCTACTTCAGCCTGACCTTCACGCCGTTGATGGTGGCGCTGCTGGTGCTGCTGCCCGCCGGGCCGCTGTTGGCGTGGAAGCGCGGCGACGCCCGCGGCGTGGTCCAGCGCCTGTGGGTCGCCCTGCTGATCGCCGCCGGGACGGGCCTGCTGGCCCTGGCGCTGGTGGATCCCAAGAAGGTGTTCGGCATCCTGGGCGTGGCGCTGGGCGGCTGGCTGATCGCCGGCGCTATCGCCGAGCTCGTCGAGCGCACCCGCGCCTTCCGTGTCTCCGCCGGAGAAACTTGGCGCCGGCTCACCGGCCTGCCGCGCGGCGCCTGGGGCATGACCTTCGCGCACCTGGGCCTGGGCGTCTTCGTGCTCGGCGCGGTGTTCGAGACCACCTGGAAGATCGAGGCCGCCGAGGCCCTGCCGGTCGGCGGCGGCCTGGACGTCGGCGCCTATCACGTCAGCCTCGACGCGGTGAATCCGGTGGCCGGGCCCAACTACGACGCCGATCGGGGCCTGATCACCGTCACACGCAAGGGCCAGCCGGTCTGCAAGGTCGAGCCGGAGCGCCGCACCTACACCACCGGCGGCCAGACGACCTCGGAGGTGGGGCTCTGCTATCGCGGCGCGAGCCACATCTACCTGGTGCTGGGCGAGCGGCGGGATGGCGGGACCTACCTCGTGCGCGCTTACTGGAACCCCTGGGCCAGCCTGATCTTCCTCGGGCCCGTGATCATGGGCCTGGGCGGCCTGATTTCGCTCTCGGACCGCAGGCTGCGCATGGGCGTGGGCCGGCGCAAGGAGCAGGCCGCGTGAGGCTGAGGCTCCTCCTGGCGGCCCTGGCGGGCGTAGCCTGCATCGCCGCCGCCTCCGATCCGGCGGAACGGCTGCCCGATCCGGCCCAGGAGGCCCGGGCCCGCGACATCTTCCGCGACGTCCGCTGCCTGGTCTGCCAGAACGAGTCCATCGACGACAGCGAAGCCGATCTCGCCCGCGACCTGCGCCAGATCGTCCGCGAGCAGGTGAAGGCCGGCAAGGACGAGGCCGAGATCAAGCGCTTCCTCACCGACCGCTATGGCGAGTTCGTGCTGCTCACGCCCAGTTTTTCGATCGGCAACCTTGCGCTCTGGGGCGCGCCCTTCCTCGTCGTGGTCGCCGGTGTCACACTGTTGTTCTTGCGGTTACGGAACCGATCGCTCGACGTGGAACTCACGCCACTGGAAGCGGAGCGCTTGCGCCGCTTGGACGAAGACGAAACACCCTGACACGATCCCGCCCAATATTGGACGTGAAGCCGCGCCTAGGGTGACCTAAACGTAACTTGAGGGTCGTTGCACTTCCGTGCATCCGACCTAGGTTGTTTGGGCGCGGCACGCCTCCCAAATAGGTCGCGCACAGGGAAACGAAGGCTGATGACTTCCAAGAAGACCGGTTACCTCCTGGGCGCCGTCGCTGGCGCCGGCGTCATGGCCGCCGCGGTGGCGGGCGCAGGCATGCAGCTTCCCTCCGCGCACGCCCAGCTCCCCAACGGCGGGCTGATCAAGGCCTCGACCGCCCCCATCTTCGCGCCGCCGCCCGGCGCGCCCATGTCCTTCGCCGACATCTTCGACCGCGTCTCGCCGGCGGTGGTGTCGATCAACGTGACCAGCCGCGTCGACACCAATGCGCTGCGCCAGATCCCCGGCCTGCCGTTCGTCCTGCCCGGCCCGCGCGGCGGTACGCCGGGCGGCGAGGACGGTGAGGATGGCGATCAGGGCGGCCGCACCGAGCGCGGCCAGCCGCGCCTGCCGACGCAGCAGTCGTCCGGTTCGGGCTTCTTCATCTCGGCGGACGGCTACATCGTCACCAACAACCACGTCGTCGAAAACGCCGAGAGCATCAAGGTCGTCCTCAAGGACGAGACCGAGCTGGACGCCGAGGTGGTCGGCCGCGACGAGGCCACCGACCTCGCGGTGATCAAGATCAAGGGCGGCCGCGGCGGTCCGTTCCCGTTCGTGAACTTCGAGAACGCCGGCAAGCCGCGGGTGGGCGACTGGGTCATCACCGTCGGCAATCCCTTCGGCCTGGGCGGCACCGCCACGGCCGGCATCGTCTCGGCCTATGGCCGCGACATCGGCGAGACCTTCGTCGACTACATCCAGATCGACGCCCCCATCAACCGGGGCAATTCGGGCGGTCCGACGTTCGATGTCTATGGCCGGGTGATCGGGGTGAACACCGCGATCTTCTCGCCCTCGGGCGGCTCGGTCGGCATCGGCTTCGCCATTCCCTCGGAAGTCGCCGAGACGGTCACCAAGCAGCTGATCAGCGGCGGCAAGATCGAACGCGGCTACATCGGCGCGACCATCCAGAACTTCACGACCGAGATGGCCGAAGCACAAGGGATGGAGAACCAGAAGGGCGCGATCGTCGCCGACATCTCCGCCGGCGGCCCCTCGGCCCGCGCTGGCGTCCAGGTGGGCGACGTCGTGGTGGCGGTGAACGGCGTCTCGGTGAAGAGCTCGTCCGACCTGACCCGCCAGGTGGCCCGCGTCCGCGCCGGCGAGAACCTGCGCCTGGATGTGATCCGCGACGGCAAGCGCCGCACGGTGGACGTCCGCTCCGGCGTGCGGCCCTCGGAGCGCGAACTGGCGGCCAACGACAACAGCGGCGCCGGTCCCGGCGGCCGTGCGGTCCCCGGCGCTCCGCCCTCGGCGCGAGCGCCCGTGCTGGGCATGTCGCTGAGCCCGCTGGACGAGCCGGCCCGCAACCGGCTGAACCTGCCGGCCGAAGTGCGCGGCGCGCTGGTGGACAACGTCGACCAGTCTTCCGACGCGGGTACGAAGGGCCTGCGCCGCGGCGACGTGATCACGCTGGTCAACGGACGGGCCGTAGCTGCCCCGGCCGAGTTCGCCGCCGTGGTCGACGCCGCCAAGAAGGCCGGCCGCGCCAGCGTGCTGGTCGGTGTCTACCGCAATGGCCGCACCGCCTTCCTGCCGATCAAGGTTTCGGGCTAGACTCCCCCTCTCAGAGGGCGGGAATCAAATGCGGATCCTGATTGTCGAGGACGATCTCGAGGCGGCCGAAGCCATGGCGCGCGGCCTCACCGAGGCCGGCCATGACTGCACGCGGGGGGCCGACGGCGAGGAGGGCCTCGCCGCCGCTCGCGATGGCGAGTTCGACGTGATGATCGTCGATCGGATGATGCCGAAGATGAACGGCGTCCAGCTCGTCGAGACCATCCGCCGGGAGGGGGACCGCACGCCGGTGCTGTTCCTCTCGGCGCTGGGCGAGGTGGGCGACCGCGTCGATGGCCTACAGGCCGGCGGCGACGACTATCTGGTGAAGCCCTACGCCTTCGCCGAGCTGATCGCCCGCATCGAGGCCCTGGCGCGGCGCCGTGACACCGGTTCGGTCCAGACCCTGCTGAAGGTCGGCGAACTGGAGATGGACCTGATCGCCCGCACGGTGTTCCGTTCTGGCAAGGAGATCGACCTGCAGCCGCGCGAATTCCAGCTCCTGGAATTCATGATGCGCCACGCCGGCCAGTCGGTGACGCGGACCATGCTGCTGGAGAAGGTCTGGCACTACCACTTCGACCCCCAGACCAACGTCATCGACGTGCACATCTCCCGCCTGCGCTCGAAGATCGACAAGGGTTTCGACCGGCCGATGCTGCAGACCGTTCGCGGCGCGGGCTATCGGCTCGACGCGTAGGCGCGCCGCATGGCGGTCAAGCTGCCGCGCATCTTCAGGACCACGCCGTTCCGGCTGACGCTGCTGTTCCTGGCGCTGTTCGCCAGCGCGGCCTCGGCCTTCCTCGCCTACATCTACGTGGCCACCGCTGGCGAGGCGACGCGGCGGACGGACCAGGAGATCCGCCGCGAGATGCGCAGCCTGGTCGACGTCTACGACCGGGCGGGGGTCGACGCGGTCAATCAGTCCCTGATCCAGCGCGCCGCCAGCGAGAAGCCGTTCCTCTACCTGTTGCTGACCAAGGACGGCCGGCGGATCTCCGGCTCGATCGAAGAGAGCCCTGTGGAGGACTTCGCGGGCGAGCCCGCCTGGGCCACCTTCCAGGTCACCGATGTCGACGCCCAGGGGCGCGAGGTGAAACATCCCGCCCGCGGCCTGCAGCAGAAGCTGCACGACGGCGAGATCCTGTTCGTGGGCGCCGACGCCGGCGAGGACGAGGCCTACGTCGCCCGCATCGTCCGCGCCCTGTGGGCCTCGGGCGCCCTGGTGGTGTTGCTGGGCCTGGCTGGCGGGGTGCTGGTCAGCCGCAACGTCTCGCGCACCATGGTCGACCTGATCAATGTCGTGGAGCGGGTGCGCAACGGCGAGCAGGGCGTCCGGGCCCGGGTGCGCGGCGCGCGCGACGAGTTCGACGAACTGGCCCAGGGCGTCAACGACATGCTGGATCGGCTGGAGCGCTCTATGCAGGGGCACAAGCACGCCGGCGACGCCATCGCCCACGACCTGCGCTCGCCGCTGACCCGCCTGCGGGCGCGGCTGGAGACCGCCTACATCGACGTGGAGGCGGGCAAGGGCAACGCCGAGGAGGCCCTGGCGCAGGCGCTGGAGGACACCGATGGCGTGCTGAAGACCTTCGGCGCCGTGCTCTCGATCGCCCGCCTGCAGGCCGCCGGCCAGGCGCCCAACCCGACCCTGTTCGACCCCGCGGAACTGGCCGCCGACATCTCCGAGCTCTACGAGCCCTTCTGCGAGGAGAAGAACCTCGAATACGCCGCCGAGACCGCCAAGGACCTGACCATTCGCGGCAACCGCGAGTTCCTGGCCCAGGCCCTGGCCAACCTGCTGGACAACGCGGTGAAGTACACGCCGCCCGGCGGGGCGATCATGTTGCGTGTGCGCCGGCGCTCGTCGGGCGAGGTGGAGTTCTCGGTCACGGACACCGGTCCGGGGGTGCCCGACGAGGATCGCGAGCGGGTCATCCAGCGTTTCGTGCGGCTGGAGAACAGCCGCAACGAGCCGGGCGCGGGCCTGGGCCTGTCCCTGGTGGCCGCTGTGGCCGAGGCGCACGGCGGGCGGCTGGAGCTGTCGGAAGGTCCGGGCAAGGTTGGGGAGATGGGGCCGGGCCTGCGCGTGGCCTTCATCCTCCCCCGCGCCTAAAGCCGGTCGTCGACGCTGAACCGGCCCGGTCCGTGGGTGGCCAGCACTAGGCCGATGCCGACCAGGCATTGTGAACCGAACGCGCCGCGCCAGCCCTGCAGGTGGTCCACCATCACGATGGCGATGACGAAGTTCGCGGCGCACGCCAGTCCCGCCCAGCGCGTCCCCAGGCCGAGGATGAACAGCACCCCGATCGCGAACTGCAGCCAGACGTCGAAGGCCGCCAGGATCTCGGGCGCGGGGAAGCCGTGCTGCCTCAGGAAGCCGGCGAAAGTCGCCATGTGCTCGGCGCTGGTGATGTTGTCCCAGACGCCCCAGACCAGGAAGGCGCCGGTGCCCAGCCGCAGGGCCAGGAAGGCGGCGTCCGAGCCTGTGGCCAGGGGCGCAAGCGTGATTGCGCGTGAAAGGCTCATTGCGGCGTCCTCCCGTCCGTCGCCATAAGGGGTGGCATGAGTCTGAGCGCCACCGAAAAGCGGCCGATGGCGGCGAACCTGCGGCCCAGCGGCCCGGTGCTGGACGCCAGGGCGGCCGAACGGCTGCACGACCTGATCGCGGAGCGGGCCTGGACGCCGGAGCTTGATCTGGCCTGGCCGGCGCTGGCGCCGGTGTTCGGCGCCTCGCCCTACCTGGCCGGCCTCGCGCGGCGCGACCCCAGGCGGCTGGGCGCCTTGCTGGCTGACGACCCGGACGTCCGGCTGGCGGATATCCTCCGTCGCACCGAGGCCGTGGCGGCGCTGCGGCCGCAGGAGGCCGTGGCGCCGCTGCGAATTCTGAAGCAGGAGCTGCACCTGCTGACCGCGCTGGCCGACCTCGGGGGCGTCTGGGACCTGGACCAGGTCACCGGCGCCTTGACCCGCTTCGCCGACGCCGCGGTCTCGGCGGCCCTCACGTCGGCGGCGCTGGGCGAGATCGAGGCCGGCCGGCTGCTGTCCCTGGGCAAGGGCGAACATGGCCCGGTCCCGGGCTGGTTCTGCATCGCCATGGGCAAGCAGGGCGCCTTCGAACTGAACTATTCCAGCGACATCGACGTCTCGGTCTTCTTCGATCCCGAGACCCTGGGCGCGGTCCTGGCCGAGGGCGTGGAGGTCCAGGCCTTCGCTGTGCGCCTGACGCAACGGGTGTCCGACCTGATGCAGGCCCGCACCGCGGACGGCTACGTCTTCCGCATGGACCTGCGCCTGCGGCCCGATCCCTCCTCGACCCCGCCCGCCGTACCCGTACCGGCGGCGCTGGAGTACTACGAGACCGTCGGCCAGAACTGGGAGCGGGCGGCCTTCATCAAGGCGCGCGCCTGCGCCGGCGACCTCCTCGAGGCGAAGGCGTTCCTCGGCGAACTGATCCCCTACATCTGGCGCAAGAACCTCGACTTCGCCGCCATCGCCGACATCCATTCGATCAAGCGCCAGATCCACGCCCACAAGGTCGACGAGCGCGTCTCGGCCAAGGGCGTCGACCTGAAGCTGGGCCGCGGCGGCATCCGCGAGATCGAGTTCTACGTCCAGACCCAGCAGCTCATCCTGGGCGGCCGCCATCCCGAGCTGCGCAGCCCGCGCACCCTGGACGCGCTGCGGGCGCTGGCGGACGCCGGCCATGTCACCGAGGCGGCCGCCGCCGAACTCACCGAGGCCTACCTTCGCCTGCGCGCCGTCGAGCATCGCATCCAGATGCTCGAGGACGAGCAGACCCACCGCCTGCCCGAGTCCGACGCCGACCGGAAGCGGGTGGCCGCGCTCGCGGGCCACGCCCCGCTGCGAAGTTTCGACGCCGAGATCACCCGCACCCTGAAGGCCGTGAACGCCCGCTATGGCGAACTCTTCGCCGAGGAGGAGCAACTTTCTTCCCGGTTCGGCAGCCTGGTGTTCACCGGCGTCGACGACGACCCGGAGACCCTGGCCACCATCAAACGGATGGGCTTCTCCGACCCGCCCCGCGTCTCGCAGACCATCCGCAACTGGCATCATGGCCACGTGGCCGCCACGCGCACCGAACGGGGCCGGGAGCTGTTCACCCGCCTGGCGCCGCGCCTGCTGGAGGCGGCCCAGGCTACGGGCGCCCCCGATCCGGCCTTCAACCGCTTCTGCGAGTTCTTCGGCGGCATCTCCAGCGGGGTGCAGTTGCAGTCGCTGTTCCTGGCCCAGCCCAAGCTGTTCGAGCTGGTGGTCCAGGTGCTGGCCTTCGCGCCCTACCTCGCGGCCACCCTGGCGCGCCGCCCGGCCGCAATCGACGCCATGGTGGACCCGGACTTCTTCTCCGAGATCGAGATCGCCGACGAGCGCGCCGACATGGAGCGCCAGATCGCCCGCGCCGCGGGCTTCGAGGACGCCATGGATGTGGTCCGCCGCATCCATCGCGAGCAGGCCTTCCGGGTGGGCGTGCAGGTGATGAGCGGGGCCGCTTCGGCCGAGGTCGCTGGGCGCGCCTTCGCCGACCTGGCCGACCTTTGCATCCAGACCCTGGCGCCCGCCGCCCTGGCCGAGGCGGTGCGGATGGGCGGCGCCTTCCCCGGCGAGGTGGCCGTCGTGGCCCTGGGCAAGTGCGGCTCGCGCGAGATGAGCGCCAGCTCGGACCTCGACCTCATGACCCTGTACCGCGCCGCGGATCCGGCGGCGGCCTCGGAAATCAAGGGCTGGGACGCCTCCACCTTTTACGGCCGCTTCACCCAGCGGCTGATCGCGGCGCTGTCCAGCCCAACCGCCGAGGGCCAGCTCTACGAGGTGGACATGCAGCTCCGCCCGTCCGGCACCAAGGGACCGGTGGCGGTGAGCTTCGCGGCCTTCGACCACTACTACCAGGGCGAGGCCGAGACATGGGAACTGCTGGCCCTGACCCGCGGGCGGGTGGTCTGGGCGACCTCCGACGCCTTCGCCGCCGACGCCCAGTCGGCCATCGAGGCTGCGCTGCGCCGCCCGCGCGACGCCGGGAAGACGGCCCGCGACGTGCGCGAGATGCGCCAGCTGCTGGAAGACGAGCGGCCGCCCAAGGGTGACTGGGACCTGAAGCTGTCGCCCGGCGGCCTGGTGGACATCGAGTTCGCCGCTCAGTTCCTGCAGATCGTCCATGCGGCGGACGGCGGGCCGCTGGCCCCCAACACAGCCGCGGCGCTCGACGCCCTGGGCGGGGCGGGTCTGGCGCCGCCCGAGCCACTGGACGCTCTGTGCGATGCCTGGCGCCTGCAGCAGAACCTGACCCAGCTCCTCAAGGTGGCCCTGGGCGACAATCCCGACCCCGATGGGGAGCCCAAGGCCTTCCAGGCCCTGCTCGCCCGCGCCGGCGGGGCCAAGACGTTCAAGGCGCTCAGGACCAGGCTGGAGGCGGCGCAGGCGCGCGCGCGGACGGCCTATCTGGCGCTGGTGAACGGATAGCGACGGACTTCGCCGCCTCGGCCGTTCAAGTCGCGAGGGCACGACACCAAAGTCCCGAGGATCCATGACACGACTTCTTCTCAGCCTGGCCGCGGCCACGCTTCTCGCCACCGCCGCCCAGGCCCAGCCTGCGCCCGGCCGCGAACCGCCGAACCCCGACACCAACCGCGACGGCAAGGTGACCCTGGCCGAGTTCAAGGCCGTCAACGCCGAGCGCCAGACCCGCATGTTCGCCCGCATGGACGCCAACAAGGACGGCAAGATCACGCAAGCCGAAGCCGACGCCGCCGCCAAGAAGGCCGACGCGGCCGGACGGAAGGGGCCGAACGGCGGTCCGCCCGGGGGCATGCTGATGCGCATGGACGCCAACAAGGACGGCGCCGTCACCAAGATCGAGCTCAGCGCGATGAGCGAGCGGCGCTTCCAGACCGCCGACACCAACAAGGATGGGTGGCTCTCCAAGGGCGAGTTGCTCATGATGCGGCAGCGGCGTGGCGGCGCAGGCGCCCAATAGTCCGCCCGCCGCCTTAGGCGAGGTCAGGCTTGGGAGATCCCGACGAGGAGCTCTTGTCGCGCGTCGCGTCGGGCGATCCGGCCGCGGCGCGTGCGCTGGTCGCGCGAAAGCTTCCACGCCTGCTTTCCCTGGCCGGCCGCATGCTGGGGGACGGCGCGGAGGCGGAGGACGTGGCCCAGGACGCCTTCCTGCGGGTCTGGAAACAGGCGCCCACGTGGCGGCCGGGCGCGGCGCGGTTCGATACATGGCTGCATCGCGTGGCGCTGAACCTCTGCTACGACCGGCTTCGCCGCCGGCGCGAACTGGCCTACGCCGAACCGCCCGAGCAGACGGACGAAGGTCCGGGGCCGGACCGCGGCCTTCAGGCGCTGGACGCCGGACGGCGCGTGGCCCAGGCGCTCCAGGCCCTGCCGGACCGCCAGCGCGAGGCCATCGTACTCTGCCACTATCAGGAACTCGGCAACATCGAGGCCGCCGCCGTGATGGGCGTGAGTGTCGAGGCCATGGAGAGCCTGCTGGGCCGTGGCCGCCGCGCCCTGCGTGTCGCGCTGATCGACATGAAGGAGGGACGGCATGACTCCTGACCGCTTCGAAACCCTCGCGGAGGCCTACGGCGGCGACGTCGCCCGCTGGCCGGACACCGACCGGGAGGCCGCCGCCGCCCTGATGGCGGCCGAGCCGGCGTGGGCGAGGGATGCCCTGGCCCGCGCCGCGGACCTGGACGCGGCGCTGGACGGCTATGCCGCGCCGCGCGGATCGACGGGGCTCGCCGACCGGATCGCGGCCGGCGCGCCGAAGGCTCGGGCCCGCTGGGTGGGTTGGCTGTTGCCGGCGGGCATGGGCGTCGGCCTGGCCACGGCCTGTGCGGCGGGGGTGATCGCGGGCGCGCAACTCCATGCCGCGTCATCAGCGCCGGCTGCGTCAGATGCGGACGCTCTGGTCACCGCGGTCGGCGACGACGACTTCAGCCTCTACCTGGACGAGGACGCATGATCGAACGGCCGATCCTCCACGGCGCGCTGTTCGTGTCGCTGGCCCTGAACGTGTTCGTGGGCGGCGCCTTCGTGGGCGCGCACCTGACCAAGGCGAAGGACGCGGCTCCCGCGGCCACGGCGCCCGGCCCGGGCCAGCCGCGCAACCCGCTCCTCACGGCCATACGCGCGCTGCCGCCCGAGCATCAGGCGGCCTGGCGCGACCAGAACCCGGAGTACGCCCGCACCTATGGCCCCAAGGTGCGCGAGGCCCGGACACTGGTGCGCGAGACGATGCGCGGCCTCGGCGCTCAGACGTTCGACGCCGACATGGCGCTGGCCAGCCTGGCCCGGGCGAGGGACCTGGAGCACGAGAGCCGGATGGCCATGGATCGCCGGCTGGTCGCCTTCGCCGCGACCCTGCCGCAGGCCGAACGCGCCGCGTTGGGCGACGCGCTGGCCAAGCCCCGGCTAGGCCGCAACAGTGATGGCCGCCGGCCGGCTCTGGCGGACCGGTAGGGCGAAGCTGGCGGCCGTGCCCTGGCCGGGCGCGCTCTTCAGGTCCAGCAGGCCGCCGTGCATCTCGACCAGCGACTTGGTCAGGGCGAGGCCCAGGCCGGTGCCCTGGGTGGTCTTGGAATGCTGGCTCTCCACCTGCTCGAACGGCCGCGCCAGCCGCTCCAGATCGGATGCGGAGATGCCGATGCCGGTGTCCTGCACGCTGATCCGCACGCGCTCGCCCATGGCGTCTTCGCGCCGCTCGCCGCGGACCGTGACCCGGCCGCCGCGCGGGGTGAACTTGATGGCGTTGGAGAGCAGGTTGAGCAGGACCTGCTTCACGGCCCGGTGGTCGGCCTCCACGTCGGGCAGGTCGACGAAGTCCAAGATCAGGTTGAGGCCGGCGGCCTCGGCGCGGTTGCGGACCAGGCGCAGGGCGTCCTCGGCGATCTCCTCCAGGCAGACCGGTTCGAACCGCAGGGTCAGCTTGCCCGCCTCGATCTTCGACATGTCGAGGATGTCGTTGATCAGGGCCAGCAGGTGCTGGCCGGAGCTCAGGATGTCGCGGCAGTAGTCGCGGTAGCGGGCGTCGCCCAGCGGGCCGTACATCTCGCCGGCCATGATCTCGGAGAAGCCGTTGATGGCGTTCAGCGGCGTACGCAGCTCGTGGCTCATATTGGCCAGGAACTCGCTCTTGGCCTGGCTGGCGCCCTCGGCGCGGATCTTCTCGGCCTCGTACTTGCGGGCCAGCTCCGAGAGCTGCTCCTGGCTCTGTTCCAGGTTGATGACCGCGCGGCGGAGTTCCTCCTCCTTGATCCGGCGAGCCTCCTCCTGGGTCTTCAGCACGGTGATGTCGGCGGCGGTGACCACCAGGCCGCCTTCGGCCGTGGGGCGTTCCGAGATCTGCACCCAGCGGCCGTCCGACAGCTCGGCCTCGCGCACGCCGCGGCGGCCGCCCGGAGCGGGGTACTCCTGGCGGATGGCCAGGCGCGCGGCGCGCTCGACCTGCTCGCGGCCGACGCCGGCCTTCAGGATCTCGGGGTCGAGCTGGAAGTAGCTCCGGAAGTTCTTGTTGCACATCACCAGCCGGCCGTTGCGGTCCCACAGGACGAAGGCCTCGGAGGTGCTTTCGATGGCGTCGCGCAGGCGGCCCTCGGCGGACTGGGCGCGGGCCTGGGCCAGCCGCTCCTCGGTGACGTCCAGGGCCACGCCGATGATGCGGGCGAAGCCGCCGTCGGGGCTGTCGCCGAAGCCGCGGCCGCGGAAGTCGATCCAGACCGGGCGGGCGCCGGCGATCGGCGGCACCCGGAACGAGACGTCGAAGTCGCCGTAGATGGCGGCGGTGGACAGCGCCTCGCGCATGTCGTCGCGGTGTCCGGGGGCGACGCGGTCCAGAACCTGCTGGCCGTCCACCAGGCCGGTGCGCCAGCCGAACAGGCTGGCGGTGACCTCGGACATGAAGATCTGGTCGGCGGCCAGGTCCCATTCCCAGATGCCGCAGCGCGCAGCCTCGACAGCCATGCGGAAGCGCTGCTCGGAATCGGCGCGGGCGGCCTGCACCCGCTCGACGCGGCGCATCTCCTGGATCAGCAGCATGCCCATGGCGATGGCGGCGGCGATCGGGACGAGGAACCATGCCGCCAGCTCGATCCGGCCGGGCGCCAGCTGCGTCAGCCGCAGGAGGCCCAGCGCACCGACCACGGTCAGCAGGCCGATGACGGTGAGGATGGCCGGGCGGGAATAGAGCCGGGTTCCGGATACACGCCCGCGGCCGCGCCTTTCGGGCGTCACGCCTGCGATATTCTGCCCCCCGCGTCCGGCCAAGGCCGCCGCTCCCTCATCGCCCGCCGCCCGGTCTCCCGAACCGGACGGAAGTCTAAGCTGATCCGTAGCCCGCGGTCATCGCGGGCAATCGAAACATCAGTCGAGTGCGCGAGTGGCCAATTCGTAAACGTTCTTCGACAGGCCCTCGATCGCGACAATACGCTCCAGCTCTGCACGCATGAGTTGGCCCAGTTCGGGCTTCAGCCGCTTCCAGCCGCCGAGCGGGTCGACGAGGCGCGCCGCGGTCATCGGATTGAACCGGTCCACGGCGATGATCTGGTCGGCCAGGAAGCGGTAGCCCGCGCCGCTGGGATCGTGGAAGCGGGCCGGGTTGAAGTTGGCGAGGCTGGAGACCAGCGCCCGCAGCCGGTTGGGGTTCTTCTCGTCGAAGGCGGGGTGGGCGGTGAGGCCCAGGATCCGGCCCAGGGCCTCCTCGCCGGGGTCGCGCGCCTGCAGGGCGAACCATTTGTCGACCACCAGGGGCTCGTCCTTCCAGCGGGCGTAGAAATCGGCGAGCGCCTCCTCGTACAGCGGCCCGCCGATCAGCATCAACGCGTTCAGGCCGCCGATCATATCGGTCATGTTGATGGACGCCTGGTAGTGGCCGAAGGCGATGTCGGCGATCTCGGCGCGGGGATTGGCGGCCATCAGCTCCAGAGCCGCGTTGCGCAGGGCCCGCCGCCCCGCGCCGGCGGCGTCGGGCGAGAATTGGGCAAGGTCCTGCAGGCCGGTGTGGATGTGGCGCAGCTCGGCGTTCAGGTGCAGCGCCAGCCGCAGCCGAAGGGCGTCGCGGGCCTGGTGGATCGCGGCGGGGTCGACGGGATTGCGCAGCAGCGCCAGGTCGGTCTCCGCCGGCAGGGCCAGCAGAAGGGCCTTGAACGCCGGGTCGGAGGCCTGGTCGACCAGGGCGCGGCCGACGGCCTCGGCGTAACGCTCCTCGCCGACCTCGTTCGGCTTGCCGGCGGCGCGGCTGAGGATCAGGTCGGCGGCCAGGTCTTGGCCGGCCTCCCAGCGGTTGAACAGGTCCGGGTCGGAGGCGAGCTGGACGTAGCGCTCCTTGGGCTGGGCGTCGGTCTTGAGCACCACCGGGGCCGAGAAGCCGCGCAGCGCCGAGACCACCGGCAGGCTGTCGACGCCGGTCAGGGTCAGCTTCATCTCGGCCTTGTCGAGCACCACCACGGTCTCGTCGACCGCCTGGCCGTCGCGTTCGAAGGCCAGGGTGCGGCCCTCGTGGTCCAGCAGCCCCAGGGTCACCGGGATCGGCAAGGGCCGCTTGGCCTCCTGGCCGTTGGTGGGCGGATTGGCCTGGGTCAGGGTCAGCTCGAGGGATTTGGTCGCCTCGTCGTAGGTCCCGGCCACCGAGACCCGCGGGGTGCCGGCCTGTTCGTACCAGGCGAAGAAGTCGGTCAGGTCGCGGCCCGACACCTCGGCGAAGCATTCAATGAAGGCCTCCACCGTCGTCGCGTGGCCGTCCCAGCGGTCGAAGTAGAGGTCCATGCCCTTCCGGAACGCCTCGGCCCCGATCAGGGTCTTCAGCATCCCGATGACCTCGGAGCCCTTCTCGTAGATCGTCGCCGTGTAGAAGTTCTCGATCTTCATGTAGGCCGCAGGCCGGACCGGGTGGGCCAGCGGCCCCTGGTCCTCGGCGAACTGGCGCATACGCAGCGCCTTCACCGCCTTGATGCGTCCCACGGCATGGCCGCGCATGTCCGCGCAGAAGCCCTGTTCGCGGAAGACCGTCAGGCCCTCCTTCAGGCAGAGCTGGAACCAGTCGCGGCAGGTGATGCGGTTGCCGGTCCAGTTGTGGAAATACTCATGGGCGACCACGGCCTCGATGCGTTCGTAGTCCACGTCGGTCGCGGTCGCCGGGTCGGCCAGCAGGAGCGAGGAGTTGAAGACGTTCAGCCCCTTGTTCTCCATGGCCCCGAAGTTGAAGTCGCGGACGGCGACGATCATGAACAGGTCCAGGTCGTACTCGCGGCCGTAGGCCTCCTCGTCCCACTTCATCGAACGCTTCAGGGCGTCCATGGCGTAGGCGGCGCGCGGCGCCATGCCGGGATCGACGAAGATGCGCAGATCCACGACGCGGCTGCTCATGGTGGTGAGCTTGTCCTCCAGCACGTCCAGCTCACCGCCGACCAGGGCGAACAGGTAGCTGGGCTTGGGGAAGGGGTCGTTCCAGACGGCGAAGTGGCGGCCGCCGGGCAGGTCGCCCTGGTCGACCAGGTTCCCGTTGGCCAGCAGGTGACGGATCGCCTTGTCGGCCTCGATCCGCACCGTGTACCTGGACAGCACGTCGGGCCGGTCGGGCCAGAAGGTGATCTTCCGGAAGCCCTCGGACTCGCACTGGGTGCAGTAGCGGCCGCCCGACATGTAGAGGCCTTCCAGCGCCTTGTTGTTCTCCGGGTCGATCTCGACCTCGGTCTCCAGGCTGAAGGCGTCCGGCGCGTCCGGGATGGTGAGGAACTCGTCGTCGATCGTGCGCTCGCCCTCGGCCAGCACCCGTCCGTCGATGGCCACCGACAGCGGCTTCAGCCGCTCGCCGTTGAACACCAGCGGGTCCTTGTGGTCGCCGTTGCGGCGCACCGCCAGCCTCGCCTTCACCCGGGTGGTGTTGGGGGCCAGGTCGAAGGTCAGATGGACCTCATCTACCAGGAAGGCCGGCGGACGATACTCGGAGAGGCGGATCGGCTGGGGCGTGTCGGTGCGCATGGCGCCCATCTAGGCGTCGGAGTTGGGCGGCGCCAAGGCGTGTGGGCGCAACTTTCGGGGTCGGCGGGGTCGATGGTGGACAGAACCATGTTATCCAAAGCAAGGATCGTCACGTAGATGAGCTGGGGTGGCGGCGTTGACGAGCTACAGGATCTACTACGTCGGGCCCGGCGGCCGCCTGCGGGAGGGCGAGGCGCTCCAGGCGTCCGGCGACGACGAGGCCGTGGACAAGACCCGCGCCCTGCTGCCGCCCGACGAGGCGGCGGAGCTGTGGGAGGGCGGACGCCTGGTCGGCAGCTTCTCCAGGACGCACGCCTTCAGCCCCGGTTGAGGCGGTGCGGCAGGGGAACCACGGAAAGCACGGAAGGGCGCCCGGAGGGCGGGGCCTCTCCGGGATCTTTCCGTGTTCTTCGTGTTTTCCGTGGTTCGTTTGGATCGGCGTCTCGCGCCGTTCAGGCGGAATCGTCGGGCGGGTCCGGCTTGTCGTCTTCGTCCTGGTCCGCCGGGGAGTTTCCCCCTCGTGTCATGGTGGTCTTCGCTTCGCGAAATCGGGACGACACGAGAGGGCGCGTGGGGCTCCACCCCCACGCGCTCTACCGCCGGCTGACGCCGCCAGGGGCTCAGGCGCCCAGCATCGTCCCGCGACGGCGGCGCAACGCCATGCCCATGGCGCCGAAGCCGACCAGAAGCAGGGCCCAGGTGGCGGGTTCCGGCACCGGGTTCACGCCGCAATAGCCGCCGGTGCAGCGGATGAAGGTGGAGGCATTGTCGCCGTTCAGCGCCACGTCCTGCGGACCACCCAGCACCACCATCTTGCCCGGGCCATAGGGACCGGTAATAGCGGCCTGCATGGTCTCGGTGGTCGCGCCGGCCGGCGAGGTGAAGGTGTAGCCGAAGAAGTTGAAATGGTCCGTCGACGGGGGCGTATAGCCATCGGGACCCCAATCGAAGTTGACCACCATCAGACCGGCGAGGTTGTCGATCGAGACGCTGCTGGTCATCGCGCCGTTCGCCTGCTGAAGCACGAACGTCGACAGCCAGGCGGGGTCGGGCGCGCCGGTGATCACCGCCGGCGCGGCGATCGAGGGGTCGGCGCCGAAGTCGCCGAACCAGCCGAACTGGACGATCTGGTACGCGGCCGGGTCGTATTGCAGGGTCACGCGTCCCTTCAGTATGGCGCTGGTGGCGACGGGGTCCCACCAGCCGATACCGTCCTCGTTCCAGGGCAGGGTGCCGACGATGGCGCTGCCGATGCTGACCCCATTGCCGACGATCGGCACCAGAGCGAACGAGTTGCCGACCACGCCGAACAGTAGGGCGAAGGCGATCGCCATGACCCGGAAGCAAGATGACTTCATGTCGTCCCTCGTTTCAGTCCAGCCTTCGGCGCCCGCCCCCAGGGCATAGAAAGCTGATCGCGTTGATGAAAATCTGCAGCGGGAGCGCGCCGTCTGTCAGACGCGAGGAAAATTAACCCTAGTGGGCGGCGGCCTCCTTGATCTGGATCACCTCGCGCTGCGCCGCACTGCGCCGCGCCGAGGGCCCGCGAACTGCAGCCGCCGGGCCCCCGTGGCCTGACGCGAGGTCACGCTTTTCTTGAGCCTCGTCCGCGCGCAATGCTTGGCCCGTAGGAAACGCCAGACCGGTCAAGCCGGCGGGACAGGGCCATGAATTTCGATTTCTCGGACGACCAGAAGTTCCTGAAGAACGAGGCGCGGAAGTTCCTTGAGGCGAACTGTCCGACCAGCCGGGTGCGGAAGGTGCTGGACGACGACGCCAAGGCCTATGACGCCGAGCTCTGGGCGGCCGTCGCCGGGCAGGGCTGGCTGGGGGCGGCGATCCCCGAGCAGCACGGCGGGCTGGGGCTGGGGCATATCGAGCTCTGCGCCATCGCCGAAGAGCTGGGCCGGGTGGTGGCTCCGATCCCGTTCGCGTCCACGGTCTATTTCCTGGCCGAGGCGCTGATGCTGGCCGGGTCCGACGCACAGAAGGCCGCGCTGCTGCCGAAGATCGCGGCGGGTGAGGTCATCGGCTGCGTGGCGACGTCGGAGGGGCCGGGCCTGCTGAGCGCCGCGGCGGTGCACGCGAGCGTGTCCGGCGGCAAGCTCTCGGGCGTGAAGCTGCCGGTGACGGACGGCGACATCGCCACCCACGCCCTGGTCCTGGCCAAGGAGAACGGCCAGCCGGGGCTGTTCCTGGTGGAGATGTCCTCGGGTGTGACGCGTGAGCCGCTTCAGACCTTGGACCCCACCCGCGACGCGGCGAAGCTGACGTTCAGCGGCGCCTCGGCGGAGCGGCTGGGCGCGGCGGGCGAGGGGCTGGCGCTGCTGGAGCAGGTGACCGACCGGGCCGCGGTGCTGCTGGCCTTCGAGCAGTGCGGCGGCGCCGACCGCTGCCTGGAGATGGCCAAGGCCTATGCGCTGGAGCGCTACGCCTTCGGCCGGCTGATCGGGAGCTACCAGGCCATCAAGCACAAGCTGGCCGACATCTACGTCAAGAACGAGCTGGCGCGGTCCAACGCCTACTACGGGGCCTGGGCGCTGAACACCAATGCGCCGGAGCTGCCCATCGCGGCAAGCGCGGCGCGGATCGCGGCGTCGGAGGCCTTCTGGTTCGGCGCCAAGGAGAACATCCAGACCCACGGCGGCATCGGCTTCACCTGGGAGGTGGACGCCCACCTCTACTACCGCCGCTCGCGCCAGCTCAGCCTCGTGGCCGGCGCGCCGCGGGTCTGGAAGGAGCGGCTCGTAAGCCACCTGGAACGGCGTAACGCGGCATGAGAACCGCCGGAGGCGGGAATTTTGGAACCACGGACCACGCGAACCGCACGGACGGGCGAAGGGGGCGAGGCCTTGGCGCCATCGGCTTCCTCGTCAGTGTGGTCCGTGTGGTCCGTGGTTTATCGCGCGCAAGCGCGCCTTGCTGATTTGACGATGGGGACCGGGAATGGATTTCAACGACTCTCCTGAAGAGGCCGCCTACCGCGCCGAAGTGCGCGCCTGGCTGGAGGCCAATGCGCCGAAGACCCGCACGGCGGGGGCCGCCGACGAGCTGGAGGGCGGCGGCGACTCGATGGCGGCGTCCAAGGCCTGGCAGGCCCGCAAAGCCTCCGCAGGGTACGCCCAGATCACCTGGCCCAAGGAGTGGGGAGGCCAGGGCGGCACGCCGATCCAGCAGGTGATCTTCAACGCGGAGGAGGCCAAGTATCCGGTGCCGCCGAACCCGTTCCAGATCGGACTGGGCATGTGCGTGCCGACCGTGATGGCCTTCGCCGACGCCGAGACCAAGACCCGGTTCGTGGGCCCGGCCCTGCGCGGCGAGGAGATCTGGTGCCAGCTGTTCTCCGAGCCCTCCGGCGGGTCCGACGTGGCGGCGGCGCGGACCAAGGCGGTGCGCGCGGACGACGGCTCGGGCGACTGGATCATCTCGGGCCAAAAGGTGTGGACGACGGGGGCCCAGTTCTCGAACTTCGGCATCGTCATCGTCCGCACCGATCCCGAGGCGCCCAAGCACAAGGGCATGACCATGTTCTGGGTCGACATGAGCGATCCGGGGATCGAGGTCAGGCCCATCCACCAGATGTCCGGTGGCTCGGGCTTCAACGAGGTGTTCTTCACCGATGTGCGGGTGAAGGACAGCCAGCGGCTGGGGGCGGTCAATGACGGCTGGAAGGTCAGCCTGGTCACCCTGATGAACGAGCGGCTGGCGGTGGGCGGACCGTCGGGCGCGGGCTGGAGCCAGTTCCTGGAGGCGGCGCGCGGGATCACCGGCTTCGACGGCGCGCCGGTGATCAAGGACCAGGCGGTGCGCGAGAAGCTGGCCGACTGGTACGTGCAGACCAAGGGGCTGGAGCACACCCGCAACCGCACCATGACCGCGCTCAGCCGCGGCCAGACGCCGGGGCCGGAGAGCTCGATCGGCAAGGTGGTCGCCGCGGTCCAGATGCAGGAGCTGGGCAACGCCGCGGTCGAGATGCTGGATCAGTACGGGATCATCAACGACCCGGCGCTGGCCCCGCTGAAGGGCGGCTTCCACGCCTCGCTGATGGGCGCGCCGGGGCTGCGCATCGCCGGCGGCACGGACGAGATCCTGAAGAACATCATCGCCGAGCGCGTCCTGGGCCTGCCCGGCGACATCCGGGTCGACAAGGACGTGGCGTTCAAGGACCTGCCGACGGGGCGTTAGGCCGTCAGCGGCAGGGGTTCGCGGCTGGAGATCAGGCTGCTGTAGAGCCGCGTCAGGGCCTCGAAGGTCGCGTCCCAGCCGTGGCGGGTCTCGGCGCGCCGCCGCGCGGCCTGGGAGATGGCGGCCATGTCGCGGGCGAACAGGGCCTCGATGGCCTCGGCCAGGCCTGAGGGCTCCACGTTGTCGGCGGGCTGGCCCACCGAGGCGTCGATGAGCTCGCCGACCCCGCCCCGGCGCGAGCCGACCACCGGCAGGCCGGCGGCCATGGCCTCCAGGACGAACAGGCCGAAGATCTCGTTCTCGTTGGCGTGCAGGGCTGCGTCGCAGGAGGCGAGCAGGGTCGCCAGGCGGACGGGGTCGCGCTCGAAATCGAGGCTGATCACGTTGGGCGACCACGCCGCGTCCTTGCCGGCGCCCACCAGCAGCAGCTTGTAGGGCGCGCCCAGGCGCTCGACGGCGGCGACCATGGAGTCGATGTTCTTCTCCCGCGCCGGGCGGCCGGCGAAGACCAGCAGGCGGGTGTCGGCGGCCAGGCCCAGCTTGCGGAGCAGGCGGGGGCGGTCGCCGCGGGCGGGGTCGAACAGGGCGGTGTCGACGCCCAGTTGCTGGATCGACATGCGGTGGACGCCGGCGTCGGCCAGGCGCGCGGCCATGTGCCGGCTGGGGGCGACCACATGGTCGAACCGCTGATAGGCCTGGGCCCAGAAGTTGAAGGTGGGCGCCTCGGCCCACTCGCCGAAGTGCAGGGCGGCCAGGGCCGCGGCGTCGGTGTGGCAGAAGCCCACCACAGGGACCCCCAGGGCCTCACCGGCGTAGAGCGCGGCGTGGCCGGGCACGAAGACGTCGCCGGCCTCGATCACGTCGGGCTCCAGCAGCCGCAGCACGGTCTCCCACTTCGACAGGCTGGCCGGCATCCGGTAGCCGTTGCCGAAGGGCAGGCGGGTGGCCGCCACGGTCACCAGGCCATCGGCCTCGGCGCGGGTCCGGGCCCCGGGCACGACCAAGGTATGGCGCACGTCCGGCCGCCGCCGGGCTAGCCAGGCCCGCTTGGCCATCAGGTAGCGCTTCACGCCGCCGGACTGCGGCGCGTACATCATAGTCGTGTCGATCAGGTGGAAGCCCGCCGGGCCATGCGGCTCGGTCAGCGAGGCGGCGGCCTCGGGTTCGAGGCGGATCAGGTTGGCGTACCTGGGGGCGGTGGCGTCGAACACGCGGCCCGATCTCCGTGCGATGATGCTGCTGGCGGCGGCGTTGAACAGATCGGCCGAAGACTCCGGCCCGACGACCTTGGCCTTGAGGGCCTTAAGGGTCGCGCGCCGGATCGGTCGTCTCTTCCTGAGCGGGGCCAGCGGGGAATCCCTTCCGGACATGCAGCCTGGCCATACTAGCCGGCCGGGACGGGATGTCATGGCTTACGGCGGCGCTTTCAAGGCCGTTGCGTTCCGCGCGCGCAATCATGACGGGGCTCCCTCCAGTCGGACCTCTGGCAGGGCGGATAACCCGCAGGCGCGGCCGAAGTTGCAGGCCCGACCGTTGCTAGCGCGGATCATAGGCGCGGCCGATTTCCGGGCGGGCGCCGACGTCGGGCAGGAACTCCGGCTCGCGTCGGACCTTGGCGGCCTGCTCGAAGGCGTAACCCAGGGCCAGCAGCCGGGCTTCCGACCACTCGGGACCCAGGAACGAAAGCCCCACCGGTAGGCCGGTGGCGTAGCCGGCCGGCACGGTCAGGTGTGGATAACCCGACACCGCCGGCAGCCGCGACGGCGAGCCGAAGAACGGGCCGCCGTTCACCGGGTCCACCACCGAGGGCGGGCCGCCGCTAGGCGAGACGATGGCGTCCAGCCTGTTGTCGCCCAGCATCCTGTCCAGGCTGTCGCGGGCCAGCTTGCGGACGACCGTGCGCTTCTCGACGTAGCCGGGATCGGTGATCGGCGGCTTGGCGGCCGCGGCTTCGAAGATCTCCTGCCCGAACAGCGGCGTCTCGCGCGGCTCGTCCTTGTTGAAGGCGATCAGGTCGTCCAGCGTCCGGCTCTTCACGGCGGCCGGCGTCGAGGCGAGGTAGTCGTTGAGCGCGGCCTTGAATTCCGTGCGCAGCGTGTCGCTCTCCAGCTCGGCGATCCTGCTGTTGGTCGCGTCGTCCGGCCCCTTGATCTCCACCAGCACCGCGCCCTGGTCCTCAAGGGTCTTCAGGGCCGCGGCGAACACCGCGTCGGTCTGCGGCGAGCGGCCCTTCCAGGGGAACCACACCCCGATCCGCGCGCCCTTCAGCGCGTCGCGCTTGAGGCCGGCCAGGTAGTTGGCCTTCCTGGCGTCGGCGTCCTTGGTGGCCGGATCGGACGGGTCGCTCCCGGCGATGACGTTCAGCATGGCCGCCGCGTCGGCCACCGTGCGGGTCATCGGCCCGGCGGTGTCCTGGGCGGGCGAGATCGGCACGATGTGGGTGCGCGCAACGAGCCCCACCGTGGGCTTCAGGCCCACGACCCCGTTCATGGCGGCCGGGCAGGTGACCGAACCGTCGGTCTCGGTGCCGATGGCGAAGGCGGCCAGGCCCGCGGCCACCGCCGCGCCGGAGCCGGAGGACGAGCCGCAGGCCGTGCGGTCGAGGGAGTAGGGGTTGCGCACCAGCCCGCCCGCGCCGCTCCAGCCGCTGATCGAGCGCGTGGACCGGAAGTTCGCCCACTCCGAGAGGTTGGTCTTGCCCAGCACGATGGCCCCGGCCTCGCGCAGCCGCGTGACGATCGGGGCGTCGCGGCCGGTGACGTTGGCGGTCAGCGCCAGGGAGCCGGCGGTGGTGGCCGTACCGTCGGCGGTCTCGATGTTGTCCTTGAGCAGGACCGTGACGCCGTGCAGCGGCCCGCGGAGCTTGCCGGCCCTGCGCTCGGCGTCGAGGCGCCTGGCGTCGTCGAGGGCGCGGGGGTTCAGCGTCAGCACCGCATTCAGTTTCGGCCCGGCGCGGTCGATCCGCTCGATGCGGTCCAGATAGGCCCGCACCAGCTCGACGGAGGTGGTCCGCCCGTCGGTCAGGGCCGCCTGCTGTTCGCCGGCCGAGGCGTAGGGGCTGATGGACTGGGCCTGGGCCGCGGATGCGACGACAGCGAAGCCCACCGCCAGGGCTGCGGACCGGATCATGCTGAACTTCCCCGAGTGTGACTGTCCCTTGTAGCGCGGACGCCGGTTCGCGCCAGCTCAGGCGACCGCCGCGGGCCAGATGGCGTCCGGCGTGTCCCAGGCGGCGAGCACATCCAGCTGCCGGAGCGCGGCGAACAGGCGATGCAGGTTGGCGAGGTTCGCCGCCGCCAGCCGGGCCAGCTCCGGCCAGGCGGCGGGCGGCGCAACGGCGACCAGGCCCCGTGTCGTCCGCCGGCAGAAACCCGCACGCTCCAGCGCCAGCAGATGCCGTCGGGTCGTTTCGGGCGAGAAGCGCAGGCTCTTCGACAGGCGGGCGATCCGCACCGGGGTGGCCAGGCCGCCGGCCGGGTCGGCGCCCCAGGCCGGCAGGTCGGGGGTCGCCACCGCCTCGGTGTTCGCGAGCGTCAGCTCCAAGAGGATCAGGCTGCTGAGGGCGTCGCCGGTCAAGGCGATCAGGTCGCTGGAGGCCCGCAGCATATAGGCCGACAGCGCGCGGTTCGCCGCCCGCACCAGCGGCTGGGCGGTGGGCGCGCTGGGGTCGGCGGTCCCGTCGGAGGGCAGGGCGCCGATCTCCTTGAGCACCTGGTAGAACCGGCGCGCCCGGTCGTAGCGCGCCCGCTGGATGGCCACGTAGGCCGGCGACATCACCGCGGCGTTGGGCACGATCACGCCGCGGGGATCCTGGATGCAGGCGCCGCGCTTCGCCATCCCGCTCACCCGCCGGCGCACGGTCTCGAAAGGAAGCCGCAGCGACTGGGCCACGGCGTTGATGCTGACCGGTCGGCGCAGATGGTCGGGGGCGGAGATGTCGCCGCCGTAGATCACCTGCAGCTCCGCGTCGCGGTTCACCGGCGCCATGTTGGCGTCGAGGATGGCCGTGAAGATCAGCGGGTCGAGCAGGTCGCCGTCGCCGCGGCTGATCTGGGCGGTGTCGCGGATGTAGCGGAGCGACGCGCGGACGGTCTCCCAGAGGAGGGGGTCTTCCAGGTTCAGGTTCGCCGACGCATCGACCAATTCGGCCATGGCCGAACGTTCGGCGTGTCGCCAGGCCTTGGCAAGCCGCCAAGCTGTCATCAGGGCCTCCGAGACCGTTACAGGGTCCCGGTCGCGGCCTGAGCTGGCGGGGCGTCCCACATGGACAGAACCCCGAACTGGCGCAGCCGGCCCAGCAGCCGCTGCAGGTTGACGAGGTTGTCCAGCACCATCCGGTCCAGCGTGTCGCCGATCCCGGGCGGCGCGATGGCGATCAGTCCGAGCGGCCCCCGCACGCAGAAGCCCCGCGCCTCCAGGGCGATCACGTAGCGCCGCAGCGTCTCGGTCGAGAAATTCAGATGGCCCGCCAGCCGGCCGTTGCGCACGGGCCGCCCCAGCCTCAGGGGATCGCGCGCCCAGGCCGCGAGTTCGTCCGGCCCGAACCCCAGGGTGTTCTCGCGGACCATCGCCAGCAGGATGACGCCGTTCGTCGCGTCGCCGACCGTCGCGCCCAGCTCGTCGGCGACCCGCAGCATATATTCCCAGATCAGCCGGTTGGTCAGCCGCACCGGCGGGTCGTCCGAGGCCGGCGGCGGTCCCGGCGGGCCCGGCGGCAGCAGGCCCAGAGCCTTGATCTCGAAGTAGAAGGCCTTGAGAAGCTCGTGGCGGACGAACACGTTGGCCAGGAATTCCTGGCCGCCCAGGGCCCGGTGCGAGACCAGGATGCCCTTCGGGGTGACCTCCATGGCGCCGATCCGCACCAGGGCCTGGATGCGGCGGCGCGCCGTCTCGAAGGGCATGCGCAGCGAGTGGGCGATGGCGCTCACGCTGACCGGCCGGCGCAGGTCGTCCGGCGGCGCCTCGGCGAGGGTCGCATAGGCGAGCTGCAGGTGCGGGTCGTTGCTGATCGCCGAGACGTTGGCGGACTGGATCGCGGCGAAGAGCAGGCCGTCGATCAGGTCGCGGGTGTTGCGGCTGGCCTCCTCGACCTTGAGGATGAAGTCCACGGTCGGGGGCGCCATTCGCCAGGCCAACGCCAGCCGCCCGTCGGTGTCATTGGCTGTCCCGGAGGTCATGGCCGCTTGGGCCCCAAACCCTTGAGGAGCTCGGCCACCGCCGCGTCGAGCTGGCTGTCCTTGCCCGACAACGTCTCGCCAAGCGGCCGCTCGACGGTGATGTCCACGGGGCGCGGATTCAGCTCCATGTCCTTGCCGTCGGCCCCCTGGATCCGGATGAACGGCACGCGGACCGTCGAGCCGTCGATGAGGCTCTGGCCGCCGGTGTAGATGATCCAGCCGGCGGTCGGCACGCCCACGACCTTGCCGAGACCCAGGTAGCGATAGCCCTCTGTGAAGTCCTCGGCGTCGGAAAGCGAGCTCTCGTTGGTGACCAGGATGGTCGGCGAGCCCAGCGCCCGCTGGCCCAGGTTCTGGCGGCTGGGCACGCCGAACAGGCCGCGCGGGGTCATGGTCAGGAAGTTGCGGCGGCTGAACACGTCCAGCACGTAGCCGTTGATGAAGCCGCCGTTGTTGTTGCGCACGTCGATGACGACGCCGTCCTTGCCCTGGTTCTGGGCGTCGAGGTCGATGTAGAGCTGGTCCAGGCTGTCGGCGCTCATGTCCAGGATGTGGACGTAGCCCAGGCGGCCGCCGCTGGCCTTCTCCACATAGGCCCGACGGTCGTTGACCCAGTGGCGATAGAGCAGGCCCGCGGCGATGCCGGGCGCGACCGGGCGAACCACGGCCTGACGGCTCGCGCCGCCGGTGGCGACGGTGAGGACCGTGCGCTTGCCTGCGCGGTCCAGCAGCAGGGCGTCCAGGTTGATCCCCGCGCCCGCTGGCTTGCCGTCGACGGCGGTCAGGACGTCGCCCGGCCTGATCGACCCCTCGATGTCGGCCGGACCCAGCGAGATCACCTCGCGGACGACCAGGCCGCGGCCGGCCTCATAGGCCTCGCGATCGAAACGTAGTCCCAGGTCGCCAACCCGCGAGGCCGGCTGCGCGCCGAAGCCCTCGGTCGGCCGGTTGACGCCGGAGTGCGAGGCGTTCAGCTCGCCGATCATCAGGTTGATCACCCGGCGCAGCTCGTCCGGCGTCTGGGCGCCTTGCGCGAACGGCTCGAACCGGTCGCGCAACGCCGTCCAGTCCTGGCCGTGGAACTTCTCGTCGTAGAAGGCGCGGTTCAGCGTCGACCAGGCCTCGTCGAACACCACCTGCTTCTCGGCTTCGAAACGCACGACCATCTCGCCCGTGACGTCGATGAAGCGGGGCTTGGGCGTGTCGATCGGCGTGGCGCTGACCCGGCCGCCGTCGAGGTAGTAGATCTGCTTGGAGTCCGGGCCGAAGGCGTAGTCGCGCTTGGGCCGGCGTCCGCCCGTGAGCTGCTGCCCGGCCGGCGGCTCCTTGGCCAGCTCGTCCAAGCTGTAGCTGAACAGGTTCTGCTGGTCCCCCTGGCGGGCCCGGTAGACCAGGGTCTTGCCGTCCGGGCTGATCACCGGCTCCTCGGCCGAGCCGCCCAGCGGGATGAAGGTCGCCCGCTCGCGGATGCCCTCGAAGACGATGCGCACCACTGGGGTCTTGCCCTTCGGCGCGGGGACGTCGTCCTTGGCGTCCTCTTCGGCCTTGGCCTCGCCCTCCGACGCGGACGGCCTGGCGGCAGGGGCCTTGTCCTTGGGGTCGGCCTTGGTCGTGGTCGGCGCGCCGGGCGGCGTGGCCTTGAAGAGGTCGCGGAAGGCGTCCTCCCGGTACTTGGGCGTGTTGGGCAGCAGGTCCACGCGGACCATCTTCACCGGCTCGCTGCGTTGGCCGCTGTCGAAGACGACGTACTTGCCGTCCGCCGACCAGGCGATCTGGTCGGCGGCGTTCCCGTTGGCCAGGAAGCTGATCGGCTTCGCCTCGCCGCCGGCGGCGGGCGCGACCCAGACGTTGCGGAACGACTTGCGGTCGGTGACCCCGAACGCCAGCCACTTGGAGTCCGGAGACCAGGCGAGCTTCGAGCCGTCGTTGCGGTCCAGGGCGCCCTCGAACAGCACCGTGTCGCGGCCCGCGCCGGCGCCCAGGGCGATCACCCGCACCTGCCGCGTGCCGTGAACGTAGGCCAGCATCTTGCCGTCGGGGGAATAGGCGGGCGCCGCGTCGAAGTCGCTGGCCGGGGTGAGCGGCCGGTCCTTCTGGGCGGCGAAGTCGTACTCCATCACCTGGCTGGCCCGGCCGCGCTCGGCGACATAGGCCAGGCGGCGGCTGTCGGGGGACCAGGCGAGGTCGCTCTCGGCCCCGGCGGTCTCGGTGAGGCGCTGGGCCTGGCCGCCGTCCTTGGCGGGGGCGGCGAAGACCTCGCCGTGGGCGATCACCGCCAGCTTCTTGCCGTCGGGCGAGACGCTCATGCTGCGGAAGCTGGTCTCCACCAGCCGCCGCTCGCCCGCCGCCGCCGGCGCGCCGCGCAGGGCGACGGGGACCTTGGCGACGGCGCCGGTCGCCACGTCCAGCTTCCAGATCTCGAATTCGCGCTCGAAGACGATCGACCTGCCGTCGTAGGCGATGGAGGGGAACAGCACCCGGCCGTCGGTGAACTTCGTTACCTGCTGGGCCGCGCCGCCGTCGACCGGCATGCGCCAGATGTTCTCGGTCCCGCCCTCGTCGCTCATGAACCAGAGGGTACGGCCGTCCGCGCCCCACATGGGCCAGAGCCGCTTGGAGGTGGCGCCCAGCAGCCTGCGGTAGGGGGCGTTGGCCGCCACCGGCTTCAGCCACAGCTCGGCCTCGTCGATGTGGGAATGGCCGTTGCGCCACCACTGGGTCGAGGAGATGCCCTTGGCCATCAGGGCGATGGACTGGCCGTCGGGCGAGGGGGCGCTGTTGAACTCGTTGAGATAACGCTCGCGGCTGACTTCCAGCGGCGTGCCGCCGGTCGCGGCCACGCGGTAGACGTCGTTCTGGCGGGCCACGTCGTTCGAGGGGCCGGAGATGTAGATCCACCTGCCGTCCCGCGACCAGCCGTCGAGCTGCTCGTTGGCGTCGGAGAAGGTGAGGCGGCGCAGCTTGCCGGTGGCGAGCGTCAGGACATAGACGTTGGCCGCGCCGGCCCGGGTCGAGGTGAAGGCCAGCTCGCGGCCGTCGGGCGAATAGAGCGGACGGCCCTCGGTGGCCGAGTCGGTGACCAGCAGGCTGGCCGTGCCGCCGGCCGCCGGGACGGTCCAGATGTCGCCGCCCGACACGAAGGCGATCTCGGCGCCGTCGGACGAGAGCGAGGGTTCGGCCAGCGTAGGCTTCGGCGCGGCGTGGGCCTGGACGGCGATGGCGGCGACGCTGGCGAACAGAAGGCGGCCGAGGCCGCGGCGGATAGTCATGGACGCACTCTCGAAGCTTGAGCGCCCTGTGTAAGGGCCGCCCCGCCCGGGCGCTAGAGCAGGCCCACGCCCTGCCAGATGGCCAAGCCCACAACCAGGACGCCGACGATCCAGGTGAGGATGCGCAGAGGCAGAACCTTGGTCATCCAGCCGGCCAGGGGCGCGGCCACGACGCCACCGGCGATCAAGCCGGCGAGGGACCACATGAGGCCGCGCAGGCCCGCGGTCTCCCAATGGCCGCTGAGCAGGCTGCCCAGGAAGGCGGCGGAGGTGGCGATGGCGACGAACATCTCCGCCGCATTGGTGGTGCCGATGGCCTTGCGCGGATCGGCGCCGGCGCCCAGCAGCGAGCTGGTCACCACGGGGCCCCAGCCCCCGCCGCCGATGGCGTCGAAGAAGCCGCCCACCAGCCCCAGGGGGAAGGGCGAGCGCCAGGAGAACACCTTCGGCCGCGCCTGCTTCCAGGCCCGGTAGAGGATCACCAGGCCCATCAGGAACAGCCAGCCCACGACATAGGGCTTCACCGCCTCGCCGGGCACGGAGGTCAGCACATAGGCCCCGACCACGCCGCCCAGCACGCCGCCGCCCGAGAGCAGGGCCAGCAGACGCCAGTCGATGTTGCGGTAGTAGATGTGCGACGCGCCCGAGGCCGCTCCGGTGAACACCTTGGCGGCGTGCACGCTGGCCGAGGCGTTGGCGGGGCTGACCCCCAGGCTCAGCAGCACCGAGGTCGAGATGACGCCATAGGCCATGCCCAGGGCGCCATCGACGAGCTGCGCCGCGAAGCCGACGGCCGCGAATAGCCAGAAATCAGGATCCATCGGGCGGGGCTGTTAGGACCAAGCTGCGCCAGCGGCCACCCCAGAACCTCTGATGCCTCCGCCAGAAGAGGTGGGCGGCATGGTTCTCAACGTTCGAAGAACACGTTCGACGAACGTGAGATCCATCAACCTTGCGAAGCGCCTAGTCCTTGGCGCGTTCCTGGTACGAGCCGTCTTCCGTCAGGATCACCACCCGGGTGCCGGCGGCGATGTAGGGCGGCACCATGATGCGCGCGCCGTTGCTGAGGATGGCCGGCTTGTAGGAGGAGGAGGCGGTCTGGTTCTTCACCGCGGGCTCGGTTTCGACGATCTCGAACGTGACCAGGCGGGGCAACTCCAGCGCGATCGGCACGCCCTCGTGGGTCGACAGCGTCACCGTCATGCCGTCCTGCAGCCAGGGGGCCGCATCGCCCACCACGTCCGGCGGCACCACGACCTGGTCGTAGTTCTCCGGGTTCATGAAGTGGTAGCCCTCGCCGTCCTCGTAGAGGAAGGTGTAGTTGCGGTCGTCGACGAAGGCCTGTTCGACCGTTTCCGTCGTGCGCCAGCGCTCCGAAACCTTCACCCCGTCGGAGATGCGGCGCATGCTGAGCTGGGTCACCGGAGTGCCCTTGCCGGGGTGGATGTTTTCGGCGGTCAGGACGACGTAGAGCTTGCCGTCCATGTCGACGACGGAGCCCTTCCGGAGCGAGCTGGCGATGACTTTCACGTAGGTCCTCGAAGATGCGGCGGGCCTGGCGGGCGGACCCGCGCGATTCCGCTGATGAAATTCTTGTGGCGCCCCTATAGCGATGTGCGCCGAAATCTCCAGCCCCCCGCGTGGTCGCACCGTTGAGCTCGCCCGTCGAAACGCCCTGGTGGGACCCCTTGCGGCGTCCCGACCGCCAGCCGTTCCTGGCCGCGCGGGGCCGGGTCACCCGCGCCGTCCGCGCCTGGTTCGACGCCCAGGGGCTCACCGAGGTGGAGACGGCGGCCCTGCAGGTCTCGCCGGGCAACGAGGCCCACCTGCACGCCTTCGCCACCCAGGCGCTGACCACCGCGGGCGAGGCGCGGCCGATGTACCTGCACACCTCGCCGGAGTTCGCAGCCAAGAAGCTGCTGGCGTCGGGCGAGACGGCGATCTTCACCCTGGCCAAGGTCTGGCGGAACCGCGAGCGGGGGCCGCTGCACCATCCCGAGTTCACGATGCTGGAGTGGTACCGGGCGGGCGCCGCCTATGAGGTGCTGATGGACGACTGCGGCGCGCTGCTGCGCCTGGCCGCCGAGGCCGCGGGGTCAACGGCGCTGACCTGGCGCGGGGTCGCCGCCGATCCGTTCGCCGAGCCGGAGCGGGTGACGGTGGCGGAGGCCTTCGACCGCTACGCGGGCGTCGACCTGTTCGCCGGGGACCTGGCGGCCGAAGCGCGGGCCGCCGGCGTCCGCGTCGCCGCCGACGACGGCTGGGCGGACGTGTTCAGCCGGGTGATCGTGGAGAAGGTGGAGCCCAACCTGGGCCACGGCCGGCCGACGATCCTGTGCGAGTACCCGGTCTCGGAAGCCGCCCTGGCCCGGCCCAAGCCCGCCGATCCCCGCGTCGCCGAGCGCTTCGAGCTCTATGCCTGCGGCGTCGAGCTGGCCAACTGTTTCGGCGAGCTTACCGACGCGGCCGAACAGCGCCGCCGCTTCGAGATCGAGATGGCCGAGAAGCTGCGGCTCTACGGCGAGACCTACCCGCTGGACGAGGACTTCCTGGCGGCGCTCGCGCTGATGCCGCCGGCCAGCGGCGGCGCCCTCGGGTTCGACCGGCTGGTGATGCTGGCGACCGGGGCGCCCCGGATCGAGCAGGTGCTCTGGACGCCGGTCGCCTGAGCCGTCGGCTTTAACCTTGACACTCAGCGCGGTGTGACGACCCCTTTGCCGGGTGGCAAAGCTAAGCCTTTCTCGCTGGTTACCGCATCTGGTCGTCCCGGCGATGGTGCTGGTCGTGGGCGTGGTCGCGACCCTGATGACGACCCTCCAACTCCTCGACGCCAACGACGCCCGCGACGCATCGCGGTTGCGCGCCGAGGCGAACCAGGCGGTGAGCGCGCTGAAGCAGCGGATGGAGGGCCACAGCGCCCTGCTGCGCGGGGTGGCGGGCCTGTTCGCGGCCAGCGAGGATGTGACGACCCAGGAGTTCTCCGCCTACGTCGGGCGGCTGGGGCTGGGCAGCCGCTACCCCGGCGTGCTCGGCATCGGCTACACGGCCCGCGTCGAGGGCGAGCCGGCGCGCGACGCGCTCGAGGCCCGGATGAAACGGCAGGGCGTCGCGGACTTCCACGTCTGGCCGGCCGGATCGCGGCCGGTCTACACCAGCATCGTCTACCTCTCGCCGCCGACCGGCGGGAACGCCGCGGTGATCGGCTACGACATGTTCACCCAGGCCACGCGGCGCGAGGCGATGACCCGCGCGGCGACGACGGGGGAACTGGCGATGTCCGGCCCGGTGACCCTGGTCCAGGAGAGCGGGGGCCTGCCCCAGCGCGGCCTGCTGATCTTCCTGCCGGTCACCGGTTCCGACGGGCGCGGCGGGACCGGTCTGCGGGGCTTCGCCTACAGCCCGCTGCGGGCCGGCGACCTGCTGCGGCCGGTGTTCCCGACGAACCCGGAGCGGCTGGTCGACGTCGAGGTTTACGACGGCGCGCCGCGCGTCCAGAACCTGCTGTTCGGGACCGCAGGGTCCGCCGCGAGGCCCGCGCGGCTCACGGCGACGCGGGTGGTGAAGGTCGCGGGCCGGCCCTGGACCCTGCTCGTCCGCACGCGCCCGGCCTTCGAAGCGGGCAGCAACCGGTCGCTGGCCTATTGGACCGCCGTCCTCGGCGCGGCGGTGACCCTGGCGCTGACGTTCGCGGTGCTGATGCAGGCCCGCGCGGCCCTGCTCGCCGAACAGGCGCGGGCCGAGCTGCGCGAGGTCAACGCCGGCCTGGAGGACCGCGTCGAGGCGCGGACCAGCGAACTGCGCGGCGAGATGGTCCGGCGCGAGGCCGCCGAGAGCCAGGTGCGCCAGATGCAGAAGATGGAGGCGATCGGCCAGCTCACCGGCGGCATCGCCCACGACTTCAACAACATGCTGGCCATCGTGGTCGGCAGCCTCGACATGGCCAAGCGCCGCATGACGGGGGCGGAAGACCCGCGCATCGGGCGCTACATCGACAACGCCGCCGAGGGCGCGCGCCGCGCGGCGGTGCTCACCGGCCGGCTGCTGGCCTTCGCCCGTCGCCAGCGGCTCAGTCCCGAGCCGTTGGACGTCAACCGGCTGATGGGCGGCCTGACCGAGCTGCTGGGCCGCTCGCTGGGCGAGCCGGTCGATATCGAGACCGCCCTGGCCGACGACCTGTGGCCGGTGCACGCGGATGCCGCCGAACTGGAGAACGCTCTGCTGAACCTGGCGGTCAACGCCCGCGACGCCATGCCCGACGGAGGTCGTCTCACCCTGGAGACCGCCAACGTCACGGCGCCCGTCGGGGACGACCCCGGCGGACCGGAGGCCGGCGAGTATGTGACCATCCGCATCCGCGACACCGGGGTCGGCATGGAGCCCGACGTGATCGAGCGGGCCTTCGAGCCCTTCTTCACTACCAAGGAGGTCGGGCGCGGGACCGGTCTTGGCCTCAGCCAGGTGTACGGCTTCGTCAGCCAGTCGGGCGGGTGGGTGACCATCCGCTCGGAGGTCGGGAAGGGCTCGACCGTGGCGATCTACCTGCCGCGCTGGACGGGCGCCGCGGCCGAAGCGCCGCCGCCGGAGCCGGTTGCGGGCCCGCTGCCCCGCGCGCGGGACGGCGAGACCGTGCTGGTGGTGGAGGACGAGGCCGAGGTGCGCCAGCTGTCGGTCGAGACTCTGCGCGAGTTGGGCTACGCGGTCGCCGAGGCCTCGGACGCCGACGAGGCGCTGCGATGGCTCTCCGCCCGCCCGGCCGCCGACCTGCTGTTCACCGACATCGTGATGCCCGGCATGGACGGGCTGCAACTGGCGGAGCAGGCCCGCGCGACGCTGCCGGCGCTGAAGGTCCTCTACACCACCGGATACGCCCGCGACGCCAGCGGCGCCGAGCGGGTGCGGGGCGCCTTGCTGCCCAAGCCCTTCACCATCGAGCAGCTCGCCCGCCGCGTGCGCCAAGCCCTGGACGAGGAGCGCGCGGCCTAGGGTCTCATTTGCCGCGGGGCGCCGCATGGGCCATATGCGCCCCGCCATGACCGCCCGCACCCTCCGCACACCCAGAGACCTGGTCGACGCCGGCCTCGTCGCCTCGCACCGGCTCGCGGAGCTGGAGGGCGTGGCCGCCCGCTACGCGGTGGCGATCACTCCCGCCATGGCCGAGCTGATCCCCGACAACGACGCCATGGCCCGGCAGTTCGTGCCCGCCGCCGCCGAACTGGACCGCACGCCCGACGAGCGCGCCGATCCGATCGGCGACGAGATCCACAGCCCGGTGGAGGGGATCGTCCACCGCTACCCCGACCGCGTGCTGCTGAAGGCCAACCACGCCTGCGCCGTCTATTGCCGGTTCTGCTTCCGACGCGAGATGGTGGGGCCCGACGGCGTGCGGCCGCTGTCGCCGTCCCAGCTCGATGCGGCCATGGCCTACATCGCCGGCCGGCCGGAAATCTGGGAGGTGATCGTCACCGGGGGCGATCCGCTGATCCTGTCGGTCCGCCGCCTGCGCGACCTGATGGCCCGGCTGGCGAAGATCGACCATGTGAAGGTGGTTCGCTTCCACACCCGCGTGCCGGTCGTCGATCCCGCGCGGATCACGCCAGGGCTGGTCGCCGCGCTCCGGGCTCCGGGCAAAACCACCTGGGTCGGCCTGCACGCCAACCACCCCGACGAGTTCACCCCCGCCGCCGAGGCCGCCTGCGCCCGCATCCTCGACGCGGGCATCCCCATGGTCAGCCAGACCGTGCTGCTGAAGGGGGTCAACGACGAGGCGGCGACGCTGGAGGCCCTGTTGCGCCGCTTCGTGGAGCTGCGGATCAAGCCTTACTACCTGCACCACGCCGACCTGGCGCCCGGCACCGCCCACTTCCGCACCACCCTGGCCGAGGGCCAGGCGCTGATGCGGAGCCTGCGTGGCAAGGTCTCCGGCCTGTGCCAGCCCACCTATGTGCTCGACATCCCCGGCGGCCACGGCAAGGCGCCGGTCGGACCGTGCTACGCCGGTGATGGCGAGGTCACCGATCCCGGCGGGAGGCTCCACGCCTATCCGACCGCGTAACGCGTTCGTTGTGGCCCGAATGTGACAGTCGGACTGCCACGTCGCGGGGGCCCGTCGACACATCGGTCGGTTGGGACCAGATATGCGTTCATCCAAGGGTCATCGGGGCGCGTAGATACCCCGAACAACAGAGAAGGACCGGGTAAAGACATGGGCGGCGATGGCTTGCGGGGCGGACGCATGGGGCGCTGCCTGGCTTTGGCCGCCTTGGCGCCCCTGGCGTTGGGCGATCTGGCGATGGCGCAGCCGGCCGCCGCTCCACCCGTACTGCAGATCCCTCCGGCCGCCGCCGCCCCGGTTCCGCCGCCGCCGATCGAAATCCCCCCGCTGACGCCTGGGCAGGCCCAGGTCGCCCTGAAGGCGCTGCGCGCCGCCGATCTGCACGGCCTGCAGCCCAAGGCCTATGTCCCGGACGGCCTTCCCGACGACGGCGTGCTGAGCCCGGCCCAGGAGACCGCCCTGACCGCCGGCCTGTTGCGCTACGCCCATGACGTCCGCATCGGGCGCATGGACCCCGACAAGTTCCCCGAGCTGTGGCAGGTGCGTCCGGCCGCCTACGACCCGGCGCCCGAGCTGGCGAAGGCGCTGGCCGAGGGCCGTCTGCAGGCCTGGCTCGATGGCTTGCCGCCTCGCTACGCCGGGTATGCCGGGCTCAAGCGCGGGCTGGTCCGCTACCGCGAGATCGCGGCCAAGGGCGGTTGGAAGACAATCATCGAGGGCCCGAAGATGGAGCTGGGCTCCAAGGACCCGCGCGTCGCCGCGCTCCGCGCCCGCCTGGCGGTCGAGGACGGCGCCGTCGCCGACACCGGCCCGGCGATCTTCGACAAGCCGCTGCAGGAGGCGGTGATCCGCGCCCAGCGGCGCTATGGCCTGAAGCCCGACGGCGTGGTCGGCAACGGCACGCTGGCGTACCTGAACCAGCCGGTGGGCCAGCGCATCCTGCAGATTCTCGCCAACATGGAACGCTGGCGCTGGATGCCGCCGACCATGCCGGCCACCCGGGTGCAGGTGAACACCGGCGCGGCCATCGTCACCCTGTTCCGCGACGACAAGCCGGTGATGTCCATGAAGGCGGTCTCGGGCAAGCCGGGCGACGAGACGCCGATGCTTGTCTCGTCGATCCACAGCGTGGTGATCAATCCGCCCTGGAACGTGCCGTCAGGCATCGCCCAGCGCGAGCTGTGGCCGAAGGAGAAGGCCAATCCGGGCTATTTCGCCAAGCACGGCTACCGGATCATCCCCGTCCAGGGCGGCCAGCCGCGCCTGCAGCAGGCCTCGGGCGACCAGAGCGCGCTGGGCCGGTTCAAGTTCGACTTCGACAATCCGTTCGCGGTCTATCTGCACGACACCCCGTCGAAGGGCGGCTTCGACCTCTACGCGCGCAACGCCAGCCACGGCTGCGTGCGTCTGGAACATCCGCGGGCCCTGGCCGAGGCGCTGCTGAACGGCGATCCGACCTGGACCAGCGAGGCCATCGACAAGCAACTCGAGGGCGACAAGACGGTGCGGGCGAGGCTGGCGGTCCAGACGCCGGTGTTCATCCTCTACTGGACGGCGTTCGCCGGCGGGGACGGGCAGATGCACTTCCGTTCGGACCCGTATAGTTGGGACCGCGAACTGTTGCAGCGCGTCGGTGTGTTGGCGTCCGGTACGAAGGTCTGAGGGGGCCTTAGATGTTGAAGAAGGTGCTGTGGATCGCGGCCGCCTGCGCGGCGATCCTGGTGGCCCTGGCGGTGAGCCGGAGCCTGAATTTCGACAGGCCGGTGGAGAAGGCGGTCGAGCCGCCGGCCGCCGTCGAGACCGCTCCACCGCCTCCGCCGGAGCCGAAGGTCGTCGAGGTCCCGCCGCCGCCTCCGCCGCCCGTGGAGCGCACGCCCGAGGAGCAGCAGATCCAGGACGACGCCGCCGCCACGGGCATGACCACCGTCGAGCCGGAACCCCCGCCGACCGAGTCGCCGCCGACCTAAGGGCCGATCGTCCCGGATCGGCGGATTCCGCTCAGGATCCGCGCCACTGCCGGACGCGGCCGGTGTCCACGTGGACGAAGTTGGACACCGGATAGAAGCCGACGCCGCCGGCGCCCAGCGCCAGGGCGGCGTTGCGCAGGTTGGACAGCTCCACGCCAGGGACGCGGACGTCGATCGCCTTGCCCACCGTGTGCTGGCTGTTGCTGGCCACGCCGCTCGAGCGTTCGTGCAGCATGGCGTTGGTCCGGGGCGAACGGTAGCCGGAGATGATCTGGAACGGGGCCCGCGTCTCCAGCTTGCCGCCGATGGCGTGCAGGGCGTCGAACAGGGCGGGGTCGATGAACCGCTCCTCGCCGGTGCGCCAGTCGCGCATGACGCGGGTCGCCTCGGCCAGGGCGTCGGGCAGGTAGCTGCCGTTCGCGTAATAGACTTCGTTGAACTTTTCGCCGGTATGCAGGTTGTCGAGGATCGCGCGGCGCGGCTGCCAGACGTCGAAGTTCTGCGCCCAGGCGGGCGCGGCGATCGCGGCGAGGCCGGCTGCCACGCCAAACTTAAGCAGATCTCTGCGGCGGACGAGGTTGGGCATGGCGCCTCCGGGCCGTCGTGACGAAGGCGGCAAGATGGCCGGCCAATCGTTAAGGTCAACCCTACCGGACGCAGGTGCGACGAGGCGCCGCCATCCGCCCACGCTTTGGGCAGGCCCTTGCGCTGAAGCCTCCGGCCCCGGACAGTCGCCTGGAAACGGGGCCGTGAGAGCCGCCGCGAGGGGAAGCGTCATGAGTTCGGGGTCCGCCCGTCCAACGGAGATCGTGTCGTCGCCCGCCACCCTGCGCAAGGTGGTGGCCGCCAGCATGATCGGCACCACCATCGAGTGGTACGATTTCTTCCTCTATGGCACCGCTGCGGCGCTGGTGTTCAACCGGCTGTTCTTCCCGGCGTCCGAGCCGCTGGTCGGCACTATGCTGGCGTTCGCGACATATGCGCTGGGCTTCGTGGCCCGGCCCCTGGGCGGGATCGTGTTCGGTCACTTCGGCGACAAGATCGGCCGCAAGAAGCTGCTGATGCTCAGCCTGGTGCTGATGGGCGGGGCGACGGTGCTGATCGGGCTGTTGCCCACCCACGACCAGGTCGGGGTCTGGGCGCCCGCCATGCTGATCGCGCTGCGCCTGATCCAGGGCTTCGCCGTCGGAGGAGAGTGGGGCGGGGCGGTGCTGATCGTGGCCGAGCACGGCGACGCCGCCCGGCGCGGTCTCTGGGCCAGCTTCCCGCAGGCCGGGGTGGCGGCGGGCAGCCTGCTGGCGTCGGGGATGCTGGCGGCGATGGCGGCGTTCCAAAGCGAGGCCGAGTTCCTCGCCTGGGGTTGGCGCGTGCCGTTCCTGCTGTCGGCCGTGCTGATCGGCGTCGGCTGGTGGATCCGCACCACGGTGGAGGAGAGCCCGGCCTTCCGCGAGGTGGCCAAGGAGGTCGCGGCCATCGAGAAGGCTCCGACCTTGGAGGCCATCCGCAAGCGTCCGAGAGAACTGCTGATCGGCGGGGGCCTGAAGTTCGCGGAGAACATCAGCTACTACGTCATCACCGTCTTCTCGATCACCTACGTGACCCAGCAGTTGGGCCTGTCGCGGCAGGTGGCGCTGGAGGCGATCCTGATCGCCTCGGCCTGCCATGTTTTCCTCATCCCGATGTTTGGAGCCCTGTCGGACCGGATCGGGCGGCGGCCGGTCTACGCCTTCGGGGCGTTCGGGATGGTCATCTGGGCCTTCGTGTTCTTCCGCCTTTTGGACACCGGGCAGCCGTCGATGATCATCCTGGCCTGCGTCGGGGCGTTGTTCTTCCACGGGGCGATGTACGGGCCCCAGGCGGCGTTCCTGGCCGAGATGTTCCCCACCCGGATGCGCTACTCCGGGGTTTCACTGGCATATCAGGTGACGTCGATCTTCGCCGGCTCCCTGGCTCCCTTGATCGCGGCGGCGCTACTGCAGGCCACGCATTCGGGGACGCCGATCGCGATCTATGTGGCCGCCGCCGCGCTGATCACTGGCATTGCGGCCCTGCTGGCGCGCGAAACCCGGGGCAAGACCTTCACGGAGATCGACGCCGAATCCTGAGTCCGGACACGCCAAGGGCCGCGGCCGTTTCCGGCGCGGCCCCTCGTTTTGGCGAACCGATCCGCTACTTGCGGAGCGCGTCGCGAGCGGCGTCCTTCACGGCGCCGACGCCCTTCTGGACCTTGCCTTCCAGGCGCTCGGCGGCGCCTTCGGCTTCCAGCCGTTCGTTGCCCGTCGCCTTGCCGGCGGCTTCCTTCACGGAGCCGGCAATGTCCTTGGCCGCGCCTTTGGCTTCATCCTTGTGCATAGCTTTTGTCCTCTGAAATCACTGTGGGTCCACCCATCGGCAGTGACTACGCGACAGCAGCGTTATCGTTCCGATCCCTTCAGGCCGCCGCGCGGCATGTCCGGTCGAGCAGGGCCTCGAAGGCCGCATTGGCTGAGCGCTTGGCGTCGTCGTCGCCCATCATGCGGCGAGAATCCGAGTGGCCCAGGACGAAGCTCTTCATCTGGAAATAGGCCGCCTGCGCTTCGGCTTCGCTCAGCGGCGGGTCGCGCAGGGCGCGGAACTCGCGCACCATGGTCTTGCGCCATCCCTGCAGCCGCTTGTGCAGCAGGTCCCGCAGCGGTCCCGGCTGATCGTCCAACTCGACGCTCAGCGCGGTCACGGGACAGCCGCTATCGGGCCACTCCTCCTCCGCCCAATGCAGCCATCGCTCGAAGATCACCTCCAACCGCTCGCGGCCGGGCGTCAGGGCCTCTGCCGGTTTCCAGATCACCTCCGCGAAGCGGTCCATGACCGCCTCGACGACGGCCATGTGCATGTCTTCCTTGGAATCGAAGTGCTTGAAGATCCCGCTTTTGGAGAGGCCCACCGCTTCCGCCAAGTCAGCCAGACTGACGCCCGTGAGGCCGCGCATCGCCGCCTGACGCGCCGCTTCGCCGACGATCCGGGCCCTCGTCGCCTCACCTTTTCGCAAGGGCCAAGTCTCCCTGCTTGACAAAGTGACCAATCGTGCTCTTTTTGAATTTAGCGACCGGTCGTGCTCTTTTCTACCAAAGGAACACGATAATGCAAAACTTCAGGTGTGTGAGCGCGATGGCCGCGGTGGCGGTGTTCGTGTCAGGGACGGCATTTGCTCAAACCGCGGGCTACCGGGGCGAAGCGCGCCTCGCGTCCGCCAATTCGGCTCCGCGCGAGGAGGTGATCGCAGGCGTCACGTGGCGCTGCGAAGGCGACCAGTGCCAGGGCGCCGCCGAGCGCAAGGCCAACCTCGATGGATTGGTTCGCGAGTGCAAGAAGGTGGTCGCCGTGGTCGGCCCCGTCGCCAGCTACAAGTCCGGCGGCCGTGAGCTTTCCGACGGTCAGGTGCGGGCCTGTAACAAGGCCGCCATCCAGCTCCAGGCCGCCCGCAACTAGTTCGGTTCCTCCCCTCGGCAGGCCGCTTCGGTTCGTCCGGCCGGCCAAGGGACACTCGCGGGAGGGACGCCCGGTGAGCGGCCGGCGCCTCGGCGAAGGCCCGGGCTATCCCAGCCGGCCATCGACAGGCGTCCTTCCCGCGGTCTTTCCCGCCGGCGGTCAGTCGCGCCGCGGCGCCCGCGCACGCCTCGCGGTCTCCAGGTCCACCAGCTTGCCGGCGGTGCGCAGCGACAGGCGCTCGGAGATGGCGCGGTTGAGCTCGCTCAGCTTGTACGGCTTGCGCAGGATCGGGAACTCGTCGCCGATCCGGGCGGCCGCCTCGCTGTAGCCGGTGGCCAGGAGGATCGGCACGTACGGAAAGGCTTCACGGACCTGCCGCGCCATGCTCAGGCCATCCGGCTCGCCCGCCATCACGATATCGCTGAACACCATGTCCACGGGTTCGCCGGTGTCGAGCGCGGCCAGCGCCGCGGCGCCGTTGCTGACGGCGCGGACCTCGTGGCCCAGTTCCTCCAGCATCCGGGCCGCAACCTCGGCGACCTCCGGATTGTCCTCGACCAGCAGGACGCGCGCGCCGGCGGCCGCGGCCGGCGGCTCGTCCTCGCTCTGCGCCGCCGGAGCCCGGTCCGCCCGCGGCAGGTACAGGGTGAAATGGGCGCCCGCGCCGAGCTCGCTGGTCACCGTGACCTGGCCGCCCGATTGGTGGGCGAAGCCGAACACCTGGGACAGGCCCAGGCCGGTTCCCTTGTCGATGTCCTTGGTCGTGAAGAAGGGGTCGAAGATCTTCGGCACGATGTCGGGGGCGATCCCCGTCCCGGTGTCGGCGACGGTGAGCGCCACGAAGTCGCCCTCAAGGCCGCCCGAGCCGTCCAGGGTGACGTTGTCGCCCCTCAGCGACAGGATCCCGCCGCGGGGCATGGCGTCACGCGCATTGACGGTGAGGTTCAGCAGCGCCAGCTCCAGTTCGCTGACGTCCACCGCCACCGGCCACAGGTCGGCTCCGAGGTCCATGTCGAGCCGCACGGCGGCGGGCAGGCTGGCGGAGAGCAGCTCCCGGAGGCCCGGCGCGCGGTCCGCGAGGGCCGTCGGTTCGGGGGTGAGGCGTTGCCGGCGCGAGAATGACAGCAGATGGCGGGTCAGGTCCTCGCCGCGGCGGGCCGACGCCTCGATGGCGTCGAGCGCCTGCAGCGCCCGCGGATCGTCGCTCACCCGGCGGCGCAGGAGCTGGGCCTGGCCGCTGACCACCATGAGCAGGTTGTTGAAATCGTGCGCCACCCCGCCGGTGAGCTTACCCAGCGCCTCCAGCTTCTGGCTCTGGGCGAGTTGCTCGTGCGCCCGCTGAAGCTCGAGCTGGGCGCGGCGCTTGTCGGTGATGTCGCGGGTGATCTTGGCGAAGCCGATCAGGACGCCGTCATCGTCGCGGACCGCGTCGATGATCACCGAGGCCCAGAACAGGCTGCCGTCCTTGCGCACCCGCCAGCCCTCGGCCTCGTAGCGGCCCAGCTCCGCGGCCGTCTCGACCGCACGGACGGGCGTCCCGGCGGCCCGGTCCTCGTCGGTGTAGAAGCGCGAAATGTGCTGCCCGATGATCTCGTTTGCCGTGTAGCCCTTGATCTGCTGCGCCCCGGCGTTCCAGCTGCTGACGACCCCGTTGGGATCGATCATGAAGATCGCATAGTCGACCACTCCGGAGACCAGCGTGCGGAACTGCCGTTCGCTCGCGGCCAGGGCCTCCAACGCCGCCTTCCGCTCGGTGACGTCCCGGGTGATCTTGGCGAAGCCCATCAGGCGGCCGTCCTCGTCGCGGATCGCGTCGATCACCACGGAGGCCCAGAATCGCTCGCCGTCCTTGCGCACCCGCCAGCCTTCCGCGTCGAAGCGGCCCTCCCGCAGCGCCGCCTCGAGCGCTCGCGCCGGCATCCCCGCCGCCCGATCCTCCGGCGTGTAGAACTGGCTGAAGTGCCGGCCGACGATCTCGTCGGCCCGGTAACCCTTGATACGCTCCGCGCCGCGGTTCCAATTGGTCACCACGCCGTTGGGGTCGATCATGTAGATGGCGTAGTCGACCACCCCTTCGATCAGCAGCCGGAAGCGCCGCTCGCTTTCCGCCAACGCCTCCTGCGTCTGGCGCTGGCGGGTCATGTCGCGGGTGACCTTGGCGTAACCGATCAACTGGCCGGCCTTGTCGCGCACGGTATTGATGACGCCCAGCGCCCAGAATCTGCTGCCGTCCTTGCGGACGCGCCAGCCTTCGACTTCCACCCGTCCGTCTTTCCTCGCCGTGGCGAGGATCTGCTCGGGAACGCCGGCGGCGCGGTCCTCGGGTGCGAAGAACTGGGAGAAGGGCCGTCCCTGGACTTCCTCTTCGGAATAGCCCTTCAGGCGGGCGGCGCCGGTGTTCCAGCTCATCACCCGGCCATCGGCGTCAAGCATGTAGATAGCGTAGTCGCTGACCGCGTCCACGAGGTACTGAAGCGCCGGGTCCGGCCGCGACGGGTCGATCATCCCGTCCGCCGGGCGCCCTGACGACGGAGTGACCTCATCGGCGTGCACTCGTGGTTCCCCCATCCCCTGCCGGATGCGAACGCGTGAGCCTGCGACGGGTTCCGACATTGCGCCCGGCCCTCGCCACCGCTATCTGCTCGCGCGAATTCCCATACATCGAGCAAGCGAGCGCGGACGCCCCATGGCGCAGCAGTACATTTATCAGATGCAGGGCCTGACCAAGGCCTTCCCCGGCGGCAAGAAGGTGTTCGAGAACATCTGGCTGTCGTTCTACTCGGACGCCAAGATCGGCGTGGTCGGCGTCAACGGCTCCGGCAAGTCGACCCTGCTCAAGATCATGGCGGGCGTGGACAAGGAGTTCAGCGGAGAGGCCAAGGCCGCCGAAGGCGTCAAGATGGGCTACCTGGAGCAGGAGCCGCATCTGGACGAAGCCCTGAACGTCTGGGGCAACGTCATCTCGTGGTGCGAAGAGAAGAAGATCTTCGATCGCTACAACCAGATCGCGGCCGAGCTCGGCGAGAACTACACCGACGAGCTCATGGAGGAGATGACCGCCCTCCAGGAGAAGATCGACGCCGGCGACCTTTGGGACATCGATTCCAAGATCGAGATGGCGATGGACGCCCTACGCTGCCCGCCCAACGATTGGCCGGTGGACAAGCTGTCGGGAGGCGAGAAGCGCCGCATCGCCCTGGCCCGCCTGCTGCTCAGCAAGCCCGACATGCTGCTGCTGGACGAACCGACCAACCACCTGGACGCCGAGAGCGTGGCCTGGCTGCAGCATCACCTGGAGGCCTTCCCCGGTTGCGTGATCCTGGTCACCCACGACCGCTACTTCCTGGACCAGGTCACCAAGTGGACCCTGGAGCTCGATCGCGGCAAGGGCATCCCGTACGAGGGCAACTACTCCGGCTGGCTGGAGCAGAAGACCAAGCGGATCGTGCAGGAGAAGTCCGAGAGTGAGGCCCGTCAGCGCGCCATGACCCGCGAGCTGGAATGGGTGCGTTCGGGCGCCAAGGCCCGCCAGGCCAAGTCGAAGGCCCGCCTGGCCGCCTATGACGAGATGGTCCGCGCGCAGGAGAACAGCCGCGAGGCGCAAAGCTTCGCCACCATCCAGATCCCGCCGGGCCCGCGGCTGGGCAATCTGGTGCTGGAGGCCAACGGCCTGTCCAAGGCCTACGGTGACAAGGTCCTGTTCGAGGACCTGACCTTCAAGCTGCCGCCGAACGGCATCGTCGGCGTCATCGGCCCCAACGGCGCCGGCAAGTCGACCCTGTTCAAGATCATCACCGGCCAGGAGCAACCCGACGGCGGCACGTTCCGGGTCGGCGAGACCGTGAAGCTGGCCTACGTCGACCAGAGCCGCGACGCGCTGGATCCCAACAAGACCGTCTGGCAGGAAGTGTCCCAGGGGCTGGATGTCCTGGCGGTGGGCAAACGCGAGATCAACACCCGCAGCTACGTGGGCTCGTTCAACTTCCGCGGCGGCGACCAGCAGAAGAAGGTGGGCCAGCTCTCGGGCGGGGAGCGCAACCGCGTCCACCTGGCCAAGACGCTCACCGAGGGCGGCAACGTCATCCTGCTCGACGAACCGACCAACGACCTGGACATCGAGACGCTGCAGAACCTGGAAGAGGCGCTGGAAGAGTTCGCGGGCTGCGCGGTGGTGATCAGCCACGACCGCTGGTTCCTGGACCGCCTGGCGACCCACATCCTGGCCTTCGAAGGCGATAGCCACGTGGAATGGTTCGAAGGGAACTTCGAAGCCTACGAAGAGGACAAGAAGCGCCGCCTGGGCGCCGACAGCCTGATCCCGCACCGGATCAAGTTCCACAAGTTCACGCGGTAGGTGGCCCACGCGCTCTTAGCCGTCTTCACGCCATGCGCTAGGATGACATCGGTGCATCTTCGCGTGGAGTAGGCCCATGGCCGTGATCGTCGCGACCCGGATTGGGGACACCATCGCTGGCACGGCCGGCGACGACAGCATCACCGGCAGCACCGGGGCCGACAGCGTGGACGGCGGCCAGGGCAACGACACCGTCACGGGCGGCGGAGGAATCGGCGGCGACGCGCCGCGGTTCCTCGACACCCTGCGCGGCGGGGACGGCGACGACCGCATTGTCGGCACGCTGAGCGGGGTGCTGTTCGGCGACGCGGGCGCCGACACCCTGGTCGGGACCCCGGACTTCAGCCGATACACCCTGGAGGGCGGCGCGGGCGACGACCGCCTGGAGGCTAGCCCCGATGACAACGGTGCGCTCGCCAGCTATGCCCGAGCGACGAGCGGCGTGCAGGTCAGCCTGTCGATCGCGGGACCGCAGGCGGTGGGAGGCGGGCAGGGCAGCGACACGCTGGTCGGCCTCCGCGGCTTAATCGGCTCCGATTTCGCCGACACCCTGACGGCGTCGGCCACCGGCGGTACGCTCGTGGGCGGGGCGGGCGACGATCGACTGGTGGGCGGCGGGGGCTTGGGCAACCAGTTCGACACCGGGAGCGGGAACGACACCGTCCTCGGGGGGACAGGACGGGACTCGGTGAGCTTCGGGACGCCCACCGGAGGACTCACCCTCGACCTGCGGATCACCTCGGCGCAGGCGGTGGGCGGCGGAATGGGCGTGAAGACGCTTTCCAGCGTCGAGAGCGCCATCGGCGGCGGCTTCGGCGACACCCTGACCGGATCCGATGCCGCCAATGCGCTGAACGGCGGCGAGGGCGCCGACAGCCTTGCGGGCCTGGACGGAAACGACCAGCTCGACGGCGGGGCCGGCGACGACACCCTAATGGGCGGCGCGGGCAACGACAGCTTCCAGACCCGCGGCGGCCACGATCTGGTGCGGGGTGACGACGGTGACGATCAGGTCTTCGCCGGCATCTCGAACGACGAGGTCCAGGACCAGGATCTGCACGGCAACAAGGGGAGCGACACCCTGACCGGGACGTCCGGCGCCGACACGATCCGGGGCGGGCAGGGCGACGACGTCCTCTCCGGCGGCGATGGCGCAGACTTCCTGGCCGGCGACCGCGGAGCCGACATCCTGACCGGCGGGGCGGGCGCCGACCTGTTCCACGCATGGGATCAGGCCGGCCTGGACCGGGTCACCGATTTCAGTGTCGCCCAGGGCGACCGTGTGCTGCTGCTGCCGGGCGCCAATCCGACCGTCAGCCAGGTGGGAGCCGACACCGTCATCGACTTCGGCGGCGGTAACCAGATGGTCCTGACAGGCGTGCAGGTCGCCGGCCTGCCCGTGGGCTGGATCTTCGGGGCCTAGCGATCGGGGCGGCTTCGATGCAGGTGGCGCTGGCCTCGCCGTCCTGGCTATAGGAGCCGGCGGTCGCGAAGGCCGGGTTCGACACCGGTCGCGCCTGGGACCTGGCCGACGGGGACCGCCCGCGGGTGCGGGCTCTGCTGACGCCTCACCGCGCAGGCGGCGCGACGGAGGGCATCCCCAACATGCTGGGCTGGGCCGCGAAAGCCGGGGTGGCGCCCTTGCATTTCTCACACATAAAGATATCTTTATGTCAGATGAAGCTCTCGGCGAAGCAGACCGTGGATGTGCTCCGGGCGGCCGGTGAGCCGACGCGGCTGCGCATCCTCGCGCTCCTGGAGCGGGAGGAATTGGCTGTCCTGGAACTCTGCCGGGTGCTGGACCAGAGCCAGCCGCGGGTGTCGCGCCACCTGAAGCTGCTGGCCGAGGCCGGACTGGTGGAGCGGTTCCCCGACGGCGCCTGGGTGTTCTACCGCCTCACCGGCGCCGGGCGGCAGCACGAGGTGATCGGCGAGGTGCTGGCGCGGATCAATCCGGATGACCCCATCCTGGCGCGAGACCGCCGGAAGCTAGACGACGTCCAGGCCGAGCGCTCCGACGCCGCCCAGGCGTATTTCGCCGAGAACGCCGCCCAGTGGGACCAGATCCGCTCGCTCTACGTCGCGGACGCCAACGTCGAGGCCGAGGTGCTGGCGGCGGCGGGCCAACAGCGGGTGAAGCGCCTGGTCGATCTGGGGTCCGGCACCGGCCGCATGCTGACCCTGCTGGGCCCGCAGGCCGACCACGCCGTGGGTCTGGACCTGTCGCAGCAGATGCTCAACATCGCCCGGCGCAACACCCTCGAAGCGGGCCTCACCCACGTCGAGCTGCGGCATGGCGACATCTTCGACACGCGCCTGCCTGAGGGCAGCGCCGATCTGGTCGTGGTGCATCAGGTGCTGCATTACCTGGGCGACCCCGCCGCGGCGGTGAAGGAGGCGGGGCGCATCGTGGCGCCCGGCGGCAAGCTGATCATCGTCGACTTCGCGCCGCATAAGCTCGAGTTCCTGCGCGAGCAGCACCAACACCGCCGGTTAGGGTTTTCGGACGAAGAGATGGGCCGCTGGCTCGCCGAGGCGGACCTGCCGCAGGTGGGCCTCCAAGCGCTGCCGCCCACCCGCCAGGATGGACTGACCGTGAAGATCTGGGCCGCCCAGCGCGCGCCCACCCAATTGAGGAGCGCCGCATGAGCCCGGCTCAGTCCGCCCTAGGCCCCGTCGCCCGCGCCGGCGTCGGCGGCAAGGAACGCCCCCGCGTCTCGTTCGAGTTCTCGCCGCCCAAGACCGCCGAGGCGGAAGAGAACCTGTGGGCGGCGATCCGTCGGCTGGAGCCGCTGAATCCGTCGTTCGTGTCGGTGACCTACGGCGCTGGCGGCTCCACCCGCGACCGCACGCACCGCACGGTGCTGCGGATGCTGAAGGAGACAACGCTGAAGCCGGCCGCCCACCTGACCTGCGTGGAAGCCAGCCGCGACGACGTGGACGAGGTGATCCGGGACTATTGGGCCAGCGGCATCCGCCACATCGTGGCCCTGCGCGGCGATCCGCCCGGCCAGATCGGCGGCGTCTACACGCCCCGTGCCGACGGCTACTGCAACGCGACGGAATTGACGGCCGGGATCAAGGCGGTCGGCGACTTCGAGGTGAGCGTCGGGCTCTATCCGCACGTCCATCCCGAGAGCACCGGCATCGACCACGATATCGACGTGCTGAAGGCCAAGATCGACGCCGGCGCGACGCGGGCGATCACCCAGTTCTTCTTCGATGTGGACGGCTTCCTGCGGTTCATGGACCGGGTGCGCAAGGCCGGGGTGACCATTCCGATCTCGCCGGGGATCATGCCGGTGACCAACTATACGGGCCTCAAGAAGATGTCCGGACCGATCGGCATCCAGCTGCCCGCCTGGCTGGGCAACCTGTTCGACGGCCTGGACAAGGACCCGGAGACCCGCCGCCTGATCGCCGCCTCGGTCTCCTCGGAAATGTGCGCCCGCCTGGCCGAAGAGGGCTTCGGCGACTTCCATTTCTACACCCTGAACCGCGCCGACCTGACCTACGCCATCTGCCGCGTGCTGGGCGTGCGCGAAACTCCGCCTGAACCCAAGGAAGCTGCGGCATGAACCGCCAAGAACGCATCGCGGCGCTGAAGGCCGCATCGAAGGAACGCGTTTTGATCCTGGACGGCTCCTGGGGCGTGATGTTCCAGAAGCGCGGCCTGTCGGAAGCCGACTACCGCGGCGAGCGCTTCAAGGACCATCCGGGCCAGATGAAGGGCAACAACGACATCCTGTGCCTGACGCGGCCGGACATCGTGGGCGAGCTGCACGACGCCTACTACGCCGCCGGCGCCGACATCTCGGAGACCAATACCTTCTCGTCCACCTCGATCGGCCAGGGCGAGTACGCCCAGGAGGCCGCGGTGCGCGACATCAACCTGGCCGGCGCCCGCATCGCCCGCGAGGTCGCCGACCGCTGGACAGCGAAGGAGCCGCACAAGCCCCGCTTCGTCGCCGGCTCCATCGGCCCGCTGCCGGTGATGCTGTCGATGAGCTCGGACGTGAACGATCCCGGCGCGCGCAAGGTCACCTTCGACCAGGTCTACGAGGCCTATTCCGAGCAGGTCCGCGCCCTGCACGACGGCGGCGTCGACCTGTTCCTGGTCGAGACGATCACCGACACGCTGAACTGCAAGGCCGCGATCAAGGCGATCATGGATCTGGCTGACGAGGGCTACGAGGAACTGCCGATCTGGATCTCGGGCACCATCACCGACCGGTCGGGCCGCACGCTGTCGGGCCAGACGGTGGAGGCGTTCTGGAACTCGGTGCGCCACGCCAAGCCGTTCGCCATTGGTCTGAACTGCGCCCTGGGCGCCGACCTGATGCGGCCGCACATCGCCGAGCTGGCCCGCGTGGCCGACACCCTGGTCTCGGCCTATCCCAACGCCGGCCTGCCCAACGCCATGGGCGAGTACGACGAGGAGCCGCACCAGACCGGCCACCAGCTGCACGAGTGGGCCGAGCACGGGCTGGTCAACATCCTGGGCGGCTGCTGCGGCACCACGCCGGACCACATCCGCCATGTGGCCGAAGCGGTGCGGGGCCTGAAGCCGCGGCAGGTTCCGGACCGGCCCAAGGCCATGCGCCTGGCCGGCCTGGAGCCGTTCGAGATCGCCTGGTGAAAGCTCCCGACTGGTACGACGCCTGGTGTGAGGACGCCTTCACCGCCTTCACAGCCAAGCAAGAGCGGATGCAGGCCGACTATCGCCTCGCGGCCTGGGCTCGCTACGACTACGACGCCGAGGCCTGCACCCTGACCTTCTCGGACGAGCAGGGCCCGCGGGTCGTGGCCGATATCCAGGTGATCGGCACGATCGGCGAGCACGACTGGATGTGGGGCTGGGCCAACGCCAACTGGCCGCCCCAGAGCACCGACGCCATGCGCCAGGTGCGAACCTTCGGCGTGGAGAAAGGCGTCGAGGAACTGGCGGTCGACGTGCTCACCAGCGACGACCTGCCTGGCCTGGGCTGGATGCTCGCCGCCATCTCGGCCCGTGTGCTGGAGGCCGAAGGCGCCTATCGGGCCCCGTCCGGGACCGGCGCCGTCTATCTGTTGATCCGATCCATAAAGTTCGTGAGCTGAATGCGCCCCATCTTCATCAACGTCGGCGAACGGACCAACGTCACCGGCTCGGCCAAATTCCGGAAGCTGATCGCCGACGGCGACTATCCGGCCGCCCTCAGCGTCGCGCGCCAGCAGGTGGACGCCGGAGCCCAGGTCATCGACGTCAACATGGACGAGGGCCTGCTGGATTCAGTCGACGCTATGAAGACGTTCCTGAACCTGATCGCGGCAGAACCGGACATCGCCCGGGTGCCGGTGATGATCGACAGTTCCAAGTGGGAGGTGATCGAGGCCGGGCTGAAGTGCGTCCAGGGCAAGGCGATCGTCAATTCGATCTCCATGAAGGAGGGCGAGGCGAAGTTCCTGGAGCAGGCCCAGGCCTGCCTGCGCTATGGCGCCGCTGTCGTCGTCATGGCGTTCGACGAGGTGGGGCAGGCCGATACGGCCGACCGCAAGGTCGAGATCTGCAAGCGGGCCTACAGGCTGCTGACCGAGCAGGTGGGGTTCCCGCCCGAGGACATCATCTTCGATCCCAATATTTTCGCGGTCGCCACCGGGATCGACGAGCATAACAACTATGCCGTTGATTTCATTGAAGCAACTCGGCGGATCAAGGCGGAGTGCCCCTACGCCAGGATCTCCGGCGGGGTCTCCAACGTCAGCTTCAGCTTCCGCGGCAACGAGCCGGTGCGGCGCGCCATCCACGGGGTGTTCCTATACCACGCCATCGCGGCGGGCATGGACATGGGCATCGTCAACGCCGGCGACCTGCCGGTCTACGACGACATCCCCGAGGAGCTGAGGGAAGCCGTCGAGGACGTGATCCTCAACCGGCCCCAGCGGACCAACATCTCCAACACCGAGCGCCTGGTCGAGCTGGCCCCCAAGTACAAGGGCGGCAAGTCCGAGGCCAAGGGGCCCGACCTGACCTGGCGCCAGGGCACGGTGGGCCAGCGCATCACCCACGCCCTGGTCAACGGCCTGACCGACTACATCGAGGCCGACACGGAAGAGGCCCGCGCCGCCGCCGCCCGCCCGCTGCACGTCATCGAAGGCCCGCTGATGGACGGCATGAACGTGGTCGGCGACCTGTTCGGCGCCGGCAAGATGTTCCTGCCCCAGGTGGTCAAGTCGGCGCGGGTGATGAAGCAGGCCGTGGCCTACCTCGAGCCCTTCATGGAGGCCGAGAAGGCCGGCAAGCCCCGCGAACAGGCCGGCCGCGTGCTGATGGCCACCGTCAAGGGCGACGTCCACGACATCGGCAAGAACATCGTGGGCGTGGTCCTGCAGTGCAACAACTACGAGGTCATCGACCTGGGCGTCATGGTCCCGGCCGACCGCATCCTGGACGAGGCCGAGAAGCACAACGTCGACATCGTCGGCCTCTCCGGCCTGATCACCCCCAGCCTGGACGAGATGGCTTTCGTCGCCTCCGAGATGGAGCGCCGCGGCTTCACGATCCCGCTGCTGATCGGCGGCGCCACCACCTCGAAGACCCACACCGCCGTCAAGATCGAGCCCCGCTACAAGGGCGGCCAGACCACCTATGTGCTGGACGCCAGCCGCGCCGTGGGCGTGGTCTCGGGCCTGCTCTCCCCCACCGAGCGCGACCGCATCCAGGCCGAGACCGCCGCCGACTACGTCAAGGTCCGCGAACAGTTCGCCCGCGGCCAGGACAAGCGCGCCCGCGCCACCCTCCAGGAGGCGCGCGACAACGCCTTCACCCCCGACTGGACCACCTATGAGCCGCCGAAACCCGGCTTCACCGGCGTGCGGGAGTTCAAGGCCTACGACCTGGCGGACCTCGCCCGCCACATCGACTGGTCGCCGTTCTTCGCCAGCTGGGAGCTGATCGGCCGCTATCCGATGATCCTGGAGGACGACGTGGTCGGCGAGGCCGCCCGCGACCTCTGGCGCGACGCCCAGGTGATGCTGCAGCAGATCATCGGCCAGCAGTGGTTCGAGGCCCGGGGCGTGGTCGGCTTCTGGCCCGCCAACTCGGACGGCGACGACATCGTGGTCTACGCCGACGAGAGCCGGCAGGCCGAGATCGGCCGCTTCCACACCCTGCGCCAGCAGATGGCCAAAGACCGCAAGACCGCCGACGGCGGCCGCGCCAACGTGGCCCTGGCCGACTTCATCGCCCCTATCGGCACGCGCCCCGACTGGATCGGCGGCTTCGCCGTCACCGCCGGCCACGGCGAGGCCGAGATCGCCAAGGCCTTCAAGGACAAGGGCGACGACTATTCGGCGATCATGGCCTCGGCCCTGGCCGACCGCCTGGCCGAGGCCTTCGCCGAAGCCCTGCACCGCAAGGTCCGCACCGAGCTCTGGGGCTTCTCGCCGGACGAGCCCTTCGACATCGACGCCCTCATCGCCGAGCAGTACCGCGGCATCCGCCCGGCCCCCGGCTACCCCGCCCAGCCCGACCACACCGAGAAGGCGACCCTGTTCCGCCTGTTGGACGCGGAGGCGAAAACCGGGCTGAAGCTGACCGAGAGCTTCGCCATGTACCCAACCGCGGCGGTGTCGGGGCTCTACTTCGCGCACCCGGAGTCGCATTATTTCGGGGTGGGCCGGATCGAGCGGGACCAGGTGGAGGACTATGCGCGGCGCAAGGGGTGGGACTTGGCGACGGCGGAGCGGTGGTTGGCTCCGATTTTGAACTATGAGGCGGGGTAGGGGGCGGTCGCCCTGGCGTGACGAGTTGGCCCACGCTGTGGGGTGGCTGAGGGCTCGCGCTCCGATCTCCCGCTCACTGCGCGCCGGAGGCGCTGTCTTTTTCGACCACGAACCACGAACCACACGAACCACACGAACAGTCAGAGCCTGATCGGCGGGTTGGCCCGTCCCGGCGCGCTGCTGTGGTTCGTGTTCAATCCTCTTGGCGCCGACGGGCTGCGAGAATTCGGGGACAGGTTATCCCGCACCCTCGCTCGTGGGGATGGGGACACGTCAACCTGTCCCTGAATTGTGGCTACGCCCATCCACACTGATTATTGCGCACGTGGAGCGATCCACTCTAAGTGGAAGCTACACTACAGTACGCGCCCACCGAAAGGTACCTGTCTGATGAGCCTCGCAAACGACTTGGCGCGCACCCGGACAGAAGAGGATGTTAAGGACGCCTATATCAAGGCGCTAGGCCTCAAATCCTACTTCAAGGGATTGGTCGACATCCAAACCGAGGAGGTTTGGTTTGAGGCGAAGGACGCGCCAACGTCGCCGATTGTGATGTTCGGACAGCTGCTCGTTTACGTGCGCGCCGCCAAGAAGCGTGGCGAGGCCATCCCGGCTTTTCTGGCTGTGATTGATCGCGAAAAGGCCGCGATCGTGCCAACCGAACGCGCACTGCCGCTGCTTGATGACAAGAGCATCGTTTGGCCGAAGTCAGGATCGGGGGCCGGGCGCCAACTCGCCGCGCAGATCGCTCCGTATGTGCAGACTCACATCGTAGAATATGAGATCGCCCACGACGAAGCGGCCTTCATTAACGCGGTCAAGGATGCAATCCGCGAGCGGCGGATCATCCGCACTCCGATCACGCCGGACAATCTGCGCCAAGTCTTCGATCGTTGGGTAGAGATGGTCGGGAGCGAACTCGGCATGGTCAATCCCACGGACTATGCCGTGCTGTTCTTCGCCGACATCATGCATGACGGCCACAACGAGGCGATGACAAACCTGCCCGCGCGGCTCTTGTTCAGCGGCGAGAAGCCCGTGTTTCTCTTGAATGGCCAACAATATGAGCTGGCCAGTCAACGCGGCTACCGGAACTTCTGGGCGATCTATCACCGCCCGCCCGAGGCGGAGTATCGCCACTATTTGCTCGAACGGCGTGACAGCCTGCTCCCGATCGATGAGCAAAAATTCAAGGGTGCCTACTACACCCCGCTGCACATCGTCGACAAAGCCTATGACGAGCTAAAGGCGACGCTGGGGAGCAACTGGCAGAACCGCTACATTGTTTGGGACATGTGCGCGGGGGTCGGCAATCTGGAGGCCAAGCACAGCAATCTGAGAAACGTGTATATGTCGACCCTTGACCAGGCCGATGTGACCATCATGAAGTCGAATACTGCATTCTCGGGTGCAGAGATCTTTCAGTACGACTATCTAAACGACGATATAACTGATTTCGGCGAGATCGACTACGATCGGTCGAACAAGTTGCCGCCCGCGCTGCGCAAGGCGATCGCTGACGCGAACGCCGGAATCAAGGATGCGAAGCCGATCCTAATTCTAATCAACCCGCCGTATGCAGAGGCGATGAATGTCGAAAATAGAATGGAGGCGGGAAGTAACGCCTCTCTAAAGAAAGGAGTTGCGAGCACCCGGATCAGTCACAGCATGACCGGGTTAGGATACGCGTCACGCGAGTTGTTCGTTCAGTTCCTTTACCGGATTATGCTTGAGCTGCCTTCATCGAAGATAGCGATGTTTAGCAAGCTTAAATATGTCAACGCGCCAAACTTCGAAGAATTCCGGCGTCGCTGGACGGCAAAGTATCTTGACGGGTTCGTAGTCCACAGTCGGGTATTCGACGGCTTGAAAGGCGATTTCCCCATCGGGTTCCTTATCTGGGACTTGGCGAAGAATTCGCCCGCGCAGCGCATAGACACGATCGCTCTAAATCGTGCGGGCGATGTCATCGCTGAAAAGGCATTCTATCGTGAACTGCCGCGCCCGCCACTAGCTGAATGGATTACGCGACCCCGGTCGAACCGTCAGCCAGCACTGCCGCTCAACAACGCGCTGACGCCGACCCGCCGGACAAATGATGTGCGGGGCCGATACTGGGCGGACGGCGCAATCGGCAGCATGATCTGCAAGGGCAATGACTTTCAGAACGCTGCCAACGCGACCGCGCTTCTGTCCTCTGGGTACAATAGCGCCGGGGCCTTCTTCGTCACCAGGCAAAACCTCTGGCAAGCCGCCATTGTTTTCACCGTTCGCCGGCTCATCAAGCCGACTTGGCTCAACGACCGCGATCAGTTCCTCCAGCCGTCGCAACCGCTGAGCGATGAGTTCAAGTCCGACTGCCTCATCTGGATGCTATTCAACGGCAGCAACCTGGCCGCTGGAGCCGACGGGCTACGCTGGAACGGGCGCGACTGGTCGCTGGTCAATCACTTCATCCCCTTCACCGAAGTCGAGGTGGGGGCCAGTGGACGGTTCGAATCCGATTTCATGGCCCACCATATGGCGGGCATGACGTTCTCGCCCGAGGCGAAGGCTGTTCTCCACGAGGGACGCACGCTGTTTCGCCGGTTTCACGGGACGCAATTCCCACGCAAGATCAGAGACGAGTTCAAGCTCGGCCGCCCAGATGCGGGCTGGTATCAGGTACGTCGTGCGCTTGAGGCGTACAGTGACACTGAGTTGACCGATTTCGAGCCAATGAAGGCGGCCTATTCGGCGCTGTCAGAGAAGCTCCGCCCGATGGTTTATTCACTTGGCTTCCTGCCCGAATAAGCCGGTTGCCGCCTCCGCAGTCTGCCAGCCTCTTCCGCTTCCTCAAGGACGGCGCTGGTGCGCCGCCGCGGGGCGGTCGGCCGGGGGCCGATCCTTGACCAAGCTCCACAGGCTGGCAGGGGCTGGCATGGCCTTCAGGTAGGGGTGGCGTCCTGAAGGTCGCCGATGCGAATGAGCGACGCTGGCGGGGCTAGCGCCTGTGGGCTGGAAGCTTTCGACCCGGCACGCCCAGGTATCGGTCCACGGAGATCCTGCCGCTGCGGTCCTCGACCGTGACCGTGAATTGCCGTCCGTAGACCCGATCGACGTCGTAGCGCGCCGTCAGCGCGGCGAACGCCGACGAGCCGTGGCGCTCGCAAAGACCGTGAAGGGCCTTCGCGTACTCGCGGACCGTCCGGGCCAGGTCCGGCGAGGGCTCGGCGCCGGTCGTGGCTCCGGTCAGGAAATCCACGACGATAAAGCCGTCGGCGCTGTTCGCGGCCTCTCCGAAGATGTCCGAGAGATCGTGCCCGAGCATCAGCCCGATCCCGCTGGCAAGCGAGTCGGCGATGTTGTGTCCCACGGATTTGAGCTCGCCAAACTTCATGCGCCGACCGTAGGGCGGCGGGGGTCTGGTCGCCAACCTGTGCTTTACGCGTCCTCCTGGGGAGCGGTGTGCCGGGGTATGTCGAAGAATTCGGGGACAGGTTATCCCGCACCCTCGCTCGTGGGGATGGGGACACGTCAACCTGTCCCTGAATTGAGCGTCCCTGAATTGAGCCCTTCCGCTGGGGCTGACCGTGGCCTTCAGGGTGGGGTGGCGTCCTGAAGGACGCCCTCGCCCAGGCGGCGCGCCCGGGTCTTGCGGAGCCTTGGTGGGCCAGCCCATTGTCGCGGCCAAGCTTTGGGGGCGGTGGCGTGGTGGGGATCGTGATGGCGTTCGCTTTGCAGGCGGCTGACGTGGCTCCGGCGGTTGCAGCGCCCGCCGTGGCGCCGATGACCGTCCCGCCGACGGGGCCGCTCTGGGTCCGGACGCCGACGCCGCGCCAGTTGGAGCGCTTCGGCGAGGGGTTGCCGGTGTATATCCGCGCTCGGCCTCAGAGCGTCGTGATCGAGTGCCGGATCGCCGTCGATGGGACCTTGGAGCAATGCGCCGTCGTCGACGAGACGCCGGTGAACCGGGCGTTCGGCAAGTCTGCGCTCCGCCTCATGTCGCGGTTTCAGTTCGTTACGACGCTGCCGGACGGGCAGTCCACCGTCGGCGGCACGTTGCGGGTTCCGATCCGGTGGGGTTGGCCGGACTAGAACGGCTCGGCGCCGCCTCGCGCGTGCGGAGGCTCGGGGCTGGAATTCGGGGGCAGGTTATCCCGCACCCTCGCTCGTGGGGATGGGGACACGTCAACCTGTACCTGAATTGCCAAGCCGCCAGCGTGTCAGGGCTGCGCGTGCAGGATCACCTCACGGGCCTTACGGATGTCGTCGGCGACGGGACCCAGTCGATACTGCAGAAAGAACAGGCCGTAGAGGCCGCTGGCGCGGTCGATCCAGGGGTAGACGCCGAAGGCGCCAGGGCTCGAGGCCATCACGCACTGGCCATCGGGGCCGACGGATTCGCACCAGTTCCCGATGGCGTAGTGGGCCGTGGGCGCCATGCCGGGCGGCATGAACGCGCGCGGGATCTTCAGGGTCTGGGCGGTTTCCATCGCCTTGAACGCCTCTGGGGAGAGGATGCGTCCACCTGTGTACGCGCCGCCGGCCGCGAGCATGTGCAGGAAGCGGGCGTAGTCGTCGGCCGTCGTGTAGACGCCGGCCTGGAGGTTGGGGTTGCGGATGCTCGCGCGCGCCGCGTCCGGCTTCAGCGGATTGCCCCACCAGGTATGGGCCATGCCGAGAGGGTGGGCGATGCGGGCTTCGAAGAGGGCGGCCCAGGATTGTCCAGATACGCGTTCCGCCAGGAGGCCGGCCAACTGCATGGCTCCGCTGCCGTACTTGAAGGCGGCGCCGGGCGGATCTTCCAGCGGGCGCGCGGCGATCTGAAGGGCGCTGGTCTCCAGCGAGATGCCGACGTCCTGGTTGAGGTCAGCCATGGCGGCGAGGCTGCCTTGGCCGGAAGTGAAGGATAGAAGCTGGCGCAGGGTGATTTTCGCGACGTCACCCTTCAGTTCCGGCAGCTTGCGGCCGATCGGTTCGTCCAGGTCCAGCTTGCCTTCGTCCACCAGGGTCAAGACCAGGGTCGCCGTCATCCATTTCGACGCCGAGGCGATTGGGATCGGTCGGTCCGGATCGAAGGCCCCGGCCTTGGCCCGATATAGCTCCCGGCCGTCGCGGAACACCAAGGCGACGAGCCCCGGGGCGCCGTCCTCGACCACGCGCTCCAGGGCGGGCTGGAGGCCGGGGGGAGGCGTCGCAGCGCCTGCGGTCGAGCCCGCTGCCAGGGCCAGCGCAAGTCCGACCCCCCAGGCGGGAAGCGTGCGGATCGTCATGTCGGAGACTCCCTAGCGGCGAACCCGCACCGTCAGACCGATGGTGCGTGGATCGCCGAGGTTGGCGTAGAGGGCGCCGGCGTTGCCGACCTGCGCCGCGACGGCGGTGAGGTAGTGCTCGTCGAACAGGTTCTTGGCGAAGACGAACACGTCCCAGGTCGCGCCTATGCGTAGTCCGAGGCGGGCGTTGACCACCGCGTAGTCGCCCACCGCCATGTAGCGGGAATCCGCCGCATCGCTGAAATAGCGCGAGCGGTAGGCGGCGTCGAACGCGGCATAGACGTCGCCGGACCGGGCCCCGAGCGTGACGGGCCGCGTCCACTCTCCGCCCCAGGTCACCGCCCATCGCGACACGCCGGGCAGCGGACGTCCACTCAAGTCGCACGACGGGGTCGGGCCGCCGGTGAGTTCGAGCGGGCAGGGACCGTTGGGGTAGTCTACATATTCGGCGTCCGTCCAGGCGACGGAGAGGTAGCCGTTCAGTCGCGGGGCCAGTGCGATGCGCAGGTCTAGTTCCGCCCCCTGCGAGCGCACCTTCTCAATGTTGTCGAGATAGCGCAGGACCGTGCCGCCGGATGTGTCGACGACATTGGCCTGATAGTCGCGGGTGACGGTGTGGAACACGGCCAGGTTGGCGGTGAGCCGCCCGTCCAGAAGCTCCGATTTGAAGCCCAGCTCGAAGGCCGTGACCCGCTCCGGATCGACCTCCGCGAGGTCCAGCCGCGGCAGGCCGGCGGCGTCGTTCGGCAGCCCGCTGAGGTTGACGCCGCCCGACTTGTAGCCGCGCGAGGCGTTTCCGTAGACCAGGACCTTGTCCGAGGCTTGGTAGGCGAGGTTCAGCAGGCCCGAGAAATTGCCGTCGGAGACCTCATCTTGATAGCGCTGCGGACGGGCGGTCGCGAGTTTGACGGCGAGGAGCGCCGGCACGGTCGTGGCGAGGCCCCCCGACACCGTCTGCTCATAGCGGGCGTCCTTGTCTTCGTAGGTGTAGCGCAGGCCGGTGGTCAGCTTGAGGCGCTCGGCGACTTGCCACGTGGCTTGGCCGAAGGCGGCGTAGCTTCGGGTGACGGCGTGGGCGTCGACCTCCTGCAGGTAGCCGTCCAGCAGAGCAGCGGGCAAGGCGGGACTGACCAGAAAATGGGTGGCGTTCGATCCGAACTGGGCCGCCGCATTCGATTGAATCTCGGTCCGGTAGGCGTAGACGCCCAGGACGTAATCCAAGCGCTCGGCGCCATTTGACGCGATGCGCAGTTCGAAGGACTGCTGGTCCTGGTCATTCGCGTTCTCGGCGCGGGTCAGCACCGTGAGTCCGCTGAAGTCGCCGTCGTTGGCGGGGCGCCAGCGCCACTCGCGCCATGCGGCCACGGCCGTGAGCGTCGCTCGGCCGAGGTCGATCTCGCCGATCGCCGAGACGCCGCCGATCTCCTGGTTGGCCTGTACGGGCGAGTTGGCGTCCGTCAGGCGGTCGAACGGATCCTGGCTGGGCGGCGCATAGCCCAGTCCGGCGGCGAGGGCCGGAAACCGGGCGGCAGGCGGGCGCAGCGTCGGTGCGACACCGGCGAAGACCACATAGCAGCAGTCCAGTTCCTGGCGGTTGTAGTCGCCGGAAAGCCGCAGGCTCCAGCCGTCGCCCGGCTTGATGAGCGCCTGGCCGCGGAGTGCAAGGTTGTTCTGGTCGTTGACGTCGGCGCCCGTCAGGACATTTCGCTCGAAGCCGTGCCGGCGTGTGGCCGAGATCGCCGCGCGACCGGCGAGCCCCGGCGCAAGGGCGCCCGAGACCGACGCCTTGCCCTGGAAGAAGCCGTGGTCGCCGACGGTCCCCTCGCCCCGCGCTTCGAAATCGAAGGTTGGCGCGCGGGTGGTCACGCTGATGGCGCCGGCGGTGGTGTTCTTGCCGAAGAGCGTGCCCTGGGGGCCGCGAAGCACTTCAACGCGTTCTACGTCGAGAAGGTCGAAAGTCGCGGCCGCGGCCCGGCTGAAATACACCTGATCCACATAGAAGCCGACGCCCGGCTCCAGGCCGTCGTTGGCAAGCGCCGGATTGTTGCCCAGGCCCCGGATGTTGAGCGTCGTGTTCCGCGGGTTCGTGGAAATGACCTGAAGGCTCGGCGCGAACTGCGCCGCCTGGGCGATGTTGTAGAAGCCGGACCGTTCGAGACGCTCTCCCCCGATCACGCTGAGCGCGATCGGTACGTCCTGGGCGCGCTCTTCGCGCCGCCGTGCGGTCACCACCAGTTCGTCGATCTGGTCCGCCCCGGTCGACTCCGCCGGCCGCTCCTGCGCCGCCGCCGGCAACGCGACGAGTAGGGCGCTCGTTCCGATCAATATGGCCTTCATGGGCATCGCCGTCTCCCCCGATACGCCTCTGGCGGCGCTTGTGTCGAGGATTGTCAACAATAAGCGAGATTGTCAACAATATGGGCAGGAGCGGCATTGTGGGTTAGACCTCTTCGAGAGAGAAGGGCTGAACTTGGCGGACTCGAAGGCGGATCGGATCGCGCAGGAAATCGTCGCCAAGATTCAACGCGGCGCGCTCAGCACGGGCGACTGGCTGCGCGAGCACGCCCTCGCGGACGAGTTCGGGGTCAGCCGCGGGCCGGTGCGCGAGGCGCTACGAATCCTGGCGGCCAGCTATTGGGTGACGCTCGAGGCGGGCCGCGGCGCCCAGGTGGCGGGCGCCGGCGACGAACCCGACCTCGACGCCGTCCTGGTGGCGGGGGCGCTGCTAGGGGTGGCGGGACGCCTGGCGGCCATCCACGCCACGTCGCAGGATTGCCAGGAGATCGAGGGCCTAGCCCAGCGCATAGCCGACGCGGCGGTCAGCGGCGCCGAGGCCGAAGCCTTCCGCGACCTGACGTTCCGGCTCGGCGCCCGCATCGTCGAGGCTTCACGCAACGATCGTCTGCGGGAGTATGTGGGCGCATTCAGCACCAGCGGGTTCAATCGCATTGCGGCAGGCGGTGTCGTCGGACGCAGCCTGCAGATCGAGGCGGCGCGCTGCTGGGCGGATATCGCCCTGGCCATCCGCCGCAAGGATGGGCGGACCGCGGAAACCCTTTTGCGCGAACGGGTGGAGCGGGGGCTCGAAGCCATTCACCAGCGCAGCCTGCACCCGGGTCTCTGGGACGATTGAGCAGACGCGTCTGCTTTGATGGTCTCGGAGGCCGTGGGTCATTTCCCCGCGACGGGCGCAGTTCCGTTCTGGCGTCAACTGCCCGAGGCCCGCACATGGCGCGAAGGCGACGTGGTGAGGTCGGGCCCCTCCGCTAGCGCCTGTGGGCGGGAAGCTTTCGACCCGGCACGCCCAGGTATCGGTCCACGGAGATCCGGCCGCTGCGATCCTCGACCGTGACCGTGAATTGCCGCCCGTAGACCCGATCGACCTCGTAGCGCGCCGTCAGCGCGGCGAACGCCGACGCGTCGGAGCCGTGGCGCTCGCAAAGACCGTGAAGCGCCTTCGCGTACTCGCCGACCGTCCGGGCCAGGTCTGGCGAGGGCTCGGCGCCGGTCGTGGCTCCGATCAGGAAATCCACGACGATAAAGCCGTCGGCGCTGTTCGTGGCCTCTCCGAAGATGTCCGAGAGATCGTGCCCGAGCATCAGCCCGATCCCGCTGGCAAGCGAGTCGGCGATGTTGTGTCCCACGGATTTGAGCCCGCCAAACTTCATGCGCCGACCGTAGGGCGGCGGGGGTCTGGTCGCCAAGTCTTGCGCGTCGCGGGCATCGTTTCGCCGCCGGCGCTGGCCGAACCTCTGGCGATCCAGCTAGGGTCGGGAGATGAACCGCCTCACGCTCACGCTTGCGCCCGACGACGACGGTACGGCGGAGTTGCGGGGGTCCGTCGAGGGCGAGGGTTTCTCCGGCTCGGGCGCGGCGTGGTTCGACCGCGATGCGCTGGAGGCTTTTTGCGCGAGCCTGGCCGCATATCCCATCGACCGGCAGTCGCCGCCGGCTCTGGCCGGAGGGTATTGGGATGGACAGAAGCTTCGCGAGACGCATCTGTCCGTGCGGGTCGTCCCCTATGACGCGCTCGGCGCGCTCCAGGTCAGCGTCCACTTGGGGACGCCGGCCGCGGGGAACGAACCTGCAGACCGCGGACGAGGCGTCACCACCTGGTTCCTCGCCGGCTACAACGACCTGGACCGCTTCCGCGCCGCCTTCGCGAAGGTTCTGAACGGGGCCGCCGACGAGGCGGTGCTCACGTCGACCTGGGAGTAAGGGGGGCGGGCGGGCGGCCCCCTCCGCAGGTTGCCAGCCTCTTCCGCTTCCTCAAGGACGACGCTGGCGCGCCGCCGCGGGGCGGTCGGCCGGGGGCCGATCCTTGACCAAGCTCCACAGGCTGGCAGGGGCTGGCCATGGCCTTCAGGGTGGGGTGGCGTCCTGAAGGACGCCCTCGCCGGCTCGTGGGGGCTCTTCCGCCTCACGGGTCGGCGGACGCTGGCGGTTCAGGTCTCGCCCAGCCCGGGTGTCTGTTCGATCAGGATGGCGCCGGTCTCGGGATTGACGAGCTGGGTGACCTCCGACATGTGGAAGAAGTGGATGGGCTGTCCGTCGCGTCCGGGCGAGCAGTTCGCGGTGACATGCTCCCAGAGATCGCCGATGTCGCGTCCCCAAGCCACGTCGTAGACGGCCAGTTCTTCGCCACTGGCCAGGCGAACGGTCGTCTCCTGGCCGTCGCGAGCCTCAAGCAGCTTGCGGATCGGCGCCCCGAGGCCTTCGAGGATTTCGCCTTCGCCCTGTATGTCCACCATGCCGCCGTTCCGTCGTCGCCGTTCGAGGATCGGCCATGGCGCATCTGACGGCAACTGCGGACCTCTACGGGTTCGCTTTGAGCGACTCTTCCGCTTCCTCAAGGACGGCGCGGGCGCGCCGCCGCGGGGCGGTCGGCCAGGGGGTGATTCTATGGCGAACCTTAGGGAACCGTTGAGGAGGTTCCGGCGAGGCTATCGGCATGAGCAGGAAGTCACGCACGGACGCCGTTGTCGTGGGACGTTCGGACGGCGACCTTGAAGCTCTCCTACAGTTCTACGTCGAGCGGCCTGACGACGCGTTCGAAGCGGTGAGCGCGATGAGTGCTCACGACCCCGAACAGTGCTGGCGGTTCCTGGAGGTCGCTCGGCGGTCTGGGTTGTCGGATTTGCAGATGGCCTCGCTGGCCGCCGGCCCGTTCGAGGACATGATGAAGCGTTACGGCGACGACTTCATTGGCCGGGTGGAAGCTGCGGCCGGCGCCGATCACAACATGCGTACGCTGGTCGCGACGGTGTGGCGAGCAGGCATGAGCGACGCGTTGTGGGGGCGGATCGTGGCGCTGCGCGCCCGTCTGCGTATCACCCCCCTCTGAACGGCCCGCTCCGCAGTCTGCCAGCCTCCTTCGCTTCCTCAAGGACGGCGCCGGCGCGCCGCCGCTTGTGGCGCAGAGCGGCCGGGGGCGCCGATTGCTCTTGTCTTCGGAATTCGGCGCCGGTCTGACAGGCGGGCTCGATCTCGGCGACCATCAAGCGGAACCTGGGTGGAATGAAGAAGCGTCGCGTCCTCACGAACCTCGTCGGCCAGTGGCTATGGAGGATCGCAAAGCCCTACGCGCCACGGCGAGCGCCCGTCGCGCCCTGGATCAGGCTGATCCACTATTGGGCCCTGAGGCTTTCGGAGCCCAATCCGGCGAAAGGCAAGCCGCCAACTCTCATCCGCCCCGGATACTATTACGATGCGGATTTGGCGCAGCGCTTGGTCGACACCGGGGTTATAAAAACGAAACCGCTGACCGTGAACGCGCCAAAGTACGCATTCCAGCAATGGACCGTGACGTACCAGGGCGGGCTCCTATCTCAAGGCGACGGCTCACAAGCGGACCTCATCTGGGTCCTGACCATGCCGGCAGAGCGGGCTCGCAAACCCGTCTTGTTCCTGGAGGACCCGCTTCTGGGCGCGCCGAAGATTTTGGACGGGTCGCACAGGCTGATCCGCAGCGTCGTGGATGGCCTCTCCGACATTGAGGTGCAGGTCATCGAACCTGCGGACGTTCAGCACATTCTCGGGCGGGCGCAGCAGGCCTAGTGCGGAGGCTCGGGGCTGGCTTCGCTGGCTTCGGAGGCGCGGGAGAGGGCTTCGTCGGCGGTCTTGCCCTGGTTGGTCGCCTCGACGACGGCCTGCCGGCCCTGCTCGTCCTGCACCACGGCGACGACGTCGCGGTTCTGGGCGGGGGTGGCGCAGCCGGCCAGGGCGGTGGCGAGCGTTGCGGCCGCGGCCGCGGCGGCGCGGGCGGTCGTGGCGACGGCTGGATGCGTGCGGATCATGGGCCTCCTCCTGGCTGTGGGCGTCGACGGGCGTTCGCAGCGAGGCCAACCCCCGGGCGCGGCCGAGGTTCCGGCGGGGCCTATGTTCTTATTTTGTTCTTGTCAAAACGCCTTGGCCGGTGTAGGGTCGGGCGTGCGGTTTCGCACGTTGATGGGGCGGTTTGGGGCGGTTTGGCGAGGGTTGGGATGGGCAAGGGTCGCGCCGCGGGGCGGAAGCTGCAGGTCTTCTATTCGGAGGAGCTGGCGGCGGAGATCTGCGCCGAGCTGGCGGCGGGGTGGAGCATGCGCTCGATCTGCGCGAAGCCGGGGCGGCCGCATGCGGGCACGGTGCGCAACTGGGAGATGCGGCATCCGGAGTTCGAGATGGCGGTGCGGGCGGCCTACCGGCAGGTGACGATCGGGCAGCGGCGGCGCGACCGGGAGGCGGCGGCGGAGCTGGCGGCGCGGCCGGCGCCGGTGCGCGGCGGCAAGACGTCGACCTATACGCGGGCGGTGGGCGAGGCGATCTGCGAGCGGCTGGCGGAGGGGGAGAGCCTGACCTCGATCGGGAAGGATCCGGCGATGCCCTGCTACGGGACGATCCTGGCCTGGGTGAAGCGGCACCCGAAGTTCGAGGACATGTATGTGCTCGCGCGCGAGATTCAGGGGCACTACCTGTTCGACGAGATGCGCGACGTGGCGCTGGCGGCGACCAAGGACACGCTGCCGGTGGACCGGTTCCGGTTCGACGTGAACCGCTATCAGGCCTCGCGGCTGGCGCCCAAGAAGTACCTGGAGCGGCTGGTGGCCGCCGAGGAGATGGCCGAGCTGGGGATCGGGCCGCGGGGCGGGGTGTCGCGCGGCCGGGGCCGGGATGGCGACGATGCGCGGCGGGTGGTGTTCCACGTCACCCACTTCGAGAAGGGGCCGAACGGGACGGTGCTGGCCGCCCCGCCCCGTAACGCGCGGGAGGCCCAGGCGTGGATCGAGGCGACGGGCGCGCCCTATGTGGACGGGATCGGGCCGAACGGGCAGATGCGGCCGCCGATGATCCCGCTGTCCGACAGGTAGGGGGCCGCCTCCCTCGGTCTTCGCCGGGGAGGCGGCCGCGGCGCCGGCTCAGGCGACGGTGAGCTTCACCTCGACGTTGCCGCGGGTGGCGTTGGAGTAGGGGCAGACCTGGTGGGCCTTGGCGACCAGGTCTTCGGCGGCGGCGCGGTCGAGGCCGGGCAGGGAGACCTCGAGCGCGACCTCGAGGCCGAAGCCGCCGGCGGCGCGCGGGCCGATGCCGACGCTGGCGGTGACCGCGGCGTCGGCGGGGACCTTGGGGCCGCCCTGGCTGGCCACGAACTTCATGGCGCCGATGAAGCAGGCCGCGTAGCCGGCGGCGAAGAGCTGTTCGGGGTTGTTCCCCGCGCCGCCGCCGCCGCCCAGCTCCCTGGGCGTGGCCAGGGTGACGTCGAGGGCGCCGTCCAGGGTGGCGGCGTGGCCGTCGCGGCCGCCGGTGGCGCGGGCGGCGGTGCGGTAGAGGACGTTGACGGGGCTGGGGGCGGTCGCGGTGGCGGACATGAGGCAGGTCTCCTTTTGGGGTGATGATCTTGGGCGATTAGATCGTGTGCGACATAAATTGGAGACGGGGCGGCGGAGAGTCAATCCGTTGCGATTGGATCGTGTGCGATTTATATTGCGGCCATGTCCCAGACCCCTGCGCCCACCCCTGGGCCCGCCTCGCCGCTGAAGCTGGACGATTTCCTGTGCTTCGCGGTCTATTCCGCCGGCCACGCCTTCAACCGGCTGTACCGGCCGCTGCTGGACAAGCTGGGGCTGACCTATCCGCAGTACCTGGCGATGGTGGCGCTGTGGGAGGCCGACGACCGCACGGTGGGGGCGCTGGGCGAGCGGCTGGGGCTGGAGTCCAACACCCTGACGCCGCTGCTGAAGCGGCTGGAGGGCATGGGCCTGGTCCGCCGCGACCGCGACCCGCGCGACGAGCGGGTGGTCCGCGTGCGGCTGACCGACAAGGGCCGGCGGCTGGAGGGCCCGGCCTGCGCGGTGCCGGCCGAGCTCATGGCGGCGTCGGGCCTGGACCTGGCGGCGGTGGGCCGCATCCGGGGCGAGATCGCCGCGCTGAACGCCGCCCTGGCGCGGGCGGAACAGGTCAGGGCCTGACCAGCTCCAGCCCGGCGTCGGTGCGCGGGAAGGCGGCCCCGGGGAGATAGGTCACGATGGGGCGGATCTCGTAGATGGCGCCGGGGTTGGCGGCCTTCAGGTCCTGCGCCGCGGCGATGGCCTGGGCGCGGTCGGCGCAGTCGATGACGTAGAAGCCCAGCATGCTCTCCTTGGTCTCGGCGAAGGGGCCGTCGGTGACGAGGCCCTTGGGGCCCACCACGGCGGCCAGCTGGGTGGCGCCAAGGCGGGCGGCCGGGCCCAGCCGGCCCGCGTGGCGGTCGTGGACGCCCATCAGGCGGTCCATCAGGGCGGCGTCCTCCGCCTCGCTCATCGACTTGACCTCCGTCTCGTCGTGATAGGCCAGGATGGCGTAGAGCATCGGTCGGTCCCTCGAAGCGTGGCGTGCGCCGCCAGCCTAGGACGGGCGGCGGGCGGTTTTCCCGACATTTCTGCGAACGGCGGGCCTCGGGCGGAGATCGGCCCGGTCCACCGCGACCTGGTGCGGGCAGGGGAAGCGTTCAGGCGCCCAGGCGGCGTCGGTTGGCGCGCACCTTGCGACGGTAGAGGGCGACCGTGCGCTGGGGGGTGAGGTGCGACGCGCCCGCAAAGGCGGCCGCCCAGGCCTTGCGCTGGATTTCGGCGGTGGCGAGGATCTTCTCGGACACCATCAACTCGGCCTCCGCGGCCGCCGCCGCGCCGCCGCCGGCCAGCTTCATCATGCGGAGGGCCATGACCCCGCTCGCCTCGGCGCCGAGCTGCATCATCGAGAAGTTCAGCCGAAGCCACTTGTTCGCGTAGGTCATGAAACCCACAACTCGCGGCGCGCGCGGACGGATGCGAGGCGTTAGAAAAAATCGCGGCGTCGCCCGGCTTACGCGGGCCGGCGCGGAGGCCCATCTGCGCACCTTCAACCTGTACCTTGGAGAGCCCGATGGCCCTGTCGCTCTATGACGCTTCGATCCCCGGCTATGCGCTGATGCTGAAGAACCTGGCGGCGATCCTGGAGAAGGCCGAGGCCCACGCGACGGCGGGCGGCGGCGATCCGGCGGCCTACCTGGACGCGCGGCTCGCGCCGGACATGGCGCCCCTGACCCGCCAGGTGCAGCTGGCCAGCGACGCGGCCAAGGGCGGCGCGGCGCGCCTGGCCGGGATCGCCCCGCCCAGCATGCCCGACACCGAGACCACCTGGGCGGAGGTCAAGGACCGCATCGCCAGGACCATCGCCTTCGTGGAGTCGATCAAGCCGGAGCAGGTGAACGGAGACGACAACCGGATCGTCGAGCTGGTCACGCCCAGCCGCACGCTGAGCTTCACGGCCCGCGACTTCCTGCTGCAGTTCTCGCTGCCGAACTTCCACTTCCACGTGGTCACGGCCTACGGCCTGCTGCGCCAGCAGGGCGTGCCCCTGGGCAAGATGGACTACCTGGCCGGCGGCCAGACCCAGGCCGCCTGATCGACCGCGTCCGGCGCGGCGGCAGTGCGCCGCCCGCCGGGTCCACTCACATGCCGGCCTGGACCCGGGCGTCGCGCTGGATGGCGTCCAGGTGGTCCTTGGCGTCCTGCTGCCGCTGCTCGAACGCCTCGCGGCTCATGCAGCGCCGGGTGGGGATCTTGGATCCCGACACCGGATCGCGGAAGCACACCTGCTTGCCCTTGGGGATGTGCCGGCCCTCGACGATGCCGTAGGGCGGTTCGCCGGGGATGCCGGTCACCGGCGTCATGACCCCCTTGGGCGAGGTCGCGCCCGGCTCGCCGCCGGCCGCATGCAGGGCGATCGACAGGATCACGAACAACATCGAACGACCTCCCCGAGCAGCGCGCCCGGAGGGCCCCGGACCTGGCGGCATCATGCGCGGAGCCGGGGCGTTTCGGAAGAGGCGTCGCGCTCCGTTGTCCGGCTTGGCGCTCCGCCTCCCGCGCCGGCTTGGCGTTCACGAAATCGTCAGCGCGCCGGAAACCAAACGCCCGCTCAGGCGCTCAAGCTTCCTCGCAAAGCAATGGAGAATGCTCGATGCGCATCCTGACCCTCGCCGTCGCCGCCTGTGCGGCCGCCAGTCTCGCCGCGTGCAACAGCCCCGCCGACAAGCAGGCCGAGGCCAAGGCCGACGCCCTGGAGTCCCAGGCCGCCGCGACCCCCAGCGAGCCGCAGGAAAAGGCCTTGAACGCCCAGGCCGACGCGGTCGAACAGCAGGCCGGCAACGCCGACGGCGGCGCGACCACGGCCAACACGCCCGACACCAGCCCGTCGAAGTAGCGGCGGACCGTCCGTCCCTCGCGGCCGCGAAGCCTGAGTGGATGCCTTGTTCCGGTTCGCGGACGCGTGAAGAGCCCCTGGTCCTGGCGGCCGGGGGCTCTTCGCCGTGTTGGGCGCCTATACCGAGGGATGAGCGTCTGCACCAAAAACGCATAGCTATTCAGCGAAGATGCTGATCGGTGCGAGTCGGCGGCCCTGCTACAAAGAGCTTGTCCAGACGGACGCCCCGCTCCCCCGGGGCCCCCCAGAACTTCAGGTGTGTGTCATGACCTTCCCGTTGATCCAGCGTCTGATCCAAAGAGCGGCCCCCGCCGTTCTGACGACGGCGATGTTCGGGCTGGTGGTCGCCTTCGCGGCCGTCGGCGTGGTGGGCGTCGCCTAGGCGTCGACCCTCCACTCTCCCGGAACGTCCAAGGGCCCTCGCGGGCCCTTTTTCGTGGCCGCCAACATGACGTGAGAATGAACGGAGGGGCCCGAGTGGGTTCAGGCGGGGGGCTCTAACCTCAGGCTCAAGATCGCCGATCCAGCCCAGGTCCGGGCGCCGGCGCAGGCAAAGGAGTTAGAGCCATGACCAACAAGATGATCAAAGCCGCGATGGCCCTGATGGTCGCCGGCGCCGTCGCCCTGCCGGCCAGCCAGGCCGCGGCGGGCACGTCGAAGACCGAAAGCGCCCTGCTGGGTGCGCTGCTGGGCGGCGTCGCCGGCGCGGCGGTGGGCAACGGCAAGACCGAATCCGTCGCCATCGGCGCGGTGGCCGGTGCGGCCCTGGGCGTCGCCGTCGACAAGGGCAACGACCGCAAGCACTACCGCAGCGGCTACGGCTATCGCCAGTCGCAGCCCTACTACGGCAACAGCCGCTACCGCACGAGCGACCGCGGCTACTACGGCCGGACCGACAGCCGCTATGGCTACGACAACTACGGCTACGGCTACCGCCGCTAACGGGCGGACCGCCGAACCGTGAGGGAAGGGCGCCGCGCCAGCGGCGCCCTTTTCCTTTGGGCGACAGGGGATGTGCGCAAACGCATAGCGGTCAGGCGAAATCGCTGATCTGTGCAGTGTTCAGATGGTGGTAGATAGAGGTTGTCCAGACGGACGGCCCCGCTCCCCCGGGGTTCCCAAGACCCAAAACTCAAGGTGTGTGTCATGACCTTCTTCGCCAACATCGAACGCCAAGCCGACCGCTTCGCCCCCATCGCCCTGCTGATCGTCGGCATGCTGACCGCCTTCGCCACCGCCGGCCTCGGCGTCTAACCCTCGGGCCTCTCCTCAGGCTTCGGACAAGGGCCCCTCGCGGGCCCTTTTTCGTGGGCGTCTAGCGCCCGGCGCCCTCGGAGGCCAGACGGTCGAGGTAGGCGCAGAACATGTCGGCCATGGCGTCGGCGTAGCTTTCGATCTCAGCCGGCGACCGGGGCGTCTCGGAAAACTGTTTCCCCAGCTGGCTGAGCGCGTTCTTGATCAGGTCGCTGGCCAAGGTGCGGACGGGCTCGGCGGCGGCGGGCAGCGTCTCACGCATGAAGGCCTCGACGGCGCGGCCGGCGGACCCGCGCGCCGCCTGGGCCTCGGGGGCGTCGCGATAGAGCGGGGCGGCGTCGCTGAGCGCCACGCGCATGGCGGCCTCGTCGCACTCGGACTGCACGAAGGCGTGGACCAGGGCGCGCAAGCGCACCAGCGGCGGCCGGCTGGTGTCCTCCAGGATCCGGCGCAGCAGATCGGTGGTCTGGCGCCACTCGTCGCTCTGGAGCCGGAACAGGATCGCCGCCTTGTTGGGGAAGTACTGGTAGAGGGACCCCACGCTGACGCCGGCCTTCTCGGCCACGCGGGCGGTGGTGAAGCGCTGGGCGCCCTCCTGCGCCAGAACCTGAACCGCGGCCTCTAGGATGGCGGAGACCAGCTCGGCCGAGCGCGTCTGCTTTGGTCGTTTTCTCGAGGAAATTTCGGGGGTTGGGCGAAGCGACATCGAGCCGTCCGGCAATGCGAATAGGTAAGGCGACGAATTAGTCGCATTTTCGGGCCGGGCGCAACGACGCCTTGTTTCGAGCCCGGAGGCTTGCATGACCACCCTGACAAACACCCCCCTCGCGCCGCTGCTGGAGCGCCTGTTCGGCGAGGCCGACGCGGCTTCGCCGGCCGCGAACCCGGCGTTCGCGTCGCTGTCGCCCGACGCGCGGGCGCAGCTCATGCAGAGCAAGACCGGCTACCGCGACTTCTATGGCGCCCTGAAGGATTACCCGCTGCCGGTGTCGCGGGAGGTGGGCCTGCTGCTCTACATGCTGGCGCGGAGCTGTGCGGCGCGGACCATCGTCGAGTTCGGGACCTCGTTCGGGATCTCGACCCTGCATCTGGCCGCCGCGCTGCGGGACAACGGCGGCGGTCGCCTGATCACCAGCGAGTTCGAACCCTCCAAGGTGACGCGGGCGCGGGAGAACCTGACGGCCGGCGGCCTCATCGACCTCGTGGAGATCCGCGAGGGCGACGCGCTGGAGACGCTGAGCGTCGATCTCCCGGACGAGATCGATCTGGTCCTGCTCGACGGCGCCAAGGGGCTCTATCCCGACATCCTGAGCCTGTTGGAGGCCCGCCTCCGGCCCGGCGCGCTGATCGTGGCCGACAACGCCGACTACAGTCCCGACTACCTGGCGCGCGTGCGCTCGACGGCGGGCTATATGTCGACCCCGTTCGGCGAGGACGTCGAGCTTTCCATGCGGGTCGGCTGAGGCGCGGCGACAGGGCATATGCGCAATCGCATAGTGGTCAGGCGAAATCGCTGATCTATGCAGTGTTCAGATGGTGGTAGATAGGGGTTGTCCAGACGGACGGCCCCGCTCCCCCGGGGTTCCCCAGGAACCAAACTCAAGGTGTGTGTCATGACCTTCTTCGCCAACATCGAACGCCAAGCCGACCGCTTCGCCCCCGTCGCCCTGCTGATCGTCGGCATGCTGACCGCCTTCGCCACCGCCGGCCTCGGCGTCTAACCCTCGGGCCTCTCCTCAGGCTTCGGACAAGGGCCCCTCGCGGGCCCTTTTTCGTGCGCGACGCCGTTGTGCCGCGCCTGCTTCAAAACGGGACGGACGGCGGCTCCCGCCGGCCCCGCGCACGGCGCGAAAGGGGCCCAGGGCGAGAAAAATGGGGCCGACGCATCCAAGGCAGAGCTTGGTCCGTATCTTGCTTCGAGTGGCTTGCGTCGGGGCATTCCCTCTCAAAGCGAATTTCCCCTGCCAATTGTGTTTCATTGCGGCGCCATCTCTCGTCGGCGCACTGTGAAGCTTGGATGACTGCGCTGCGATCCCCCGCGCTGCGCTGAAACGGGAGCAGGTCCAATGCCGGTGAACTGGCACGGATTCTCGGGCGGAGTGGGACGCGGCGCCGCCGGCGCGGCGCCCGTTTTCGTGGACTATGCGGCGCAGGCCGAAGCGAGACAAAGCGTCGCGACCCCGTCGCCGTTAACGACTTTCGGGCGGAAATGCGGCACCTACGCCATTGGCGGTGTCTCCCGGGGGGGATCTTGCCCGCCTCGTAGGCTTAAAGTGGAACGGCAAGTGCGCGTCGAAGCGATGAGTGCGTCCGATTGCGACGTCGGTGGGGCGCAACGCCGATGAGCGTCGAAGCGATCAGGAACGACCGGGCCCATGCCCGTAGCCGCAAGGCCGCGCTGCTGGCCTGGGTGTGGCCCGAGCCCCGCGACACCGAGGAAGGCCGCGGCGCCGGATGGCTCGCCAGCCTGCTGGGCTGGATGTGGCCGACCGCCACCCACGACGCGAACACGCGCCGCCGCAGCCGCGGGCTGATGGCCATGCTGTTCGGCTGGGCCTGGCCGAACGAGCTGGACAGCGCTTTCCGGCGCTTCTGGAAGACGAGCTGGCTGTGGAGCTGGATGTGGCCCGGCCGGGTCATGGGACCGGACGGCGAGATCTGCGCCCTGGCGCCCTGGCATCCGGCCGCGCGCCCCGAGATCTGCGCGACGGACCCCTGGCACCGCAAGGCCAGCCGCCACGGCGGCGTGATGTTCATGATGTTTGCGGCCACCGCGATCGCCGCCCCGACCTTCATGGAAGGCAATGGGGTGATGGGTGACGGCGGCCGGCTGAGCCTGTTCCGCGGCGGCGCCGACGCCGGCGACCAAGGCGGCGGCGCCCAGCAGGGCGGCGGCGGCGGTGGCGCTGGCGCTGGCGATCAGGGCGCAGGCGGCGGCCTTGGCGGCGCGGGCGGCGGCGGCGGCCCGGGCGGCTCCGGCGACGGCGGCCAGCCGAACGGCCAGGATCCCGGCCTTACCGGCCCGAACGGCGGCGATGGAAACGGCGGCGTCAGCGGCGGTGGCGGCGGAACGGGTGGGGACGGCGGCCAGACCGATCCTGGCACGCCCGGCGACGGCGTGACGTTCCTCGATCCTCCGGGCGAAGCCGGCGGTGACTTCCCGGCCACGGGCGGCTTCGGCGGCCTGGGCGGCGGCGGTGGCGGCGGTGGCGGCGTCGGAGGCGGCGGTCCTGGCGGCGGTGGCGGCGAAGGCGGCACGACCCCGACGGATCCCAACGGTCCCACCAATCCCGGCGGCGGCGATCCGACGAACCCGGGCGGCGGCGATCCTTCCGGCCCGGTCAATCCGCCGAGCCCGCCCACCGACAAGCCGACCTTCCCCGAGATTCCGGGGACGGATGGGCCTGGCGGCGGGACTCGCCCGCCCAACCAACTGATCGGCGGTCCCATCGTGGACGACGATCCGCGCGGTCCGCCGCGGAACGAAGTCGGCGCGATCCCCGAGCCCGCGACCTGGGCCATGATGATCGTCGGCTTCGGCGCCGTCGGCTACGTGGTCCGTCGCCGGCGGATCGCGGTCACGGTCAGCTAGAGCGCCGTTCGCTCCGATTGAATCGGAGCTGCGCTCCAGGTCTTTGCTTTGTCGCGCTTTCTGGCGGGGAACCGGTATCCACTTCGCCGGAAAGCACTCTAGGACAACGGCTTCGGCCCGGCGCAAGCCGGGCCGTTTGCTTTTGCCCTACCGGTACGGGCTGTAGTAGGGCCGCGGCGGCCACACCGGACGTGGCGGCGGCGCCCAGCGCGGGTCCTGTTCATCATCGTCGTACTGGGCCTGGTAGGCGCGGCGGCGCTCCTCCTCGTAGGCGCGCTGGCGGGCCTCGGCGTAGGTGCGCTCGGCCTGGGCGGCCTCCAGCCGGCGCTGGCGCTCGGCGGTCTCCTCCACTTGGCGGCGCTGCGCCTCCGCGGCGGCGGTCTGGGCCTGGACGGCGGCGAGCTGGGCTTCGTTCAACGCCCTGGCGCGCCCCTCGGCCTCGGCCCGGTCGCGGGCGGCCTGCTCGGCGACGGCCCGCTCGCGATGCCGCGAGGCGGTCTGGGCGCCGCAGACGCGCAGGTCGGAGAGCCCTTGCTCCGATCCGGCCAGGGACGCGGTGAGCGGCTCCTCGGACAGCCAGGCCACCCCCAGCGTGCCCCCCTTCTTCATGGCCGCCTCGGTCTCCTCCGACAGCACGAGTTCGCCCGAGGCGCCCTCGCCGCGCAGCATCAGGTTGGAGAACCGCGCCTTGTCGATGCGGATCGGCAGGAAGGCGCGGGCCGGCAGGTCGTCCTTGAAGAACCGCAGGCTGACCAGCTGGCCGTCCGACGTCAGGCTGACGGGCGTGATCCCGCCGGAGCGGCCGACCAGCTCCAGCTCGACGCGGCAGCCGGTGTCGGTGGGACTGACGACCCACGCCAGGGCAGGGGAACGGACCGCGGCCGAGGCCGGCCCGGAAAGAAGCGCAGCGACAGCCGCGCCCCCGATGATCGACTTGATCACACAACGGCTCCTGACTGACACGCACCGCAAGGATACGGCCGTTCCCCGCATGCCGCTAGAGGCTCGGCTGTCGGGGGTGCTAGCTTGCCGCCACAACAATGGAGGAGGCGCGGGTCATGGCGCGGATGTGGATGATGGCCGCCGCGGCGGCGCTGGCGCTGGGCGCTTCGGCGGCGGCGGTGTCGACGGCTCAGGCGGCGCCCCCGCCGAACATCGTGGCGGCGATGGCCGACAAGGCGCGGCCGGCCGACGAGGCGGCCCGCGACGCCGCCCGCAAGCCGGGCGAGCTGCTGGAGTTCGCCGGCGTGAAGACGGGGGACAAGGTCGTCGACCTGATCATGGGCGGCGGGTACTTCACCCGCCTGCTCTCGGTGGCGGTGGGGCCGAAGGGCCAGGTGATCGCCTACCAGCCGTCCGAGTTCATCCAGTTCCAGGCCAAGTACGGCGAGGACCAGAAGAAGGTCGCGGCCGCCTATCCCAACATCACGGCCCTGACCTCGTCGTTGGGCGCGCTGGACCTGCCGGACGGCGTCGACCTGGTGCTGACGGTCCAGAACTACCACGACCTGCACCTGACCCCGTTCCCGAAGGACACGGCGGCCAAGGTCAACGCCGAGGTGTTCAAGTCGCTGAAGCCGGGCGGGGTCTATCTGATCGTCGACCATGTGGCCGTGGCAGGCTCGGGGCTGGAGCCGCCGATGAAGGTCCACCGGATCGATCCGGCGATCGTGAAGGAGGAGGTGGAGGCCGCGGGCTTCAAGCTGGAAGGCGAGAGCCCGCTGCTGAAGGACCCATCCGACGCCCATGACAAGAACGTCTTCGACCCGGCGATCCGCGGCAAGACCGATCAGTTCGTGATGAAGTTCCGCAAGCCGAAGTAGCCGTCTGCGACAGTTTGTCTGCCGCCGCGGCCCGTCGCGTTTACGGACCGTTGCGACGCCTGGGCGACATGGATGATCCATGTCGCCTCCGCGCGCCCTTGAACCGACAGAAGGCCAGACGGCGCTTCGCCGCCTGATGGCGCTCGGCGTGGCGCTGGTCGCGCTGGTGCTGATCGGCGTCGTGGCCCTGCTGGCCGGCGGATCCAACGCCCTGGACGACCTGCAGGCGCGCGAGGACGGCGTCCGCGTGACCGCCGCGCTCGATCGATCGCTGAAGAACCTCGTCAGCGACGTCACCACCGCCACCGTCTGGGACCAGGCCTATGAGGCGTTCCACCCCGGCGGCAGCCTGGAATGGGCGGACGAGGAGATCGGCAGCTACTTCGCCAACAACCGCGGTCACGACATCTCGGTGGCTCTCGACGGGCGCGGAAAGCCCTTCTACGCCTGGGTGGGTTCCCGGCGGGCCGACCCGGCGCGCCAGGGGCGGTTCCTCGCCGACGCGGCGCCCCTGATCCTCCGGGCCCGGGCCCTGGAGGCGGCGCGCGGCGCAAGGCCGCCCCGGCTCGAAGCGTCGGACCCGGGCCTTTCCGAGACCGCCTCCGGGGTCATCGTGTCGGGCGGCGTCCACTACCTGGCGGCGGTGTCTACGGTGACGCCCGAGAACGCGGCCTCGCCACGCCGGAGGGGGCCCGCGGTGCTGGTCGTGTCGGCGCAGCGGATGGATCGCCAGCTGATGGCGGCGCTGCGCCAGATGCAGATCGCTGAGCCGCGCCTGGAAACCACGGCGCCGCGCTCGAAGGCGTCCATCCCCCTGCGCGACGCCGGCGGCCGTTCGGTCGGCCGGCTGGCGTGGACGCCCCATAGGCCCGGCGTCCGGATCCTGACGGACGCCGCCCCCGCCCTGGCGCTCGGCCTGCTGGCGGTGGGCGCCGTCATGGCCGCGCTCGGCTGGCAGATCCTGCGTGTGGTGCGCCGCCTGGGCGCCCACGAACGGGCCCTGACCGCCGCCATGGGCGAGCTGGAGGACGCGCGCGACCGCGCCGAGAGCGCCAACATCGCCAAGTCGCAGTTCCTCGCCAACATGAGCCACGAGATCCGCACCCCGCTGAACGGCGTGCTGGGCATGGCCCAGGTCCTGGCCCAGAGCGACCTGCAGCCCGCCGACCGCGAGAAGCTGCAGGTGATCCGCAACTCGGGCGGCGCCCTGCTGGCCCTGCTGAACGACATCCTCGACCTGTCGAAGGTCGAGGCCGGCAAGATGGAGCTGGACGTCGCGCCTTTCGACCTGGAGCAGACGGTCGAGGCCGCGACCCGCGGGTTCGCCACCCTGGCGGCGGAGAAGGCGGTGCGCTTCCTGGTCGAGGTGGAGCCCGCCGCCGCCGGCGTGTGGCTGGGCGACGGCGGCCGGATCCGCCAGGTGCTGGCCAACCTCACCTCCAATGCGGTCAAGTTCACCGCGGCCGGCGAGGTCCGCGTGCGCGTGCGCCGCACCGACCACGGCATCGCCTGCACCGTCTCGGACAGCGGCGTCGGCATCGCGCCCGACCGTCTCGAGCGGCTGTTCCGCCGCTTTTCCCAGGTCGATCCCAGCCCGACGCGCAGGTTCGGCGGCACCGGCCTGGGCCTGGCCATTTCCCGCGAGTTCGTGGAGCTGATGGGCGGACGGGTCGCCGTGACCAGCGTCGAGGGCCGCGGGTCGGCCTTCTCGTTCGAGTTGCCGATCGAATGGCTCCACGCCGCGACGCCTGCCGCCGCGCCGGCCCCCGACGACACGCCGGCGCTGAGGTCGCGGCTGCGCGTGCTGGCCGCCGAGGACAATCCGACCAACCAACTGCTGCTGGCCGCCATGCTCCAGCCCCTGGACGTCGATCTGCAACTGGTCGCCGACGGCGCCGAAGCGGTGAGCGCCTTCTCCGGAGAGCGCTTCGACGTGGTGCTGATGGACGTGCAGATGCCGGTGATGAACGGCGTCGACGCGACCCTGGCCATGCGGGCGATCGAGGCCGAGCGCGGGCTCGCTCCCACGCCGATCCTGGCCGTCTCGGCCAATGTGATGCCCCATCAGATCGACGAATACCTGGCCGCCGGCATGAACGGCTTCGTCGCCAAGCCCATCGAGATGACCGCCCTGGTCGAAGCTATCGAGAGGGTCCTGGCCGAGGGCGCCGTCGTAGCGAACGGCGAAGCCCGGCGCACGGCCAGCTCGCATAGCTGAGCCTTGCCCGCGCCGCCCGACCGTGGCGACATGGGGCCATGTTCGACTGGAACGACGTGAAGGCCTTGCTGGCCGTGGCGCGCGGCGGATCGACGGCGGCCGCCGCGCGGGAGCTGGGCGTGAACCAGACCACCGTGGCGCGGCGGCTGGAAGCGCTGGAGAGGGACCTGGGCCTGCGGCTGGTGGAGCGCCATCAGGCCGGCGCCAGCCTGACCGAGGCCGGCCGCGGTCTGGTGGCCGACGCCGAGGCCATGGAGCGCGCCGCGCTGGCCATGCGCAACACGGTGGAGGTCCACCAACGCGGCGCCTCGGGCACGCTGCGGGTGACCATGAGCGAGATGACGGCCAATTCCGGGATCATCCCGCTGCTGCCGGAATTCCGGGCCGCGTATCCGGACGTCACGCTGGAACTGGCCATCACCGACGACCAACTGGACATCGAGGCCGGCGAGGCGGACGTGGCGATCCGCGGCGGATTCGAACTGCCCGATTCCAACCTGGTGGCGCGCAAGGTCAGCGAGACCGACTGGGCCCTCTACTGCAGCCAGGCCTACGCGGCCCGCATGGGCCTGCCGACCACCCTGGACGAGCTCAAGAACCACGTGCTGATCGGCGGCGAGAGCGAGCGCAACTACCCGGGTCTCGCGGTGATCCTCGAGCGAGCGCCGGACGTGGCCGTGACGTTCAAGTCGAACAGCGCCACCAACATGTTCGCCTCCGTGCGGGCGGGCATCGCCATCGGCTCGATGCCCTGCATCCTGGCCGACATGGATCCGGACCTCATACAGATCTTCCCGCCGGCCCCCGAAAGCCTGTCGTTCACCTGGATCGTCACGCGGCCCGACCTGAAGGACGCGCCAAGGGTGCGCGCCTTCATCGACTTCTTCGCGCCGCGCATCCAGGCCCTGACGCGGGAGTACCGCGAACGCCCGTTGGCGGCGCGGGCCGGCCAACCCTAGTCAGTCGCCTTCAGCTTGCGGTCGAAGAAGTCGAGGGCCTGCATGGCGCGGTGCATGCGGTTGGTCGGCGTCCAGCCCCCGCGGTGGCGCAGGCCGGGGTAGACCATGGTCTCGAACGGCTTGCCCTCAGCCTGCAGGGCGAACAGCACCCGGGTGGAGTGGTCGAAGGTGACGTTGTCGTCCGCCATGCCGTGGACCAGCAGCAGCGAACCGGGCTTCAGGCGGGACAGGCGGGTCACCACCTCGGACTTCGCGTAGCCGTCGGCGTTGTTCTCGGGCGTACCCATGAAGCGCTCGGTGTAGTGGGTGTCGTAGAGCTTCCAGTCGGTGACCGGCGCGCCCGCCACGCCGGCCCTGAACGGGCTGTCCGGGGCGGTGAGCATCAGCAGCGTCATGTAGCCGCCGTAGGACCAGCCGGTGACGCCGATGCGGCTGGCGTCCACGTAGGGCAGGGACTGCAGGTACCTGGCGCCTGCGACCTGATCGTCGACCTCCAGCTGGCCCATCCTGCGGTCGATGGCGGTCTTGAAGGCCACCGAGCGATAGCCGACGCCGCGGTTGTCGAGGCGGAACAGGATGTAGCCGGCGTCCAGCAGGATCTGGTCCTCGGGGGTATGCCAGTTGCCGGCCACGCGGGGGCCGGAGGGGCCGCCGTAGACCTGGACGATCACCGGGTACTTCTTCGACGGATCGAAGCCGGGCGGCGTGCGCAGCGACCACCACAGCGGGCTGCCGTCGGCGGCCTTGATGGTCCCGAACTCCGGCGTGCGCAGGTGGTCGACGTACGGCCAGAACGGATGTCCCGCCTTCAGCGCGTTCTCCTCGATCCAGCGCACGCGGGTCCCGTCGGCGCGGTAGAGGGCGGTCTGCGGCGGGGTCTTCGGGTCCTCGTAGGTTCCGGCGAAGGCGCCGCCCTTGTTGGCCACCGTCACCGTCCACCAGCCGCCGGCCGGGGTCAGGGCCTTGGGCTCGGCCGGTCTGGCGTAGGAGACGGAATAGATCCGGCGCTCTCCGGGGCGGTCCTTGTGGGCGGCGAAGATGACGGACTTGGCGACCTCGTCGACGCCCTCGATCTTCTCCACCGGCCAGTCGCCCTGGGTGACCTGGCGGATCGGCTTGCCGTCGGCGGCGTAGAGATAGAGGTGGCGCCAGCCCGAGCGCTCGGACGACCACAGGAAGGTCCCGTCCTTGAGCGGCTTGAAGTCGTCGCTGAGGTCCACCCAGTGGGGGCTGGTCTCGGTGAGGATCACCTTGCCCTGGCCGGTCTTGGGGTCGACGGCCAGCAGGTCCAGGCGGCGCTGGTCGCGGCTCTCGCGCTGGACGTAGAGGGTCCTGCCGTCCTTCGCCCAGGCGACGCGGGCCAGGTAGATGTCGGCGTTGGCCCCCAGATCCACCTTCACGCGCGCGCCGCCGTCGAGCGGCTGGACGAAGAGATCGACCTTGGCGTTCGGGCGGCCGGGGCGGGGATAGCGCTGGGGCACGACACGGGCGCCGGTGGCGTTGACCTCGGGCCGTTCGACGATGTCGACGCCGGTCTGGTCGACGAAGGCGAGGGCTATGGCCTTGTCGTCCGGGCTCCACCAGTAGCCGGTGGAGCGGTCCATCTCCTCCTGGGCGATGAACTCGGCGGTGGCCCAGCTCTTCAGCTCGGTCCCGCCCTCGGTCAGGGCGCGTTCGCCGCCGCCGGCGGTGGGGGTGACGTAGAGGTTGTCGTCCCGGACGTAGGAGACGAAGCCGCCCTTCGGCGAGATCTTGGCGTCGATTTCGTCGCCGGCGGTCCTGGTGAGCTGGCGGGCCTGTTTCGCCCCCACGTCATAGACCCAGACGTCGCCTTCGACGGGCGCCAGGATCGCCTTGCCCTGGTCGTCCCAGGCGTAGTCCACGACGCCGCGGGTGGCGACGCCGGCCCGCTCGCGCCGCGCCTTCTCGGCCTCGGAGAGTTCGCGCTCCGCCGGGGCCAGCTGCTTGCCGTCCAGCAACAGGCGCGGCTCGCCGCCGGCCACGTCGGCGATCCAGAGGTCGGTGATCGTCAGGTCGTCGGCGCGGGTCTTGATGTAGGTCACCGACTTGCCGTCCGGCGACAGCTTCACGCCGCGAGCACGGGGCCCGGAGATGTCGGGGCTTTCGAAGATCCGCTGGGCGGGAAGCTTTTCGGCCATGGCGGGCGCAACGACGAGCAGGGCCGCAAGCGCGGCGAGGCTGAGTTTCATGGCCGTTGTTGAACAGCCTCGGAGGCGGCTTGGCAATGAGGCGCGCGACGATCGGAACCTTGAACGGCGACGGCCTTCGTGCGAGGTCCCGGCCCATGAGCGAAGACACTTCTCCCGCCCTGCCGGACCGGCTGTCGGTGGACCCCAACAGCCCGTTCTATGACGCCGAGGTCCTGCAGCGGAACGTGGGCGTGCGTTTCAAGGGCCAGGACAAGACCAACGTCGAGGAATACTGCGTCAGCGAGGGCTGGGTGCGGCTGGCCGTCGGCAACTCCAAGGACCGCCACGGCAATCAGCTCACCATGAAGCTGCAGGGCCCGGTCGAGCCCTACTACCGCGAAGGCTGAGCCTTCGGCCGGCGACCTAGTTGTTCAGTCCCCGTCGTCGAGGGGCGGGAGCGGGTCGACCTTCAGCGAGGTGATGCGGGCGCCCTTGCGGGCTTCCACGCGGAAGCGGTGGCGGTGGAAGGTGTAGGTCTGGCCGACCTCCGGGATCGCCTGGGCCTCGTGGATCAGCAGGCCGGCCATCGTGACCGCCTCCTCGTCGGGCAGGTCCCAGTTCATGGCCCGGTTGAGGTCGCGGATGGTGACCGACCCCTCGACGATCACCCCGCCGTCACCGGCCGGCTTGATCCCGGCCGCGACCACGTCGTGCTCGTCCTCGATCTCGCCGACGATCTCCTCAAGGATGTCCTCCAGCGTGACCAGGCCCTGCAGGGCGCCGTACTCGTCCACCACCAGGGCGAAGTGGTTGTGGCGCTTCAGGAAGGCGGCGAGCTGGTCCTTGAGGCTGGTGGTCTCGGGGATGAACCAGGGCTCGCGCAGGATCGCCCGGACGTCGAGGTCGTCGATGCGCCCGTCGGCGTCCGTGATCGCCTGCAGCAGGTCCTTCACATGCAGGATGCCGACGACGTTCTCGGGCTCGCTCAGGTAGATCGGGACCCGGCTGTGCTGGCTGGCCAGGGTCTCGGCCACGATCTCCCGTGGGCTCAGCCCGCCGTCCACCGTCTCCATCGACCGGCGGTGGACCATGACCTCGGAGACATCCATCTCGCCCAGGTCGAGCACACCGCCCAGCATGTAGCGGTCACGGGTCTCCACCAGGCCTTCGGAGTGGTGGTACTCCACCGCGCCGCGGATCTCCTCGTGGGCGGCCAGCACGTCCGTGCCGGCGTCCAGCTTGATGCCGAAGGGCCGGAGCGTCAGGCGCACCACCCACTGGGCGGCCGAGGCGAGCGGGCCGAAGATGCGCACGGTCCAGTAGGTGGGGATGGAGAGCGCCCGAGCCACCTCGTCGGCCCGGGCGATGGCGATGGTCTTGGGCAGGATCTCGGAGAAGATCACCACCAACACGGTCATCACCACGGTGGCGATGATCGGGCCCGCCACCGATCCTTGGGGGAACAGCGACGTCAGCACGGCGGTGGTCAGGGCCGAGGCGAAGATGTTGATGACGTTGTTCGAGAGCAGGATCGCCCCGATCATCGTCTCCTGGTCGCCGATCAGCTTGTTGACCCGGCGGGCCGCGCGGTCGCCGTCGCGCTCGAGCTGGTGCATCCGTCCGCGCGAGGCGGCGGTCATGGAGGTCTCGGCGGCCGAGATCAGCCCCGAGATGCTCAGCAGCAGGACGAGGGTAGGGGCGAGCGCCAGCAGAGTGGCTACGACCATGTTCACAGGGTTGCTCCCTCCGAGAGCAGGAAGTCGCGTACGGCGGCGGCATCCACGTCCTTGGCCACGAAGGCTTCGCCAAGGGCGCGGGCGAGGATGAAGGTGAGGCGGCCCGCCTCGGCCTTCTTGTCCTGGCCCATGTGGGCGACCAGGCGGCCGGCGTCGAACGGGTGGCCGGGGACCTCGGCCAGGGTAGTGGGCAGGCCCGAGGCGGCGATGCCGCGCGTGGCGCGCTGGGCGTCCTGGCCGGTCACCAGCCCCCGGGCGGCGGAGAAGCGGAAGGCCAGCGCCATGCCCGCCCCGACCGCCTCGCCGTGCAGCAGGGCCTCGCCGTAGCCGGTCTCGGATTCCAGGGCGTGGCCGAAGGTGTGGCCGAGGTTCAGCAGCGCGCGGCGGCCCTGCTCGCGTTCGTCCTCGGCGACGATCTCGGCCTTCATCTCGATGGAACGCGCGACGGCCTGGGCGAGCGCCGCCGATTCGCGGGCCAGCACCGCCGCGCCGTTGACTTCCAGCCACTCGAAGAAGCGGAGGTCGCCCAGCAGGCCGTACTTGATGACCTCGGCGTAGCCGGCGCGCATCTCGCGGTCCGGCAGGGTCGACAGCACCCCGAGGTCGGCCAGCACCAGCTTCGGCTGATGGAAGGCGCCCACCAGGTTCTTGCCGCGCGGGGTGTCGATGGCGGTCTTTCCGCCGACCGAGGAGTCGACCTGCGCCAGGAGCGTCGTCGGGATCTGCACGAAGTCGATGCCGCGCTTGTAGATCGCCGCGGCGAAGCCCGCGAGGTCGCCCACCACGCCGCCGCCGAAGGCCGTGACGATGTCGCCACGGTCCAGTTCCAGCGCCAGCAACCGGTCGGAGACGTCGGCCAGGCCTTCGAAGCTCTTGGTCTGCTCCCCTGGCGGCACGATCACCGGCAAGGCCTCGATGCCGGCGGCCCTCAGCGCGGCGGTCAGGCGTTCGCCGTGCAGGCGCCAGACGGTCTCGTCGCTGACCACGGCGGTGCGGCCACGGGTCTGGAACGGCGCGATCAGGCGGCCTGCGGCGTCCAGCAGGCCATCGCCCACCACCACGTCATAGGTCCGGTCGCCGAGGCCGACGGGAATGGTGCGGCTCATTCTGCGGGCTCACCCAGGTGCTTGAACATGGCGTCGATCACCTGGCCCACCGTGATGTGGTGGGCGGTGTCGCCGGTCTCGACCGCGATATCGGCCTCGGCATAGGCGGGGTAGCGCGCCTCGGCCTGGGCGCGCAGGACCTCCAGCGGGTCCTTGCCCGCGAGGAGCGGCCGGCTGTCCTTGCGCCCGACGCGACGCGCCAGCACCTCAAGGTCGGCCTGCAGCCAGATCGACAGGGCGCGCGCCTTGATCAGCGCCCGGGTCTCAGGGTTCATGAAGGCGCCCCCGCCGGTGGCCAGCACGATCGGCGGGCCTTCGAGCAGGCGGGCGATCACCCGTCGCTCGCCGTCGCGGAAAGCCGGCTCGCCCAACTCGGCGAAGATCTCGGGGATCGATCGGCCAGCCGCCGCCTCGACCTCGGCATCCGCGTCGCGGAAGGGCAGGCCCAGCGCGTTCGCCAGGCGGCGGCCCACACTCGACTTGCCGACGCCCATGAGGCCCACAAGCGCGATGGTGCGGCGGCGGAGCGGTTCGTAGCGGTCCATCAACGGCGCAGCCTTTACACGGTCCTAGGTACTCGCGCCAACGCGCGGCCGTGGATAAGCTGTCTCCATGTCGCGTATCGCTCTCTTCGCAGGTCTTCTGATGCTGGCGGCGGCGCCCGCCAGCGCCCAGGTGCAGGTCGTCCAGCTCGCGCCGCCGGACGCCTTCTCGACGCCGGGCCGCGACACCGGCCTGCCCGCCGACCTGTGGCAGGGCACGCCGATCGAGACCGCCCGGGCGGTGCTGCCGCTGCTGGCCGCCAAGCCGCTGTCGCCGGCCTCGGCGTCCCTGGCCCGGCGCGTGCTGGCGACCGGCGCCAAGGGTCCCGAGGGCTCCTCGGGCGACGAGGCCCTGTCCGGGGCCCGCGCCGGCGCCCTGATCGCCCTGGGCGACGTGGCCGCGGCGACCCGGATCCTGGACCGCGCGCCCGGCCTGGACCGTAACGCGGCGCTGTCGCAGGCGGCGGCGGAGACCGCCCTGCTGGCCGGCGACAACGCGCGGGCCTGCAGCATCGCCGAGGGGCTGTCGACGGGACGGGGCGAGGCCTACTGGCTGCGCCTGCGCGCCTTCTGCCAGGCCGAGGCCGGGCAGGGGGCCGAGGCCCAGCTCACCTTCGACCTGGCCCAGGCCCAGGCGCGCGACGCGATCTACGGCCGGCTGATGGGCGCCAAGCTGTCGGGCGCGCCGGGCGGCGCGGCGTCGCTGCGCAACGGGCTCGACCTGGCGCTCTCCAAGAGCCTGGGGCTCGATCTCGCGGCGGCCAAGCCCGCGCCCGCGGTGGCGGCGGCCGCCAGCGGCGCCGATCCCGTGGCGCCCCGTTACGACCTGAGTCTGATCGACGCCCAGATCGGCGGCCTGGGGCAGGCGGTGATCTCCGGCCTGCCGCCCGAGTCCGCGGTCTCGGCCCTGATCGCCGCGGCGGCGGACGCTGCCGATCCGAAGACGAAGCCGCGCCTGCAGGCGGCGGCGGTGCTGCTGGCCTCGCTCGCCAACGACCTTCCCGGACCGGACCGGGCCCGCATTTCGGCCTTCCCCGTGCCCGAGGGCAAGGCGCCGGCGGGCCGCAGCCTGGCCCTGGAGGCCGCCGCCGACAGCCGCCGTGTGGGCGAGGCCGCGCTGCTGGCCCTGTGGACCGCCGCGGACGCCGGCCCGGCCGGCCCGGCCCTGGGCGACCGCGTGCGGATCGTCCGCACCCTGATCCGCGTCGGCTTGGCCGACGATGCGCGGCTGTTCGTGCTCGAGGGACTTGCAGGCCTCAAATGAGCAGCAAGGGCGCCGAGTGGGCCGAGGCGTTCCTGGAGATGATGGCGGTCGAGCGGGCCGCCGCGCACAACACCCTGTCGGCCTACTCGCGCGACCTCACCGACGCGGGCCTCTACCTAGCCGGCCGGGGCCGCAGCCTCGCGGAGGCCAGCGCCGAGGACATCGAGGCCTATTTCGCCGACCTCGGCGTGCGCGGCCTGTCGCCGGCCACCGCGGCGCGGCGGCGCGCGGCGGTGCGCCAGTTCTACCGGTTCGTGCTGGGCGAGGGCTGGCGCGAGGACGATCCGTCCCGCCGGGTCGAGGCGCCGAAGAAGGGCCGGCCCCTGCCCAAGGTTCTGTCGCGCGACGAGATGGACCGTCTGATCGGCGCAGCCGCCGCCCGGGACGGCGCCCAGGGCCTGCGCTTCGGCTGCATGGTGGAGCTGGCCTATGCGTCCGGCCTGCGGATTTCCGAGCTGACCGCCCTGCCGCTGGCGGCCCTGGCGCGCGACCCGGCCTACCTCATCGTCAAGGGCAAGGGCGGAAAGGAACGGCTCGCGCCGCTGAACGATACGGCCCGCGCGGCGGTGAAGGCCTATCTGGCGGTGCGGCCCCGCTTCCTGCCGAAGGGCGACCGGGCGAATCCCTGGCTGTTCCCCTCGCGCGGCAAGGCCGGCCGCCTGACGCCCCGACGCTTCGCCCAGGTGCTGGACGAAGCCGCGGCGGGCGCCGGGATCGATCCGGAGCGCGTCAGCCCGCACGTCCTGCGCCACGCCTTCGCCACCCACCTGCTGGAGGGCGGCGCCGACCTGCGCGTCGTGCAGAAGCTGCTGGGCCACGCCGACATCGCCACCACCCAGATCTATACCCACGTGGCGTCGGATCGCCTCAGCGAGATCGTGCAGACCCGGCATCCGCTGGCGAAGAAGCGGTAGCGCCGTCCCTCCCCATCAAGGGGAGGGAAAGCTCCGTCCTACCCCGTGATGCGATAGCGGCCCTGGTCGTCGGGGCAGACGCGGACATAGCGGATGTCGCGGCCGTAGGCGTCCACCGGCGCGGGGGCCAGGCGGCAGCGGCGGTTCTCATAGTAGTTGTAGTCGTAGCTCGAGGCGTAGCGGTTGCGGCCCTCGCGGTAGGCGACGGTGTCGCTTTCCGAGAAGTACGGGCCGCGGCTGTCGCACTTGTACTTGGCGTTGGCGTTGCCCACCGCGCCGCCGATCACCGCGCCGGCCACACCCCCCAGGACTGCGCCTTCGGTCCGGGCGCCGCGCGAGGCGACCTGCGAACCCAGCACCGCGCCGGCCAGCGCACCGATCACACCGCCCGCCGCCGTGTTGTTGCTGGTGTTGCAGGGGACGTTCGAGGCCACGCTGTTGCGGCCGTAGTAGCCGGCGTAGGGCGGCGCCTCATAGCTGGACCAGGCGGTCTGATCCCAGACCGGGCGGGCGTACATCCGCGCATAGGAGCCCCGGCCGTAACGGCGGTCGTAGATCGCCTGGGCGCGGTTCCATTCCGCGAGGCGCCGCTCGTAATCGCGGCGGGCCTCCGCATAGTTGCGGCGCGTCTCGCGATAGTCCTGGCGGCGGCCCTCGTACTGGGCCTGCTGGTCTTCGTATTGGGAACGCTGGGCGTCGTAGACGTCCTGCTGCCGCTGATACTCGGGCGTCGGGCGATACTGTTGGGCCACGGCTGGCGCGGCGGTGGCGAGGGCCAGCGCAGAGGCCATACCGATCTTCATGACGTGTTTCATCTCTAGGCTCCTGGTCTCCTCGATCACGCCAAACGACTCCCGAGGCTTGACCGTTCCGCTGGCCGGAACCGGGGTCCCGTCTCGCCGCTTGTGAGCTGGGCAGTTCACGCCTACTTTCCGCCGCTTCTTCGGGGCGGCAGCCTCTTTCGAACGGATGCCTGATGGCCGCGCACTACCTCGAGTTCGAGCGCCCGATCGCCGACCTCGAAGCCAAGATCGAGGAGCTCTCCAAACTCTCCGAAACCGCCGGCGGCGGCTCGGACGAGGAGCTGGAGTCCCTGAGGGCGCGGGCGCAGGAGCTGCGCATCGAGGCCTACTCGAATCTCGACGCCTGGCAGAAGACCCAGGTGGCGCGCCATCCGGACCGGCCGCACTTCGTCGACTACGTCGGCGCCCTGATCGACGAGTTCCAGGAGCTCCGCGGCGACCGCAAGTTCGCCGACGACCAGGCGATCATGGGCGGCCTCGGACGGTTCCGCGGGCGCCCAGTGGTCGTGATGGGCCATGAGAAGGGCCGCGACACCGTCACCCGGGTGAAGCACAACTTCGGCTACGCGCGCCCCGAGGGCTACCGCAAGGCTGTGCGGCTGTTCGAGCTGGCCGAGCGCTTCAAGCTGCCGGTGATCAGCTTCGTCGACACGCCGGCCGCCTATCCGGGCATGGCGTCCGAGGAGCGCGGCGTGGCCGAGGCCATCGCGCGCTCCACCGAGAAGGCGCTGATGCTGGAAGTCCCCATGGTGGCCGTGGTCACCGGCGAGGGCGGCTCGGGCGGGGCGCTGGGCATCGCCTGCGGCAGCCGCGTGCTGATCCTGGAGCACGCCATCTATTCGGTGATCCCGCCGGAGGGGGCCAACTCCATCCTGTGGCGCGGCGCCCGCACGCCGGGCGAGGCGGCCAAGGCGATGAAGATCACCGCCCAGGACCTGGTGAAGCTCAAGATCGTCGACCGCATCATCCCCGAACCGGCCGGCGGCGCCCACTCCGACCCGGAAGCCGCCATGGCAGCCGTCGGCGACGCGGTGGAGGAGGAGCTGAAGGGCTTGGACGGCCTCTCGGCCGAGGAGCTGAAGGCCAAGCGCGCCGAGCGCTTCTACGCGATCGGGCGCAGCGGCATCCAGTAGGCTCTCCGGCCCCGCGCTTGCTTGACGTGGGGTATGGGGGTTCAACTGCATCCGAACAATTGTTTGGGAGGATGCCAATGGCGCTCAGGACGCGCTTCACCGAGACCTTCGGGATCGAGCACCCCGTCGTTCAAGGCGGGATGCAGTGGGTGGGCCGCGCCGAGCTGGTGGCCGCGGTGGCCAACGCCGGCGGGCTGGGCTTCATCACCGCCCTGACCCAGCCGACCCCCGACGACCTGCGCCGGGAGATCGAGAAGGCGCGCAAGCTGACCGACAAGCCGTTCGGCGTGAACTTGACCATCCTGCCGGCGATCACTCCGCCGCCCTATGCGGAGTATCGCCAGGCGATCATCGACAGCGGGATCAAGATCGTCGAGACGGCCGGCTACAAGCCGCAGGAGCACGTCGACCACTTCAAGGCGCACGGGGTCAAGGTGATCCACAAATGCACCGCGGTCCGCCACGCGCTGTCGGCCGAGCGGATGGGCGTGGACGCCATCTCGATCGACGGCCTGGAATGCGCGGGCCACCCGGGCGAGGACGACGTCGGCGGCCTGATCCTGATCCCGGCGGCGGCCGACAAGGTGAAGATCCCGATGATCGCCTCCGGCGGCTTCGGCGACGGGCGCGGCCTGGTCGCCGCCCTGGCGCTGGGCGCCGAGGGTATCAACATGGGCACCCGCTTCATGGCCACGGTCGAGAGCCCGATCCACCAGAAGGTGAAGGAGCAGATCGTCGCCAACGACGAGCGGCAGACCAACCTGATCTTCCGGACGATGCACAACACCGCCCGCGTGGCGAAGAACGCCGTCTCCGACGAGGTGGTCCGCATCGAGCGCGCCGGCGGCGCCAAGTTCGAGGACGTGAAGGACCTGGTGGCGGGCGCCCGCGGCAAGGTGGTCTACGAGGCCGGCGATCCGGACTACGGCATCTGGTCCGCGGGCCAGATCCAGGGCCTGATCCACGACATCCCCACCTGCGCCGAGCTGATCCACCGCATCGTCCGCGAGGCCGAGGAAATCATCACCGCCCGCCTGGCCGGCGCGGTGGTGAAGAAGACGCTGCAACCGGCGGAGTAATCGAAGCCTGGTTGTGATGGCTGGGCTGCTCCCGGCCATCACAACCTAGTTCATCCCCGCGCCCGGAATACGAACGGGCCGACGTGGCCCACCGTGTCGTCGAAGACGACCCAGATCTCGCCGCCGGTCGCCTGCCAGCGGCGGGCGAAGGACACATCCTCCCCCATGCTGACGCCTGTGTCGTCGTAGGCGGGGTCGAAACACTGCAGCACGTTGGTCAGGCGCTGGTGCTCGTAGTAGCTGCCGGCCGCGGGGCGGTAGAGCTCGGGGTGGGCATCGCGCAAGGTCTCGAACACCTCGCGCTTGATCAGCATCAGGCCTGTGCCGGTGCGCTTGGCGCGGTAGAAGCCGTTCTTCTCCACGGGCGGCTGTTCCAGCTCCATCACGAAGCTCAGCGAGCGGGCCCAGGCCGCGGCCGGCTCGTCGAACTGTCGCGACATGGCGTGGAAGCGGGGGATGTCGAGGATGCGGTGCGGGCAGACGGCGGAGACGATCGGAGCGTCGAAGTCGATCATCCGCTGGATCAGGTCGGGCGGATAGTCGATGTCGGAGTCTATGAATAGCAGGTGCGTGTGGTCGCTCTCGAGAACGAGGCTGGCCAGGGTGTTTCGAGCCCAGGCGATCAGGGTGCCGCTGGTTGTCTTCCAGTCGAGCTGGCCGGGGAAGGCTTCCCACAGCGACAGCAGGGCTCCGGTGTAGTGGGTCGTGAGCTGGCCGTTGTAGGTCGGCGTCCCCACCAGGATGCGCATCGCGGTCTGCCTCACGAGGTGTGTCTTCCCCGACGGGGCTAGGTTGCTCCGGGGCGAGCGTCAATCGCCCGCGCCGAAAACGAAAAGAGCCGCCGGGCGGACCCGGCGGCTCTCCGTCTCACCTTCGTTCGAGGCCGTCCCGCGAAGGGCGGCCGTCAGACTTAGAAGTTCATGTTCGCGCCGACAAAGAAGAACCGGCCGCGGTTGTCGTACTGCGACGACCCCACGCCCGTGCCCGTGAAGATGGAGTTGTCCGAGATCTTCGGCGGATACTTGTCGAACAGGTTGAGCACGCCCGCGCGGAACGTGATGTCTTCGTTCAGCTTGTAGGTGCCACGCAGGTCATGCCGCCAGTAGTCGCCCGTGTAGTACGGGTCCAACTGGCTCGGCTGGAACGCGTTGTTCGAAATCATCGAGTCGATCCACAGCGTGTTCCAGGTAACCGAAACCCGCTCGTTCGACCAACGGATCGAACCGCTGCCCTTCCACTCCGGCGTCGCGTTGTTGATGGTGTTCGCGAGCTGCGTGAAGGCTTGGCCCGGCAGGCCCTGGAGCTGGAACTGGTACATCCAGGTGGCGTCCAGGCGCAGCGCGATGGCGCCGTAGTCCTTCCCGAACAGGTCTTCGGTCTGGAAGCCGTAGGAGATGGCATAGTCGTAGCCTTCCACCTTCACCTTGGCGACGTTCTGGTTGACCAGAAGCACTTCCGACACGCCGCCGACGACGCCGCTGCCACCGGTGCCGGTGGGGTCGCGACGGATCTGCGCGCAGTACGGGTTGGACGCGTACGCCGTGGTCGTGTCGTCATAGCAGAGCTGGTTGAACAGCGTGTTGATCGGGATCGTGCCGACCTGACCGTCGATGTTGTACTTGAAGAAATCGACGGAAATCTGGAGGTTCGGAACCCAGCGGGGCTGGATCACGACGCCGTATTGATAGGTGTGGGCTTCTTCCGGACCGAGGTCCGGGTTGCCGCCTTGGAGCAGCGCCAGCGACGGACGGCCGGCGCCGAAGTTCGACTGGAAGGTCGCCGAATTCCAGCCCGGGATCGCTGCGGCGCAGGTGACGCGACGGGCGGCCTGCTGGGCGGCGGTGGCCCCACGGAACACAGCGGCGTCGCAGGGGTCGGTGGCAGAGGTCGTGAAGTTCCGGCTTTGCGGCGAGAACAGCTCGATGATGTTCGGCGCCCGCACGGCGGTCGATTCCGACAGGCGGAAGCGCACGTCTTCGACTGGAGCCCAGGTCAGGCCGATCCGGTATTGGTCGGTGCCGCCGATGGTCGAGTAGTCGGACACGCGGCCAGCGGCTTCGATCGAGAGCTCCTCGGCGAACGGCACGTCCTTCAGGATCGGGACGCGGATTTCGCCGTAGGCCTCCTTCACATTGTACTCGCCTTCGCGCGTGCCGATGGAGTTGAAGAACAGCGCGCCGGAGGCGCCCAGGGCGTCCTGCTCGAAGAAGCTGGTTTCCTTGCGGTATTCCGCGCCGAACGCGACGCCGACGGGACCCGCCGGGAGGTCGAACAGTTCGGTCGAGAAATTGATGCCCGCCACCGTCTGCGTGATCTTCTGGTCGGTGGTGGAGATGCCGTTGGTCCAGAGGATCGCTTCACGCGAGGCGCCGTTGACCAAGTCCCAGGGGGTGCAGCCGGCGGCGCGGGCCGCCGCATCGCGGCAGACGACTTGTCCGTTCAACACCACCGCGTCGGTCGCCTGCTGGACGCGGGCGACGTTCGGCACGTTGTAAGAGGTCGTGCGGCCGTCCAGGCGCGAGTACTGGACGTAGCTGTCCATATCGACCTTGCGGCCGAAGGTTTCCCACGATCCCTGGATGCCGCCCGCGACGCGGTACTGGTCGCGCTCGGACTTCACGTCGCGGCCGCCGAACTCCTGCCAGAACTTGCCCACCTGGGCGGTCTGGGCCTGGGTCAGGGTCTTGCCTGCGGCGAGCCATTCGGCGCGCAGCGCGGCCGCCGTCGTGCCGGCGCCGTTCAGGTAGGCATTGTCGCCACGTAGGACGACCGGCATCGTGCCGCCGCCCGCCGCCGACGAGAACGCGGGCTGGAAGATGCCGTAGCCGTTGGCCTTCACGTACGAGGCGTCGACGAACGCCTTGAACGTGTCGGTGATCTTGTAGTCGACATACGTCCGCAGCACGCCCCGGTTCGACTTGCCCTGCAGCGCATTATAGACCGTCGAGTAGAACAGCGCGTCGTCCTGGCAGGTCGGTTGGACGGTCGCGGTGGCGCAGGCGTTCGACAGCCGGACCACATTCGCGGGGTTGCGGACATCGAGCGTCACCGCACGCGCGGTGCCGACGACGTTGCCGCCGATCAACTGGAAGGTGGCGAAAGGCGAGGTGTTCGCTTTCGAATTGGGCAGAATATTCTGGACCGTCACACCGGTGGCGGTGTTACGGCGGATGCCCGGGAACAGTTCGTCCCGGTCCTTCTGCATGATCTTGTCTTGATTGGCGTACTCGCCGCCGATCAGCACGCTCAGGCGATCGTCGAAGAACTTCTTGCCCCAGTTGAAGCCAGCGCGGAACTCCTCGCCGTCGCCTTCCTGGGAGATGCCGCCCTGGATGTCGAGTTCGAGGCCTTCCTGTTCCTTCTTCATGATGAAGTTGACGACGCCGGCGATCGCTTCCGAGCCGTACACGGCCGAGACGCCGCCGGGCACGGTCTCGATGCGCTCAACCATCAGCGAGGGAATGGTGTTCAGGTCGACCGCGGGCGACGAGGCGTCGGAGAACGGCAGGCGGCGGCCATCCATCAGCACCAGGGTGCGGGTGGCGCCCAGGCCGCGGATGTCGGCGCGGGTCTGGCCGGCGAGGAACAGCGTCGACGACGTGTTCTGCTGGTTTTGGTTGGGGTTGATGGACGGCTGGTCCAGCAGGATGTCGCCGATCGAGGTGTTGCCCGACTCGCGGATCGCCTGCGCCGTGACGACGGACAGCGGCTGCGGCGAGGAGAAGGTGTCGCGGCGGATGCGCGAACCGGTGACGACGATCTCGCCCACGTCGACGCCTTCGCCGGCGGTCTGGGCTTGGGCGATGGACGGCGCAGCGAGCAGGCTGGCCGAGGCGGCCGACATGAGCAGCGCGCTTCGAAGCTTGGTGTTCATTTGGACTTTCATTCTTGCGGCCCCCCGGCCTGGACAGGTTCTTTTTCAAGCGCGCCGGGCGGCGCCGACGCTTGTCTCCTCGGGCGCACGATCCCCACGGGCGCCGGCGCATTCGAACGCTGGCGGACGGAAGACCCTACACCTGACGGTGAACCCGATAGCTGTCATGCACGCGACACGTGAGCAACGAAAAGCCGCCACAATCGCGACGAACGGTCGCTAAACATTACGGTTTTTGGATCATGTGCGGCGATGGCGCCACACATGTGGCGATCAGGGGCAAACCTATCCCCCGCCTCCGCAATGTCCCGGAAATGATGCCTCAGGCGACCTGGCGGAGCGCTTCGGCGAGCTCGTCGACCGCGGCCTCGGTCGTGGCCCAGGAACACATGAACCGGACCGAACCGTCCAGGAAGCGGTAGACGAACCAGCCCGCCGCCTGCAGCGCCGCCAGGCGCGCCTCGTCCATCTCCACGAACACCGCGTTGGCCTCGACCGGATGGCTGATTCTGAAGGGCATGGCGTCGGCCAGGCGCCTGGCCATGGCGTTGGCGTGGGCCGCGTGGCGCACGAAGGCGCCGGTCTCCAGCATGCCGATGAAGGGCGCGGCGTAGAACCGGCCCTTGGACGGCAACTGGCCGCCCTGCTTCAGGCGCGCGTCGAAGCGGCGGGCCAGCGACCTGTCGAAAAGCACGATGGCCTCGGTCGGGGTCATGCCGGCCTTGGTTCCGCCGATCACCAGCAGATCGACGCCCAGGTTCTTGATCGCCTTCAGGTCGAACCCGGCGGCCGCCGCATTGGCCAGGCGCGCGCCGTCGAAGTGGACGCCGTAGCCCTTGGTTTTCACCGGGTCGATCAGCGCCTTCAGCGCCGGGGCGGCGTAGACCGTGCCATACTCGGTGGCGTTGGTGACCGACAGCGCGGCCGGGGGCTGCCAGTGCGGCTGATCGGGCGCCGCCAGCGGCGCCCTGAGGCTGGCCGGGTCGATCCGGCCGGAGGCGCCGGGCAGGCCGGCGATCCGCAGGCCGTGGCCGAAGAAGCCAGGGGCGCCGGTCTCGTCGGTGGCCACGTGGGCGTGCTCATGGGCCAGCACCGCCTCGAACGGCCGGCAGAGCGTCGCCAGGCAGATGGCGTTGGCCGCGGTGCCGGAGGTGACGAACCGCACCTCGGCGTCGGCGTCCAGCAGCCCCCGCACCAGATCCGCCGCCCGGGCGCTGACCGTGTCGGTCCCGTAGCCGGACGTGAAGCCACTGTTGTTGGCCGCGATGAGCGCGTCCATCGCTTCCGGAGTGGCGGGGGCGGTGTTGTCGGAAGCGAAGTCGTATCGGGCCATAGCGGGGCTTCTAAGCACTTGGCTCCGCTATCGCTACTTCCAGCCTCGCTCTGGCTTAGTCGTCGTCCCGTGGCCGTCGATCCTCGCGGCCCCCGTCGTTTTTCTCGATCCGACGTTGCTCCTCTTGCCTGCGCGCTTGCTCATTCGCGCGTTCTTGTTGTTCGCGGATGATTTTCATCTCAGGGTCATCGTCTCGTTCAGGAGGCATCAGCGTGTCCGATAAGTCGGTTGATCCGAGCGAGTATGCGGCAGCAAAGGACGGTGTGCTTGAGCTTATCCTGCAGGAGGCGGACAAGCGAGTCTCGGCGCAAGTGCAACTTATGCTCGCTGCAGACAGCCGAGCTTCCGGCATCCTCTCGGGCTGCACGACGCTAGCAGCCGCTGGAATCGGCTTCGCGGTTTCTCAAATTGCCCAACGTCCACCAGTCTTCTGGGCTTCCTTGACGTTTGGGTTGGTTGAGGCGGTGGCTGCGATTTTGGCGCTTTCGGCTCTTTGGCCAACTGAGATTCGGCCGCAGGGCTGGGCACCGGCAATCTTCGCTACTGATCTCAACAAGGAGAAACCCCGTGTACAGGCCGAGATCGCGAAGTTTCTGCAGGATCGGATCGCGCAGAACAGAGCCAGCGCAGACAAGCTGTCTGGCCGCGTTAAGGCAGCGATGTTGTTCGCCTCGCTAGGGCCGTTCACAGGCCTCGCGGCCGCGCTCTGGGCGATCCGTTATGATGGTTGGGCGGTCGCCGTAACCGGCTTGGCGGTCGTCGCGCTTGTGTGGCTCGGCGTTCCGCTTATTCCGGGCGCGGCCAAGGTGAGGCGATAGTAGCGTGCCTGCCTAGGCCTTCTGTTTTGATTCAGGCGTGCTCCCGCCCCCACGCCCGCACCTCGTCCACGAACAGGTCCGGCTCCTCCATCGCCGCGAAGTGGCCGCCGCTGGGCATGTCGGTCCAGCGGACGATGTTGTAGGCGCGTTCGGCGAAGCTGCGGGGCGGGGCCGAGTACAGTGGCTCGCCCGGGAAGTTGGCGAAGGCGGTTGGGGTCTCCAGCCGTTCTCCCGGTGCGAAGGCCAGGCCGCCTTCCTCCACCAGGCCGCGGTAGTACCAGGCGCCCGAGGTGAAGCTGCCGGTCATGACGTAGATCATGATGTTGGTGAGCAGCCGGTCCTTCGGATAGGCCTCGTCCATCGACTTGGCGCTCAGGTCCGACCAGTCGTGGAACCGCTCGGCGATCCAGGCCGCCTGGCCCACCGGGTTGCCGGCGCCCATCCAGGCGATGGACTGCGGCTTGGAGACCTGCAGGCGGAAATAGGCGCCCATCACCTCCATGGCCCCGGCCTGTTTCGTCGCCCAGGCGACCTCGGCGTCGGTCGTCGGCCCGCCGTGCGGGCGGAAGCCCAGCATGTTCAAGTGGATGGCCCGGGCGTGCCGGCCGTGGTCGCGGCCCAGCCAGGAGGTGACCATGGCGCCCCAGTCGCCGCCCTGGGCCAGGTAGCTCTCGTAGCCCAGCACCTGGGTCATCAGGGTGTTGAACAGCCGCGCGGTGGTCCGCTGGCCGATCGGGCGAGCGGGCTTCGAGGAAAAGCCGAAGCCGGGCAGGGATGGGATCACCAGGTCGAAGGCGTCGGCCGGATCACCGCCGAAGCGGGAGGGGAAGGCCAGCTTCTCGATCGCCTGCCAGAACTCGTAGTGCGAGCCCGGCCAGCCATGGGTGACGATCATCGGCCGCCGGCCGCCGGCCTCGCCCACCACGTGCAGGAAGTAGATGTCGTAATCCTCGACCCGGGCGGTGAACTGCGGAAAGCGGTTGAGGTCCGCCATGGCCGCGCGCCAGTCGTAGGCGTCGGTCCAGTGGGCGCAGAGCGCCTTCAGATACCGGGCGTCGCAGCCGTAGGCCCAGCCGTCCGGGACGTCCGGCGCCGGCGGCCAGGGATAGGCCCGCACCTGATCCAGCACCATCGCCACCTGGGCCTCGGTCCAAGTGACCTCGAAGGGTTTGATGTCCGCCACGCCCGTCTCCCAGTTGCCGGTAAGACCCTCGCAGGTTTCCGCGCAGGGGCGTCAAGCGCCGGGTTTGAGCCCCTTGGCCAGCGTCGCGCTGAGCTGGTGGTGCAGGTCGCGGGCGGCGCCCGACGGCAGCTTGCCCGCCATCTCGAGCACGACCACGCCATGGGTGGCGGCCCAGAACATGGCGCCGATCTGCTCGGGGTCGCCCTCCATCTCGCCGGCGGCGATCTGATCCTTGACCCAGGCGGTCTGGGTCTCGTGGGCCCGGCGACCGGCGTCCATCAGCTCAGGATAGGCGTCGTCCATCGGCTGGTTCAGGTCGAACATCAGCTTGTAGGTGTGGGGGTGCTCGAACGCGAAGCGGATGTAGGCGTCCCCCACCGCGGCGGCCTTGGCCCGGGCGCTCCTGGCGCCGCTCCGCGCGGCCTCCAGCGCTGCGGCGAACTGGTTGAAGCCGTTGGTGCGCACGGCGGCCAGGATGTCGTCCTTGTCCGTGAAGTAGCGGTAGGGGGTCATGGGCGAGACGCCTAGCGCCGAGGCCAACTGGCGCATGGTCACCGCGTCCGGCCCCTTCTCGGCGAACAGCCGCTCCGCGGCGGCGCAAAGGCGGTCGCGGAATTCGGCGACATCGGTCTCGGTCAGGACACGCGGCATTCGACTCGTCTGCTGCAGAAAACGCTTGCCAAGGGGTACGTCCTCCCGCACGAATTTACAACGTAAGTTACGCAAGAGAACTTTGGAGGAGCGACCATGGACGGTGATGTGCGCATCAACCCGTATCTGGCGGGGAACTTCGCCCCGGTCCGTTCGGAGGACGACTTCGACCTGACGGTGAAGGGCGAGATCCCGGCCGGCCTGCGCGGGGCGCTGTTCCGCATCGGCCCGAACCCGCAGTTCGAGCCCCGCGACCCGAACCACCACTGGTTCGGCGGCGACGGCATGGTCCACGGCTTCTACGTGGCCGACGGCAAGGTCAGCTATCGCAACCGCTATGTCCGCACGCCCAAGTGGGAGCTGGAGCACGAGCACGGCCGCTCGCTGTTCGGCAGCTTCGGCAACCCGATGACCACCGATCCCCTGGCCATGGGCAACGAGGGCGGCGTCGCCAACACCAACATCGTCTGGCACGCGGGCAAGCTGCTGGCGCTGGAGGAGGGTCACCATCCCTTCGCCATGGACCCCCGCACGCTGGAGTCGAAGGGCTACGACCGCGAGTTCAAGGGCAAGGTCACCGCCCACCCGAAGCTCGACCCCAAGACCGGCGAGATGGTGTGGTTCGCCTATGGCGTGGGCCAGATGCCGCTGTCGGCCGGCATGAGCTGCGGCGTCACGGCGGCGGATGGCTCGCTGGTGCGCCGCCAGGATTTCCAGGCGCCCTTCGCCTGCATGGTCCACGACTTCATGGTCACCGAGAACCACGCGCTGTTTCCGATCCTGCCGCTGACCGCCAGCCTGGAGCGGGCCATGAGCGGCAAGCCGGCCTTCGCCTGGGAGCCGGAGAAGGGCAGCTACGTGGGCGTCATGCGCCGCGACGCCGACGTCTCGACGATCCGCTGGTTCAACACCGAAGCCTGCTACGTCTTCCACCCGCTGAATTCCTGGGAGGAGGACGGCAAGATCTTCTGCGACATGATGCGCTACGACGTCGCCCCGCTGTTCCCCAAGGCCGACGGCTCGCCCGGCGACAAGGCCGCCGCGCGGCTGGTGCGCTGGACCTTCGACCTGAACGGCGCCTCGGACGCGATCAAGGAGACGCCGCTGGACGACCTGGACGGCGAGTTCCCGCGCGTCGATCCGCGGGTCGAGACGCTCAAGCACCGGCACGGCTGGTACGCGGCCGATCCCACCGGCAGCGGCACCATCAAGCAATGCGCCATCGCCCACCTGGATCTCGCCACCGGCAAGCGCCAGCTCTACGAGCTCACGGGCGGGGACCTGACCTCCGAGCCGGTGTTCGTGCCCCGCTCGGCCGACGCGGCCGAGGGCGACGGCTGGCTGACGGCGGTGCTGTGGCGGGCGGGCGAGAACCGCTCGGACCTGGCCGTGTTCGAGGCGCAGGATATCGCCAAGGGCCCCATCGCCATCGCCGAAATGCCGCGCAGGATGCCATTCGGCTTCCACGGCAACTGGGCGGCGATAGACTAGGCGCGGGCCGCGCTGCCGTGGCTCCTCACCCGTAGGGGAAGGGGGACCGCGGCACGCGGTGGAGGGGGAGCCGATAGGCTTCGGCCAAGGAGGCTATGAACATGAACGGCTGGGATCTGCTCGTCGATCTAGGCGACCTGCGGAAGACGACGTTCACGCCCAGCGATCCTGAGGCGCCGCTGGCCGAGGGCGAGGCTCTGCTCGAGATCGAGAGCTTCGCGCTCACCGCCAACAACGTCACCTACGGGGCGGCGGGCGACCAGCTCGGCTACTGGAAGTTCTTCCCTGCGCCCGAGGGCCAGGGGCGGATTCCGGTGTGGGGCTACGCCCGCGTCGTGCGGTCGGCTACGCCCGACGCGCCGGAGGGCCTGCGGCTCTTCGGCTACTGGCCGATGTCCAGCCACACCGTGGCCCGCCTGCAGAAGCGGCCGTCCGGCTATCTGGAGACCTCGCCCCACCGCGCCGAGCTGCCGCCGACCTACAACGCCTACCAGGCCGCCGAACCCGCGGCCGACGACGACTGGCGCTCGCTGCTGCGGCCGCTGTTCATGACCAGCTACCTGATCGACGACCAACTCGCCGAAACGAACCCGAAGACGCTGGTGCTCTCCAGCGCCTCCAGCAAGACGGCCATGGGTCTGGCCTGGCTGGCGCGGAAGCGTGGCGCGAAGGTGATCGGCCTGACCTCGCCGGCCCACGTCGGCCTGCTGCGGCGTTTGGGCCTCTACGACGAGGTCGTCCCCTATGACGCGATCCGCGGCCTGAAGGCCGACGGCCCGGCGGCCTATGTGGATTTCGCCGGGCGCAGCTCGGTCAGCACCGACGTCCATGAGACCTTCGGCGACGCGCTCAAGACCAGCCTGGTCGTCGGCGTCACCCACTGGGAGGCCTTGGGCGGCCCGCCGCAGACCACCGGCCCGGCGCAGGCGTTCTTCTTCGCCCCCGACCGCATCCGCCAGCGGATGAAGGACTGGGGCCCGGCCGAACTCGACGCCCGCTTCCAGGCGGCGCTGAAGGACTTCATCGCCGGTAACGGCTGGCTGACCCTGAAACGCCACACCGGGCCGGAGGCGCTCCAGGCGCTGTACGGCGAGGTCGTGGCCGGCAAGGTGAAGCCCGACGAGGGCCATATCGTCCGGCCCAGGTAGGAGTCCGCGCATCTCCCGGAATACGCGGACGAGCTGGTCTTGCTCAGCTCGAGAATTCCACCGTCTGTAGCGACGCGGGCGTCGTCGGGGCCAGCGTGACCCGCACCCGCAGCGTCCCCCGTTCGCAGGGGAAGCTCAGCATTCCCGACATGGCGTTGTCGGTCGCGATCGGCTCGGCGGCGCGGCAGGCGCCCAGTTTCGCCTTCAGGGCTGCGATCTCGGCGTTGCGGCGAGGCGCGTCGCGATCCAGCAGGACGTTCATGGCCAAGACCTCGCGGGCGGCCAGGACGTCGCCGGCGGCGTAGATCCGCTGGACGGCGGCGGCCATGGCCTGGAGGCCGGCGCTGGGGGGCGTGGCGCGCACGGGGAAGGCGCCGGTCTTGGTCAGGGCGATCGCCGCGTCGCGCACGACCAGCGACACCGGCGCGTAGGTCAGGTTGGAGAAGGCGAAGACGCCCACGCCGCGCTCGGGCAGCATCAGCACGTTGGAGCCGTAGCCCGGCAGGCCGCCGGAGTGGGTGAAGTGCGGGCCCAGTACGCAGTCGGAATAGACGATCGTCCCCATCCCATAGGCCCGGGCCCGGTCGCAGTCGGCCGGGTCGTTGCGATCCTTGCGGCCGGCCACGCCCAGGAAGTTCTGGCCCCGGACGATCTCGCGGATGGTGGAGCGCTTCAGGATGCCGTCCTCGGGCCCGTCGCGCGGCGGCCAGGCGGCGAGCTCCCAGGCCATGTAGCGGGCATAGTCGTTGGCGGTGGTCATCAGCCCGCCCATTGAGCCGAAGGCGCCGGGACCCAGCGCCGGCTCCTCCACCCACTTGGCGTCCTGCCAGCGGTAGCCTACGGCCAGGCGGCCGTTGGGCGCCTTGGCGAGGTCGTAGCCGGTCGAGGCCATGCCCAGGGGCTTCAGGAAGGCGCCGTCGATGTAGTCGGCGTAGTTGCGGCCCGACGCGTTGGTGACCACGCGGCCGGCCAGGGCGTAGCCGAAGTTGGAATATTCGAACGCCATGCCCGGCGCGCGCGAGAAGGGGACGCCCGCGGCCACGAACTTCGTGAATTCCGTCTCCGACATCGGTAGCTGGCGGTCACCCCAGGGGTCGTCGGTGACGAAGCCGGCCGAGTGGGTCAGCAGATCGCGGACGGTGATCTTGGGACTGTCGGTGGTGGGGTACTTCAGGCCCTTGAGTTCCGGGATCACCGTCTCGGCCGGGGCATCGAAGCTGAGCTTGCCCTCGTCACGCAGCTTCAGCGCGGCCAGGGCCGTGAAATTCTTCGACATCGAGGCGATGCGGAAAACCGTGTCGGCGGTCACCGGCGCCTTGGTCGTGGTGTCCTGCACCCCGAACGTCCGCACATAGGCCAGCTTGCCGTCCACGACGACGCCATAGACCAGGCCCGGCGCGTGGCGCTCGGCCATGTAGGTGGCGAACAGCGGGTCCATCTGGGCGAAGGCGGCCGTCTGGGCCGGGGTCTGGGCCGCCGCCGGCGCGGCCGCGCACCACGCCGCCGCCAGCGCCACCTGTTTCAGCCAGCCCATTCGATCCTCCCGAAGCCCTCCGCGATGCGAGGCGGAGGCGCGCCGCAAGTCAAGGGGGGCATGGAGAGGCCGCAATACGCGTTGCAAAAGATTTGTATAAACTTGTTGCGTAATTACTAGATTTCCAAGCGCGGCCTTGGCACATCTCGGACGCTCACGGGGAGTTCAGGAGACCAGTATGCCTACCGTAGATTCCAGTGGCGTCACCTCCAGCGGGCCGCTGCCGATTCCCGGCGTCACCCCGCTGCCGGGCGACGCCATACCCATCCCCATGCCGATCGCGCCCGGCGAGCCCAGCCCCGACGGCGGGCGCCTGCGCATCATCGCCGGGACGGATGGCGACGACCGCCTGGTGCTGGAGGGCCGCGTGGCCTTCGGCGGCGACGGGAACGACACCTTCGTCGTCACCTCGACCCAGGCCGATCTCGAGGGCCCCGAGAACCTCGGGACGATCATGGACTTCCAGGCCGGGGACAGCCTGGACCTCAGCCAGCTGGGCGACAAGGCCGCCGAGCTGGGCCGCACGGCCGACGCCAAGGGCGGCCAACGCGTTTCCATCGACTACGACGGCGACGGCACGGAGGACGGCTATCTGATCGTCCACGAACGCGGCGAGATCGCGCCCGACGACACCGGCGTGGTGTCGCCCCCGTCGGACGGCGAGTTCCACATCCTGCCCTATCCGATGCCGGGCGACGACGGCGTGGTCACCATCCTGCCGTACCCGATGCCGGGCGACGGCGAGGTGGCCATCCTGCCGGGCGCGTTCAGCCTGGACGAGAGCGGTGTGGCCGGCGCGCCGAACCCGGTCATGCACACGATGTCGATCGACTGGATCGTCTAGCGGTTGATTGCCAAGCCTCCCGGCCACGGGCATGTCCTGCGGCCGGGAGGCCTTCCATGACGAAGATGCTGTTGGCTGCCGCGGCGGCCCTGGGACTCGCGGCGCCGGCCTGGGCTGCGGGCCCCGACGTCAACGATCGGCAGGACTACGCCTTTGCCGAGCGGGGCTTCGTCGGCACGCGGGCCGACCCGAAGATCCTCGCCCCCGACGGCCGCGTGGTCTGGGACCTGACCGCCTACGACTTCCTGAAGGGTCCGGCGCCCGCCAGCGTGAACCCCAGCCTCTGGCGCCAGTCCCAACTGCTGGCCAAGAGCGGCCTCTTCGAGGTCACCAAGGGCGTCTGGCAGGTCCGGGGCTTCGACCTCGCGAACGCCACCTTCATCGCTGGCAAGACCGGCTGGATCGTGATCGACCCGCTGACCGCCGCGGAGACGGCCAAGGCCGCGCTCGACCTCGCCAACGGGAAGCTGGGCGCCCGGCCGGTGGTCGCGCTGATCTACACCCACAGCCACGTGGACCATTTCGGCGGTGCGCGGGGGATGGTCGCCCAGGCCGACGTGGACGCCGGCAAGGTCCAGGTGATCGCGCCGCAGGGATTCCTGGAGCATGCCGTCAGCGAGAACATCATCGCCGGGCCCGCCATGCAGCGCCGCGCGACGTTCCAGTTCGGCTCGCTGCTGCCCAAGGGGCCCGAGGGCCTGGTGAACTCCGGCATCGGCATGGCCGTGGCGCCGGGGACCCAGGGGCTGGTCCCGCCCAACGTCGACATCACCAAGAGCGGCCAGGAGCTGACGGTCGACGGCGTGCGGATCCAGTTCCAGCTGACGCCCAACACCGAGGCGCCGGCGGAGATGAACCTCTACTTCCCGGACCTGAAGCTGCTGGACCTGGCCGAGAACGCCAACGCCACGATGCACAATGTCCTGACCCCGCGCGGGGCCCTGGTGCGCGACGCCAAGGAGTGGGCGGCCTATCTCTCGGAATCGATCCGCCTCTACGGCGACCGGACCGACGTCCTGATGACCAGCCACGCGTGGCCGCGGTTCGGCCGCGCCGAGATCGGCGACTATCTCGAGAAGCACCGCGACGCCTACAAGTACCTGCACGACCAGACGGTGCGGCTGATGAACGACGGGCTGCAGGGCGCCGAGATCGCCAACCGCATCAAGCTGCCCGAGGCGCTGGACGCAGAGTGGTACAACCGCGGCTACTACGGGACGATGAGCTTCAATTCGCGGGCGGTCTATCAGCGCTACATGGGCTGGTACGACGCCAACCCCGTGCATCTGGCGCCGCTGGAGCCCGCCGACGAGGCCGCCCGCTATGTGGCGATGATGGGCGGCCCGGCGAAGGTGCTGGCCGCCGCCCAGGCCGCCTACGACAAGGGCGACGACCGCTGGGCGGGCGAGCTGGCCAACCGTCTGGTCTACGCCGACGCCGGCGACACCGCCGCCCGCGAGCTACTGGCCCGGACCTACGACCGCCAGGCCGCCGCCGCCGAGAGCGCGATCTGGCGCAACATGTACCTGACGGGAGCCCTGGAGCTGCGGTCGGGCGTGCGCGCAGGTCCCGGCCAGAGCGCTCCGCTGGACCTGATCCGCAACACGCCGACCCCCATGCTGCTGGACCTTTTGGCCGTGCGCCTGGACCCCGACAAGGCGAAGGACGGTCGGGTCAGCGTGGACCTGGCGTTCCCGGACCGCAACGAGCGGTTCCGGGTGGGGGTGAAGCACGCGGTCCTGACGTACGAGGCCGATCCGAAGGGCGGCCAGGCGGACGGGGTGTTCACACTGCCGCGCTCCCAGTTCCTGGCCGGCGCCCTGGCCGGCGCCGACCTGTCGGGGACGGCGACGGCGGGCGACAGGGCCGCGCTTGCCAAGCTGCTGGCTATGCTCACCCCGCCCAGGGCCGGCTTCCCGATCGTGACGCGTTAGGGCCACTTCCCTCCGACTGGACCGTGACAGCGCCGCTTTCAGCGGTTATGGAGGCTGCATCATGAGCCTGCGCCTCGCCCTCGCCTTGAAGGTAGCCGCCGCCCGTTCGGGGCGTCGCGAGGTCGTGCGCAGCTAGCTGCTCACTCCCGCCGATCCCCGCAAACCCGCGGACGGATCGGCCTCGAGACCCTCCATCCGCACCCTTGATGGAGCTTCCCCGATGACCGCCTGGACCGCCCGCTTCAGTGAACGGATGGCGCATGTCCGCGCCTCCGAGATCCGTGAGCTGCTGAAGCTGCTGGATCAGCCCGACATCCTGTCCTTCGCCGGTGGCATCCCCGATCCGGCGCTGTTCCCGACCGAACGCATCTCGGAGCTCTACGGCGAGGTGCTGGCGCAGTCGGGGCCGCAGGCGCTGCAGTATTCCATCAGCGAAGGCCTGCCGGCGCTGCGCCGCTGGATCGCCGAGCGGATGACCCTGGGCGGCGTTCCCTGCGACGAGGGCAACATCGTCATCACCGCCGGCTCGCAGCAGGCCCTGGACCTGATCGGCAAGCTGTTCCTGAGCCGGGGCGACACGGTCCTGGCCGAGCGGCCGACCTACATGGGCGCCCTGGGCGCCTTCAACGCCTACGAGCCGACCTACGCCGACCTCGACGGCGAGGTCCCGGCCGGGGCCCGCCTGGCCTATCTGGTCCCGGACTTCGCCAACCCTTCGGGCCGCACCATGCCCCGCCGCGAGCGGGAGGCGCTGCTGGATCGGGCCGCCGCCCACGACCTGGTCGTGGTCGAGGACGGGGCCTATCGCGAGCTGCGCTTCGCCGGGACCGACGAGCCGTCGCTGATCGCCCTGGACGTGGCCCGGTCCGGTTCCATCGAGAACGCGCGCACGCTCTTCTGCGGCACCTTCTCCAAGACCCTCTCGCCGGCGCTGCGGCTGGGCTGGGTCTGCGCGCCCAGGGCCGTGATCGACAAGCTGGTGCTGTTGAAGCAGGGCTGCGACCTGCACGTCTCGACGATCAACCAGATGGTCGCCGCCCGCGTGGTCGCCGAGGGATATGACGCCCACCTGGAGCGCCTGCGCGCCCACTACCGCGAGCGGGCCTCGGCGATGCAGACGGCGCTGGCCCGCCACATGCCGATGGGGGTGACCTGGTCGAAGCCGCAGGGCGGCATGTTCGTGTGGCTGCAGCTTCCCGAGGGCCTGGACGGCGCACAACTGCTGGAGGCGGCTCTGGCCGAGGAGCGGGTCGCCTTCGTGCCCGGCGCGCCGTTCTTCGCGGTGGACCCGCAGCCGAACACCCTGCGCCTCAGCTACTCCCTGCCGAGCCCCGCCGAGATCGACGAGGGCGTCCGGCGCCTGTCGCGTGTGATCGAGGCCCGCCTGGCCTCGCGCTATTCCGCCGCTGCCGCAGGCTGAGCGGAGCCTGGTCCTAGACCAGCGCTCCGTGGCAGTGCTTGAACTTCTTGCCCGAGCCGCAGGGGCAGGGAGAGTTGCGGCCGGTGTCCTGCCAGCCGTCGGGCAGGGCGCTGATCGGCAGCGCCTGGCGCTGGTCGGCCGAGATCCCGTCGGGCGTGAAGCCGCGCTCCAGCTCGTTCTCGCCGGTCAGCGGGTCCAGGTGGACCTCGAAGGTCTGCGGCGAGCGGGGCTGCTCCGGCGGCTCTTCGAAGGCGAACTCCACCGTCATCAGCCAGCGGGTGACGTTCTGGCGCAGGTCCAGCAGCAGCTTCTCGAACAGCGAGAAGGCCTCGGTCTTGAACTCGTTCAGCGGATCGCGCTGGCCGTAGCCGCGCAGGCCGATCACCGTGCGCAGGTGGTCGATGTGCATCAGGTGCTCGCGCCACTGCAGGTCGATGGTCTGCAGCAGGAAGCTCTTCTCGATGGTGCGCATGTGCTCGCCGACCATCGTGTTGCGCTCGGCGGCGCGGGCCTCGGCGGCCGCACGGATGCGGTCTTCGATCTCCTCGTTGGCGATGCCTTCCTCGGCGGCCCACTCGGCGATCGGAAGCTGCAGGCCCAGGTACTGCTGCACGTGGGCGTCCAGGCCCTCCACGTCCCACTGCTCGGCATAGGCCTTTGGCGGCAGGTGGCGGTTGACCAGGTCGTTGATCGTATCGGTGCGGAATTCGCCGATGATCTCCTGCAGGTCCGTCGCTTCCATGAACTCCTGGCGCTGCTCGAACACGGCCTTGCGCTGGTCGTTGATGACGTCGTCGTACTTCAGCAGATTCTTGCGGATCTCGTAGTTGCGCTGCTCGACGCGCTTCTGGGCGGTGGCGATGGCGCTGTTCAGCCACTTGTGGGTGATCGCCTCGCCTTCCTGGACGCCGAAGGTGCGCATGATCGAGTCCAGGCGCTCGCCGGCGAAGATGCGCAGGAGGTCGTCCTCGCACGACAGGAAGAACTTCGAGTGGCCCGGGTCGCCCTGGCGGCCCGTCCGGCCGCGGAGCTGGTTGTCGATCCGCCGGCTCTCGTGGCGCTCGGTGCCCAGGACGAAGAGGCCGCCCGAGGCCAGGGCCTGTTCCTTCAGGTCCTTGATGTCGGCTTCGATCTCCGCCTTCTTGTCCAGCGCCTGCTGGGGCGTGACTTCGATGCCGGCGTCGCGCTGGTCTTCGCGCCACTTGGCCAGGCGCATGTCGACGTTGCCGCCCAGCTGGATGTCGGTGCCGCGGCCGGCCATGTTGGTGGCGATGGTCACCGCGCCGGGGATGCCGGCGTCGGCGACGATGCTGGCTTCCTGCTCGTGGAAGCGGGCGTTCAGCACATTGTGCGGGATGCCCTTGATGGTCTTGCCGTCCAGCTCGAAGGTGTGGGCCTTCAGGATCTCCGACAGCGTCTCGGACTTCTCGATCGAGACCGTGCCCACCAGGATCGGCTGCTTGCGGCGGTAGCAGTCCTCGATCAGCAGGGCGACGGCGCGGTTCTTCTCCGCGGCGGTGCGGTAGACCTCGTCGTCGTCGTCGATCCGCTGGACCGGCCGGTTGGTCGGAACCTCGGCGACGTCCATCTTGTAGATGTCGCCGAACTCCTGGGCCTCGGTGGCGGCCGTGCCGGTCATGCCCGAGAGCTTGGAGTAGAGGCGGAAATAGTTCTGGATGGTCACCGAGGCCAGGGTCTGGTTCTCGGGCTGGACGATGGCGCCTTCCTTGGCCTCGATGGCCTGGTGCAGGCCTTCCGACAGGCGGCGGCCGTGCATCATGCGGCCGGTGAACTCGTCGATCAGGATCACTTCGCCGGCGCGGACGATGTAGTCCTTGTCGCGCACGTACATCACGTTGGCGCGGAGCGCCTGGTTGATGTGGTGGACGACCGAGATGTTGGCGGGGTCGTAGAGGCCGGCCGAGTCCTCGGCCAGGTGACCGGCGGCGGCCACCAGCTCCTCGACCTTCTCCGAGCCTTCTTCGGTCAGCATCACCTGACGCTGCTTCTCGTCGTACTCGAAGGTCGTGGTGTCGGTGATCAGCTCCTTCACCACCAGGTCGATGGTCCGGTAGAAGTCGGACCGATCTTCGGTGGGACCCGAGATGATCAGCGGCGTGCGGGCCTCGTCGATCAGGATCGAGTCCACTTCGTCGACGATCGCGAAGTTATGGCTGCGCTGGACCATCTCGGAGACGTCGTAGACCAGGTTGTCGCGCAGATAGTCGAAGCCGAACTCGTTGTTCGTGCCGTAGGTGATGTCGCTGCCGTAGGCTTCCTGGCGCTGGTGCTGGCTGAGGCCGTGCACGATCACGCCGACCGTCAGGCCGAGGAAGCGGTAGACCTGCCCCATCCACTCGCTGTCGCGCTGGGCGAGGTAGTCGTTGACGGTGATGACGTGGACGCCCTTGCCCTCGAGCGCGTTCAGGTACACCGGCGCTGTGGCCACCAGGGTCTTGCCCTCGCCGGTCCGCATCTCGGCGATGCCGCCCCGGTGCAGGATCATCCCGCCGACCAGCTGGACGTCGTAGTGCCGCTGGCCCAGCACCCGCCGGGCGGCCTCGCGGACGACCGCGAAGGCCTCTTCCAGCAGGTCGTCCAGGGTCGCGCCCTTGGCCAGCCGCTCGCGGAATTCCACGGTCTTGGCGCGCAGCTGCTCGTCGGAGAGCGCCTGCATGGCGGGCTCCAGCGCCGTGATCTTGGCCACGCGGGCGCTCATGCCCTTGACCTTGCGGTCGTTGGAAGAACCGAAGAACCGTTGGAAGATGCTCAAAGGGAAACGTCCGTGAGGCGGCGACAGGGCCCTTCGCCCGCCTGGAAAATGCGCTCTTTTGGGGCGGGGGAGACTTAAGTACCTAGCCCCCGCAAGTCAACGCGCGGACCCGCGTCAGCTTGACCGGCCCCGTGGCGCGAGCAGGGTCCGCCCGAAACGAAGAGGCCCTCCCGCGAGGGAGGGCCGATCCATCGCGATGGGACCCGAGCCTAGGCGGCGAAGCTCGCCGTCAGGCGACGCCGCCGGCGCACGACGCCCCCCGCCAGGCCGAAGCCCAGCAGCATCATCGCCCAGGTCGAGGGCTCGGGAACCGCCGCCACGTCGAGCGAGGCGTTGTCGAAATATTGCGAGAAGACACCGCGCGCCGGCGCGAAGTTGCGGGTGGCCTGCAGCGCGATGGTGTGCTGGCCCGCCGCGAGATCAGCCGTGAAGCCGAGCGCGTCGCGCAACGTCGCAGGACCGGAGCCGACCCCGCCGAACGCGTGGCTGTCCATGACGACGCCGTCGAGGATCACGCTCAGCAACCCCAGGTCCGAGGCGCCGCTGGTGCGGGTGTAGAGGGCCGCGATGTCTGCATAGAAGGTCGCCAGGCCGCCCGTGGTGGTGAAGGTCTGGAAGACGCCGCCGCCGGCGCCCGGGGCGCCGAAGCCCTCGATCCGGCCGGCGTTGAGGAACAGCGCGTCCGAAGCGCCGCCGCCCGTCACGTCGAACGACACCACCGATGCGTCCTGCGGCGCCGGCGCGCCGGGCATGCTCGGGAGCTCGGCGATCGTCCCATTGACCGTCGTGTAGGCGGTCCAGCCGGTCAGCCCCAGTTGAAAATCACCGTTCGTGAGAACTTCGGCCGCACTGGCAGGCGCGGCGCCCACAATTGAGATTGTGGCAAAGGATATGGCAGCAATACGCTTAAACAAGACCCCGACTCCTTGTTGGCGGATACAGCAGAGGAATGCCAACATTGCTCGCTATATCCAGATTGAGACCTGGAGCTGTAGTCTTGTAGTGTGACGTGCCGATGAAGCGTTTGGTGCAGCTCGGAGTCGGCCGCCCCCGGTCATCCGGTTCGGGCGGCCAGCAGACCCAAAGAAAAAGCCCCCCGCGCGGGGCGGGGGGCTTTCGACAGGCTTGCTGACGGCCTCGCGGCCGGGCCTTGCCGAGGTCAGTACACCTCGAACAGGCCGGCGCCGCCCATGCCGCCGCCGATGCACATGGAGACCACCACGTGCTTGGCGCCGCGGCGCTTGCCTTCCTGCAGCACGTGGCCCGCCAGGCGCGCGCCGGTCATGCCGAAGGGGTGGCCGATGGCGATGGAGCCGCCGTTGACGTTGTACTTCTCCGGGTCGATGCCCAGCTTGTCGCGGCTGTAGAGGCATTGCGAGGCGAAGGCCTCGTTCAGTTCCCACAGGTCGATGTCGTCCACCTTCAGGCCGTGGCGCTCCAGCAGGCGCGGGATGGCGAAGACCGGGCCGATGCCCATTTCGTCGGGCTCGCAGCCGGCGACGGCCCAGCCCTTGAACACGCCCAGGGGCGAGAGGCCACGGCGCTCGGCTTCCTTGCCCTCCATGATCACCACGGCCGCGGCGCCGTCCGAAAGCTGGGAGGCGTTGCCGGCGGTGATGAACTTGCCTTCGCCCATGACGGGCTGGAGCTTCTGGAGGCCTTCCAGGGTGGTGTCGGGCCGATTGCATTCGTCGCGATCCACCACGTAGTCGACGACCGACTCTTCCTTCGTCTCCTTGTTGACCGTCTTCATCTTGGTCTTCATCGGGACGATTTCGTCGGCGAACTTGTTCGCCTGCTGGGCGGCGGCCATGCGGCGCTGGCTCTCCAGGGAATATTCGTCCTGGTACTCGCGGCTCAGGTTGTAGCGGGCGGCCACGATGTCGGCGGTGTCGATCATCGCCATGAAGATGGCGGGGTGCATCCTGGTCAGCTCGGGGTCGAAGTTGCTCGGGCCCGTGCCCATGTTCGGCATCGAGATCGACTCGACACCGCCGGCCACCACCACCGGCGCGCCGTCGTTGCGGACGTGGTTGGCGGCCATGGCGATGGTCTGCAGGCCCGAGGAGCAGAAGCGGTTCACGGTCACGCCCGACGCCGTCACCGGCAACCCGGCCAGCAGGCCCGCCTGGCGCGCGATGTTGCCGCCGCCGTGGGCGACGTTGCCCATGAACACGTCCTCGATGTCCGCGCCGTCGACGCCCGCCTTGGCCACCGCGTGCTTCACCGCGTGCGCCGCGATGGAGACGGTGGGGGTCATGTTGAAACCACCGCGGCCGGACTTGGCCAGGCCGGTGCGGGCATAGGAAACGACGACGGCTTCGCGCATTTGGAATGATCCTCCCAACGAATGGATTTTTTGAGCCCTCGGTTGGGCGCAACAATACTCGGCCCCAACCTTTGCATCCCAGACTGGAAATGGCTAGGCACGGGCGGCTCTTCTGGGAGCCGTCGCAAGGGATCGCCGCATGGCCTTTGGCCCGTTCCGCACCACCGTGATCGCCGTCGCGCTGGCGCTGAGCGTGGCCGCCTGCGATCGCACGGGCGAGAGCTCGAGCCCGCCCGAACGCGGCGACAAGGCCGTGGCCAAGGTGGACGGCAAGACGGTCTGGGCCTCGGACGTGAAGCGCGAGGCCATCGCCCAGGGCCTGATCGGCGAGGGCGAGCCGCTGGACGCCTCGTCCGACCTGTTCCGCCAGATGATGGACCAGGTGATCGACCAGAAGCTGCTGGCCGCCGAGGCCCAGCGCCGCAAGCTGGACAAGGACCCGCTGGCCCAGCGCCGCCTGACCGCCGCCCAGGACCGGGTGATGGGCGACATGCTGGTCGAGACCACGGTCGCCGACGCCGTCACCGAGGACAACATCCGCGGCCTCTACGAGGAGCAGCAGAAGCTGGCCCGCCGGTCGCAGGAGATCCGCGCCCGCCAGATCGTGCTGGCCACCGCCGCCGAGGTCGAGCAGGTCCGCAAGCTAGTCGCCGCCGGCGCCAGCTTCGAGGCCCTGGCCATGGAGCGGTCCCGAGACGCCGCCACCCGCTTCAACGGCGGCGACCTGGGCTATTTCACCACCGACGTCATGCCCGAGGCGTATGAGGCAGCCCTGAAGGACGCCAAGCCCGGCCAACTCGTCGGTCCGATCGCCGCCCAGGGCGGCTTCGCCCTGGTGAAGGTCGAGGACGTCCGAGAGGAACAGCCGATCGCGCTCGACGCCGCCCGCCCTCAGATCGTCCGTTTCCTGACCTACGACCGCATCCGGGACCTGCTGGAGAAGTTGCGCGCCAAGGCCAAGGTCGAGACCTTGATCAAGGCCGAGCCTGGCGCAGCCAAGCCTGTTCCGCCCGCCGACGCGCCGAAGGCCGCGCCGACGCCTGCGCCCGTCGCCCCGCCCCAGAAGGGATCCGCCAAGTGAGCCGCAAGCCCAAGACTGCAGCGCCGAAGGCCGCGCCCGCCAAGCCGGCGAGCAAGGCGCCCAAGCCCGTGGAGGTGGTCGGCGAGGCCCTCGAACGCGCCCTCGACCCCCTGACCAGCGCCTTGAAGCGCGCCGGGCTGAAGCGCGCCGACAAGGCTGCCCGCGCCTTCGACGACCGCACCGCCGCCCCCGCGCCGGCGCCCGCCGCGGGCAAGGTGGACAAGGCCGCCATGCCGGTCTCGCCCCTGGCCGTGCCGTTCCCGCGCATGAAGCCGATCCGCGGCCTGACCATGGCGACGGGCCGGGCCGGCTTCTACAAGCACGAGCGCGACGACCTCCTGGTGATGAGTTTCCCGGAAGGCGCGAGCTGCGCCGGCGTCTTCACCCGCCACGGCGTGGGCTCCGCGCCGGTGGACTGGTGCAAGCGCCACCTGGAGGCCACCAAGGGCGAGGGCGTCCGCGCCCTGGTGGTCAACGCGGGCTGCGCCAACTCCTTCACCGGCCGGCCGGGGGCCGACGCGGTGCGCCGGGTGGCGGCCACCGTGGGCAAACGCTTCGACTGCCGCCAGCGCGACGTCATGGTGGCCTCCACCGGCGTCATCGGGGTGCTGCTGGACGACGCCAAGATCACCGCCCGCCTGCCCGACCTGGAGCACAAGCTGAGGGCCGACGGGTGGGGCGGCGCTTCCCGCGCGATCATGACCACCGACACCTTCCCGAAGGGCGCCTATGCCGAGGCCGAGGTCGATGGCGTGACCGTCCGGATCGGCGGGATCTGCAAGGGCTCGGGCATGATCGCGCCCGACATGGCGACGATGCTGGCCTTCGTGGTGACGGATGCGGCGATCGCGCCCGGCGCGCTGCAGAACCTCTGCAACCTCTACACCCGCAACACCTTCAACGCCGTGACGGTGGACGGAGACCGTTCCACCAACGACACCCTGCTGCTGTTCGCCACGGGGCAGTCGGGGGCGCCGAAGATCAGCCGCGCGGGCGACCGGCGTCTGGCCGACTTCCGCGACAAGCTGGAACAGGTGCTGATGAACCTGGCCCACCAGCTCGTCCGCGACGGGGAGGGGGCGACCAAGTTCATCAAGATCACCGTGACCGGCGCCGAGAGCGCCGCCTCGGCCCGCAAGATCGCCAAGTCCGTCGCCGACAGCCCGCTGGTGAAGACCGCCTTCGCCGGCGAGGACGCCAACTGGGGCCGCATCGTCATGGCTGTGGGCAAGGCCGACGAGCCGGTGGACCGCGACTCGATGAGCGTGAAGTTCGGCCCCCACTGGGCGGCGCAGGATGGCCTGATCGCGTCGAGCTACGACGAGGCCAAGATGAGCGCCTACATGAAGCGGCAGGAGCTGGAGGTGACGGTGGACGTCGGGATGGGCCGCGCCAGCTCCACCGTCTGGACCTGCGATCTCACCAAGCGGTACGTCGAGATCAACGGGGACTACCGGAGCTAGCGGCCGCGCAGCCGCCCCAGCAGCGCGCGCAGCGGCGCCGTCGCCCGCCAGATCGTCGAACTCTCGATGGCGTCGGCCCGCGCGAGGGCCGCCCGGGCCTGGGCCTGCAGGACCGCGGCGTCCCCGCCGGTCCCGACGTCGTCGGGCAGGGCGATGCGGGCCAGGCTGGCGACGAAGGCGTCGCGCCGCGCGGCCGGGGTCGTCGCCTCCGGCAGCCGCCGCAGGGCGATCAGGAACTCGTCCGCCCCCTGCTCGGTGTGGGCCAGTTCGAAGGGCAGCAGGTCCAGGCGGCTGGCCAGGTCGAGGGCGTCGACAAGGCTCCGGGGGGTGAAGACCCAGCAGTGGGCGTCCAGGTACTCGCCCCCGGTCCGGCGGGCCAGGTCCAGGCCCTGCCTGGCGCGCTCGGTCAGCTCTGCTTCGCCCAGTGGCGGGGCGTCCAGGTCGCGGGTGTCGTAGACGTGGTTGAAGACCTGCCGGGCGTCGGGCCGGCGCAGGCCGCGAACGAAGGCGTCGACGAACTCGCCGCCCGTGCTCACCGGCCGCCGGGCGTCGAAGGTGTGGCGCTTGTCCGGCACGAAGAAGACCGCCAGCCCGCCGTCGGCCAGGACGCTCGCGATCTCGCCCAGCCAGCCGAAGACGTCGGGGACGTGCTCGATCACGTGGCTGGCCAGGACGTAATCGTAGACCCGCGCGCCGCCGACGCAGTCCAACAGGCTCTGCTCGCCCCAGACATGGTCGATCTCGAGGATGCGCGCGGAATCCACCTCGTGGCCGTGGTAGGCCGCCACCAATCCCGCGCGGCTGGCGCGGTCGACGTATTCCACCTGTCCCATCGCCCGCGTGACCATCGGGCGGTCCAGGGGGCCGATCTCCAGTCCGCGCTGACGGGCGGGGTCGATCAGAGCGGCGAGGACCTCAGCGCGATCCATCGGCGGCCTTCCAAGGAGCCCCGCGGCCCGGCGGCTCGCCCAGCCGGTAGTTGGTGAATCGCTTGTCGAACACCGGGCCGTAGAAGGGGTCGGAATCCAGCACCGGGCCCCAGCGGTCGCGCATCGCCTGCACCTCGCGCTGGAACCGCGCCGCCGCCTCGGGCGCCAGGTCGGAGCCGCGGCTCGCGCTCTCGTGGTGGAAGAGCTCCGCGTGAGGCGTCCAGACGATGTCGTAGCCGGCGGCCCGCACCTTCAGGCACAGGTCCACGTCGTTGAACGCCACCGGCAGCGCCTCGGCGTCCATGCCGCCGACCGACCTATAGACGGCCTTGCGGATCGCCAGGCAGGCCGCCGTCACCGCCGAGACGTTGCGAGGCAGCACCAAGTGGCCTTGGTAGCCCGGGTGGTTCGAGCCCGCCCCGGCGTAGAGGTGGCCAGCCACCCGCTGGGGGACGTCGCCGACGCCCAGGACCACGCCGGCGTGCTGCAGGGTCCGGTCGGGATAGTAGAGCTTGGCGCCCACCGCGCCGACGTTCGGCCGCAGGGCGTGGGCGACCATCTCGTCCAGCCAGTCCGGCGCGATCATCGAGATGTCGTTGTTCAGCAGGACCAGCACCTCGCCGCGCGCCTCGGTGGCCGCCAGGTTGTTGAGGGCGGAGAAGTTGAACGGGCCCGGCGCGTCCAGGATGCGCACACGGGGATCCTGCCTCAGCCGATCGAACAGCGCGTGCGTGGCGGGTTCCTCGCTGCCGTTGTCGACGACCAGCAGCTCGAGCGGGTCATAGGCGGTCCTGCGCAGCACGCCTTCGGCGCACTGGGCGACCAGATCGGCGCGGTCGCGGGTAGGGACGATCACGCTGACCAGCGGCTTCGGCGCCGGAATCCCGCGGCGCACGCGCAGCCAGCGCTGGGCGCCCGGTGTGATCTCCACCACCGATCTCGCCTGCCCCGTGCGGCGCAGATGGTCGTCCACGGCGCGGAGCGCCGCGGCCGCGCATTCGTCGGCCCGGGCGCGGGAGAACGAGCCCTGCTTGCCCTGCCAGCGCCAGTGGTAGAGCACCCACGGGATGTGGCGGATGCGGGCCGGGGTGGCGCGCTCGGCGGCGCGCAGCACCAGGTCGTGGTCCTGGGCGCCGTCGAAGCCTTCGCGCAGGCCCCCTAGCTCGCTCAGCAGGCTGCGCCGGATGACGGTGAGGTGGTTCACCGCGTTGACGCCCAGCATCAGCTCGGCGTTCCAATCGGTCTTGTGGTGCGGTTGGGAGCGGCGGCCCTTCTCGTCGATCTTGTCCTCGTCGGAGAAGATCAGGTCGGCGTCGGGATGGGCGTCCAGTTCGGCGGCGACCTCATAGAGCGCACGCTCGGCCAGCAGGTCGTCGTGGTCGAGGAAGGCCACGAAGGCGCCCGTGGCCAGGGCCAGGGCCGAGTTGGTGGCGGCGGCGATGCCGCCGTTGGCCTCGCGCCGCACGATCTTGATGCGCGGATCCTCGGCGGCCAGCGCCGTCAGCGCCCGCCAGGTCGTCTCGCCCGGAGAACCGTCGTCGGCGATGCAGAGCTCCCAGTGCGGATAGAGCTGGGCGCGCACCGAGGACACGGCCTCGTGCAGCAGGAATTCGTCGGAGCGGTAGGCGGTCATCACGACCGAGATCAGCGGCCGCTCCGAGAGGCGGTCGATGTGCGCGCGGATCGCGTCGCGGTCTATGTCGGAGAGTGTGTCGTAGGCCTGGATCCAGTCCCGGTACTCGGCGTCGGTCTGCGCCTCGGGGCCCACCACGCCGCGCACGAAGCGTTCGCCCCAGCGGGTCTTGATCAGCTGGAGCGCGACCTGGTGAACCATCGCATGCACGGGCGGCCAGCGGCGGACGATGCCGAGGGCGGCGGCAGTGGTGGCGCGGAGGCTCGGCGGCATGACTCGCAAAGGATTAGGGCGGACGGCCTGCGCCGTCCGCCCCGTCCTTAGTCATGCTCTAGCGGTTCGACCAGACCCCGGTCGGGCGCGGCGCGGAACTGCCGCCGCCCCCGGCGCCGCTGCGGCTGCCGCCGCCACGGCCGCGGTCGCCGCCACGGCTCGGGCCCTTGAACGCGGGCTTGTCGCCGGCGGAGCGCGCGGGCGCGCCCTCGTGACGACTGCCGCCACCGCCGCCGCCGCCGCCACCGGAGTGGTTGCGGTTACGCTTGGGCGCATGCTGGCCGCGGTGCGGTTGCGAGCCGCGGGTGTCCGCACGCTCGGGCTTGCCGCCGACGTCGGGCATGGCGGCGGTGGCCGCGCCCAGGTGCTTGTCGTTGCGGCGATCGAACGAGGGGATTCGCTGGCGGGTCACCTTCTCGATGTCCTTCAGCAGGTTGCGCTCGTCATCGGCGCAGAAGGCCACGGCCGAGCCGTCCGCGCCGGCGCGGGCCGTACGCCCGATCCGGTGGACGTAGCTTTCCGGCACGTTGGGCAGTTCGTACTGCACGACGTGGCTGACCGCGTCGATGTCGATGCCGCGGGCGGCGATGTCGGTCGCGACCAGGGCGCGGACCTTGCCGGCCTTGAACTCGGCGAGCGCACGTTCGCGCTGGCCCTGGCTCTTGTCGCCGTGGATCGAGACGGCGTCGACGCCGCTCTGCTCAAGGCCTCGGGCCACGCGGTCGGCGCCGCGCTTGGTGCGTGTGAAGACGATCACGCGCTTGAAGCCGGCGTCGTCGAACAGCTCGCCCAGCAGGGCGCGTTTGCGCGACTGCTCCACGAACAGGACGCGCTGGTTGACGCGGTCGACCGTGGTGGCCTGCGGGGTCACCGACACCTTCAGCGGGTTGGGGTTGAGGATCTCGCCCGAGAGCTTCTCGATCTCGCTCGGCATGGTGGCCGAGAAGAACAGGTTCTGGCGCGGCGCCTTGGGCAGGTAGCGGACGATCTTCCGGATCGGAACGATGAAGCCCATGTCCAGCATCTGGTCGGCTTCGTCGAGCACCAGGATCTCGACGCCGTCGAGGGTGATCGACTTCTCGCCCAGGTGGTCCAGCAGGCGGCCGGGGGTGGCCACCAGCACGTCGACGCCACCCGCCATGGCGCGCATCTGGCCGCCGTACTTCACGCCGCCGAACACGACGGCGACGGTGACGCCCATGTGTTTGCCATAGGACTTGAAGCTCTCGCCGATCTGCGTCGCCAGTTCGCGGGTCGGGGCCAGCACCAGCACCCGGGCGCTGCGGCGCGGGGCGTGCTTCTTGTCCTCGCCCAGCCGATGCAGGATCGGCAGGGCGAAGGCGGCGGTCTTGCCGGTGCCGGTCTGGGCGATGCCCAGCAGGTCGCGGCCCGTCATGACGCCGGGGATGGCCTGCGCCTGGATCGGCGTCGGCGTGGTGTAGCCTTCGTCGGCCAGCGCCTTGAGAAGCGGCTTGGCCAGGCCAAGGTCAGTGAATTGGGTCAAAGGATAGTCTTTCGCGTATGCGCCGAACACGACCGTCGCGGGTCTTCCGCGGGTCGCCTGGCGCCGGTCTTTGGAGAAGCGCCCCGCGTGATGGGCGCGTCGGGTGAGAAAACCTCACGGCGCTCGACAGGCTGAGCCCCCAAGGAGGCCCCACGCGGCTGGAACGCAGATGGCGTCCCGAAGAACGCAGGGGGCACATCGGGCTTTAAGCGCCACAAGTCAACCCACACGGTGGGAATCGGCTCTGCCGTGGCCTTTTCGCCGCAGGGCGCTAGGCTCCGCGCAAACCTGGGGATTCCCGTGATGAAGTCGCTCTTCTGCGCGCTGGCGACGGTCCTTCTGCTCGCGGCGCCCGCGGCCGCCAGGCCCTCGCGGACGGATCAGGCCGCCATCGCGGCATACGAGGCCCGCATCGGTGCGGAGGCGGCGGCCAAGCCCCTTGTGGCCCGGATGGCCGAACTCAACATTCCGGGTGTCAGCATCGCCTTCATCGAAAACGGCAGGGTCAAGTGGACGCGGACCTACGGCTTGGCCGAGGCCGGCGCCACGCGCGCCGTCACGCCGACGACGCTCTTCCAGGCCGCGTCGATGAGCAAGGCGCTCGCCGCGGCGGCCGCGCTGCGGATGGTGGAGCAGGGGCGGCTCGATCTCGATGAGGACGTCAACAGCCGGTTGACCGCCTGGAAAGTGCCGGAGAGCCCGTACACGGCCGAGAAGAAGGTGACCCTGCGCCGGCTGTTCAGCCATACGGCGGGGCTCACCGTCAGCGGCTTTCCTGGCTACGCGGCGGGCAAGCCCGTTCCGACCACGGTGCAGATCCTGGACGGCGAACCACCGTCCAACACCCCGGCGGTGCGTTCGTTCGAAGCGCCGGGTGGCCAGTACGCCTACTCTGGGGGCGGCTACACGGTGGCGCAGCTGCTGATGGTCGAGGTGGGCGGCAAGCCCTATCCGGAGCTGCTGCAGGACCTCGTCCTGCGTCCGTCGGGTATGCGGGAATCCACATTCGACCAGCCCTTGCCGGACAGGCTCCTGGCGCGCGCCGCCAACGCGCACGGCGTCCGGGGCCTCGTCCTCGCCGGTGGGCCCCATACCTATCCGGAGTATGCCGCCGCCAGCCTCTGGACCACGCCCTCCGACTACGGCCGGTTCCTGATCGCCCTGCAGAATTCCCACGCCCGGCGGCCGGGCGCGTTGCTGCGTCCGTCCAGCGCCGATGCGATGATGACGCCGGTCGACGCCAACTATGGCCTGGGCCTCGCCCTGGGCCGCTGGGGCGGGCATCCCTTTATCCAGCACGGCGGCGGCAACGCCGGCTTCCAGTGCAACGCCTTTGCCTTTCTCGACGGGAATCGGCAGGGCGTGGTGATCATGACCAACAGTGACACCGGCGGCATGGTCGCGCAGGAGATCATGCGCGCCCTGGTCGCCGCCTACGACTGGGGCGAGCGCGACCCCGCCACCGTGGGCTCTCCGCGCCGCGCGCCCCTCGTCCCGCCGGCGGCCCCGAAATGAAGCGCATGCTCCTAGTCGCCGCCGCGGCCCTGGTGGACGTGGACGGGCGGGTGCTGATCTGCCAGCGGCCGGAGGGCAAGCAGCTCGCCGGCCTCTGGGAGTTTCCCGGCGGCAAGGTCGAGGCCGGCGAGACGCCCGAGGCCTGCCTGATCCGCGAGTTGGACGAGGAACTGGGCATCAAGGTCAGCCACGCCTGCCTGGCGCCGTTCGTCTTCGCCAGCCATGAATACGAGAGCTTCCACCTCCTGATGCCGCTCTACCTGGTGCGGCGCTGGGAGGGGCTGGTGACCAACCGCGAGCACAAGGCCATGGCCTGGGTAAAGCCGAACGATATGGACAGCTACCCGATGCCGCCGGCCGACGGGCCTCTGGTGGCCTGGCTGCGGGACCTGATCTGATGCGGCAGTCGGCCCGGACGCTCACGTTCCAGACGCCGGGCCAGGGCCTCTTCGAGATCACCGGCGACGTCGCCCCTGGGTGCTGGACCAGCGGATGACCACCGGCCTGCTGACCCTCTTCTGCCGCCACACCTCGGCGTCGCTGACGATCCAGGAGAACGCCGACCCCGACGTCCGCCGCGACCTGGAGGACTGGGTCGCCCAGGTGGCGCCCGAAAGCGCCGCCTATCGGCACCAGGACGAGGGGCCGGACGACATGCCCGCCCACCTGCGCGCCATGCTGACGGGCGTGCAGCTCTCCATCCCGCTGATCGGCGGGCGGCTCGCGCTCGGGACCTGGCAAGGGATCTACCTGTTCGAACACCGCCGACGCCCGCAGGATCGTGACGTGGCGCTGCACTTGCTGGGGGAATGACCATGCGCAGCCTGGCGCTCGCCGCGGCCCTGCTCGCCACGCCGGCCCAGGCCGCGTGGAAGCATATCGACCTGCCGAACGGCGAGGCCACCCTGCGCGCCGTCGCGGTCGTCGACGGCCAGCGCTTCCATGTGTCCGGTTCCAAGGGGACGCACGCGGTCACCGAGGATGGCGGCAGGACCTGGCGCAGCGTGGCGCCGGCCGGCGGCGCGGCGCTCGACTTTCGCGGCGTGGCGGCCCCGGACCCGCGGACGGCGATCCTGATGAGCGCCGGTGACGGGCCCGCCGGCCAGGCGCGCCTCTACCGCAGCGCAGACGCCGGCCGGACCTGGACCCTCGCCTTCGAGACCCGGCTGCCGGGCAGCTTTCTGGACGCGGTCGCCTTCCGGGACGGGCGGCGCGGCTTCGTGCTCGGCGATCCGATCGACGGACGCTGGTTCCTGTTGCGGAGCGCCGACGCCGGCAAGACCTGGACCCGCCTGGACGGCCCGTTGGTCGAGCCGGGCGAGGCGGCCTTCGCGGCCAGCAACTCCGCCCTCTTCCTGGGCCCGGGCCGCGAGGTCTGGATCGTCTCCGGCGGACTGCCCAAGGGCCGCATCGCCCATTCGCGGGACGACGGCGAGAGCTGGGACACCGTCGAGGGGCCGCTGGCCGGTTCGGCGACAGCCGGGGTGTTCGGCGGGATGGCGCTCGGGAAGGATCGCGCGGTCGTGGTCGGCGGCGACTACAAGGACGAACTGCGCGCCGGCGAGGCCATCGCCCTGGTCGAAGCGTTCGACGTCTGGACGCCGCCCCATGAAGGAACGCCTCGCCTCATCGAGGGCGTCGGACGCCTCGGCGCCAGGTCCCTGATCGCGGTCGGCCCGCGCGGAACGTCCGTCAGCACCGACGACGGCCAGAGCTGGCGCCAGGTGGATGCCGAAGCCTTCCACGCCATCGCCTGCCGCGCCGGAACCTGCGTCGCCGCGGGCGGCAAGGGGCGCGTCGGGGTGTGGGTGAGGCCCTAGTCCAGGCTGGCCCGGCGCATCTTGGCGGGCTTGGTGGCCTCCACCACGCACTGGCCGGGGTCGGTCATGGCGTGGACGCCCAGGCAATAGATGTCCTCGTAGTGCGTCCCCGCCGCCGCCAGGCACTGGTGGTAGTTGAGCTTGGCGATGCGCAGGCACTGGCCGCTGCGGGGCTCGCTCAGCAGGGAGCGGCCGGCGCCGTCCTGACCCAGCACGCTCAGGGCCGCCAGGGCCACGCCGCGCGACACCACCGGGCTGGTCCCCCCGCGCCGGCCGCCCTCGGCCAGGGCCGCGGTCAGGCGGCCGCGGTCGGCGGGGTCGGCGCGATAGCCGGCCGCTTGCTTCACCGCCGCCAGCCGCTGCGGGCCATTGGTCAGCCGCGCCCGCGACCAGGGCTGGTGCTGCACGCTGTAGGAGGCCTTCTTCACGCGGGCGCCCGCATCGGCGAGCGCTTCGCCGCGGCGGGCGAGGGCGGCGTTGGCGCGCGCGGCGGCGGCCGACGCCCCCGGCAGGTCCATGGCCGCGTCCGGATCGGCGGCCAGCCGGCGCGAGACGTCGCGGCCCTTGGCCCGCACCCCCGCCACGAACGACGGCTCCTGCATGGCGGCGAGCGCGGCATAGGCGATCATGCCGGCCTCCAGCTCCTTGGGCTCGTAGCCGGCCGCCGTGCGCAGGCGTTCGGCGATCTCGCCCGGCCCCGAGAACGAGGCGTCGATGGCGGTGGCCTTGCGCGTATAGGCCTCGAAGGCGCTGGCCCGGCTGGCGAGCGCGCCGTCGACCCCGACGTAGGGGCCCTTCTTCACCGGCTTCTGCGGCGCGGAACTGGTGGCGCAGCCGGCGAGCGCCACGGTGGCGGCCAGGGCCAGGAACTTGAGTTTGTCGACGATCATCTGGACCCCCGCTGAGGAGCCCCCCGCGCCAGTTTCGCGGCCAGATGGTTAGCGGAGTCTTACCTGGCGGCCGGGATCGCGGGCGCCCAGCCCGTCAGGGTCAGGATCTCGAAGGTCGCCGGCACGCGGCCGTCCTCGCCGCCGAAGCGTTCGAAATAGAGCTGGAAGGTGCGTTCCAGCAGGGCGCGCGTGAGTGGTTTCGGATGACGATCCGCCAGCACGCTGGTCTCGCCCATCTGGCGCAGGTCGGCGATCAGCTTCAGGGGGTGCTCGTAGGTCACCGTCACCGAATCCACGTCGCTCACCGGCTGGACGAAGCCCGCCCGCTGCAGCAGGTTAGCCGCGTCCTGGGCGTCGGCGAAGGGCGAGACGCGGCTGCCCGCCCCGCCCAGGATCTCGCTCTCCGCCGCCACCAGCGACTGGCGCAGCTCGGTCAGGGTGGTCCCGCCCAGAAAGGCGCCGATGAACAGCCCGTCCGGCTTCAGCGCCCGGCGGATCTGGATCAGGGCGCCCACCACGTCGTTGGTCCAGTGCAGGCCGAGCGTCGAGACGATCAGGTCCAGGCTGGCGTCGGCGAAGGGCAGGCGTTCCTCGTCCGCCACGACCCGCAGGCCCCCCCGGCCGGCCAGCATCCGGTGCGAGAGGTCAGCCTCGATCAGGGCCCCGACCTTGCCCGGCGCCTCCTGCGCCAGGGCCTCGGCGAAGGCGCCGCCGCGCGCCGAGAGGTCGACGGCCAGCGGGAAGCTGCGCAATATGGGCGCCAGGCGCTCGGCCACGTCCAGGGCGGCCCGGCGCTGCAGGAAGTCCGCGTTCGCGTAAGCCCGGGCCGCGCGGTCCAGGCGCTTGCGGTGCAGGGTGCGGTCGAAGAGGCGAGGGGGCGAGAGATGGTCAGGGCTGGGCATTGAGCGCGGAAGATGGCGAATTCGCCGCCAGTTGGAAGCCCCGAGTCCAGATGGCCTGGCGGGTGGCCCTCGACATGCTGTTCCCGCCGCAATCGCTGGACGGCGGCCCGCGGCCCCTGGCGGGCGGCTTCTCCGCCGGCGCCTGGAGCCGGATCCGCTTCCTGGACGGCCCGGTCTGCGACGGCTGCGGCGCGCCGTTCGAGTTCGATCCCGGCGCCCGCTGCGCCGCCTGCCTCGCCAAGCCCCGGGCCTTCGACGCCGCCCGGGCGGCCTGTCTCTACGACGAGACGTCCCGCGACCCGATCCTGAAGCTGAAGCACGCCGACCGCCTGGACCTGGCCCCGATGTTCGCCCGCTGGCTTTCGAGGAGCGCGCGCGAGCTGATCGAGGAGGCGGACGCCATCGCGCCCGTGCCCCTGCATCCGCTGCGCCTGCTGCGCCGCCGCTACAACCAGGCCGCCGAGATCGCCCGGCCGCTCGCGGCCATGACCGGCACGCCCTACCTGCCCGACGCCCTGGTCCGCCGCCGCGCCACCGCCACCCAGGGCGGCAAGTCCGGCTCGGGGCGCAAGCGCAACGTCGCCGGCGCCTTCGAGGTCCCGGACCCCCGCCGCGTCGAAGGCCTGCGCATCCTGTTGATCGATGACGTTTTGACCACCGGCGCCACCGCGGAAGGCTGTGCGCGGGCGCTCAAGGCGGCGGGCGCGGCCCGCGTCGATTTGGCCGTTGTCGCCAGGGTTCAGGCCGCGGCTGGACTCACCATATGAAGCTGAACCGAGGCGTGTTTCGTTAGAGCCCCATGACCCAACCCGTCACCATCTACACCAAGCCGTTCTGCCCCTACTGCATCCGCGCGCTGACGCTGCTGGAGCAGAAGGGCGTCGAGTTCACCGAAGTCGAGGCGGCCTTCGATGCCGACAAGCGCCAGGAGATGCTCCAGCGCTCCGGCGGTCGCGCGACCTTCCCGCAGATCTTCGTCGGCGACCGCCACATCGGCGGCTGCGACGACATGATGGCCCTGGAACGCGCCGGCGAACTGGACCCGCTGCTCCGGGCGGCGTGATCGGGCTATAGGTCGGGCCATGAAGGTCGGCCTGATCCAAACCCGCACCCCCGCGACCCACGCCGCGGCGCTGGCCCACGTCCTGCCGTTGGTCCGGGAGGCCGCCAGCGGCGGCGCGCGGCTGATCGTGACGCCCGAGGGGACCAACATCCTGCAGAAGGATCGCGAGACCCTGCTGCCGCAGCTCACCCTGCTCGCCGACGATCCGGTGGTGAACGGCCTGCGCGACGCCGCGAAGGACCTCGGCGTCTGGATCGACGTCGGCTCGGCCCTGGTGAAACGCGAGGACGGCAAGGTCGCCAACCGCCAGGTGCTGATCCGGCCGGACGGCTCGATCGCCGCCACCTACGACAAGCTGCACATGTTCGACGTCGACCTGCCCACCGGCGAGACGGCCCGCGAATCTGCGACATATGAGCCGGGCGACCGCGCCGTGGTGGCGGACGTCGACGGCGTGAAGGTGGGCCTGACCATCTGCTACGACCTGCGCTTCCCGGCCCTGCACCGGGCGCTCGCCATAGCCGGGGCCATCGTGATCACCATCCCCGCCGCCTTCACCCGCCCCACGGGCGAGGCCCACTGGGAGGTGCTGATGCGCGCCCGGGCCATCGAGACGGGGTCCTACGTCCTGGCCGCGGCCCAGGGCGGCTTCCACGAAGACGGCCGCGGCACCTACGGCCACTCCCTGGTCGTGGAACCCTGGGGGCAAGTCATTGCAAAACTTGACCATGACGAGCCCGGCGTGCTCTTGGCCGACCTCGATTCCGCCGCGCCGGCCAAGGCGCGGGCGGCCATCCCCGTGCTGACCAACGCGCGGGCCTTCACAGGTCCTTAGAGCTACCGATGATCCGCTACGCCCTCACCTGTGAATACGAACATGAGTTCGAGGGTTGGTTCGCCTCCTCGGCGGACTTCGACGATCAGCAGGGCCGCGGCCTGCTCGACTGCCCCATGTGCGCGTCGAAGATGGTCCGTAAGCAGATCATGGCCCCTGCGGTCACCGGCACGAAGCGCACGGCGCCCCAGGACCCCAGCCCAGCCAAGGTCCAGTCGATGATGATGGAAGCGGCGGGCCGCATCCGGGCCCACGTGGAGGAGAACTTCGACGACGTCGGCGACGGCTTCGCCGCCGAGGCCCGCGCCATCCACGAGGGCAAGGCCGAGGACCGTGGCATCTACGGCCAGGCCACGCCCAAGGAGGTCCGCGACCTGGTCGAGGACGGCGTCCCCGTCGCCCCCCTGCCGCCCGAGCCCCTGAAGAAGTCGGAGCTCAACTAGAAGCTCGAGGTCAGGCCTACCGACATGATGTAGCCCTGGCCCTCGACGCGGCCGTTCAGCCGGGTGGTCGTGGCGGCGGGCGTGCCCGGATAGAAGACCGTGTCGTGGCGCACGTCGCTGGACGCGAAGTCGATGTAGGCGGCCGCCACGTCCAGGGTGAGCCGGTGGTTCAGCTTCGCCGTCGCGCCCGCGCCATAGAGCCAGCGGTCGCCGTCCGGCACCCGGGCGGTGCGCTCGTCGTCGGGGGTGGGCGTCGGATCGTACTGGACGCCGGCGCGCAGGGTCAGGCGGTCGTTCACCGCATAGTCGAGGCCGACGCCGCCCGAGGTCACGTCGTTGTAGTTCTGGGCCAGCGTCTGCGGGCCGCCGGGGGTCTTCACGCGGATGGCGTCGAACTCGCCCCAGCCGATGCGCTGGATCTGGCCGTTCACGGTCAGCCTGTCGGTCAGCGCATAGCGGGCGCCCAGGGTGGCGATCCAGGGGGTGGAGAAACCGGCGGAGCCCGGTGCGTCGACGTTGCCGCCGGCCAGCGGGCCCAGCAGGCCGCCCACGAAGACGTCGCCCTTCAGCTTGTGGTCGATCGAGGACCGATAGCTGGCGCCCAGGGTCAGGCGGTCGAAATGCGCCTGGGCGCCCACGGTCCAACCGAAGTCCCAGCCGTCGCCGCTGAGCTGGGTGACGCCATCCGGCAGCAGGGGCGAAAGGTTCGGCGAGGCGGTTGAGAGCTTGGCGTCGGCGTATTCGGCGCTCACGCCCACGCCCAGGTCGAGCCAGTCGGTCACCTTCATGGCGCCGGTGAGCTGGACGTCGGCGCTGTTCAGGCGCGACTCCAGGGCGTCGTAACGGGCCCAGGCCCCTCGCCGGTACTTGGTGGTGAAGTTGTACGGGGCGGCCATCGAAAGGCCGACGGCGAACCGGTCGCCGAGCGGCGTGGCGATGGCGAAGTTCGGGACCACGCCGTCCTGGATCGGCTTGAACGCCCGGCCCTCGCCGCCAACCGGGATGGTCGCCCCGCCCGGATAGGTGATGGTCGAGCCGGTGTCGGTCACGTCCGCGTCCACCAGCACGGCGTGCGCGCCCACATAGGCCTGGCGCGGCGAGCGGGCGATGGCGGCGGGGTTCCACCACAGCGATTGCACGCCAGTGTCGGCGACCTCGCCGGAATAGGCCCGGCCCGCGCCGCGGACCGACTGTTCCTGCAGGTAGAAGCCCGCGGCCTGGGCGGAGGAAGCGAGGCCGCAAACCGCGGCGCCGGCGAGGATGAGGGGGATGAAGGTGCGCATGGTCGCCCGCAGATAGGTGTGCCGGGCGTGAACCGACAGCTATCCAAAGGTGTTGCCTGGGTCGGGCGCCCGACCCATTGCTTTTCGCGATCCGGGCGCCTTGTGTTGCTTATCGGCCACACTACATCGGCAACATACGGAGGCTGCGCTTGATCAAGGCGGCCGCTGGCTATCCGCCTGAGTAGGGGACCCATGAACATCGATATCTATTCCGATCGCGCCAAGCAGGCGATCCAGTCGGCGCAGAGCCTCGCGCTCGCCCGCCGGCACCAGCAGCTCGCGCCCGAACACATCCTGAAGGTGCTCCTGGAAGAGCGCGACGGCCTGAGCGGCGCCCTGATCCAGAGCGCCGGCGGCCGCCCCGACGAGGTCGACAAGGCCGTCGAGGCGCAGCTCGCCCGCATCCCGAAGGTCGAAGGCGGCTCGGGCCAGCTCTACATGAAGCCCGAGACGGCCCGCGTCTTCGCCGAGGCCGAGGCCGGCGCCAAGGCGGCCGGCGACGCCTTCGTCACCACCGAGCGGCTGCTGATCGCGCTGGCCAAGGAAGGCGGCGACGCGGCCAAGCTGCTGAAGGACGCTGGCGTCACGCCCAAGGGCCTCGAGGACGCCGCCGTGGCGGTCCGCAAGGGCCGCACCGCCGACAGCGCTTCGGCCGAAGAGGGCTACGACGCGCTCAAGCGCTACGCCCGCGACCTGACCCAGGCCGCCCGCGACGGCAAGCTGGACCCGGTGATCGGCCGCGATGAGGAGATCCGCCGCACGATCCAGGTCCTGCAGCGCCGCACCAAGAACAACCCTGTCCTGATCGGCGAACCCGGCGTCGGCAAGACCGCGGTGGTCGAGGGCCTGGCGCAGCGCATCGTCAACGGCGACGTGCCGGAGGGGCTCAAAGACCGCAAGCTGCTGGCGCTCGACATGGGCGCCCTGATCGCCGGCGCGAAGTACCGCGGCGAGTTCGAGGAGCGGCTGAAGGCCGTGCTCAACGAGGTCACCGCCGCCGAGGGCTCGATCATCCTGTTCATCGACGAGATGCACACCCTGGTCGGCGCCGGGAAGTCGGACGGGGCCATGGACGCTTCCAACCTGCTGAAGCCGGCCCTGGCCCGCGGCGAGCTGCACTGCGTCGGCGCGACCACGCTCGACGAGTACCGCAAGCACGTGGAGAAGGACGCCGCCCTGGCCCGCCGCTTCCAGCCGGTGATGGTGGACGAGCCCTCGGTCGAGGACACCATCTCGATCCTGCGCGGCCTGAAGGAGAAGTACGAGGTACACCACGGCGTGCGCATCTCCGACAGCGCCATCGTGGCCGCCGCGACGCTCTCCAACCGCTACATCACCGACCGCTTCCTGCCCGACAAGGCCATCGACCTGATGGACGAGGCCGGCAGCCGGGTGCGGATGGCGGTGGATTCGAAGCCCGAGGAGCTGGACGAGATCGACAGGCGCGTCGTGCAGCTGAAGATCGAGCGCGAGGCCCTGGCCAAGGAACCGGACGCCGCCTCCAAGGCGCGGCTGGTGAAGCTGGAAGAGGAGCTCGCCGAGCTCGAGGCCCAGTCCGCCGAGATGGGCGCGCGCTGGAAGACCGAGAAGGAGAAGGTCTCCTCCGCCGCGCAATCCCGTGAAGCGCTCGACCGGCTGCGCGCCGAACTGGTGGCCGCCCAGCGTCGCGGCGACCTGCAGCGCGCCTCGGAGCTCGCCTACGGCGAGATCCCCGGGCTCGAAAAGCGCCTGGCCGAGGCCGAGGCCGCCGAGGGCCAGGACGAGGCCATGGCCCCCGAGGTCGTGGACGCCGAGCAGATCGCCGCCGTCGTCAGCCGTTGGACCGGGGTCCCGGTCGAGAAGATGCTGGAGGGCGAGCGCGAAAAACTGCTGGCCATGGAAGACGGTCTGCGCAAGCGGGTGGTCGGCCAGGAGGAGGCCCTGCTGGCCGTCTCCGACGCCGTGCGCCGGGCCCGCGCGGGGCTGAAGGACCCGAACCGGCCGATCGGCTCGTTCCTGTTCCTGGGCCCCACGGGCGTCGGCAAGACCGAGCTCACCAAGGCGCTCGCCGAATTCATGTTCGACGACGAGGGGGCGATCACCCGCCTCGACATGAGCGAGTACATGGAGAAGCACTCGGTCAGCCGCATGATCGGCGCGCCCCCCGGCTACGTCGGCTACGACGAAGGCGGAGCGCTCACCGAGAGTGTGCGGCGCAGGCCCTACCAGGTCGTGCTGTTCGACGAGGTCGAGAAGGCCCACCCGGACGTGTTCAACGTGCTGCTGCAGGTGCTCGACGACGGGCGCCTCACGGACGGCCAGGGCCGCACGGTCGATTTCCGCAACGTGCTGATCATCATGACCTCGAACATGGGCGCCGACTATCTGGCCGGCCTGGCCGATGGCGAGGATGTGGAGAAGGCCCGGCCCGCGGTGATGGAGGTCGTGCGCGCCAACTTCCGGCCCGAGTTCCTGAACCGGCTGGATGAGATCATCCTCTTCAAGCGGCTGGGCCGCGGCGAGATGGACAACATCGTCCGTATCCAGCTCCAGCGGGTGGAGAAGCTCCTGGCCGACCGGCGGATGTCGATCACCCTGGACGATGCGGCCCTGCACTGGCTGGGCGAGCGCGGCTACGACCCCGTCTACGGGGCGCGGCCGCTGAAGCGGGTGATCCAGAAGGAGCTGATCGACCCGATCGCCCGCAAGCTGCTGGCCGGAGATCTGGTCGACGGTTCGGTGATCGAGGTCCACGCCAGCGCCGACGGCCTGGAGATCGGCCGCGCGCGGGTGCATTAGCCCCAGTTCATGAGAGCGCCCGCCGGGAAACCGGCGGGCGTTTTGCTACATCGCCAGCGCCACCGTGCGGCCACCGCGCACGACGACCCGCTTCATCAGCGCCACCGTGGGCGCGTCGGGCCGGCCGGCCGGCCGGGCGATGGTGATGGCGTACCAGGCGCCGTCGGGCAGGCCACCGAAGGCGAACTGGTCGGCCTCGTCGCAGGTCGTGCGCTTCACGAACGGGCCGGCGTCGCCCGCCGGTGCGCTCGGCGTCCGGGCGCGAACCTCGTCGGTGGGTAGCGCGGCGCTCTGGGTCGATCCGTAGAGGGCCGCCATCCGGCGGCTGGACCATCGCGTCTCGGGCGTCAGCACCACGGCCGATCCGGCGCAGGTAAAGCGAGCCGCGCCCTGGCGATAGGCGACCCGCCCCGCGATGACGTTGCTGCCCGGACGCTGCGACCAGGCGAAATCCTGGGCCGAGAAGTTGACGCTGCCGGTCACGGGCGGCGGGGGCGGGGGCCGCGAACCGCCTCCGGGCGGCGGCGGGCCCAGGCTGGGTGCGCAGGCGGAGAGCAGGGCGGCGCCGGCGAGGGCGCCCAGGACGGAGAGTCGGGGGGCGGACATGATGCCCACCTTATAGGCGAATGCGGCCAAACCTTGCCATAGCGCCGTCACGATCGCCGACCTAAGCTCAGGCTCCAATTCACCAGGAGACGCTCCGATGGCCCACAAGTTCGAGATCTACAAGGACAAGGCCGGCGAGTTCCGGGTCCGCTTCAAGTACAATTCCGAGACCATCTTCTCGACCGAAGGCTACGCCTCGAAGGCCAGCGCGCAGAACGCCATCGACAGCATCAAGAAGAACGGCCCCGAGGCGCCCACCGAAGACAACAGCTAGTCGTCACCCTTCGGCCGCCCCCGCATCGCCTTCACGCTCGACCGCTTGGTCTTCCCCTCGAGGCGCCGCAGCTTCGAGGCGTAGGTCGGCCTGGTCTTCTTGCGCGGCGGGGGCGGGGGCTTGGCGGCCTCGCGGATCAGGTCCAGCAGGCGCTCCATCGCCGCCTGCCGGTTCATCTCCTGGGACCTGTGTTCCTGAGCCACCAGGACGATGACCCCGTCCATGGTCAGGCGGTTGCCCGACAGCTTGTAGAGCCGGGCCCGAACCGGTTCGGGCAGCGACGGCGACCCGCGCACGTCGAACCGCAGCTCGATGGCGGTCGAGACCTTATTGACGTGCTGCCCGCCGGGGCCGGACGCCCGGACCGCGCGGATCTGCACCTCGTCGTCGTCCAGCCACAGGCTCTGGGTCACCTCGATCGGCATCAACCGAGGCCCTGCGGCAGCCAGCGGTGCCGGGTCTCGCCGCGGACCGCCTGGGTTGGTCCGGGGAAGTCCGGGTCGGCGAACGCGCCCAGCGCCACCGCCACGAGGCCTGGCTTGCGCATCGCCTCCCACCAGACCGTCGAGCCGCAGGCCGGGCAGAAGCGATGCGCCACGTCGAAACCGGTGTCCGACGGCCGCCGGTAGACGGACGCCTCTCCGGCCATCGTCACGGCCTCGGCCGCGAAGAACGCCGCCACGCCGAACGGCCCGCCCGACCGCCGCTGGCATTCGCGGCAATGGCACAGCGACACGCTCTTGGGTTCGCCTCGGCAGACGACCCGAAGTTGTCCGCAGGCGCAGGATGCGGTGCGTTCGATCATGGCCTCCGAATGCCACGGTTCGGCCTAGCCGACGAGAGAGGCGCCGTGCTAAAGCGCCGCCATGCGCGCGTTCGCCATGCAGCTCGTAAACCTTCTTCCGACCGCCTCCGGCGGGCCGGTGAGGGATGTCGTGCGCTAGGCCAAGGCGACCGCAGACCGCAACACCAGCCCCGCCGGGATCCGGACGGGGCTTTTTCTTGAGCTCCGTCCGTCCCCGCCCAGGAGTAAGGACCGATGGACCCACCCGATGATCAGAGCGCGCCGAGGCCTCGCCTGTGACGCCGCTTCCCTTGACCTTTCCGCAAAAAAACGCTTCACACCCCCGGCTTTGCGACGCCGCCGTTGCGCGGATCAGCCGAGTTTCATTGTCTCAGGAGAACGATCATGCGCGTCTACTATGACCGCGACGCCGACATTTCCCGCATCCTGGACAAGAAGATCGCCATCGTAGGCTATGGCTCCCAGGGCCGGGCCCATGCGCTCAATCTCCACGATTCCGGCGCCAAGAACGTCGCCGTGGCCCTGAAGCCCGGCTCGGCCACCGCCAAGAAGGTGGAAGCCGACGGCTTGAAGGTGATGAGCGTCGCCGACGCCGCCAAGTGGGCCGACGTGCTCATGGTGCTGGCCCCCGACGAGCTGCAGCGCGGCATCTACAACGCCGAGATCGCCCCCAACATCCGCGACGGCGCGGCGCTGCTGTTCGCCCACGGCCTGAACGTCCACTTCAACCTCATCGAGCCGGCCGCCGGCATCGACGTGCTGATGGTCGCGCCGAAGGGCCCCGGCCACACCGTGCGCGGCGAGTACCAAAAGGGCGGCGGCGTGCCCTGCCTGATCGCCGTCCATCAGGACGCGACCGGCGGCGCCATGGACCTCGGTCTTGCGTACGCGTCCGCCATCGGCGGCGGCCGTTCGGGCATCATCGAGACCAACTTCCGCGAGGAATGCGAGACCGACCTGTTCGGCGAGCAGGCCGTGCTCTGCGGCGGCCTGGTGGAACTGATCCGCGCGGGCTTCGAGACCCTGGTCGAGGCCGGCTACGCGCCGGAGATGGCCTATTTCGAATGCCTGCACGAGGTGAAGCTGATCGTGGACCTGATCTACGAGGGCGGCATCGCCAACATGAACTACTCGATCTCCAACACCGCGGAGTACGGGGAATACGTGACCGGCCCGCGCATCGTCACCGCCGACACCAAGGCCGAGATGAAGCGCGTGCTGGAGGACATCCAGTCCGGCCGCTTCGTGCGCGACTTCATGCAGGAGAACGCCATCGGCGCCCCCTCCTTCAAGGCCACGCGTCGCCGCGGCTCGGAACACCAGATCGAGGAAGTCGGCCAGCGCCTGCGCGCCATGATGCCCTGGATCACCAAGAACAAGCTGGTCGACACCGCCCGCAACTGACCGCGCAGCGAGTCATCCCCGCGAAGGCGGGGATCCAGCCTCACAAGAGAACGGCCCGGGATCGCTCCCGGGCCGTTTTCCGTTCGCTGACACGACGCCGTCACCGACTCGCTGCAACTTCCCGCCCGGTTTGGCCGTTGCTGTCACAATCGGGAGGGCGGCATGCGTGTGGCGCGGACGATGTTGAAGTTCATGGGCCTGGGCCTGCTGGTCGGCCTCGACCTCCTGCGCCCCAGCCGCGCCGAATACCGCATGCCGGCCCGCTGGCTGGCGCGGTAGCGTCCCGGCGCGAAGGCTGAGGCGCTTTCGCTCCGATTCAGCGCAGACCGCCGCTGGCGACCAGGGTCTCGCCCGTCAGCCAGCGCGCGTCGTCGGACGCTAGGAACACGACTATGTCGGCGATGTCCTGCGGTTGGCCCGCCCGGCCCAGCGGCGTCTGGGCGACCAGGCCCGACGCCATGTCCGAGCCGACGATGCCGGCGCTGTGCGTCCCTTCGGTTTCGACATAGCCGGGATTGACGTTGTTCACCCGGATGCGCCGACCCGCGAGCTCCAGGGCCAGAACGCCGGTGATCGCCTCAACCGCGGCCTTGGTCCCGGTGTAGACCGCCGATTCCGGCGTGGAGAGGCTGGTGATGGCCGAGCCGATGTTGATGATGCTGCCGCCGTCGCCCAGGTGCTTGCCCGCCGCCTGGGTGGTGAGCAGCACCCCCAGCACGTTGATGTCGAACATCTTGCGGTACTGCGCCTCGGTGATGTCGGCCAGCGCCGAGAATTCGTAGACGCCGGAGTTGTTCACCAGGATGTCGAGGCGTCCGTACGCCTTGATCGCCGCATCGACGATCCCTTGCGCCCCGGCCGCCTTGGAGACGTCGCCGCCCACCGCGATGGCCTTGCCGCCGGCCGCGGTGATCTCGGCCACCACGGCGTCGGCGCCGGCCTGGCTGGACGCATAGTTGACGGCGACCGACGCACCCTCGGCGGCCAGCGCCTTGGCGATGGCCGCGCCGATCCCCTTCGAGGCGCCGGTGACGACGGCGACCTTACCCGCGAGCTTGGACATGGTTGGATTCCCTTGAACGAAATGGGGGACCGAAGCGTCCGGCGCCGGGATGGCGGGGTCGCCTTGGTCCAATAGTTCAGGAAATCGGAACTATTGAACTAGCTTTCAAGAGCCCCTACCTTGGAAATGTCATGAGGCCGCTGTTTCACCCCTCGATCGACGATGTCCGGCTGGAGGCGATCCTCCATGCCCTGTCCGATCCCGTGCGCGTGGCCATCTTCGTCGACATCGCCGGGGCGCCCTGCGCACAGACCTGCCAGGCCTTCGCCAGCGTCGGCGACCGCGCCATCCCCAAGTCCTCGCTGTCCCAGCACTTCAAAGTGCTGCGCGAGGCCGGCCTGATCCGCTCCGAACGCCAGGGCGTCGAGATGCGCAACACCTCCCGCTGCCCCGAGATCCAGCAGCGTTTCCCCGGCCTGATCCCAGCGATCATCGAGGCCCATAGGATCGAGGCGGCGGCGAAGGCGGCCTAGCCGCCCGGGGTGGTCCCCGGGCGAGGGGCCCGCTCACTCGGCGGCTTGGGCGGGACGCTCGTGGGACATGGCCGCTTCGCTCAGTTCCACCTGGACGGTCCGCCGGCCGGAGGCCTTCCGCTCGCTGTACCGGTCGACGAGGTAGTCGCTGCGGTCGCGGGTCAGGAGCGTGAACTTGAACAGCTCCTCCATCACGTCGACCACCCGGTCGTAATAGTCCGAGGGCCGCATCCGGCCGTCCTCGTCGAACTCCTGGTAGGCCTTGGCCACCGAGGACTGGTTGGGGATGGTGATCATCCGCATCCAGCGGCCCAGCAGGCGCATCGTGTTCACCGCGTTGAACGACTGCGAGCCGCCCGAGACCTGCATCACCGCCAGGGTCTTGCCCTGGGTCGGCCGGACGCTTCCGATCTCCAGCGGGATCCAGTCGATCTGCGCCTTCATGATCCCGGTGATCGCGCCGTGGCGCTCCGGGCTGGTCCACACCTGGCCCTCGGACCAGGCCGAGAGGTCGCGCAGTTCCTGCACCTTGGGGTGGTCGGCCGTGCAGCTGTCGGGCAGCGGCAGGCCGGCAGGGTCGAACACCTTCGTCTCGGCCCCCATCCGGTCCAGCAGACGCTGGGCCTCGAAGGTCAGGAAGCGGCTGAACGAGCGCTCCCGCAGAGACCCGTAGAGCAACAGGATGCGGGGCGGATGGCGCGTCGCCGTCACGGGCTCCAGCTGGGCCGGCGTCGGCGTGTCGGCGAACTGGGCGGCGAGCGCCGGAAAGTCGGTCACAGGGAACTCCAACGACGTGTCCGGCGGCGTCAGGCCGCCGCGCCACAGGCGGCTTCGGCGGCAAGGCCCGCGCAGCAGGACTCGGTGAGATAGGCGGAGAGCGCGGCGACCCGGTCGTACGCTGCCGTGCAGAGCACCTCGCGGCCGCGGCGGGTCTGGCGGACCAGGCCCGCCCGGGTCAGCGCCGCCAGGTGGTGGGCGAGCGTCGAGGCCGGGATGCCGAGCCGCCGGCCCAGGTCGGTGGCGTTCGCCCCCGCCTCGCCCGCCCGCACCAGCAGGCGGAAGAGGCGAAGGCGCGGCGCGCTTCCCAGGGCGGCGAGGCCGGCGACGGCCTCGTCTTCAAGAAGGTCGGACATGTCCCTCTATCTTTCTAGGGACCTGGAAGCGCAACCCCGCGCCTCAGCAGCAGCTCGCCGCGGGCGTCGCTGCCGCCTCCGCGGGCGCCGGCGCGCCGCAGCAGGCCGACGTTGCTGCATCGGCGCCTGCCGCCGCCGGCGTCAGGTCCGCCTTCTCGTCCTCGCCATAGGTCGTGGCCTCGCCAAAGGTGTAGAAGGTCTCCCACCGCACGCCCGCCGGATCGCGGACCCAGCTCTTGTCGGACCGGGCGTAGCAGCAGGTCGTGGCGGTCTGGTCGAAGGTTTCCGCGCCGGCCGCCTTCAGGCGTCCCGCCAGCACCGCGAGCTCTTCCGAAGTGTCCGTCTGGATGCCGATGTGGTCGACCCCCGGCTCCCGCTCGCGCTCCGAGATGGCGAAGTTCACCCGCGGATCGTCGAGCATCCACTTGGCGTAGTCGTCCTTCACCACGCTGGGCGCCGCCCCGAACAGGGACTCGTAGAACCGGATGGACTGGGCCAGGTCCGGAACGCTCACATGCAGATGCATCCGCTTCATAGCCGTCTCCATAATACTAGGTTCCTGGTTTTCTGGAAATATAGAAGGCGACGCGGATGTCAAGCTTGCAGGCTGCAGGGGAGCGTCATAAATGCGACGCATAATTCCCGTAGGGTAGAAATATGGAAACCAACGACGCCGTCGACGCCATGTCGGCCCTGGCTCACCCGGGGCGCATGAACGCCTTCCGGCTGCTCGTGCAGGCCGGTGCGGGGGGATTGCCGGCGGGCGAGATCGCGTCGCGTCTCGGGATGCCGGCGAGTTCGCTCTCGACCAACCTGAACATCCTCTCCCAGGCGGGGCTGGTGAATTCGCGGCGCGAGAGCCGGTCGATCATCTACTCCGCCGACTACGAGGCGATGCGCACCCTGCTGACCTTCCTGATGGAAGACTGCTGCGCCGGCGTTCCGGAGATCTGCGCCCCGCTGGCCGCGGTCGCCAACAGCTGCTGCAGCCCCGAACCCCCACACGCCTGAGGACCTCATGTCGGACAAGACCTACAACGTGCTCTTCCTCTGCACCGGCAACTCGGCGCGCTCGGTCATCGCCGAGGCGTTGATGAACCGGGAAGGCCGGGGGCGCTTCAAGGCGTACAGCGCCGGCTCCATGCCGACCGGCCGGGTGAACCCGCATACGCGCCCGATCGTCGAGAGCCTGGGCTTCGCGTTCGAGGACTTCCGCTCGAAGTCCTGGGACGAGTTCGCGGCGCCGGGGGCGCCCGCCCTCGATTTCGTCTTCACGGTCTGTGACAACGCCGCCGGCGAGGTCTGTCCGGTGTGGCCGGGGCAGCCCATCACCGCCCACTGGGGCGTGCCGGACCCGGCCGCGGTTCAGGGATCCGAGGCGGAGATCGCCGCCGCCTTCAGCGACACCGCGCGCATGCTCGGCAACCGCATCCGCCTGTTCCTGAACCTGCCGCTGGCCTCCCTCGACAGGATGTCGCTGCAGACCAAGCTGCGTGAGATCGGCCAGAAGGCCGACCACACCAGCTCCGCCCAATGACCACGATCGAACCGCCGGCCGCGTCCGACGGACCCAAGGCCATGTCGCGCTTCGAGCGCTTCCTGACCCTGTGGGTCGCCCTCTGCATCGTCGCGGGCGTCGGCCTCGGCCACCTCTTCCCCACCGTCTTCCAGGCCATCGGCTCCGCCGAGGTCGCCAAGGTGAACCTGCCGGTGGCGGTGCTCATCTGGCTGATGATCATCCCCATGCTGATGAAGGTCGATTTCGGCGCCATGCGCCAGGTCGGCCAGCATTGGCGCGGGATCGGCGTGACCCTGTTCGTCAACTGGGCGGTGAAGCCGTTCTCCATGGCGGCGCTTGGGGCCTTCTTCATCGGCTACCTCTTCCGTCCCTACCTGCCGGCCGGCGAGATCAACAGCTACATCGCCGGGCTGATCATCCTGGCCGCCGCCCCCTGCACGGCGATGGTCTTCGTCTGGAGCAACCTGACCCGGGGCGAGCCCAACTTCACGCTGAGCCAGGTGGCGGTGAACGACGCGATCATGGTGGTGGCGTTCGCGCCCATCGTCGGCCTGCTGCTCGGGCTCTCGGCCATCACCGTGCCGTGGGAGACCCTGCTGCTTTCGGTCGGCCTCTACATCCTCGTGCCCGTGGTCATCGCGCAGCTCCTGCGCGGCGCCCTCCTGAGACGCGGGGGCGAGGCGGCCTTGCAGCGGACCCTGGCCGCGATCGGCCCGGTGTCGCTGACCGCGCTGCTGGCGACCCTGGTGCTGCTGTTCGGCTTCCAGGGCGAGCAGATCATCTCCCAGCCCCTGATCATCGCGATGCTGGCCGTTCCGATCCTCATCCAGGTCTATTTCAACTCCGCGCTCGCCTACCTGCTCAACCGGTTCACCGGCGAGGCCCACTGCGTCGCGGGGCCGTCCGCGCTGATCGGCGCGAGCAACTTCTTCGAACTCGCCGTGGCCGCCGCCATCAGCCTCTTCGGCTTCTCGTCCGGCGCCGCGCTCGCCACGGTCGTCGGCGTCCTGATCGAGGTGCCGGTGATGCTCACGGTGGTCGCGATCGTGAACCGCTCGAAGGGCTGGTACGAGCGCGGCGGCGCCGTTCGCCGGGTGGCGGCGGCCCGGCCGTCCGAAGCCGTGCTCGACCGGAAGCCGGAAAGGTTCGCGAAGGAAGACGGCGAGGTCGCCACCTGACCCCAGGTCGCACCCGACACGGTGCTGCTGCTGGGACCCAGGTCGGGATCCAGCCATGCGGATTTTGGCGCACGCTCCTCAGCTCCCAGGCCGAAGGGGCGAACGTCAGCTATTGAGCCCAGAGCCAATTGGCGAAACCGACCCTAAGCGGAAGTTAGCTTCGACGGCTCAGTGAGAGCCGCTCAAGCGGTACATCAAAGGGCTTCAATGCCACCCGCAGGAGGTCCTGCAAGTCTCGCTCGGGCTCGTGCTGGTCGCGATAGCGGCAAACAACTTCTACCGCGGCGTGGATTTCAGGTGGCGTGAGGTTGGCTGGATTGTTCCAATCTTCGGTCGGCATTGGAGCCACCCTGGTCAGCTCATCCAAGAGTAGGTCCACGTAAGGACTTAGAAGATGCTCGGCGTTGAGTTCCATCTGGAACTTCGCCGCCATTACGAGGCGCGAGAGCACCGGCACGGCCGCTTTGCCGGTCAGCCGGACGCTACCATCGTCCGCGATCTCGATCTCGAACTGCGCCTCGTCGTTGTTCATCTCCAAACAGTGGAGGGAGAAGCGAAAGTCTACAACCCGCGCCTTGCGGACGTCGAAGTTCGAGCTAGGCTTTGGCTGTGAACGTGATCTCCACAGAGTTGCCCGGGGGCTGGCGGTGGGTCGTTGATCCACAAGAACGGCGCTCGTTGGAACTGGAGCTTGCGCGGGAGATGCCGCCCAAGCATCTGCTCTTCGGGCGATCCGCACGGTTGCTCGCCAGACACGAGCGCAGGGACGACTTTCTCTTCCGCGTCGGCGAAAACGAAGTGGCGCAAGTTCACCTCACATGGACCGCCGAGACCGACCCGTTCTTCCCGCACACGGAACTACATCCGTCCCTCGAGGGGTGGGCAAGGACCGGCGGCATCATGAGCTAAGACGTAAGTCACCCTTCCACCCATCTCGGAGCTTCGCAGCGTCCGCCTTCGGCAGAGTTTGGGGGACTTCGGTTTCGAGCGCCTAGCCGATGACCGCTCTCGACCCGTCTGAAACATTGCATCGGAGCCTGTCCGAGCTAGGCTTAGCCATGGCTGCGGGGTTCCTCAGGGCTGTGTTGGTGGGAGCGATGGCGGCCGCTTCGGTCCCTTCGCTGTTTCTTGCCATCTCCGCCGTTTCCGACCGCTGGAGGTCGCCGGACGCCCTCCCTCTGTACGTCCAGATCGGCATTGTCGCAGCCGGCGCCTTAGGACTCGTGACGACCGCCACACTTGTGATCGGTATGCCCGCCGCGCTAGCGCTTCGCCGCTTCGGGACCGAGGGCGCCGCGTCCTATATCACCGTCGGCGCAGTCGGGGGACTGGGCTTCGTCTGGGCGGCTCTATCTCTCGTCATTGGGTCGAGTTCGCCGATCGAGATCCTTGTCTTGGCCGCGCTCAGCGGCGCCGCGACCGGCTACACTTGGTGGCGTTCGCGTCCTCGTGGCGAAACGGGCGCCCAATCCGCGTTCGGGAGCCGTCATGGCAAGGCCTCGCGACCCCGCTCAACGCACCATGACCTCAAGGTCCACAGCTGGCCTCCGGCGCCGGTTCCAGCCGGCGATATCAGCATCCGTCCACTCGGCTTCGTGATGGCCTTGGGTGTCATGGGGATGGCGATCGTGGTCGCGGCTGCGGGCGAAGGTCGGTTCGATCGGCTTCCGCCGCAACAATACTTCCCGACGGCGTTTCGGAACCTCACAACCGTCGTCTGTGCCCGCGACGGCGTGGCCAATGTTGAACAGTTGAGGGGCATCGAGGACTTCGAGGCTGAATGGTATTCGACTCACCTGCGGGCCGCGCAGGAGGCATCGCTCTATCTGGCTTCGCAGGAAGTCGCGTCGCGCGAGACACGAACCTATCGCTTCACCTGGCTGCGGTCTTTTCACGCTCCGGTCGTCGTCCGGATCGATGAGCTTCGCGGCGGTGCAATGCGGCTGACCGCGAAGAAGCTCTCGGGGGCCGGTGGATATGGTCCGGGCCGGGTGGAAGCTCGTGTCGAGCGACTGCTCACGCGCGATGAGGTGTCCAGGCTGAACAAGACGCTCTCGACGGGTCAGGTCCTCGACCTGCCCCCCAGGGACTGCAGCCCTGGCGTGGACGGCGCGAACTGGATCGTGGAAGCCAGTGAACGAGGCAGCTACCGCTACATCAATCGCTGGTCTCCTGAGCGCGGCCCGGTCCGCGACCTGGGCGTCCTCCTCCTCGGTTTCACCGGCTGGCGCCTTGATCCCATCTATTGAGCAACGTCCTTCATCCACCCTTCTCGGACCTTGGAGAAGGTCTGCTTGCGGAAAGCCGTGCTCGCGATGCTAAGCGGACGCGGAGTTCCGGGGGGCACTACGGTTAGGCGGCTCGACGGCCCGCTGAGTCTCACGTCACCTGATCCAGCGTGGAGCCGATGGCGTCGGTCTTGCCCGACTTCGAGGACGCCGGATCGTTCGCGGACTTTTCGCCCGCGTCTTGGGCGTCCTTGGCGGCCTTGTCCTTGAGGTCGTCCAGCCAAGTTTGGCGTGCGTCGGCCGCGCTCTGGAGGATCGTCAGGGCGGCGGCGTTGGCATCCTTGGGCTGGTGATCCGCCTTGTCAGCGGCTTTGGCGGCGGCCTCGCGGTCTTCGCGCATCTTGTCGTTGATCGCCATCAGCGTGTCCAACGCCCGCTCGGCCGGCGTCTTGGAGTCGGGTTGCGCCGATGCGGCCTGACTGGCCATCGCCCGCTCCGCTTGCTCCGCCACCTCGGTGAGATAGGACCTGAACGCATCGACATCAGTATAGCCGTGATCAAAGGCCACCGCGCGTTGGTCGTCGGCGGACAACCGGTCTAGATAGCCGGCTTGGTATCGGGCGAAGGCCGACATGTCGAAGTTGTCGCCGGCGCCACCTGCTGCCCGCCCTGCAGCCGCCATCGCACTCGAGTAGGCGTTCTGGGTGGCGGTGACTTGCTTGGAAAAGCCGCTGTCGAGTGAGAGCCAGTAAAGTACGCCCGTACCTTTTCTGCTGTCGGCGAGTGCGGCGAACTTGGCGTCGGTTGAGGCCATCGGGTCGTTCATGGTCCGGAGCGCATCGACCATCCGTTGAGCCGCCGCACCGGCGGCGCTATGGGCCTGGGCGGGCTGAGCCAGGAAGGGCGGCGGCGCGGCGACCGGCTGGGCCTCGCTGGTCGGCGCGGGCCCGTATTCGGCGAAGTAGGCCTGGGCCCTCTGCGTCCAACTGGCCGTGCCGCGATAGTCGCGCAGGGAAAGCAGATCCACCGTTTGCTGGTCGCCGGCTGTCTGAGCGAGCTGGATTTGCGTATCGAGCCTGCCGGTGGAGCTATCCTTCAGGACGCCGTTATATTCGGTGGTGGCGGCGTAGTGCGGGTCGTTCATCGCCACTTGGAGGGCGCGCATCACGTCGGCATTCGCCTGGAGATTGACGCGATACTCTTCGGGGGTGGTGATGATCGCCCCCTGGTCCCAGGCGAAGGAGAAGACCTCCCGGCGCTCCTGGCTGTATGTAGCCTCGACGCCGACATAGATTTGCTGGTCCACCGCGGACAAGCTGTCGAAGGCGGCCAGCTTCTGCTCATAGACTTTGGCGCCATCGGAGAACCAGGTCGGCGACTGGCTGCTGTCGGCGCCCGCTCCTACGGACCTCATATAGGCGCTCACCTGATCGGCGCGTTGGGAGAAGGCCGAATTGGCTAGATCAACGGCGTATTGCAGGTTCGGATCGGCTTGGCCCTGGCTGGCGGGGCCGTTCAGCAGGGTGTCCTTGACGAATTTATAGGCCGCAAGCTGGTCATCAACCGAGGCAGCGCCCGAGGTGTCGTTCAGGGCCGCGATGGCCTGGTTGAACTGGTCGCGCAGCGCCTGGGCCGGATCGACGGCCAGGGTCGCCTTTGGGGCGGTCACATCGGTTGAATCCGTTAAGCCAGCGGCCAACGCGGCCTTCGCCGCATCGCTAAGGCTAATGACAACGGCGCTATCGGAGGCTTGGACACTGTTCGACGCGGCGGCGTCCTGAGTGGATGCCCCGGAGGCGGACGCTGTCGCAGCGACCGGGGCCTGGGTCATCGTGACAGGGGTTGTGGTCACCGAGATTTGCATGGTCTCGCTCCGAGCAGGCCGGCGCCAGCCACTCGAAACTTTGACGCCTCTGGATTAAGGGCCGCTTACCAAGGCTTCGTCGCAACCACGCCACACCAACCGCGCGCGTGGGCTCAGGGCAACGCTTACCCTGACGGATCAGCTCGGGTTCGAAATTCGAGCCGTACCTCGACGGCCCGCAGCGATCCACGGACGTGAACTCATGCCGAAGCCATAAGACTCCAAACGTCCGTCATCCGCCCGCCGACGACCGCCAGGTCTGCTCGTGGGCATGTTGGTGAAGGTCCGCTTCACGGCGCTGTGCCGGTGACTGTGTCCGCCCCGTCTCAGACTTCCGCCACGTCCGCCTTGGGGCTGCAACCCGCTTATGTCGAACAACTTTGACAATCGGCCGCGTCTCATGTTCTTCTTTTGTTCATGTCCACCGCCGACGACACGAGCGAGCGCCACGGGGCGGTCCTGGCCGAGCTGGCCGAGATCGGCATGGTGATCGCGCGCAGCCTGCGCGACGAGGTCGAGGCGGCCGAAACGCCCGAGGCCAAGGCCCGGGCCGTCGCCGCCTTTCCGAAGATCGCCCGCGCGGTGCGCCAGACCCTGGCGCTCGAGACCCGGTTCCGCCGCGACGCGGCCAAGGACGCGGTCGAGGAACATGAGCGCGTCAACCGCGAGATGGTCAGCCACGTGCGCCGCCGCAAAGCCCAGGTGCGCATGTGGATGCAGCGGGCCATCTGCGAAGAGACCCCCGACGACATCGAGATCGCTGAGGAGCGGCTGTACGACCTCTACGAACGCCTGGACGACGAGGTGCTGGACGAGGACTTCGCCCTGGCGCCCTTCCGGGCCGTGATCACCCACCTCCACCGCGAACTCGGCCTCTCCCCGCCGACCTTCGGCGAGGCGGCCGACCGCCCGCCGCAGCCGGCCTACCACAGCTCCGCCTGACCCCCGCTCCGGCGCGTCAGCGCCGATCCAATCGACCGCAGAAAACACAGAAGACGCAGATCGAGGAACCGGCAGGTCGCCCTGTCGGGCCGCCCTTCTGCGCCTTTCTGCGTTTTGTGCGGTTCGAACGACTGCGCCTGCGGCGCGCTACCCGTCGTCCTGCCCGCGCTTGGCCTTCATCCGGGCGCGGCCGGCCTTGTGGCGGCTGATCCACAGCTTCTTGTTCTCGATCGCCGCGCGGGGGTCCTCCTTGCGGCGTTCGAAGGCCAGTTCCGCCTGCAGCTTCTCGAAGCTCCGCAGCCGGTCGGGATCCAGCTCGCCAGCCTCGATCGCGGCCCGGACGGCGCAGCCCGGCTCCTTGCCGTGGGCGCAGTCGGCGAACCGGCACTGCCCGGCCAGGGCCTCGATGTCGGCGAAGGTCGCGGCCACCCCGGCGTCGGCGTCCCACAGGCCCAGTTCGCGCATCCCCGGCGTGTCCAGGATCAGCGCGCCCGACGCCAGCCGCACCAGCTCGCGGTGGGTGGTGGTGTGGCGCCCGCGCTCGTCGGCTTCGCGGATCTCGCCCGTATCCATCTTCAACTCGCCGGCGAGCGCGTTGAGCAGGGTCGACTTGCCCGCGCCCGACGAGCCCAGCAGCACCGCGGTGCGGCCGGGCTGCAGGTAGGCGTCCAGCGCGTCCAGGCCCTCGTGAGTCTTGGACGACAGGGCCAGCACCGGGGCGCCGAAGGCGATGGCCTCGACCTCGGCCATCCGGTCGGCATAGTCGCCGGCCAGGTCGGCCTTGGTCAGCACGATCACCGGGTCCGCGCCGCTCTCGTAGGTGGTCGCCAGATAGCGCTCCAGCCGGCGCAGGTTCAGGTCGGAGTTCAGCGAGGCCACCAGCAGGGCCACGTCGACGTTGGCCGCCACCACCTGGGCGCCGCCCCGGGGGCCGGAAGCCTTGCGGATGAAGGCGGTCCTGCGGGGCAGGATGTGATGGACGAGCGCGGTGGTCTCGCCGGGTCGCGCCTCGACCGCCACCCAGTCGCCGGCGGTGGGCCGGGTGTCCTCGGCGGTGGCCTTCATGAGGGCGCCGGAGGCCCGGGCGTCCATCTCGCCGTCCGGCGTCACGAGGCGATAGCCGCCGCGCTGCTGCACGACGATGCGGCCGGGGATCAGGCCCTGGCCGGCGAAGGGTTCGAAGTCGGCCTGGAGCGCGTCGGTCCAGCCGTAGTCGGTGAGGGCTGAGGTCAGCAATGGGGATGTCCTTGATGTCGGGAGCCAGTCAGGCGCCGACCGCGGATCATCCCCGTGCGCGGGGATGGGGGGTTGCTAGACAGCAACCGGCGCGGCGACGCAGCGGAGGGCTGCGCGGGCAATGGGCGACATGTGAACCTCTCCTCTGCTGATGGCCTCGCCAGAACGCGGCGGACCTTGGCGGGCGGCCCGCGCCGCGTCAAGAAGGGGCGAGCAAGGAGACCGCCATGGCCGACGTCGAAGTGACCAACAACACCCAGGCGCACCGCTTCGAGGTGAACCTCGATGGCGAGACCGCCTTCGCCGAATACCGCCTGAAGCCCGGCCAGATCATCCTGCCGCACACGGTCGTGCCGCCGGCGTTCGAAGGAAAGGGCGTGGCCGGCGCCTTGGCCCGCCACGCCTTCGGCTACGCCCGCGCCGAAGGCCTGAAGGTGGTTCCCACCTGTCCCTTCATGTCCGCCTGGGTGAAAAAGCACCCCGAGCAGCAGGACATCGTCGATCCGAGCTGCCGGGAAACCTTGGGGATCTAGGGGGCGGCCCAGCCCAACCCCGCCTCGCCGCGCAGGATCGCCTCGACCTGCGGCCGGTGCTTGCCGCCGTCGCGGTCGTGCAACACCAGGGCCGGCAGCAGGCGCAGCGGCGCCTTGCCGGTCTTGATGGCCCGCACCAGCACCCGCTTGGCCGGCTCGTCGGCGAACGGCTGGATCGGCAGGATCTGCACCGACCCCGCCTTGGTCGCCAGCAGGGCCAGCAGGTCGCCCAGCCGGTCGGCGCGGTGGATCACGGTGATGGAGCCGCCTTCCTTCACCGCCTTGGAGAGAAACCCGATCCAGGCTTCCAGCCCGTCGTCCGCCACCCAGGCCGCGCGCCGCTCGGGCGCCGGGCCGCGCAGGCTGTCCGGGTCGTCGAAGAAGGGGGGGTTGGCGAAGGCGGCGTCGAACGGCTCCAGCCCGAGGGCGGAGAACCGCGTGGCGACGTCGCCCTCGATCACCGTCACCCGCTCGCCGAAGCCGTTCAGGTCGATGTTCTCCCGGGCCAGGGCCAGAGCCTTGGGGTCGCGCTCAACGCCGGTGAAACGCGCGTCCGGCCGCCGCGCGGCCGCGGCGAGCAGGGCTCCGCCGGCGCCGCAGCCCGCCTCGAGCACCCGCTGGCCGGGTTTCGCATCGCATGCGGCCGCCAGCAGCGCGGCGTCCAGCCCGGCGCGATAGCCCCGCGTCGGCTGCCGCAGCCGCACGCGCCCGTCCAGCACGGCGTCTTCGGTGGTTGCATCCATTCGGCTGACCTTGGTGTAGAAGGGACTGAACGCATTCAGCCGTGGTCGCTTGACCATGCCCTGTCGCGTCACCATTGTCCCGGCGAATGGCGACCGGTCGGGGCCCGGACGCCGTGGTCGATATAGGAACGCACTACCCTTGGAAGCCGCCCAGGCTATCGCCGCTCCGCCGTCCCTGGACCTGCTGCTGAAGCTCGCGGGCCCGGACATGCGCGCGGTGGACGCCCTCATCCGCGAGCATATGGACAGCCCGGTCCCCGTGATCCCGGCGCTGGCCGACCACCTGATCGCCGGCTCGGCCAAGCGGCTGCGGCCCCTCCTGACCATCGCTGCGGCCCGTCTGTGCGGCGCCCGCGACGACGGCTGCCTGAAGCTGGCGGCGGCGGTCGAGTTCATCCACACCGCCACCCTGCTGCACGACGACGTGGTGGACAGCTCCCAGCTCCGCCGCGGCCGGGTGGCGGCCCACCTGATCTGGGGCGCCCCGGCCAGCGTGCTCGTGGGCGACTTCCTGTTCGCCCGCGCCTTCGAGCTGATGGTCGGCGCCGGTTCGATGCCGGCGCTGGAGATCCTGGCGCGAGCCAGCCGCGTGATCTCCGAGGGCGAGGTCCTGCAGCTCACCCGCAGCCACGACCTGGAGCTCAGCCAGGACGTCTATATCGAGATCATCAAGGCCAAGACCGCCGAACTGTTCGCTGCCGCCGCGGAGGCCGGGGCCGTCTCGGCCGGCGCCCCGCCGGAGCGCTGCCGCGCGATGCGCCGCTTCGGCCAGGAACTGGGCCTGGCCTTCCAGCTCATCGACGACGCCCTGGACTATTCCGGCGACGCCGGGACCCTGGGCAAGAACCCCGGCGACGACTTCCGCGAAGGCAAGGTCACCCTGCCGCTGCTGCTGGCCATGCAGCGGACCGCCGGCTCCGAGCGCGACTTCTGGGTCCGCACCGTCGACCGTCGCGAGCAGCAGGACGGCGACCTGGACCACGCCCGCGACCTGATGCGCGAGACCCGCGCCCTGGACGACACCCTGGCTTTCGCCGCCCGCTACGCTGAGAGCGCCAAGGCCGCCATCGCCGACCACGGCTCCAACACCTGGCGCCCCGCTCTCCAGGACCTCGCGGACTTCGCGGTCATGCGGCGCGCCTGAGCCCGGACGTCGTTCGGAAAGCCGACATAGGAACCTGAGAACGGTTTGTGCGCTCCCTCGCCTCCGAGGGAGTATCAATATGTTCGCAGCCCAGCGTTTGGCCCGTATCGGCCTGTTTTCGCCCGAGTTTCCGGACGCCGAAGCGGTCCACAAGGGCTTGGCGCACTGGAACCGTCGCCGGCTGGCCGTGCAGACGCCCAGCCCCGACTGGTCGGTCGACCTGAACAACGATTTCCGGATGATGCGGATCGAAGGCGCCTTCATCGAGGGCTTCCGCGCCGAGGTCGCGCCGCTGGTGGCGGACGTCCCCTCCGACCCGGATGACTTCATCGCCTGGTTCGAGAAGTTGAAGCTGTCCGGCCCCGGGCAGTACGACCAGCTGTTCGCCTGGCTGGAGACGAGCGCCAGCCTGGAGCAGATCAAGTGGTTCCTGACCCAGGAGGCGGCCGGCGAGGCAGGCTTCGACGACCTCGTGGCCATGACCCAGGTGAAGCTGCCTGCGCGCCCCAAGCTGGAGCTGGCCCGCAACTACTGGGACGAGATGGGCCGCGGCAAGGCGGCCGGCATGCACGGCCCGATGCTGGACCGTACGGTCGAAGGGCTCGGCCTGCAGCCCACCATCGAGGGGACGCTGTGGCAGTCGCTGGCCCTCGCCAACACCATGACGGCGTTCGCCACCACCCGCCGCTACGTCTATCAGTCGATCGGGGCCCTGGGCGTCGTCGAACTGACTGCGCCGACCCGCGTGTCCTGCGTCGACGAGGGCCTGAAGCGCCTCGGCTGCGGGCCGGAGCAGCGCAAGTATTTCGCGCTGCACGCCCAGCTGGACATCGAACATTCGCGGGCCTGGAACGCCGAGGCCCTGGTTCCGCTCGTCCAGGCCGACCCGGGATGCGCGCGGCACATCGCCGAGGGCGCGATGATGCGGCTGATCTGCGGCGAGCAGTGCTTCGAGGCCTATCGCGCGCATCTCTGGGCCCACGCCCATCCGGTGGTCTACGCGGCGGAGTAGGTCAGGCGTCGGCGAACGGGTAGGGCACGGGTCCCGACTTAAACAGGATCACCGGGTTTTCGTCGTAGTCGCCCAGCTCGGTGTCGGCGGTCGCCGAGAACGCCACCACGGCGGGGCGCAGAGGCCCGAGACGCTCGGCCTTGCGGCGCGCCTCCGCGGCGGTCTTGCAGCCCACCTGCTGCTCGGCCTTCAACGACTTCCCACGTCCGGCGACGTAGGACTGGATGATGTAGACGGTTTCCTTTGCCATGCCCCCAGACGCGCCGGTTCGGCGGCGGGGTCAATGGCTGGAGATCAGCCCGGCGAGATCATCTTCTCCGGCCGCACCCACTCGTCGAACTCCTCGTTCGTGAGGTAGCCGCCGCCGACCGCCTCCTCGCGCAGGGTGGTGCCGTTCTTGTGGGCCGCCTTGGCGATCTTGGCGCAGTTGTCGTAGCCCAGCTTGCCGTTCAGCGCGGTGACCAGCATCAGCGAGCGCTCCAGCGCGGCCTTGATGTTGTCCTCGCGGGCCTCGATGCCGGCCACGCAGTTGTCCGTGAACGAGATGGCCGCATCGCCGAGCAGGCGCGACGACTGCAGGAAGTTGTAGGCCATCACCGGGTTGAAGACGTTCAGCTCGAAATGCCCCGAGGCGCCGGCGAAGGTCATGGTGGCCTGGTTCCCGAACACCTGGGCGCAGACCATGGTCAGGGCCTCGCACTGGGTCGGGTTCACCTTGCCCGGCATGATCGACGAGCCGGGCTCGTTCTCGGGCAGCGACAGTTCGCCCAGGCCCGAGCGGGGGCCCGAGCCCAGGAAGCGGATGTCGTTGGCGATCTTGAACAGCGAGGCCGCCACCGTGTTGATCGCGCCGTGGCTGTAGACCATGGCGTCGTGAGCCGCGAGAGCCTCGAACTTGTTGGGCGCGGTGACGAAGGGCAGGCGGGTGATGGCCGCGATCTTCTCGGCCACCAGCTCGGCGAAGCCCACCGGGGCGTTGAGGCCCGTGCCCACCGCCGTTCCACCCTGGGCGAGCTCGTAGAGGCCGGAGAGGCTGTCCTTGATGCGCCGGACGCCGTTGGCGACCTGCTGGCGGTAGCCGCCGAACTCCTGGCCGAGCGTCAGGGGCGTGGCGTCCTGGGTGTGCGTGCGGCCGATCTTGATGATCTTGGCGAAGGCCTGTTCCTTGACCTTCAGGGCCGCGTGCAGGTGCTCCAGCGCCGGCATCAGCTCCTTGGCCACCTGCTCGGCGCAGGCGATGTGCATGGCGGTCGGATAGGTGTCGTTCGACGACTGGCTCATGTTGACGTGGTCGTTGGGATGGACCGGCGTCTTGGAGCCCATCACGCCGCCCATCATCTCGATGGCGCGGTTCGAGATCACCTCGTTGGCGTTCATGTTCGACTGGGTGCCGGAGCCGGTCTGCCACACCACCAGGGGGAAATGGTCGTCCAGCTTCCCGTCGATCACTTCCTGGGCGGCGGCGATGATGTACTTGGCGATCTCGGGATCCAGGCGGCCCAGCTCGGTGTTGGCCTCGGCGGCGGCCCGCTTGACGATACCCAGGGCGCGGATCACCGACTTGGGCTGCTTCTCCCAGCCGATCTTGAAGTTGCCGATGGAGCGCTGCGACTGCGCGCCCCAGTAGCGGTCCGACGCGACCTCGATCGGGCCGAAGGTGTCGGTTTCGGTACGCGTCGCGGTCATCGGGATCCCCTGGCTGTCGGCGGCCAACGGTTTAACTCCCCGGCGGGAGACTGCAAGCCGCCGGGCCGCTATGACGGCTTCGATGGACGAGACCTGGACACAGCATGGCAAGGTGCGCGCTCGCGAGGCCGACGGCCTGCTGGAGGTGACCGTCGATGGCCTGACCACCCAGGCCAAGTACTACAAGCCGCTGATCTACGAGTTCTTCCGCAAGGCCTGGCGCGGCTCGCGGCCCACCTGGGGCGACTTCTCGGTGGAGATCGGGATGGAGTACGTGGGCGAGCCGCCCTGGCTCGACCTCGACAACCTGGCCAAGGCGATCCTGGACGCGATCAAGGGCTACGCCTTCCACGACGACGCCCAGGTAGCGCGGCTGCTGGTGGAGCGCCGGCCCGGCGAGCGCGAGCGGATCACGGTGCTGGTGCGCAAGCTGGGCTGACAAACGAAAACCGGCCGCACCCGAGGGCGCGGCCGGCTTCGGCCCCAGATCGTCCTTGCGGGCGATCTAACGGTATTGCTGCAGGCGCGTCGTCCGCAGGCCGGCCATCCCGTGGCGCTCGATCGAGCGCTGCCAGGACAGGAACTCGTCGTTGGTCAACGAGTAGCGTTCCAGGGCCTCCTCCAGCGTGATCAGCCCACCGCGGACGGCGGCGACCACCTCGGCCTTGCGGCGGATCACCCAGCGACCGGTGTTCGGCGGCGGCAGATCGTTCTTGGTCAGGGGCGCGCCCGTCGGGCCAATCACATAGGATTCGCCGCGGCTATTCGTGCGCGTCTGTTGTTGTTGAAGCATGGGCTTTCTAGCGCCTCACCATCACTGTTCGACGTGAAGCATACCCAACGGCTCCTAACAGCCGCTGAATCGCCTTAGTAAAGAAACGCCTAACCATGGGCTCCCCCGTGTACCATTTTAATACAGTTGAGTTCAGGCAGAAGTTTCTCACGCAGTTAACGGTCAGTACTATCGCTTGATGTTGATAAGTTCTTCTAGCATCTGGTCGGCCGTAGTGATGATCTTTGAGGAAGCCGAGTAGGCTTTCTGGGTCTGGATCAGGCCGGTGAACTCTGCCGACAAGTCGACAGTCGAAGCTTCCAGGCTGGAGGGCGAAATAAGACCCGCGCCGCCGGTGCCGGCGTTCTTGAGCACCATTTCCCCGGCGTCGATGGTCGGCCGGTAGGAGTTGCCGCTCGCCTGGGCCAGGCCGTCCGCGTTCGGGAAGGTGGCGATCGCGATCTTGGCGACCTTGCGGGTTTGGTTGTTGTCGTAGATCGCCGAGACGATCCCGTCCTCGTCCACCTCGATGGCCACCACGTTGCCGGCGCCGGCGCCGTCCTGGCTGATCTGGCCGACGTTGCTGGGCTCGTCGAACTGGCTGACCTTGGTGAGATCGAGCGTGATCGGCTGCGCGGGCAGCCCCAGCGTGGCCGCCCAGTTCACGGTCAGGGCCAGCGCATCGGGCGCGACGCCGCCGACGGTGTTGATCGTGCCGTCGGTGTTGAAGGTGACGGGGATCGGGGCGGCGGGCGTGATCGACGCGGCATCGGCGGCGGGCACCGTCGTCGGCGTCATGGTCCAGTTGTTGACCGAGGTCTGGGTGAAGGACAGGCGTAGGGTGTGCCGCCCGCCCGCCGCATCCACGATGTTGACGTCGATCGGGTCCGGCGCGGTGGGGTTCACCTTGTCGAGGTTGGCGGTAATCCCGACCTTCCCGGTCGGCGAGACGGCGGCGCCCAGGTTCTTGACGTTGATCGAGTCCATCGCCGTCAGGTCGGACGGCGGCGTCACGAAGCTGCCGTCGGACTGGACCGGCCAACCCTGAAGGAAGAGCCCGGAGTCGTTGCGCAGGAAGCCCGCGGGATCGACGCTGAACGAGCCCTGGCGGGTGAACGAGCGCGTGTCGGACGCGGTGAGCCCGGCGCCCTTGTTCGTCACGACGAAGAAGCCGTCGCCCGAGATAGCCAGGTCGGTCGCCGAGCCCGACGATTGGATCAGGCCCTGGGTGCTGACGAACTGGCGGGTGATGCCCTGGACGCCGCCGGCCGAGTATCGGCCCTTCACCGCCTGTGCGGTGACGACGTTGGCGAAATTCACCTGGTTGCGCTTGTAGGCCACCGTGTTGACGTTCGCGATGTTGTCCGAGATCGCCGCCAGGGCGGACGAGTTGGCGACCAACCCGGAAACGCCGGCGAGCAGTGCTGAATTGATGGACATGACTTGGTTCCGTTCTCCTGAAGCGGGTTTCGCGTGCTGCGTGGGTCCGGCCGTCTAGGCCGCCGCTGGAGACGACGTTTTGTCGTCCGAGTTGTCGGTTGAACCGGTGTCCGTGGCCGCCGTGGCGGTCTCCTCGGATTCTTCCGGCTGGCGGATGCTGACGAGCTTGTCCCAGGGGACCTGCGCGCCCTTGATGGTGAGGTAGGTCATGCCGTCCTGCTGTTCGACGCCGGTGACCTTGCCGTCGATGTAGACGTTGGAGGTGACAGCGCTGCCTTCGCTGTCCTTGGCCGTGACCTTGAGGCTGTAGGTTCCGTCCGGCAGGTCGCTGCCGCCGGTGCCCTTGCCGTCCCAGGTCAGCGTGTGCTCGCCGGCCGCGTTGTCGGTGGGGGCGATGGTGCGGACCACGCGGCCCTTGGAGTCGAGGATCTCGAGTTTCACATCCGTGGCGGCGCGATCGAGGCTGTAGCCCCACTCCGCCTTGCCGCCCTTCAGCGCCGCCACGTCGGAGTCGGCGCGGACCTCCTTGCCGATCAGGCTGACGGCGGTGGCCACGCCCGTGCCGGTGTTCGACACCAGCTTCTCGAGCAGGTCGTTGGTCAGGAGCTGCTGCTCCACGCCCGTCATCTGCACCAGCTGCTGGGTGAACTGGGTCGAGTCCATCGGCGACAGCGGGTCCTGGTTCTTCAACTGCGTGGTGAGCAGCGTCAGGAAGGTGTCGAAGTTCTCGGCCAGGCGGGCGCGGCCCGTGCCGCTGGCCGCGGCTGTATTGGTGACGGCGTCGACGGCCATGGTCGTTAGATCCTCACGTCGAGGCCGGCGTTCACACCCCGGCGCAGGCGCAGAGCGCCCTGGTTGGCGGCGTCGGCCGCATCGCCGGCGGTGTCGAGCGCCGCGCGGAACGCCTGGCCTCGGAAGGCGCGGCTCGCGTCGCTCTCGTTCTGCCAGGCTTGGTTCTGCTGTTGCGGCTGGCCGCGGTCGTCCGCGACGTCGAAGCTGATGCCGCCCGATATGTCGAAGCCGGCCTGCTCCAGCGCGCGCTGCAGCTCGGCGGCGCGGGCCTTCACGTCGGCGGCCGCCTGCGGATTGTCGAAGGTCATGCCCGCGGTGATCCGGCCCTGGGCGCCGATCTCGATGTGGACGTCCACCTTGCCCAGCCCATGCGGATCGAGCTGGACGTCAAAGTGGGTGGACTTGCCTTCCAGCTTCTTGACGATCTGGGCGGCGAGATGGGCCACCGTCTCCGGGCCGCCGCGGGCTCCCTGCATCGTGGCGGCGGCCGGTGAGGCGGCCTGCGAGGCGGCGCGGGTCTCGCCCTGCATCATCGCGTCAGGCGATTCCGAGGCGGTCGTCGTCTCGTCCGGCTTGGCCTCGGCGGCCTCGATGGTGGTCGACGCGTCCTTGCCTGCGGCCTGGGCGGCGGCTTGCGCAGCCTTGCCATGGACGGGCTTGTCGACAGCCTCCAGGGGCTTGAGGTCGTCGGACCCTGCGGCCTTTGCGTCGGTCGGAGCCTTGGCCCGCTCGGACCTCGCGGCGCGGCCGTTCGGCGCGGGCGCCGGTGCGGCGTCGGCGCGGGGCGTGAGGCTCGCGGCCATGGCGGTCGTCTCGACGGGCGGCGCCTCCGCGGGCGCCTCGACCGGGGCCTCGACGGCGGCGGCCGGCGCCAGGTCGGGCTGGACGTCGGGCGCCGGGGCCGCGGCGGCCGGCGGCGTGGCGGCGGGGGGCGGGGTCACCGAAGCGGAACTGGCGTTGCGGGCCGGCGGCGCGGCTTGCGAAGCTTGCGGGTGGGCGGGGGCTTCCGGGACCTTGGCGTCGACGGCCGGGGTCCCGTTGTCCGTCGCATTCGCCGCGAGCTCGGCCTGTTCGGCCTTCTCGGCGAGGTGGGCGTTGGGATTGGCGTGCAGGATGGCCGGCGCGGCGGGCGCGCCCTTGGTCTTCTCGCGGCCGAACGCGTGGGGTGCGGTGGCGGTGGCGTCCTGGGCGGCGGTGTTCTTGGTCGTGGTGACGGGCGTCTCGACCGTGGCTGGCTGGGCCGCCACCAGACTTGCCGCAAGCGCCGCCGCCGTGTCGCCGGTGGTGGGCGCGCCGGTGGCCGGCCCGTCGATCGCGGCGTCGGGTTCCACGTCGGCATCGTCCTTGACGCCTTCGGGCGCCGCATCCGCCTTCACGGGTGCGCCGGCAATAGCGGCGGCCGCGGCCGGCTGACCGGGGACCGGGGCCGCGGCGGTGGGGTCGGCTTGCGGGAACAGGGCCGCGAGCAACGCCTCGAAGCCGGCGAGCGGCCCGGCGCCGGCCGCATGGGCGGAGGCGCCGCCGCCCGGCTGGGCGGTGGGAGCGATCGAGGCGATGTTGAGCGCGGACGCGGTCATGGGATGGGGTGACTGGCTTCGATGTGAGGGAAGGCGCGTCCTGCGCCGGGCTCATTCGGATCCCTCCTGAGCAACCCCCGGGCCAGTTTGCCAGTGCGTTGTTTTAATGGAAAAAGTCCGGATATCGCTCTCGGTCTCCAACGATGCCGCGGATGAATTTGCCGGGCCGTCGGCGCGCGGATGGGGCGTTCCCTGCCGCCTTACCAAAACCCTAACCTTGGCCGTGCAGACTGCCGTTGGGCTTCCACCGTCCGAACTGGCGCCGGACTTGCGCCTCCATTCTTGAACTCATCGGGTCCTGAGAGGGCCAAATGTTGAAACTGTTGAAGAATTTCCGGCCTGACGCGAGCGCGTTCACCAATGCCCCGGCAGAATCCGCCGGGTCATGCGTCAGCCTTTGCCGGGCGGAGCCTTAATCGATGTCGCTAACGGCCACACTCCGAACCGCGTCGTCCGGCCTCAACGCTGCGCAGGCCTCGCTGCGCGCGGTCTCGGACAACATCGCCAACGTCAACACGCCCGGCTACGTGCGAAAGACGGTCAACCAGAGTTCCCTGGTGGTCGACGGCGCCGGCATGGGCGTCAAGGTCGACGGCGTTAAGCGCATCACCGACCAGTACCTGCAGATGGCCTCGCTGACCGCGGCGTCGGACGCCGAGCGCTGGGGCGCTGTCTCGCAGTACCTGGACAACGCCCAGAGCCTGTTCGGCGACCCCGGCGCCGACGGCTTCTTCTTCAATCGCCTGGACAAGATCTTCGCCGCCTTCGCCACCGCCGCCGACGACCCGTCCTCGACCCTCCTGCGCAGCCAGGCGCTGTCGAACGTCGAGGACTTCCTGAGCGAAGCCGACCGGATCAACGGCCAGATCGTCGCCCTCGGAGATACGGTCGAGACGCAGATCACGGCCGACGTCGACCGGGCCAACAGCCTGCTGGAGGAGATCAGCAAGCTGAACGCCGATATCAGGCGCGCGAGCGTCGTGGGGGCCGACGCCTCGGGCTCGGAGAACATCCAGAGCCAGCTGCTCGACGAACTGGCCGGCCTTATGAGCGTGCGCGTGTCCCCGCGTGCGGGGGGCGGCGTGGACGTGCGCTCAGCCGAGGGGATCCTGCTCGCCGGCGACGATCCCGCCAAGCTCGTCTACCAATCGACCGACACGACGCCGGGCTATATCACCGCCCAGATCGCCGGCAGCACGTCCACGCCGGCGATCAGCATAAATAGCGGCGAGCTCAAGGGCCTGCTCGAACTGCGCGACGTGGAGCTGCCCAAGATCTACGACCAGTTGGGCGAGTTCGTCAGCAAGGCCGTCGATCAGCTCAACGCCGCCAACAATGACGCCGCCGCCTATCCGGGGCCTGCGAGCATGGTGGGCCGCGACACCGGCCTGGACCTGACCACCGGCGTCACCGGCTTCACGGGTTCCTCGACGATCGCGATCGTCGATCCGCAAGGCCTGATGCAACGCAAGATCGACATCGACTTCACGGCCGGGACCATGTCGGTCAACGGTGCGGCGGGGACGCCGTTCACGCCCGCCACCTTCCTGACCAGCCTGAACACCGCCCTGGGCGGCGCCGGCAGCGCCACCTTCGCCAACGGTGCGCTGACCTTGAACGCCACCGGCGGCAACGGCCTGGCGATCGACGAGGGCACGTCGCAGAAGACCGGGCGCGGCTTCTCGCACTTCTTCGGTCTCAACGACCTCATCAAATCGACGGGCCAGACCAACTACGCCACGGGCCTGACGACCGCGAGCCCGCACGGCTTCACGCCCGGCGACCAGATCAGCCTGCAATTGTCCAGCACCGACGGCCGGCCGCTCAGCACCGTCACGGTGACCGTGCCGGCGGCGGCCAACATGAGTGACCTGCTGGCCTCGCTGAACAGTCCGGCGACCGGGGTGGGCGTCTACGGTTCGTTCGGCCTCGACGCCAGCGGCGTCCTCAGTTTCACGTCGGGCGCGGCGATCGACACCAAGGTCTCGATCCTGACCGACAACACCGAGCGCGGGGCGGGCGGGCCCTCGATCAGCCAGCTCTTCGGCCTGGGCGTCCAGGAACGTTCGACCCGCGCCGGCCGCTTCCAGGTGTCGACGATCTTCAATTCCGACCCCACCAAGATGGCGATGGGCAAGCTGGACACCAGCGCCGCCGTCGGCCAGGTGGCCGTCCGGCCGGGCGACGGCAAGGGCGCGCTGGACCTTTCGAACGCCGGAGAGATCAACACCCTGTTCCAGGCCGCGGGTTCGCTGGGCCAGGTGAACATGACGGTGTCGCGCTACGCGGCCGAGTTCGGCGGGGCCATCGGCCGGGGGGCCGCGTCCGCTGAGACCCGGAAGGCCAGCGCCGAGGCCGTCGCGGCCGAAGCCACCAACCGTCGCCAGTCCGTCGAAGGGGTCAACCTCGACGAGGAACTGGTGAACCTCACCACCTATCAACAAGCGTTCAACGCTTCCGCCCGCATGATCCAGGCCGTCGGCGAATTGTACGACGTCCTGCTCGGCATCGTCTGAGGTAAGCAACCATGGTCACGCGCGTCACCACCTCCGGGAACTACGCCAACGTCCTCACCAACCTGCTTGCCGCCCAGCGCAACCAGATGGAGGCGGGCGACAAGGTCGCCACGCGGAAGAACGGTCAGAACCTCAAGGACTACGCCAAGTCCTCGGAGCTGCTCACGGCCATGCGCTCGGTGCAGACGCGGCTGGGCGTGTTCGAGGAGCAGAACAAGATCCTCACCGACAAGCTGGATACGCAGAACACCGCCCTCACCCGGGTCGCCGACACCGCCCAGGCGGTCCGCCAGATCTTCTCGGAGGCGCTGGCCTCCGGTCGCGCCGACACCCTGGTGGAGGACGTGGAAGCGCAGCTGCGCAACGCGGTCGAGGGCATGAACGCACGCTACGGCGGAAAGTACCTGTTCGCCGGTGGCCAGGTGGACACCCGGCCCGTCACCGTCACGACGCTGTCGGACCTCACGGCCGGCCCGCCGATCGCCAGCTTCTTTAAGAACGACGACTTCAAGGTGACGGCCAAGCTGGACGAGGCGACCACGGTCACGACGGGCATCCTCTCGGACGATCTCGGCACGGACCTGCTCAACGCCTTCAAGACCTTCCAGACCTTCAACCAGGGCGGCTCGGGTCCCTTCACCGGCCAGCTCACGGCGGCGCAGCAGACCTTCCTGGAGGGTGAGCTCGCCAACTGGGACGCTGTCCGGGCCGACGTCACCAACGTCGCCGCCTATAACGGCGTGAACCAGAAGCGCCTCGAGACCGTCGCCGAGGACCTCCAGACCCGGCAGAACTCGCTGGCCGGCATGCTCGGCGATATCACCGACGCCGACATGGCCGAAGCCTCCGCCCAGCTCCAACAGGCGCAGCTCTCCGTGCAGTCGGCGGCCTACGTGTTCCAGGCGCTGCAGGAATCATCCCTCATCAATCTCCTGCGCTAGCCTCGAAAAGCCGCGGCCTAACCGCTACATAGGCCGGCATGAACGCTCCGGTCCTCGTTCCCGACCGCCTCGGCGACGGCCTCATCGAGGCCGCGCGCGACGCCGTGCGGCTGCCGATCGGGACCCGGATCGTGGCCGCGATGTCCGGCGGGGTGGACTCCACCGTTACCGCCGCCCTGCTGGCGCGGGCCGGCTACGACGTGGTCGGCGTGACCTTGCAGCTCTACGACCACGGCGCGGCGATCCAGAAAAAGGGCGCCTGCTGCGCCGGCCAGGACATCCACGACGCGCGCACGGCGGCCGACGCCATCGGCATCCCGCACTACGTCCTCGACTATGAGAGCCGCTTCAAGCAGCAGGTCATTGAGGAGTTCGCCGACAGCTACCTGCGCGGCGAGACGCCCATTCCCTGCATCCGCTGCAATCAGACAGTGAAGTTCCGCGACCTGCTGGACGTGGCCCGCGACCTGGGGGCCGAGGCCATGGCGACCGGCCACTACGTGCGCCGCGAGGTGGGCCCGGCTGGGCCCGAGCTGCACCGCGCGGCGGATCCGGCCCGGGACCAATCCTACTTTCTCTTCGCGACGACTTCGGAGCAGCTCGCCTACCTGCGCTTCCCATTGGGCGCCCTGCCGAAGCCGGCCGTGCGGGCGGCGGCGATGGAGCTGGGCCTGGCGGTGGCCGACAAGCCGGACAGCCAGGACATCTGCTTCGTGCCGGAGGGCCGCTACACCACGGTCATCGACCGCTTGCGCCCGCACGGCGCGGAGCCGGGCGACATCGTACATCAGGACGGCCGCGTGCTGGGCCGTCACGAGGGGGTGACCCGCTACACTATCGGCCAGCGCCGCGGGCTGAACGTGGCCGTGGGCGATCCGTTGTTCGTGGTGAAGATCGACGCCGACCGGCGCCAGGTGATCGTCGGGCCCCGCGAGGCGCTGCTGACCACGGCGCTGACGTTTGGGGAACGAAGCTGGGTCGGCGATGGCGCCTCCATCGAGGCGGCGTGCGACGCCGGCCGGCCGGTGTTGGCCCGCGTTCGCTCCACCCGCGAGCCGGTCCCGGGTAAGCTCGGCCTGGTCGACGGCCAGCCGGGCCTGGTGTTCGACGCGGCCGAGGAGGGCGTGGCGCCCGGCCAGGCCTGCGTGCTCTACGCGCCCGAGGCGCCGACCCGCGTGCTGGGCGGCGGCTTCATCCAGGGCACGGTCCGCAACGTCTGAGGGTGACGCTGCGGACGCTGGTTTTCAGCAACCCGTGAAATTATATCGAGCCCCATGACCCAAACCTCAGATCCCGTCGTCATCGCCAGCTATGCCCGCACGCCGATGGGCGGCTTCCAGGGCGTCCTGTCCGGCGCCAAGGCCACCGAGCTCGGCGCCGCGGCGGTCCGAGCCGCCGTCGAGCGCTCGGGCGCGCCAGGCGAGGTCATCGAGCAGATCATCATGGGCTGTGTCCTGCCCGCCGGCCTCGGCCAGGCGCCGGCGCGCCAGGCGGCCCTGGGCGCGGGGCTGCCCAAGTCGGTCGAGGCGACGACGGTCAACAAGATGTGCGGCTCGGGCATGCAGGCCGCCATCCTGGCGCACGACGCCCTGGCGGCCGGCTCGGTCGACGTGATCGTCGCAGGCGGCATGGAGAGCATGACCAACGCGCCCTACCTGATGACCAAGCACCGCGGCGGCGCGCGGATCGGCCACGACACCATGTACGATCACATGTACTTGGACGGCCTCGAGGACGCCTACGAACACGGCCGCCTGATGGGCTCGTTCGCCGAAGAGACCGCCAAGGCCTACCAGTTCACCCGCGAGGCGCAGGACGAGTACGCCATCGGCTCGCTGACCAAGGCGCGCAACGCCACCGAGACCGGGGCCTTCGCCCGTGAGATCGTCGCGGTCCAGGTCACCGACCGCAAGGGCACGGTCACGGTCGACAAGGACGAGCAGCCGCTGAAGGCCGACCCGGCCAAGATCCCGACGCTCAAGCCTGCCTTCGCCAAGGACGGGACGATCACCGCCGCCAACGCCAGCTCGATCAGCGACGGCGCGGCGGCCCTGGTGATGACCCGCGAGAGCGTGGCGCGGAAACTTGGGATGAAGATCGTGGCCCGGGTCGCCGGCCACGCGGCCCACGCCCACGAGCCCGGCCTGTTCACGACGGCCCCGGTCCCGGCGGTGCAGAAGGCGCTGAAGCGCGCGGGCTGGAGCGTGGACGACGTCGACCTGTTCGAGATCAACGAGGCCTTCGCGGTGGTCGCCATGATCGCCGAGCGCGACCTGGGGATCGACCGGGCCAAGCTCAACGTCAACGGCGGCGCCTGCGCCCTGGGCCATCCGATCGGGGCCTCAGGCGCGCGGATCCTGGCGACCCTGCTTTCCGCGCTGGAAGCGCGCGGTGGGAAGAAGGGCGTGGCCTCGCTGTGCATCGGCGGCGGGGAAGCCACCGCGATGGCGGTGGAGCTGGCCTGACGCAGCATGGATCCCCGGCTCGGCCTTCGCGGCTGCGCCGCTTCGTGGGCCGGGGATGACGCTGCTTACAAGGTCTTCGCCAGGGCCTCGCACTGGTCGGCGCAGATGCCCCAGCCCTCGTGGAAGCCCATCTGCTCGTGCTGGGCCTTCTTCTCGGCGGAGGGGTGGCCGCAACGGGCAAGATAGAGAGTCTTGCCGTCGGGCCGGGCCTCGAAGGTCAGCACGCAGGTCATCATCCCGCCGCCCTCGGCCGGAACCCAGCCCTCGGTGAAGGCGTCGGTGAAGACGATCTTCTCGTTGGGCACGACCTCGAGATAGACGCCCTGGTTCTCGAACTTCTCGCCGTCGGGGCCATACATCACGTTGTTGCTGGCGCCGCCCGGACGCAGGTCCATCTTGGTCACCTCCGCCCGCCAGGGCTTCGGGCAGAACCATTCGGGGAAGCGCTCCGGTGTCGTCCAGACCTTGAAGAGTTGCTCGGGCGTGGCGTCCATGAGGCGTGCCAGCACCAGCTCGTTGTCGTGGTTCGGGGCGATGTCGATCTTGGTAGCCATGTCCATTCTCCTCTGTTGGGCCTAGGACGGCGGAGCCGCCCGGGTCCCGACACGGCCCCGATCATTTTTTGGCGGTCATCGCCTCCATGTTGATCTTCATCCCGCCGGGCAGGGTGATGTCGCCGCCCTTCATGCCGGCGGGACAGGCGCCTTCCCACTTGGCGGTGAGGGTCATCTCGGTCGTCCCGTTGGCCTGGGCCATGGCGGCGCCGGTCGTCGTGCTGGTGGTCTTGACCGTGTAGGCGGAATTGAAGTCGCCGGTGACGGCGCCCTTGGAAACCACGTGGCCCATGTCGCCGCCCAGGTCGCACTCGCTCTCGAAGGCGTAGCCGCCGGGGGCGGCGGCGAAGCTGTTCTTCGAGCACATGTCCTTGCTGACCGCCTGGCCCCAGACGCTCATCTTGGCGTCGGTGTCCTCGTCGATGCAGATCTGCATCGCCTGGGTCGATCCGGAGGACGACACGGTGTGACTCCAAAGGCCGGGCTTGCGCTTGGGCATCGCGACGGGGCCGGCCGTGGCGCTGGCGTTTCCGCCGGAGGCCGAGGCTTCAGCCGCAGGCGACTTGTCTTCCTTCTTCGAGCAGGCCGCGAGGGCGAGGACGCCGACGCCCAGAACCGCAATGACACGCATCTTGATCTCTCCGAACACGTTCCCCAGCTTCCGAGCGTAACGGTCTGAGGAGCCCGATCAATGTCCGAACTGCGCGATACGGGCGAACGCTACGAGATGGACGAGCAGGGCCTGACCTCCTACGCCGACTACCGCAGGACGGACGAGCGGCTCTACATCGACTATGTCTTCAGCCCCGTACCCCTGCGCGGGACAGGCGCCTCCGGGCGGCTGATGCAGGCGGTGGCGGCGGACGCGCGGGCCAAGGACCTGAGGATCACCCCCATCTGCGGCTACGCCGCGGCCTGGCTGCGGCGGAGTTCCGAGTACCGCGACCTGGTGGGGTAGCGCGTCTGCGCGAGCGCGGACGTCAGTCGTTTCAAGACTTGCCAAGCTCCCACGCGTCTCACATAAGAGACGTATGGATGCAATAGTAGATGATTCCTCCGCCAAGCTGGCCCGCCGGATCCTGCTGGAGCGGGAGGCGAGGGGATGGTCGTTGGCGGAGTTGGCCGAGCAGTCGGGGGTCTCGAAGGCGGCGATCAGCAAGATCGAGCGGGCGGAGGTGAGCCCGACGGCGGTGGTGCTGGTGAGGCTCGCCGCTGCATTCGACCTCACGCTGGCCGGACTGTTGGTGCGCGCCGAGGGCGACGCCGGTCGGCTCGCGCGGGCGGCCGACCAGGCGGTGTGGCGCGACCCCGACACTGGCTATGTGCGCCGCCAGATCTACAGCCGACCCGACCATCCGCAGGAGTTGGTGCAGGTGGACCTGCCACCGGGCCGCCAGGTGGAGTTCCCGGCCTCGGCCTATGCGCGCATCCGCCAGGCGATCTGGGTCACCGCGGGCGAACTTGTGGTCCACGAGGGCGCCACGCGCCATGTGCTGCACGCCGGCGACTGCCTCGGTTTCGGCGACCCAGCCCCCGTCGTCATCGCCAACCAGAGCACCCTGCCGTGCTCGTACGTCGTCGCCCTCGTGAGGACCTGAAGACATATGGACGCCGCCCTCGCTTCCCTGATCCTGCGCCAGGATGACCTGTCGAACCCGCAGACCCAGGAGCTGGTGCGGCTGCACCTGGCCGGGATGGCGGACAACTCGCCCCCGGGCCACTGCTTCGCCCTGGACGACTCCGGACTGAAGGCCCCCGGCGTGACGCTGTGGAGCGCTTGGCGCGGCGAGCGCATAGCCGCCATCGGGGCGCTGAAGGCGCTGGACGGCGACGCGGGTGAGATCAAGTCGATGCGCACCCATCCCGACCACCTGCGCCAGGGCGCAGGCGCGGCGATCCTGGACGAGATCATCGCCGAAGCTCGCCGGCGCGGCTACCGCCGCCTCAGCCTGGAGACCGGCAGCGGCGAGGCGTTCGACGCCGCGCTGGCCATGTACCGGGCGCGGGGCTTCAAGTTCGGCGGCGCGTTCTCGGACTACGTCGCCAGCGCGTTCAACCAGTTCATGCACCTGGATCTCTAGAGCCAGGGCGCCGAACGCTCCCGCTCCAGCATGTCTTCGTACGTGGGGCGGGGACGGACGACGGCGAACCGGTCGCCCTTCACCAGGACCTCGGGGACCAGGAGGCGGGAGTTGTACTCGCTGGCCATGGCCGCGCCATAGGCGCCGGCGCTCATGAAGGCCACCAGGTCGCCCGCCTCCAGCGGAGGCAGGACGCGGTCGCGGGTGAAGGTGTCGCCGGTCTCGCAGACCGGGCCCACGACGTCGTAGGTGACGGGGTCGCCCCCGCGCGGACGGACCGGCCGGATGTCGTGGTAGGCGTCGTACATGGCCGGCCGCAGCAGGTCGTTCATGGCCGCGTCCAGCACCAGGAACTTCCGGCCCTCGGGACGCTCATGGACGTGGTTCACCCGGGCGACCAGGACGCCGGCGTTGGCGGCGATCATCCGGCCGGGCTCGAAGGCGAGCTGGACGTCCAGGCCCTTGGTGACGCGGCCGATCATGGCGGCGTAGTCGGCAGGGTCGGGCGGGGTCGGCTGGTTGAAATAGGGCACGCCCAGGCCGCCGCCCAGGTCCAGGCGCTCGACCGACAGGCCCTCGGCCTTCAGGCGCTCGACCAGGCCGCGCATCTTGGTGAAGGCGGCCTCCATGGGGGCCAGGTCGGTGATCTGGCTGCCGATGTGGCAGGCGACGCCGGCCGGGCGGACGCCGGCCATGTTGGAGGCGTTGGCGTAGAGGCGCTCGGCCTCGGAGAAGCTGACGCCGAACTTGTTCTCGGCCTTGCCGGTGGAGATCTTGGCGTGGCCGCCCGCCTCCACGTCGGGGTTCACCCGGATGGCGACCGTGGCGCGCCGGCCCATCTGCTGGGCCACGCGGTTGACCAGGTGCAGCTCGGGCTCGGACTCGATGTTGATCTCGGCGACGCCGGTCTCGACGGCGAAGGCGATCTCGCCCTCGGTCTTGCCGACGCCGGAGAAGACGATGCGCTCGGGCGGCACGCCGGCGGCGAGCGCGCGCCGCACCTCGCCCTCGGAGACCACGTCGGCGCCTGCGCCGAGGTTCGCCAGGGTGCGCAGGACGGCGACGTTGGAGTTGGCCTTCACGGCGAAGGCGATCAGCGGCTCCTTGAGGCCCGCGCCGGTCAGGGCGTCGCGCAGCACGGTGTAGTGCCGCTCCAGGGTGGCCGAGGAATAGACGTAGACCGGCGTCCCCACCGCCTCGGCGATGCGGGAGAGGGGAACGCCTTCACATGCGAGCTCGCCGTCCCGCAGCTCGAAGTGGTTCATCGCGGGTTGGCGTACGGGTCGGGCAGGGCGCTCTGCGGGGCGACTTGGCCCGGGCCGCGGTTGGTGCCGGGAATCGGCAGGGTGCGCGGCGGCGCCGGGTCGGTGGAGCGGTCGCGCGGGTCGACGGTGTCGACGGGGCGCGTCGGGTCCTGCTGGCGCTGGGCGTCGTCGGCGGCGCGGGTCGAGTTGCGCTCGGCCCCGAACAGCGGGCCGGGACGTTCCAGCTGGCCCACCTTGCCGCATCCGGCGAGCCCGGCCGCCACGATCAGTGCGCCGCTGAGGGCGATTAGGTGACGGGTCATGCCAGAGCTTCCTTCCAACGCTTGATCTGCGCCCGGACCTGGTCCGGCGCGGTTCCACCATAACTCCGGCGGCTGGCCACCGAGGCTTCGGGAGTCAGCACATCGTAGATGGACGCGGTGATCCGTCCATCCAAGGCCTGCAGATCGGCGAGGGGCAGGTCGGAGAGGCCGACGCCCAGCGTCTCCGCCCGCTTCACGGCCGCGCCGGTGATATGGTGGGCGTCGCGGAACGGCAGGTTCAATTCGCGCACCAGCCAATCGGCGAGGTCGGTGGCGGTGGAGTAGCCGGCGCCCGCGGCCGCCGCCATCCGCCGGGTGTCGGGCTCCAGGTCGGCGACCATGCCGGCCATGGCCCGCAGGCTGAGCTCCAGGGCGTCGAAGGCCTCGAAGGTGGGGACCTTGTCCTCCTGCATGTCCTTCGAATAGGTCAGCGGCAGCCCCTTCATCACCACGGTGAGCTGGGTGAACGAGCCCAGCAGGCGACCGACCTTGGCGCGCACCAGCTCGGCGGCGTCGGGGTTCTTCTTCTGCGGCATGATCGACGAGCCGGTGGTGAAGGCGTCGCTGAGCTTGATGAAGCCGAACTGCGGCGTCATCCAGATCACGATCTCCTCGGCCAGGCGCGACAGGTGGGTGGCGCAGATCGTGGCGGCGGCCAGGGACTCGAGCGCGAAGTCCCGGTCCGCGACGCTGTCCAGCGAGTTGCCCGTGGGCCGCTCGAAGCCCAGGGCCTTGGCGGTCATGTGCCGGTCGATGGGGAATGGCGATCCCGCCAGCGCGGCGGCCCCGAGAGGGCTCTCGTTCATCCGCGCGCGGGCGTCGGCGAACCGGGCGGCGTCGCGGCCGAACATCTCGACATAGGCCATCAGGTGGTGGCCGAAGGTCACCGGCTGGGCGGGCTGCAGGTGGGTGAAGCCGGGCATCACGGCGTCGGCGTGCGCTTCTGCCTTGGCGAGCAGGGCCTTCTGTAGCGCCTGGATCTGGCCCTGCGTGCGGTCGCACGCGTCGCGGACCCACATGCGGAAGTCGAGCGCCACCTGGTCGTTGCGCGAGCGGGCGGTGTGCAGGCGACCGGCGGCGGGGCCGATCAACTCGCGCAGGCGCGCCTCCACGTTCATGTGGATGTCTTCGTATTCCTCGCGGAACGGAAAGGTCCCGGCCTCGATCTCGGCCAGAATGGTGGCGAGGCCGCCCTGGATCGCCGCCTCGTCCTCGCTTGTAATCACGCCGCGCTTAAGCAACATCGCGGCGTGCGCGCGGGACCCGGCAAGGTCCTGGGCCGCGAGCCGCCTGTCGAAGCCGATGGAGACGTTGATCGCCTGCATCAGCTCGGCGGGCTTATCGGTAAACCTGCCGCCCCACATGGCCTGTCCCGCCTGGGACGGGCGAGCGGGCGGGGCGGAGGAAGAGTCGGTCATATGAGCGAAGGTCCAGCGGCGGAAACGAAGCCCAAGGGCAAGGGACTGGTGTGGGCCCTCTGGGGCGCCGCCCTGGTGGGCGTCGCGGCGGTTGTCTACATCATCGGTTCGTCTTCCACCAAGCCGACGCCGCCGGCGCCCAGCGCTTCGGTCACGGCCACCTCGTTCGCGAGCAAGCTGACCACCCCGACCCAGCCCACGTCGTCGCCCGACTACACCTTCTACGACGGCGACGGGAAGGCGATGAAGCTCGCCGACCTGAAAGGCAAGGTGGTGGTGATGAACATCTGGGCCACCTGGTGCGCGCCGTGCGTCACCGAGATGCCGACCCTGGCCAAGCTGCAGGCGGCCTACGCCGGCAAGCCGGTCGAGGTGGTGACGGTGAGCATCGATTCGGAAAGCTCGGCGGCCAAGGCGCGGATCTTCATCGCCCAGCATTCGCCGCTGAAGTTCTACCACGACCGCGAGATGAAGCTGCCGTTCAAGCTGAGCCCGCCCGCGCCCGGCGCCCCGACGACGGTGATCTACGGCAAGGACGGAATGGAGGTCGCCCGCGTCGCCGGCGAGGCGGACTGGTCCGGGCCGGAGGCTCGGGCGTTGGTGGACAAGGCGCTGGGAAGCTGAGGCGGGCCGCCCGGACCGGTCGCCGCTAATCGACCGTCGGGGCGACGGCCCGCCCGTCCTGGCCAAGCCGCGTCCGCCGCGGAAAGCCCGAGAACCTGCGGACACGGCATGGCTCGGTCAACAGATAGCCGCCGTCGTGCAGGCCGCCGAAGCCCCGCGTCACCATGCCCGTTCGCCTGTCGTAGGCGATCTCGAAATGGCCGAGATAGCTGAGGGTGAGCACGTCCTCGCCGGGCCGATGCTGCAGGTGGCCGAGGGTCGTGCACGGCTCCTCACACCAGAGCTTTCGCGTGGGATCGACGCGATACCTGGCGTGCTCGCACTGAAGGTCGAAGGCCTTGGCCGACGCCGGGCCCGGCAAGGACGCGAACCCCAGGGCGAGGGCCGCCATGTTCAGAAGTCGGTTCATGTCCGCCCGCTGCCTGCTGTGGTCCCAACGTCCATGGCCGCATGCGAGGCTGCGGGCGCCGCTCGGTCAAGGATTGTCCCGGCGCCGGAATCCCCCGTCTGAAGGTCGGCTCCGATGGATGCGCTCAGACATTGCCTCGCATCGCGAGCTGGCTTCATCTTGTGCTTGGGAGGAGATGCAATGTCGTGGCGCGCAGCCCTTTATGCGGCCTGGCTTGGCATGGCGATCACCGGGTTCGGGGCAAGCGCTTCGGCGAGGGCCTTCGACCTTCAGTGCGACGACACCCGGTATCGGATCGATCTGAAGCGCAAAGCCTGGTGCCAGGATGATTGCACGAACATCTGGGGGTTGAGCCATCGGCGTGGCCACGAGCTCGTGCTCTCGAGGCTGTCGCACTTCCTGCTTACGTATGACATGCAGGCGAAGGTCGTCACGCTCTCAGTGGGAGGCTCCGGGGCAGAACCCGAGACCTACCGCGATCGGTGTCGCGTGCTCAGGTTCTCGGGCTTTCCTCCGGGCGGACTCCCAAGCGGTCGATGAAGCGCCGCAGGGCCCCGACGTGTCGAGGCTGGGCGAAAGGCGGCGGAGGCCGGGCCTCGCGGCCGCAGGGGCGAGCTTGAGCTTGGGGCGCAGGGCGATGACACCGCGCCGGAGGCAGGCGGCGAGGGAGCTTGTCGGTTCGACCGACTGAACGAACTAGAGACTGTTCGGGACTTGGATGCACGAGGTTTGGCGGCGGAGATGACGCGGATCAGAGGTCGACGCCGACCTCGACCTCCGCCCCATCGCCCTGCGAACACCACCATCCCGGCCTTCCTCCATCGAGGAGGAATCCTTCCTTCGCGCCCTCAAGCCCTGACAGCCCCTAGGCGAGCACCGCGGCCTTGGCCGCCGCGTCGGCCTGCTGGTTGGTCAGGGTGCGGACCAGGTTGACCAGTGAGCTCCGGACGTCCGGCGCCAGTTTCTCGTAGGCCGTGAGCAGTTCCAGCGCGCCCGGCGTGCGCATCCGGGTGAGCAGGTCCAGGTCCTCGGCGGTTTCCTTGTCGGCCCCGTCGAAGACGTCCATCAGGTCGGTCACGCGGCAGCGCAGCGCCCGGGAAATCTGCACCAGGCGTGAGAACGAGATGCGGTTGGCGCCGTTCTCGTACTTCTGGATCTGCTGGAAGCTGACCCCACATTGTTCGGCAAGCGCCTCCTGCGACATGCCGATCGTCCTGCGCCGAATGCGCACCGCGGCCCCGAGCGCGATGTCCATCGGTTCGGGCGTCTTTGCAGACACCTCAGCCATATTCTCAATCCTTCCTTGTGCGGTGTCCCCGTCCGACACCGCAAGCCCAAGTTGCGACTAAAAGCCTTTGTTGCGGAACTGCAAAGCTTTTTCAGCCCTCGCGGGAGTGTCTTGCAACCGGTGGCCCGCGTGACGAAACGTCGCCGGTCAAGGTCTTGGTAACCGAAGCACCCTGGAAGTGTGGCTGGTAGAGTTGTCAGTCCCGAAGGCCATGCGCGTCATCCAACTGCATCCCCCGTTCGACCACGGCGCCGCGCTCCGGGTTCCCCCGGCGCACGACAAAAAGAACTGGACCGTGCTCTGGCAGTGGCTGGGCGAAGACGCCCAGTCTGTGGCCGAGGCCTCGTCCGCCGTCCAGGTGCGCACGCCGGAAGGCCCGGTGGTCGCTCACAGCGGAGACTGGATCGTGCTCTCGCATTCCGGGTCGTTCCACGTGGCCCACACGCTGCGGCCGATGGACTCCTGATCGCGCAGGCCCGGGCGGTCAGGGACGCCAGGAGATCTTCACGCCCAGCTTGTGGGGCTTCACTTCCATGGCCGGGTTCGGGCGATAGCCCGCCAGCGTCTGGGCGTTCCAGGAGAGCTGGTAACGGACCAGATAGCCGTCGTGGTCCGAGAAGCGGCGCTTCGGGTCGTCCAAGCTGAACATCGTTTCGCTGCGGATCGGCCGCACGCGCACGGCGCCTGGGCTGAAGGCCTGCAGGTCCTGGCTGCGGAGCCACGGCTCGGGCGTGGCGTCCGAGGCGCCCGCGCCGCAACCGGAGTCGGGCTGGCTGCAGAATTCGCCGACCACCGTGTAGGGCCGCTCCAGGGCGTCGAAATAGTAGCGGGTCGGCGAGTTGCGGATGTTGAAGTCGCCGCCCAGCAGCAGCGGGGCGCCGGCCTCGCGGCTGGCCTGCAGGAAGGCCTGGAGTTCGCGGACCTGGCCGTTGTGGGCCGGCAGGGTGCGCGAGCGCGGCGCCATCGAGGCCTTGCGGGAATTCATGTGGGTGTTGACCACGTCGATGGTGGTCGGCAGGCCCTGGGGCGCCAGGCGCACCAGCATGGCGCCCTTGTTGGCCAGGCAGTCGAGGCCGGCGCAGTTGTTGTAGGCGGCGCTCCGGACGTCGACGATCGGGGCATCGCTGAGCACGTGCAGACCGCCGCCCATCAGCTTGCCGACGCCTTCGCCGCGGAACAGGTCGCGGGCGGCCAGCACGCCGCCGGCGAATTTGGTCCGCTCGCTGCGCTCGGGACCCCGGGCCCAGTACCTGTAGCCGCTCTCCTGGAAGAGCCAGGCCACCTCGTCGCGGAAGCCCTCCTGAATCAGCACGACGTCCGGCTGGCGGCCCTCGCGGCGCAGCACGGCCAGTTCGCGGCCGATCTCGCGCAGCGCCTTGCCGCGCCCGAGCGCGAGGGGCCAGGGCAGGCCTCGGATGTTATAGGTCAGGACGCTGATCTCGGCCGTCCCCACGGGCGGCTCGGTCGAGGCGGGCTGAAGCGCCGCCCGGACCGCAGTGCTGCCGGGTCCCATCTCGGCGGCGGGCGCCGAATAGGCGGCTGTGGGGTGGGCGGATTCCAGGTACATCTCTCGCCGCTCCATGACATGCGGCGCTGTTGCTTTGGGAAATCCCCCGATTCCCGCCGACAGCTCACCGCGTTGCTCAAGTGCAGCCCGATGTATTTTCGCTATTGTCCGGGCGAGGGTGGAAATGACCTGCTTCGTTTACCGGCGTGTGACAGTTGGAACGTCGTTTCGCGACTGGCGCTTCTGCCGCACCTGGCCCTCGAGCCGAGGCTGACGCCGGGGCGCCGTTGCCGTGCGGCCCCGCGGCCGACATTGTCGCCCCGAAGCTAAAGGGAGGACGGCGATGGCGGACGGTATCCTGGCGGTCGAGGACCTGGAGGGCGGCGCCCAGCGGCTGACGATGAACCGGCCGGACCGGCTGAACGCCATCAACCACCCGATGGCCGAGGCGCTGCTAGCCTATTTCGAAGGGCTGCGGCGCAACCGCGATGTCCGGGTCGTGATCGTGCGTGGGGCGGGCCGGGCGTTCAGCGCCGGCGCGGACCTCAAGGCCATGGGCAGCCCCGAGGCTCTGCAGGACGGGCCGCGCGGCGACTGGGTGCTGCGCGACCTGATGCGGGCGATGCGGGTCTGCCCCCAGCCGCTGATCGCCACGGTGCGCGGGGCGGCGGCGGGCGGCGGCATGGCCATCGCGCTCAACTGCGACATCATCCTGGCCAGCGAGAGCGCGGCGTTCCACTCGGCCTTCACCGCCATCGGCCTCTCGGGCACGGAGCTGGGCGTGAGCTGGCGGCTGCAGCGGTCGATCGGGATCTCCAAGGCCCGCGAGGTGCTGATGGCCGGCCGGCCGCTGGCGGCCCGGGCGGCGCTGGAGGCGGGCCTGCTCTCGGCGGTCACGCCCGAGGCCGACCTGGACGAGGCGGGCTTGGCCATGGCCCGCGACATGCTGAAGGCCGCGCCCGACGCGCTGCGGCTTTCCAAGCGCTCGATGGACGCCTCGCTGGAACAGCCCAGTTTCGACGCCGCGGTCGAGGCCGAGGAGCGCAGCCAGATGCTGATGATCGTGCGGCGCGGGCGGGAGTAGGCGCGGGCCTCACCGCGCCGCCGCGCACCGCCTTTCATTGCGTTCGACATGTCACCCCTCCACTCAGTGCTGGTGTGACGAGGCGACGGACGGGACGACGAAGCTCACGGTCTTGCCACCGATGACCTTGTGGTCAGGCTGCGCCAGTTCAAGCAGGATCTTGTGCGGTCCGGGGGGCAGGCCGACGACCACCACGGTCTGGTCATCGCTGGCGTCGGCCCAGTGCCAGGGCAGGTCGTCGACGGTGACGTGCAGGTGCCCGGCGCGGGGCGAGACGTCGAGGGCGCCGGGGCCGAAGATCGGCAGGATGCGGAAGTTCTCGGTGCGGTATGGGATGAGGACCGCGCCGGCGGCCAGCCGATGCGGGATCGGCGGTTCGACGATCAGCTTGGGCGGGGGCTCGTTCGCGACCGGCAGGAACGCCGACACCGCGGGTTGAGCCGACGCGGGCTGGATGGCGGCGCTGGTGAGGAGGGCGCCGCCGACGACGGCCGCGGCGAAGGTTTTGATGAGGGTGGTCATGGTGGTCTCTCTTGTGCGGGGGGGTGTTTGGGCGGGTGGCGCGCCGGAGTGGGCGCGCTCCGTGAGAGCCTAGAGCGGCAGGGCCGCGCCGGATTGCTCGGCGGCGAGCCAGGCCGCGTACCAGTCGGGCCAGTTGGCGTCGTGGCCGCCGCCGTTGCGCGCCTCGTGCTCGCCGTGGGCCGCAGCCGCGCGGCGCAGGGCGCCGGCCAGGTCGCCCACGGAGCCGAAGCCGGTCACGCCGCTATCGATGCGGCCCGGGAACCGCGTGGTCACTTCCTGCAGGAGCCAGCTGTTGCCATCCGGGTCGCTGAATGTCGCGAAGGAGGCGTAGCTGCGGCGATCCGGGTCGGGACCGGTTTCGCGGGCTTCGGGATCGAAGCGGTAGCCGCCGTTCTGATCGTGGAAGACCTCGCTGACCTCGACGCCCCTGGCGACCAGCGCGGCGCGGGCCGCGACGATGTCGGAGACCGCGAGGAAGGTCAGCTGCGCCGAACCCGGCGCCGACGGCGAGACGCCTGTTCCGAACAGGATCGAGGCGGCCGAGCCCGGGGGCGTGAGGTGGACGATGCGCGCATCGCCTTCCCGGTGGTCCACGTCCAGGCGCCAGCCCAGCTGCTGGTAGAAGTCGGCGGCGCGGTGGACGTCGGAAACGGGCAGGAGCAGGACTTCGAGCTTGGTGTCGAAGGCGGCCAGGGCCGGGGCGCCGGCGTCCGGGCGGTCGAGGATTCGGGTGGTGGTCATCTGGGTGTTCCCTTGGGTTTGCGATTTAACTCGGTATCGATTTATTCGGTACCGATGCAAATGAGGGAGTGTGGCGGCGGTGTCAACCCCTTCCGATTTAATCGGTAGCGATTTATATAGGCGTCGAACGATCACGAATCTGCGAGATGACGCCCATGACCACCTCCGCCCAGACGGCTGCGCCCCCGGCCGCCGCGCCCCCGGCCGCGAAGACGCCTGGGCTAGACGACTTCCTATGCTTCGCGGTCTATTCGGCCAACCTGGCCTTTGGCCGCGCGTACAAGCCGCTCATCGAGTCGCTGGGGCTCGCGTCCTACACCCAGTTCATCGCCATCGTGGCGCTGTCCGAGGAAGACAACCAAAGCGTCGGCGCGCTGGGCGAGAAGCTGTTCCTGGAATCGAACACGCTGACGCCGATCCTCAAGAAGCTCGAGGCCCTGGGCTACGTCAGCCGCCGCCGCGATCCGGCGGACGAACGCCAGGTCATCGTCAGCCTTACGCCGGAGGGCCGGCGCGTGCGGGAGATGGCGCGTACGCCGCAGGCCAGCCTGCGGATCGACAGCGGCCTGGGGGAAGACTTCCCCGTCGTGCAGAAATTGATGGTCAGGCTGCGGGACAACCTGCTCCGCGCCCTGCGGGGCCAGCAACCCGACTAGATCGAGACCTTGCGCCTAACGGAGCGACAGGAGCTGATCGCCTGCCGCGTTCAGGGTGAAGGTGACCGCCTTGCCCGACTTGGCGGCCTTGACCACGTCCGGCGCCGCCTTGAACGTCATGGTCATCGCGGGCCATTTGAGCGCCGCGATCGGGCCGTGATGCAGCGTGACCGTGCCCGCCTTGGGGTTTACCGCCTTCACGGTTCCCGTGCCCTGGACCGTGCCCGTGACGGCGCTGGCGGCCGTGGCGCCGTGGCCTTCGTGCTGGGCCGCCGCGGGCGCGGCCACCGCCAGGGCGGCGGCGAGGGCGAGGGCGAACTTCATCTCGGACTCCTTGAACGCGAGCGCCCGCCGCAAACCCGGCGGACCGTCCAGGGGATACGCCCCGGCGCCCCGGACCCCTCATCCGGCCTCAAGATCAATCCGTGACCCCGACCTTCCGGCGGGGGAGGACGCCCTCCTCCGCGGCCGCAGGCGGCATTTGCGTGAGGGGCCGGCCCGGCGTGGCGCGTATAGGGAGCGAGCCTCCGTGCCTGTCGTGGGGCGACGCCGAACCTCCGTCCGGGACGAACGATGCAGAATGATGTGAACCGGCGCCACCTGCTGCGCGGCGCGGGCGGGATCGGCGGCAGCCTTGCGGCGAGCGCGCTGTTCCCGGGCTGGGCGCGGAGCGCGACCCCGGGCCTGTCGACGCTGCCGACCCTGTCGGGCGAGGACATCAAGCTGACCGTCGGCCACAGCGCCCTGAAGGTGGACGGCCGCGCCGGTCACGCGGTCACGGTCAATGGGACTGTGCCGGCCCCGCTGATCCGCCTGAAGGAAGGCCAGACTGTGCGGCTGTCGGTGACCAACACCCTGGACGAGGACACCTCGATCCACTGGCACGGCCTGCTTGTGCCGTTCGCCATGGACGGCGTGCCAGGGGTCAGTTTCCCGGGCATCCCGCCGGGCCAGACCTTCGTCTACGAATTCCCGATCCGGCAGAGCGGCACCTATTGGTACCACAGCCATTCCGGCCTGCAGGAGCAGGAGGGCCACTACGGGCCGATCGTGATCGATCCGGCCGGCCCCGATCCGGTCGCCTACGACCGTGAGCATGTGGTGGTGTTGTCGGACTACAGCTTTCTGCACCCCCACCAGATCTTCAGGAAGCTCAAGCAGCAGGGCGGGATCTTCAACTACCAGAAGCAGACCATCGCCGGCCTGCTCGCGGGCAAGGACCAGACACTCCAGGAACGGATGGAGTGGGGCAAGATGCTCATGGATCCGACCGACATCTCCGACGTGACGGGGGCGGTCTACAGGTTCCTGATCAACGGCCATGGTCCGAGCGACAACTGGACCGCGCTGTTCACGCCGGGAGAGCGGGTGCGGCTGCGGTTCATCAACGCCGCGGCCCAGACCATCTTCAACGTGCGCATCCCCGGCCTGAAGCTGACCGTGGTGGCCTCTGACGGTCAGCATGTGCGGCCGGTGGAGGTCGACGAGTTCCAGATCGGCAACGCCGAGACCTACGACGTGATTGTCCAGCCGATGGACGACCGCGCCTTTACGATCGTCTCCGAGGCCGTCGACCGCTCGGGCATGGGCCGGGCGACCCTGGCGCCGCGGCCCGGCATGGCCGCGCCGGTCCCGCCGCTGCGGGCCCGGCCGCTGGGGACCATGAAGGACATGGGCATGGACATGTCGACGCACGCTGGCCACGGCGGCGGCGCGGCGGCCATGCCGGGCATGGACCACGCGGCCATGGGCCACGCGACCGCAGCGCCGGGCATGGCGCCGCCGCGGGCGCGCGGCTCGGACGCCATGGGCGACATGGGCGGCATGGAGATGTCCATGCGCGACCCGCTCAACGCGCCGCAGGTGAAGCTGGGCCCCGGCGTGCAGAGCATCGCGCCGATGCCGGTCGACCGGACGGGCGAGGCCGGCCAGGGCCTGCAGAGCGTGGGTCACCGGGTGCTGGTCTACAAGGACCTGGTCTCGCTGGAGCCCAACCCGGACACCCGGGCGCCGTCACGGGCGATGGAAATCCGCCTCACCGGCAACATGGAACGGTTCACGTGGGGCTTCGACGGCCGGAAGTTCAGCGAGAAGCCTGCGCCCTATACGCTGCGGACGGGCGAGCGGGTGCGCGTGATCCTGGTCAACGACACCATGATGACCCACCCGATCCACCTGCATGGCCACTTCTTCGAGCTCGTCCACGGGCCGGTGGGCCACATGCCGCGCAAGCACACGGTCAACGTCCTGCCAGGTGGGAAGGTGACGTTCGACGTCACGGGGGAGGCCGGCGACTGGGCCTTCCACTGCCACATGCTCTACCACATGCACGCGGGCATGTTCCAAGTGTTCGCCGTGCGGCCCCTCGACGGAGCCGCCGCATGAACCGCCTCCTGATCCTGACGCTCGCCCCCGCCGCGCTCGCGGGCGCCGCCGTCGCGCAGCCCGCGGATCCGCACGCGGGTCACGCCATGCCGGCCGCCCAACCCGCGCCCGATCCCCATGCGGGCCACGCCATGCCCGCGGCCCCGGCGATCGCGGACCCCCACGCCGGCCATGGGCCGCCGGCGCCAAGTCCGACGGGCGCCGACCTGCCCGTGGGCGAGGCTCCGCCACCGACGCCCCCCGCGGTGGCGGCGGCCGACGCCGTCTACGGCGCGGCGAGCATGGAGCGCGCCCGCAAGGTGCTGCGCACCGAGCACGGCGGCGCGCAGGCCTCGCAGCTGATGATCAACCTGGCCGAGGCCGGAATGGGCGACCGAGGCTACCAGTGGGAAGGCGAGGCCTGGTTCGGGGGCGACGAGCACCGCTTCGTACTCAAGTCCGAAGGCGAGGGCGCGCGCGGCCACGGGGTCGAGGAGGCTGAGGTCCAGGCGCTGTATTCGCGTCCGGTCGGCGTCTACACGGACTTTCAGGTCGGGCTGCGCCACGACTTCGAGCCCGGGCCGTCACGCACCTATGCGACGGTGGGCTTCGAGACCCTCATCCCCTACTGGGTGGAGGCGGAGGGCGCGCTGTTCCTGTCGGAGAAGGGGCGCCTTTCCGCGCGGCTCGAGGGCAGCACCGACTATCGGCTGACGCAGCGCCTGGTCCTGCAGCCGCGCGCCGAGCTCAATTTCGCCGCGTCCGACGATGCGCGCCGCGGCGTCGGCGCCGGGCTTTCGGACGCCGAGGTCGGCCTGCGCCTGCGCTACGAGGTGCGCCGAGAGTTCGCGCCCTATGTCGGCGTGGTCTGGTCGCGGAAGTTCGGGGACACGGCGGATTTCGCCCGGTCCGCGGGTGAGGACGTCGAGGACGTCCGCGGCGTCGTGGGCCTGCGCGCCTGGTTCTGAGGCGCGCCGTCACTGGGGCCGGCAGCCGGAGCGACCTTCCCATCATGGGAAGATCAGGGTCGTCATTTTCCGCGTGTTCGGGCCGTCTGTCCGAGTGAATCATCTTTCAGCTTCCAATTGTAGGAAGCTTAGTCGAATTTTCCGTGCTAGAAATTATGCAACGTCATGGCGACCTTACCATGGTTCCCACGCGCAAAGGACGAACCTTGCCAATGATGGGTATGTTTTTCCCACAGAGTTGTTGTCTATAAAGGCGGCATTGACACTGTGATCTGTGTTTTATTTGACAGATTGAAGAAAGCCGAGTTCTCGCGCCTCTGAGGCTCGATCGGGGCATTTCGTTTCGCGCGGCGTGGCTGGAAATCTGGTTTGGCCCCGACGTCTGCGGGATTCCCGCAAATTCGTTCCCGAAAGAGCCGGGTCGATATGTATATACATGGATTGACACCCCCGTCGGGCGGACCGGAAAACTTCGCCACGTCGAACGCGCCGGACCCGGAATTGGGCGGCGGTCGGGGACACCGGGGGTAGTCATGACTCAGATTTCGAAGCGGCTCCTGTTCGCGAGCGCCTGCGTTTCAATGGCGATGGCGACCGGCGCCGCCGCCGCCGCGGAGGGCGCCATCGACGAGGTCGTCGTCACCGGCAGCCGGATCAAGCGGACGGACATCACCGGCGTGGGCCCGGCCACCGTCGTCACCGAGGAAGCCATCGCGCGGACCGGCGCCGCGAATGTGGAAACCATCCTGCAGCGCCTGCCGGCCTCGGCCGGCAACGCCGGCGGGCAGACCAACGCCTACTGGACCGGCAACGGCTACGGCACCGCCCAGGTGAACCTGCGCGGCATGGGCATCAACCGCACCCTGGTGCTGCTGAACGGTCGTCGGGTGGTCTATGGCGGCACCGGCGCCAACAGCGCGGTCGACCTGAACACCATCCCCGCCGCCATCATTGGCCGCATCGACGTGCTGAAGGACGGCGCCTCGGCGATCTACGGCGCCGACGCGGTGGCCGGCGTGGTCAACATCATCACCCGCAACGACTTCGAGGGCGTGCAGGTGACCGGCAAGTACGGCGTCACCGACGAAGGCGACGGCGAGGAGTTCACCGGCGACCTGTTGTGGGGCCTGCGCGGCGAGCGCGGCGGCTTCACGGCGGCGGTGAACTACCAGAAGACCAAGCCGGTCAACATGGCCGACCGCGAACCCTGCGGACTGGGCGAGGTCGGCGGCCAGCTTGTCTGCGTCGGCAGCGCCTCGACGGTCGGCGGCCGCGCGGTGCTGCCGAACGGCCAGCAGATCAACTTCAACCAGACGCCCGGCGGCAACGGCGACTTCTTCGAGCCTTACAGCGCCGCCAAGCACAACTTCAACTCCAACTCGTTCCTGAACGCGGTCAGCGCCATCGAGCGGATCAGCGTGGGCGTGTTCGGCGACTACGACCTCACCGAGGACGTGGAGCTGTTCGGCGAGTTCATGTTCACGAACCGGCAGAGCGACCAGATCGCGACGCCCGGCACCCTGCGCAACCTCGTCATCCCCGCGAACAACCGCACCAACCCCACCGGCCAGCAGATCACCCTGATCCAGCGCCGGCTGGCCGAGCCGGGCCCCCGCCAGTTCTTCCAGGAGACCGACACCTGGCGGCTGGTGGGCGGCCTGCGCGGCAAGTTCGCGGGCGACTGGACCTGGGAGGTCGCGGGCAACTGGGGCAAGACCAAGGGCGTCGACGGCTCCACCAACGTCGCCAACCTGCAGCGCGTCGGCGAGACCCTGGCCGCTTGCCTGCCGGGCGCCACCACGACGGCGCCCTGCGGTGACTATCTGGGCGCGGGCGACCTCACGCCCCAGGTGCTGAACTACATCCTGGCCACCACCCGCGACAACGGGGGCAACGAGCAGAAGAGCGTCACCGCCGACATCACCGGCACGCTCTTCCAGTTGCCGGCCGGCCCGCTGGCGATGGCCGCCGGCGCCGTCTACCGGGAAGAGGTGGGTTACCGGAACCCGGACGCCCTGACGGTGCTGGGCGTCGCCAACACCAACCAGCAGAGCCCGATCCGCGGCGAGGTGAAGACCAAGGAGGCCTATGCGGAGCTCTCCGCGCCGCTGCTGGCGGACATGCCGATGGTCGAACGCCTCGAGCTGAACGGCGCGGCGCGCTACTCCGACTACAATCTGTTCGGCGACAACTGGACCTACAAGCTGGGCCTGGACTGGACCGTGATGTCGGGCCTGCGTCTGCGCGCCACCTACGGCACCGGTTTCCGGATACCGAGCGTGCCGGAGCTGTTCGGCGGCGTGGCCGAGGGCAACCTCACCACCACCGACCCGTGCAGCCGCTACTCGACCAGCGCCAACGCCACGCTGGTCGCCAACTGCCGCGCCTCCGGCGTGCCGGCCGGCTATGTCCAGCTCGGCAACACGGTCCTGACCACAGTGGGGGGCAATCAGAACCTCCAGCCGGAGAAGTCGGAAAACCTGACGCTCGGCGTCGTGTACCAGCCGACCTATGCGCCGGGCCTGTCGATCACGGTCGACTATTTCGACATCCAGATCAAAGACGCCATCCGCAACATCCCGGGCTCCACCAAGCTGTCGGTCTGCTACGCCAGCGCGAACCTGTCGCACCCGTTCTGCTCGCCCACCCAGTTCCGCCGCAGCGCCCTGACCGGCGAGGTGAACTTCCTGTCCTCCCAGCCGACCAACGCGGGCAAGGAGACCATGAAGGGCGTGGACTTCGGCGTGCGCTACGGCTTCGACGTGCGCGGCCTGCAGGCGGACATCGACTGGAACACCACCTACCTCGGCAAGTACGAGGTCATCCCGTTCCTGGGCGCCGACCCGATCGTCTTCGACGGCCGCATCGGCGGCGGCAACGGCGGCTATCCGCACTGGCGCTCCAACGCGGCCTTCACCCTGTCGGACGTCAACTGGAACGCCACCTGGTCCGTGCAGATGATCGGCAAGGCCAAGGACTTCAACGCGGCGCCGAGCGCCATCGGGTCGCGCACCTCAAACGTCTTCTACCACTTCGTCCAGGCCTCCTACCGGTTCACCGAGAAGGCCAGCATCGCCGTCGGCGTCGACAACGTCTTCGACAAGGACGCGCCGTTCATTCAGAGCTGGACCGACGCCAACACCGACACCATGACCTACGACCTCCTGGGTCGCCGGGGCTACGTGCGGCTGCAGTACACCTTCTAGAGCCGCCCCCCGAGAGCGCCGGCTGGGCTTCCCCACTCGCCTGGCCGGCGTTCGACCCGAGACCAAGAGACGACGCATGCGCTGGCCCGCCCTCGCTCGGAAGACCCACAAGTGGCTCGCCCTTCTGGTGGCGATCCAGGCCGTGTTCTGGACGCTGAGCGGCCTCTACATGACCGCGGTCCACATCGACATCATCCACGGCGACCGCCTGGTGAAGGCTCCCCCGAGCGTCCCGATCGACATGACCGGCCTGGTGGAGCCCGCCCACCTGGCGCACCTCGCGCCCGGCCTGCTCGCCGCCCGTCTCGAACGGCAGCTGGGCGAACCGGTCTATGTGGTGGAGACCGAGAGCGGCAAGGCGCTGTTCGACGCGCGGACGGGAGCCAAGCTCTCGCCGCTGACCGAGGCGCAGGCGCGAGCTCGCGCCAGGGCCCTGTTCGCCGAGGACGGCGGGATCGTCAGCGCCGAGCTGCTGACCAAGGCGCCGCTCGAGGTCCAGACCCGGCCGATGCCGCTATGGCGGGTCGAATTCGAAGGCGCCTGGCGGCCCACATTCTACATCTCGCCGTTCACCGGCGAACTGGTGTCGCGCCGGCACGACCTGTGGCGGACCTTCGACTTCGTCTGGATGTTCCACATCATGGACTACGACGACCGCCAGGACGTGAACAACCCGCTGATCCGGGTCTTCACCTGGATGGCCGTGGCCACCGCAGCCACCGGCGGCTGGCTCCTCATCTACAGTTTCCGCCGCAAGCGCCGCGTGCGCAAAGCCGCCGCCTGAGGTCCGCAGATGTTCCTGATCCGCTGGCTTCACAAATGGTTCGGCCTGGTGCTCGGCCTGCAGTTCCTCCTCTGGGCGGCGAGCGGCGCAGTGATGGCGCTGCTGGACCATCACCAGGTGTCGGCGGAGCACGCCATCCTGCCCGTGGCGCGGATCGAGGCGCCCGCGCAGCCGCTGCCGCTGGCCGCGCTCTCCGAAACGGTGGGCGCCCCGATCCTGAAGCTGCAGTTCAAGCCGCTGTTCGACACCTATGTGTACGAGGTGACGACCGCGGCGGGCGTGCAGGTGCTCGAGGCGACGCGCGGAACGCCGATCCCGATCGACGCGGCCAAGGCCAAGGCGCTGGCGGTGGCGCGCTACAGCGGCGCCGAGCCCGTCCGCTCCGTCGAGCGGGTGGACCGCCCGACGCTGGAGACGCGGGATCTCGCCCTGCCGGTGTGGCGCGTGGAGTTCTCCGACAAGGACCGCACCACCCTGCTGGTCTCGGCGACGACCGGCGAGGTGCTGGGCGCCAAGAACGACACCTGGCGGCTCTGGGACATCGCCTGGATGCTGCACATCATGGACTACCAGGAGCGCCAGAGCTTCAACCACCCGCTGATCGTCACGGTGGCCGTCGGCGCGGCCTGGCTGGCCCTGAGCGGCCTGATCCTGCTGTTCCGCAGCTTCCGCCGGGGAGACTTCGCCTGGATCCTGGATCCCTGGGAGCGGCTGGCGGCGCGGCGCCGTGCGCGCCGGCCCACCGCCCGGGCCGGGGCCCATGGCGCGCCGCAGTCCGCGTCGGAGGACGCCGGGTAGGCGCGCCCCCGGTCGTCCCCCAGCCTGTCGCCGCCGGCGCCGGAGTCCCGATGAATCCGCAGCGACGGCGCGCTCGAAGGTGGACGCCAGCGTCGCCCTGGCGGAATCATCGCGCCCTCCCGGTCGCCACGAGCCGTTCCACCGCATGACCGACCTCAAGGACGCGACCCTCCACAAGCGGATCCGCGCCGACATTTCGAAGCGGATCCTCACCGGCGCCTGGCCGCCGGGCCACCGCATCCCCTTCGAGCACGAGCTGATGACCGAGTACGGCTGCTCGCGGATGACGGTGAACAAGGCGCTGGGGCCGCTCGCCGAGTCCGGCCTCATCGTGCGGCGCCGCGGCGCCGGGTCGTTCGTGTCGCGCCCCCGCATCCATTCGGTCGTGCTCGACATCCCCGACATCCCGGCCGAGGTCACCGCGCGGGGCGAGCCCTACGGCTACGACCTGCTCTCGCAGAAGTCCCGGATCTCCAGCCGCCGCGAGATCGAGGAACTGGGCCTGGCGTCGCCCGTCGAAGTGCTGGCGCTGCGTTGCCTGCATCGCGCCAGCGGCCGCCCGTTCGCCCTCGAGGAGCGCCTGATCAATCTCGAGGCGGCGCCCGAGGCGGCGGGCGTCGACTTCGCGCTCACCGCTCCGGGGAGCTGGCTGCTGGGTCACGTGCCGTGGACGGAGGCCGAGCATCGCATCAGCGCCGCCAACGTCCCCAAGGCGACCAGCGCCGCCCTCGGTATCGAACCGATGGCCGCCTGCCTCGTCCTGGAACGGCAGACGTGGCGGGGCGCGGACCGGATCACTCACGTGCGGCTGACGTTCCCGGGCGAGGCCTACGACCTGGTGGCGCGGTTCGCTCCCCAGCCGCACTCGGCCCGCGGCTAGGTCGGGTCGTCGCGGCCAGGTGGGCGCCTGGTCGACGTCAGTCCTCGACGGGGTAGGGCGCCACGTGATGGGCGAAACCCTCCACCCGGTCCTCGACCGGCGCCGCCTGGCGACCGCTGGGCGCCTGGATCGCAGCCCGGAGCGCCGGCGCGCGCGCGCCAAATCCTTTTGCGTCCTTGTAGTCGATGAAGTCGGCGTACCTGGCGTGCGGCGCCGGCGGATCGACAGCGTGCTTGATCGGGCACCAGTACTGCTCGGTTCGGCCGGCGATCTCGCGCGCGTAGGCGAGGACGCCGTTCGCATAGCCGCAGTAGAGGCAGTTCAGTTTCTGCGGGCCGTTCAGATAGGACAGCTTGTGGCGGTCCAGGATCAGGTGTTCCGAACGCCGGACCCTGGGCATCCCCCAGAGGCGGAAGCACATGGCCTGATAGGCGCTGACCGCCGCGTCGAGGAAGGCGATCGGCAGGAGCAGGCCGTAGACGAACGGCACGGAGATCAGGTGACGCGCCAGCGTCGCGAGGTCGGCGGAGCCGTGCCAGGGCGCGCGCAAGGTCGTGGGGTCGGTGTCCATGGGCGGCGTCCTGCATGGCGCGACGCCACGCTCGAACCTGACCGGGCCCGGCCGCGGGCGCCTTGACGAGCGTCAATCGGCGCCGCGTCCAGCGGTTGCGTCAGGTCAAGGCCCGTTCCGGGATGGCGTCGTATCGACCATGGGAGCACCCGCCTCGGAGACCGTGTCCACATGACCGACGCCGCACTCTCGGTGCGCGAGCTGGGCAAGGTCTATTCGACCTCGGCGGGAGACGTGCATGCGCTTCGGGGCGTCGATCTCGAGATCGTCAACGGGGAGACCCTCGTCCTGCTGGGCCCGTCCGGATCGGGCAAGTCGACGCTGCTGAACATCCTGGGCGGCCTGGACCGGGCGACCTCGGGATCGGCGCGGTTCCAGGATCGGGAGCTGACGCGCGCCAGCGACGTGGAGCTCACACGTTACCGGCGCACATCGGTGGGCTTCATCTTCCAGTTCTTCAACCTTGTGCCCAGCCTGACCGCGCGCGAGAACGTGGCGCTGATCACCGAGATCGCCAGCAATCCCATGACGCCGGAAGAAGCCCTGGCGCGGGTCGGGCTCGCCGACCGGTTCGACCACTTTCCGGCGCAGCTCTCCGGCGGCCAGCAGCAGCGCGTGGCGGTGGCGCGCGCGATCGCCAAGCGGCCGCAGCTCCTGTTCTGCGACGAACCCACCGGCTCCCTCGACAGCGAAAGCGGCGTCCAGGTGCTCGAGGCGATCTCAGAGGTCGCGCGCGACGTCGGCACGACGACCATGATCGTGTCCCACAACGCCGACATCGCCGGGATGGCCGACCGGGTGATCCGGTTCCGCGACGGGCGGATCACGGACATCGAGCGCAACGTCGCCAAGCTCGCGCCCCGGGACATGACCTGGTGAAGCCGCTCGATCGCAAGCTCGTGCGCGACCTGTGGCGTCTCAAGTTCCAGATGATGGCGATCGCGCTGCTGATCGCCTGCGGCGTGTCGGTGGCGGTGATGTCGTTCTCGGCCCAGCGGGCGCTGGCGCAGGCCCAGGCGGCCTTCTACGAGGACACCCGGTTCGCCGACGTCTTCGCCCAGGCCAAGCGTGCGCCGCTGTCCCGCCTCCGCGAGCTGGCCCGGATCGAAGGCGTCACCGCGACGGACGGGCGCATCCTGGAAGCCGGATTGATGGACGTGCCGGGGCTCGCGCGCCCCGCCATGGCCCGCCTCATCTCGCTGCCGGACGATGAGGGGCGGGCCCTGAACCGAATTCGCCTGAGCCGCGGTCGCATGCCGGATCCGAGGCGAACGGACGAGGCGGTCGCCCTCAAGACCTTCATGGACGCCGCGGGCGTCCGGCTGGGCGACCGGCTGACCGCCGTGGTGCAGGGCCGGGCCTTCACCTTCACCGTCGTGGGCGCGGTCCTGTCGCCGGAATATGTCTACGTGCCCGCGCCGGAGTCGTTCATGCCGGACGACGCCCACCAGGCGGTCCTCTGGGCGCCGCGGCCGGCGGTCGAGCGCGCGGCCGGCATGAGCGGGGCGTTCAACGCCGTGGCGCTGAAGCTTGCGCCAGGCGCCTCGACGGCGGCGGTGCTGGCGGATGTGGACCGGATCCTGGCGCCATATGGCGGCCGAGCGGCCTATGCGCGCGAGGACCAGGCTTCCCACGCCTTCCTGGCCGCCGAGCTCAAGGAGCTCTCCACCTCCGCCTCGATCCTCCCGCCGATCTTCCTGATCATCGCCGCGGCCCTGGTGCATCTGACGGTGTCTCGGCTGGTGGACGCCGAACGCGAGCAGATCGGCCTGCTCAAGGCCTTCGGCTACCGCGACGGCGAGGCCGCCCGGCCCTACCTGCGGATGGCCATCGCGATCGGTCTCGTGGGGGCGGTCGCGGGGGGGCTGGTGGGCGGCGCGCTGGCCGCCGCCATCGTCGACCAGTACCGCGACTATTTCCGCTTCCCCGTGCTGGCGGTCCGCTTCCACTGGTTGGCGTTCGGGGGCGCCTCCGCCGTGGCGGTGGCGGCGACCGTGGCGGGCTCGGTGGCGGCGGTACGCCGCGCAGCGGGCCTCTCGCCTGCCGTGGCCATGCAACCCCTGCGCCCGGCCACCTACCGCGCCGGCCTGCTGGATCGTCTGGTCCGGGGGGCGGCCATCGACCAGGCGACGCGGGTGATCGTGCGCAACCTGGAGCGTTTCCCGGTCCGCAGCCTGCTGGCGACGCTGGGCCTCGCCGCCGGCCTGACCCTGCTGGTGGGCACCCAGTTCCTGTTCGACAGCCTCGATAAGGTGGTGGACCAGGCCTACTATCGCACCCAGCGCTGGAGCGAGGCGATCGGCTTCGCCGAGCCACGGAGCATCGCGTCGCTCAGCGAGGCGTCGCGCCTGCCGGGGGTGCTTGCCGCCGAGCCGGTCCGCACGGTGGCCGCGCGGTTGCAGGCCAATGGACGCGAGGAGCTGACCCGGATCGTCGGGCTCGAGCCGGACGCGATATTCGATCGGCCGCTGGACGCCCGCGACCGTCGCGTGCCGTTCAAGGGCCGGGGGCTGGTGGTCAGCGAGGCGCTCGCCGACCGTCTGGGACTCGAGGCCGGCGATGAGGTCCGCGTCGAGGTGATCGACGGGCGCGCGCCGGCGACCGTGCTTCCGGTGACCGGCCTGGCGCGCGACTACAGCGGCTTCGCCGCCTACATGGACCGCCGGCGGCTGAACGCGCTGATGGGCGAGGGCGACCTGATCAGCGGCGCGCACCTCCAGCTCGCCGCGGACCGCCGGGCGGCCTTCTACCGGGCGGTGGAGCGGACGCCGCAGGTCGTCGGCGCCTCCTCGCGCGACGAGACGGTCGCGAGCTGGCGGCAGGCCATGGCCGAGGCGTTCCGCGTCACGGTCAGCTTCTATGTCGGGTTCGCCGGCGCCATCGCCTTCGGCGTCGCCTACAACACCAGCCGTATCGCGCTCTCCGAGCGGGCGCGGGACCTAGCCACCCTGCGCGTCCTGGGTTTCGGCGAGGGCGAATGCGCCTACATCCTGGCCGGCGAACTGGCCGTGCTGGCGCTGGTGGCGATCCCGCTTGGCGTGTTCGGCGGACAGGCGCTGGCCCACGGGCTGGTGGCGGCCTATTCGCGCGACGAGGTGCGGCTGCCGGCGGTCATCAGCGCTCGGAGCTACGGCATTTCGCTGCTCGCCTACCTGGTGGCGGTGACCGTGGCCGGCGCCCTCGTGGCGCGCCGCATCTGGGGCTTCGACCTTGTGGCCGTGCTGAAGACGAGGGACTAGCGATGGCCAAGGTCAAATGGGCGAGGTGGGGGCTTGGCGCGCTGGCCGCCGTGGTCGTGGCGGCGATGCTGGCCCTGCTGCTGGCGCCGCGTCCGGTAGCGGTGGACACCGGTGTCGTCCGCCTGGGTCCGATCGCCGACAGCGTCGCCGACCAGGGCGCGGCGCGGGTGCGCGAAGCCTACGTCGTGGCGGCGCCCGTCTCCGGGCGGCTCGAGCGGGTCGACCTGGATGTCGGGGACCGCGTCGTGGCCGGCGCGACCGTGGTCGCGCGCATCCGGCCGGCGAGCGCCGACCTCCTGGACCCGCGGTCGCGAGCCCGGGCGGAGGCGGCCGTCGCGGTCGCGCAATCCGCGGTCGGCGCGGCCCGAGCCGATCAGGATCGCTACGCCGCCGAGGCCGGCAAGGCCGACGCCGACCTGGGCCGCGTGCGCACGCTCGCCGCCCAGGGCTTCGCCGCGCGTCAGGCCCTCGACGCGGCCGAGGCCCAGGCTCGCTCGACGCGCGCGGCGGTGCGCGCAGCGGCCGCGCAACTCGGCGTGCGCCGCTCGGAGCTGGCCGCCGCCCGGTTCGCCCTCTTGGGACCGGAAGCCGAGGGCGGTCGCGCCGTCCCGGTGGTCGCCCCGGCCTCCGGCTATGTCACCCGCGTCCTGCAGGAAAGCGAGCGCACGGTGAGCATGGGCGCGCCGCTGGTGGAAATCGGCGACCAGAGAGGCCTGGAGGCGGCGGTGGAGTTCCTGACCCAGGACGCCGTGCGCATCCGTGAGGGCATGCGGGCCGAGGTGTTCGACTGGGGCGGCGAGGGGAGCCTCCCGGCGATGGTCCGGCGCGTGGAGCCCCAGGGCTTCACCAAGGTGTCCGCCCTGGGCGTCGAAGAGCAGCGGGTGCTGGTGCTGCTGCAGTTCGAAGGGTCTCCTGCCGCGTGGTCGCGGATCGGGCCCGGCTATCGCGTCTGGGGACGTGTGATCCTGCGCCAGGAAGCGCGGGCGGTGAAGGCGCCCCTGGGAGCCCTAGTGCGGGCCGACGGCGGCTGGGCCGTATTCCGCATCGTAGACGGCCGGGCGCGCCTGACGCCTGTCACGGTGGGCGCCATGACCGACCGCGAGGCCGAGATCCGCAAGGGACTCAGCGGCGGCGAGCGCGTCGTGGTGTTCCCCTCCGACAAGGTCGTGGACGGCGTCCGCGTGCGGGCGCGGACGCCCTGACGCCCAAGCAGGCGCAGGCCCGGCGGAGCTTGGCGCGAAGGCCGCGCACAGCGGGCCGTGACGGCGTCCGCCAGCCGACGATTCACGCATCATCTTGTCCAAGATCAAGGACGCCGGATCGCGCCGCGCCCTACTGAAGCTCCTGGCGGAGCCGTTGAGTTATGTTCGTTGTCCTTGCTGTGCGGTCCGTCGCGGTCCCGGTCGCGGTCCCCGCGTGCGAAATGCGTGAGCGCCATGTGTGACGACATCGACCTGCAACTGGGGCGCCGCGTGCGCCGTCGGCGGCGCCTTCTGGGTCTCACGCAGCAGCAGCTCGGGGCATGCTGCGGAGTTCGGTTTCAGCAGATTCAGAAATACGAGACGGCCACCAACAAGATGTCGGCCGGCATGATCGCGCGCCTGGCCCGGGCGCTCGGTGTCGAGGTCGGCTACTTTTACGACGGTCTCGACCTGTCCGGCGGCATGAAGGCGGCGCAGCCGCGGGGCCGAGCCCAAGGCCGGGAGATACTGGCCGGCGCCGACGTCGCATCCGTCTTCCTCGTCGGCAAGGCGGCGCGTGTGATGCGCTGACGGGTTGACCCCGCTCAAGGCGCGTCTGCGACGGGGCCCTAGCCTGCGGGCTCAGGTCGTACCGGAGACTCCGATGACACAGGCCGACTACATCGCGTCCTTCGACGCTCTGGGGCTGGACGACGTGCCGCGGGTGGGCGGGAAGACCGCCTCGCTTGGGGAGCTCCGACAGCTCCTTGAGGGCGCGCAGGTGAGCGTCCCGGACGGGTTTGCGATCACCGCCGCCGCATATCGGGACGCGCTCGCGGCGGCCGGCGCCTGGTCGGAGCTGCGCGACCTGCTCGCCTTCGAGGTGGACGATGTCACCGAGCTCAGCCGCCGCGCCGCGCGGGCGCGCGAGATCGTCTACCAGGCCACGGGCGGCCGCGAGCTGCGGGACCAGATCTTGGGGGCCTACCGCGCGCTGAAGCGATCCTGCGGACCGGACCTCAGCGTGGCGGTGCGGAGTTCGGCCACGGCCGAGGACCTGCCGACCGCCAGCTTCGCCGGCCAGCACGAGAGCTTCCTGCACATCCGCGGCGAGGACGAGCTGGTGGAGGCCTGCCGGCGATGCTTCGCCTCCATCTTCACGGACCGCGCGATCGTCTACCGCGTCAACAACGGCTTCGACCACGCCAAGGTCTTCCTCTCGGTGGCGGTGATGCAGATGGTCCGGTCGGACCATGCGGCGAGCGGGGTGATCTTCACCCTCGACACCGAGAGCGGCTTCCGCGACGTGGTGTTCGTCACCGGCGCCTATGGCCTGGGCGAGAACGTGGTCCAGGGGCGCGTGGACCCCGACGAGTTCTATGTCCACAAGCCGACATTCCGCCAGGGCTTCCGCGGCGTGTTGCGCCGCAGCCTCGGGGCGAAGCAGACCCGCATCGTCTGCGACCCGAAGGGCGACGGCGCCGGCCTGCTGACCCTCCCGGTCTCGCGGGGCGTGCGGGATCGCTATTGTCTAGTCGACGCCGAGGTCCTGGCCCTCGCCGACGTGGCGATCCGCATCGAGGATCACTATTCCCAGCGCGCGGGACGGTCGACGCCCATGGACATCGAATGGGCCAAGGACGAGTCCGACGGCCGGCTCTACGTGGTCCAGGCGCGGCCCGAGACCGTAGCCTCCCAGCGCGGGACGGATATCGAGACCTTCCGGCTGACGGGCTCGGGTGTCGTGCTCGCCACCGGCAAGGCGGTGGGCGAGCGGATCGCCAGCGGCGTGGTCCGGGTCATCCGAGGCTCCGCCGACCTCGCGGCCTTCCAGCCCGGCGAAGTGCTGGTCGCCGAGGCCACCAGTCCCGACTGGGAGCCGGTGATGAAGCGCGCGAGCGCGGTGGTGACCGATCGTGGCGGGCGCACCTGCCACGCGGCGATCGTGGCCCGCGAGCGCGGCGTGCCGGCGGTGGTCGGCGCGGGAGACGCCACGACGCGCCTGACCGACGGAACCTGCGTGACCGTCTCCTGCGCGGAAGGGGACACCGGCCGCGTCTACCAGGGCGACGTCGCCTTCGAGGTGCAACATCTGAAGGCCGCGGACCTGAAGCCGCCGAAGACCCACATCATGCTGAACCTGGCGCAGCCGGACCTGGCGTTCCGCTTCGCCCAGTTGCCCAGCGCGGGCGTCGGACTGGCGCGGCTGGAGTTCGTCATCGGCGAGCAGATCCGCCTACATCCGATGGCGGCGGCCCATCCGGAGCGTGTGGCCTCAGCCCGCGAGCGGGCGGCCATCGGCCGCCTTGCGAAGGGCTACGCCTCGCCCCGGCAGTACTTCGTGGACAAGCTGGCCGAAGGCGCGGGCGTCATCGCCGCGGCCTTCTATCCGCGGCCGGTGATCGTGCGGCTCTCGGACTTCAAGACCAACGAGTACGCCAAGCTGCTGGGCGGCAGGGCCTTCGAGCCCGTGGAGGAGAATCCGATGATCGGGTTCCGGGGCGCCGCGCGGTACGCCCACCCGCTCTACGCCGAGGGCTTCGCCCTGGAATGCGAGGCCCTGGCGCGCGTCCGCAAGTCGCTGGGCCTCACCAACCTCAAGGTGATGGTGCCCTTCTGCCGGCGGGTGGAGGAGGCCGAACGGGTGCTGGCCGCGATGGCCGCCCACGGCCTGAAGCGCGGCGAGGACGGGCTGGAGGTCTACGTGATGTGCGAGATCCCCAACAACGTCATTCAGATCGACGCCTTCGCGAAGCTGTTCGACGGCTTCTCGATCGGGTCCAACGACCTGACCCAGCTGGTGCTGGGCGTCGACCGGGATTCCGAGACCGTCGCCTTCGACTTCGACGAACGCGACCCGGGCGTCCTGGAAATGCTTCGCCAGGCAGTGGTCGGCGCGCACCGGAACGGCCGCCACGTCGGTATCTGCGGCGAGGCCCCGGCGACCTATCCCGAGATCGCCGCCTTCCTGACGGAGCTCGGCATCGACTCCATGAGCGTCAATCCGCAAAGCCTGCCACGCACCCTGACCGTGGTTCGAGAGGCTGAGGCGGCCATCGCTCAGGCCGTGTCGCGCAGCCGCCCGGTCGCTGAACCCGTGGGAGCCTGAGGCTCATGCCTCCCGCTCCCGCCGCGCCGCGCCGCCCGCTCTCTCTGTTCGGCGTCCAGATCCGGATTCATGTGAGTTGGGTGATCGTAGCGCTGTTCATCGCATGGTCGCTGGCGTCCGGCTCCTTGCCGATGCTGTTCGCGGGCCTGCCGGCCGGTTCCTACTGGTCGATGGCCGGGATCATAGTGATCGGGCTGGCGGCCTCGATCGTGCTCCACGAGCTGGCCCATGCCCTGGTCGGCCGGGCGATGGGGATCTCGGTCGACCGGATCACGCTCTTCCTGTTCGGCGGGGTGGCGGAACTGCACGAGGAGCCGAAGCGCCCCGGAGGCGAGCTGGCGATGGCGATCGCCGGCCCGGCTTTCAGCGCTGTGTTCAGTCTCGTCCTGGCGGCCGCTGCGGGGGCCGTGGGCCAGACGGGCGCTCCGACCGAGGTGGTGATGGCGCTGGGCTACTTGGCCACGCTCAATCTGGTGCTGGCGGCCTTCAACATGGCGCCGGCCTTTCCGCTGGACGGCGGCCGCGTGCTGCGCGCGCTCCTCTGGATGTCGACCCACGACCTGATGAAGGCGACCCGGATCGCCGTCCGCACCAGCGAGGTCCTGGCCCTGCTGCTCATGGCCGCCGGTCTTACCGCCGCCTTCACCGTCGAGGCGGCCGGCGGCCTGTGGTGGATCATGATCGGGCTGTTCCTCCACGGCGCCGCACGTGGGGCGCTGCGCGAGTCCGAAGCCCGGCAGATGTTTGCCGGGCACGCCATCGCCGAGGTCATGGCGCCTTCGATCGAGACCGTCCCGGCCGCCTACACGCTGGACCGGTTCGTGGACGAGCGGCTGATGGCCAGCCGGCACGGCCTCTATCCCGTCATGGACGGCGAGACCTGGCTCGGGATCGTCAAGCCGGAGGACATCCTGCGAACCCCTCGCGAGGCTTGGAAGACCACGACGATGGGCGAGATCTGCACGCCCGCAGCCGCTACGCCCGTGGCGGGACTGCTGGACGACGCGTCGCTGGTGATGGACCGGATGCGCACGCAGCAGGTCCAGCGGATGCCGGTCGTGCATCGCGGTTCTGTGGTCGGCATCGTCACGCTGCAGGATCTGATGGGCAGCCTGGAACTGTGGCGGCGCTTCCGGCCCAAGCCGCTCTGAGCGCTGCCGCCCTCCCTCAGGCTTGCGGCGGGCGCTTCCTCGTGGCTCCCAGCATCATACCCAGCGCATTGAACGAGATGGCGATCAGACCGCCGATCACCGCGCCGAATACGACCGCCGAGACCAGGCCCAGGCCGATGGCTCCGGGGGCTTCCAGCGCCTGGCTCGTGAAGAATCCCAGCATGCGCCGCGAGGCCGGGATGTCGGCGACGGCGACACCGAACCAGCACAACAGAAACAGCAACCCGAGCGCCACCGCACCGGTGAGCGTGCAATGGAAGACGCCGAGTCGTGAGGCCGACCGTTGGGTCATGGGAATCTCCTTAGGGTTGGAGCCGAGCGGCGCCGTCGCCCCGAGGCGCCGACGCCGTCCCGTCACGAGCTGACCGTCACCCGATCGTCGACAGAGCTCACACCGGGAGCCGCCCAGGCCGCCCGTTCGATGATCTCGCGTTCGAACCAGGCGCGCACCCTTCCATCCAGCTTCACCTTGCCGCCGTCCACAGTGACGTAGACCTTGTCCGCCTCGAGATCGGCCTGACGCTCGAGGGCCTGCTCGATCCGGCGCTTGATGTCGGAGGCCTGCGCCTGCGGCTTCACCATGATGGCGTTGGCCACGCCGCGTACGCCCTGAAGCCGTCGGATGCTCTGTTCGGCGGCCACACGCTGATAGGCCCACGGCACGTCGCCGCTCAGTGTCACGACGCCGCTTTCGACTTTCACCTTGATGGCGTTCTTCGGGACGGTGACGTTCCAGTCGAGAAGGTTGGCGACCGCGTTGGCGATGCCCTCGTCCGTGAATGTCTTCGGGAAGGGCCGGATCTCCAGGTCCTCGACAAATCCGCGAACGCCCTTCACCCGCTTGACCGCCATCTCGGCCACACCCTTCTGAGCGTAGTTCGCCACATGGCCGACCAGTCGGACGATCCCGTTCTCAACGGTGACGCCGATGTCGGCCGCGTCGATGCTCGGTTCCCACTCCAATTCGTCCGCGATGAGCTTCTTAAGGGCCTTGTCGTCCATCTCGCGTCTCCATTGGCCGGGATAGCCGGAGTCACGCTGCGCCTTCGGGGAAACCTCGCGTTGACCAGGGTCAACCTATTGTCGAGCAATCAATTAGTTTGCCTGGCCAGCCGGGCCGTGACCTGGATTCCGACGGGGCTCCAGGAGGGGGCCGCGCGATGTCTCGGCAACTCCCCAAAGCGGGCGCGCCACTGCGAACGCCGTCAACGCTTCCGGCGACTCCGGCGGTCCCGGTCGAGGATCTCGACGGCCCTCTATGCGCCCTGTCCCTGTATCTTTCCGTCGCTGAAGGCCTCGTCCAGGCGCCGGACCTGGACCGAGACAAGCTGTGCCGCGCGCTGGAGGGCGCAAGGGGCCAGGTCGCTGAACTGGCGCGTAGGACGGCTGCCGCCGTTCGGGCTGGATCGGTAAGCTGACGTTCGGCGACGAGAGCACTCGGGCTTGATCCCGTCGATTTCCCTTCGCCCGGGGGGACGGTGGCGGGTCGGGAAGCGACTGGACCGATCGCCGGGGATGAGCGGATCGCTGGCGCCGGCCGGGCCCCGCGGGTTCCTCAGTGGCTCGTCAGCACGAAGCGTTCGGGGCGATGAAGCAGGTCGTTGGTGACCCCGCCGAAGGCCCACTCGGCCAAGCGGCTGTGGCCATAGGCGCCGGCGACGATAAGGTCCGCTTCGTTCAGGTCGGCGATCCGGTAGAGCTCTTTCACCACGTCCTCGTTCCGGGTGGTGGTGACGCCGGGTCTGGCCGCGATTCCGCGCCGCCTGAGCGAAGTGACCACATCGTTGACCTGGAACGCCGCGGACTCGACTTCGTCCACGGCGCAGACGGCTTGCACGATCACGTTCTCCGCGCGCAGCAGGAACGGCATGGCGTCGGCGAGGGCGCGGCGAGCTTCGCGGGTTTCCTTCCAGGCGACGACGACGTTCGCGGCCCGGAGATGGCGGCCAGCCTCGGGCGTCACCAATACAGGCCGTCCGCTGGCCATCACCACCTCGGCGGCGTTGGCGGTGCGATAGTTCGATGCGTCCTTGGTGACGGCGCCGACGACGATGAGATCCGCCGCCCGCGACGCCTGCACCAAGGCTGCGCTCGGGAAGCCCTGCATCGTGCGCCATTCCAGATCGACGCCCGCGGCGTCGCGGCGGAACGCCTCCTCCGCGGCCGTGAGGCGGCCGGCGACCTGCTCCTGCGCCGCGACGATCCACTCCGTCATGAGCAGCCCAGCGTAGGGATCGGCCATGTACGCCGCGTCGAGGGCCTCCGCCCCCACGCCGATCAGGTGGGCGTCGAAGTCGCGCGCGAGCCCTGCTGCGACCTCCGTGCGATGGGAGGCGGGCAGACCGGGCTCCACATGCACCAGGATGTTGGCGTAGCCGGCGGATGCGACCTGCCGGTCGGCGAGCGGGCGCGCTTGGGTGTCTAGCATGGGATCCTCCGTCGCGAAGGAGCCGCCGAAGGTTCGCGGCCGCTCGATCAGGTTCGAGCTTGGCGCCTTTGCCGCAGAGCACCTTGAGGCGGATCAACTCGCGGCGATGGCGCCGGCAATCCGCCGTTGCGATTTGAGCGGGGTCAATGCGCCGACGGCGCCCCGGAGACCTGGTGCGGCGAAAGGCGGATCCGATCATGTCGAGGAACGACCCGGACCTGACGGCTCCCCGCGAGGCTCCGCCCGTGCGGTCCGCCCCACGAGGGCGTCGGAGCGGCTTCGGCGAACTCTTCGCCTTCCTGTGGACCGCGCTGTCGGCCGTGCGCGACCTATGGGTCGCCGCCCCGCGGGAGCCGCCGGTCGTTCCGGGGGATGATCGCGAAACGCCCTAGCTGCGCTTCTTGACAGGCGTCAAGGCGGGCCGCGGGCCGCGGGGCTCAGGTTTCACCCGCGAAGGAGAACCCCATGAGCTATCGTGACATCCTGGTGGAGGTCGACGGGTCTCCTGCTTCCCACGTGCGGGGGAGGTTGGCGGCCGGGCTCGCCGCCAAGTTCGGGGCCCGCCTGATCGGCGTCTTCGCTGAGGCTCGGATCCCGCCGCCATTCATGCCCACAGACGTCGCCGCCGTGCTGACGGCGATCGAGACGCAGCGCCTCTACGACGCCCACGAGGCCGCGGTCCGCAAGGCCGCGGAGGCGGCGCGGACGACCTTCGAGGCCGTCGCCGGCGAGGCGGGCGCGCAAAGCGATTGGCTGGAGCTCGGGGGCTACGACCTGCAGGACCTGATCGCCTGCGCCCGCCGCGTCGATCTGGTGGTCGCCTCGCCCCACGAAGGGCCCGGCTTGCCCACGGCCGACCTCGCCATCGCCGTCGGCGGGCCCATGCTGATCGCGCCCGAGATCTCCGGGCCGGCGCCGGGCCGCCATGCGCTGGTGGCCTGGAACGGCAGTCGCGAAGCCGCCCGAGCACTGCACGCTTCCTGGCCCTTCCTGCTGGCGGCCGACCAAGTCCATGTGCTCGTCGTCTCGCGCGGCGGTCTCGCCGGTCCGGACGGCTTCCTGCAGCGCCATTTCGAGCACCATGGCGTGAAGCCCAACCTCATTGTGGATCAGCGGGACGACGGCTCCGCCGGCGAAATCATCCGCAACCAGGCGAACGCCCTCGGCGCCGACCTGGTGGTGATGGGCTTCTATGGCCGCTCACGGCTCCAGGAGATGGTCCTCGGCGGCGCGAGCCGCGAAATGCTGAAACACTGCGCCACGCCGCTGCTGATCAGTCATTGAGATGCGGGTGGATCGGGATCGGGGGGGACCGTGCTCTGAAAGGCGGCGAGAGCCTCGACCTCACTTCCAAGCAGGCTCGAGACCACAGCAACCTGGCTCGCGCTGAGAGTTCCCGAGGCGAGCATCAGCTCGAAGCGTTCGATGTTCTTACGGTGGACGAAATCCGACTCCACGTTGGCCCCCCGCGCCGAGGCGCTTTCAGGCGTAGTTGGTCATACCACCAGATATAGTTGAGCGCTCCGGAAAGATTCCCGGAGCGCTCGCCAGCCTGCAAAGCATCGGGGGGGGTCAGTCTGCGGGCTGGATCTCGATGGACTTGGTCTGGGCCGTCCCGTTCTTCGGCGCGGTCACCTTGAGCACGCCGTCCTTCATGGTCGCCTTGATCTTCGCCGCCTCGACGCTGCGAGGCAGGGTGACAGACCGGGAGAAGGCGCCATAGGTCCGCTCGGAGAAGTGGTAGTCCTCCTCCTTGGCTTCCCTTTCGGTCTTCTTCTCGCCGCTGATGGTGAGCACTTCGTCCTCGACCGTGATCTTCACGTCGTCCCGGGCCAGGCCCGGGAGCTCGACCGAAATCTCGAGGCTGTCCTTCGTGTCTCGGATGTCCATGCGGGGTGACAGATCGATCTCGGCGAGGGCGGCCCAGCCGTTGCCCAACTGGTCGAACAGCCGATCAAACTCGCGCTGGATGGGCGCGAAGACGTTTCCGGCGGACCCCGCCAGCTTCGGCAGGAATTGGGCGGGCGAGCGGTGGACGGTCATGGCCTGGTTCCTTTGGGGGTGGACGTCGGCCTCAGATCAGCACGGCCGCGCGCCTGCGGTCTTGATCGGCGTCAAGAACGTGGTGAATCCTGGCGCAGGCGTCAGATCGACAGGGGCAGGCTCGTGTGCGCCTCGTTCAGCCAGGCGCCGAGTTCATGGTCCGGGACTTTCGTCAGGTCCTTGCGGATCGCGCCGGCCATCGGCGCCGCGCCGTCGAGGTGGGCTCGCAGCGGCCCGATCAGTTGCGGCGGCGCGGCCAGGAAGACCCCGTCGAGCTTGCGCTCGCGGACCAGCGCCACGGCGCGGGCGGCCACCTCGGCCATGAAGGCCTCCTTCGCCGGCCGGACGTAGTCTTCCTGGCCGACCGCCGAGCGGCGCGGCGAGGCGCTGGCGTGGGTGCGCGCCGGGGGACTGGCCCTAAGCTCGGTCCGAAGCTGGGACAGCGCCTGGGTGCGGTCGACATCCTCGAAGGTCACGAAGTGGCCGCTGGACGGAGACCGTTCCACGAAGCGGACGCGACCGCCGTCGGCCAGGACGAAGAGGAGCTTGCGGGACATGTCGCCACCGTTGAGTTGAGTCGCCGCTCAGGCGGGTTGCGCGGGGAAGAAGCTGCGGAGCCGCCGTGGGAGGTAGTGCTCGAGCTTCAGGACTTCGCCGGCGTCGAGCTGCTCGGCCAGGACGGCGAACACCGCCGCCGCGGTCTCGTTCGGCAGGCAGGGGAATGTCGGCCCGAGGCGTTCCGCCACCTCGCCGGCGAAGATCTGTGGGTCGCGGATGTCCGTCGGTCCGGCGGCGGGCCGCCAGCCTTCCAGGAACACCCCGCGCAACAGCATCGGGAGCTGCGCGGAGACGCCGAGCACCGCGTCCACCGGCAGGCGGTCGCGGAGCACGTGCAGGACGGCCCGCAAGGCGGCATAGGCCTCCTGGCGGCCGCAGGGCGGCAGGCGCCTTTCGACGTCCTTCAGCCAAAGATTGGTTTCCTGGACGGTGGTGTCGAAGGCGGAAAGGCCGGTGCTCATGACCGTTCTCCTGGTGCGCGTCGACGATGCGCCGATGAGGCGGCGGCGCGTTGACTTGGGTCAAGACGGCGGCCGGGCCGGAGGCGCAGTCTGCTGCTGGAGGATCGCCCATGCCCTTCAGGGATCGCGGCGTGGCCGGTCAGCGTCTGGCGGCGGCGCTCGTCGGCTATAGGGGTCGCGACGTCGTGGTGCTGGCGCTGCCCCGGGGTGGTGTCCCCGTGGCGGCCGAGGTCGCCGCGGCGCTCGATGCGCCCCTCGATCTGGTCCTAGTCCGAAAGATCGGCGCGCCCTTTCACGAGGAACTGGCCATGGGCGCTGTGGCGGACGCTGCGGGGCAGCCCTGCACCGTACGAAACGAAGACGTCATCGCGATGCTTGGGGTGGACGACGCGAGCTTCGACGCCGTCCGCGCTGGACAGCTCCAGGAGATCGAACGCCGGCGCGAAGCTTACCTCGGCGACCGCCCGAGGGCCGAGCTGGCCGGCCGCGTCGCCATCGTGGTGGACGATGGTGTGGCCACCGGCGCCACGACCCGCGCCGCCTTGCGCGCCGTTCGCCGGCGGGGCCCGGCGAAGCTGGTGTTGGCCGTGCCGGTGGCGCCGACCGACACGCTCGCCGAACTGCGGGCAGAAGCCGACGAGGTGGTCTGCCTGGAGGCCTACCCAGCATTCGGTTCGATCGGATTCTACTATGCCGACTTCCGCCAGCTCGCCGACGATGAGGTGACCGGGATTCTGGCGCGTTTTCCGCCCGATGATCGGATGGCTGCCTCGGCCGGACGCTAGACCTGGGAGATCTCGACGCCTTCGCCATCCGGTTCCACCGCGCCCGGGGGAAGGCCGACGCGGTTCTCGACCGATCGGACGCCCGGCAATGTCCAGGCCAGCCGCTCGATGGCGTCGCGGTCGAACCAGCTGGTCGCCTGGCCCGACAGCGCGACCGCTCCATCCGCGGCCTCGATCCTGACCCCGGCGATCGCCACCCCTTCCCGCTCCAGCAGCGCCAGAAGCTGGGTCCGGAGGTCGCCTGCGTGCGTCGGCACATGGAGATGGTTGTGGACGTCCAGCACTTCGGGCAGCCGCAGCAACTCCTGTTCGATCATGAGCCGACGCATGTCGTTCTGAACGGCGCCGGTCAGGGTGACCACGCCCTCGAAGACGGTGGCGCAGATCGGCGCGCCGCCACTCAGGCGCTCCACCTGGATCTCGACGATCTCCTGAAGCGTCCTGGCGTCCATCTCGACCTCCCTTGTTCCGCCATGGAGAGTTGTCCGTCCAGCGGACCCCGCATTGTGCTTAGTCAAGAGAGGTCGCCGCCGGGACTGGCCGGGTGCGGGCGTGGACGCTTCGTCCTGGACGGCGCCGTCGACAAGCTGAAGAAGCCGGCCCGCGACGGCCTTCGTCTCGAACGACTGGTCAGGGTCGAAAGGGGCAGGGCGTCATCCACGCGCCTCGCTCCAAGTCAGCCGACCACCGCCCAGGACCCGTCCGGCTGGCGGCAGGCGCGGCCGCGCGTCGTCTGGGTCCGGCCCGCGATGGTGGTGACCTGGGTGAAGTCGGCGCACCGGAAGCCGCGCGGGTCATTGTAGTAGTTGCCGATCCGCACCTCGCCGCGGTGGTCGTTGCCGGGGTTGCGCCATTGGTGGCGGCTGCCCGGACGGTCGGAATTGAAGCCATTGTAATAGGCCTTGTAGGCGTAGCTCCGGTCGTCGCAGTCGAGGTCCTTGGTCAGGGCTGCGCCCACCGCTCCGCCGAGGATCACGCCGGCCATGGTCGCGCCCGCGCGGCTGCCGTCGCGTCCGGCGGCGTTGCCGAGGAGGCCGCCGATCAGCGCGCCGATGATGACGCCGGCCGGGTCCTTCGACTCGCGACACTCCCGGTAATAGGCGTCGTCGTTGTAGGAATAGGTGCGGGAGTAGCGCTGACTCCACTCGCGGTCGCGCTCGTCGCGATAGGCGCTCTGGGCGATCACTCCGGTGGCTTTCGAGGCGAGGAAGAGGTCGCCGCGCGGGTTGGCGACCCATTGGTAACCCTTCGGAGGCTTGCGCAGGCCGCGCTGCTTCCAGTCGGTCACCACCTGGAGGCGCTGGCGATACGGGTCCGGTAGCCGGTCGCCGCGCGAATAGCGCGGGCCAGCGTCGCCGCGGTAACCCCCTTGGTCGGACCTGTCCGGGTAGCTGGGTTGCGCCACGGCGGCGGGGCCGCTCAGGAGCGTGAGCGCGAGCATGGCGGAGACTGTGCGTTTCATCGGATCGGTCCTTCGTCGCGATGCACGACGCCACGACCCGACACCGGGACGCGGGCAGCGACATTGACCTCGGTCAATGCGGAAGGCCGGCAGGCGCGGTCCGGTGCGATGCGGACAATCCCGTCAAGCCGAAAGAGGTGCGCAGGTGCTGGCCCGCCGCAGGAAGACGCCGTTCCTGACCGGGCTCCACCGGCGGGGGGGGCGAACGCGGTCCGCCTGGGATGACGCGGCCCCCGTCCGGGACGAGTTGTTCAGCATCGAGCGCCTGGAGGCGCATGCCCGCAGCCTGGCGGAAGCCCAGGGCCTCGGACGGAAGGGCCGCGGCCAACCCCTGGTCCGGCGCCTGGCCGAGAACCAGGCCCTGCTCCTGGAAGCCTACCGCGACACCGTCCAGGCGCTCGACGACGGCGCCAGCATCACGCCCGCAGCGGAGTGGCTGATCGACAACTTCCACCTGGTCGAGAAGCAGATCCGGGAAGTCCGGCTCGATCTTCCGGCCAGCTACTACCGCGAGCTTCCGAAGATCGTGCACGGCCACCTCGCCGGCCACCCTCGCGTGTTCGGGATCGCCTGGGCGTTCGTGGCCCACACCGACAGCCGCTTCGATCCGGACCTGCTCTGCCGGTTTCTGCACGCGTATCAGGAGGTGCAGCCGCTTACGATCGGCGAGCTCTGGGCCGTCGCCATCACGCTTCGGATCGTCCTCATCGAGAACCTGCGGCGGATCGCCGAGCGCATCATGATCAGCCGCGCCGCCCGCGCCGAGGCCGACGATTGCTGCAACCGCATGCTTGGGGTCGGCGACCGGCCCGTCGAGGCCAGCGAAGGCGTGCTGGGTCCGTACGAGCGTGCCCCGCTGGCCGATGCGTTTGCGGTCCAGATGCATCAGCGGCTCCGCGAAGACGACGGGGCCGGCGCACCGGCGCTGACCTGGCTGGACGCACAGCTGTCACGGCGGGGCGTCGGCGCGGACCAGGTGATCCGCGACGAGCAGCAGAGGCAGGTGGCCGCCAGCGGCACGGTGCGCAACATCGTCACCAGCCTGCGCCTGATTTCGGACGTGGATTGGTCCGAGCAGGTTGAGCGCGTCAGCCTCGTGGACGACGTCCTGAAGGCCGGCAGCGCCTTCGCCGACATGGATTTTCCGACCCGCAACCTCTACCGCACCGCCATCGAGGATCTGGCCCGGGGCTCGGGGCGCAGCGAGCTGGACGTGGCGCGGCGGCTCGTCCAGGCGATCCGTGCGGTGGACGACATCTCGGGCGAGGGCCGTCGCTGCGACCCGGGCTACTACCTTGTGGCGGCCGGGCGGAACGATTTCGAGGCCTCGATCGGGTTTCGGGCGCCCGTCCGCACCTGGCCTGGCCGCGCTGTGCGCGGGCTCGGCATCGGGGCGTACGTCGGGGCGATCCTGGCGGCCACCGCGCTGCTGCTGGCGTTGCCCTTGGGCGGGCTGCTCGTCCAGGGGACCGGCGCGATCTGGCTCGTCGTCCTTGGGGTCCTGGGCGCCTTCCCGGCGCTGGATGCGGCCGTCGCCCTCGTGAACCGAGGCGTCACCCGCGGCTTTCGCGCCGTCCCGCTTCCGGCCCTGGAGCTGAAGGGGGGCGTGCCGCAGAGGCTGCGGACCCTGGTCGCGGTCCCGGTGCTCCTCACCGACGCGGCGGACGTGGAGGCGCATGTCGAGCGCCTGGAGATCCACTACCTCTCCAGCCCGGAGGGTCATCTGCATTTCGCCCTGCTGTCCGATTGGGGCGACGCGGGGAGCGAGCAGGCGGAGGCTGACGGCGCGCTCCTTCGCGCCGCCGCGGAGGGCATCGCCCGCCTGAACCGCAAGCACGGTGCGGCGCCCGGCGGGGACCGCTTCCTGCTGTTGCACAGGCGGCGGGTGTGGAGCGAGAGCGAGGCCTCCTGGATGGGGTGGGAGCGCAAGCGCGGCAAGCTGCATGAACTCAACCGCCTGCTGCGCGACGCGCGCGACACCACCTTCCTCCCGGTCGCGAACCAGGTCGTTCCGCGGGCCGTCCGCTATGTCGTCACCCTCGACGCCGACACCAAACTGCCCCGCGAGACGGTTCGTCGGCTCATCGGGAAGATGGCCCATCCGCTCAACCGCCCCCACCTGGATGCGGCGTCCGGCTGTGTGACGGAGGGCTATGCGGTCCTGCAGCCGCGGATCACCCCGGCCTTGCCCACGGCCGGCGAGGGCTCGGTGTTTCGGCGCGTCTTTTCCAGCATCGGGGGGATCGATCCCTACGCCGCCGCCGTCTCCGACGTGTACCAGGACCTGTTCGGCGAAGGCTCCTTCGCGGGCAAGGGCATCTACGACGTCGATGCGTTCGAGGCGGCCCTGCGCGGCCGCATCCCCGACTCGACCCTGCTCAGCCACGACCTCTTCGAGGGGATCTTCGCGCGGGCTGGTCTCGCCTCGGACGTGGAGGTCGTGGAGGACTTCCCCGACCGCTACGACGTCTCCTCGGCGCGCCACCACCGGTGGGCGCGGGGCGACTGGCAGCTCCTGCCCTGGATCCTCGGGTTGCCGCCGGCGCCGGGCCGCGCCTCGTCGCCGGTCCCGGCGATCGGGCGCTGGAAGATGGTCGACAACCTGCGCCGGACGCTGTCACCCGGCATGAGCCTGGCCAGCCTATGGGCCGGCTGGCTTTTGCCCCTGCCGGGCGCAGCCCTCTGGACCCTCTTCGTCCTGCTCACCTTCGCGCTGCCGCCTCTCATCCCGGTCGCCGCCTCGCTGGCCCGCCGCCGCCCGGGCGTCCCGCTCCGGGCCCGTCTCCACGGCCTGGAGGTCGACCTGCGCCTTGCCCTCGTCCAGGCCGCGCTCGTGACCACCCTGCTGGCGCACCAGGCATGGCTGATGGGCGACGCGATCACGCGCACGCTATGGCGGCTGCTCGTCTCGCGTCGGCGCCTGCTCGAGTGGGTTCCGGCGGCCCAGGCCGCCGCGGGCCTTCGCCTCGACCTCCCCAGCTTCTACCGCCGCATGGCGCCGGCGGTCGCGCTCGGCCTGGCGACGCTGGGGCTCGTCGGGCTCGCCCGGGCCGATGGGTGGGCGGTGGCCGCGCCCTTCATCGCCGCGTGGATCGCATCGCCGGCCGTGGCCCTGCTGGCGAGCCGGCCGCCGCCGCCGGCGGGCCGGTTCCCGCCCTCCCAGGCCGACCTGCGGCGGCTGCGGCTGACCGCGCGCCGGACCTGGCGGTTCTTCGAGGCCTTCGTGACGGCGGCGGACAACATGCTGCCGCCCGACAACTTCCAGGAGGATCCCGAGGCGGTCGCTCACCGCACGTCGCCGACCAACATCGGCCTCTACCTGCTCTCGGTGGCGGTGGCGCGCGACTGCGGCTGGCTGGGAACCGCCGAGGCCGCCGAGCGCCTGGAAGCGACCCTGTCGACCATGGGCCGCATGGCCCGCTTCCGGGGTCACTTCTACAACTGGTACGCCACCCAGGACCTGCGGCCGCTGGACCCGCCGTACGTCTCGTCCGTCGACAGCGGGAATCTCGCCGGCCACCTGATCGCGCTGGCCAATGCGGCGCAGCAGTGGTCGGCGGCGCCGCTCGATGGCGTGCAGGGGCTCGCCGGGGTCGCCGACGCGCTCGGCGTCCTGGAAGACGAGGCCGACGCACCGCGCCGGGCCTCGGCGGGTGTCGCCACGTGGCGACGCTTCGAGGGCGAGTTCGACCGGATGCGTGAGGCGCTGGAAGCGGCGGGCGCGGCCGGCCCCGTAACCGCCGGCCGATGGGCGGGGCTCGCCGCGCAGGCGGCGCGGCTTGCCGACGCCGCCCAGGCGGTGTCGATCGACCGGGGCGACGCGACCGGCGCGGACCTTCTGTTCTGGGCCCAGGCCGTCGGCGGCGCGATCGCAAGCCATCGGCGCGATTTCGAGGTTCCCGTCGCGGATCGGCTGGCGGCCATCGCCGAGACGGCGCGCCGGATGGCGCTGGAGATGGATTTCAGTTTCCTGCTGGACCCCGACCGGATGCTGCTTTCGATCGGCTACCGGGCCGCCGAGGGCGAACTCGATTCGAACTGCTACGACCTCCTGGGCTCCGAGGCGCGGCTCGCCAGCTTCTTCGCCATCGCCAAGGGCGACGCTCCGGCGCGACACTGGTTCCGGCTGGGCCACGCGGTGACGCCGGTGGCGCACGGCGCGGCGCTGATCTCCTGGTCGGGCTCGATGTTTGAGTACCTGATGCCGTCGCTGGTCATGCGGGCGCCGCCGGGCAGCCTGGTGGACCGGACCGACCATCTGGTCGTGCGCCGGCAGGTCGAGTACGCCGCCGACCTCCAGGTGCCGTGGGGCATGTCGGAGTCGGCCTACAACGCCCGCGACCTCGAATTCACCTACCAGTACCTGAGCTTCGGCGTACCCAGCCTGGGCCTGAAGCGTGGCCTCGACGACCACGTGGTGGTGGCGCCCTATGCGACCGCGTTGGCCGCGATGGTCGACCCGAAGGCGGCGGCGCGGAACCTGGAGCAACTCGAAGCGCTGGGCGCGCGCGGCCGCTACGGGTTCTACGAGGCGCTGGACTACACACCCGCACGCGTCCCCGACGGGCAGCGCTACGCACTGGTGCGCGCCTTTATGGCCCACCACCAGGGGATGACGATCGTGGCGATCGCCAACGCGCTCTCCGAGGGCCTCATGCAGGCGCGATTCCATGCCGAGCCCATGGTCCAGGCCACCGAGCTGCTGCTTGAGGAGCGGATGCCGCGCGAGGTGGTCATCAGCCAGCCTTGGATCGCGCGGAAGAGGTTCACCGTGCATGCCAACGCGGTGGAGGGGTCCGGCGCGCGGCGGTTCCTCAGCCCCCACACGCCCACGCCCGCCGTTCACGTCCTCTCGAACGGCAGCTACAGCGTGATGCTGACGGCGGCGGGGTCCGGCTACAGTCGTTGGGGGGACGTTGCGGTCACCCGCTGGCGCGAGGACCCCACCTGCGACGCATTGGGCTCGCACATCTTCCTTCGCGACGTCCGATCGGGCGCGGTGTGGTCGGCTGGCTATCAGCCGACAGGCGCCGAGCCGGACGACTACCATGTCACCTTCAACGAGGATCGTTGCGAGATCGTCCGCCGCGACGGCTCGCTGATAACCGCCCTGGATGTGCTGGTCTCCGCTGAGGACGACGCGGAGGTCCGGCGGGTCTCGATCACCAACCGCGGCTTCGGCGCGCGCGAGATCGACGTCACCTCCTATGCCGAGCTAGCGCTGGCGCCTCAGGCCGCGGACGCCGCGCATCCGGCCTTCTCGAAGCTGTTCGTGGTGACGGAGCACCTCCCCGCCCTCGGCGCCCTGCTGGCGACCCGCCGTCGGCGGTCCCAGGGCGATCCCGAGGTCTGGGTGGGCCAAGTCGCGGTGCTTGAAGGCGAGTCCGTCGGGAGGCCGGAATTCAGCACGGACCGCGCGCAGATCCTCGGCCGCGGCCACGATATCCGCGCGCCCCAGCGTGTCATCGACGGCGTCGCCCTCGGGGGCGCGACAGGCACGGTTCTCGATCCGGCCTTCGCGCTTCGACGGCGGGTGCGCATCGCGCCCGGGGCGACGGCGCGGATCTCGTTCTGGACCCTTGCTGCAAGCTCGCGGAAGGCCCTTCTGGACCTCATCGACAAGCACCATGACCCCGCCGCCTTCGACCGGGCCGCGAACCTGGCGTGGACCCAGGCGCTGGTCCAACTGCATCACCTCGGCGCCGACCGCGGCGAAGCGGCCCTGTTCCAGCGGCTGGCGGGCCATGTGATCTACGCCACCCCGGAGCTGCGAGCTCCGGTGGGCGCGCTGGGGAGGGACGCCGGCGGGCAGCCGGGCCTTTGGCGGGTTGGGATTTCGGGCGACCTGCCCATCGTTCTCCTGCGGATCGCCGACACGCACGAACTTGGCCTCGCCCGCCAGCTGGTCAAGGCCAGCGAATACTGGCGGGCCAAGGGCCTCGCATTCGACCTCGTGCTGCTGAACGAGCGCGGAACGTCCTATGTCCAGGATCTGCAGGTGGCGTTGGAAGCGCTGGTCCGCGCCGGCCAGGCGCATGGCGATCATGGCCCCGCGGGCCGCACCATGGTGCTCAGGGCGGATCTGGTCGCGCCCGAGACCCGGGACCTCATCGCCGCCGTCGCCCGCGTGGTGCTGGCGGGGCAGGCGGGAAGCCTGAGCGAACAGCTCGACCGCGTTTCCGAGGCCGGCGCGCCGTCCCTGGGCGCAGTGAGGCGGCGGCCCGTCGCCGTCGAGACGTCCGTCACCCCAACTCCGCAGTTGGAGTTCTTCAATGGGCTCGGCGGCTTCGCCGACGATGGGCGCGAATACGTGACGGTCCTGACGCCCGGCCAAGTCACGCCCGCGCCCTGGATCAATGTGATCGCCAATCCGGGCTTCGGGTTCCAGGTGTCGACGGACGGAGCCGGCTTCACCTGGGCCCGCAACAGCCGCGAGCACCAGTTGACGCCCTGGTCCAATGATCCGGTCGCCGACCCGACGGGCGAGGCGTTGTTCCTGCGGGACGAGGAGACCGGCGAACTGTGGTGCCCCACGGCCACGCCGATCCGGCAGGAAACGGAGAGCTACGTCGCCCGCCACGGCCGTGGCTATAGCCGGTTCGAGCACAGCTCCCATGGTCTCGATCTGGAGCTGCTGCAGTTCGTTCCGCTCTCCGATCCCGTGAAGGTGTCGCGCCTGCGCCTCCGCAATACCTCCGGCCGCGCCCGGCGCCTGTCCGTGACCGGCTATGTCGAATGGGCGCTGGGCGCGTCGCGCGCCGCGGTGGCGCCGTTCACGATCACCAGCGCCGATCCGGTCACCGGCGCGATCCTGGCCCGGAATACGTGGAACCCCGCGTTCGGCGCGCCGGTCGCCTTCGCCGACCTGGGTGGACGGCAGGCCAGCTGGACCGGCGACCGGCGGGAGTTCATCGGCCGCAATGGCGCACTCGCGGCGCCGGCCGCGCTCGTTGCGCGCGGACCGCTCTCGGGCGCGCTCGGGGCCGGCCTCGATCCGTGCGCGGCCCTGCAAGCCATGATCGAGTTGCCGCCGGGGGGGACCTGCGAGGTGCTCTTCCTCCTCGGCGAAGGGAAGGACGACGCGGAGGCGCAGGCCCTCATCGCCCGCTACCGCAACGCCGATCTCGAGGCCGTCCTTGCCGCGGTCCGCAAGCACTGGGACCGGATCCTTGGCGCCGTGCAGGTGACGACGCCGGACCGGTCCATGGACGTCATGCTGAACGGCTGGCTGCTGTACCAGACCCTGGCCTGTCGGATCTGGGCGCGCTCGGCGTTCTACCAGGCCAGCGGCGCCTACGGCTTCCGCGACCAGCTCCAGGACTCCATGGCGCTCGTGGCGACCGAACCGAGCATTATGCGCGAGCATCTGCTCAAGGTCGCGGCGCGGCAGTTCGTCGAAGGCGACGTCCAGCACTGGTGGCTGCCGCACTCGGGCCAGGGGGTGCGCACGCGGATCTCCGACGATCGGGTTTGGCTGGCCTACGGCGCCGCCCACTATGTGACGACGGCGGGGGACGAAGGCGTGCTGGGCGAGATGGTCCCCTTCCTCGAGGGGGCGCCGCTGGAGGCGGGCGAGGCGGAACGCTTCTTCCAGCCTGTCGTGGCGAAGGAGACCGCGAGCCTCTACGAACATTGCGCCCGCGCCCTCGACCACAGCCTTGATCTCGGCGGACACAGTCTCCCGCTGATCGGCGGCGGCGACTGGAACGACGGCATGAACCGCGTCGGCGAAAGAGGGCTGGGCGAGAGCGTCTGGCTGGGCTGGTTGCTGCATTCGGCGCTGTCGGCCTTCATTCCCCTCGCACATGCGCGCGGCGACCACGCGAGGGCTCGATCCTGGCAGGCGCACGCCGAAGCTCTGGCCGCTGCCCTCGAACGGCACGCCTGGGACGGCGAGTGGTACCGGCGGGGCTGGTTCGATGACGGCGCGCCGCTCGGCTCGGCGGCCAGCGACGAGTGCCGGATCGACTCCATCGCCCAGTCCTGGGCGGTGCTTTCCGGGGTCGCCGCGCCCGAGCGGGCCGCCATGGCCATGGCGGCCGTCGAGCGCGACCTGATCCTGGAGGACGAGAAGCTCGCGCTCTTGTTCACGCCGGCCTTCGACCGAACGCCGCTCGACCCCGGCTACATCAAGGCCTACCCGCCGGGGCTGCGCGAGAACGGCGGGCAGTACACCCATGCGGCGGCCTGGGCCGTGATGGCGCTCGCAGCCCTGGGCGAGGGCGACAGGGCCGGCGCCCTGTTCGCGATGCTCAATCCGATCAACCACACCCGCGACCGGACCGCCGTCCACCGCTACAAGGTCGAGCCCTACGTGATGGCCGCCGACGTCTATGCGGCGCCGGGCCATGTCGGCCGCGGGGGTTGGACCTGGTACACGGGCTCGGCGGCCTGGATGCAACGCGCAGGGATCGAAAGCATCCTCGGCCTCCGCCGCGAGGGCGACGTCCTGGTCGTCGATCCCTGCATCCCCAAGGACTGGCCCGGCTTCAGCGTGCGTCTCCGTCACGGCGCGAGCGTCTACGCCATCGAGGTGCGGAACCCCGCCGGCGTGGCCCACGGCGTCCAGTCCGCAGAGCTCGACGGCGAGCCCCTGGCGGCGGCGCCTCTGCATCTGCGCCTGAAGGACGATGGCCAGGCCCACCGGATGACGGTCCGGCTCGGAGAACCGGCCGCGCCAGACCCGCAGGCCGTCGGGCCGTGACGCGCGTTCAGGGGACTTGACCCCGATCAATGCCGACCGCCCCTCGCTTGGCCAAAGTGCTACAATGCTTGCCGATCTCCGCTCGACGAGGGTCGGGATGGCGAGAGCGCCGGACGGATCAGGGACGATGGACCAGACAATCAGCTTCCGGGTCGTGAAGGAGCCCTACGGCTGGGCTGTGCGCATGGGGGAGGGGATGATGACGCCCTTCCGTTCCAAGATCCTGGCCGTGCGCCACGCCAACGGCTTCGCCGACGCCCTGCGCCGGTGCGGCGAACCTGTCGAGGTGGTGGTGGAGGAGCGTCCCGCGGAGCCCCGCTCGATCGGTCGCCGGCGGTCGCGGTTCCTGCCCTTCAGCTGAGGATTCGGACGCCGCCGAGACTCTTGACACGGGTCAAGGCGGCTCTCGCGGTTCCAGCCAAACCTGCGGCTGCAACCTGTGCCCGCGCGTCGTGGCGCGCTGGCGTGCGGAGGAAGCTGCGTGGCCGTTCGAGATCCTGTCCTGGTGCTAAGTCCGGAGACCGCCTTCTTCATCGTCCTGAAGGCGCGTGAGTTTCACGCCAAGGTCGAGCCGGTGGATCCGGACGAAGGCTCCAACGCCGCGGACGATCGCGCCGTCGACGTGCTGCAGTTCCAGGGCGACGACGCCGTCGTCGAGGAGCTGGTTTCCGCGATCGGACCCTTGAACGAGGACGAACGCATGGATCTCGTCGCCTTGATCTGGCTGGGCCGGGGCGACTACGACTTCAGCCAATGGGCCGAGGCGCGCGAGGCCGCGCGCGGGATCGATCCGTCGCACGCGCTGGACCGCCTGCTCGGCTCGCCGCTGGCGAGCGACGACCTCGAGGAGGGCCTGTCGCTGTTCGGGCATTCCCTGGGGGACTACCTCAACAGCGGGTTTGTCGCGGCGCGCGACGAACTGCTCACGGCCTGACCATGGCGGCTCGCGGATCGACCCTCGCCCAGGTGCTCTTCGGCCTCCTGCTCCTCGTGGCGGGACTCGCCGGCATGGCCGCGTTGATCGTGGTCACCTACGGCGACTCCGCGACGGCCCAGGCGTGGTCGCTCCGACTGGGCCTGTCCCTCAGCCTGCTGCTGTCGGCGGTCGCCCAGACGATGGTGTTGGCGGGGGGCTGGTTGCTGTGGCGATCCAACCGCCGGAGGCGCTGACGCGTTTCACCCTCTGCCCGGAGGTCGCCCAATGCTGCGCATGGTCCTGAAGACGCCTAGGACGGCTCTCGTCGCCGAAGCGTGCGCCGACCCTGAACCTGGCCCCGGCGAGCTTCGGCTGCGGGTGCGGGCCTGCGGCGTCTGCCGGACCGACCTGCACGTGGTGGACGGAGACCTGGGGGACCGCGGCGCACCGGTGGTCCCCGGCCATGAGATCGTCGGCGTCGTCGATGCTCTCGGAGGGGGAGTGACGGGCGTGGCGATCGGCGAGCGGCGCGGCGTACCCTGGCTGGGCGGGACCTGCGGCGTCTGCCGCTACTGCCGGGAGGGCCAGGAGAACCTCTGCGACAACCCCACCTTCACCGGTTGGACCCGTGACGGCGGCTACGCCGACACGGTGATCGCCCGGGCCGATTTCACCTTCGCCTTGCCGGAGGGACTCTCCGACCTGGAGACCGCGCCATTGCTGTGCGCAGGGCTCATCGGCTTTCGCGCCTGGCGGATGGCGTGTGCGGAGCGGAAGGTCGAGCGGCTGGGGTTGTATGGCTTCGGGGCCGCGGCGCACCTGCTGGCGCAGCTCGCCATCCATCAAGGCCAGACCGTCTATGCTTTCACGCGCGAGGGGGACGAGGCGGCCCAGGCGCTCGCACGCCAACTGGGCTGCGTCTGGACCGGCGGGTCCGGCGAACCGCCGCCCGAGCCCCTGGACGCGGCGATCCTCTTTGCCCCGGTGGGGGATCTCGTGCCCTTGGCCCTGGCGGCGGTCCGCAAGGGCGGGACGGTGGTGTGCGGCGGCATCCACATGAGCGACATCCCGAGCTTTCCCTACGATCTGCTCTGGGGCGAACGCCGCCTGCTGTCGGTCGCCAACCTCACCCGCCAGGACGCCCGGGACTACCTGCCGATGGCGGCGGCCGCGCGGGTGCGGGCGCATGTCAGGGCCTACCGGCTGGACGAGGCCAACGCGGCCCTGGACGACCTTCGTCGCGGCGCCTTCGCCGGCGCGGCGGTTCTCGCGCCCTAGCGCTGGAACGCGCGCCGGCGACCGACACACCTAGAGACTGACCGTCACACGGTCGTCGACCGCCAGGACGCCAGCGGCCGACCAGGCGGCCCGTTCGATGATGTCGCGCTCGAACCAGGCGCGGACCTTGCCGTCGAGCCGCACCTTGCCGCCGTCCACCGTCACCGTGATGCGGTCGGACTCGACTTCGGCCTGCCGCTCCAACGCCTCCTCGATCCGGCGCTTGATATCGACCGCTTCGACGCGGGGTTTGATGGTGATCAGGTTGATCAGGGCCCGCACGCCCGCGAGGCGACGGACGCCGGTCTCGGCGCTGGTCCGCTGATAGGCCCACGGGACCTCGCCGCTGAGCGTGACCGTTCCGCCCTCGACCTGCACCTTGATGACGTCCCTGGGGAGAGTGACGTCCCATTCGAGCAGGTTCGCCACCCGGGCCGCGATCGCGTCGTCGCTGTAGGTGTCGCCATGCGGGCGGACAACGAGGTCCTCAACGTAGCCCCGTACGCCTCTGACGCGCTTCACCGCATTTTCCACGGCCGCCTTCTGGGCGAAGGTCGACACATTGCCGTCGAGATGGACGATGCCGTTCTCGACCCTGACGCCGATGTCGGCGGCGTCCACGCTGGGCTGATACTGCAGCTCGTCATCGACGAGCTTCTTCAGGAGCCTGTCTTCCATGATCTGAACCTCAGCTGGGGCCTTGTGGCCGCGAGGATGGTGCGCGGCCGGGCGGCCGAGGCCTTGCGCCAGATCAACGATCCGCGCCTTCGTCAGGGCTCGGCCTTGCGCACGTATGGCGGGTCCGCGGGCGTTTCGCGCTGCTCCTGCTCGACCGCCGCGAGTTCGGCCGCCAAGAGGGCCTCGATCGTCCTGCGCCTCTCGGGCGACAGCGGCGCTTCGAGCATGACGCGGAACCGACGGATATTCTCGGACGCGACATAGCTCATCACGGCCTCCTCGTCCTGAAGTGGTGAGTCTACACCCGGCGCAGGCCGGTAGCCACGACCTCGACGTGGGCCACGAGGGGCCTTGATGCCGATCGAGCCGGCGGCCAGGGTGATCGGGATCAAGGCGCCGGCGCCCGCCGCATGGATCATGGCCGCATGCCCCCTGACTCCACCGCCCCCGCCGGGGTCACGGCCGCCCTCCGACTGCAGGGCCTGACGGAGGCCGAAGCGGCGCGTCGTCTCGCGCAGGACGGCCCCAACCGGATGAACGAGCCGCGCCGACGGCGGCTGCCGCAGATCGTGCGGGACGTGCTGCGCGAGCCGATGCTTCTGCTGCTGCTGGTCGCGGTGGGCTTCTACTTCCTGCTGGGCGACACCGCCGAGGCCGTCTTCCTGCTTTTCGGCGCCGTGACCACCATCAGTCTGGTGGTCGTCCAGGAGGCTCGCAGCGAGCGCGCGCTCGCGGCCCTCAAGGCCCTGGCCGAGCCGACCGCGCGGGTGATCCGCGATGGTTCCGAGCATAGGATCGCCGCCTCGGACCTGGTCCGTGGCGATCTGGTGCTGCTGGGCGAGGGGGGGCGCGCGCCGGCCGACGGTGCGCTCGTGGCCGGCGACGTCCTCTCCATCGACGAGTCGGTCCTGACCGGCGAGTCGGCGCCCGTAGTCCGCACGCCTCTGCCTTCGACCGAAGCGGACGATGGCGCGGACCCTCCGGAGCACGCCCGCATTTCTGCCGGCGGCCTGCTGGTGAGGGGACACGGTGTCGCCCGCGTGACCGCCACCGGCGCCGCCACCCGGCTGGGCCAGATCGGCGCGGCGCTTGCGGACGCCGCGGAACCGCTGACGCCGCTGCAGCGGACGACACGCCGCCTGGTGGGTGTGCTGGGCCTGTTCGCCCTAGGCCTGTCGGCCGCCGTCCTGGTCGCCTACGGCCTGCTGCGCGGCGACTGGATCGGCGGCGGCCTGGCGGCCCTTACCCTGGGCATCGCCCTGATCCCCGAGGAATTCCCGATGGTCCTGGCCGTCTTCCTGGCGCTCGGCGGGGGGCGGATGGCCAAGGGTCAGGTCCTGGTGCGGCGCACGGCGGCCATCGAGGCCCTGGGCGGCATCAGCGTGCTGTGCGTCGACAAGACCGGAACCCTCACCCGCAACCAGATGGGCGTCGCGGCCTTGTGGGCGGCCGACGGTGGCGGCGAGGTCTCCGGAAGCGACGGCGCGGGCGTCGCGATCCTGCAAGCCGCGGTGCTGGCTTCCGCGGTTCATCCCGTGGATCCCATGGACCGGGCGCTGCACGCCGCATCGGCGTGCAGCCGCAGCGACCCGCCGCTGCGGTCCTATCCCCTGCGGCCCGACCGACTCGCGTTCATCCAGGCCTGGGCCGGTCCGGCCGGGGACGTGCTTTACGCGGCCAAGGGCGCGCCGGAGGCCGTGTTCGACCTTTGCCGGCTGGACCCCGTCGATCGGGCTGCGGCCGAGGCGGCGGTGACCGCCTTCGCGCGACAGGGCTTACGTGTGCTGGGCGTCGCCCGGGCCGAGCGCCCCTCGGACGATGGCGGCGATCCGGGCGGAGAAGTGTTCCGGTTCGACGGCCTGGTGGCCTTCGAGGATCCCGTGCGGGAGGACGTGCCGCCCGCCCTCGCGGCCGCGGCCATGGCCGGGGTGAGGGTGGTGATGATCACCGGCGACTTCCCCGAGACCGCCCTGGCCATCGCCCGCGACGCCGGGCTCGACGTCTCTGGCGGCGTGCTCACCGGCGCCCGCTTGCAGACGCTTGCCGACAGTGAGCTGCGCGAGGCCGTGGCGGAGGTCAGGGTCTTCGCCCGGGTCGCCCCCGACCAGAAGCTTCGCCTGGTCCGCGCACTGCAAGCCAACGGCGAACGGGTCGGCATGTTCGGCGACGGCGTGAACGACGCGCCCGCCCTGGAAGCGGCGGACGTCGGCGTCGCCATGGGGGGGCGCGGCGTCGACGTGGCCCGTGAGGCGTCGGACCTGATCCTGCTCGACGATCGGTTCGCCTCAGTCGTCTCCGGGATCGCCGAGGGCCGGCGCATCTTCGCCAACCTGAAGGCGGCGCTCGCCTATTTGGTGGTGGTGCATATTCCGATGGCCGGGCTGGCGTTGCTGCCGCCGCTCCTCGGCGTCCCGCCGGTGCTCTTCCCCATGCAGGTGGTGCTGCTGGAGCTGGTGATCGATCCCATGTGCGCCCTGGTGTTCGAAGGTCGATCCGCGGCCCCTGACGCCATGCGTCGCCCGCCGCGGACGGCCGCCGCCTCGCTGCTCACGCCGGCGCGACTGACGGGAGCCATCGCTCAAGGACTGGTCCTGCTGGCCGGCGGCTTCGGCCTCTACCTCGCCCTCCTGCGGAGCGGTCAGGACGCTTCCGCGGCCCGCGCGGCGGCGTTCGTCTTCGTCGTGGCCGCCAATCTGGGCGCGGCCGCTGTGCTCGCCGGCGCCGGACCCCGGGGCGAGGCGCATCAACGGATGGCCTTCGCCGCCATCGCCGGTCTCGCGGCCGCGGGCGTCACGGCCGCCCTGGCGGTCCCTCCTCTGGCGGGCCTTTTCGGCTTCAACCAGCCATCTCTCGCGATCAGCGGGACGTCCGCCGGCCTTGGGATGGCGGCGGGGCTGGCCGTCGCCGCGGCCGGCCGCCTGCGGCTCCGTACCGCTACCTAGGGAAGGCTCCCGAATGGCCGGGCTTGGCGCGGAGGGGTTAGCTCCCCGTCACAGATCGGGAGATCGCAATGCTCACTTCCAGCGCCTTCACTTCCAACCCCGCCGTGGTCGCCCGAACCGATCAGGGGTCCGACGCGGAGAGCTACCTGCTCGTGATGCCGGCCGGCCGCGCGATCTGGGTCGGGGACCCGGAAGCGGCGACCGCCTTCACCTCCATGCGCGAGGCGACCCGCATGGCGACCCGCCTGCCGGCGTGCCAGCGGGCCTATGGCCTGCCGCGTGAGGCCGAACTCTCGGTCCATCGCGCCCATTGAGGCGGGAGCCGTCCGCCATGTCTCAGGCGATCCGCCCCTCCACGCCAGCGCCGGCGAACGCCGCGCAGCTCGCGTCGCCCTCCTACCGGCTGGCCGCCCTCGACGCGGATTTCCTGCTGCGGGGATCGATGCGCGGCACGCGCTTCATGCTGGAGTTCGCCAAGGCCGACGACATCCTCCGGGCCTATGGCGTGTCGTCCACCCTCGTGGTGTTCGGCAGCGCGCGGATCCGGGAGGACGGCCCTGAGGATCACCGGCGCTGGTACGCGGCGGCGCGGGCCTTCGGGACCCTGGCGTCGCGGCAAGGCGGGGCGATGCTCGACGCCGGCGGCAAGCGCCACAACGTGATCGCCACGGGCGGAGGCCCCGGGATCATGGAGGCGGCCAATCGCGGCGCCGCGGACGTCGGGGCCGTGTCGATCGGCTTCAACATCAGCTTGCCGGAAGAGCAGCAGCCGAACGCCTATTCGACGCCGGAGCTGACCTTCCGCTTCCACTACTTCGCCATGCGCAAGATGCACCTTGCGATGCGCGCCAATGGACTGGTGATCTTCCCCGGTGGCTTCGGCACCCTGGACGAGCTGTTCGAGCTCCTGACGCTTCGCCAGACGCGCAAGTCGCCGCCGATCCCCATCGTGCTGTTCGACGAGGCCTACTGGCGCGAGGTCATCAACTTCGACGGCCTGGCGAAGGCGGGAATGATCTCGGCGTCCGACCTGGCGCTGCTCCGGTTCGCGAAGACCCCGGAGGATGTCTGGACCCGGCTCATGGAAGGCGGCGTGCGTCCGGGCGCCGAGCCCCTGTGGCCAGCCGCGGCCGATGTCCATCGGTAGTCGCTCCGCCCGCGCTCGGTCGTTCTCGTGCGCGGAAGCCTGCGCCGAACCTTCCGAAACTTTGACCTCGCGCAAGGCGCAGCGGCGTCGCGGCGGCTTAGCTGCCGACGTCAGCCAAGGAGGCTCCCATGACTACCACCCCCCAGGACTTCGTGCCGGCCCTGCAACGCAACGCCAAGCACGCGTTCGCCCCGCTGCAGCGGGAGTTCAACCGCTTCTTTGACGAGCTCGGCGACGGCTTCAACGCCCTCACCGAAACCCATTTCGCGCCCAGCATGGACGTGGCCGAGACCAAGGCCGGTCTCAAGGTCACGCTCGAAGTGCCGGGCCTCACCCGCGACCAGATCCAGATCACGGCGGAGGACGAGGTGCTCACCGTGAGCGGCGAGAAGTCGGAGACCCGCGAGAAGACCGAGGGCGCCATGCGTCTCACGGAACGCAGCTTCGGCCGGTTCTCGCGCTCGATCTACCTGCCGCGCAGCGCGGATGGCTCCAAGATCGACGCCACCATGAAGAACGGCGTGCTGACCATCGCCATCCCCAAGCGCGCCGGCGTCGAGGCCAAGACCATCGAGATTCAATCGCAATAGTCCCCGACTCCGAACCGGTGACCCGCCCGTCCCGGCCGGATCCCGGTCGGGGCGGGCTGCAATTGTCCGGCCCCGCGCGGACGCGGAATCTTGCCGAGGCTACCCCGACAGGGAGAGGTCCATGCGAACGTGCTCCTTGCTTTCCGTTTCGTTCCTGTGCCTGGCCTTGGGCGGCTGCGCTGTCCTCGGGGCGCAACACGAAGCCGCGCCGACGCCCGCCGGGCGCGGCCACGAGGTGGCGCTCCGGCTCTGCGCAGCGTGCCATGCGGTCGAGCCGGGCGGCGTCAGCCCGCAACCGCGGGCGCCTGCGTTCGCGAGCCGGGAAATGCAGCATACGGCGGGGCTCGACGGCCGGGTCGAGGTCCTGACGCGTCAGGGCCACTACGGGATGGCGCCGGTCGCGTTGAGCGCCCAGCAGGTCGATGACGTCGTGGCCTATGTCGAGAGCCTCGGCGAACGAGACGCCGGCTCGCGCGGACGCGCCGAGCCCCCCTCGCACGCGCAGAACGGGCCTCTCAGGGCTCCCATGCCCGCCTCCGCGCAAGCGGATGAAGCCCGCAGCGTCGCCGAACCGACGCTCGCGCTCGGCCGCGCCCTCGTGGTCCGCAACTGCGGCCTCTGCCATGCGGTCGGGCGCTCGGACGAGAGCCCCCGGCCCGGGGCGCCGGCCTTCCGCGACCTCTCGCAACGCTACGACGTGGAGGCGCTGGGCGAGGCCCTCGCGGAGGGGATTCTCACGGGCCACCCGGAGATGCCCGAGTTCCGGTTCGCGCCGCCGGAAGTCGAGGCGATCCTGCGCTACCTGCAAAGCATCCAGGTGAGGCAACGGGGCGCGCGAACCCAGGAGACGCGCGGATAGGACGGAGCAGGCCTATCCGAGCGCAGCCCAGGCCGGGGCATGCCGGTTCCATGGAGAGTCTACGATGACGCGGCGCAAGGCGCTGATCGGCGGCGGTCTCGCAGCGGTAGCGGCCGCGGCGCTTGGCGGCGTCGCCTGGCGCTTTCGGACGGACCTTGGCCGCGCCCGGAAGAGCGTACGCCAGGGAAGCCGGGTGATGAGCCTGGCCAGCCAGCCGATCGAGTACGCCGACCACGGCGCCGGCCCGGTGCTGCTGTCGATCCACGGCGCCGGCGGCGGCTTCGACCAGGGCCTCGCCAACGCCGCCGAACTGGTCGGCGCGGCCGGTCGCGTCGTCGCCCCGTCGCGGTTCGGCTACCTGCGCACCCCCGTTCCGTCGGACGCGTCGCCCGCCGCGCAGGCCGAAGCCCACGCGGGCCTGCTCGAGGCGCTCGGGATCCCTCGGGCGGTGGTCCTCGGCGTCTCGGCGGGCGCCCGGTCGGCTGTGGAGCTGGCGCTGCGGCGGCCCGAGCGGGTCGCGGCCCTGATCCTCATCGTCCCCGGCCTCTACGCGCCGGAGAGCCCCGTGGCGATCGAGCCCAGCCGCGGCAGCCGGTTCGCCTTCTGGGCGGTGAACGCCGGCGGCGATTTCGCATGGTGGGCCGCGATGAAGATGGCGCCGTCCGTCCTCGTCCGCTTCCTGGGGGTCCGGCCGGATCTGGTCGCCGGCGCATCGCCCGCCGAGAGGGCGCGCGTCATGGAGATCGCCCGAAGCGTCGAGCCCCTGTCGCTGCGCTATCGCGGCATCAATGTGGACAGCACGCCGGACCTGCACGAGCTGCCGCTGGAGCGGATCTCGGCGCCGACCCTGATCGTCTCGGCCCGGGACGATCTCTTCAACACCCTGCCGGCCGCCCGCCACGCAGCGGGTCGGATCCCCGGCGCACGCCTGGTCGTCTACGACACCGGCGGACACCTCCTGGTCGGGCGCGGGGAACAGGTGCGCGCGGAGGTTCGCGCGTTCCTCGAGGCCGCACCGGCCGCCGGGTCGCCAGCCTAGGATGGCCCTGCGGAGGTCGGCGTGACGGCAGCGAAGCGATCGCGGAGTTCACGTTTCAGGATCTTGCCGCTGGCGTTCTTCGGCAGCGCCTCCACCACGACGATCCGCTTCGGCCGCTTGTAGCCGGCGAGGTTGTCACGACAATGAGCCTCGAGCTCGTCCGCCTCCAGCGCTTCGCCGGAGCGTGCCACGACGACGGCGGTCACCGCTTCGATCCAGCGCTCGTGGGGGACGCCGAACACTGCCGCCTCGGCGACGCGAGGATGGGCGAAGAGCACCTCCTCGATCTCGCGGCTGGCGACGTTCTCGCCGCCGGTCTTGATCATGTCCTTCTTGCGATCGACGACGTAGAGGTAGCCGTCCTCGTCCAGGCGGCCGAGATCGCCGCTGTGGAACCAGCCGTTGCGGAACGCGTCGGCGGTCTTCGCATCGTCGTCGTGGTAGCCCAGCATCGCCTGGGGACTGCGGTGGACGATCTCGCCCACCTCGCCCAGGGGAACGTCGTTGTCGTCGTCGTCGACGATGCGGGTCTCGACATTGATGGCCGGGACGCCGGCCGAGCCGAGCTTGCGCAGCTGGTCCTGCGGCTTCAGGACGGTGGCCATCGGCGCCATCTCGGTCTGGCCGTAGAAGTTCCAGAGGCGAAGGCCCGGCAGGCGTCGCAGCAGTTCCTCGATGATCGCCGTCGGCATGATCGAGGCGCCGTAGTAGCCCTTGACCAGCGAGGAGAGGTCGCGCCGCTCGAAGTCCGGGTGGCGCAGCAGCGAAATCCAGACGGTCGGCGGGCAGAACAGTTTGGTGACCCGTTCGGTCTCGATCGTCGCCAGCATCGCGGCGGGATCGGGCGCCCGAAGCAGGATGCTGGTGGCGCCGAGATAGAGGTCGACGCTCAGGAAACAGTCCAGCTGGGCGCAGTGGTAGAGCGGCAGGCAGTGGAGTTCCACGTCGGCGGCGTCCATGCCGCCATCGACGATGCAGCTGACGTACTGGGCCATGAGGCATCGCGAGCTCAGCAGCGCGCCCTTCGGCCGGGACTCCGTGCCGCTCGTGTACATGAGCTGGACCGGGTCGTCCTCGCCGCGGTTCGAGCGAAGGGGACTGGCGTCGATGTGGTCGAGCCAGGCGTCGGCGTCGGCCCAACCGGCCGGCGCGGCGACGTCCGCATGTCGCACATAGGCCTTCAGGGTGGGCGGCGACGCCATCAGGGCGAACGCCTCCTCGCAGATGGCGGCGAGCGCGTCCTCGGCGACCACGGCCCGGGCGCCCGCATGCTCCAGAATGTAGGCGACCTCCGCGGCGCCCAGCATGAAGTTGATCGGCGTGAAGACAGCGCCGGCGCGGATGATCGCAAAGCGCAGGACCACATAGGCCCGGTTGTTGTGCGAGAAGACGGCGACGCGGTCGCCTTCGGTCACGCCACGGGCGCGCAGGGCGTTGGCGGTCCGGTCGACCAGGCGGTCGAGCTCGGCGTAGGTGTCGCGGTGGCCCTCGTAGACCAGGGCGGTCTTCGCCGGCGTCCGGCGGGCCTGCAGGCGTACGATGTCGCTGACCAGCCGGCCGCGCGTGCGGTCGACCAGCGTCTGGGTTTCAGTGGAGAACACGTCCAACTCCTTCCGATCCTCACCTGGCCGTGGATCGCCAGACGACACCACGCAGGCGCGCTCGCCAACTAGGCGGCGCTGCTCGCGGACGTCGCCGACGCTTCCGCCGCGATCAGGCGATCGATGATCCGGCGCGAATGGACGCCTCCCGCGTCGATGTTCAGCTTCAGGAGCCGCCGGCCGGGATGGGCGTCGAGGTTCCGCTGCTGTCGCTCCAGCATCGCGCGGTCCTCGGCGAAGACCTTGCCCTGGGCTTCGCGTCGCGCGGCCACCAGGTCGGGCCTGCCGACGTTTCGCGAGGCGGCGCCCCAGAAGTACCAGTGCGACGCAGGCGTCTCGGGTGTGATGAAGTCCACGACGATGCTGAAGACCTTGTCGCCGAGGTCCGCCTCCGGACCGCCGCGTCCCGCAAGCGCCACCCCCACATCGATCATCACGTGGCTGGGGGGAGAGAACCGGCAGACCTGCCAGCGATCCACCGGCGCGTCGCCCGGGAGGCCGGCGTCGATCAGTCCCTGCCGCCAGAGAGGAGGGGCTGGAATGTTGGGCATCAGCCGGCTGGTGACCACCTCGTCCCCCTCGACCCGCGTCTCCACGGGCGCCTCGTCGATCTCCTTCTGGCCGACGCTGGTGGCGTGGACATAGGTCTCGTGGGTCAGGTCCATGAGGTTGTCGATCATCAGCCGGTAGTCGCAGGCGATGTTGTAGAGTCCGCCCGCGTAGACCCAGTCCGGGCTCTCGGCCCAGGGCAGGTCGGGCAGGCCGGCCGGGTCGGCCAGGGCCGGGTCGCCCGGCCAGACCCAGATGAAGCCGTAGCGCTCGACAACCGGAAAGGCGCGGGTCGGCGGGAAGCCCGACACGCGCTGAGACGGCATGCGCGCCGCGCGGCCGGCGCAGTCGACCGCCAGGCCGTGGTAGCCGCACACCAGATCGCCGTCCTCGACGAAGCCAAGCGACAGCGGCGCCCCCCGATGCGGGCAGAAGTCCTCCAGCGCCGCCACGGCGCCGGCGCGGGGCCGGAAGAACACCATCCGCTCGCCGCAGATCTGCCGACCCAGCGGCTTGGCGTCGATCTCGTCTGGCGTGCACGCCACGTACCAGGCGTTCGCCGCCCAAGGCGCCATTTCGGCCATTGGGGCCTCCCCGCTCGATATTGTTTTTCAGGGCCGAGACGACCCGCTCGGTCTGTTGATCATTGAAAAACTAATCCACATGGTCAATATTTTTCGCAACGATAAAACGACAGGGAGGTCGGGATGCGCGTACAGATGCGGGAGGGGGAGCGGGCGAGGTCAAGCCGGCTGGCGGACCACACGACGCCGTTCGTGCGGAGCGAATGGTACGTGGCGGGGCTCAGCGGGGAGATCGGCCGCCAGCTCACGGCGCGGAAGCTGCTGGGCGTCGAGGTGCTGCTATATCGGCGCGAGGACGGGACGCCCGTGGCGCTCCGCAATCGCTGCCCGCACCGTTCGTTCCCGCTGTCGCACGGAAAGCTTGAGGGCGACGTCGTGGTCTGCGGCTACCATGGCCTGGCCTTCGGCGCCGACGGCGCCTGCGTTCGCATCCCGTCCCAGGCCCTCGTGCCGAGCGCGGTGCGCGCCCAGAACTTCCCGGTGGTCGAGCGGGCGCCGCTGGTCTGGATCTGGATGGGCGATCCGGACCAGGCCGACCCGGGAGCCATCCCCGAGCACCCGTGGCTCCACGCGCCTGACTACACCCACGTCGGCGGCTACCTGCACGTGAAGTGCAACTACATCCGCCTGCACGAGAACGTTCTCGACCTCACCCACTTCCCGTTCCTGCACGGTGAGGCGGTCGGCGACCTGGCCTACGCCCAGGCGCCGTTCGAGGTGGCGGAGGCAGGGGCGTCGGTGCGGATCACGCGACGCCTGGAGGACCACCCGGTGAACGCCGGCTACGGCTCTGCGATCGGCAATCTCGGCCATCGCGTGAACCGGACCTCGGAGTCCTGGTTCAAGACCCCCGCCTTCCATGTGGCGCACGCCACCATCGAGGACCTGGAGGGCGGGGTCGGCGGGCGCGCCGAATTCCACTTCAAGATCCTGCACATGTTCACGCCCGAGACGGCGACCTCCACCCACTACTTCTGGGCCAGCGCCCGGGACGTGGCGATCAAGGACGAGGCGCTGTCCGAGGCGAGCCGAACCCGCGCCGTGAACACCTTTCTCGAGGACGTCGAGGCGTTGGAGCGCATCGAGGCGATCTGGAGCTCCGAGCCGGACGACTTCCACGAGATCAGCGTCACCGGCGACCGGGCGGGCCTGCTGATGCGCCGGATCATCGCGCGTCGCGCCGCCGAGGAGGCCTGACGCCCGTCGATGGCAAAAATCTCCCGGCGGCAAAATATCGACTTTTAAATTATCCAAGTGGTGCATATAAGAAAGTCGAAGCGGGCGAGCGAACCCGCACTTCTCTGAGGCTCGGGAGGCGGCATGACCCATCCACGATCGGAGCGCGTCCATGCGACCGCGGCCTGCGCGGACGATCTGGTCGCCGCCGCGGCGAGCCTGTCGTCCGCCAGCCTGCACGAGGCCGCGCGCCGGGCCGGCGCGCTGCCCGCCGTCCTGAAGCCCATCGACCCGATCATGCGCCTGTGCGGCCGCGCGCTGCCGGTGCGCTGCCCGGCCGGCGACAATCTCTGGATCCACCGCGCTCTCGCGGAGGCGAAAGCCGGCGAGGTGCTGGTCGTCGAGACCGGCGCCGGCGTGGAGTTCGGCTACTGGGGTGAGATCATGGCCACCGCGGCGCTCGCCCGGGGCCTGGCGGGTTTGGTGATCACCGGCGGCGTCCGCGACAGCCTGCGGCTGATCGAGCTGGGCCTGCCGACCTTCTCGGCCGGCGTCTGCATCCGCGGGACGATCAAGGACCCGAACGGCGCTGGCGCCGTGGGCGAGCCGATCCGGATCGGCGAGGTGGTGGTCCGGCGTGGCGACCTGGTGTTCGGCGACGCCGACGGCGTGGTCGTGCTGGGCCCGGAGGCCGCCGCCGTCGCCGTGCCCGCGGCCGCGCAACGCGACGCCGACGAGGTCGCGATCCTCGAGCAGGTCCGCGCCGGCGCCCTCACCCTCGACGTCTACAAACTCTGACCAACCGGGACGCCTTCATGACGATCATCGACGCCCACGCCCACCTGGTGGCCCCGGCCTCGCTCTACGCGCATCGCAGCAACCTCGACGTCTCCGGCGGGCAGTACGGCGACCCCTATCGTGCGGTGGTCGGCGACGCGGACCTGGAGAAATCCGCCGCTCAGAACGTGGCGATCATGGACGCGGTGGGAACCGATGTGCAGGTGCTGTCGCCGCGCCCCTTCCTGATGATGAACGGCGACGCGCGCTGGGAGAACATCACCAGCTGGGTGTGGGACCAGAACGACACGATCGCCCGCACGCTCAAGCTGCACCCGACCCGCTTCCGCGGCGTCGGCGCGCTGCCGCAGCAAGCGGGGCGGCCGGTCGACAGCCTGTTCGACGAGATCAAGCGCGTCACCGAGGAACTCGGCTTCGTGGGCGTCCTGATCAATCCCGATCCGGGCGAGGGGAGCGGCAAGACCCCGCCGCTGGGGGATCCCTACTGGTATCCACTCTACGAGCGCCTTTGCGAACTGGACCTGCCCGGCCACATCCACAGCGGCAATTGCTGCAACGGCCGCGAGACCTACGACGAGCACTTCATCGCCGAGGAGAGCCTTGCGATCACCTCGATCTACCGCGCGGGCGTGTTCGATCGCTTCCCGGACCTGAAGCTGATGATCAGCCATGGCGGCGGGGCGATCCCCTACCAGGTGGGCCGCTGGCGCTCGCACCGCGAGATGGCGCGCGCGGCGGGGAAGATCGCCAAGGACGCGCCCGGCTTCGACGACATCCTGAAGAGGTTCTGGTTCGACACCGTCGTACACAACAAGGGATCGCTGGAGCTCCTGTTCGACGTCGTCGGCGCGGACCGCTGCTGCTTCGGAACCGAACGGCCGGGCAGCGGCGGCGGGATCGATCCTGCGACGGGCCGGCCGCTCGACGACCTGAAGCCGGTCATAGAGAGCATCGCGGGCCTTACCGACGCCGATCGCAAGGGTCTGTTCGAGGACAATGCGCGCCGGCTGTTCAACCGGCTGGACGTCTGAGCCCGACATGGCGCGCATCGTGCTCGGCCTCGGCTCGTCCCACACGCCGCTGCTCACGCTTCCAGCCGAGGAGTGGGCCCACCGCGCGGCCGCGGACTACGCCAACCCGCGATTGAATCTCTCCGATGGCCGGCTGGTCACCTATGGCGAACTCGAGGCGGAGGTCGGCGACCGCTACGACGAGGTCGTCACGGTCGAGGCGCTGCGACGCAAGGCCGAGCTTTGCCAGGCGGCGCTGGAGCGGCTGGCCGATGCGCTGGAGGCCGCCGCCCCGGACGTGGTGGTGATCGTCGGCGACGACCAGGAGGAACTGTTCAGCGCCGCCAACCAGCCGGCCATCGCGGTGTTCTACGGCGATGAGGTCGCCACGTCCGACAAGTTCGGCGCCGACGAGCTGCCCGACTGGATGCGCACAGTGGGCGAAGGCTACATGATGGACGAGGTCCATGTGCTGCCCGGCGCGCCGCGGCTCGCGCTGGACGTGATCCAGGGCCTGCTGGACCGCGACGTCGACGTCGCCGTCTCGGCCCGGGTCGAGGACGCCACCAAGGCCGGCTTCGGCCATGCCTACGGCTTCATCGTCAACCGCCTGTTCCGCGGACGGCGGATCCCGGTCCTGCCGGTGCTGCTCAACACCTACTACCCGCCGAACGTGCCCAGCGCGTCCCGCTGCCACGGGATCGGCCGCGCCCTCAAAGGAGCCCTCGAGGCCAGCCCGGCGGACTTGCGGGTGGCGATCATCGCCTCCGGCGGGCTCAGCCACTTCGTGGTCGACGAAGTGCTGGACCGGCGGGTGATCGAGGGACTGCGGAACGGGGGCGGAGAGGCGCTGTGCGACATCCCCCGCGGCGCCCTGAATTCCGGATCGTCCGAGATCCTCAACTGGGTCCTGGCGGCCGGCGCCCTCGAGGGCTTGCCGCTTGCCTGGTGCGAATACCAGCCGATCTACCGGACGCCGGCCGGCACCGGCATCGGCGTCGCCTTCGCCGTCTGGGGCGGCGACATCAAGGAGCCTGCGCGATGACGCGTCGAAGCATCGAGGTGGAAGGGTTCTCCCATGGGGCCCAGCCGATCCCGGCGGCTTGCCGGGTCGGGCCGCTGATCATGACCGGCGGCGTCTACGGACTGGACGCGACCACGGGGAAGATCCCCGACGACGTGAGCGAGCAGGCGCGGCTGATGTTCGCCAATCTCGCCCGCATCCTGGAGGTCGGCGGCGCCGGTCTGGGCGACGTCGCCAGGATGACGGTCTACGTAAAGGTGCCCGAGGCCCGCGCCGCGGTGAACGCCGAGTGGCTGAAGGCCTTCCCCGACCCGGCCTCGCGCCCGGCCCGGCACACCCAGCAGAACGACCATCTCCCGGCGAACATGCTCGTCCAGTGCGACGTCACCGCCTGGGCGGCGGAATAGGGCGGAGGCAGCTCATGCTCAGCGAAGAAAAGAACCGGCAGCTCACCCAGGTCGGCCCCGGCAAGCCCATGGGCGAGCTGTTGCGCCGCTACTGGCACCCGATCGCCGGCGTCTCCGAGTTCGACGCCCGCGCGACCAAGCCCGTGCGGCTGCTGGGCGAGGACCTGGTGCTCTACAGGGACTTGAGCGGGACCTTCGGTCTGGTCGACCGCCATTGCCCGCACCGGCGCGCCGACCTGAGCCATGGGATGGTCGAGGCCTGTGGCCTGCGCTGCAACTATCACGGCTGGCGCTACGACGAGACGGGCGCCTGCGTGGAGCAACCCTACGAGGACACCGCCCATCCGGAACTGCGGATGCGCGAGAAGATCACCCTCAAGGCCTATCCGGTGGAGGCCAAGGGCGGGCTTGTCTGGGCCTATCTGGGACCGCAGCCCGCGCCGCTGCTGCCCGACTGGGAGCCCTTCTCGTGGCCAAACGGCTTCGCCCAGATCGTGATCTCGGAGGTGCCCTGCAACTGGTTCCAGGCCCAGGAGAACTCCATCGATCCGGTCCACTTCGAGTGGATGCACGAGAACTGGGGTCAACGGCTGCGCGGCGAGTCCGGCCCCTATGGCCCCACCCACCTCAAGCTGGCCTTCGAGGAGTTCGAATTCGGCTTCGTCTACAAGCGCGTCAAGGAGGACACGTCCGAGGCGCATCCCAACTGGACGGTCGGCCGCGTGTGCCTCTGGCCGAATGGCTTCTTCCTGGGCGAGCACTTCGAGTGGCGGGTGCCGATCGACGACGAGAACCTGCTCAGCGTCACCTGGAAGTTCAACCGCGTGCCGCGCGAGCAGGAACCCTATGTCCAGGCCAGCATCCCCACCTGGGAGGGGCCGGTGTTCGACGCCGAGGGCAGGTGGATCACCAGCCACGTGGTCAACCAGGACTTCCTGGCCTGGGCCGGGCAGGGGCGGATCACCGACCGCACCCAGGAGCACCTGGGCGCCAGCGACCGTGGCGTCGTGATGGTCCGCAAGCGCTTCTTCGAGGAGATGAAGGCCATCGCCGAGGGCGCCGACGCCAAGGGCCTGATCCGCGATCCCGCGCGCAACGTACGGGTCGAGCTGCCGCTGATGGAGCGCGCCGACGTGACCCAGGGCTTCACCAAGGCCGAGATCCTCGCCGATCCCCGCAAGCGGATGCTCTCCACCACCTATCCGTTCCAGGCCGGCCAACCGGAGTGGGTGCGCGAAGCGTTCGCCGAGGCCATGGGGCTGGAGGTCGCGGAGTTCACCGGACTCGGCGCCGCGCGCACCCCGGCCGGGTCCGACGCATGACGCCCGACCTCCTGGAGCGGCTGAGACGATTGGACACCTGCTCGGTATCGGACGCGCTGGACAAACTGGGCCTGCCCGGCGCGGTCGTGGGCCTTGTTCCGCTCACCATACGATCGCGGGTCGCGGGACGAGCGGTCACCGTCAAGCTCGGCGCGCCGCTGGACGGTCTGCCGAAACGTCATCTCGGCGCGGGCGCCGTGATGGCCAGCCAGGCCGGCGACATCATCGTGGTCGAGCATCGCGGGCGGATCGACGTCTCCGGTTGGGGAGGGCTGCTCAGCCGCGGAGCCGTGAAGAAGGGCGTCGGGGCGGTGATCGTCGATGGCGCCTGCCGTGACCTCGACGAGAGCCTGGAGTTCGGGCTGCCGATCTATGCCCGCGCTGCGGTCCCCGTGACCGCGCGGGGTCGCGTCGCCGAGCATAGCTTCAACGAGCCGATCACCGTGGGTGGGGTCGCGGTCAGTCCCGGCGACCTGGTCCTCGCGGACGGCAGCGGCGTCGTCTTCGTGGCGGCCGGCGCGGCCGAGACCGTGCTCGTCGCGGCAGAAGCGATCTACGCCCGCGAGCAACTGATGGCCGCGGCCATCGAACGCGGCGACCCGATCGGCGAGGTCATGGGCGCCGACTACGAAGACATGCTCAAGCAGGAGACCCGCGCGTGACACCCGACCTGGCGGACAGGCTGAACGCCATCGGCGTCACCACGCTCTCCGACGCGCTGGACCGGCTCGGGATCGACGGCCAGTGCCTGGGGGTGATGCCATTCGACCGGGCCATGACGTTCGCCGGCCGCGCCTTCACCATCCGCATGGTCCCGGTGGGTCAATCCGGCGGATCGGTCGGCGACTACATTGACGACGTGGAGCCCGGCCAGGTGGTCGTGCTGGACAACAACGGCCGCCTGGACGCCACGGTGTGGGGGGACATCCTGACCCTTGTGGCGCACGGCAAGGGTATCGCCGGCACGGTCATCGACGGGGTCTGCCGCGACATCGGCCGCAGCATCGAGCTCGGCTATCCCATCTTCGCCCGCGCCAACACCATGCGCACCGGCAAGGACCGGGTGACGGTCGACGCCTACAACGTGCCGGTCCAGATCGCGGGCGTGCGCGTCGAGCCGGGGGACTGGCTGGTGGGCGACGGAGACGGGGTGGTCGCCATCCCGACGGGCCGCGTCGACGAGGTCCTGCAGGTCGCGGGCGAAATCGCGGCTGCCGAAGACCGGATCCGGGAGGCGGTGCAGCAGGGGAGCCGCCTGGACGAGGCCCGCAAGGCGGCGCGGTACCACGCGCTGCAGTCCCGCGGCGGCGCGTAGGCCTAATAAATTTCCCGACCAGCAAAATACGGATTGATAAATATATCCAGTTGGTCAATTTAGTGAGCATAAGCCGTGGCCGATCGAGCCAGGGAACATGCAGGGGGAGGTTACGATGTTTGGACGGCAAACGCCGCGTCTGGCCGCGATGTTGCTCGCGGGTTGTGCGCTCCCCGGGATCGCCTGGGCGCAGGAGAGCGCGAGAGCCGCGCCCGAGAGCGTTGCGGAAGTGATCGTCACCGCGCGGAAGCGAGCCGAGACCGTATCCGACGCGCCGCTGACGGTGGCCGTGGTCGGAGCCGAGAAGCTGCAGGCGCTCTCGGTCACCAGCGCCAACGAACTGAACGGCGTGGCCCCGGGCCTGGTGATGGCCAGCGGCGTCGGCGGGTTGCCCGCCGTCACCTTCCGCGGGCTGGGCTCGAACTCGGCCCTGTTCTCGGTGGAGGCTTCGGTCGCCCTGTTCATCGACGGCGTCTATTCGGCGCACACCCGCGACTACGTCACGCCCATCTACGACCTCGACCGCATCGAGATGGTGAAGGGCACCCAGGGGACCCTGCTGGGCAAGAACACCACGCTGGGCGCCATCACGATGGTCACGCGCCGGCCGCGGGATGCGTTCGGGTACAGCCTGGAGACCAGCTACGACTTCAAGACCGACACGCCGCGCGTGGACGCCTCGGTCGATATCCCCGTGAGCGAAACGCTCCGCGTCCGGCTGTCGGGCCTTTACGTCGACGACGGCGGCTTCGTGCGCAATCCGTACTCTGGACGGCAGCCCGACACGCGGGACGTCTCCGGCCGTCTCAGCGCGGTTTGGACGCCCAGCGAGGCCGTCGACGTCACCCTGATCTACCAGCACGACGACCACGAGCAGACGGGGCAGTCGCTCGAGGTGGTGCGCGACGCCGTGGTCGGCTTGACCCTCGCCAATCGTGCGGTTGCGACGGGCCAGCTAAATTTCGAGGGCCGGCCGGATCGACGCAGCCAGAGTGGCTCGGACGCCTTCGGGGCCGGCGTGCCGGCCGGCCCGACACCGTTCGACAACCAGAAGTCCGACCGCATCAACCTGATCGCCAATTGGCGCCTCGGGGGCCATACGCTGACCTCCCAGAGCGCCTACGTCGACTGGCAGGCCGAGCGGCTGAGCGACCTGGATTTCCTCAAGGCCAATCTCTTCAACCTCGGCGACAACGAGAAGAACCAGCAGTACTCGCAGGAATTCCGGATCGCCTCGCCTTCCGAGGGCAAGCTGACCTATCTGGCCGGGGTCTTCTACTTCCACAACGACTGGACGCTGAACCGGTCGATCTACGGCTTCGCGCCCTCGGCGCTCTTTGGCACGGCGCTCTCGCTGTACAATCAGAAGACCGAGACGATCTCGGCCTTTGGCCAGGCCACCTATGCCTTGACCGACAAGCTGAACGCCAGCGTTGGCCTGCGCTACACCAGCGAAAAGAAGGACGCGTCGCTGTTCCGGCCGCAAGGCGCCGGCAACCTGGGCGGCGCGTTCCCGGCCTACCCGCGCACCAGGCTTTCGAACAAGGAAGAGGACGTCGATGGGGACATCGGCCTCCAGTACAAGTTCGAGCCGGGTCGGATGGTCTATGTCTCGGCCTCGAAGGGCAGCAAGGGCGGTGGCTTCCAGAACGCGCCCACCACCATCGCCGGCGCGCCCTACACCGGAGAGACGGCCTATACGGTCGAAGCCGGCGGCAAGTTCGTCTTCGACCGCGCGTCACTCGACGTGGCCCTGTTCCAGACAACGGTCGACAACTTCCAGTTCTCGCGCACCGCCGTGGTCGGCAACCCCGGCGTCTCGCAGACCGTGGTCACCAACATCGACGTCCGGTCCCGGGGCGTGGAGCTGAACGGCAGCCTCCGCGTGGCCGACGGGCTGCGGCTCAGCGGCGGCGTCGTCTACGCCGACTCGATCTTCACCGAGACCGTCCCGCCGGCCCCCGCCGTGCCGGTGGCCGTCGACGGGCTTCGCCAGCCCCGTGCGCCCAAATGGAGCGGCACGCTCGACGCCAACTTCACCCGTCCGCTCAGCGACGACCTGACCCTCAAGGTCCTGGGCAGCCTCGAATTCATGTCCAAGACCTACTACCAGCCGAACGTGGGGGTGAACCTGGACGCGCCGCTGCGCGACGGCTTCGGGAAGCTCAACCTGCGGGTCGCCGTCGAGAACGAGGCGGCCGGCTGGGAGGTGGCGCTGCTCGGCAAGAACCTGACCGACGTCACCGAGCCCCAGTTCGTCACCTCGGTCTCGGGGACCGGCGCCGGCGGCAACACGCCGGCCTGGTACGGCATCATCAACCCGCCGCGGTCGGTGGTCCTGCAGTTCCGGATCCGGCGCTAGTCGGATGGCGGGCGCCGCATCCTCCCCGCGCGCGTCCGGAGCAGCCTGGTGGACCGTCGCGCTCCTCGGGCTCCTCTATATCCTGTCGTTCGTCGACCGGGTGATCCTGGCGCTGCTGGTCGCGCCCCTCAAGGCGGACCTGGGCGTCTCCGATCTCCAGCTCGGCCTGCTGTTCGGACCCGCCTTCGCCGTCTTCTACGCCCTCGTGGGACTGCCGATCGCCCGGCTCGCCGACCGCGGCGACCGACGCAAGCTGATCGTCGCGGGCGTGCTGCTCTGGGGCCTGGCCACGGTGGCGTCGGGGTTCGCCGGTTCGTTCTGGTTGCTCATGGTCCTGCGCATCGGCCTGGCGATCGGCGAGGCGGCCCTCACGCCGTCCGCCTATTCCCTGATCGGCGATCTCTTCCCGCCGGAACAGCGGGCGCGAGCGGCGAGCATCTATTCGGCGGCGGGAATGGCCGGGGCGTCCGGAGCCTATGTGGTGGGCGCGATGGTCGTCCAGGGCGTCGACGCGGCCGCCGCCGGCGGCCATGCGCTGCCGCTCGGCGCCTGGCAGCTCGTGCTGGTGATCGTCGGCGCGCCCAGTCTGGCCTGCGGGCTCCTGTTCGCCCTCACCGTACGTGAACCGGCCCGCGCGCAGGCCGGCGAGGGCGCGCCCGGGCTGTCGGAGGTCATGGCCCACCTTCGTGCGCGCGCACGCCTCTTCGTCGGGCTGTTCGCCGGGGCCGGCCTGACCCAGGCGGTGGGGTACGCCTACTCGGCCTGGGGCCCCGAGCTGCTGCGCCGCCAGTTCGACCTGTCGATCCAGCAGGCAGGATACGCCTTCGGCATCGCCGGGCTGCTGGCGGGACTTGGCGGCACGCTCGCGGCTCCGCAACTGACCCGCGTGCTCGAGCGGCGCGGACGACGCGACGCCGTGGCGCTCACCTCCATGGCCTGCATCGCGCTGGGCGGGTCCTTCGCCGTGATGGCGCCCCTCCAATCGAGCGCGATCGCCTTTCTGGTCTTGCATGCCTGCGGCGCCTTCTTCCTGGTCGGGGCGGCGAACAACGTGGTCGTCGGGCTCCAGGCTTTGGCGCCGCCACGAATGCGCGCGACGTTCGTGGCGCTCCTCCTGATGTGCATCACCCTGCTGGGCCTCGGGATCGGCCCGACCGCGGCGGCCGCGATCAGCTCCGGCTTCGACCCGAGCGGCCAGGCGCTTGGCCCCGCGCTCTCGATCCTCGCGCCCGCGATCTGCCTGCCGGCGTTCCTGCTCTTCTTCTGGAGTCGCGGGGGAATCCTTGACCAGCCGGATATCAAGCCCGCGGCTAAATCAACTGAGTGGCCAGGATCGTCGCTTGGCCGCGCTCACGAGGAAGGTTAGACAACGACAGATTGTCCGGCGCGGGCTTTAGGGACTCGGGCGCGATGTCCGTCCCGGCGCAGACGAGGTGAAGCGTTGCGAGCGACGGCACAGAACGATGGAGCCCCGGCCGCGCCGCGCAAGCGCGAGCGGGCAGTCCAGCAGCGCACGCTCGACACCCGCCGCAAGATCATCGAGGCGGCGATCGAAGAGTTCGCCCGCAACGGCTACGAGGGCGCCTCGACCCGCACCATCGCCACCAACGCCGGCCTCCAGCACACGCTGGTCACCTACCACTTCACCAGCAAGGAAGGCCTCTGGCGCGAGGCGATCTCCAGCATCCTGGCCACGTACAGGGCGGCGTTCGACGCGCGGCTCGAGGGCCTTCGCGGCGTCGACGACGCCACGAAGCTGCGCCTGATCCACGAGGATTTCATCCGCTTCGGGGCTTCCAACCTCGACTTCCACCGGATCATGGCCCACGTGGCCGCCAGCCCAAGCCCGCAGCTCGACTGGCTGATCGAGGAGTACCTGCGCCATACCTTCGACGCGCGCGCGGAACTCATCCGCGGCGCCCAGAAGGCGGGGCGCTACGTCGAGGGCGATCCTTACCACCTCGAATACATCTTCATCGGCGCGGTCACGCGAATCTACATGCTGGCGTCCGAGGTCGAGAAAATCATGGGCCGCTCGCCCTTCGACCCCGAGTTCATCGACGAACATGTCCGGGTCTGCCTGGGCCTCTTCTTCCGCGACCCGCCGGCCGCCCCGCCTGCCAAGGCGAAGCGCAGGCCCTAGCCGGCGCTCGCCGTCGCATAGGCCAGGCGCCGGTTTCGGAACCCGCCGCGATCAGCGCCTGCACATCCGCCGCACCCGGATCGTCGACGCCTTGGGCGGCCACATGGCCGAGTACGGCTGGCTGGCGGCCAAGGGCGTTGCTCACGTCCAGCGCCTGGCCGATCGCATTGAGGATCGGGCGGAAGATCGGTGGCGGCCCGGGAGGGACTCGAACCCCCGACCTTAGCTTTAGGAAAGCTCTGCTCTATCCTGCTGAGCTACCGGGCCACATGCGCAAAATCAAATACTTATGCCCCGACTACCTGGTTTCCGAAGCGGGCTTTGGGGCGCACATTGGGGCACGGCAGGCAGGGAAAGCACTTGAGCGCGATGCTTCGCATGGCCGACATGGACGGACAAGTGTCAGTACGTTTCACCGCTCCGCAGCCGAAGGTTCCAAGGCGAACTTGGGATCGACCTCGCGCATGACGATCACCTCAACGCCGCGTCACTCACGTCCGAAGCTCCGATCGTACGATGTGCCGCGGATGAGCGCACCATGGGGCCCTGGGATGAGCTCGATCGGCCGTCCGAGCGCGGGAGACGACTGACCGACCCCAAGTCGGCCAAGGTGCTCTACGCCAGCTGAGTCGCGCACGACGACCCACGCGGCGCTGCCAAGTTCATCTTGATGCCCGCTGGGCACGCCTGCAATGATCTCCCGCATGACCGTGACGGGATATTGCCGCGTTGAAGGCCATCAAGTTCCGTCCTCCTTCAGTCTTCTTGTGTCGCCAACCTCGACCGCCGGACCTCGCTCGGTCGTCCCGCTTCGAGCTCTGCAACGGCGCGACGCGCGGCGCGCCATCTGGTTCAGGCCGCGTCCAACTCCACGACGATCTTGCCGTGAGCCTTGCGCTCGGTGAGCCGCTGGATCGCTTCAGCCGCGCGCAGCATCCCTGCTGGGGGACTGACTGGGAATGCCGCTTTGCGCGTGGCTGCAGCGCGCGCCTCCGGCCGCCAGCCTCACGCGCCTAAGCGTCGGCGAGACGCTGCAGCAGCTCCTCCTGCTGCAGCTCGCCATAAAGCTTCACGAGGTCCGCCGCGTCCATTTTGGCGAGCTTCGTCCACAGGTTGGACAGGAACGCGTTGCTGGCGCTGTCGTATTCGGAGCCAAGACCCTGACGGGGATCCGTCGTTCCGCGGTGGAGATCGCGCCGACCCACCACGTCGGTGTTCGCCAGCAAGGTGACGACCGAGCGCAAGACCTGCGCCAGGGATAGGGGTTGCAACGTCAAGGTGAGGGCGAACGAGTAGGTGTCCGCGAACGCGCGGTGCCAGACCCCGGGTGGAAGGTAGAGCGCGTCGCCCGGATTTAGCCGGCCCTCATGGATCTCGAGATCCGCTGGTAGGCGGATATCGAGCCCGGCAAGGCGAGCCGCGGCGCTTCCCTGGGGAGCGCTCGCGACGTTGAGCGCAATCGCCAGGGGCGGTGAATGCACGCCCGGCTCCTCGGAGAATTCCCAACGTTTCGATCCGGCGATCTGCAAGATGAAGACGTGCTGGCAATCGTAGTGCCACGCGAAGCCCTCGCCCTCGGGTGAGTAGTAGGCGTTGATCTCGGCCTTGCCCGCAAACTTCAGCTGGCCCTTCAGCCAGTCGAGGGCATGGGAAAGTCGGGCGTCATGCGCTTCCAGCCCCGAAGCGCAGAGGGTCATTCCACCGTCGAAGAGCGCCATCGCAAGGTTGGCCGGGGGATGGAAGACGGCGCCGCCGCCATCGCGGTTATGGACCGCCTTCAGGAGCGGCGGCGGGGCCCGTGGACGGTCGGGCGACACGGCGCCCACTAGATCGCGCTGAAAGGCGTCCAGGCTATAGAGGGTAGCGAACCGCGTCTGCCAGCCGGGGAGGCGCACCGGCCGCCGGCCCCAGAAGTCCGTTACGAACTGGTCGCGCCCTATCGGGGCGAAGAAGGCTTCGTCGCTCGCGACCTCCGCTTGGGGCGCAAGGTCAAGCATCCGGTTGCGGCCGCGCGACGAGCCGCTCAACCAGCGCGCGGACAGCCGCCTGCACCCGCAGGCGGGTCTCCTGGCAGAAGAACGGCGGCAGCTCGTCGATGTTTCCCGTATTGGCCGCGGCGATCTGTGCGCAGCCGCCGCCGCAAGTGTTGTGGGCGTAGCAGAGGGCGCAGTTCTGGGTGCCGTCGCGGCGCACGACCCGGCTACTGACGGTGTTGTCCTCGAACTGAGCCTGGGACGTGAACGTGAATCCGTCCTCGAGGACGTTGCCGGTGAGGAACTGCGCCATGCCCGCGAACCGATGGCAGGGATAGACGTCGCCGTTCGGGGTGAGCGTGTTGGACCAGCGGCCTGCCGCACAGTGGTGCTGCTTCTTGTTCTTCGTGGCGATGTCCTGAAGCACGTCGCGGATGGTCGTAAGCTTCCGGGCGCCCGGGTCGCCGTCGAGGATCGCATGGGCCACCGCAACGTAGTGTGCGAAGAGCCGTTCGCGCTCCTCCTGGGCGAAAGGCCGAAGCGCATCTCCGCCGTACATGTGGAACTGGAAGCCGACCGCCTCGGCTTCCGCCTGCGCGAGCGAGCGGTGCGCGGCCTCTATCCCCGGGCGCCCGCGGATGGCGGTCATCCGCACGCCCAGCCGCACCCCGGCGTCGCGTAGTTGCCCCACACCACGGAGCACCTGATCGTAGGACTCGGCGCCCCCGGCCTTTGGGCGCTGCCGATTGTGCGTGGCGCGGTCGCCATCGACGCTCACGACCACGCTGAACCCGTGGTCCTGCAGGCAGCGCAGGATTTCCGGCGTGTTCCTCGTCCCGTTCGTGGTCAGTTGGAACGTCGGGCGACGGCCGTACTTCGAGGCCTTCTCGTCGATGATGCGGATCGCCTCGACGAAGCGGGTCTCCGACAGGAGCGGCTCCCCGCCGAGGAAGCTGATCACCACGTCGTCGGTGGGGGCGTCGCGCATGAACTTTTCCATGCCCTCGGCCAGCACACCATCGCTGATCACGCTCGAATGGCCGCCGTAGGCGCCCTTGACGTTGCCGTCAGAGTCCGAGGTTCGACCGTCGGCGTAGCAATACTCGCATGCCAGGTTGCAGACGTGGTTCAGATGCACCGTCACGCCCCAGCGATCGTAGGCGGGCTCTGAGGCCACAACCTCCGGATCGCCGTCCAGCCCAAGGACTTCTCGGAGGGCCTCCAGCAGCGCCTCCGGAACCGCCTCGCCGGCCTGTGAGGCCCGCAACACGGACTCGACCTCCGGCGGGATGAGCTGGATGTCGGCGCTCTCTGGGTCGAAGGCATAGGCTTGGTCGCCGGCGCGATCGACCAGGAGCATCCGAACGCGTCGGGCCGCCGGACTCAAATCGGCAGCGAGCAGGGCGGCGGAGGCGGCGGCTTCAGCGGGCCTTGACGGCGTCGACTTCCCCGGACGCGCCCGGATCACGGTGGTGAAATGCGGCTCGGCCATATCTACACCTCGTTCAGGAAATAGCCTTTGGCTTCCAGCTCCCGGATCGCCGCGATGGCGGCGTCGACCGCCGGTTCGGAAAATTCAGCGCACAGGCGGCTGCGGACGTGGGGCCACACCATCAGGTGCCGCAACTCCGAACACCGCGCGACGATCTCGTTGATCCGCAGCACCTCCTGGCGCCTCGGCTCCAGCAGGTAGGTCTCGCCCTCGCGGCGAACGATCTGATGATGGCTTCCCAGGAAGTTTCCGAGCGCGGGGTCTGACATGCGCTGAAGCGCCCGCACGATCGCCGGCTTGTCGCCGCCGAGGGCGCGGTGAAGCGCGAGCACGAGGGGCATGTTGTGGCTGTTGCGCGGGATATATTGATCGTTCACCGCGCGGATTCGGGCGAAGGAGCCGAGCATTTGCTCCTTTTTGGCCTCCCAATTGAGGCCCCCCGCGAAGGTTTCGTCGAATGCCTGGCTTGTCGTCTGGCCGACCTGCTCCTGATAGCCGCGCATCGCGAGGCCGAAGCGTTCCGGGGTGTCAGCGAAGGGACCTCCCTGCAGGTAGAAGATGTTCACCATCGTGGCGTTGATCACCGCATGGTGGTCGCGGAGGAAATTCGCCGTGATTTCCACATCGTCCGCGGTTTCGGAAGGCAAGCCGCAAATGAAGTTCAGGCAGCTGAAGATTCCCAACCGGTCTGCCTCGCTAAGGATGCGAACCGCGTGTTCGGGAACGACCCGCTTCTGGATGTAACTCAGGATCCGTTCCGAGACGGATTCCAGGCCAAACCAGAGCGCCACGCAGCCTGCGTCGCGCATGATCTCGAGGGTGTCGCGGTCGAGGCCGCGGAACTCGCAGCTGTCGACCCACCGGATGTCGAGCCGGCGCCGGATGATCTCTTCGCAGAAGCGGTGAACGTAGGTGCGGCCGAAGTTCAGCTCGCTGTTCAGGAACAGAAACTCGCGGACCCCGAACTCGGTGACGGCGGCCTCGATCTGGTCCACCACCTCCTTCGGGGGAGAGATCTTGCCATGCTCCGAGGCGCGGTTGCAGAAGGCGCAGTCGCTGACGCATCCCACGGTGAACTGGAACGCGAGAGGGCAGATCTCGGTCCGCAGCCGCCCCGCCAGCTCGGAGACATGCGCCGCCTGGGGCGCCAACTCGGCGACGGTGCGGCGATAGTGCGGAAGGGCCGCGCGGTCCGCCCAGATGGGCACGGCCATGTGGCCCCACGGCGGGTCCGCGCCCCGGGCGAAGCTGATCGCTGGCCCCTCCCGATATACCAGGCCGCGCACGTCGCGCGGGACCAGGCATTCGTCGGCCACGCCCTTTGCCAGCTGCTTGAGCGAGCGTAGCCCGTTGCCGCGGACGAGGTAGTCGATCCCCGGCTCGGCCATGAGCTCACGCTGAACGTCCGTCTTCTCGATCGTCCGGGCGCCGCCCACCACCACCGGTGCGGCTATCCCGTCGCTTCGGAGCGCTCTCGCCAGGGCCTTGCAGAGACCGATGGCGAAGCGATCGCTCGCGTACGGCGTGCCCTGAATCGACAGCCCCACGAGCAGCGGCGCGTGCTGCTGCGCCAAGGCCACGACCCGCGCGATGAGGCCGCACTCCTGCACCGCGGCGAGGCAGGCGGGCGGCAGCTCGAGCTCGTGGGCGCCGGTCGCGGCAAGGTGGCTACGCTCGGCGTTGGCGCGGAACAATTCGGCGAACTCCGCGGTCGTCAGCCGCTCAGCGATCCGCGGCCCAAACGGCGCGAGGTCGAAGCAGAGGGCGACGCCACCGACCTCGGCCACGCCGTCGCGCAGCACTTGGAGACTGAGCGGCGGGAAGGGGAGGTTCGGTTCGAGCGTCACCTCGGGAAGGTTGAAGAGCAGCACCGGCGTCGAGCCCAAGTCGCTGATCGCGCGCGCGCTGGAGGTCTCCCGCCCGTGCGGCGGCCTCGCGGTCATCAGGTCCATTGCTCGCCTCCCCCCAGTCGGTCACCCGCTCCCGAGGGACTCTGCGCGAGGGCTCTGACGCGCTCCCGGCGATTGGCAGGCCGGCGTGGGACCGGGCGGGGCCAAGTCTTCGACAGCAATTGCATCAGCACGGGAATCTGTCGGTAAAACTGGGGGAACCGCCCGAACATGCCGCCGAGGTCCCGCTCCAGGATCGCTCTGGCGGCCGCGTCACCCAAGGTGTCCTCGGCGTCGTGGTCCCAGCCGCCCTCGAGGACGGAGCGCGGGGTGCACCGCACACGGGGATCCTGTTGCAGCTGATCGGCGAGGGGTGTGCCCGGCACGATCTCGAAGCGGGACGTGGCGAACACACACGTCTCCTGGTGCGTGCGGATGAACTCCGCCGTGGCCATCAGGTCTTCGGCGGTCTCTCCCGGATATCCGAACACTATCGTCACATAGGGCACGACTCCGGCGTCGGAGAGGCGCCTCAACGTCCGCCGGAACATCGCTTCGTTGACTTGGCAATCCATCAGCTCGCGGATTCGCGCTGAGCCGGACTCGAGTCCGTTGAGGATCAGACGGCAGCCGCCGGCATAGAGCCGCTCGCAGTCCGCTTCCGTTAAGCGTCCGGCCATGGACGCCTTGAAGCTGGCTTCGCAGAACCAATTGAGGGGCGCGTTGTCCATGCTCAAGTCGTTCGCCACCCCAAGGAGGAAGCGACGGGTGAGGATGTCGCCCGTCAGGACGAACTGCGTGACCCCGAGCTGCCGTTGCAGTCTGCGCATCGCCTCGGCGACCTGCCGACCGGGTGTCTCCACGAAGGTTACCGCTTGATCCCGGCGCTGCCGCGAGCAGAAGCGGCAGCGGCCGTAGTAGCATCCCTCGGACGCTGGGATGGGGAGTATGGGCTCAGGGCGCAGGTAGGCGGCGAGGTCTAGGTCCGAATAGTCCGGGACGACGCCGCGATCATAGAAACCCGCGGGTTGTGGGCGCGGCTTGGGCGCGGCTTCGGGCGGGAGGCGCACCAACGCAGGGTCCTGGGGCTCCTCGCCCCGGCACACCCACCCCACCAGATCGATCAGCGCCCGCTCGCCGTCACCGATCGCCGCCCAATCAGCATCCAGGATGTCGAAGAATTCGGCCTGGCCCTCGTTCCACAACCGCTGGATGGCTGGTCCGCCAACGATTGTGACGACGTCGGGACAGGACCGACGCAGGAACCGCAGCAGGCGCAGCGTGGGCCAGAGCATCCAATCGAAGGGGACGCTCAATCCCACGATCTGCGGATGGAAGCTCCGGAGCTTGGGGATCAGCTCCCGGCGCACATAACCGTCGAACATGCGTTCCGTCGGACGTTCGAGCGACCGACGAACCTCGTCCCAGTTCTCGAAGCGGTCCGGCGGCACGTACTCGCCGGAGAGTTGCACCGTCTCGGGCGCCCAGCGTGCCGTGAGCGCCTGCAGCGCGGCCTCGGCGTGAGCGTGCGCCTCGCGAAGGGCGAAGGCGTCGCGATAGGCGCTCGGATCGCGCAGACGGCCAAGATCCGCCGCGATCGCCGGATCGGCGTCGCGCAAGGCCGACGCCAGCCATTCGACGCCGGCGTCCACCACCAGCGTCTGTGCGCCGAACCGCTCCTGCAGAAGGGAGGCCAGCGCCGCAGGGGCGGAATAGGGCATGTTGAAGGACTGCACTGGCGGCAGCACCAGGGCGACCCGGAGATAGGACGCGGTCATGCGGCCGCTCCCTCGTCCGCATAGAGGAGACGAAGTTCGCCCAGGTATCGTCCGTCCGCGCCGCGCACCCACGCATCGGTCGGCGCGGGGTGCATCTCCTCGACGGAGAGCGCACCGTCGCGGCGCAGCAGGGCGTGAAGTTCCTCGCACAGGAACGGATTGGAGAGATCGATGCAGAGCGGCTTCCGTTCAGAGGGCGCGCGCACGAAAATCCAGCGCGGCAGCCCATAGGCCTGCCGCGTGAATTGGCCCCAGCAGAAGACCTCAAGGACGTCCGAGCCCGGTGGCGGCAGGGCGTCGGCCTCAACGGTCCAGCGGGCGCGTCGGTAGACGACCCGGCCGTGGCGCGCGCGCGCATTAGAAGCCGACTCGCTTTGGAGGGGTGCGTAGCGCGGCGTGCGGAAGCAATCGAGCCCCGGCGCCGTGCCGGGGGGATGGCCGGGCAGCAGCGTTAGGGGCCGCCCCGTATCCCGCAGGACCAGACGCAGGTCGTCTTCGGCGACGACATCCAGTTCTGAGCTCTGAATGGTGTTCGCGTCCGGGTGCGCCGAAAGCCCAGTCTCGAGATAGCGCGCGCTCCGCAGGACGCCGGTGAAGGCGGTCTTGTTGTCCCGCGCGCCGGTCAGGGCGATCAGGGCTGAGCGCGTGAACCGACTGGCGAGGAACCGGTCGATTCCGTCCAGCCATCCGGCTGCGCCCGGCATCGGCCGGATGAAGAAGCTCGCGGCGGCCACGCTGCTGTGACACTCCGACAGAATCCATTCGCAGTCGCCGCGGCGAACTCCTTCCAGGTCGTGCGCGGCGATCAGGACATCGGGGCTGGTGATGACCGCCTGGGAGCGCGCCGAGGCGGCCCCGTCATTCCCGTTCTGGACGCCTTCACCGGCGCCGGGAAAGCGCTGAAGGAAGTCGGCGAGGCCGATGCGGCGCACCCCCGCCCGCGCCATCTGTCGCGCGACCCGCCGACGGGTCGCCCCGGCGCACGCGGCGTCCGCGGCGACCGACGCTCTGATGACGCCCGCCAGGTCGTGCAGAAACGGATCGGCCCAGGCTTCATCGATGCAAAGCCGGTTGTCGGCGGCGAATCCGTCCTCGAAGACGGGCAGGTGCCCGCCGTAGAAGCGCGCGCCCCCCTCGACGGGCGCCACACCGCACGCATGTCCCGCCAAGTTGAGCGCCGCCAAGGTCTTGCCTTTGGCGAGTGCGTCGGCGCGGGGCCAGGTGGCGAGGGCCTCGTCCAGGAGATCGAGCAGGGTGGTCAGCGCCGACCGCTCGGCGCTTCGCGCTACATGGGACCGGAGCGCAACCACGGGGTCGGTCGCATGCCAGGCTGCCTCGAGGTCGTCGCTCATCAGGCCGAGCTCGACCAGCGCGAACAGGGCGACCAATCCGGTCTGACGTTCGCCGCGCCAATGTCGCAGCAGGTCCTCGACTCGAACTGGCTGCGCTGCCTCGGCGAGAGCTCGTACAGCTCGGAGGTCGAGGCGCAAGGCGCCGAACCGAGGATGCACGACGATGTCGGACGCGGCGAACGCCACGCCGCTGCGGCGGCGAACGGACAGTCCGCTCAGCACGCCTGGGTCCTGCCGGAGCTGCCGGAGGATTCCGCCAAGAAACCGTTCCCCCACATACCCCGCGCCACGGTAGCCGCCCGGGTGGTGCTCCAGATCGACCAGCGTGTCGGTTCGGCAAAACCGGCCCGTCGCGATGGGCCCGAAAAAAGCCGAGGTCTCGCACTTGGTGGTCAGCCGTTGCAGGTAGCGCATGCCGAGCCGCTCGCGGCGGCGGATGGCGCTTGTCCTGCGCGCCCTGGCCGCCTCGGCGGGGAACCGCAGCTGCTCGGCGGCGGTGGGCGACGAGGACGCCACGGCCATTTGGACCCGCACCGAGCCCGCGACCGCGTGAAGGCGCTTCCTCAAGGTGGCGAAGCGCTGCTCAAACCGCGCCGCGAAGCCTGCTGGGACATCGCCCGCATAGGCGCGGGGCTGGAGCGGTGGCCCGGATGTCAACCGTCGAAGCTCCTCGGCGAATTCATCCATGGCGAACTCTTCCAGGGTCTCGAGTGCGAAGCCGGTGCTTCGCCAGATGAAGTCCGAATGAAACCGCTGGCGGGCGCCGATCAGAAGGCTCGGGAGCATGAGTTATGACCAGCACGCCGCGACCGCTCTCCGGAGGTGGAGATCGTTCCGAACAACGAGCCGCGGCGTGTTCCGCCAGCGGGTCTCAGACTGAAACGAAGGGCGGCGGCGGCGGCATCACGCGCCTCAGCGCGAGATGCGTGCCGCCAAGCCCAATACAGGTTCGCTCAAGGGAGCGAACCGCAACTACCAGTTGTCCGAACTGCAGCAGTCTGCGAGCCGCCGCATGTTCTGCAGGTCGCCGATCGCGCGATCGTCCGCGCTGCTACCGGACAGCGCCCTGAAGAGTTCGCCGGGCGACACTCCGAGCGCATTCGCGAGATTGGGTAGTTCCGTTTTGAGGGTCTCAACGGAGGCGTTCTTGAGTTCCTTCACGGTCATCGTTTTCGGATTGAAGTCGGCCATGGCCCGCTCCTGCTGATTGCACTCCCGAACCCTCCGGTTGTATCGCAGGAGCACCGTCACTGAAACGGGTCCGGGCCGCTATCATCAGAATGTGATCAGGTTCGACGAACGATGTGACCTGAGTCACGGTCAGCGACGGGTTCCCCCGGGCGGCCGCGAGGGCCGCGACCATCTTAGGGCGGCCAGACGCAGGTTCGACCAAACGTGCGGCGAGCAGGAAGACGTGCTGTTCACCAGCTTTGGCGAGAGCGACAACCAGGGCCTATGAGGCCTCCGAATGCTACTCGTGACGAAGCGCGTCCATCGGGTTGAGCCGCGCGGCTCGGCGGGCGGGGAAATAGCCGAACAGCACCCCGATCAGGGCCGAGAAGAAGAAAGCGACCAGGTTGATGGTCGGATCGAAGATGTAGGGGACCTGCAGCATCGGCGCGAGGAGCAGGCTTGCGCCCAGGGCCAGCGTCAAGCCCAGCAGGCCGCCCAGGCTCGCCAGCACCACGGCCTCCACCAGGAACTGGAGCAGGACCTCGCGCCCGAGCGCGCCGATGGCCAGGCGGATGCCGATCTCGCGGGTGCGCTCGGTCACCGAGACCAGCATGATGTTCATGATCCCGATGCCGCCCACCAGCAGGCTGACCGCGGCCACGGCGCCCAACAGGCCGGTCAGCATTTGGGTCGTGCTCTGCAGGGTCTCCGAGATCTGCTGGGTGTCGAAGATGTTGAAGTCGTCCGCCTCGGTCGGCTGTAGCCGGCGGCGCTCGCGCAGCAGCGACTTGATAGAGGCCTGAACGGTCTTGGAATCGTAGGCCGGGTCTACCGAGACCATGATCATGCTGACGTCCTGGTTGCCGGTGATCCGGCGCTGCACGGCCTTCACCGGCATGATCACCACGTCGTCCTGGTCCATCGGGCCCATGCTGGACCCGCGCGTCGCCAGCGCGCCCACGACCTCGCACGAGAGGTCTCGGACGCGGATGGATTGGCCCACCGGCTCCTCTTCGCGGAAGAGATTGCGTCGGACGGTGGAGCCGATGACGCACACCGTCTTGCCGGCCTGCTCCTCGGCCGGCGTGAAGGTGCGTCCCTTAGCCATGCTCCACGACTGGGCCTTCAGGTAGTCGTTGCTGGTGCCGTAGACGGTGGTCGACCAGTTGGCCGCGTTGCGGACCGCCAGGCCGGACGACTGAACCAGGGGGGCGACCGACACCAGGCCGGCCACCTGCTGCCGGAGCGCCTCGATGTCGGCGGCATCGAAGGACCGCGGCTGCGCGCCGCCGCCGCCGCCGCGACCGAACCCCTGGCCGGGGCGGATCTGCAGGATGTTGGCGCCGAGGCTGGAGATCTGCTCCTGGACGGCGGCGGTCGTCCCGTTGCCCAGCGTCACCATGGTGACCACTGAGCCCACGCCGATGACGATCCCGAGCACGGTCAGGAACGAGCGCATCAGGTGCCGGCGGATCTCCCGGAGCGCCAGGGCGAAGGTGGTGATCAGGACGGCGTTCATGGAACGGCTCCGGCGCGGGGCCGACCGACCTCGACCGCCTCAACCAGGCCGTCGCGGAACTTCACGGTGGTGTGCGCGAAGGCCGCCATGTCCGGCTCGTGGGTCACCATCAGGATGGTGATCCCGGACTCGTCGTTGAATCGTTCGAGCAGCCGCATGATCTCGAGCGAGCGCTCGGTGTCGAGGTTGCCGGTGGGCTCGTCGGCGAGCAGCACGTCGGGCTGGGTGACGATCGCTCGGGCGATCGCGACCCGCTGCTGCTGGCCGCCGGAGAGCTCCGCGGGGGTGTGGTGCGACCAGTCCTCCAGCCCGACCTTCCGCAGGGCGTCCATCGCGGTGTCCCGGCGGGTCCGCTTCGGCTCGCCGCGGTAGAGCAGCGGCAGCTCGACGTTCTCGAGCGCGCTGGTCCGGGCGAGCAGGTTGTAGCCCTGGAAGATGAAGCCGAGATAGCGCCGCCGCAGCAGGGCCCGCTGGTCCCTGTCGAGCTGCTCCACGTGGACGCCCTTGAAGACGTACTCGCCGCTCGTGGGCGTATCGAGGCAGCCCAGGATGTTCATCATCGTGGACTTGCCCGAGCCGGATGGGCCCATCACCGCCACGAAGTCGCCCGTCTGGACGTCCAGGTCTATGCCCTTCAGCGCCTGGAAAGCCGCCTCGCCGTTGCCGAACGTCTTGGTGACGCCGCGCAGCGAGATCAGCGGCTCGGCCGTCATTGCGCCGCCCCGGCGAGCTGGCCGGTGACGACCTTCATCCCGGCCCTCAGTCCGTCGCCGGCGACCTCGGTCTGGCTGCCGTTGCTGTCGCCGGCCTGGACCGAAATTGCCTGCAGCTCGCCATCGTCCTGCAGGACGTAGAGCGTCTGGCGGCTTCCGCGTCCGATGGCGACGTCGGCCGCCTTGCCCTGTTGGCGCATCCCCCGCGGCAGCAGCATGCTGGTCGCCCCGCCGCTCGCAGCCACGGCGGTCGCCGACGGCGTGAAGCGCAGGGCGGCGTTCGGAACCAGCAGGACGTTCGCCTTCTCCGTCGCCACGATGGCGGCCGTGCCGGTCATGCCGGGACGGAGCGCGAGGTCGGGGTTCTCGGCGGTCAGCACCGCCGTATAGGCCACCACCTGGCCTGAGCCGCTGGAGCTCGTGGTGGTGGTAGAGCCCACGTCCAGACGCTTGACCACGGCGTTGAAGGTCCGGCCGGGATAGGCGTCGACCTGGAAGGTGGCCTTCTGGCCGTCCTTCACCTGGCCCACGTCGGCCTCGTCGACCTTCACCTCGAGCTGCATCTTCGAGAGGTCCTCGGCCAGGGTGAACAGCACGGGGGCGTTCAGGGTCGCGGCCACGGTGGAGCCGGGTTCCACATCGCGCGACAGCACGACGCCGTTCACCGGCGAGCGGATCGAGGCCTTCGAGAGTTGAGTGCGGTTGGACGACAGGCTCGCCCGGGCCTGGCCGACGGCGGCCTGGGCGGCGCGCAGGTTGGCCGCGGCGCGGGCCTGTTCGGCGCGGGCGACGTCCAGCTCGGTGGCGGAGGGCGCCTTGCCGGCGGACAGTCGATAGACCTCCTCCATGCGGCCGAGGCTCGCGCGCGTCTCGGTCAGGGTGGCCTGGGCCTGGGCGACGCTGGCCTGCGCCGAAGCCAGGCCGGCTTCGCTCTCGCGGACCGTATCCTCCAGGCGGGAGGTGTCTAGCCGGGCCAGGATCTGGCCCTTGGTCACGCGGTCGTTGTTGTCGACATAGACCGCGCTGACGATGCCCGAGAGCTCGGAGCCGACCTCCACCTCGTTGGTGGGGGCGAGGTTGCCGGTCGCCGAGACGGTCACCCGAAGGTCGCCGCGCTCGACGGCGGCGGTGGCGAAGCGGGGCTCGTCGCCCGAACCGCGGAGCAGGAGGAAGATCAGCAGGGCCGACGCCACGCCCACGACCAGGGCGGCGACCATCAGCGCTCGAGGCCGGCGCGAGCCGGGCTTCACGCCCAGGAAGCTGTCGATCTTGGCGCGCGCGCCGATGGTCTGGTCCATGGGAGTCCTCTAGGGAGCGGCGACGCTGGAGGGCTCGGGTGCGGCCTGCCAGCCGCCGCCCAGGGCCTTGTAGAGCTGGACCGCAGCGGCGGCCCTGGCGACCCGCGCCGAGGCCAGGCTGTCCTGGCTGGAGAGCAGGGTGCGCTCGGATTCCAGCAGCGACTGGAAGTCGGTCCGGCCGGAGCGGTACTGGATGCGGGCGATCTCGGCGGCGGTGCGGGCGGCGGCCTCGGCGGCGATCAGGGCCTGTTCCCGCCGGTCGGCGGCGGACACCGAGACGAGGGCGTTCTCGGTCTCCTCCAGGGCGGTGAGGACGCTGGTGCGATAGGCGGCGAGGGCGCCGGCCGTACTGGCCCGCTGGGCCTCCACCGCGGCGCGGATCTGGCCGCCGTGGAAGATCGGGGCGGTGATCCCGGCCACCAGGCTGCCGGCCATGTCGTCCCCGGCCTTCGACAGCGACGCCCCCGAGCCGGAGAAGGTCCCGCTGAGCACGAGCGCCGGATAGAGCTGGGCCGCCTCGACGCCGATGCGGGCGGTCTCCGCCGCCAGGGTGCGTTCGGCCAGCCCCACGTCCGGCCGCCGGCGGACCACTTCGGCGGGGATCGCCGCGGGAAGGACAGCCGGCGCCTTGAGCGGCTCGGCGGCGGGTTCGAGCAGGTCGTTCACCGCGCCCGGGGCCTCGCCCAGCAGCACCGCCAACCGATTGGCGGCGGCGGCGTAGGTCGTCTCGATCGCCGGGATGCTCGCCGCGGTCTGGGCGCGGAGTTGGCGCGCCTGCTCCAGGTCGAGCGATCCCACCAGGCCCGCCTTAAGCCTCCAGCCGGTGATCTCCACCGTCTCGTCCAGGGTGGAGAGGGTGTCGCGGGCGATGCGCAGCCTGGCCTGTGCCTCGCGGGCGTCGAAATAGTTGAGCGCGATCTCAGAGGCGACGGTGAGCTGGACCGCCCGCAGACTGGCCCGCGTCCCTTCGGCCGTGGCCCGGGCGGCCTCGACCGAACGGCGTCCGCCGCCGAAGATGTCGGCCTCGTAGGCGGCGTCGAAGCCGATCTGGTAGCTGGTGCGGTCGACGGTCTGGCCCGACGTACGCTCGCCGACCTGGCGGGTTCCCGAGCCGAACGCCTCCAGGCTTGGCAGCAGAGCGCCCCGCGCCGCTCGCAGATCGGCGCGCGCCGCCCGCACCCGCGATCCCGCCTCGTCGATGTCGAGGTTGGCGGCGAGTCCGCGTTCCACCAGGGCGGTCAGGGTGGGGTCGCCGAACGCCTGCCACCAGCGGGCGAGGTCAGCGTCGGCGGAAGTCGGCGGCGCGGCGGCCGTGAACTCGTCAGGGACCTTCAGCTCGACAAGCGTGGGCGCCCGGTAGTCAGGACCCGCGACGCAGCCGGCAAGCAGGACCGCCACAGCGCCGATGGCCACCAGAGGCATATGCAGCAAGCGGGTCAATCGTCCTCCACCTCGTGCTCGTGCGCCCCAGAGGCGGAACCCGTGGTGAACTGCCCAACTTTGCCGCTCACCGCTTTGACACACCTCAAGCTGAGAAGATTTTTGTGCAGGCTTGCCTTTGGCCAGGCGCCGCTCCGCCCTCTCGATGAGGGTGTTCCTGCATGACGCCTCTCTTGGGCGGATCAGCAGTCCCATCGCCTGCGCCGGGCGGGATTGGGTCGGCAAATTGACCCCCTCGCCGCCAGTCTTTCGTGGATGGCCGGCCTCACGGCCGTCCGGGCTCAGGGCTCCGCCCTCGGCGAACGTCGGAGCGCCTTTCGCGCAGCTTCGGTCCCCCGCAAGGTAGCCGAAGGCACTCCGGCCGAAGGGCCCTGCAGCCGGTTCTCCGCGAAGGCGCTCCTCCGCGCCGGCCGACAGCCCGCTGCTCCTCGCACAGTCCACCGCCTCCCGCTTGAAGGTCTCCGAAACGCCCGGCGCGGAGCGCTTGTCCGACACTCCTGAAACGAGGGAGGATCAGGCCGCTTAGAACGCGCTCTCGCCGGTGATCGCGCGGCCCAGGATGAGGGCGTGGACGTCGTGGGCGCCCTCGTAGGTGTTCACCGTTTCCAGGTTCGAAGCGTGGCGCATGACGTGGTACTCGCCCGAGATGCCGTTGCCGCCGTGCATGTCGCGGGCGACGCGGGCGATATCCAGCGCCTTGCCGCAGTTGTTGCGCTTCAGCATG
>NZ_SCVD01000027.1 GCF_004297125.1 Phenylobacterium sp. | reverse complement strand
GTTGAAGTGGCGCCATTGCAGGCTGAGCGAGAAGTCCTTGAACCAGTCGCCGTATTCGAACGGCGTGGTCCAGGTCAGGCGAGCCTTGTGACGCCATTCCGGGTTCGGCGAGGACAGACCACCCGACACCGAGCAGATGTTGCCGTAGTAGCCGGCGCAGTCGAAGGCCGGGTCGCCCGGCAGGCTCTGGACGGCCAGTTCGTCGAGCCAGGTGCCGACGAAGCTGATGCTGACGCCGCCCATGTTCCCGAGGCCGAGGTTCTCGAGGTCGGTGCGGTAGCTGGCGTTGACGTCGATGCCCTTGGTGCTCAACGAACCCGTGTTCAGCGTCGTATCCTGGACGTAGCCCTGGTTCGACAGCCACAGCGAGCCCTGGCCGTCGCGGTGGACTAGGTTGCAGAAGAAGGGATCCAGGGTGTTGACGCAGCGGGTGATGATGGTGTCGGCGCCGATGCCGGAGATGAAGTCCTTCACCTTGATGTCGAACCAGTCGACCGAGACGTTGAAGCCCGGCAGGAACGACGGCTGGTAGACCACGCCCAAGGTGTAGGTGTCGGCGGTTTCCGGATCCAGGTTGGGGTTTCCGCCCAGAAGCCCGTTGTACTGGTTGGCGGTGTTCTTCTCGATCGCCAGGACCTGGGCGGTGGTCAGGCCGAAGGCCTGGGCGCAGCGGGCGACCAGCGGGCTGGAAGCCGCCAGGCCGGCGCAGGGGTCCTGCGTGCCGTCGAGCACGACGTTCTGCTGCGCGAAGAGCTCGAGGACGTGCGGGGCGCGAACGGCGCGGTTGTAGCCGCCGCGGATGCGGACTCCGTCGACGGGCTCCCAATCGCCGGCGATCTTGTAGGTCTCGGTGGTGCCGATGGAGGTGTAGTCCGAGTAGCGGAAAGCCAGTTCCATCGTCAGGTTCTTGGCGAAGGCCATGTCCTGCACGATCGGGATGCGGGTTTCCGCAAAGAGCTCGTATACGTCGAACGAGCCGTTCACCGGCGGGGCCGCGCCGCCCGAGCCGTTCAGGTCGCCCGAGGACGAGATGAAGTCGGCGGCGAAATCCATGGTTTCCCGGCGATACTCCGCGCCCATGGACAGGCCCAGGCCGTCATTGGCCCACGGCGACTTGACACCGTACTCGGTGAGGTCGCCACCGATGTTGAAGTTCACCACCCGCTCGAACAGGTTGCCGGCGATGGTGGAGGGGGTTTCCAGATAGTCGAGCGCCTCCTGGGTCACGCCGCCGAGCTGGAAGATGTTGTAGGGCACGCAGGCCAGGTCGGTCTGGTTCACGACCGAGGCGCAGGTGGGCTTGCCGTTCACCATGACGACGTTGAGCGCGTTGTTGATGCCCGTCGTACGGAAGAAGCCCGTCGAGACCTGGCTGAACGACACGCGGCCGTACTGCATGGCGAAGTCGTAGTTCCAGTTGTCGTTCAGGTCGCCGCGGACGCCCACGACGTAGCGGTACTGCTGGTGCTGCATCCGCCCCTGACGGCCCCCGCCCTCGACGTTCCGGCGCGCGACCGTGCCGGTCCAAAGGGCGTTGGGTTGACTGGCGCAGGTCCCGCCGCCGTTCGCGGCGGTGAAGGCCATGCGCGAGCGCTGTTGATCCGACAGGAACGGGTTGGCGCAGTTGATCGAGAAGGTGCCGGCGAAGATGCCGCCCGCCGCGATCTGGAACGTGGAGGAGTCGTCCATGAACATCAGATCGGCGTAGGCCGTGGCCCACTCGTTGATCTCGTAGTTGGCGAAGGCGCCCAGGACGTAGCGGTCGTCGGGACGCTGGTAGTAGTTGTCCGGACCGAAGTTGAAGACGTCGCGGGCGCCGTCCTGGTCGCGGAACGTGTTGCCCGGGCCGGTGATGTCGACGATCTGCGGCGGGATGAAGGAACCGCCGGGCCCGGACGTGTTCCCCGCCGGGTTCCCGACGCGTGCGGGGAAGGCGGTGCCCGAACCGCCGCAGCCGGCGGCGGCGAAGGTGTCGCCCGAGTTCAGCGTGCAGGCCGAGAAGTCGCGGTTGCCCTGCAGGATCGGCTCGACGTGGCGGTAGCCGGCGTAGGCGGTGACGTTGCCCTTGCCGTCCGGCGAGTTGACGCCGATCACGAGGGTGACTTGCGAGCTTTCCCCGTCGCGCACGTTGTCCTTCGGCAGCTTGAAGAACTCGGGGTTGGCGGCGGTCGCCGCCTTGGCGCGGACCACGTCGGCGATCGGGCTGGAATTGTCGTGCTGGTAGATGCCGTACTGGGCGTCGATCCGCACGCCCTCGAAGTTCTTCGACATGATGAAGTTGACGACGCCGCCGACGGCGTCGGCGCCGTAAACGGCCGAGGCGCCGCCCGTCAGCACGTCGACGCGCTCGATCAGGGCCGAGGGGATGAAGTTGATGTCGGGGGCCAGGTTGGCGCCCGTGGTGTTCGGGGTGCCCGGCATCAGGCGGCGGCCGTCGATCAGGACCTGGGTGCGCGTCGGCCCGAGGCCGCGCAGGCTCACCGTCGCGGTGCCGGTGGAGCCGTTGGAGACCGACGAGCCCTGGGCCGCGAAGGCCTGCGGCAGGCTGTTGATCATGTCTTCGACCCGGGTCACGCCCGTGGCCTTGATTTCAGCGGCGCTCACGGCGGTCACCGGGCTGACGCTCTCCAGGTTCGGCGAGGGGATCCGGGTGCCGGTGACGACGACCTCGGACACCTCGTCGGCGCCGCCGGTCTGGGCCATCGCCGGGCCGGCGACGGCGATCGCCGCGCCGCAGATCATCGAAGACGCCAGAAGGCGCGCACGTACGGTAGGCTTGCTCACGATCAAAATCCCCTTCGCGCTGGCCGCCGACGAGGCGGCCCCGCTCCCCACAAGAAGGTTTCGGCCCACGAGACGGGGCCAGGTGAAGGCGAGTTACGTTTGCGTGACAAAAGGGGTCAATCGACCCGAAAGCAACGTGCGATGCGCTGGAAGCAACACGTCGGACATGAGAACGAAATATGCTGAGATACAGCAGTTTCCGGGTCGATCGACGCCGATCTTTTTCTATCGATGTGTTGTGATCGCCACAGGTTGCCCCGGTCCGGGCAATGTAATTGCCGCCGCGGTCAATGCCATGTCGAAGTAGCGGCGCAGGCGCGTCAGGGCTTCGGGCTGCACGACAGCCTGCCGCTGGCGCAGTTCGACGAGGCCGGCGGCGGCCAGGACGCCCAGGTGGTGGCTGATGTTCACGCGCGGCAGGCCCAGGCGGCGGGCGAGCTCGCCGGCGGAAGACGGCCCGGAGACCAGGCGTTCCAGCAGCCGGCGGCGGATCGGGTCGGCCAGCGCCCGGAGCAGCTCCGCCGGAGCCTCCGCCGCGAGGCTGGACCAAGGCTCCATCAGGCCGTACGCGAGCGTGGCTGCGGGTCCTCGGACCCCAGGGCATGGAGCCGCCGGGAGACGGCGAAGCGCTCGCGCAGCCACCCCTCGCCCACCGAGGCCTCGAACCACAGCCGGTCGAAATAGATGCGCAGTTGCGGCAGGGGTTCGATGGCGGCGACCAGCAGGCCGTCCTCCTCGCGGACCAGACCGGCTTCCTTCAGCACACGAACATGGTGCGAGACCGCCGGCCGCGTCACCGGCACCGCGGCGGCGAGGCTGCCGATCCGCGAAGGCCGGGCCAGGATGCGCTCGTAGAGGTCACGGCGGGTCGGATCGCCCAGGGCGTCCAGCGCCGCGCCAATGGGGTCGCTCATCCGCGCCACCCCGCGCGCAGCGGCGTCACCACCGTATCGGACTCGAGCGGCGTGGCCCTCAGCAGGCTGACGAAGCGCCGCAGCGCGGGGTTGTCGTGGTCGTTGCGCCAGGCGGCGGTCATCCGCAGGGATCCCGCCGCGCCCGGGAGGGGCGCGAAGGCGACGCTGGCGCGGGTCGACTGGGCCACGGACTGCGGGACGATGGCGTGGCCGACTCCGGCCGCCACCAGGCTGAGCACCCCGTCGTGCGAGGTCATCTGGACGCGGACGCCGGCCCGGGCCCCGCCGCGGTCGGCCACCAGCCGCTGGATGCGGCTCCAGTCGTCGCCGGCGGCGCAGAGCACAGGCGCGTGGCCCAGGGGTTCGTCGGGAGCTTCCAGGGAGCGGGCGATCAGCCAGGGCTCGGCCCACAGCGGCAGGCGGTCCAGGCCGGGCGGCGCGTCCTCCACATCGATCAGCACGGCATCGAGTTCGCGGTCGAGCACGGCGGCCACCAGCTCGGCGGCCGATCCGCCGCGCAGCTCCAGTTCCACGTCGCAGGCCGAGCGGCGGTAGGCCCGCAGCAGGGCTTCCGCCGGGCCGGCCGTCACCGGCCAGACGTGGCCGAGCCGCAGGCGGCCCACTTCGCCGCGCCCGGCGGCGCCGGCCCTCACAGCGGCCTTGGCCAGAAGATCCAGGGCGCGCTCGACCTCGGTCAGGAACCGCTCGCCCGCGCCAGTCGGCCGTGCGCCACCCGACGAGCGCTGGAACAGCGAGACGCCCAGCGCGTCCTCCAGTGCGAGCACGCGGCGCGAAAGGACCGAGGGGTTGACGCCCAGCACCTCGGAGGCGCGGCGGAAACCCAGGTGCTCGCGCACCATCAGCGCGGAACGCAGGGCGGCGATGTCCTGGGCTGCGGAGGCGTCGGCGCCGCGCTTCATCGCGCCCCTCCCACGAGACCGCGAAGGATCATCGGATCCTCGCCGGCCGTGCGGCCACCCCGGCGATGGCCAGCGCCACGCCGACGTGGGCCAGGACGTCGAACGCCGACCTCACCCCGTCCCACCTCGGGAAGACCTCGGGCCAGCGCAGCGGCAGGACACCCAGGTACATGACCGCGTAGAGGATCAAGCCGTAGAGCACGGCCGCGACCCAGGGCCGATCGACCACGAAGGCGATGCGGCGCGCCGGCAGAACATAGGCCGCGGCCATGCAGGTCGCGATGCCGAAGTGGGTCGCCAGGCCCAGCGCGATGATCCCGGGCCCGCCCTGCGCGGCTTCGCGGCCGATCCAGCCGCTGGCCACCGATCGCCAGGGGCTCGTGACGGGATTGCCGTTCGCGAGCGCCACGCCGCTGGCATAGAGGAGGTCGACCCCGCCGCCGGCGAGACCCGCCACCAAGATGCGCGAAAGCGTGTCCCGCCCCGATGGGGCGGCGATCGGCGAGGCGGCGGCGGCGGTCATGAGGGGTCCTCCAGCAACGACCGGACGTTGCCGTCGCCCCGCGTCGCGGGTCGCGCACGTTCCGAGGACTCAGAGCACGTTCCGATGATCGCGATCGACCGCTTGTCGCTTGGGCTTTGACTTCGTTGGGGTCTCGCGTTGCTCTTGCAGGCTCAGGCAGGATCCATGACCTACCCGTTCAAGTTCACCAGCGTCGAGCCGCCACGCCTGACCTTCGGTCGCCAGCGCCAATGGGGTCCGCTGGCGGCCATGGAAGTCCACGCGACGCCGGGCCGCTATCCCGGACAGGCCATGACCGACCACCGGGTGATCTTCTACCTCACGCCCGCGGTGCCGACGGACTGCAGCTGTGAAGGCGTCGGGCAGTATCGCGTCCAGAGCCCCTACGACTTCGATCTGGTCCCGGGCGGAGCCTCCGGGGTCTGGGAGGACCATGCGCCCTGCGACATGGTCTCGGTCCGCCTCGCGCCCAGTCTCCTGACCTCGACCGCCGAAGCGCTCGCGCTTCCGGGCGGCCGCGCGGAGCTCGCGCCGAAGATCGGGGGCCGCGACCCTCTGGTGGAACACGTCGTGCGCGCCCTGATGGCGGAACTCCAAGCGCCCGCCCCGGCCGGACGGATCTACGCCGACAGCCTGGCCACCGCGCTTACGACCCGCCTCCTGCAGAATTTCGCCGTCGTCGGCTTCGCCGGCCGCCAGACGCTGTCCAAGCCGCAGGTCCGCCGCATCGTGGAGTTCGTCGAGGCCAACCTGGACGGCGAACTGACGCTGAACCAGATCGCCGAGGTGGCCGGCATGAGCGTCCCGCACCTGACCACACTGTTCCGCCGGACCATGGGCCAGTCGGTGCATGCCTACGTCATGGAGCGCCGGGTCCAGCGCGCCCGCGCCCTGCTGCTGGAGCGAGGCATGACCATCGCCCAGGTGGCGCTGGAGACCGGCTTCGCCCACCAGAGCCACCTGGCGCGCTGGATGCGCCGCCTGCTGGGCGTGACCCCGTCGGATCTCCTACGGGCCTAGGTCTTGATCTTGTAGCCGGTCCTGAACATCCACAGGCACACCCAGCCCAAGCCCACCGTAAGGACCGCGGTCATCGCCGCGCCGATGGCGAGGTTGCTCTCGGCCTGGCCGGTGAACCCGTAACGGAACCCGTCGATCAGGTAGAAGAACGGGTTGAAGTGGCTGAACGAACGGAACGGCTCCGGCAGCCGCTCCACGAGGTAGAAGGTTCCCGACAGGAAGGTCATCGGCATGATGACGAAGTTGGTGACCGCCGCCATGTGGTCGAATTTCTCGGCCCACAGCCCCGCCATGATCCCGATGAAGCCCATGATAAAGGCCGCGCCGAGCCCGAAGTAGAGGATCGCCCAGGGCTGAGCGATCGGAAGGCGGGCGAACGGCAGCACGGCCGCCATGCTGACCACGCCTACCACGATACCGCGCGTCGCCGCCCCGCCGCCGAAGCCGACCACGTGCTCGCCCGGGGTCAACGGGGGGGTCATGAAGTCGCCCATCAGTCCGTTGAACTTGGCCTGCAGCAGCGACGACGAGGAGTTGGCGAAGGCGTTCGACAGGATCTGCATCATGATCAGGCCGGGGGCCACGAACGTGCCGTAGGCCACGCCATGCACCTCGCGCCCGCCGCCAACGGCCACCACGAACACCAGCATGTAGAGCAGCGCCGTCACCACCGGGGCGGCCAGGGTCTGCATGCCCACCTTGATGAAGCGCCGCACCTCCCGGACGTAGAGGGTCTTCAGCCCCTCCCAGTTGACGCCGTGATAGGCGCGCGGCTGCGGGGGAAGGACGACTTCGGCGATGGGCAGGTCTCGCATGGCCGAGATGTGCGCTGTGCGACGCCATGGCGCAAGGGCGCCCAATTCCGACTCAACATCTAGTTCCTGTGGATGATCGCCATGGCGCCTATTGTGGGTCTTAGGCATTTGTTTACTACTGATGGTGGTTGGTGAGGGGCGGATCTGCCCCACGCCACAAGATATTGATCCTGGCGGCGCGGAGCGGCCAGGCCCCTCTGGGTGGGAGGCGAGACCATGGGCTGGACTGACGAACGCGTGGAACTTCTCAAGAAGCTCTGGCAGGACGGCCTCTCGGCCAGTCAGATCGCCAAGCAGCTGGGCGGCGTCACCCGCAACGCGGTGATCGGCAAGGTGCACCGGCTGGGGCTTTCGGGCCGCGCCACGCCCTCGAAACCGCAACGCACGGTGTTCAAGGCGCCGCGTCCGGCCCGTCCGGCGCAGGCGTCGCCCTCGGCGCCGCGGCGGATCGCCGAACCCGTGTCCGCGGCCCATCCGGCCCCCGCGCCGGTGCGCTACGTGGACGAGACCCCGGGCACGGCCACCGTGCTGACCCTGGGCGCCCACATGTGCAAGTGGCCGATCGGCGACCCGTCGCTGGACACCTTCACCTTCTGCGGCCGCCGTTCGGAAGAGCACGGCCCCTACTGCAACGAACACGCCATGGTCGCCTACCAGCCGGCCCAGGCGAAGAAGAAGTCCGGCGCCGCCGAGCTCGCCAGGAGCCTGCGCCGCTACATCTGAGATCCGCTGGAGAGCGGTGCGACTATCCGTTGGGGATGGGGGGCGCGTCCGGAACCGAAGTGGCCAAGCGCTACCTCAGGTCCCGGATGCGCCCCTTTCTTTTTGGGCGCGCGCCCCTAGCTTCGTGACCGCATGACCGACGTCGCCCCGATTCCCGACGAGACCGGCAACGCCAAGGCCTATTCGGTCTCGGAGCTGGCGTTCGCGCTGAAGCGGACGCTGGAGGACGCCTATGGCTTCGTCCGGCTGCGGGGCGAGCTGTCGAAGGTCACGCACCACTCCAACGGCCACGTCTACCTGACCATCAAGGACGAGAAGGCGGCCATCGACGGCGTCGTCTGGAAGGGCAGCGTGCGGGGCCTGTCCGTGCGGCCCGAGCAGGGCCTGGAAGTGATCGTCACCGGCAAGATCACCACCTATCCGCAAGGCTCGCGCTACCAGATCGTCATCGAGAGCATGGAGGCCGCGGGCATTGGCGCCCTGCTGGCCCAGCTCGAGCGGCTGAAGCAGAAGCTGGCCGCCGAGGGGCTGTTCGAGCCGGCGCGGAAGCGCCCGCTCCCGTCGATGCCGGCCGTGGTGGGCGTGATCACCAGTCCGACCGGCGCGGTGATCCGCGACATCCTGCACCGCATCCGCGACCGCTGGCCGTGCCGGGTGATCGTCTGGCCGGTGGTGGTCCAGGGCGAGGCCGCCGCCGCCCAGGTCTGCGGCGCCATCCGGGGCTTCAACGCCATGACGCCGGACGGGCCGGTCCCGCGGCCGGACGTGCTGATCGTGGCGCGCGGCGGCGGCTCGGTGGAGGACCTCTGGGCCTTCAACGACGAGACCCTGGCCCGCACGGTGGCGGAGGGCGTGATCCCGCTGATCAGCGCCGTCGGGCACGAGACCGACACCACCCTGATCGACTTCGTCTCGGACCGCCGGGCGCCGACCCCCACGGCGGCCGCCGAGATGGCGACGCCGGTGCTGGCCGAGCTGAAGGCCCTGGTCTCGGACCTGGGCGCGCGGATGCACCGCTGCGGCGGGCGGGTGGTGGACGAGCGGCGGCGCAAGATCGAACACGCGGATCGGGCCCTGAAGCGCGTCCCTGACCTGGTCCGGCTGGCCGAGCAGCGGTTCGACATCGTCTCCGGCCGGCTGGGCGCCGGGCTGGCGAAGAACGCCGCGGCGCACGAGCGCGACCTGGTGCGGGTGGCCTCGCGGCTGTCGCCTCTCCTGCTGCAACGGCCGCAGCAGGTGCAGAAGGACCGGCTGGACCGCCTGGCCGTGCGGCTGGAGCCGACGATCCGGCGGCGGCTGGAACGGCTGTCCGAGCGGCTCGAGGGGCTTTCGAAGCTCTACGCCTCAGTCGATCCGGACCGGCCGCTGCAGCGCGGGTTCGCCCGAGTGGCGCGGGCGGACGGATCCCTGGTCCATGCCGGGGCGCAGCTCGCGAGCGGCGAGGAGGTGGCCATCACCTTCGGCGACAAGGTCACGCGCCAGGCGGTGATCGAGGGGGCCGGCGGCGCGCCCCTGGCCCCGAAACCGGCGAAATCGAAGCCGAAAGCCGACGGTCCCCCGCAGGGCGACCTGTTCTGAACGGCTTCGGCGCGCTAAATAGCGGCCCATGAACGCCCACGACCGTAACCTCGGCGCGAATGACCTGGCCAAGCTGCACTACGGCGACGGCGACTACGCCGTGCTGCGCCCGGGCCGCTACGTGCTATGCGCGCTCACCGGCCAAAAGATCCCGCTGGAGCAGCTCCGCTACTGGAGCGCCGAGCTGCAGGAGGCCTACGCCGGGCCGGCGGAGGCCCTGAAGCGCTGGCAGGAGAGCCGGGGCTAGCCCTTCCGGTATTCCTCGTTCGGCCAGCGGCGATGCACCCAGAACCACTCGGTGGGGCGCGCGCGGACGCGGTCCTCAATGAAGGCGTTGATCCGCCGCACCCCCGCCTCGATGTCGGCCTCCCGGTCGCCGGTGTCCTCCAGGCGGATCTGGTCGTGGACGATGAGCTTGAAACGGGCCCCCGGACCGACCCGCTGGACGCTCATCGGCTGGAGCGGGATGCCGAAGCGCAGGGCGAAGGTCGCCGGGCCCGGCGCAGTGTGCGCCATATGGCCGAACAGGGGCGCGGCGACGCCGCCATTGAATTTCTGGTCGTTCATCAGAGCCACGGATTCGCCACGCTGAAGCCCCTTCATCAGCTCGCGCGCGCCTTCCAGCCCCTTGGGAGCGAAGAGGCGGACGCCGTAGCGGAAGCGGTTCTTCCGCACGCTGGCGTCGACGTATGGGTTGTTCATGGCGCGGTACGTGATCTGGCACTTCACGCCGGCCTTGATGATCGCGGCGGCCATGAGCTCGAAACAAGAGAAATGGCCCGAGATGAAGACGACAGGCCCCTCGCCTGCGGCGATTGCGCCCAGCCGGGCTTCACCCTCCACCTGCAAGCGGCCTGTGTCGGCTACCACACGGTCGAGCACCAGAAACTCGGCTAGCGACCTTCCCAATTCAATCCATTGGGCCCTAAGGATTCGCTTGATTTCGGTATCGTCAGCGTCGGGAAACGCGATACGCAGATTGCGTTCCGCGACCCGGTTCGCCCGGGTCAATGGTCCCAGGCCGCAGAACAGCGATCCGCCGAAATTTGAAACAGAATCAACCGGAAATAGGCGCGCGAGCCCCGATATGGCGTCAAATAGCGCCGCTTCGAGCATCCAAATGAATTTAGACACGTATGATTGGTTAACTGCGGCCATCCAGTCTTCCTAGGCTTGGTCGCTCGCATTCGGCAATGGAGGCGGCTGGCGTGCGAATTGCGATGTCTCAACCACGGAGTCCCGAACCGGGACGAAGGGAAATCATGGTCGGGGATTCCATGGACGAGATCGACATCCACCTTGGCCGGCGCCTGCGTCGCCGCCGCCGCCTCCTGGGTCTGACCCAGCAGGAACTGGCGCATGCCTGCGGAGTCCGTTTCCAGCAGATCCAGAAGTACGAGTGCGCGGCCAACCGCATGTCGGCGGCCCGCCTGTGGCAACTGGCCGAGGTGCTGGAAGTGCCCGTCAGCTACTTCTACGAGGGCCTGACCCGCGACCAGCGCGAAAGCCTGGAACGCGACAAGGCGTCGTCCTCGACGGAGACCCTGGCCAGCAAGGAAACCCAGGACCTCATCCACGCCTACTACCAGCTCGGCGAACGGCCCCGCCGCCGCCTGCTGGACCTCGCCAAGGCGATGAACGGCGAGATCGAGGCTTAAGTCCAAGCCTGTTGCGGAGTAAGCGAGGGCCATGACCCTCGCCCCCGCCCGCCTTGAAGAGCTCGACGCGTTCCTGATCGAGCTGAACCGCGCCGCCGCCGGAGCCATCCTCCCCTTGTTCCGCGGCGAGCACGGCCTTTCCAACAAGTACGAGGCGGGGTTCGACCCCGTCACCGAGGCGGACAGGGGCGGCGAGCGCGCCATCCGCGCCCTCATCGCCGCGCGCTATCCCGACCATGGCGTCATCGGCGAGGAGTACGGCGAGGATCGGCCCGACGCGGAGTTCGTCTGGGTCCTGGACCCCGTCGACGGCACCCGGGCGTTCATCGCCGGCCTGCCCCTCTGGACCACCCTGATCGGCCTGCGCTTCCAGGGCCGGCCCGTATTGGGTTCGATCGGCCAGTCCTACCTTGGCGAGATCTACATCGGGCATGCCGGCGGCTCCCGGCTGGTGACCGCGGGCGGCTCGAAACCGCTGCAGGTCCGGGCCTGTCCCGAATTGGCGGACGCCATCATCGCCACCACCGACCCGGAGGGGTGCTTCAAAGGCGCCGAACTGGGCGCGTGGACCCAGGTGCGAGCCGCCGCGCGGCTCGCGCGTCTGGGCTGCGACGCCTACGCCTACGCCATGGTGGCGGCGGGCACGATGGACATGGTGATCGAGGCCGGGCTCAAGAGCTGGGACATCGAGGCGGCGATCCCGCTGATCGCGGGCGCCGGGGGGCTCACCACCGACTGGCGGGGCGAGCCCGTGGGACAGCAAGGCGGGCAGATCGTCATCGCGGGCGACCGCGCCTGCCTGGACCAGGCGCTGGTCACCCTTAGGCGGTCCGCCGCCTGACTACTTCTTCGCGACCGGCGCCTTCTTGGCCGCCGGCTTGGCGGCGGGCTTCTTCGCAGCCGGCGTCTTGGCCGCGGCGGGTTTCGCCGCAGGCTTGGCGGCCGGCGTCGTTGCGGGCTTCGCCGTGGCCTTGGGGGCCGGCTTGGCGACCGCGGCCTTTGCGGCGGGCTTGGCGGCAGGCTTCGCCGCGGGCTTCGGAGCCGCCGCCTTCGCGGGAGCCTTGGCCTTCGGCGCGGCCTTCGCAGCGGCCGGCTTGGCGGCGGGCTTGGCGGCGGGCTTCGAAGCCGCGGGTTTCACGAGTGCGGGCTTGGCGGCCGCCTTGGGCGCCGCGACCTTGGCCGGGGCCGCCGCAGGCTTGGCGGGCTTGGCCGCCTTGGCCGGAGCCTTCTTGGCCCCGACGGGCTTGGCCGCGGGCTTTGCGGCGGCCGGAGCCTTCGGCGCGGCGGCCGGTTTGGCCGCGGCCTTCTTGGGAGCGGCCGTCTTCTTGACGGCAGGCTTCTTCACCGCCGCCGGCGCCTTGGCGGGCGCAGGCTTCGCCGCGACCGGCGCGGGGGTGGCCGCCGCCGGAGCGGGCGCGGGCGCGGGCGTCGGAGCCGGCGCGGGCTTCGGCGCGGCGGCGACCGGAGCCGGGGCGGGAGCAGGCGCCGCGGCGGGGGCCGGGGCGGCCTTGGGGGCTTCGGCGGGCTTCGGCGCGGCCTTGCCGGTGAGCGCGTCGAACACTCGCAGGAAGATGTTACGCATGTCGTCCGTCTCCATAAGGATCTCGTGGTAGGCGCCAGGCACGGTGATCAGGCGCCCTTGGGGGAGGTTGCGGGCCGCAGCGGCCTGCGCAGAATTGTCGACCAGCTTGTCTTCCGCGGCGGAGACTATGTCCACCGGCACGGTCACGCCGCGAAGGCGCTCAGGTTTGGCGAGCAGGGTGGTGGCCTTCAGCGCGAAGTCCAGCCAGCCGTAGGTCGGGCTGCCCAACGCCAGGTCGGGATTGGCGCGGACCTGCGCCCGGTGACGGGCGAAACGCCGCGCGTCATGGGTCAGCGCATTGCCTTCGAAGGTGTCGTCGAACGGCTTGCCAGCCTGGCCCCGGGCGTACCTTCCAGCGCGACCGAACGTCAGGTTCAGCCAGGTCATCACGACGGCCACGGCGGGGGCGACATTGCCGAACTGGAGGCCCAGCATGGGCGCCGACAGCACCGCGCCCGCGAAACGCTTCTCGCCGCTGGCCATGGCCAGCAGGGTCAGGCAACCACCCATGGAATGGCCCACCGCGATCCACGGCTTGGGAAGGCGCGCCTCGTAGGCGTTCAGCAGGTTGCGGAAATCCTCGAGGAACGCCTTGTAGCCCTTGGCGTGGCCCTTCAGGCGGTCCGGCAGCTCGCGCGCGGACAATCCCTGCCCGCGCCAGTCGTGCGCCAGCACCACGAAGCCGCGCTCCATGAAATCGCCGATGGTCTCGAAATACTTCTCGATCGGTTCGGTGCGTCCACCGGACAGCACCACCGACCCGCGCGGGCGACCCGGCGGAGTGAACAGCGCCGCGCGCAGTTTCACGCCGCCGGCGCCGACGTACCAGGCGGCCTCCGCGCCGGGTGGGATCGGGTCTTCCGGAACATCGATGAGGGGGGCGGGCTCGAACATGGCGACGCCTAGACCGCTCTCTCGAACAGGGCCTTCACCTGGGGCATCAGACGCATGGCCTCGCCCATGTCGGACAGCTTCAGCCGGCCCGTCATCACAGCACGCATCGGATCCAGCTCACCCCTGCCCAGCTTCACCAGGTCGGAACGGGTGACCGAGACCGTGAGGTCCGCGGGCCGATCGTCGTTGGTCACGGAGGCGCCGTCCACGTGGATCACGCCTTCGCCCTTCAAATCGAGTTTGACCGTACGGCCCAGGCCGTCACCGGACGCCGCCGCGCGGCGGATCCGGTCGGTCAATTCCTCCAACGTGGCCATGCCCCAGATAAGCTTTCGTGAATCAGGGCGAGCTTCGCTTCACGCGTGTGTCGTGTAAACCGCTGGTGACACCGTTATCTTGGTTTGACGAACTTGAGCGTCATTCGGTCGCTTTCGCCGATGGCGTCGTATCGCGCGTGGTCGAAGGCCGGATCGAACGCCTCGCCCCGCGGCGAGGATCGGCGGACGGGCGGCAGGGTCCAGACGCCGAAGGGATGGTCGCGGGTGTCCTTCGGGTTGGCGTTGATCTCGCTGGCGGCCTGCAGTTCAAAGCCCGCCTCCTGCGCCAGCTTGATCGCATAGGCCTGGTCGACATAGCCGGTGTCGGCCAGCAGGTCGGGCACGCCGCCCGGCGCGGCGCGATGCTCTTCCACCCCCAGCACGCCGCCGGGCTTCAGGGCCAGGAAGGCGTCGCGGAACGCCTTCTCGGCGATGCCGGCGGCCATCCAGTTGTGCAGATTGCGCAGGAACAGCACCAGGTCGGCGCTGCCGGCCGGCGCGATGGGGCCGCTGGTCGGGCCGAAGGCGGTGATCTCGACCGTGCCATAGGGCTTCTGCCCGGTCGCATACTTGGTGCGGTAGGCCTCGACCACCTGCTTTGCCGAGGGATCGGCGGGCTCGGCGATCTGCAGGTGGGCCGCGTAGAGCCGGCCGCCGGTGGCGTCCAGGAACGGGGCGAGGATCTCGGTGTACCAGCCGGCGCCGGGCCAGAACTCCACCACCGTGGCGCCTGGCTTCAGGCCCCAGAAGGTCAGGCTCTCGAGCGGGTGGCGCCAGCGGTCGCGGGCCTTGTCCTCCGCGCTGCGCCAAGGGCCCGCGACGGCGGCGGCGACGGTCTTCGGCGGCGAGGCCTTGGGCGTCGCCGGCTGACCGCGGCAACCCGCCAGGGCGGCCGCGCCGGCCAGCAGCGCGCGTCGGGATGTGAGGATCATGGGCGCCGGTTCACTCGCGAGCGCCCCCCAGCCGACCCACCAGCTTAGAGCTAACGGGTCGGATGGGTGCGGTCAAAGCGCCCTGTCTCAGCCGGCCTTCACGAAGCGCAGCGTCATGCGGTCGCTTTCGCCGATGGCGTCGTACTTGGCGCGGTCGAAGGCCGGGTCGGAGCCCTGGCCGCCCGCGGTCGTCCACCGCGACGGCGGCAGCGTCCAGACCCCGAACGGATGGTCCTTGGTGTCCTTGGGATTGGCGTTGACCTCGGACTTGTCGGCTAGCTTGAAGCCGGCCTTTTCCGCCGCGGCGATCACGGTGGCGGTCGAGACATAGCCGTTGCTGACCCCGGGCAGTTCCGGCTTGGGATCGGCGCGGTGCTCCTCCACGGCCAGGACGCCGCCCGGCTTCAGGACCGCATGGGCGTCCTTCAGCACCTTGTCGAGGGAGCCGTTCATCATCCAGTTGTGAACATTGCGCGCGGTGATCACGAGGTCCGCCGAGGCGGGCGGACCCAGCGGCCCCGACACCGGGCCGAAGTTCACATATTTGATCGGGCCGTACTTGGCGGTGTCGCCATATTTCGCTTCGAAGGCCGCCCGGCCCTTCTTCGCGCCTTCCGAAAGCTTCGGATTGTCGAGGTCGGCGGCGGTGGCGACGTAGGTCCCGCCGGTGGCCTTGGCGTAGGGCGCCAGGATCTCGGTCCAGTAGCCGCCGCCGGGGGACAGCTCGATCACCGTCTGCTTGGGCTTCAGGCCCCAGAAGGTCAGGGTCTCGGCCGGATGGCGCGCGGCGTCGCGCGCCTTGTTCTCCGGCGCGCGCTGGGCGCCGGCGACGGCGGCCTGCAGCTTGGCGTCATTGGCCTGAGCGGGGATGGCGGCGGTGAGCGCGAGGGCGACGGCGCAGGCCGAGGCGAGGCGGAGCATGGGGGGTTTCCTCCTGGTTGAGCGCGGCAAGCTAGAGCGCCGCGACACGGCGGCATAGGGCCCTTGAAAGCCGATTTCGGGCTCCTAACTGATGGCGTGGAGGCGCTGGATGTCCGGGCCTCCTGGGCTGCAGGCGACGCCACACCGGGTCGCCGTAGGTCCATGAACACAACGCAACCTTGCTTTGAAAGAAGGATGTGACCGCATGCGTACGATCGACTTCTCCCCCCTGTACCGCTCCGTCGTGGGCTTCGACCGCCTGGCCGGCCTCCTCGAGACCGCCGCCGCCGACGCCGCCACGGGCTATCCCCCCTACAACATCGAGCGCACCGACGAGACCAGCTACCGCATCGACATCGCGGTCGCCGGCTTCCGTCCGGAAGAGCTCAACGTCGAGGTGAAGGAAAACCTGCTCACCGTCTCCGGCCGCAAGGCAGCCAATGACGATGCGAAGAAGTACCTCCATCGCGGCCTCGCCGAGCGCAACTTCGACCGCAAGTTCCAGCTCGCGGACTATGTGATCGTGACCGACGCGAACCTGGCCGACGGCCTGCTGTCGATCAGCCTGAAGCGCGAACTGCCGGAAGCGCTGAAGCCGCGCACGGTGGCGATCAACACCACGGCCCAGCCCAGCCTGATCGAAGGCGAAAAGGCGGCGTAAGCCCCCCAGCCTCTCGGGTGAGAACGAAGGCGGCGTCCTCACGGGCGCCGCCTTTTTCTATGCGGGCAGCCTGGCGCCGCGCAGGTCGGCGCCGTCCATCACCGCCCCGTCCAGTTGCGCGCTCTGCAGCCGGGCGTAGCGCAGCCGGGCGCCGGCGAGGTTGGTGGCGGTCGAGCGGCCGGGCGCGATCTCCAGCGGGGAGAGGTTGGCTTCGGCGAGGTCGGCGCGGGTGAGGTCGGCGCCGCCCATCCGGGCGCCGCGCAGGTCTGCGCCGCGCAGGATCGCCCCGCGCAGGTCGCAGCCTTCGAGGTTGGCGCCTTGCAGGTGGGCGCCGGTCAGGTCGAGGCCGGCCAGGTTCGCGCCCTTGGCGCTGACGGCGGTGAGCTTCAGGCCCTTCAGCTCGTCCGCGGCAGAGCGCAGGTCGGCGCCGTCGAAGCGGACGGGCGAACCCTCGCGGCCGCCGGAGCCGACCCAGAGATCGTGCTGGCGGGCCTGGGCCACCAGTTTCACCGCGCGCGCCACGTCGTCGCGGCTGGGCGGGGCGGCGGCCCCCTCCAGGCGTGCGCCGCGCGTGCGGGCCGTGGTCAGCACCACGCCCGACATGTCGGCCCCGCCGAAGTTGGCGTCCTCGAGGATCGCGCCGCCCACGTCGATGCTGGCGAGCAGCGCGCCTTCGAAATTGGCCCCCTTGAGGTTGGCGTCGGTCAGGCGCGCCCCGGCCAGCGACGCGTCGGAGAAGTCGGCGCCGGCGGCGTAGAGGCCGTCGAGGCGCGAGCGGTCCAGCGTCGCGCCGGAGAAGTTCGCGCCGTCCACCTCGCCGCTGCGGCCTTCCTCGATCACCGCCGGGAAGCCCCGGGTCGGGTGGGGCCGGGCGATGGAGCCCGGGCGGAAGTCGGCCTCGCTGAGGTCGGCGCTCCCGAGATTGGCGCCCGAGAGGCATGCGCCGCGCAGGTTGGCCTTGCGCAGGTTGGCGCCCCGCAGATCGGCGCGGCGCAGGTCGCACCCCGCCAGGATCGCCCCGTCGAGCTGGGCGCCCGCGAGCCGCGCGCCGTCGAACACAGAGCCGGAGAAGTCGCCGCCCGAGAGCTTGCGGCCGGTCAGGTCCAGACCGCTGAAGTCCACGAAGGGCAGGTGGGCGCGCTTGCCGCCCTTGCCCGCCAGGAAGCGGGCGTGGTTGTCGAGCAGGATCGAGAGCTCGCCTTCGCTGAGCCGGCGCCGGCCGGGCAGGTTCGGTTGGTCCGGCTGGCCTTGGACGCGGATCATGGCGCCCTAGATCACGTCTTCGAGGCCGCGCGCCCCGTTCCGGAGGATGCCGGTGAAATCGGCCTGCTTCAGCAGCGCACGCGTGAAGTTCGAGCGGCTCACGTCGGCCTCGACGAACACCGCATGGCGGACGTCTGCGCCCGTGAGGTCGCAGTTCTTGAGCTGGGCGTTGGTCAGGTTGGTGGGCAGCACGCGGTCGGCGCCCAGCAGCAGCGGACCCAGCTGGGCCTCGCGCAGGTCGGCGCCGGAAAGCTTCGCCCCCACCAGCCGCGCGCCCCGCAGGTCGGCGCGGCGCAGGATGCAGTTGCGCAGGTCAGCGCCTTCGAGGTGCGCGCCCTGGAGCTGCACGCCTTCCATGTCGAGGCCGTAGAACGTCGCGCCCTTGGCCGACAGGGCGGTGAGGTTGTAGCCGCGCACCGAGGTCAGCGCGCGCAGGTCGGCGTTGTCGAACGAGGACGGCTTGCCTTCGCCGCCGCCGGTCTCGCACCACTTGGCGTGGTCCTTGATCATCTGGTCGTAGGGCAGCTCGCTGAGCGCGCGGCCCACGGGCTCGTCGGTCAGGGCGCCCGTCATGTTGGCGTCCGAGACGTTCCAGGCCACCGTCCGGGCGCCCACAAGGATGGCGTCGCGCATGTCGGCGCCGGCCAGGTCCGCCCCCGAGAGGTCGGCGCCGGACAGGTTCGCGCCGCGCATCGAAGCCTGCTTCAGGTTGGCCCGGATCAGCTTGGCGTCCTTGAGGACCGCGTCTGTGAAGTCGGCGCGCACCGCCATCGCGCCCGACAGGCGCGAGCGCTCCAGGTTGGCGCCGGCCAGGATCGCACCCTGCAGCTCGCCCTGGTTCGGCAGGCCGATCTCGAGCTTGCGGAACCCGAACTGGCGGTCGCCCGCGGCCAGGGTGCCCTCGCGCAGGTCGGCCTCGAACAGGTCGGCCCCCGTGAGGTTCACGTTGCGCATGCACGAGCCGCGCAGGTCGGCGCGACGCATCGAGGCCTCGCGCAGGTCGGAACCGCCAAGGTCGGCGCAGAAGAAGGTGGCGTTGTCGAGCCGGGCGCCGCGCAGCTTGCAGTCGTTCATGATCGCGCCGGTGAAATCGGCGTCGCAGAGGTTCCGCCCGAAGAGGTGGGTCCCGGACAGGTCCTTGAAGGCGAACACCGCGCGCGCGCCGCCCGGCTTGGAGCTCCAGAGGCGGTCGTGCTTGGCGCAGATCGCATCGACTTCCGCCTGGGTGAGGCGGGTCTGGACGAGCGATCTGGCGTTGTCGGAGGACATTCGATCCGGGCTTCAGCAAGACGACAGAAAGAGGATGTGAACCATGTTAGGCGCTGCGGATTAACGGCGACTTTCCAGGGTTTTAGCCGGGCGGTAGGCCGCATAAAGCGCTCTGGCCTCAGCCTCCATCAACCCCTGGTCGGTCACAATGCCGGCGCCCTGCAACCGGCGGCATCCCTCGCCGCCCGCGAACACCGACGAATCACTCGCCGCGATCACGACGCGCGCCACGCCGGCCGCGGCCAGCAGCTCGCTGCACGAGGGTCCGCCGCCCGAGCGCCGGGCGCAGGGTTCCAGGGTGACATAGGCCGTGGCGCCCCGGGCCGCGTCCCCGGCCGCCCGCAGCGCCTGCTCCTCGGCGTGGGGCCGGCCGCCCTCGCCCGTCACGCCCTCGCCGACGACCACGCCGTCGCGGACGATGACGCAGCCCACCGAGGGGTTCTCGGCCGTGCGGCCCACACGCGTCGCCGCCAGCTCGATCGCCCGGCGCATGAAGTCTTCGTCGCTCATGCCGCCAGCATGAGCCATCCGCGGGCGCGAATGAAGGCCAAGCCCGCCTTGCTCAGGTCCGGCGAAACCTGACCGTCGGATCTGGCGCTCAGATCGGCGGCAGCTTGGTGGCCCGCCCGGCGTCCAGGTAGCGGGCCGCGGTGGGCTTCAGGCCGGCGTCCAGCTCGATCACCAGCGGATTGCCGGTGGGGATCTCCACCTCGATGATCGCCTCGTCCGACAGCGCGAACAGCAGTTTCACGATCGCCCGCAGCGAATTGCCATGCGCGGCGACCAGCAGGGTCTCGCCCGACTTCAGGCACGGGACGATCTCGGCGTCCCAGTAGGGTTGGACGCGGTCCAGGGTGGTCTTCAGGCTCTCGGTGACCGGCAGCGCGGCGCCGGCGTAGCGGCGGTCCTTCGAAAAGTCGAACTCCCCGCCCGGGGCCAGTTCCGGCGGCGGGATGTCGTAGGAGCGACGCCAGACCTTCACCTGGTCGGCGCCGTGCTTGGCGGCGGTCTCGGTCTTGTTGAGGCCCGTCAGGCCGCCGTAGTGCCGCTCGTTCAGCCGCCAGTCCTTCACCTCGGGCACGAACGTCTGGCCAGCGGCGTGCAGCGCCAGCCACGACGTGCGGATGGCCCGCGTCAGCACCGAGGTAAAGACCCGATCGATGGCGATCCCGGCCGCCTTGATCAGTTCGCCGCCCTTCTTCGCTTCCGCCTCGCCCTGGGCGGTCAGGTCCACGTCCACCCAGCCGGTGAAGCGGTCTTCCAGGTTCCACTGGCTCTGGCCGTGACGCAGCAGGATCAGGGTGGGCAAGGTGGGTTCTCCTTCAGCGGGAGGTTCGGCTAGGGCAGGACGCCCTACCCCGTCAACCCAACGCGGGCTATAGCGGGGCCATGCTCGACCGCTTCTACCTGCCGCTGCTGGCCCTGGGCGCCGCCGCCGCGATCGCCCTGGCGCTGGTCTGGCCGCAGGGGCTGGGCGACCGCTCGCCCGCCCCGTTCGGCCACGAGCCGGTGCAGCGCACCGCCGCCGCCCAGGCCGCCATGCGCCGCGAGACCGAGGCCGCCCAGCGGCGCGTCGACCAGGCGCGGGAGGCGGTCCGCAACATCCAGAACCAGGCGATCGCGCCCTCGCAATGACCTTGAAGGACACCATCGCCGTCGGGCGCCGCGTGCTGGAGACCGAGGCCGAGGCGCTGGGCCGGATGGCGGCCGAGTTGGGCGAGCCCTTCGCCAAGGCGGTGGAGACGCTGTTCACCGCCCGCGGCCGGGTGATCTGCACCGGCATGGGCAAGTCCGGCCACGTGGCGCGCAAGATCGCCGCGACGCTGGCCTCCACGGGATCGACGGCCATGTTCGTCCACCCCAGCGAGGCCAGCCACGGCGACCTGGGCATGATCGGCCAGGACGACGTGATCCTGGCGCTGAGCAAGACGGGCGAGACCCGCGAGCTGGCCGACGTGATCGCCTATGCCGCCCGCTTCGACATCCCGCTGATCGCCTTGACCGCCGCCGCCGACGGGACCCTGGCGCGGGCTGCGGACATCGTGCTGCTGCTGCCGGACGCCGCCGAGGCCACCGACGCGGTCAATGCGCCGACCACCTCGACCACCCTGCAGATGGCCATGGGCGACGCCCTGGCCGTCGCCCTGCTGGAGCGGCGCGGGTTCAAGCCGCACGACTTCAAGGTGCTGCACCCGGGCGGCAAGCTGGGCGCCATGCTGCGCACCGCCGCCGACCTGATGCACGGCCGCGAGGAGTTGCCGCTGGTCGCGCCGGACACGCCGATGCGCCAGGCCCTGCTGGTGATGACCCAGATGCGCTGGGGAATCGTGGGCGTGGTCGATGGGGGCGGCCGCCTGCTGGGGGCGATCACCGACGGCGACCTGCGCCGCCACATCGACGGCCTGATGGACCACACCGCCGGCGAGGTGATGACCGCCGGACCGAAGAAGACCGTGGCCCCCGGCATGCTGGCCGGCGAGGCCCTGGCCCTGATGAGCGATCCGCCGCCGGCGGTGACCGTGCTGTTCGTGGTCGACGACGCCAAACCCGTGGGCATCCTGCACGTCCACGACCTGCTGCGCGCCGGCGTGATGTAGCGAACGCGTGACCCGCGTTAAGCCTTACGCAGTGGCCTGTGACATATCCGGCCGTTAAACACGCGGCGAACCGTCGTTGTCCCCCGGAGTTCCGATGCTGCCCACCCCCCGCGCCGACCTCTCCGCCAACACCTGGGATTATGAAGTCACCCCGCTGGTGAAGCCGACGGGCTTCCGGGAATACGACGCGCGGTGGCTGTACGGGCCGGAGATCAACCTGCTCGGCGTGCAGGCCCTGGGCCTGGGCCTGGGAACCCTGATCCACGAGATGGGCCAGAAGCGGATCGTGGTCGGCCACGACTACCGGTCCTATTCGCTCGCGATCAAGCAGGCCCTGACCATCGGCCTGGTGGCCGCCGGTTGCGAGGTGCTGGACATCGGCCTGGCCGTGTCGCCGATGGCCTATTTCGCCCAGTTCGACCTGGACGCGCCCTGCGTGGCCATGGTCACCGCCAGCCACAACGAGAACGGCTGGACCGGGGTGAAGATGGGCGCGCAACGCCCCCTCACCTTCGGCCCGGACGAGATGGGCCGGCTGAAGGAGATCGTGCTGGGCGGCAAGTGGACCCAGCGGCCGGGCGGCTCCGTCGCCCACATCGCCGGCGTGGCCGAACGCTACATCAAGGACGCCGCCGGCCGGGTGAACCTGAAGCGCCCGCTGACCGTGGTGGCCGCCTGCGGCAACGGCACGGCCGGCGCCTTCGCGCCCCGGGCCCTGCGCGACATGGGCGTGGCCGTGGTCATCGAGATGGACTGCGAGCTCGACTACAACTTCCCGAAGTACAATCCGAACCCCGAAGACAGCATCATGCTGCACGCCATGGCCGAGACGGTGAAGGTCCACGGCGCCGACCTGGCGCTGGGCTTCGACGGCGACGGCGACCGTTGCGGCGTGGTGGACGACGAGGGCGAGGAGATCTTCGCCGACAAGATCGGGCTGATGCTGGCCCGCGACCTGTCGGAGCTGCACAAGGACGCGACCTTCGTCGTCGACGTGAAGTCCACCGGCCTCTTCGCCACCGACGAGGTTCTCAAGAAGAACGGCGCCAAGACCGTCTACTGGAAGACCGGCCACAGCTACATCAAGCGCAAGACCGCCGAGCTGGGCGCCCTGGCCGGTTTCGAGAAGAGCGGCCACTTCTTCATGAACCCGCCGATCGGGCGCGGGTATGACGACGGCCTGGTGGCCGCCGCGGCGATCCTGGCCATGCTGGACCGCAACCCGGGCAAGAAGCTCAGCGACCTGAAGAAGGCCCTGCCGGTCGCCTACACCTCGCTGACCATGAGCGCGCACTGCGCCGACGAGGAGAAGTACGGCGTCGTGGACGACATGGTGGCCGAGTACACCGCCTTCGCGAAGGCCGGCGGGACCATCCTGGGCCGCAAGATCGTCGACCTGATCACCGTGAACGGTGTCCGCGTGGCGCTGGAAGACGGTTCCTGGGTGCTGGTCCGCGCCTCGTCCAACAAGCCCGAGATCGTGGTGGTCGTGGAGAGCACCCGGTCCGAGGACGACATGCGCGCCCTGTTCCACCAGGAGATGAAACCCCGCCTCGGCAAGCGCCCGCAGGTCGGCGGCTACAACCAAGAGATCTGAGGCCGACACGCCCGCGGCGCGGATTTTGCTGCACTGCGGGACGATGTGCCGTTGCGACCGCCTTTCCCGCGTGGTGAAAGGCGCAGCCTTCCAGGAGAGTTCTGAATGCGCGTGGCGATGATCGGGACGGGTTACGTGGGCCTCGTCAGCGGCGCCTGTTTCGCCGACTTCGGCCACACGGTGACCTGCATCGACAAGGACGCCGCGAAGATCGAGCAGCTCAGGAGCGGCGGCATTCCCATCTACGAGCCGGGCCTGGACCTGCTGGTGGCGGCCAACGTGCGGGCCGGCCGGCTGTTCTTCGACACGGATGCGGCCCAGGCGGTTCGCGAAGCCGACGCCGTCTTCATCGGCGTGGGGACCCCTTCGCGGCGCGGCGACGGCTATGCCGACCTCTCCTACGTCTACGCGGCGGCCGAGGAGATCGCCGCCTTCGTCGACGGCTTCACCGTGGTCGTCACCAAGTCGACGGTCCCGGTCGGCACCGGCGACGAGATCGAGGCGATCTTCAAGCGTGTGCGGCCCGACGCCGACGTCGCCATCGTCTCCAACCCCGAGTTCCTGCGCGAAGGCGCGGCGATCGAGGACTTCAAGCGCCCCGACCGCGTCGTGGTGGGCACCCAGGACGAGCGCGCGCAGACGATCATGCGCGAGCTGTACCGGCCGCTGTACCTGAACGAGACGCCGATCCTGTTCACCAGCCGCCGCACCAGCGAGCTGATCAAGTACGCGGCCAACGCCTATCTGGCGCTCAAGATCACCTACATCAACGAGATGGCCGACCTCTGCGAAGCCGTCGGCGCCGACGTGCAGCAGGTGGCCAAGGGCATCGGCCTGGATGGCCGGATCGGCGGCAAGTTCCTGAACGCGGGCCCCGGCTATGGCGGCTCGTGCTTCCCGAAGGACACCATCGCCCTGGTCCGCACCGCGCGGGACGCCGGCTCGCCCGTCGAGCTGGTCGAGACCACCATCAAGGTCAACGACGAGCGCAAGCGGGCGATGGCGCGCAAGGTGATCAAGGCGCTGGACGGCGACGTGAAGGGCAAGACGGTCGGCATCCTGGGCCTGACCTTCAAGCCCAACACCGACGACATGCGCGACGCCCCCTCGCTGGCCATCGTGCCGGCGCTGCAGGACAAGGGCGCGAAGATCCAGGCCTTCGATCCCGAGGGCCACGAGGCGAAAAAGCTGCTGACCGGCGTCGATTTCAAGGACGACCCCTACGCCGTGGCCGAGGGCGCCGACGTGCTGGTGATCATCACCGAGTGGGACCAGTTCCGCGCGCTCGACCTGGACCGCATCAAGCTCACCATGAACAAGCCGGTGCTGGTGGACCTGCGCAACATCTACAAGCCTGCCGACATGCTGGCCCGCGGCTTCGAGTATTCCAGCATCGGGCGGTGATCCGCGGCTCTAGTGCCCCCCGCCCGGCGCGGCCATCCGCTTCGGCTTGGGCGCGAGCCAGATCAGCGAGGCGGCCACGGCGAACACTGCGGCCGTCGCCAGGAACATGCGGTTCGTCGAGATCATCACCGCCTGGACCTGCACCAGCCCGTCCAACTGGCGTAGCGCCTGGTCCGGCGACAGCCCACGGCCGGTCATCACGTCCAGCACGCGCTGCGGGTCCGGCAAGGCGCCGGCCAGCACGCTGCGCTGCGCCGTCGAGGTGTCGTCCCAGGCCGTGGTCATGATCGAGGTCGCAAAGGCCGCCGAGGTGGTGCGCAGGAAGTTCTGCAGGCCGGCCGCCGCGGCCGTCTCCTCGGGCAGCACCGAGGACAGCGACAGGCTGGTGGTCGGGATGAAGAAGAACGGCATGGCGAAACCCAGCACGAACTGCGGGATGGCGATGTCCCAGAACGTCGCGTCGGTCGTGTAGAACGCGCGCCACAGGGCCACGCCGGCCATCCAGAACACCCCGAACGAGACCAACATCCGCACGTCGTAGCGGCCGACCAGCCTGGCCACGATGGGCGACATGATCACCGCCAGCACGCCGTTCAGGCACCCCGCGTAGCCGGCCCAGGTGGCCGTGTAGCCCATGCTGGTCTGCAGCCAGAGCGGGATCAGCACCACGCTGGCGAAGAAGGCGCCGAAGGTCAGGCTGAGCACGACGACCCCGACGACGAAGCCCCGGTGGCGGAACACCTTCAGGTTCACGATCGGGTTCTGGGAGGTCAGCTCCCAGATCAGGAAGGCCGCGAAGCCGATGGCGGCGACCACCGCCAATCCGACGATCACCGGCGAGCCGAACCAGTCCAGTTCCTTGCCCTTGTCGAGCATGATCTGCAGCGAGCCGACCCAGACGACCAGCAGCAGCAGGCCGATATAATCCACGGGCACGCGCCGGGTGGCGGTGTCGTGAGCGATCAGCATCCGATAGGCGCCGACGCCGACGATGGCGGCCACCGGGATGTTGATCAGGAAGATCCAGCTCCAGTGGGCGTTGTCCGAGATGATCCCGCCCAGGATCGGCCCGGCGATCGGGGCCACGACGGTGGTCATGCTCCAGAGGCCCAGCGCCTGTGCGCCCTTGTCCTTCGGGAAGATGTGCAGCAGCAGGGTCTGCGACATCGGCATGATCGGCCCGCCGCACAGGCCTTGGGCCACGCGGAACGCCACCAGCATCGCGAAGCTGGGCGCCAGGCCGCAGGCCAGGGAGAACAGCCCGAAGCCCGCCATGCTGAACGCGAACACCCTGACCGGCCCGAACCGCTGGGCCAGCCAGCCGGTCAGCGGCACGGTGATCGCCTCGGCCACGGCGTAGGAGGTGATCACCCAGGTCCCCTGGGCGGGCGATACGGCCAGGGCGCCGGCGATGTGCGGCACGGAGACGTTGGCGATGGTGGTGTCCAGCACCACCATGAAGTTGGCCAGCCCCAGCAGGAGCGCGGCCGTGTAGAGCGGAACGCCGGTCAGCGGGGCGGGTCCGGCGGGGGCCTGCGGCACGGCTCAGCCTCCGATGTCGATATCGGCCGTCATGGACAGGCCGACCCGCAGCGGATGCTTCGCCAGCTCCTTCGGATCCAGGGCGATCCGAACCGGCACGCGCTGGACCACCTTGATCCAGTTGCCGGTGGCGTTCTGCGCGGGGATGACGGCGAACGCCGAACCCGTGCCGCCCGAGAACCCGACCACCCGGCCGTGGAACTTCACCCCCGAGCCATAAAGGTCGCTGGTGAGCGTCACCGGCTGGCCGATGCGCACCTTGCGCAGCTGCCCTTCCTTGAAATTGGCGTCCACATAGGCCTGCTGGATCGGCACCACGGTCATCAGCGCCGCGCCGGGCTGCACCCGCTGGCCCACCTCGACGGTGTTGCGGGTCACGACGCCGTCGGTGGGCGACCGGATCACGGTGCGGGCCAGGTCCAGTTCGGCCTGGGCCAGGCGGGTGCGGGCGGCGGCGACCTCGGGGTTCGAGGCGACGTCGCCGCCGGCCACCAGCACATTGGCCGCGCGCTGCTGTTCGCCGGCCGCCACCGCGTTCGCGCGCGCCTGGGCCAGGGCGGCCCTCGCGGTCGTCAGGGTGGTTTCCGCGGCGGTGAGTTCGTCGGCGGAGACGGCGCGGGCGTCGGCCAGGCCCTTGCGGCGGCCGTATTCCACCTGGGCGCGGCGCAGTTGCGCTTCGGCGGCGGCGATGTCGGAGGTCCGCGCGTCGGTCTGCGCCGCCAGCGCCCGGTCGTTGGCGAAGTACTGGCGGACCCGGCGCTCGGCCTGGTCCAGGTCGGCGCGGGCCCGGTCCACCGCCAGGCGGTAGTCCGCAGGCTCGATGACCGCCAGCACCTGACCCCGCTTCACCGGCTGGGTCTCGTGGATCGGGACCTGCACCAGCGGGCCGCTGACCAGGGCGGCGACCTGGACGCTGCTGGCCTGCACATAGGCGTTGTCGGTCTCGACGTGCTTCGAGCCGACCAGCAACCAGTAGACCAGATAGAGCAGGCCCGCCGCGGCGACGACCGCGGCGAGGGTCAGCAGGAGACGGATGCGCCGGCCGCGCTGGGGGTTCGCGGCCGGCGCCGGGGCGGACGCCGCTTGGGGGATAGCGGCTTCCGCCGTGGGGCCTTGGTCTCGGGCCATGGGGTGGACTTTCGAGAGAAGTGTTGGGGTCAGGCGCGGAAGCCGCCGCCGAGGGCGCGGACGAGGCTGGCGTCGAGGGTGAGGGCGCGGGCCTCGAGCTGGGCGACCGCGCGGCGCTGGGCGATGACCGAGTCCTCGGCGGTCAGCAGGGTGAGGTACGAGGTCAGCCCGCCCTCGTAGCGCAGGCGCGCCACGCGGTAGGCCTGTTCGCCCGAGGCCAGGCTGTCGCGGGCCGCGCCCAGGCGGGCCTGCAGCGCGCGCTGGCCCGCCGCGGCGTCCGCCACCTCCTGCAGCGCCTGGACCAGGGTCTGGTCGTAGGCCGCGACCGCGGCGTCATAGTCGGCGCGGGCGCCGCGGTAGGCGCCGTCCAGCCGCCCGCCATCGAAGATCGGCAGGCTGATCGCCGCGCCCGCCTGGCCGATGTCCGACCCCGAACTGGTCAGGTTGTTCAGCCCCAGGGACTGTAGGCCGATGAAGGCCGCCAGGTTGATGTTCGGATAGAAGCCGGCGCGGGCCACGTCGATCCGGCGTGCGGCGGCCTCGGCGCGCAGGCGGGCGGCCTGCAGGTCGGGCCGGCGTCCCAGGAGGTCGGCGGCGAGGTGGGACGGTAGGCCGAAACCAGCCTTCGGCTGGGCGTGCGGCCGCGCGAGCGCGAGGCCGCGGTCGGGACCGGCGCCCGCCAGGGCGGCCAGCTGGTTGCGGACCACCGTGAGTTGTTCATCCAGCGCCGCGAGATCCTGGCGCGCGGCGGCGGCGGCCGCGCGGGCCTGGTCCGCCTCGCCGGGATTGGCGGCGCCGCCGGTGACCCGGCGCGCGACGAGATCGGCGGAGGCCTCGCGGTTCTTCAGGGCGGCATCGGCCGCGTCGTGCTCGGCGCTCAGACGGGCGAAGTCGGCGTAGGCCCCGGCGATGGCCGTGGTGAGCGCCAGCCGGGCTTCGGCCGCATCCATCCGCGCCGCCTCCGCCTCGGACGTCGCCGCCTTCAGCGCCGCGCGGTTCCTGCCCCAGAGATCCAGGTCGTAGCTGAGGTCCAGGCTGGCGCGGCCGGTGTCGTTGTAGCCGCGCGGGACGAACTGGGCCGGGATGCCGTTGTTGTAGGACTGCTTGGTCTCGGCCGCCTGGGCGTTCGCCTCGACCCCGGGCAGGGTCGCGGCCCGCGCCTGGCGCGCCCGGGCGTCGGCGGCGCGCAGCCGGGCGGCCGCCTGCGCCAGGCTGGGCGAACCGGCCAGCGCCTCGTCCATCAGCCCTTCGAGCTGCGGATCGCCATAGGCGGCCCACCAGCGGTCCGCCGGCCAGGCGGCGTCGGGGGCCTGGAAGCTCTTGGCGGTGGCGAAGTTCTCGGCGGCGGCGGCCTTCGTCGGGTCGGGGAGTTGGGGGATGGTGGCGCATCCGGCCAGCGCGGCGGCGCCGGCCATCAGGCCGATAAGCGAATGGGACATGTCTTGCGCCTTGGGGAGGATGGGCGACTGCGACGGTTCTAGCCATTGATATGACCGTACAGTACGGTCATATATTGGCGATAGCTGGACGGCGTCAAGACGGCGCTTTAGGGAAAACGAATGTCGGTGGCGGCCACCATCACCAAGCGGGAAGACCGGCGCGAGATCATCCTCGACGTCGCGCGCGAGTGCTTCCTGGCCGAGGGTTTCGCCGCGACCTCGATGTCGACCATCGCTGCGCGCCTCGGCGGCTCGAAGGGCACGCTCTACAACTACTTCAAAAGCAAGGAAGAGCTGTTCGCCGCGATGATGCAGCGCCTGTGCGGCGAGTTGCAGGCCACCCTCTTCGACATCGGACCGGACGGCGGCGACGCCGAGGCCCGGCTCACCCACTTCGCCCGCAGCTTCCTGGGCCACCTGATGTCCCCCGAGGCCATGGGCATCCAGCGCCTGATTGTGTCGGAGAGCGAGCGGTTCCCCGAGCTGGGCCGCATCTTCTACGACAGCGGCCCCAGGATCGTGCTCGGACGAATCGGGGCCTATCTCCAGGAACTGATGGACGCGGGCCGCCTGCGCCGCACCGACCCGGTGATCGCCGCGCAGCACTTCAAGGACCTGGCGATCTCAGGGATCTACTGGCCGCGCATGTGGGGCGTGGCGTCGCATCCGACCCCGGACGAGGTCGACAACCAGGTCGCACGGGCCGTGGACACGTTCCTGCGCGCCTACAAGCCCTGAGGCCGGCGAGCGCGCCGGGAGCGCAGCGCCTCCGAGGAGCTAGAAGCCCAGGCCGGGCGCGCTCATGAAAGCTTCGGCGATCCAGATGGCGCCGGCCCAGAAGGCCGCGGCCAGGACCGCCACGAAAGCGAGACAGGCGATCGAGCGGGCGGGCCGCTCCACCTGCCGCGCCACGCCCATGAAGGCGAGGTCGCGACGCATATTTCCTCCCAAACCAGCTCTTATTTCAGGTCGGTCCGGGTCGAGCCGGCCGATTTATGACGACGATGACACAACATTTTGCCCCTTGCTAGGGTTGCTGCGCTCCCGCTGACGTGACGTCAGCCATCGCGATCTGCCGGGCCGCGCGCGCCTTCAGGTAGCCCTGCAGCGCCGAGATCTCGTCCGAGCTCAAGCCGCCAAATCGCGCCGGCGCGATCTGGGTCATCAGGCCGACCTTGCGGTCGCCCGCCGCCACGCCGGTGCGCAGCAGCCGCGCGAAGTCCGCGGGATCGTATGACGCCACGATCGAGAGGTCGGGCGACTTCATCGTCTTGTTGCCCTCCAGCGACTGGCCGTGACACTCGACGCAGGCGCGGGCCAGGTCGCGGCCCCGCGCGTGTTCGGGACCGAGGTCGGCGATCTTCAGGGCGCCGCCGTTGGCCGCGATCATGTCCGGCTCGGACTTGAACTGGCCCAGAAGCACGCCCAGCCGGCCGACCGGGCCGACCTGGAAGCGCGGCTGCTTCTCGCCCGTGGGCTTGTAGGTCCGCAGGTAGGCCAGCAGGTCCGCGGTTTCCCGGTCGCTCAGGTGGGCGAAAGCGCTCGACGGCATCATCCAGAGCCGACGCCCGTTGGCCGCCACCCCGTGGCGGATCGCGGCGTCCAGTTCCGAGTCGGTCTGCTCCGCCACGGCGCGGCTGAGGTTCGGCCCCCAGGCGCGGATGATCGGCATCTCGTCGTGGAAGAGCAGGCCCTGCAACTTCTCGCCGTGGCAGTCGTGGCAGCCGTTCAGCTTGGCCACCCTGGCGCCGCGGGCGACCGCGCCGGGATCGGACGAGGCCATCAGCTGGACCTTCGGGCGATCGACCGGCCAACGGATCATCGCCTCCGACACCGCGAAGGCGCCGCCGATGACGATAAGCAACAGGGCGGCGATGCCGGCCAGGCCAAGGCCGGCCCACTTCAGCAGACGTTTCATTTCACACACCTGGTCTTGGACGCGGCCTCTGATGGGCCGCCGTTCCGGGGACCGGCGAGATACGGCTACCCGTGTTCGCCCACAATCCGCGTGATTGCAGCGCGCTTCTGCAGCTTTGCAGTGCGTCGAAATGGGCCCCGCGAACGTAGCGGGCGTTCCGTCCGACCGACCCCAACGTCCGTCGCGACGCCCTCGCGTTCCCCTTCCCCGCGGAAGAGAAGAACCAAGCGCCCGGCGTCTCCCTGAACCTCGATTGGATCTAGATCGGCTTTTCCAGGAAGGCGCGGACCAGCTTCACCGTCGCGGCCGGGTTCTCTTCCATGATCCAGTGGCCCGAATCCGGCACCACGCCCTCGGTCACGTTCGCCGCGGCCGCCCGCATCACGGCGGCCATCGTCAGGCCGAACGACTTCTCGCCGCCCAGGGCGAGCACCGGCATGGCGAGCTTCCCGCCGCCCGAAAGATAGGCGCGGTTGTCGATGGCGTCCTGGTCGAAGGCGGCGAACTGGGCGAAGCCGGCGTGCATTGCCCCCGGCCTGGCGTAGAGCGCCGCATAGTGGACGCGGGCCTCTTCGGTGAACTTCGCCGGCGTCGCCGAGAACTCGTTCCAGAAGCGGTCGAGATAGATCCGCTCGCGGCCCGCCACCAGCCGCTCCATGTCGGGACCGCCGAACCGGAAGTGCCAGAGCAGCGGGTTCTTCAGGATCTCCTCCCACGGCCCGACGCCCGGCACCGGCGCGTCGATCAGCACCAGCCGGGTCACCCGCGCCGGGTTCTGCGCGGCGAAGGAAAAGGCGACCATGTTGCCGATATCGTGGGCCACCACGTCGGCGCGCGCCACCTTCAGGGCGTCCATCACGCCGGCCACGTCACCGGCCTGGGTCTTCTTGTCGTAACCGCCTGCCGGCCTGGTCGAGAGCCCCATGCCGCGCAGGTCGGGCACGATCACCGTGTGGTCGCGCGCCAGGTCCTCGGCCATCGGGACCCACATGTCGCCGGTCTCGCCATAGCCGTGCAGCAGCACCACCGGCGGCCCCTTGCCGCCCACGCGGACGTGGATCGTCGCGCCGTTGGCCGCGATCTCCCGGACGGTGAAGCCGGAGGGGAAATCGAACGCCCCGGCGAGCGCCGGCCCCGCGGCCAGCAACAGGGTGAAGACCAGACCGAGCAGACGCATCGTGACCCCTCCAGGCGATGACGAGGCCACCTTAGCCCTTCAGCGGCGCGGCGTAATCAGAGCTTCGACTCCACCCAGTCGCAGAGCAGGTTCGCCGCGTTCTCGCGCACCCGGCGGCTGTCTTCGAAGTAGTGGGCGCCCTTAATCATCTGGAGCTGCTTGTCCGAGGTTCCCAGGTTGTCGAAGATGATCTGGGCGTCGGACGGGAACACCCCCGTGTCCGCCAGCCCCTGGACCACCAGCGCCGGCATCCGGAACTTGGCGAGCTGGTCCTTGCCCCGGCACTTGGACGTCTCCAGGCTCCACATGCTGAGCCAGGTCTTCAGGTTGTTGGCCCGGCCGATGGAGGGGCTGCGGTTGGCGACCGCCGGATGGCCGCGGTAGCACATCGGCGTCTCGCGCTCGGACGGGTCGATGGTCCCGTCCATCATCCGCAGGTCGCCCCAGCACCGGAACAACGGGAACAGCCGGTCGGGGATGCCGGCGTCGTTGAGACGCTTCAACTCGGCCTTGGCCCAGTCGGTGATCCGCTGGTTCCGGGCCCGCTGGGCGGCGCGGTAGCGGGCGATGAACGCCTCCGAATAGGGCGGACCGTTGTCGGGGTTGAACGGGTTCAGGCTCTCGTCCGTCGCGACGGGGTCGAACTCGTCCACGACCGAGGCGTCCATCCAGTCGGTCAGCACCTCGGGCCGGCCCTGGTGGGCGTTGAACGAGATGTAGAGGTCGCCCTGCGGCAGGGTGTTCAGCGCGTCCAGCCCCGCGCCGCTCAGGAGGTCGCCCAGGGTCGGCGCGATGGCCTCGGCCTGGTAGGCGCCCATCAGCGAGCCGCCGCCGGAATTGCCCAGGATCACCACCGTCTCGACGCCGGCCTGCTCCTTCAGCCAGCGCACGCCCACGCCGATGTCGATCACCGCGTGTTCCAGCAGGAACTGGTCCTCGGCGCCGCGGTAGCGGGTGTTCCAGCCCAGGAAGCCGAAGCCGCGGGAAGCCAGGTAGGGGGCGATGTAGTGCTCGGAGAAGTCGACGTTGTAGTGGGTGGCGATGAAGGCGGTCTTCGGCCGCGCCCCCTTCGGCGTGGTGTAGATGCCCTGGCAGGGGTGGCCGCCGGCCATGATCCGCGGGGAGGTCGGAGAGGGAAAGCCCAGGAATTGCCGATCCAGCTTGGCAAGCAGGTCGCTGTCGTCGATCACGCCGTCTCTCCCCTTGGGTGGTCTGGCCGCTTGGCGGCTCGGTCGATACTTCGTAATCTAATCATTATTCCCGATCCAGAGAGAACCGGAGCAAGCCGCCGATGCAGGCCCTGATGCAGGACTGGTCGCTGACCCTCGACAAGATCCTCGACCACGCCGCCCGCTGGCATGGCGAGCGCGAGGTGATCACCCGCTCCGTGGAGGGCCCGGTCACCCGCAGCACCTACGCCGAGGTGCATCGCCGCGCGAAACAGGTCAGCCACGGCCTGCTGGAGATGGGGATCAGGCCCGGCGACCGGGTCGCCACCATGGGCTGGAACAGCGATCGCCACCTGGAGGTCTGGTACGGCTGCGTCGGCGTCGGGGCGGTCCTGCACACGCTCAATCCGCGGCTGTTCCCGGAGCAGATCGTCTACATCGCCAACCACGCCGCCGACACTGTGCTGTTCGCCGACCCGGCCTGCGCGCCGCTGCTGGCCGAGCTCCTGCCGCAGTGCCCGACGATCAAGCGGGTAATCTTCCTGAACGAGGAATACGAGGCCTGGCTGAACGGCCGACCGGCCGACACGGCCTGGGGCGGCTTCGACGAGACCCAGGCGGCCGGGCTCTGCTACACCTCCGGCACCACCGGCAATCCGAAGGGCGTGCTCTACGGCCACCGGTCGAACTACCTGCACGCCATGATGACCTTGCAGCCCGACGCGCTGAACCTGTCGGCGCGCGACACGGTGCTGCTGATCGTGCCGATGTACCACGCCAACGCCTGGGGCGTGATGTACTCGGCCCCGATGGTCGGGGCCAAGCTGGTGCTGCCGGGGGCGAAGCTGGACGGCGCCGCCCTGCACGAGCTGATGGAGACGGAGGGCGTCACCTATTCCGCCGGCGTGCCCACCATCTGGCAGATGCTGCTGGCCCACCTGAAGGAGACCGGGGGCAAGCTCACGACATTGCAGCGGGTCACCGTCGGCGGCGCGGCCTGCCCGGAAAGCATCATCCGCACCCTGCGCGACGACTACGGCGTCGACGTCATCCAGGGCTGGGGCATGACCGAGACTTCGCCGCTGGCCACCGTCTCCACGCCCTCGCCCAAGGTGGCGGCCCTGCCCTTCGAGCAGCAGCTTCCCTACAAGCTCAAGCAGGGCCGGCTGGTCTGCAACCTCGACCTCAAGCTGGTGGACGACGACGGCCGGCGCCTGCCCCACGACGGCAAGACGTTCGGCCGGCTCATGATCAAGGGCCCGACCATCGCATCCGGCTACTACGGCCAGGAGCACAACAGCGCCCTGGACGACGAGGGCTTCTTCGACACCGGCGACGTCTCCACCCTCGACCCCGACGGCTACATGCAGATCACCGACCGGGCGAAGGACGTCATCAAGTCCGGCGGCGAATGGATCAGCTCCATCGACGTGGAGAACATCGCCGTCGGCCACCCCAAGGCCGCGCTCTGCGCCGTGCTCGGCGTCGTCCACCCCAAGTGGGACGAGCGCCCGATCCTGCTGGTCCAGCTCGAGGCCGGCCAGGCCGCTGACAAGCAGGAGTTCCTGGACTTCCTGGACGGCAAGATCGCCCGCTGGTGGATGCCCGACGACGTCCTGTTCGTCGAAGAAATCCCCCTGGGCCCCACCGGCAAGATAGACAAGAAGCTGCTGCGCACCCGCCTCACCGGCTACGAGCTGCCGTTCGATCCGAACCTGAAGCGCTGAGCGCGCCCTATGCCGCCCCCGACGCGTTGAAGACCGCCAGCTGGGCGGCGAAGGCGCGCGCGTAGGCCGGCCGCGCCTCGCCGCGGGCGACGTAGGCGGCGAGGTTCGGATAGTCGGCCAAGATGCCCGAGCTGCCCAATCTCAGCAGGACCGACACCATGAGCAGGTCGCCGGCGCTGAATCCCCCGTCAAGCCATTCGGCGTCGCCCAGGTGGCGGGAAAGCTGGTCCAGCCGGTTGCGGATGCGGCCCACGACAGCCGTCAGCCGTTGCTCGTACCAGGCCTCGTCGCGCTCGAGGAAGAAGGCGGCTTCGCGCTCCACGATCGTCGGTTCCATCGTGCTGACGGCCGCGAACATCCAGGTGATCGCCCGCGCCCGGGCGTTCGCATCATCCGGCAGCAGGCCCACGTGGCGCTCCGCGATGTGCAGCACGATGGCGCTGGAATCGAACAGCGTCAGATCGCCCTCTTCGTACGTCGGGATCTGCCCGAAGGGCTGGAGCGCCAGGTGCGCGGGCTCCTTCATCTCGGCGAACGACAGCAGGCGCACGTCATAGGCCTGGCCGACTTCCTCGAACGCCCAGCGCACGCGCATGTCGCGCGCCAGTCCCCGGCCGCGATCGGGCGACGCTCTGAAACCTGTGATGGTAGGGGTCATGGGAAGGCTCCGGGCGATGGCATGGCGCCCCTAGGACGAACGACCGGTGGGCGTCCCGACGCCCGCCCGGACTTTTCTGGCCGGCCTCCGCTACCCCACCGGCGGCTCCAGCCGCTGCGCCAGGTCGATCACCCGCGCCGCCAGCCCGCCCAGCAGCTGCGCCGGCAGGGCCTCCTTCAGCGCCCAGTTCTCGTCGAAGGCGCCGTGGGCGAGCGGCACCAGCACCTGCTCCGTCGCCACCACGGTCTGGATGGTCCCCAGGATCTGGCGCATGTGGGTCACCCCGCGCAGGCCGCCGAACGGGCTGATCGAGGCCGCCATCAGTCCCGCCACCTTGCCGCGGAAGGCGCTCAGCGCCGTCAGGGGCTCGCCGTCGGTCGGCCGCGAGGCCCAGTCGATGGCGTTCTTCAGCACCCCGCTGACCGAGCCGTTGTACTCCGGCGAGGCGATCAGGAACCCGTGGTGCGCCCGCAACAGCGCCTTCAGGTCCCGAGCGGCCTGCGGAAACGCCGCGACCTCCACGTCGCCGTCGTAGAGCGGCAGGGCGAAATCCTTCAGCCGGATCGCCGTCACCTCGGCGCCCTTCCCCCGCGCCTCCGCCACCGCCAGGTCGAGCAGCGCCTGATTCAGCGATCCGTTGCGGGTGCTGCCGGCGAAGGCGAGGAGCTTGACGGTCATGCGTGTCCTTGAGCGGATCTAGACGGCGGAGTCCGAGGGCGTGTCCTCGCCCACGTCGTTCGCCAGGTTGCGGCCCACCAGGGTGAGCGCCTTGCGCAGGGTGGAAATCTCGGCCTTGGTCAGGCCGTTGAGCGCGACGTCGTTGACCTCGGCCACCGCCGGCAGCAGCACCGCCTCCAGCGCGCGCGCCGTGTCCGTGAGGAAGACGTGGACCTTGCGCCGGTCCTCCTCGCTCTTCACCCGGGTGACGAAGCCGGAGCGCTCCAGGCTCTTCAGCGCGATCACCGTCGTGGGCTCGCGCATCCCGACCCGGCGGCTCAGTTCGCGCTGGGTGATGCCGTCCTCGCGCCACAGCACCCTGAGGAATCGCCACTGGCCGCTGGACACCCCGTGCGGGGCGGTCCGCACCTCCAGCGCGCGGGAAAACGCCCGGAACGCGATGCGCGTCAGATAGCCGATGCTGTTGGTGGGGTCGGCGTAGAGTTGTGTGTCGCTCATCCCCGGACCATTCCACCGCAGCCGTGGCGCCGCAATCGGCTCCCCCAAATTGGCTTTGTTGACACGCCAGCGGGGCCTACCTACGAAATAGATAGAATACTAATCTTTTGGAAGTCCCCCAATGCTGTTTCCCGGCCTGCCGCTGCTCCCGACCACCATCGTGGGCAGCTATCCCCAGCCGGACTGGCTGATCGACCGCGACGGGCTGAAGAGCCGCCTGCCCCCGCGCGTCCGCGCCCAGGAGCTGTGGCGCATCAAGGATCCCAAGGCCCTGGCCGACGCCCAGGAGGCCGCCACCCTGGTGGCGATCAGCGACCAGAAGCTGGCCGGGATCGACATCGTCGGCGACGGCGAGATGCGCCGCGAGAGCTATTCCAACCGCCTGGCCACGGCCCTGGGCGGCATCGAGACCGACCCGCCCGGCATGGCCATGGACCGCACCGGCGCCATGAACCCTGTCCCCCGCGTCGCCGGCCCGATCCGCCGCCTGGGCCCCATCGAGGCCCAGGACGCCGCCTTCCTGAAGGCCCGCGCCGGCGGCCCGGTGAAGATCACCATCCCCGGCCCCTTCACCATGACCCAGCAGGCGCAGAACGATCACTACCCCGACGCCCGCGCCCTGGCCCTCGACTACGCCGACGCCGTCAACGCCGAGATGCGCGACCTGTTCGCCGCCGGCTGCGACATCGTCCAGCTCGACGAGCCCTATCTGCAGGCCAAGGCCGACGAGGCCCGGAGCTTCGCCATCGAGGCCATCAACCGCGCGGTCAAGGGCGTGGGCGGGATCACCGCCCTGCACATCTGCTTCGGCTACGCCCACGTCCACCAGGGCGCCGCCAAGCCCGGCGGCTACGCCTTCCTGGAGGAGCTGGAGGCCTCCGACGTCGACATCATCTCCATCGAGGCCGCCCAGCCCAACCTCGACCCGGCGATCCTGCGCGAGCTGCCCACCAAGCACATCATGTACGGGGTCATCGACCTCAACGACCCCAACGTCGAGACCGCCGAGACCGTCGCCGCCCGCATCCGCCAGGCCCTGCCCTACATCGACGCCGAGCGCCTGATCGTCGCCCCCGACTGCGGCATGAAGTACCAATCCCGCGAGGTCGCCTTCGGCAAGCTGAAGGCCATGGCCGACGGCGCCGCGATCGTGCGCAAGGAACTGCAAGGGTAGGCCCGCGCGCGCCGCAAGCGCCGTCATCTTCAACCACGGAAAACACGGAAGAGCTGCGCCTGCTGAGCCTTCCGTGTTTTCCGTGCCTTCCGTGGTTGAATCTTCAGGCGCTGACGCTCCGTCCGCCCCTCAATCCTTCACATACTTCAGGATGTCCCCCGGCTGGCAGTCGAGGAACTCGCAGATCCGCTCCAGCGTGTCGAAGCGGACCCCCTTCACCTTGCCCTGCTTCAGCAGCGAGACGTTGGCCACGGTGATCCCCACGTGCTCGGCCAGGTCCCGCGACTTCACCTTGCGGGTGGCGAGCATGACGTCCAGCGTCACGACGATCGCCATCGTCAGACGAACTGTTCGTTTTCGAGGGCGATGCTGGACGCCCGCGCCATCGCCGAGGCGATCACCCACAGGATGGCCGCGCCCAGCAGGTTCAGCAGCTGCGCGCCGCTGAGGTCCAGGCTCAGTTCCTTGTGTCCCGGCGGGTTGGCGAGGCTGATCGCCACCGACAGCACCGGCACGCTGACCACGCTGGCGGCCGCGGCCCAGAAGGTCGCGGCGGCATAGCCCCGCAGGCCCTCCACCGCCTCCGCCCCGAAGAAGTCGCCCCGCGCGAAGGCCGCCAGCGACCGGCGCGCCCGCAGCAGGCCGTAGCTGAGCAGCAGCGCCGGAACCAGGCAGATCGCCGCCCCCGTCACCCGCTGCCAGGTCCGCGCCGCGCCGCCCATCTCCATGTCCGGCCGGATGTCCGGCGGGATCAGCCGCACCAGCGCCAGCACCTCCCACGACCCGAACGCCCACAGCGCCGCCACGCACACCGGCACGCCCACGGCCACCACCCCGCACCCGACGGCGCAGACCGCGCTGATCCGCTGCTCCCGGCTGACGCCGCCCACTGTCACTCCCGCCATCGCTGTTCTCCCGTCGCCGCCCCGGCTCGATATGAATTATCGTGTGACAATAATAAATGCGAGTCAAACGGCAAATAATCCCGCCACACAGCGGCCGCGCGTGGGGAGAGGACCGCGGAAAATGGAGGAGGCGTCGGGGCCACGCCGTCTTGCCAAGCTTCACGACCCTCGGCAAATTCCGCCGCCTCGGCGGGCGCCCGCGCCGCCGCCGAGCCCCTCATGCCCAGCCGGATCTCCTTCCCCATGCACAGGACCCTCGCCGCACCTGCGGCCCTGCTTTTCGCCCTGGCCCTGGCCTCCCCGGCCGCCGCCCAGACCACCGAGGCGCTGCAGATGGCGGTGCTGCGCAACGACCCCGCCGCCATCGAGCAGGCGATCCGTTCCGGCTCCAACTCCAGCGCCGCCACCGAGAACGGGTCTCTGCTGGCCCAGGCGGCCATGTCCGGCCGCGCCCAGGCCGTGCGCGCCCTGCTGGCCCACGGCGCCGACCCCGCCGCCCCGGGACCCAACGGCGGCAACGCGCTGAACGCCGCGTTCTTCGCCATGAACGGCACGGTGCTGCTGGCGCGTGACGAGGCCCCCGACCCCGCCCGCCGCGCCCAGGCCGTCGAGATCGTGCGGTTGATCGCCGCCCGCGGAATCGGGCTCGACAACCCCATCCGCATCGCCACGACCAACATGACGCCGCTGATGCAGGCCGCCCAGGCCGGCGCGCTCGACGTCGTGCAGATCCTCCTGGACGCCGGCGCCAACCCCAACGCCACGAACGCCGGCGGCTACGCCGCGCTGGACTACGCCGTCGACCGCGCCCCCATCTGGACCACCCTCCCCGCCGACCAGCGCGCCGGGATCGTCCGCGCCCTCCTGGCCAAGGGCGCCCGCCGCGACCACACGGGCGCCGACAAGATCACCCCCCTGGCCCGCGCCCGCGCCACCGGCGACCCGGCGATCGTCGCCGCGCTCGAGGGGCGCTGAGCCGGCGGCCGGTCGAGACAGCCAAGGCCGCGCCCATGCTCTGCCCGTGGGGTTCTTGGCAGCTTGCTGCTGATGGCGCTCCGGCGACGCCGCGCCGTTTCAAAAAACCACGAACAACTTTGACATCCGCCGCTGCGGTATGTTCTCGTTATGTTCATGTCGCCCGAAGCGGACATCGTCGATCGCGACCAGCAGCTCCTGGGCCAGCTCGCCGAGCTGGATTTTGCGCTGGCCAAGCATGTCCAGGCCCGCGCCCTGGCCACTGACGACCCCGCCGAGCTCGCCTCGCTCAGCCACGCCTACCGGGGCGTCTCCCGCTGCGTCCGCCAGACCCTGGCCCTCAAGGCCAAGCTGAAGCGCGACGCCGAGCAGCACGCCCGCTGGCTGCAGGCTCGCGATCCCCGTCCCCGCGCGCCGGTCTCCGCCCCGCTCAATCCGGCCGCCCGCCGCCGCGCCGAACTGGAGGCGGCGGTCGGCCGGGTGATCTGGGCCGAACGCGAGTTCGACGGCCCCGACTGGGAGGACCGCCAGGAACAGCGCTTCCGGCTCATGGAGCACTACCTCCACTTCGACGACCGCAAGCACCGCTTCGGCCCCGAAACCCTCGACCAGGACGTCGTCAC
>NZ_SCVD01000026.1 GCF_004297125.1 Phenylobacterium sp. | reverse complement strand
CACGCCCTTGGTCGGGTCGACCGCGACCGCGATGGTGTGGGCGCGGTCGTGGGCCGAGATGCCGGTGGTCACCCCCTCGCGCGCCTCGATCGAGACAGTGAAGGCGGTGCCGTGGCCGGATTGGTTGTCGGTGGCCATCGGCGGCAGGCGCAGCTGGCGCGCCCGCTCCGCGGTGATGGAGAGACAGATGAGGCCGCGCGCGTGCTTGGCCATGAAGTTGATCTGGTCCGGCGTGGCGAACTGGGCGGGGATGATGACATCGCCCTCGTTCTCCCGGTCCTCCGCGTCCACCAGGATGTAGGGCCGCCCGTTGCGGGCGTCCTCGATGATGTCCTCGATGGGACTGATGGCGCCCGCCAGGTTGGGTGCAGGCCTTGCACGGGCGTTCGCCACCGCAGGCCTCATGCCGGCAGGGATATCGCTGTGGCGGCGGCGCGGCCAAGACGCGTGATGGCGGCGAACTCGACCACCTGGCGCGCCACCGATTCCAGCTGCGCCTGGACCGATTCCACCACGCAGGCTTCGCCCTGGAACACGCCGCCGGACGTGTTCACCGCCGCCCCCAGAGGGGTCGGCCAGCCGCGCAGGGCGTGGACGATCGCCCGCAGCGTCGCCAGCGTGCTGCCCGTGGCCTGCCAGCCATAGGCCGTGGCGATGAGGCCCACGGGGACGCCGTCGAGATAGGGCCGCGGGTCCCGGGCGGTCTCCTCGATATAGTCGATGGCGTTCTTCGTCAGGCCTGAAATCGAGCCGTGCCAGCCGGGGCTGGCGATCAGCATTCCGTCCGCCTGCCGCACGGCCTCCACGAAGGCCTGGGCCTCGCTGTCCCGCTCGTGGGGCGCGGCGCGATAGAAGGGAAGGCGCGTCATGAAGGTCCCGTCGAAGACCGAGACCTCGGCGCCGGCCGCCTTGGCGGCCCGGACCGCGACGCCGAGGGCGCGCTCGGTGGACGAACCCGCGTCGGGCGTGCCCCCCAGCGCCACGATCCGAAGGGCCTCGTCCCGCATCCGCTCACTCCTGGACGCGTTGGCGCCCTGAACTTGACAGCATGTAAAGTTCCAATTCGATACGTGCGACTTTCCAGCATGTCAAGTCGCAGGCGCCCAAGTTCGAGGCATCGGCGCGGCCTGCGGCGTTCCGTTGCTTGACAGCATGTCAACGCGTGCTACCACAACAAGGCTTTACATAGTGTCAAGTCGTGGACGCAGGTCTGCGAGAACGAGCGGGTAGGGCGGGCGGGGTCGCAGCGCGGTCCTCGGGGGAAATCGGAATGGGGAGACGAGGGTTGAAGACGAATCTGGCCGTTAGGGCCGTGTGTCTGGGTGCGGCCCTGTGGGGTGGCGCGAGCTCGCTGGCTCTGGCGCAGGCAGCCTCACCGGGGCCCGTGGAACTGGAAGAAATGGTCGTCACGGCCGAGCGCCGCGAACAGTCGGTCAACGACGTTGGGATGGCCATCTCGGCCTTTAGCGGCGACACGCTGGAAGCGGCTAGGGTCACCAGCGTCCAGGACCTGACCCAGGTTGTGCCGGGCTTCACCGCCTCGCGCTCTCGCAGCGGCCTGCCGATCTACACGCTGCGGGGCATCGGCTTCAATGTGATCTCGGCGTCGTCGACCTCGCCGGTCGGCACCTATGTGGACGAGGCGGCGTACGTCTATCCGGCCATGAACGGCGGTCCGATCTTCGACATCTCACGTGTCGAGGTGCTCAAGGGGCCGCAGGGCACGCTCTATGGTCGCAACACGACGGGCGGTCTGGTCGATCTGATCACCAACAAGCCCGTCAAGGACTTCGAGGGCGGCGTTACAGCGGAGGCGGGCAACTATCGCACGCGCAATTTCGAGGGCTTTGTGAACCTGCCCTTGTCGGACGCCGTCAGCGTCAGGCTGGCGATGCGCAGCGAGGACAGCGACCAGGGATGGCAGAAGAGCTTTACCCGCCCCGATGATCGCCTCGGCGAGATCCACAAGTATGGCGTTCGGGGCATGGTCTCATGGGAGCCGAGCGACGACTTCGATTTTCTGCTCAGCATCAACCACTGGCGCGACACCTCGGACACCACGGCGCAGCAGTACCAGACCTACATAACCAATCCCTACACTGCAAACCCTGCGGTGTGGCGGGTGGCCCCGCACTACGCGGCCTTCGACCGGGCCTGGAAGGCCGCGAATGTCCACTCGAACAAGATCGCCGACTGGGAAGCCGGCGGCGCCCAGGGCGCGCTCACGCGCTACGGGACGGAAGGAAAAGGTCAGTTCTCCAACGCCATGGGCGCGCTGGAGCGGGACGACGAGTTCACCAGCACGGTCCTGCACTCGAACTGGAAGATCAACGATCAGATCAGCCTGATCTCGCTCACCGGCTTCAACCTCCATCACTCGTTCGCGCCCTATGCCGGCAGCGGCACGCCCTTCGAGTTCGCCGTCTTCGTGGACGGGGGCAAGACCTCGAACCTGTTCGAGGAACTCCGGCTGCAGGGCGAGACGGGGCGCCTGCAATGGACGGTTGGCGGCTACTACGGTCGTGACAAGGTGAAGAGCCAGGCCCCCGGTCTGTTCGACGACATCGCCACCGTCAGCAACCTGCGGGCCCTGTTCGCGTCCGCGCAGAACTGCGCTGTACAGGGTGGCGCGCCGGGCTCGCTCCCGTCGGGCGCGGGCACGGGTCTCCCGAACGGCTGCGTGCAGGGCCCCGGCGGGACCTTCAATCCGAAGAGCTACACGGCCGCGCAGATCTCCGAAGGCTTCCGCAACGGGGCGAGCCATGGCGAGGCGACGAGCGACCTGTTCAGCCTGTTCGCACACGCCGAGTTCGCCTTTACCGAAGAGCTCTCGGCGGTCGGCGGCTTGCGCTACTCTGACCAGGATCAGAAGGGCTCGTCCTGCGCCGGCACGCTCGATCCGGATCGGGGCCCGGTCTTCAGCAATCAGTTCTACATCTGGGATACGTCGTTCCGTTACCTCTACTACGTGCGGAACGGCTTCAAGCAGGCCCCGCCAGGGCCGATCGGGTCGACGGGGTGCCTGACCTACGACTCGGTGTCGAACAGCTTCGGCCTCGTCCAGCAGCGGCTCCAGGAGGACAATCTTTCCTGGCAGGCCGGCCTGAACTGGAAGTTCGCCCCACGGCAGCTACTCTACGTCACGCTATCCAAGGGCTATCTGGCCGGCGTGCTGCCCTCGACGTCGTCGAACAGCGCGGTCCAGCTCACGCCGGTCAAGCAGGAGGAGCTGCAGGCCTATGAGGTGGGCGCCAAGCTCTCGCTGTTCGAGCGGCGCGTGCAGGCTAACGTCAGCGGCTTCTACTACGACTACACCGACAAGCAGGTGAACGCGTACTTCCCGGACGTGATCTTCACGGCCTTGCCGGTGCTGATCAACGTGCCGAAGTCGAAGGCCTATGGTGTCGACGGCAGCGTCACCTGGGCGGTCACCGAGAACCTCACCGGCACCGTCTCGGGTGTCTGGCTCGAGACCGAGGTCACCAAGCTGCCGGCCTGCGCCGCGACCCAGCTCTTCGGCTGCGGACGGGATTCCAAGGCGCGGCCGCTGGACTACAAGGGCTTCGAGTTCGCCTACGCGCCCAAGTATCAGGCCAGCGCGATCATCATGTACGACCGGTCGATCACCGACGATCTGGGCTTTGCCGCCACGTTGTCGGCGAACTACCAGAGCCGCAGCTTCGCGCTGCTCGGCGGCGACCGCCTGCCGGACGTGGGTTCGAACCTCACGATCAAGGGCTACAGCCTGTTCAACCTGAGCGCCGGCGTCTACGGCCCGGACCACAAGTGGGGCGCGACACTGTGGGTGAAGAACCTCACCGACCGAGTCTACGCCACGAACGTGGTCCAGGGGCAGGACTATTATGCCCGCACCATGGGGATGCCGCGGACCTACGGCTTGAGCCTCAGCTACCGCTTCGACTGATCCCGCCCTGCGGCTCCGCTTCCCCTGGGAGCGGAGCCGCAGGCTGTCAGTCCGCCTGACTGTCGCGCGACGCCAACCATCCTCCGAGCAGGTCAGTAAGGTGCGCGCGATAGGCGTCTGCGCTCCAGCCGCTGTGGGTGACAAGGTCGTCCCAGGTGCGGAGCGACGTTACAGTCCAGATCATCTCTGCCGCTGTCGCCTGATCCAGGCCCTTCCGCAGTCGGCCTTCTCTCTCTAGCAGCCCCGCAACGATGCGGCAGAGCTGCATCCGCGCCTCCAGCCGATCCTGCCACGCCCGTTCGGCATCGGGATCCTGCCGCCGCAGCATGTCCATCGCGTTGGCGATCGGCCCTAGAGTGGGATTCAGGCGGGCCTGCATGTCGATCAGCGCATGCAGCGCGGTTTCGCCGTCTGCCGCTTCCTCGACCTTCGCACGCTCCATGGGCACGCCTCGGCTCTCGTCCACGCGGCGCACCAGGGCGATATAGAGGTCGGCCTTGTCGGCGAATGTGAGGTACAGCGCCTGACGCGACAGGCCCGCAGCCTTGGCGATCGCCCCCATCGACACCGCACCCCCCTGGTCGCGTTCGATCAGCCCCAGCGCAGCATCGAGGATCCGGTCGCGCGTGGTTTCGATCAGGCCACTTGACACTATGTAAAGCTCCAGCTAACCCCAAAGGCGCACTTGACAGTGTGTCAAGTGAGCGGGGCGGGCAACCATCGACACATGACCGGCGTGGGGCAGGTGCAGCATGAACGCGACAACCACGCCTCGGCCCGTATGCCCGACGGCGACGCTCCAAGTCGAGTCGCTCGGGAGTTGTCGCCGTCGCGGTACGCCGACCCGTTCGCCCGCCTTCGCCTGCCGCCGGCCGACCAGTGGCCGCAATTGGAGTTCGACCTCCCGTCGCTTGTCTACCCGGATGAACTCAACTGCGCGGATGCACTGCTCAAGGACGCGATCCGCCAAGCCGGCCCGGGCTCGCCGGCCATCATCACCGACGCGGAGACCTGGACCTACGCCGACCTCCTCGCCGCCGCCAATCGTTACGCGAGGGTGCTGACCGAGGACCTGGGCCTGCGCAGCGGCGGCCGCGTCCTCCTCCGCGGCGGCAACACGCCCGCGCTGTTCGCGTGCTGGCTCGCAGTGGTCAAGGCTGGCGGCATCGCGGTCACGACCATGCCGCTGCTGCGGGCCGCCGAACTGAGTCAGATCGTCCGGAAGGCCGAGGCGGACCTGGCGCTTTGCGACGTCCGGCTGGCGGGCGAGCTGACGGCTTGCGCCGGCGGCGGGGCGCCGACCCGCGTGGTGCTGTTCGGAACGCCCGACGCCGAGCTGGACGGCCGGGCGGCGCGCAAGCCCGCCGAATTCACGGCTGCGCCGGCCAGCCAGGACGATGTCTGCCTGATCGCCTTCACCTCCGGCACGACGGGACAGCCCAAGGCCGCTCTGCACTTCCATCGGGACGTCATGTCGATGTGCCACACCTATGCGGCGCACCGCCTGCCGCGTGGCGAGAGGCCGGTGTTCTGCGGCACGCCCCCGATCGGCTTCACGTTCGGCCTCGGCGCGTTGCTGGCCTTTCCGCTCTTCTTCGGCGCCGCGGTCGTGCTGCCGTCCGAGTCTGCGCCGGGCGCGCTGGCCGATGCGATCCGCCGCCATCGCGTGACCCACGTCTTCACGTCGCCCACGGGCTATCGGGCCATGCTGGAGGCGCCCGGGCCGCTGGACCTTTCGAGCCTCCAGGTCGCGGTCTCGGCGGGCGAGCACCTGCCCACCGCCACCTCGGAGGCGTGGTTCCAGGCCACCGGCCTGCGCCTGCTCGATGGCATTGGCGCCACGGAGATGATCCACATCTTCATCTCGTCGGATCCGGACGACGTGCGCCCGGGCAGCGTGGGCAAGCCGGTTCCGGGTTACACGGTCGCGCTCCTGGACGACGACGGGCAGCCGGTGGAAGGCGAAGGCGCAGGCCGCCTGGCCGTGCGCGGCCCGGTCGGCTGCCGCTACCTCAATGACCCGCGGCAGGGCGACTACGTCCAGCATGGATGGAATCTCACCGGCGACATGTTCCGGCGCGACGCCGACGGCTTCTACTGGTTCGTGGCGCGGGCCGACGACATGATCATCTCGTCTGGCTACAACATCGCCGGCCCCGAGGTCGAAGGCGCGATCCTCAGTCATCGCGACGTGGCCGAATGCGTCGTTGTCGGCGCGCCTGACGCGCGCCGCGGCCAGGTGGTGAAGGCCTATGTGGTCCTGAAGCCCGACGCCGCGCCGGCGCCGGAGACGGCCAAAGCCCTGCAGGACCACGTGAAGGCGATCCTCGCGCCCTACAAGTATCCGCGCCTCGTGGAATTTGTCGCCGAGCTGCCGAGGACGACGACCGGCAAGCTCTCACGACGCGCCCTGCGCGACGCCGCTACCGCTGGAGACCGCTCATGACAACCTTCGAGACGGTCCGGATCGGGCCAGCGCCCTTCATCGCCGTGGACCACGCCGGCGAAGGTGAACTGGTCGTGTTCCTGCACGGCATCGGCGGCAACAAGCGCAACTGGCATCCGAACATGCCCGCCGTGGCCCGCCACTTCCACGCGGTGGCGTGGGACGGTCGCGGCTGGGGCGAGAGCGACGACTACGAGGGACCGCTGACCTTCGAGGACATGTCGGGTGACCTCGACCGGGTCATCGCGCATTTCGGCGCGGAGCGGGCGCACATCGTGGGCCTGTCGCTTGGCGTGAAGGCGGCGCTGAACTTCGTCTACCTCTACCCGCACCGGGTGGCCTCGCTGACCCTTTGCGACGGCAGCCTCAAGTCGCGGCGGGCCGACCCCGAGACACTCAAGGAGTTCGTGCGACTCCGGCAGCAGCCCCTTCTCGAGGGCAAGGAGCCCAAGGACATCGCCGAGCCCGTGGCGCGCTCGCTGGTCTCTCCGGCCGCCAAGCCGGGGGCGCTGGAGCAGCTGATCGACAGCATGAGCCGGCTCCACAAGCTGATGTACCTCAAGGCCATCGAGCTGCTCGTCTACACGCAGGACGCGCCAGGCCTCGATCGGATCAAGGTTCCGACCCTCGTCGTCGTCGGCAAGGACGATCGGCTCACACCGGTTGCCGAGGCCGAAGCGCTGGTCGCCGCCATTGCCGGCGCACAACTCGCGGTGGTCGAAAACGCCGGGCACCTCGTCAACATCGAGCAGCCTGAAGCCTTCGATGCGCTGCTTCTCGACTTCCTGCTGGGGCCGGCGCGCGCCGGTGGCCGCTAACCCGGCCCCGGCAGCCTTCACATTCATCCAGAGGACAACACCTGTGCTGACTTCGCCTGCGGCGACCCCCGCCAAGGAAACCGACGACCAGATCCGCGCCCGCCTCATCGCGGCCGCGCGCGAGCTGGCGCCGCGCATCGCGGCCCGCGCCGCCGCCGACGAGAAGGCGCGCCGCATCTCCGACGACACGATCCGCGAGGCCGGTGAGGCCGGCTTCTTCCGGATCATGGTGCCCAAGTCGATGGGCGGCTACGAGCTGGACTGGGAGACGGTCTGCCGGGTGATCGTCGAGGCGGGGCGCTACGATGGCTCCAGCGCCTGGCAGCTGGGCTTCTTCATCATGCACAACTGGCTCTGGCTTGGCCTCTCCGAGCAGGCGCAGGAAGAGGTCTACGGCCCCAAGGGTTACAGCACCGGCCCCGTCATGCTGGCCCCGGCCGTCAAGGCGCGGAAGGTCGACGGCGGGTTCGTCCTGAACGGCCGCTCGCGCTGGGCGACCGGCATCAACCACGCCGAGTGGGTGTTCGTCTCGACCATGGTCGAGGGCGAGGAGAAGCTCGGCTTCCGCGACTTCATGATCCCGGCCGGTGAGGTGATCGTCCACGAGAACTGGGACGTGGCCGGCATGTGCGCCACGGGCAGCCACGACGTGGAGTACCCCGACCTCTTCGTTCCCGCCCACCGCAGTGCAAACCTGACCGCCGCCTTCTCGGGCGAAAACCCCGACATCCTCCTGCACAAGGGACCAAAGTACCGCATCCCCCGGTTCACGAGCATGATCTTCGGGTCGTCGTCGCCGCTGGTCGCACTCGCGCACGGAGCCGTCGAGACTTTCCGCAAGAAGGTCGAGGGTTACACGAGCCCCGTCACCGGAGGGCGGACTATCGACAACATCCCGGCGGTAAACCGCCTGGCCAAGGCGCAGATCCGACTGGATGCGGCCGAGCAGTACCTCTACTCGATCGCTCGTCGCATGCTTGAGTGGAACACCGAGGCGCCACTCACCCAGCTGCAGCGGGTGCAGATCCGGGCCGGTGTGGTCCACGTCACCAACGAGGCCCGCGAGATCGTGCAGTCGGTGGCCGCGACCTCGGGCTCGGGCGCCTACACGCTCGACCAGCCGATGCAGCGCTATCTGCGCGACGTCTCGATGATGGCCACGCACTTTTACCACGACCAGGACACCGGCTACGAGCCGCTGGGCCGGGTGATGGTCGGCCTCGATCCCAACACCCGCCTCGCCTGATGCGGCGCCATTCCAGAAGAGGTCCCATAGATGTTCGCTGATCGCATCGAAGCGAAGTGGATCCGCATGTTCCAGGACGCCCTGGTCCGCTGCGGCGTCACCGAAAAGAGCCTGGTCGGCATCGTCGCCGAGACCCAATCGCGTGAACTGAATGTCCACCTGGTGGAACTGGCCGCGGGCATGATCGGCGCGCGCTGCTTCAAGCTCGTGGCCATCACGCCGCCGGTCACAACGCCCGTTCCCACCCGGTCGAACGGGACGTCAATGGCGCTGATCGGCCTCGAGGCGGTGCTTCCCGCGCTGGCGGCCTGCGACCTGGTGGTGGACCTGACGATGGAGGGCTGCCTCCACTCGCCGCACCTGCGGCCCGCCCTCGCGGCGGCCGGCGGTCGAGCGATCTACATCCTCAACGAGCATCCCGAGGGCCTCGAACGAGCCTGGCTAAGCGACGCCGACGTCGCCGCGGTCGAGCGCAACTACGAGATGCTTGCCGCCGCCCGACAGATGACGGTGGTCTCCGACGCGGGCACCGACCTGACGATCGACCTAGCAGGCCAGGTGGCGACGCGGGTGACGGGGGTCGTGGATCGTCCGGGGGCGATGGGCCACTGGCCGGGCGGCCTGGTGGTGACCTACCCGGCGGCCGGCTGCGTCAACGGCCGTATCGTGGTCGACGCCGGCGACATCAACTGCACGTTCAAGCGCTACGGCGACCGGCCCATGACCCTGGTGATCGAGAACGACATCATCGTCGAGGTGATCGGGGACGGTGTGGATGCCGAGCTGTTCCGCGCCTACTCGGCCGCCTGGAACGAGGCGAACGCCCTGACCACCGCCCACTTCGGCTGGGGGATGAACCCGCGCGCCAAGTGGGAGTCCCTGGCGATGTACGACAAGCGCGATACCAACGGCATCGAGGCCCGCGCCTTCGCCGGCAATTTCCTCGTCGGCATCGGCGCCAGCAGCGTGGCGAAGCGGGACACCCAGAACCACTTCGACATCCCGCTCCGCAACACGACGGTGAAGGTCGACGACATCACCGTGGTCGATCGCGGACGGGTGTGCTTCCCCGCGGTGGACGCGGCCTAGGCGTGGCCGGCGTGCTGGTGATCCTGGGGGCGCAACAGGTCCTGCCTATCCAGCCGCCCGGGACGGTCGCCGCCTTCTTCGGCATGGCCGTGCCGGGACGGGCCCCTGGCGAGTGGAGCCATGCCTGCGTACTGTCGACAACCGACCCGACGGGAGACCTGGAACCGATCCTCGCGAGCGAGCGGCGCGAACCGCAGCACCCCTCGTTCTTCGTCGCAGAAGCGCTCGCCCCGGCCCTCGGCGCAGTGGCGCGTCCGGGCTCGCCGCCGCGCGCGCGGAGCCTGGTCTTCTCCAACGCCGTCGCGGGGCGGGAGGAAGAGTTCAACAGCTGGTATTCCGACCGCCACGTCCACGACGTGCTGAAGACGCCGGGCTACCTGACGGCGCAGCGGTTCCGCCTTCTCGACCATCCCCGCCTGCGTCCGTCGCCTTGGCGGTATCTCGCGATCTACGAGATCGCGCTGGGCTGGTACGAGGCGGCGGTCGCGGAAACGGCCGGGCGTTCCGGTACGCCGTTGATGCCGATCTCGGAGGCTGCGCAGCGGCCGATGTCGGCCCACTATACGCCTCAGGTCTGACGCGTGGCGGTCAGCCCTCCGCCGGCGAAAGCCGTTGGATCAGGTCCTCGACGGTCGTCTGGAATCCGACCCGCTCGTCCGGGGACAGCGCGAGAGCCGCCTCACAGCGTCGGTTCACCGCCTCGATCGCCGCCTGCAACTGGCGGCGGCCGCCCTCGGTGATCTCGATCTCGGAGCGCCGGCGATCCTCGGGATTGCGGCGGCTGCGGACCATGCCGCGCTCGTCCATCCGCGCGATGGTGCGGCTGAGCGAGGACTGCGGCAGCTTCGTGAACTCGACAACGTCGTTGAGTGTGCTCGGGCCGCGGTTCGCCAGGCACAGGAAGACCCGCCACTGGGGGACCGTCAGGCCGCACTCGTCCAGCGACGCGGCCAGCAGCGACTGGACCGCGCGCGACAGGATCGCCAGTCGGTAGGGAAGGATCGTCGACAGATCGATTGCGCCGGTGTCCATGCCTGCCTCCCGCGGCCCGGGCGCGCGGACGAGACGTCCGCTGCGCCGGGCATCGCCGCCGTCATAATGCGCCGGCGGCGAGTCGCCTGAAAAGGCGCCGCCGGTACGCGTCGAGGCTACGATTCATTTCGCCGCGCGGCGGGGGGCCGGGGAGACGGTGGTCCAGCTGCGGGGCGGCAGCGAGCTGTTCCAGGCATCATAGGCGGCCTTCAGCTCGGCGCGCACGGCCGGCTCGGCGGCCGCCAGGTCCTGTTGCTCGGCGGGATCGCGTTGCAGGTCGAACAGCCGGGTGGTTCCGCCGCGGTTGTCGATCCACAGCTTCCACTTGCCCTTCCGGACGGCCGATTCCGGCCCGAGCTTCCAGTAGAGGATGTCGTGCGGCGCACCGTCATTCGCACCCTTCAGGTAGGGTAGGAGGTCGACCCCATCCAGCGCCTTGTCCTTCGGCAGGGCGACGCCCGTGGCGGCCGCGAGGGTGGGCAGGAGGTCCAGCGAGCTCACCGGCTTCCTGTAGACCTCGCCGGCCGGGATCTGGCCTGGCCACTTCATTACGTAGGGCACCCGGATGCCCCCCTCGTAGGTGGATGTCTTCCCGCCGGAGAAGGGCGCGTTGCGCCCGGGACGGCTGATCACCGAGCCATTGTCGCTGATGAAGACGACGATGGTGTTCTTGTCGAGCCCGGAGCTCTTCAGCTTGTCGAGGACTGCGCTGACCACGTCATCCTCGGCCATCAGAAGTCCGTTGTAGGCGCGCTGGGCGATGTTGCGGATGTCGGGGCGCAGCTTCTCGAAGTAGCTGCTCGGCACCTGCAGCGGCGGCTGCGGCGCGTTCAGCGGCAGGTAGAGGAAGAACGGCTTGCTCTTGTTGTCCTCGATGAACTGAACCGCCTCATCCCGGAATCTGAAGAGCAGGAAGTCTTCGACATTGACGATCTGGCCGTTGCGCCGCACGGCGTTCAGGCCCTCACGCGTCCAGGCCACGTTCGGCAGTTCGTCGTGGTAGTCGACCTTGAGGCTGATGAGGTCGGGGTCGGAGAGGTTCTTCGATTGCAGGCTGGTGTTGCCGTAGAACACGAACGAGTGGTCGAAGCCGCGGTTGTTCGGCAGGAACTGCTCGCCGTTGCCCAGGTGCCACTTGCCGATGACGGCGGTCCTGTAGCCTCCGGCCTTGAAGATCTCGCCCATGTTCTTCTCGGTGACGGGCACGCCGCGGCGCAGGAACTCGGCCTCGCCCTGGATCGGAGCGAGCGTTCCGTCCTCCTCGCGGACCTCGGACAGTTCGGGCATGGCGCCGTTCGAGATTTGCTGCTCGAAGCCGAACCGCTGCTGGTAGCGGCCGGTCAGCAGGCCCGCCCGCGACGGGGAGCAGAGCGGGGCGGTCACATAGCCGTCGGTGAAGGTCACGCCCTCGCGGCCGATGCTGTCGATGGCGCGGGTCTGGATCAGCTTGCTGCCGTATAGCGAGGGGTCGCCGTAGCCCATGTCGTCGGCCAGGATCACGACCACGTTGGGCCGCGGCGGGGTCGGCGGCTTGGCGGTGGCGGGCGCCCCGACGGCCAGCGTCAGGCAGCTCGACAACAGCAGGGCGGATTTCCCGAATGACTTGAGCATCCCGCTACGCTCCCTGTGCGGTGGCGGCCCCCGGCCGCGTTGTGGAGATGCGGGAGTCTTGCTCTCGCCGGCAGTCCCCGACGCCGAGTCCGCAAAGACCCGTCCCGCAGCCCGTTGAAGGCGCTTCAGCTCTATCATATGCAAATACATATGCAATAGCATATATAGGATGCTTGGGTCGAGAGAACGCCCTTGGAGGCAGCCACGAGCGGCGCTGCTAGATGCCGGGCGCGGATCGCAATCCGCCAGCGCAGCGATCTCGCGGCATGGCGGTTGGGAAGGATGGCCGGATGAAAGGGGACCCGAGCATGCTGGTGAAGCGCGCCGACGTGGGCGGACAAGTATCGGAACGCTTCAACGCTCCGCAACCGGTCTCCCAGTTGCGGGTCCGGCAGGAAGCCGAGGTAAGCTGAGCCGGAGGTTCGGAGGACGGCGGAAGTGAAGCCGCGCGTCGCCGTCAGGCCCCGAGGATCCAGCCAGTGGTCAGGGTGCTGATCTGCACGCCGACCAGCACCATCTGGCCGCCGCCGGTCATGTCGATCACCGTGTCCGCGCCGACCTGGGAGACCGAGTACTGCGTGCCGGGATCGACCTGGACCCGGTCGCCCTGGGCCAGGTTGAAGTCGAGCACACGGTCCAGGCCGGCGTCGCCGAAGGTGTGGAAGATGTCGGCGCCCGCGCCCCCGGTGACGGTGTCCGCCCCTTTGTCGCCGGAGACGTAGTCGTCGCCGGCCCCGCCGAAGATCACGTCATTGTCCTGGCCGCCGCGGACGATGTCATTCCCGTCGCCGCCTTCGCAGGTGTCGTTCCCGAGATTGCCATAGACCAGGTTCTGGCCGGCGGAGCCCACCAGGCTGTCGTTGTCGCGGCCCCCGACCACCCAGTCGTCGCCGCCGCCGGAGACACAGGTGTCATTGCCCATGTTGCCGTTGATGTCGTCGAAGCCGGAGCCGCCGACGATGCTGTCGGCGCCCTCGTCCCCGCGCAGATAGTTCGAGCCCGAGGGATCGGTGACCGTGTCGGCCCCGTCGCCGCCGAACAGGCGGTCCGAGCCTGGGCCGCCGTTCAAGGCGTTGCTCGCTGCGTTGCCCGTCACCGTGTCGTCGCCGGATCCGGCATGCACGTTCTCGATGACCGTGTTGAAGGCGATGCCGACGTTGTCGTGGCCGGTGTAGAGTCGCTTGCTGGCGGCCTGGGCGTCCATCATCTGGGTGATCTGGCCGGCGAAGCTGGGGAAACGAGCAATCCAGTCGGCCGTCTGCTGCTCCGCCGAGTAGATGCCGATGCTGCTGAAGTGGCCGGGCGTCAGGTCGATCGCCGAGGCCCGGAGATGACGCGACAGATCGATCGTGTCGCTGCCTCCGGCGTCGTAGAGCGACAGCCAGAACGCCTCGTCTTCCGCCCAGGCGTAGGTGGTGTCTCCCGCCGCGGTGTCGGGATTGGCCCCGTAGATCGACTGGAGCGCCAGGATGTCGAAGATCCCGGGTTGATTGACCGCTAGGGTCGTACTGTCGATCGTCAAGGCGGAGCCGCCGGCGCTCACCGCGAACCGCGGGACGACATCGCCGCCGCCGACAATGAAGGCCTGCGACATGATCGTGTAGCGCGGGTCCTCGTACTCGCCGAGCAGTCGGACGGCGCCCTCGTAGGAGTGCTGCAGGCCGAGCGCGTGGCCGAGTTCATGCAGGAGGACGGGAATCGGCCACTCGCCCGCCGCCGGGTCGTAGCCGGGGACCAGCGAGCGCGGTTTGAAGGTGGCGTCCAGCCAGATGTCGCCATCCATGGGTTGAGCCGCCTGGCCCATGAGTGGCGGCACGAAGGCGTACCCGCCAATCTCGTGCCCGATGCCGGTGAAGGCGACGCGAATCTGGCCCGGACTGGCGACGTCGTCGGTCTCCACCAGCCGGACGGCCATGAATTGCTGCCAAGTCGCGACGGCCTGGCGGAACACGTCCGCCTGGGCGGAGCTCAACACCCCGTAGTCAGGCTTGAAGGGCTCGTTGCCGTAGTACTCGGACCAGCCGGCGCCACGCTGCGGATAGTCCGTCCAATTGCTGCCCGCCCGCGGGATGCTGAAGCTGATGGTCTGCCCGGCCCAACCCCGCAAGGGAGCGTAGGTCAGGGCTGCGACGATATCCCCCGCCGTCGGAGTCCCCATCGATGCCCCCCAAGTACGCGAACCCGATGGAGATCAGCCCACGGCCGAGGTTGCGTCAAGCCGAACTGCAACGCATGGTCTAGCGTGCGCTTGCCGGTCAGGCCTTAAGGTCCGTTGCTGGCGTGCTCCCGTCCGTGGTTGTGCGGCTTGGGCTGAACCCGTGAGCGCGTCGGCGAGTTCATCGACCGCACCCGGGGCCGTCGCCCGCGAGGCCATGAAGCGAACCGAACCGCGTCGAAGCGCCGGCCGATCCTGATGTCGGCTCGTCGCCTTGCTAGCGAATCTGGATGGGATCGCCGCTTGCGTCGTACGCGGCAAACGCCCCCACGGCGCCGAGGCGCACGGCGTTGACCATCTTCTCGAGCGCAGGATCGATCTGGGACTGGGTCGGAGGCCGGCCGTCGAAGCCTGAGAGCCCCGCCGCGAACATCACCTGCCACGGCGGGCCCGCGCGCCGGGAGTCCGCCACGAGGGCGTCGAAATCCGCGACGTCGGCCGGCGCCTTATCCACACACATGAGCGGGGTGAGCGCGCCACCGGCTCCGGCCAGGAAGCGTGCGCGCTGCTGGTCGGTGGGATGGTCGGGCAATCCGGCGCCGGCGAAGACGAACAGCAAGCGTTGCGGCTCGGGTTGGTCGGCGGCCGCGCGCAGCAACTGCTGGAAGTGCGAGCCTTGCGTCATAAGATGCATTCTGGATCCGGAGAGCGGGCGGCGCCTTGAGCCATGTCAAGCGACGGAGGCGCGAGGGCCCGCGGCGTATTGGCTTGATGGATGACAAGGCGTCCCGCGCGCGAGATCCCTAGGCTTCGATGGTGTCGCCCGGCCAGAACGTGGCCTTCGTGTCCGCATTCTCCGGAGGATGATCCATTGAGCCTCACGCTCGCCGCGAAGGACCGCAAGGCCCCTGGGATCGATCCCGACCTGCCATTTTATCCTCTGTCGATCGCGGTGCTGACCATTTCGGACACCAGGACGGAGCAGACCGACACCTCCGGCGGGCTCCTCGCGGACCGGCTGCGGACCGCAGGCCACACGCTGGCGGCCAAGGCGATCGTGACGGACGAGGTGGAGGCGATCCAGGCCCAGGTGCGCGCGTGGGTCGCCGACCCGGCGGTCGAGGTGATCCTGACCACCGGCGGCACCGGGTTCGCGCCGCGCGACGTGACGCCGGAAGCCGTGCGGCCCTTGCTGGCGCGCGTGATGGACGGCTTCTCCATCATGTTCCACCAGGCAAGCCAGACCACGGTCGGCATTTCGACCCTGCAGTCGCGGGCGCTTGCCGGGCAGATCGACGAGACCTTCATTTTCTGCGTGCCGGGGTCGACCGGCGCCTGCCGCGACGCCTGGGATCTGGTGCTGGCCCTGGAATTCGACAGCCGCTTCAAGCCCTGCTCGCTGGTGGGCCAGATTCCCCGCTATCGTGGCGTCTGCTCGTGATCGCCTTCGACGAGGCTTGCCGGCGGGTCGCGGCCAACGCCACGGCCTTCAGGGCCGAACGGGTGGCGCTGGACGCCTGTGGCGACCGCGAGTGCTTCCACCGCGGACGCAGCATGGTCGATGGGGTGCGGCCTTTAGGAAACCAGGACTCCAGCGCCCAGAAGGACCTGGCGATGGCCGACCTCCTGATCCGCCGCCGGGCTACGGCGCGGGCGCTGGCGCCAGGCGAGCTCGTCGAGGTGCTCGCGTTCTGAGGCCCGGAGCGTCCTCGCCGTCAGGTCGGGAGCATGGCGTACAGGATTTCGTCCTCGAGCCGGGCGTGTTCCCGCAGGTCCCGCTCCAGCTTGCGGCACAGGGCCGACAGCGCCTGCCAGCAGAACGGAGCCTCGAACGATGGCCGGTAGCCCTTGGTCAGCCGGCGCAGTCGGATGATCTGCAGCTCGGTGTCGATGTGGTCTTCCATCATGCGACGCGTCACGAAATTCAGGCAGTGTGGCGTGCCGATGCGGAGCATCGGGAACAGCATCGTCTCCTCGCGCCACTGGTGGGCGTCGAGATCTTCCGCCATGGCGGTGAGGTGGTCGGCCAGGCCGATGGGACAGTTGGGATCGTCCGCGTAGAGTTCTTCCACGCTGCGCGCCAGGCCGATCGCATAGGGCAGTTCGCGCAGGTGGGTTCGATGGTAGCGCTCGACGATGTGGTCCACGAGGGCGGGTATGTCGAAGCGCGTCCGGTCATTGGCCGTCACCGGCTCACCGGGGTTCGCGTCGAAGTGGTTCCGCGTGGTCTGGGCCCGCATGGCCGGGTTCCTTCTATTTGCCTGGAACCTAGGCCGTGGTTCGGCCCAACGCATTGAGCCGCGCGCGCGGCGCCCTTGATATTCGGCAAGCCGGGCGGCGAGCCCGGAAGGGGAGCGATCCCCCGTCGGAGGTCAGTCCATGAACGGCGCGAAGAGCTCCTCGTTCTCGAGCCGCATGTGTTCGCGCAGGTCAGCGTCGAGCTTCCGGCAGAGCTGCGTCAGCCCCCGCCAGGTATCGCAGGCGCCAAGCGGGTTCGCGAAGTCGTGTGTCAGGGTCCGCAGGCGGATCAGCTGCTCCTCCACGTCCAGGTGCTCGGCCATCATCCGGGCGATCGGAAACCGCACCATCGGGCTGCCGCCGGCCAGGAGCATGGGGAACAGCACCCGTTCCTCCCGCTGCTGGTGGCTTTCGAGGTCGTCGAGCATCAGGGCCAGCAGATCCGCGAGGCCCCGCGGGCATTCCGGTTCGGCCGCATGCACCGCCTCCACCTTCCGCGCCAGGCGGATGGCCTCGGGGAATTCTCGGCGATGGGTGTCGTGATAGCGGGTCTGGATCAGCTCGATCAGCGCGCCGACCTCGGGACGCTGCGGCGTCCCCGGGTCCGGCGTCATCAGCGCGCAGCGGATCGGCGCGGCTTCGATAGAGGTCTGGGCGGGGGTAAGGCCGGCGTCGTCGGGCACGGGGAGGCTCCTTTGCGGACAGGCTAGGCCAGGCCTGCGCCGCCCACCTTGAACTCGGGCCGGGCATGGCTTGATGTTCGACAAGCGCCGTCTTGCCGGTGCGGGGGTCGGGGTTTGCGCGGGCTCAAACAGGACCGCGGTGGAATCGCTCAGTCTTGCCGCCCTTCCGGAGGTGACGACCATGGCGTTCGACAGCCCGTTGGCGGGCGAGATCTGGTCCAGCAAGTACAACTTCAGGCCGGCCGGGGGCGGCGGCGACGGGACGCTACAGGGGACCTGGTCGCGGGTGGCGGCGGCGCTGGCCGAGGCGGAGGCTCCCGACCTGCGCACGCCGATGCGCGAGCGTTTCGAGGCGGCCCTGCGCGACCACCGCTTCCTGCCCGCCGGCCGGATTCTGGCGGGCGCCGGTACGGCGCGGACGGTGACCCTCTTCAACTGCTTCGTCATGGGTCGCATTCCGGACGACCTCAGCGACATCTTCGCCCATGTGAGGGAGGCGGCCATCACCCTGCAGCAGGGCGGCGGCGTGGGCATGGACTTCTCCTCGATCCGGCCGGCGGGCGCCCCGGTGAGAGGCGTCGACGCCGACGCCTCCGGTCCCCTGAGTTTCATGGACGTCTGGGACGCCATGTGCCGCACGATCCTCTCCGCGGGTCAGCGCCGGGGCGCGATGATGGGCTGCCTGCGGATCGACCATCCGGACATCGAAGCCTTCATCGACGCCAAGCGGGACGGCGCCCGGCTGCGCAACTTCAATCTCTCGGTCCTGGTGACCGACGCCTTCATGGCGGCCCTCGCGGCGGACGCCGACTGGCCGCTGACGTTCGAGGGGCAGGTGATGGGATTGGTCCGAGCGACGGACCTCTGGAGCCGGCTCATGCGCGCGACCTACGACGCCGCCGAGCCCGGCGTGATCTTCATCGACCGGGTGAACGCCCAGAACAACCTCGGCTACTGCGAGACGATCCTCGCCAGCAATCCCTGCGGCGAACAGATGCTGCCGCCCTATGGGGCCTGCCTGCTGGGCTCCATCAATCTGGCGCGGCTGGTCGCCACGCCGTTTCAAGACGGCGCCGACCTGGATCTCGGGGCGCTGTCCACCCTGACGCACACGGCGGTGCGGATGTTGGACAACGTCATCGACGTCTCGCGCTATCCCCTCGAGGCCCAGGCGACCGAGGCGAAGGCCAAGCGGCGGATCGGCCTGGGCGTCACCGGGCTGGCGGACGCCTTGGTGTTCTGCGGCGTCGCCTACGGCAGCGACCGGGCGGTCGAGCTGACCGGCCAATGGCTCTCGACGATCAAGCGGGAGGCCTATCGCGCTTCGGCCGAGCTCGCCGCCGAGAAGGGGGCTTTCCCGCTCTACGATCCGGCGATCCTGGAGCGCCCCAACCTGGCGAGCCTCGACGCCGAGACCCGCGACCTCATCGCGCGGCACGGCCTGCGCAACGGCTGCCTCACCTCCATCGCCCCCACCGGCACCACGTCGTTGCTGGCGGGGAACGTCTCGTCAGGGATCGAGCCGGTGTTCGCCTATTCCTATGTCCGCAAGGTGCGACAGCCCGACGGGTCCCACCGGGAGGAGCCGGTGGAGGACTACGCCCTGGCGGTCTGGAAGCGGCTCCATGGCGACGCTCCGCCGCCGGAGGCCATCTTCGTCAGCGCCCAGACGCTGGCGCCCGAGGACCATGTGCGCATGCAGGCGGCCGCCCAGGCGCAGGTGGACAGTTCGATTTCCAAGACCGTCAACTGTCCGGCCGACATCGCCTTCGAGGATTTCAGCGACATCTATCTTCTGGGCTGGCGCAGCGGCTGCAAGGGGATGACCACCTACCGGCCGAACGCCATCACCGGCTCGATCCTGTCGGTCGACCCAGAGCCCGCGCCGGTGGGTGGTCCGATCCTCACACCCCGGCCGGAAGCGCTGGACGGCGCCACCTACAAACTGGTCTGGCCGGAGAGCGCGCACGCCGTCTATGTCACGCTCAACGATGTCGAGGAGGGCGGCGTCCGCCGGCCGTTCGAGATCTTCATCAACTCCAAGAACATGGACCACTATGCCTGGACCCTGGGCCTCACCCGGATGATCTCGGCGGTGTTCCGGCGGGGCGGCGACGTCGGCTTCGTGGCCGAGGAACTGAAGGCGGTGTTCGACCCCCGGGGCGGCGCTTGGCTCGGGGGGCGGTACGTGCCCTCGCTGCTGGCGGCGATCGGGGGCGTGATCGAGCGCCATCTCGTCGCGACCGGGGCAAGCCCAGCCGCCGAGCAGCCGCCAGCCGCGATCGCGCCGGCCGGGTCGGCCGGACAAGCCTGCTGCCCGCGGTGCGGCGGCTTTGAGCTGGTCCGCAAGGAGGGCTGCGACAGCTGCCTATCCTGCGGCTACTCCAAGTGTGGGTAGCGCGCTTGACCCGGGTCAAGGCGTCGGCTGGCCTTTCCGGCTAAAATTGAAGACATGATCACCACCGCCGCCGCCCGTCGCGCCTACGACGGCCCGGCGCTCTTCAGCTTCGGCTTTCGCCCGTTCTTCTTCTTCGGGGCGATCTGGAGCGCGGTGGTCGTGCCGCTCTGGCTGTTCAGCTACTTCCATGGCGGATCGGCGGCCCTGACCCGCGAGTGGCACATCCACGAGATGATCTTCGGGTTTCTGGGCGCCGTGATCGCGGGATTCCTCACCACGGCGGTGCCCAACTGGACGGGGCGCATGCCCGTCGTCGGCGCGCCGCTCGGGGGACTGGTGGCGCTCTGGGTCCTGGGACGCATCGCCATGCTGTTCCAGGAGGTCCTGGGCCCGGTGGCGGCGGTCATCGATAGCCTGTTCCTGCTGGCCTTCGCGGCGGTGGTCTGGCGCGAGGTCCTCGCGGGCCGCAACTGGCGCAACCTGCCGGTCTGCGGGCTGATCACCCTGTTCGCCCTGGCCAATGTGGCCTTCCACCTGCCGATCGGCGCCGCCGTCGACGTCGGGGTCCGCCTCGCACTGGGCGCTGCGACCATACTGATCGGCTTGATCGGCGGGCGCATCGTCCCGAGCTTCACGCGCAACTGGATGAAGGCGCGCTCACTGACGCCCGAGCCGGCGGTGTTCGGAAACGTCGACAGGGTCGCCCTCGGTCTGACGGCCGTTGGCGCGGGCCTCTGGGTCGTCGCGCCACAGACCCCGGTGACCGGCCTCGCCCTGATGCTCGCCGGAGCCGCTCAGCTTGTCCGCCTCGCGCGATGGCGCGGCTGGCGCACGGTCTCAGAGCCGCTCGTGCTGATCCTGCACGTTGGTTACGCGTGGCTGGGGGCGGCGCTGTTGCTGCTGGGCGGCGCATCGCTCGATCCCGGGCTCGTGCCGCGCTCGGCGGGCATCCATGCCCTGACCGCCGGTGCGGTTGGGGTGATGACCCTGGCGGTGATGACGCGGGCCACGCGGGGCCACACTGGCCGACCGCTGGGGGCCGACACGGCCACGACGGCGATCTACCTGGCGATCAACCTCGCCGCGCTGCTGCGCGTGGCGGGGCCGTTCTCCGGCGCGGGCCAAGCCCTCCTGCTATCGGCCTCGGGGCTGGTCTGGTCGCTGGCGTTCGGCGGTTTCGCAGTGGCCTACGGGCGGATGCTTCTCCTCCCGCGCCCACGGGCGGCTTGACGGGTATCAAGGCGCTTTCCGGCGAGGGCGCTATCAGTTCATCAGCTGGATTTCCCTCCGGCGACATCTGCTCCGAGCGATCCGGCCTGTCGCGCACCCGCGCCAAGGGCGGGTCGCCGAGCCGGCGGCAGCCGGCAAGGGTGACGTTGGAAACGCCGTCGCCTCCCGCGCTTGGAAAGGAGCCAAGTTTGGACGATCTCGTCGACGGCTTCGGCCGGCGCTTCCACTATCTGCGTCTCTCGATCACGGAAGTCTGCAACTTCCGCTGCACCTATTGCCTGCCCGACGGCTTCAAGAAGACGGCGCCGCTGACCTTCCTGACGCCGGCGGAATGCGAGCGCGTCGTGCGCGCCTTCGCCGAGCTGGGCGTCTCCAAGATCCGGCTGACCGGCGGCGAGCCCAGCGTGCGCCGGGACCTGCCCGAGATCATCGCCCGGACCGCCGCGGTTCCCGGGGTCTCCAAGGTCTGCATCACCACCAACGGCTGGAACCTCGACCGCCAGATCGGCGGCTGGCGCGACGCGGGCCTCACCAACCTGAACGTCAGCATCGACAGCCTCGACCGCGAAACCTTCGTGCGCATCACCGGCCACGACCGGTTGTCGTCGGTGGTGGCCGGCCTCGATCGGGCGCTGTCGCTGGGTCTGCCGAACGTGAAGGTCAACGGCGTTCTGATCCGCGACACCGTCGAGGCGGGGTTCGACGCCTTCACCGAATTCGTTCGCGAGCGGCCCGTGGCCGTGCGGTTCATCGAGCTGATGCGGACCGGCGACAACGCCGAGTATTTCGCGGACCAGCATGTGCCGGGCACGGTCCTCACCGACTGGCTCGCCGCGCGCGGTTGGTGCCGACGGCCGCGCGCCTTCGACGACGGGCCGGCGGTGGAGATGGTCCACCCCGACTACGCGGGCCGGATCGGCCTGATCGCGCCCTATGCCGCCGGCTTCTGCGACAGCTGCAACCGCCTGCGGGTCACCGCCCGCGGCCAGTTGCGGCTTTGCCTGTTCGGCGAGCTTGGCGTTGGTCTCAAGGACCTGCTGGAAGTGGACGCGCCGGAGGCGCTGCGGGTCAGGATCCTGAAGGCGCTGGCCGGCAAACCGGCGGGGCATCGGCTGCACCAAGGCGACAGCGGCGACACCCGCCAGCTGGCCCAGTTCGGCGGCTGAGCTTCAGGCGGCGCGGACGCCCTTGTCCGGCAGTGGCCAGCGCTCGCGTTGCGCCTTGCCCGTCAGTCCCTCGGTTACGGGCTGGTGGTTGTCGATCAGGGGGTCTGGCTTGGCCAGGCGCTCCAGCACCGCCGGCCGGGTGATGGTCACGTTCGGCCCATGGACTTCCACCCCGTAGTCCGCGAGGGCGGCCAAGGATCGGGACAGGTTTTCCGGCGTCATACCCAGCAGCGACGCGAGCATCCGCTTTTCGTGGGGGAGGGCGAAGGTGGCTTCGCCGCCCTGGCGCAGCCGCTGGGTGATCAGGTAGTTGGCGAGCCGTTCCAGCCCCCCGCGCAGCTTCTGGTTCTTCAGGGTCCGCACCAGGCCGCGATAGCAGCCGGCCATTTCCGCCGCGACCGCGCCGGCGAAGCGCGCGTCCTCGGTCATGACTCTGCGGATAGCCGCGCCGGACAGCATCAGGATGTCCGAGCGCTCGACGGTGCGCGCGCTCATCAGCCCGTCAGCCTCCAGGACGACAGCGGCCAGGATGAAGGTCGACACGGGACGCAGGACTGCGAGCGTGGTCTCCTTGTCGTTCCAGGTGCCCTCCAGCTCGACGATGCCGTCCAGCAGGACATAGAGGAAATCGACCTGGTCGCCCTCCAGGAGCAGGGTGGTGCCGGAGGGAAACCGCTGCAGGAAGGCGCCGCCCGTGAGCGTGCGGAATGTCTCGCTGGAGCACCCGGAGAACAGGGGCAGAGCCCTGACCCGATCCAGATCGCCGTCCCTCATCTTCGCGCCCCGATCATGCCGGCCCGATGAGGCCAGTCGGCGTCAGATGCCGCGCGGACGCCAGGCCTGCCTTGATCTATGTCAATCACGCTGCGGGCTTGATGTTGGTCAAGCGGATAGATGATCTGTGTTTAGTTACGAAGAGATTCACATATGTGACTGAAAGATTCGGCGCGTTTTGCTGCGACATTTCTGTTCGATATTTCGCGTGATTGACCTCCATCAATTCAATATCGCTTGGAGTACTGCACTGAGGCGGTGATGCGGCGCGCGCTCTTTCGCGCCCAGATCCGAGGTCGCCGTGACCAACGCCTCTGCCCCGACCGTACCCGGCGCCAACGCCGCTCTCGGGATGAGCACCTTCGCCTTCACCGCCTGCTTCGCGGTATGGACGGTGTTCTCGATCATCGGGATCAAGATCAAGCAGGACCTGGGCCTGACGGAGGCCCAGTTCGGCCTGCTGGCCGGTACTCCGATCCTGGTGGGATCGCTGATCCGCGTCCCGCTCGGCATCTGGGCCGACCAGAAGGGCGGCCGGCTGGTCAACCTCGCGGTCATGCTGTCGGCCGCGGCGGCCACCTGGCTGCTGTCCTACGCCCAGACCTATCCGCAGTTCCTGCTGGCGGCGCTCGGCGTCGGCGTGGCCGGGGGCAGCTTCTCGGTGGGGGTCGCCTACGTCTCGAAGTTCTTCGGGAAGGGGAAACAAGGCACCGCGCTCGGTATCTTCGGCGCCGGCAACGTCGGCGCTGCGGTGACCAAGTTCGCGGCCCCGTTCGTGATGCTGGCGTTCGGCTGGCAGACCGTCGCCCAGGTCTGGGCCACGGCGCTCGCCGTCATCGCGCTGATCTACTTCTTCACCACCCGCGACGACCCGGAACTGGTGGCCCGGCGCCGCACCGGCGCCAAGGCGACCCCCGCCCTGATGCAGCTCGAGCCTCTGCGCCGGCTGCAGGTCTGGCGCTTCGCCCTCTACTACTTCTTCTGCTTCGGCGCCTTCGTGGCCCTGTCGCTGTGGCTGCCCCACTATCTGGTGGCGGTCTACCATCTGCCGCTGATCGCCGCCGGCATGTTGGCTGCGGCCTATTCCATCCCCGGCTCGCTGTTCCGGATCTTCGGCGGCTGGCTGTCCGATCGGATCGGCGCGCGGCGGGTGATGTACGTCACCTTCGGGGTCAGCGTCGTCTGCACCTTCCTGCTGTCCTATCCGGCGACCACCTACATCGTCGACGGCATCGACGGCCCGATCACCTTCCGGTTCGCGATCGGCCTGGTCCCGTTCGTCATCCTGCTGTTCTGCCTCGGGTTCGCCATGAGCCTGGGCAAGGCGGCGGTCTACAAGCACATCCCGGTCTACTACCCCGACACCATTGGTTCGGTCGGCGGCCTGGTCGGCATGATCGGCGGACTGGGCGGCTTCGTTCTGCCCATCGCGTTCGGCGCGCTCAACGACCTGACCCACATCTGGACCAGCTGCTTCATGCTGCTCTTCCTGCTGGTGGCCGGCGCCCTAGCCTGGATGCACCTGGCGATCCGCCGGATGGAGCGGGCCCGTACGCCGAGCCTCCGCGACCTGCCCGAATTGCCGGAAATGGCGGGCCTTCAACCCAACCCGCAGCCCCTGCGCGCGGCCGCGCAGCCCAGGGCCGCCGAATGACCTCTCGAGGGAGAACTACCCCTATGGCCAAACCAGGTCACCTGCTGACCGACTGGCGTCCGGAATATCCGGACTTCTGGTCGCAGACCGGCAAATCCATTGCCAACCGCAACCTGTGGATCTCGGTCCCGAACCTGCTCCTCGCCTTCTCGGTGTGGATGGTCTGGTCGATGGTGGTGGCGAAGCTGAAGCTGGTGGGCTTCAAGTTCACCACCGAGCAGCTCTTCTGGCTGACGGCCCTGCCGGCGCTTTCGGGCGCGACGCTGCGGATCTTCTACAGCTTCCTGGTGCCGATCCTGGGCGGCCGGCTCTGGACGACGATCTCGACGCTGTCGCTGCTGATCCCCGCGGTCGGCATCGGCCTGGCGGTGCAGAACCCGCAGACACCCTACTGGGTGTTCGTGGGGCTGGCGCTGGGCTGCGGCTTGGGCGGGGGCAACTTCGCCTCCTCGATGTCGAACATCTCGTTCTTCTTCCCCAAGGCCAGCAAGGGCAACGCGCTCGCCATCAACGCCGGCTTCGGCAACCTCGGCGTCAGCGTCATGCAGTTCCTGGTCCCGATCGTGGTGACCCTGGGCGCCTTCGCCCCCGTGGTCGGCGCGCCGCAGATTTCCGTAGAGAAGGGCGTCGAGAGCCAGGTCTGGCTGCAGAACGCCGGCTTCGTGTGGGTCCCGTTCATCCTCGCCGCTGCGGTGGCCGCCTGGGTGGGCATGAACGACATCGCCTCGGCCCGCGCATCGTTCGCCGAGCAGTCGGTGGTCTTCAAGCGCAAGCACAACTGGGTCATCTGCTGGCTCTACCTGGGCACGTTCGGCTCGTTCATCGGCTTCTCGGCGGCCTTTCCGCTGCTGATGAAGACCCTGTTCCCCAGCGCGCCCGTCATGCAGCTGGTGTTCCTGGGCCCGTTGGTCGGCGCGGCGTCCCGCGCGCTCACGGGGTGGGTCTCGGACAAGTTCGGCGGCCAGAATGTCACGCATTGGGTGTTCCTGGCCCTGGCGGCGGGCGTGCTCGGTGTCCTCCACAGCGTCGGCGGCTTCGGCGCGGCGCCATCGTTCGCGCTCTTCTTCGCCAGCTTCATGTGGCTGTTCTTCTGGACCGGAGTCGGCAACGCTTCGACCTTCCAGATGATCCCAGCCATCGTGCGGGCCGACATGCCGCGACTGCTGCCGAACACGGCCGCGCCGGTGCGCCTCAAGGCGGCTGAAATGGAGTCGGCGGCCATCGTCGGCTTCAGTTCGGCGATCGGCGCCTTCGGGGGCTTCTTCATCCCCCTGGCGTTCGGCAACTCCATGAAGGCCACCGGCGGCCCCGCCACGGCGCTCTTCGTGTTCCTCGCCTTCTATCTCAGCTGCGTCGCGGTGAACTGGGCCTTCTACGGCCGCAGGACCTCGCTGCTGCACGCCCCGCAAACCCCGAAACTGGAAGTCGCGGCATGAGCCACACCCTTGATCGCCTGGCGTTCTTCACGCGCAAGACCGAGTTGTTCTCGAACGGCCACGGGGTCCTCAACGACGACGACCGCACCTGGGAGCAGGCCTACCGGGACCGCTGGCAACACGACAAGGTCGTGCGCTCGACCCATGGGGTGAACTGCACGGGCTCCTGCTCGTGGAAGATCTACGTCAAGGGCGGGATCGTCACCTGGGAGACCCAGCAGACCGACTATCCGCGCACCCGTCCCGAGCTGCCCAACCACGAACCGCGCGGCTGCGCGCGGGGCGCCAGCTACAGCTGGTACCTCTATTCCGCAAACCGGGTGAAGTATCCGCTGATCCGCTCGCGGCTGCTCAAGCTGTGGCGCAAGGCCCGCGCGACGCTCAGCCCGGTCGCGGCCTGGGCGTCCATCCAGAACGACCCGGCCCAGCGCGCCTCCTACGTGACCATGCGCGGCGCCGGGGGTTTCATCCGCGCCACCTGGGACGAGGTCACCGAGATCATCGCGGCGGCCAACGCCCACACCATCAAGGCCTGGGGTCCGGACCGCATCTTCGGCTTCTCGCCGATCCCGGCCATGTCGATGGTCTCGTATGCGGCCGGCGCGCGCTACCTGCAGCTGATCGGCGGGGTCTGCGGCTCGTTCTACGACTGGTATTGCGACCTGCCGCCAGCCTCGCCCCAGACCTGGGGCGAGCAGACCGACGTCGCCGAGAGCGCCGACTGGTTCAACTCCTGCTTCATCATGCTGTGGGGCTCCAACGTCCCGCAGACGCGGACGCCGGACGCCCACTTCTACACCGAGGCCCGCTATCGCGGCGCCAAGTCGGTGGTGATCTGCCCGGACTATTCGGAGGCCTCGAAGTTCTCCGACCTGTGGCTGGCCGTGAAGCAGGGCACCGACGCGGCGCTCGGCATGGCCTTCGGCCACGTGATCCTCAAGGAGTTCCACGTCGATCGGCAGGTGCCGTATTTCCGCGAGTACCTGCGGAAATATTCCGACCTGCCGATGCTGGTCCGGCTGGTCCCGCAGGAGGGCGCCTACGTGCCCGAGCGCCTGCTGCGCGCCGCCGAGTTCGACCAGGCCCTGGGCGAGACCAACAACCCCGACTGGAAGACCGTGGCGGTCGACGAGGCGACCGGCGAGGTGATCGTGCCCAATGGCTCCATCGGCTTCCGCTGGGGCGAGGACGGCAAGTGGAACCTCGAGGAGAAGGACGGCTCCGGCCGCGAGACCTCGCTGCGCCTGGGCCTGAAGGGCGTCCATGACGAGGTCGCGGCCGTGCGCTTCCCCTATTTCGGCGGCGCCGCCACCAATGGCTTCGCCATGACCGACCATCCGGACGTGCTGGTCCGCAACGTGCCCGTGAAGCGCATGATGCTGCCGGAAGGCGAGACCCTGGTGGCCTGCGTCTACGACCTGTTCCTCGCTAACTATGGCGTCGACCAGGGTTTCGGCGGCGACCACATGCCGGCCAGCTACGACGACGTGCAGCCCTATTCGCCGGCGTGGGCGGAAGCCATCACCTCGGTGCCGAAGGACCAGATCATCGCCGTGGCCCGCGGCTTCGCCGGCAACGCCGAAAAGACCGACGGCAAGTCGATGGTGATCATCGGCGCGGCGATGAACCACTGGTTCCACATGGACATGAACTACCGCGCGGTCATCAACATGCTGGTGATGTGCGGTTGCGTCGGCCAGACCGGCGGCGGCTGGGCGCACTACGTCGGCCAGGAGAAGCTGCGGCCGCAGACCGGCTGGGCGCCCCTGGCCTTCGCCACCGACTGGATCAGGCCGCCGCGCCAGCAGAACTCGACCTCGTTCTTCTACGCCCACTCCGACCAGTGGCGTTACGAGACCGTCGAAATGAGCGAGATCCTCTCGCCCACCGCGCCGAAGGGCGTGTGGGACGGGGCGATGATCGACTTCAACGCCAAGGCCGAACGGATGGGGTGGCTGCCCTCCGCGCCCGCGCTCAAGACCAATCCCCTCGACGTCGCCGCCGCAGCGGTCGCCGCGGGCCAGGACCCCAAGGCCTATGCGCTCGCCCAGCTGAAGAGCGGCGAGCTCGAGATGTCCTGCATGGATCCGGACGACCCGGCCAACTGGCCGCGCAACATGTTCATCTGGCGCTCCAACCTGCTGGGATCGTCAGGCAAGGGCCACGAGTACTTCCTCAAGCACCTGCTGGGCGCCAGCCATGGCGTGCAGGGGAAGAACCTGGGCGAGGACGGGCGGCGCAAGCCCAACGACGTGACCTGGCATGACCAGGCTCCGGAAGGAAAACTCGACCTGCTGGTCACCCTCGACTTCCGGATGTCCACGACGGCGGTCTACTCGGACATCGTGCTGCCGACGGCCACCTGGTACGAAAAGAACGACCTCAACACCTCGGACATGCATCCCTTCATCCACCCGCTCTCGGCGGCGGTGGATCCGGCCTGGGAGTCCAGGTCGGACTGGGAGATCTTCAAGGCGATCGCCAAGACCTTCTCGGCCGTGGCGCCGGAGGTCCTGGGGGTCGAGAAGGATGTCGTCCTCACACCCATCCAGCACGACAGCGCCGCCGAGCTGGCCCAGCCGTTCGACGTCCGCGACTGGTCGAAGGGCGAGTGCGAGGCGATCCCCGGCAAGACCATGCCGCAGATCACCGTCGTCGAGCGGGACTACCCCAACACGTTCAAGCGCTTCACGGCGCTCGGTCCGCTGCTCAAGGCCACCGGCAACGGCGGCAAGGGGATCGCCTGGAAGACCGACCACGAGGTCGACCTGCTCACCGCCCTGAACGGGGCGGTGCTGGAGGAGGGGCAGACCCAGGGGCTGGCCCGGATCGAGACCGACATCGACGCCTGCGAGACCATCCTGATGCTGGCGCCCGAGACCAACGGCGAGGTCGCGGTCAAGGCCTGGGAAGCCCTCGAGAAGCAGACCGGCCGGGAACACACCCATCTGGCCCTGCCCAAGGAAGACGAGAAGATCCGCTTCCGCGACCTGCTGGCCCAGCCGCGCAAGATCATCACCTCGCCCACCTGGTCGGGCATCGAGAGCGAGAAGGTCTGCTACACGGCCGGCTGGACCAACGTTCACGAGCTGATCCCGTGGCGGACCCTTACCGGACGCCAGCAGCTCTACCAGGACCATGAGTGGATGCGGGCCTTCGGCGAGGCGCTGTGCGTCTATCGCCCGCCGATCGACCTGAAGACCACGTACGTCCAGGGGCAGAAGCCGAACGGCGAGACGGAGATCCTCCTCAACTTCATCACCCCGCACCAGAAGTGGGGCATCCACTCCACCTACTCGGACAACCTGATGATGCTGACGCTGAACCGCGGCGGCCCGGTCATCTGGGTCTCCGAGGTCGATGCGAAGAAGGCGGGTCTTGTCGACAACGACTGGGTGGAGGCCTTCAACGCCAACGGCGCGCTGACGGCGCGCGTCGTGGTCTCCCAGCGCATCCGTGAAGGCACGACCTTCATGTACCACGCCCAGGAGAAGATCGTGAACACGCCGGGGTCGCAGATCACCGGCAAGCGCGGCGGCATCCACAACTCGGTCACCCGCACGGTGCTGAAGCCGACCCACATGATCGGCGGCTACGCCCAGCTCGCCTACGGCTTCAACTACTACGGGACCGTGGGTTCGAACCGCGACGAGTTCGTCGTGCTCCGCAAGATGACCAAGGTCGACTGGCTCGACGAACCCCTCAACGCCAAGGATTTCGCACAATGAAGGTCCGCGCCCAGATCGGCATGGTGCTGAACCTCGACAAGTGCATCGGGTGTCACACCTGCTCGGTGACCTGCAAGAACGTGTGGACCAACCGCGAAGGCGTCGAATACGCCTGGTTCAACAACGTGGAGACCAAGCCCGGCATCGGCTTCCCCCGCGACTGGGAGAACCAGAAGCGCTGGAACGGCGGCTGGACCCGCAAGGCCAACGGCAAGATCGAGCCCAAGATGGGGGCCAAGTGGCGGATCCTGGCGAAGATCTTCGCCAACCCCGACCTGCCCGAGATCGACGACTACTACGAGCCCTTCGACTTCGACTACGGCCACCTCCAGACCGCGCCCGAGATGAAGGCGTTCCCCACCGCACGGCCGCGCTCCAAGATCACCGGTCAGCGGATGGAGAAGATCGAGCGGGGGCCGAACTGGGAAGAGATCCTGGGCGGCGAGTTCTCCAAGCGCTCGGCCGACTATAACTTCGAGGGGGTCGAGAAGGAGATCTACGGCCAGTTCGAGAACACCTTCATGATGTACCTGCCGAGGCTGTGCGAGCACTGCCTCAACCCCACCTGCGTGGCGGCGTGCCCTTCGGGCGCGATCTACAAGCGGGAGGAGGACGGCATCGTCCTGATCGACCAGGACAAGTGCCGCGGCTGGCGCATGTGCGTCTCGGCCTGCCCCTACAAGAAGATCTACTACAACTGGGAGTCCGGGAAGTCGGAGAAGTGCACCTTCTGCTTCCCGCGCATCGAGGTCGGCCAGCCGACCGTGTGCTCGGAAACCTGCGTCGGGCGCATCCGCTATCTGGGCGTCCTGCTGTACGACGCCGACCGGATCGAGGCCGCCGCCAGCACCCCTGACGACCAGGACCTCTACGAGGCCCAGCTCGACATCTTCCTGGATCCCACGGACCCGGCGGTGATCGCCCAGGCGCGCGCCGACGGCGTGCCGGAGGCCTGGCTGGACGCGGCCCGCAAGAGTCCCGTCTACAAGATGGCCATCGACTGGAAGATCGCCTTCCCGCTGCACCCCGAATACCGGACCCTGCCGATGGTCTGGTACGTGCCGCCGCTCTCGCCGATCCAGAATGCCGCGGCGGCGGGCGCCATCGAGATGGACGGCGAGATGCCCGACGTCCGCTCTCTGCGTATCCCGGTCAAGTACCTCGCGAACCTTCTGACCGCCGGCCGCGAGGCGCCGATCGAGCTGGCGCTCCGGCGCATGCTGGCCATGCGCGGCTACATGCGCGCCAAGACGGTCGAGGGCGTCATCGACCACAAGCTGGCGGGAAGCGTCGAGCTCTCCGCCGCCCAGATCGACGAGATGTACCGCTACCTGGCGATCGCCAACTACGAGGACCGCTTCGTCATCCCGTCCGCCCACCGCGAAGTGGCGGAGGACGCCTACGACATGCGCGGCTCCTGCGGCTTCTCGTTCGGCAACGGCTGCTCCGGCGGACGCACGGAACTCGGCCTGTTCGGCCCCAACAAGCGCAGCCGCGCCAAAACCCCCATGGAGGCCTGACCCATGGCCAAGACCTACAGGGCGCTCGCGCTCCTCCTGACCTATCCGACCAACGATCTGCAGCGGCGTGCCCCCGAAGCCCTGGCGCTGATCGAGGCCGAGGCGCTCGTGCCGAAGACCCTCCGCAAGGCCCTGGGACGCCTCGTCGCCGAGATCGCGGGCGGCGACATCTACGACCTGCAGGAGGCCTACACCGAGCTCTTCGACCGCACTCGGTCCCTGTCGCTCAACCTCTATGAGCACGTGCATGGCGAGAGCCGCGACCGCGGCGAGGCCATGGTCGCCCTGGCGGAGCTGTACCGCGCCCACGACCTGCACCTGTCGGCCAACGAACTGCCCGACTTCCTGCCGGTGTTCCTGGAGTTCCTCTCGACCCTGCCCGAGACCCAGGCCGCCTCGCTGCTGGGGGAGGCGACCCACGTCCTGGACGCCATGGGCGAACGCCTGAAGTCCCGGGGCAGCGCCTATCGCGCGATCTTCGGGGCGCTTGGGAAACTGGCCTCGCAGGCCGCCGATCCGGGCGCCCTGGCCGCGCTCTTGAGCGAGCCCGACGAGGATCCCAACGACCTGGAGGCCATCGACAAGGCCTGGGCCGAGACCGCGGTCACCTTCGGTCCCTCCGACGTGGGCTGCCCCAAGGCCAGCGCCCTGGTCGACGCCATGATGGCCGAGCCCGGCCGCCAGCCGCGCCGCGCCGCCGCCAGAGCCTGAGGCCCGCCATGCAACTCCTCAACCAGATCCTGTTCGGCATCTATCCCTACATCGCCCTGTCCGTGCTCGCCCTGGGCTCGGTCATCCGGTTCGACCGCGAGCAGTACACCTGGCGCTCGGGCTCCTCGCAGCTGCTCCGCCGCAAGCAGCTGGTGATGGGCTCGGTGCTGTTCCACGTGGGCGTGCTGACCATCTTCGCCGGCCATTTCGTCGGCCTGCTGACGCCGATCTGGGTGTTCGACGCCCTGGGCGTCCCGCACGGGGCCAAGCAGATCCTGGCCATGGCCGCCGGCGGCGTCGCGGGGGCCCTGTGCCTCGTCGGCGGCCTGATGCTGCTTCACCGGCGGCTGTTCGACCCGCGGATTCGCGCAACCTCCAGCTTCGGCGACACCGCCATCCTGGTCCTGCTGATGCTCCAGCTGATCCTGGGCCTGGCGACCATCCCGGTGTCGGCCGGCCACCTCGACGGCCACGAGATGCTCAAGTTCATGAACTGGGCGCAGGGGGTCTTCACCTTCCGGCCCGGCGTCGCCGACCTCGTCGCCGACGTGCACCCGATCTTCAAGGCGCACCTGGCGCTGGGCATGACCATCCTGCTGGTCTTCCCGTTCACCCGGCTCGTCCACATGCTGTCCGCCCCGGTCTGGTACCTGAACCGGCGGGGATGGCAGCTGGTGCGCACGCGGCGGACCATGCCGCTACGGCGCGAGGCGGCCCCGCCGACCTACCCGGCCACCGCCGCCGCGCCCCTTCCGCACACAAGCATCCAGGCCGTCCGGCCCGACACCCTCAAGGCCGCGGAGTAGTCGCATGACCGCCACCATCGTTGTCGAAGGCGTCGAGATCCCGGAGTTCCTCATCGCCGAGGAGGTCCAGCATCATCCCAGCGCGAACCCGATGGCGGCCCGGACGGCCGCCGGCAAGGCGCTCGCCGTCCGGGCCCTGCTGCTCCACCGGGCCGACGAACTGGGACTCGTCGCCCAGCCCATGGTCGACGAGGACGGCCGCGAGGAAACGCCCGAGGAGGCGCTGATCCGCGCCACGCTCGACGCCGAGGTGGAGATCGATCCGCCCGGAGAGGCCGAATGCCGGCGGGTCTATGAGGCGCAGCGCGGCAAGTTCTCGACCCCGGTCCTGACGGAAGCGGCGCACATCCTGGTCGAGCCCAAGACGGACGACGCCGAGGGCTGGGAGGTCGCGCGCCAGACCACGCAGGCCGCGCTCGACCAACTCCTGCGCAAGCCGGCCCTGTTCGGCCAATTGGCGAAGACGCTGTCCGATTGTCCGTCCGGCGCCGTCGGCGGTTCGCTGGGACAGCTCGGTCCGGGCGACGTCGTGGGCGAGGTCGAACAGGCGCTCGCCGGCCTGGAGCCTGGCGAGATCCTGGCCACGCCGGTGCGCTCGCGCTTCGGCTGGCATTTGCTGAAGCTCGAGCGGCGGATCGAGGGCCGGGTGCTCCCGTTCGACTACGTCGAGGACAAGATCCGGCTGCACCTGGAAAGCCGGGCGTGGACCGCGGCGGCGACCCGCTACGTCTCCGAGCTGGCCGAGCGCGCCCGGGCCCAGGGCGTCGCCTTCAGCCTCTCGTGGGACGGCCGCTTCGCGGAGGGCGCCCCGTCGCTGGGCGAGATGCTGTCGGACGGCGCCTCGGCCGACCGGCTCGAGGGCTGGATCGACGCGACCGACCCCGGGCTGGCCGAACGCGTTCGGGCGGCGGCGGCGGCCGAGGACCTCCAGGTCGCCACCTTCGTGCGCCGCGCCGTGCGCCATTTCGTCGATCACGCCGATGACGAGAAGTGGACTCAGCTGATCTCCGCCACCCAGGGGGCCGCCGATCCCGCCGTCGCGGCCATGGCGTCGCTGCTTAGGGCCCGGCTGGCGCCCAAGCCCGCCCAGGTTCACACCTACACCGTCATCAAGCGGAGGTAGGCGGTGCGCCGGGGAGGGGACGTGATGGCGCCGAGCCGAGCCCAGGTCGCGGAGACGCCGGACGACCTGTTGTCCGATCCGATCGCCTGGCTTTTCGCCGAGCATCACCGCCACCGCCAGTTCTGCGATCTCATGCAGCGCACCTCGATGGCGACCAACTATGACGAGGCGCTGCTGAGCTGGCTCCTGGACTTCGTGGTCCACGAGCTGGCCCTGCATGTGCTGGACGAGGAGGAAGACCTCTTTCCCCTGATGCGGGCCCGCGCCCAGCCGGAGGATGATCTCGACAAGGTGCTGACCCGCCTGTCCGGAGAGCACGCCAAGGACCTCACCCGCGCCGCCGCGGTCCGCCGCCACCTGGAGACCTGCCTGCGCCAGCAGGCCCCGATCAGCCGCAGCAATGTGCGCCGTCGTGCGCTGGAGAGCTTCGCCGTCCAGGAGCGCAGCCATCTGGCGCTCGAGAACGCGGTCGTCCTGCCCATCGCCCGCCTGCGCCTCACCGAGCGGGACCTGGTCGAGCTTTCCAACAGGCTGGCCACCCGTCGCGGCATCGCGCGCCGTCCGGCCCGGCGCGCCGACCCGAAGATCGGCGCAGGATGACGGAGCGCCTGGCCGTGGTGGTGCTGGCGGGCGGCGCAGGCTCGCGAATTGGCGGCGCCAAGCCCAGGCGGCGGCTCGGCCGCACGACCCTGATCGGCCATGCCCTGGATCTGGCCCAGGCCTACGGCCGCCAGGTCGCCGTGGCGGTGCGAGACGAGTCTCAGGTCTCCGGCGCCGTCGAGGCGCGCCTGCTGCTGGACGATCCGGACATCGAAGGGCCGCTGGCGGGCCTGGCCTCGGCGCTGGGCTTTGCGCGCGGCCTGGGCGCGGACTGGGTGCTGACCCTGCCTTGCGACTCCCCCCGCCTGCCGCCCGACCTCGCCCTGCGCCTGCAACAGGCCCTGCGGCTGGGGGAAGCGGCGGCGCTCGCCCGGAGCGGCGGGCGGCTGCATCCCACCTGTGCGCTCTGGCGCGTAGGCTGCCTCGAAGCCCTGACGGCCTACCTGGCGACTGGGCGGCGGTCGCTGAAGGGCTTCGCCGCCACGGTGGGCATGAGGGTCGTCGACTGGCCACTCGCCGAAACGGATCCCTTCGCCAACGCCAATACCCCCGAAGAGCTGGCAGCGCTGCAGCCTCCGCCAAGCGCGCTCGTCGCCCGCAATCCCTAAGGAGCCTGCCATGGATTTCAGCCTGTCGGACCGCGAGACCCAGTGGCGCGACCGCGTACGCGCCTTCATGGCCGCGCACGTCTACCCCGCGATGCCCATCTACCAGCAGCAGATGGATGTCATCGGCGCTGCGCGCTGGAAGGTGATACCGATCGTCGAGGAGTTGAAGGCGCGCGCCTATTCGGAAGGGCTCTGGAACCTGTTCCTCGCGCCGTCGGAGCATGACGAAGGCGAGACCGAGGACCGGGGGCCAGGCCTCAGCAATCTCGAGTACGCACTCTGCGCCGAAGAGATGGGCCGTGTCGGCTTCGCCTCGGAAGTGTTCAATTGCTCGGCGCCCGACACCGGCAACATGGAGGTTCTGCGCAACTACGGGTCGCCCGCCCAAAAGGCGCGGTGGCTGCGGCCGCTGATGGCCGGCGAGATCCGCTCCGCCTTCCTGATGACCGAGCCGGATGTCGCCTCGTCCGACGCCACCAATATCCAGACCTCGATCCGCCGGGACGGCGACCACTACGTCATCAACGGCCGCAAGTGGTGGTCGTCCGGCGTCGGCGATCCGCGCTGCAAGATCGCGATCCTGATGGGCAAGACCGATCCAGAGGGCGCCAGGCACGCGCAGCAGTCGCAGATCCTGGTTCCGACCGACGCGCCGGGATTCGAGGTGGTGCGGATGCTGCCGGTGTTCGGCTACGACGACGCGCCCCATGGCCATGCCGAGGTGGTGCTTCGCGACGTGCGCGTCCCGGTGGAGAACCTGATCCTCGGCGAAGGGCGTGGCTTCGAGATCGCCCAGGGCCGTCTGGGCCCCGGCCGCATCCATCACTGCATGCGCGCGCTGGGCGCCACCGAAGTCGCGCTGGAGAAGATGGTCGACCGGCTGCTGTCGCGCGTCGCCTTCGGCAAGCGCCTGGCCGACCAGTCGGTCTGGGAACAGCGGATCGGCGAGGCCCGCCTCGACATCGAGATGACCCGTCTCCTGTGCCTGAAGGCCGCCGACATGATGGACAAGGTCGGAAACAAGGCCGCCCAGCTGGAGATCGCGATGATCAAGGTCGCCGCGCCGCGCACCGCCCTGCGTGTCCTGGACGACGCGATGCAGGCCCACGGCGGCGGCGGGATGTCGGAAGACTTCGGGCTCGCCCGCGCCTACGCCGGCATGCGATCCTTGCGCATCGCCGACGGGCCCGACGAGGTGCATCTTCGCGCGATCTCAAGGCTCGAAATCGGGCGCCACGGCGCGCGGGTCCGCGCCTGGCGCGAGGGTGCTGCAGCCGCGCCGCTCGCCTGAGCGTTCGGCGCCGGCGGTGGGCGCGTCAGGCACGGGATCGCCCGCGTCTCCCCGAGCTACGGCACGATCTCCAGTTCCGGTCGTCCATCGAGCTCCAGGCGGATGCGGCCGCGCGCCGGGCGGGTGAGGCGAGCCGGAGCCTCCCGTTCCTCCAGGCGCCGCCGCAGCAGGATCAGGCGCGTCTCCAGATTGTCCTTCAGCTCCGGGAGCCGAAGCGTCGGGTCCAGCCGGATTTCCCGGTTGGTGAAATCCCGCCGGCCCGTCGCGGCGCCGATGGTGAGGAAGTGGAACAGGAGCCGCCCCGGCACGCCCTTGATGATGTAGGCCCCATCGATGAACAGGCTGTCGTCGTGCGCGTGGTAGCGCACCTGGAATCGCCTCTCAGCGAGTCGCCCTGGGGCCGCGGGGAGCGCGGTCACCGGCTCGCGGGCTTCGAGCTCGGCGAGCCGCAGGCTGGCGGCGAGCTGGACGCCCACCAGGCTGAGGGCGTCCTCGTCTTCCGGCGTGAAGGCGAAACGCTTCGCCGATTCCGCGAACAGGACACCGAACAGCTCGCCTCTTGAGACGATCGGCGCGGCGAGCTGGCTCTGCGCCGAGGCCAGCCCGGGCAGCGGAATCAGTCGCGCGGCGTCGAGGTCCGTCACATTGCTTACCGCGGCGGCCAGACGGTGGCCGCGGCTGACGTCGTTGAAGCGGATCGCCCGCCGGTGGGCGGCCGCGATGCCGATTGCGCCGTCGGCCAGCGCCACCTCGGCGCCCGCCCCTTGGCGGTCGTAGCCGCGGCTGCCCAGCGCGCTCAACCGCTGGGTCGCGGGGTCGAAGACCAGCGCCATCACGGCTTCGAACCCGAGATCACGGACCAGGCCGTCCAGCGCGTTGTCGAGCACGGCGTCAGCCTCCGGGCTGGCCGCGATACGCGCCGTCAGCCGTGCGGCTCGGGCCAGGCTGGCGCCTGGGGGAGCGGGCGCCGGGACCGGCTCAGGCGGTGTAGGGGCGTGAACCGCGCGGCGGCCCGTCACCCGATAGACCTCCGCGCTCTTCAGGCGCATCGCCTCGGCCAAGCCGTGCTGGCTGCTGATCGCGGCCAGCTGCGCGCTCATGCGGTCGTAGATGTCGCCGTGGGCCAGGGACCCGACGTGGACCACATCCAGCATGTGCTGCGCTCCGGTCCGCCCGCTGACCACCATGACCGTGCCCCGGCCGGTCGCCTGGATGTTCGCCGCCGTCTTCGAGAAGAACTGGTTGGAGAGCGCGATGTGCTGGTCGTCGACCAGATGCACCTGCGACAGGTACGAGACGTTGGGAACGCCGTCGGCGTCCAGGGTCGCGACCGCCGCGGGGATCACGCCCTCGAAGCAGTCCTGCAGATCGGCGAGTTCGACTCTCACGCGCCGGCGTGGGCCAGGACCTGGCCGGCCCTTTCGCCCGGGGTCTGCTCGAAGGCGGTCGAAGGCCGCACGCGCAGCGTCGTCAGAGGCTCCAGGTCCACCCACTGGTCGATCTGTGGCTGTAGAATGCCCAGGCGCAGCAACTCGGCGGCCATCGTCGCGCGGTACGCGGCCGCGCGCGCGTCAGACGCGCCGTCGCCCGCCGCCCGGCTCACCAGCGGGCCCTTGATCTGCACGGCTCGGTAGTCGGAAGGGCGCACGAACGTCAGCGCGACCGTATCGCCGGCCGACAGACCGCCCAGGGCCTCGGCCCACTGGCGCGCGGCGATCTCGACGATCAGCTCGCCGTCGTCCTGGACGGAACACCCGAGCGCGCGCGCAATGGCCGGGCGCCCCTCGACGCCCCGGGCCGCCATGAGGATCATCACCGGACCTTGGAGAAACCGCACCAACTCGGTGTCGAACACGCCGCGCACTCCGTCCCAGGCACCTTTTAGGAAACACGGCGCCGCTTAGGAAGGTTTTAGGATGAGGCGCCCGGCGATGGCGCCTAGTGAGCGGGTCCTCGATGCAAAGCTGAGGACGCTCGATGCCGACACCGGAATTCATATCCGCCGCGGAGTGCGGCCGCTGGGATATCTACGGTCCCATTCACAAGGGCCTGCGTCTCGCGCACGGCGAGTTGCTCCGCCGTCTTGGACGCGCGGACTTCGACGCCGCGATCCCGCACGAGTTGCTCGGTGACCTGCGCACCCACCTCGTGTTGGCCGCCCATCACCTGGCGCACGAGGAGGCTGTGATCCATCCGGCGCTCGACAGCCGCGCGCCGGGCGCCGCGGCGGGGCTCGACACCGATCACGCCCACCACCAGGCCCGGCTGGCTTTGCTGGACAGCGCCATCGGCGCGATCGAGTACGCCGCGCCCGCCGACCGGCGCGCGCTCGGGCGGGGCCTCTACCTCGCCTTCTCCACCTTCGTCGCCGAGGATCTGGCGCACATGTGCCGCGAGGAAGCGGAGGTCTGGCCGCGGCTGTGCGCCCTCTTCTCCGACGAGGAGCTCGCGGCGCTGGAGATGACCATCGTCGCGAGCCTGAGCCCGGCCGACAACATCGCGTTCATGCGGATGATGCTGCCCGCGATGAACCGCGCCGAGCGGGCCGCCCTGCTGACCGCGATGAAGACCGGCGCGCCGGCGGAAGCCTACGCCGAGGTGATCGAGCTGGCGGCCCGGCCGACCCTGGCCCCCGAAGACCTGACCCACCTGAGCGAGCTCGGCCTGGCGGCCTGAGCCACCCCGTCCCGACATCCTGAATTGACCTTTGAGGTGACCAAAATGATCCGATCGATCCCGAGCGTGGCCGTCGGCCTTGTCCTGGCGGGCTTCCTGGGCGGCCCCGCCACGGCGGCGACCCGCATCGTGAACTTCACATTGGCCTCCGACGTCGCGGCGGGCGAGTTCTCGTACGACAACAGCCTGACCGGCGTCATCGGCTACGATGACTTGACGAGCTTTTCCCTCACGTTCTCGGAGACGGGTAACAGCTACGACCTGTCTTTCGTGCAGTCCGGCGACTTCTCCGCCTATCGGGGCTTCAGCTTCGACACCTCGGCCTTGAGCTTCGTCACCACGGCGGCCGGCGGCACGACGCAGATCATGAGCGCCATCAAGAATGGCTTTGGCGAGGGGTTCTTCGTCCGCGACGACGATGGGGTCCATGCCGCGACCGACTATGCAGATGGGCGCGAGCTGGCGTTCGAGAGCATCGAAATCACCTCGCGGCTGATCGGCGTGGCGGTTCCCGAGCCGGCGACCTGGGCCTTGATGATCACGGGTTTCGGGCTCGCCGGCGCGCGGCTGCGGCGGCGGGCGTCCGCTCGCCCGGTGGTTGGCGCCGCTTGACCCGGAATACGTCGATCCGTCGCGGCCCGCTCGGCAAGTCTTCCGACACGCTGGAGGTGCGCGTTCGCGCGCAGAACGTCATGGTGAGAGCGCTCATCGCCATCCTGCTCGCCGCCTCGCTCAGCCCTGTGGCCCGCGCAGAAACACCGCTGTCGTACGCCGCCAGCGGGCACGTCACCGCGCCGACACTCGTCGATGGTCGGGGGCCCTTCGCCTTCGTGTTCGATACGGGGGCGGAGGGCTCGGCCGTCTACGCGACCTTCGCGCGTGAACAGGGGCTCAGTCCGCTGCCGGCCCGACACGAGCGACTGCAGGGTCAGACAGGCGCCGCGTCGTTCCCGCTGACCCGGCTCGCGAGCCTCGGCGTGGACGGACGCCAGGCCGGCGACATCGAGGCGGTCATCTTGCCCGATCGGGCCGACGGCGTTGCGCTCGCGGGGATCGTCGGCCTTGATCTGATGGGGCGCTTCGTCGTGGCGTTGGACCCGTCCCGCCACCGCCTTGCGCTTCATCCCCCCGACACGTCCGCCAGACGCGTCGGGGGCCGTGGTCTTGCGGCGACGAAGGCGATGCGCCTCGGCGGCGGACTGCTTGGATTGCCAGTGACCATCAATGGCGCGACGGGCGTCGCGGTCCTCGACACCGGCGCCCGAGACAGCCGGATCAACCTGCGCTTCGCCGGCGCGGCGGGCCTGGGCGCCGGGCTTGCGGACCTCCCTGACGACGGGGTGATCCAGGGTGCGACGAACATGGCGGTCGCCACGAAGCGCGCACGGCTCGGAACGGTGGAATTCGCAGGTGTTCGCCGCTCGAACGTCGACACGCGCGTTGTGGACCTGGCGGTGTTCGAAGCCCTCGGGCTTGCGGATCGGCCGGCGATGATCCTGGGTATGGACCTCTTGTCGGATCTGCGATTGGTCATCGATTTTCCGAAGGGCGTCGTCTGGATCGGGCAGGGCGGTGGAGGAGAGTCCGCTCGCGCCCCGAGCGCCAAGGTCCGCTAGCGGCGCCTCCGCAGACCGAAACGCGAAATCCGCGAATGCCCTCGATCCTGCCGTGCGAGGCCGCGGCGACCGACTCCACCTTGACGTGGCCCGACGCGGCTCCAATACCGAGCCCATGCAGTCCACCGCCGCGCACGTCCTGGCCGACGCCACCCTTCCCGACTTGCCGAACCACTACCGCGGCAAGGTGAGGGACAACTACGACCTGCCCGACGGCCGTCGGATCATCATCGCCTCGGATCGGCTGAGCGCCTTCGACCGCATCCTGGCGGCCATTCCCCACAAGGGCCAGGTGCTGACCCAGACGGCGCGCTATTGGTTCGATCGGACGGCCGACATCTGCCCGAACCACGTCCTGGAGTACCCCGACCCCAACGTGGTCGTTGGGCGGCGCCTAGCCATCCTGCCGGTCGAGATCGTCGTGCGAGATTACCTCGCGGGGACGACCGGCACCTCGATCCTGACCCTTTACAAGCAAGGCCAGCGCGACATGTACGGGCACACCCTGCCCGATGGCCTGCGCGACAACCAGCGCCTGCCGCAGACGATCATCACGCCCTCCACCAAGGCCTTCGACACCGGCCACGACGCGCCGCTGACGCCGGACGAGATCCTGGACCAGGGGCTGCTGACGGCGCCGCAGTGGGAGACGGTGTCCGCCTATGCGCTGGCGCTGTTCGCTCGCGGCCAGCGCCTCGCCGCCGAGCGGGGGCTGATCCTGGTCGACACGAAATACGAGTTCGGTATCGACGCGGCGGGCGAGATCGTCCTGGCGGACGAGATCCACACGCCGGACTCCAGCCGCTACTGGATCGCCGAGACCTATCCGGCCAAGTTCGACGCCGGCGAGCGTCCGGACTCCTTCGACAAGGACTTCGTGCGCAGCTGGGTGGCGGCCCAGTGCGACCCCTACGCCGACGCGATCCCCGAGATACCGGCCGGGATGATCGAAGACACTTCGAAGGTCTACATCCAGGCGTTCGAGGCCATCACCGGACAGACCTTTGAGCCGCCCGCCGCGGACGAACCGGTGCTGGACCGCATCCGCCGCAACCTCGCGCCATACCGCCGCTAAGCGGGTCGACCTCGGCGCCTCGCTCGGCCCGCCGCGCGATCCTGGACGCCTACTCGGGTTGGAACACCTGCGCCTATTTCTGCGAGGAGGCCGGGCGTGCATCGTCCCCCGCCCTTATCGCCGCATCCAAGACGACACCTTACCGGAGTCGCGCCAGCGGGCGGCCGGCTGCGCAGGGGGCCATGACCATGGGCCAACTTGTCGCAAGCGGTTTTGACCTATGTCAAAGCCCCGATAGCCGCGAACTGACCTCCCTTCGCGCCTAGCCTAGAGGGATATTCGTGAGCGACACCTACGCCGTCAGGGAACGATTGGAATTCATCGGCCTGGACGCTAGGTCGCGCGAGATGCTGCGGTCGCTGCGGCCGTTCATCCAGGCGGAAATCCAGCCCGCGCTGTCGGTGTTCTACGGGCGGCTGGCGGCGACGCCGCAGGTGCGCAAGTTCTTCCGGGACGATAGCCACATGGCGACCGCCCAGGCGGCGCAAGGCCGCCATTGGAGCATCATCGCCGAAGGAAAGTTCGACGATGACTATGTGAACGGCGTGCGCACCATCGGCCAGACCCACGCCCGGATCGGGCTGGAGCCGCGCTGGTACATCGCCGGCTACGCCCTGATCACCGAGACCCTTCTGCGGCGACTGGTGGAGACCCGATGGCCGAAGGGCATGACGGGGCGGGCCAAGGGCGCGGAGGAGGCTGCCGACGCCGTCACGACGCTGATCAAGGCCATGCTGCTGGACATGGACTTCGCCGTGTCGATCTATCTGGAGAGCCTCGAGGCCGAGCGACAGCGCCTGGAAGGCGAGCGAAAGATCGCGGATCGGAATCAGGCCGCAGCGATGGCCGCCGTGGGCGCGGCGCTGGCCCGCCTCTCCAAGGGCGACCTCCGGGTCCGGCTCGACGCGGACCTCGCGCCGGAATTCGCCGCCCTGAAGGCCGATTTCAACGGAGCCGTCGGCGCCCTGGAACGGGCGATCGGCTCCGTCACCCAGGTGGCCCAGGTGGTCGCGCAAGGGGTCGGCGAGATCGGCACGGCGGCGGACCACCTCTCGCGCCGGACCGAACAACAGGCCGCCAACCTGGAGGAGACCGCCGCGGCCCTCGAAGAGATCACCGTGGCCGTCCGCAAGAGCGCCGAGGGCGCCCAAGACGCCAGCCGCGTGGCGGCGGGCGCCAAGTCGGAGGCGGAACGGTCAGGGGAGGTGGTGGCCCAGGCCATCGATGCGATGGATCGGATCGACGGGTCCTCGAACCAGATCAGCCAGATCATCGGCGTGATCGATGAGATCGCGTTCCAGACCAATCTGCTGGCGTTGAACGCCGGGGTGGAAGCCGCCCGCGCGGGCGAGGCCGGCAAGGGCTTCGCGGTCGTCGCCTCGGAGGTGCGCGCCCTGGCTCAGCGGTCGGCCGAGGCCGCGAGGGAGATCAAGACCCTGATCAACGAATCCGGCGCCCAGGTGAAGTCGGGGGTGGCCCTCGTCGGCCAGGCGGGCGAGGCCCTCACGGCGATCTCCGAGCGGGTTGCGACGATCGACGTGCTCGTCGCCGACATGGCGGCGTCGTCCCAGGAACAGACCCGGGCGATCAGCGAGGTGAACATCGCCGTGAACCAACTCGATCAGCTGACTCAGCAGAACGCGGCCATGGTCGAAGAAACCACGGCGGCCACCCACACGCTGAAGGCGCAGAGCGTGGACCTCTCGCGGCTGATGGCCGGCTTCACGGTCGCACAGGCGCCGCCGAACTTGCGGACGGTCGCCTAGACCATTCCCGCCTTGCGCAGCGACTGGTACGAGCGGATCACCCGCTGCAGCCGGTTCTCCCCCGAACGGTCGCCGTTGTTGGCGTCGGGGTGCAGGCGGCGCACAAGTTCGGTGTAGCGGGCGCGGATCTTCGCGGCGTCGGCGTTCTCGTCCAGGTCCAGGTCGGCCAGGGCGTTGCGCTCGATCTTGCCGATCTTGCGGCTCTCGGGCTCGGGCTTGCGCGCGTGCTGGCCGCCGCCGCCGAACATGTTGAACGGATCGCGATAGCCCTGGCCGGTTCCGAACTTGGCGGTGAAGGCGGCGGCCTCCCGGCTCATCCGCCCCGCCTTCATCTCCCAGGTGGGACGGCCGCCGGTCATCATCTCTTCCTGCTGGCGGCGACGGACCTCGGCTTCGGGCAGGCCGGCGAAGAAGTTCCAGTTGCGGTTGTACTCGGCCGCGTGCGGCTGACAGAACCAGTAGTGTTCGTTCAGCATGTCCCGCGCCTTGGGCGCGCGCGCGGTCGCCACCCGCATGCAGCCGGGGTGGTCGCAAGCCCGCTCCCCCGGCTTCAGGGCATGGACGTCCTGCTCCGCGGCGTCCTTCTCGGACGGCGGACGCACACGGATATCGACGAATCTCGGCTTGTATTGAAACGCGCCCGGCATGGGCCAAGTATGGGGCTGAGAAACTTCCCTGCAAGAATTGAAGATGCGGCCGATGGGCGCCATATTTGAAACGATCCAAAACAAGCTGACCGCTGCCTTCCAGCCCACCAGGCTGGAGATCGAGGACGACTCCGGCCGCCACGCAGGTCACTCCGGCGCGCGGGAAGGCGGAGAGAGCCATTTCAACGTGACGATCGAGTCGCCCGCTTTTTCGGGCGCGCCTCGGGTGGTCCGCCAGCGGATGATCCACAAGGCGCTGGCCGAGGAGCTGGCCGGGCCGGTGCATGCGCTGTCGATCAAGGCGCTGGCGCCCGGCGAAGGCTGACCTAAATTCATCCCCGCGCATGCGGGGACCCAGACTTGCCGCTACGCTGCTGTCTGAAATGTCGGCGACGGCGCGAAAACGAAAAGAAAGCCTGGGTCCCCGCATTCGCGGGGATGAGTGGGTGAATTGGGGAGAGACGGGTTGCGGACGACCATCACCGTCAACGGCGAGGCGCGGTCGCTCGATCTCGACCCGCGCACGACGCTGCTCGACGCTCTGCGCGAGCACCTGAAGCTGACCGGGTCCAAGAAGGGCTGCGACCATGGCCAGTGCGGGGCCTGCACCGTCCTGGTCAACGGCGTTCGGATCAATTCCTGTCTGTCGCTGGCGGTGGCGCACGACGGCGACGAGGTCGTCTCCATCGAGGGGGTTGGGACGGTCGAGAAGCTGCATCCCGTGCAGCAGGCCTTCCTGACCGAGGACGCCTTCCAGTGCGGCTACTGCACGCCGGGACAGATCTGTTCGACGCTGGGGATGCTGCAGGAGCTGGAAGCCGGCTGGCCCAGCCAGGAGACGGCGCCTGACGCCAAGCCCGCCTTCACCGACGCCGAGATCCGAGAGCGGATGAGCGGGAACATCTGCCGCTGCTCGGCCTATCCGCAGATCGTCGCGGCCATCAGGCGGGCCGCGGAGGCCATGGCGTGAAGGCCTTCACCTACGAACGCGCGAGCGACGCCAAGGCGGCCGTGCAGGCGGCCGTGGAGACACCCGGCGCCCGGTTCATCGCCGGCGGCACCAACCTGCTGGACCTCATGAAGCTGGAGATCGAGCAGCCGCAGCACCTGATCGACGTCAGTCGCCTGCCGATGGCGGGGATCGAGGAGACCGGCGAGGGCGGTCTGCGCATCGGCGCCTCGGCCACCAACAGCCAGGTGGCCGGCGACCCTGGCGTGCGGTCGCGATACCCGGTGCTGTCCGAGGCGATCGTGGCCGGCGGCTCGCCCCAGCTGCGCAACAAGGCCAGCGTGGCGGGCAACCTGCTGCAGCGGACCCGCTGCGCCTATTTCTACGACACCTCCAAGCCCTGTAACAAGCGCACGCCCGGCTCGGGCTGCGGGGCGCTTGAGGGCCTGAACCGCAACGGCGCGATCTTCGGCGCAAGCCACGCCTGCATCGCCACCCACACCTCCGACATGGCGGTGGCGCTGGTCGCGCTGGAGGCGCGTGTCGAGACCCTGTCGCCATCGGGCGCCACGCGCGCGTTCCCGCTGCTGGAGCTGCACCGGCTGCCGGGCGAGACCCCTCACGTGGAGACGCACCTGATCCCCGGCGAGTTGATCACGGCGGTGATGCTGCCGCCGCCGCCGTCGGGAGGCCAAGTCTATCGCAAGGTGCGTGACCGCGCGTCCTATGCCGGCGGCCTGGCCAGCGTCGCGGTGGCGGGCGGCAACCTCGCGCTCGGGATGGTGGCTCACAAGCCCTGGCGCGCGGTGGACGCGGAGGCCGCGATGGCCTCGGGAGCAACGCCGGCCGAGGCGGTGGCCAGGGAGCTGGCGGGCGCAAGTCCGTTGGGTCGCAACGATTTCAAGATCCCGCTGGTGGCCCGGCTGGCCGCCGCCGCCATCGGCGAAGCCCAAGATCGTTTAAGCGGGGGGAGGGGCGCATGAGCTCGGTTCACGACTGGGCGGCGCCCAATCCCGTCACGACCAACCGCTCGGGCCTGATCGGCAAGGGCGTCGACCGCTACGAAGGCCCGCTGAAGGTTACCGGCACGGCGCCTTACGCCTACGAGGTGCAGCCGCCGTCGCCGCCGGCCTATGGGGTGATGGTCGGCGCGACGATCGCCACCGGGCGGATCACCGGGGCGGACACCGCCGAGGCCGAGGCGGCGCCCGGGGTGCTGGCCGTCTGGACCCATCGGAACGTTCCGGCCCAGCCGCCGCGCGGCACGCGGGTCCATCCGCGCAGCACCGCGGGCTCGCGGCCGGCGCTGGAGAGCGATCGCGTCTACCACTGGGGCCAGCCCGTCGCCTTCGTGATCGCCGACACGCTGGAGAATGCGGTCGCCGCATCGCATCTGGTCCGGCTGACCTATGACGCCGACGCGCCGGACGCGGATTTCCGCGCCCGCCTGGCCGACGCGGGCCAGCCGCCGGGCGAGCAGGACGTGGAGATCGGCGACTTCGACGCCGGCTTCGCGGCCTCGGCGGTCCGGCTCGACGAGACCTGGGCCACCCCGATCCAGAACCACTGCCAGATGGAGCCCTGCGCCTCGCTGGTCTGGTGGGAAGGCGACAAGTGCATCGCCCACACCTCGGTCCAGATGGTGAAGCCGGCGCAGCATGGCCTGGCCGAAACCCTCGGCATTCCCCGCGACGACGTCCGCCTGATGACCCGCTACATCGGCGGCGGCTTCGGCGGAAAGGGCCAGACCTACGACGACCTGACGCTGGCGGCCCTGGCGGCCCGCGCGCTGGAGCGGCCGGTGAAGGTGGCCTTCACGCGCCAGCAGATGATGCACGGCACGATCCATCGTCCCGCGACCGTCATGCGGGTGCGGCTGGGGGCGGAGAAGGACGGCCGGCTCAACGCCTTCTCGATCATGACCTGGACCCATTGCCACCAGGACGGCACGTTCACCGAGCACGCCTCGAACTTCGCCCGCGCCCTCTATGCCGCGCCGAACCGCCTGACGGGCCACCGGCTGGTGAAGCTGGACCTGCCGGGCGCCGGACCGATGCGGGCGCCGGGCGAGGCGTCCGGGACCATGAGCCTGGAATGCGCCATGGACGAGCTGGCTGAACGGCTCGGCCTCGATCCCGTCGAACTGCGCATCCGCAACGAGCCGCCGTCCGACCCGGAGAACGGCCGCCCGTTCTCCCAGCGCCAGCTCGTGCGCTGCCTGAAGGAGGGCGCGCAACTGTTCGGCTGGGACCGCCGGATGCCGACGCCGGGCCTGGTCCGCGACGGCCGCTGGCTGGTGGGCATGGGCATGGCCGCCGCCATCCGCGGCAACTTCCTGCTGCCGGCCAAGTGCAGCTTCTCGGTCGACGCCGAGGGCGTGATCACCGTGCGCCAGGGGATGACCGACATCGGCACCGGCACCTACACGGTGCTGGCCCAGATCGCCGCCGAGACCCTGGGTGTGCTCCTGGGCGACGTGCGGGTGGAGATCGGGGATTCGGAACTGCCGCCGGCGCCCGGCTCCGGCGGCCAGTTCGGGGCGGCCTCGGCGGGCTCGGCGGCGCTGGCCGCGGGGATGAACCTGCGCAGGGCCATCGCCGAGCTGGCGACCGGCGACCCGAACTCGCCGCTCTACGGCGACGATCCGGAACTGGTGACCTTCCAGGACGGCGTGGTGGCGATCGAGAACAAGTCCGAGACCCTGGCCGCGCTGGTCCGCCGCGCCGCGCCCGCGGGCCTGACCGTCGAGGGCGACAGCCGTCCCGCGGCCGACATGCGCGAGTGGAGCACTCAGACCTACGGCAGCCACTTCTGCGAGGTGGGCGTCGATCCGGTGACCGGCGAGGTGCGGGTGCGCCGGATGCTGGGCGTCTTCGCCGCCGGTCGGATCCTCAACGAGAAGACCGCCCGGAGCCAGCTCACCGGCGGCATGATCTGGGGCATCGGTTCGGCGATCACCGAGGGTAATGCGGTGGATCCCCGCTACGGTTCGCTGATCAACCAGGACCTGGCGCAGTACCTGGTGCCGGTGCAGGCCGACATCGGCGAGCTGGACGCCATCATGCTGGACGAGGTGGATGACAAGGCCAACCCGATGGGGATCAAGGGCGTCGGCGAGCTGGGCAATTCGGGCGCGGGGGCCGCGGTGGCCAACGCCATCTACAACGCCTGCGGGGTTCGCCTGAGGGACTACCCCATCACGCCCGACAAGCTGCTGGCCGGTCTGATGGCCAAAGGTATGTAGGCGCTTTCCAAAAGCGCAGAACCATTATGCACAAAAGGTAACTACCGAAGGGGCGGGCTTCACCTTATCTCCACCGCACGCCGGCAATGGGGCCGGCTTCGAGGGATGAAGACCGTGAAACTGTTCTTGGCGCTTTCAGCTCTGGCAGGCTCGGTGAGCATGCTGGTCAGCGACTGGGCCGGCCAGGCCTTTCCGTATCTGTAGAGCCTAAGTCTAGCGCGCCTTGAGCTCGCTCAGCACGCGGGCCAGATCGCCCTCCCGGAAGGGCTTCTGAAGCACCGGCGAGCCCTTATCCACATCGCGAAGCCCCGCATCGCCATAGCCCGTGGCGAAGGCGAAGGGGGCGCCCTTGGCCCGCAGCAGGTCCGCGAGCGGAAAGATCGGCTGGCCGCCCAGGTTCACGTCCAGGACCGCGCAGTCCAGCTCCGCGCGGTTGGCCAGATCGATGGCTTCGTCCAACCGCGACGCGGGGCCGACGACGGTGCAGCCGAGGTCGCTGAGCATGTCCTCGATCAGCATGGACACCATCATCTCGTCCTCCACGACAAGGACGCGCAGGCCTTTCAGGCTCGCCTGAGTGGTCATTCCATGAACTCCAACACGATAGCCAGCGTCATCCGGCATCGGACATTGACACTTGTCTAGTTGAACAAGGACTGAATGTCGCGGGGCGCGTGCAGCGCTTCGCTCGCCGCGTGCATGGTCCGGCTGGCCCCCTGATCCGGTCATGATCGGTCAACGGCGAAAGCTTGGCCTTTGTTCCACCGAGCGCTTTCGGCGCGCGCGCTTCCGTCGCACGGGGTGCGACCCGGGGTCTTCGTGTTTCGGAAACCACTTTTCGCCAGAATGCAGCTCTCGATGAGGGCTGAATCCCATGTTCGATTTCACCGTGCGGGCCCGAAGCGGCCACTGGGTCCTTCAGGACGCCGAGGCGGGCGACCTGGGCGCCTATGACACGCGCGACGAAGCCCTGGCGGCCGCGGGCGACTGGGTCCGCCTGATCGAGATGCCCTGGCCCGTCCTGGTCTGCGACGCCGACGGCGAATGGGACCAGACCCTGGTCGAGCCGACCTGCCTCCACTGAGCTGCCGGCTCGGCCTGTGCGGCGGATTACACGGCGTTAAAGTATTAAGGCGCTGTAATATTCTTAAATCTGTGTCATTACTCCCTATTCACGGGTTTTCACGCGGGGCCCCGAGTATTCGTTTCCTTGCCGGCGGACAACACCGCCGGAGCACAGACCGCTCCGAAGGAAACGACCATGAACAAGCTCAACCTGACCAACCGCGTCTCCAGTCTCGCCATGCTGGCCCTGGCCGCCCTCCCCATCGCGTCCCTGCCGGCCTCGGCCCTGGCCGCCCCCGCCGCCTCCGTGAAGATCGCCGACATCAACCTGCTGACCTCCGAGGGCATGTCGACCTTCGCGAAGCGCGCCGACTACGCCGCCCGCGACTACTGCCGTGACGAACGCAGCCTGGGCGCCGCTGCGACCTGCCGGGTCGCCGTCAAGCAAGAACTCTCCGAAAAGGTCACGGCGCTGCGCTCGGCCAAGCTCGAGCAGGCGTCTAAGGCCTTCGCCGCCCGCTAGCTCTCCCTTCGAAAGCGGACGTGCGAAAGGGCCCGCGGCCGTCCCCCAGCCGCGGGCCTAATCGCGTCTACCTACCGGCTTTCATTCAAGCCGCATCGACCAGGACCACTTCGGAGTCCTCCAGGGCCGTGACCCGCAGGATCTCCTCGTCCTTCACCGCCGCGCCGTCCCGGGCGCCCAGGCGGACGCCGTTGACCTCGACCGAGCCGATCGCCGGCACCAGGTAGGCGTGCCGGTCCTTGCCCAGCACATATTCCGTGGTCTCGCCGGCCTTCAGGGTCGCGCCCGACACCCGCCCGTTGGTGCGGATGGGCAGCGCGTCCGCATCGCCGGGCACGCCGCTGGCCAGGGTCACGAACTTCCCGGCCCGGTCGCCCTTTGGGAAGGGCTTGGCGCCCCAGCTGGGCGCGCCGCCGCGATCGGACGGTTCGATCCAGATCTGGAACAGCGTCGTGGTCTCAGGCTCCAGGTTGTACTCCGCGTGGCGGATGCCCGACCCGGCGCTCATCACCTGGACGTCGCCGGCCTCGGTGCGGCCTTCGTTGCCCAGGCTGTCCTTATGGGTGATGGCGCCCGTCCGGACGTAGGTGATGATCTCCATGTCGGAGTGCGGATGGGGCGGGAAGCCGGAGTTGGGGGCGATCTCGTCGTCGTTCCACACCCGGATCGGGCCCCAGCCCATGTTCTGCGGGTCGTAGTAGTTGGCGAACGAGAAATGGTGGCGGGCCTTGAGCCAGCCATGGTCGGCGCCGCCGAGGCGCGCGAAGGGTCTGCGGTCGATCATCTCATCTCTCCCTTGTCTGGTGGCGCGGGTCGCCGCGCCGTCTTCGGAAATGAAGATAATGGCTCCGTATCGGCGATAAATCTGGCTGATTGCAGAAGATTGTATCCCATTTGGAATGAATGGGCTTGGCTGCCCACTCCCGGGCGAACGCTTCAGGTGCGGTTCATTACGGCGACGCTTCATTGCCCCCAACAACTGGCTGCGGAGGCCCCGAGATGATCAAGATGTTCTGCATGACGGCGCTGGCGACGGTCGCCCTGGCGAGCGCGGTCCAGGCCCAGCCGTTCCGTGGCGGGTCCGCGACCCTGTACGACCAGCCCAATTTCCAGGGCAATTCGGTCACCATCACCCAGTCCGCGCCGGACCTCGGCAAGTGGCGCTTCAACGACCGGGCCCAGAGCGCCCGGTTCGAGGGGCGCTGGCTGATCTGTGAGCACGACAACTTCAAGGGCCGCTGCCAGGAGGTGCGAGGCGAGGTCGCCAATCTGCACACCCTGGGCCTGATGGCGCAGGTGTCGTCCATGGAGCCGGCCGGACGACCGGGCGGCGGGGGACCCGGAGGCCCCGGCCCCGGCCCTGGCCCTGGGCTCGCTCCCGGCTTCCCGGGCGGTCCGGGCGCGCGCGGCGTCGATGGGGCGACCACCGTCTTCTTCCCGCGCCCCACCCTCGGCGGCGTCGACATCGCGGCGAGCGGCCGCGCGGCCGACATGTACTGCCGACGCCAGAACCTGGGCTCCGCCGTCTGGTTCGACTCCAGCCAGCGCGCCAGCCGGGCGGTCGGGCCCGAAGGCCAGATGATCGGCCGCACGACGGTCCTGCGCGATCTGCTCTGCCGGAAGTATTGACCCAACCCTGGCCGCCTGCCCCTCTCGCGCTTCGGCTTGGGAGGGGCGGATGCTTCGGGTTCTGGGGATTTCCATTGCGGCGCTGGGACTGATGGCCGCGGGTCCGGCGGACTGGCGCCCGGTCGACCCCGAGAACACCCTGGTCATCGAGACCACCAAGGGCCTGATCGTGGTGGAGCTGCGGCCCGAGTTCGCGCCGAAGGGCGTGGAGCGGATCAAGCTGCTGGCGCGGGAAGGCGTCTACAGCGGCCTGCAGTTCCACCGGGTGATCGACGGCTTCGTCGCCCAGACCGGCAATCCGAACAATCGCGATGGCGGGACTTCGGCCCACCCCGATCTGCCGCCTGAGTTCAGCTTTCGCATCCCGCCGGAGACCGCGACCCTCGTGGTCGAGCGCAGCGACGCGCGCGAGGGCTTCGTGGGCACGACGCCGTTCCAGGCGGTCTCGGCCTCGGAACCGGCGCGGCCGGGCGACGCCCGCCTGCGTGGCTGGGGCGCCTACTGCCCGGGCGTGGTGGGCATGGGGCGGCAGGCCGACCCCGGCACGGCCAACAGCGAGATCTTCTTCATGCGCGGGCCGTCCCGGCGGCTGGACCACGAATACACGGTGGTCGGACGTGTCGTGGCCGGCCAGGGCGCGGTGCTGGCGGTCGCCGTGGGAGAGCCGCCGAAGGTCCCCGACCTCATGCTGAAGGTGCGGATGCTTACCGACATCCCGGAAGCAGAACGGCCAAGGCTGCAGGTGATGGATACGCGCGGCCCGGCCTTCCAGGCGCGGGTCGAGGCGTTGAAGCGGCAGAAGGGCGCGGCTTTCAGCGTGTGCGACGTGGAGTTCCCGGTCCGACTACAGTGAAGCTCCTGCGACGATGCGCGCCATTGTTGTCGGGAGGCTCGACCCGTACACGCGGTTGCACGGGAACGGGTAGCAGAATGCACTTTGAAGTCGTGGAAGAGGCGGACGTCTGGATCGTCCGCAGCGAGGGCCGGGAACTCGGCCGCTTTGCGGACCAGGAGATGGCCCTGCACGACGTGGCCGACCGGCTGCGCGAAGCCGACGCCTCGGCGCCCGCCGGCCTGTCGATGCGCTACCAGACCCGCGCCGCCTGACCTAAGGGCTTGCCGCCAGCCCGCCGCGCGGGCCACATCGCTCGTCAATCACGAAGCGGGGCGGCCTTGAGTTTCCTGAAATCCCTGAGCGTCCAGGTGCTGATCGCGCTCGCGGCCGGCGTGACCGTCGGGGCGGTGGCGGCAGCCTATGGCGGCGGCCCGACGCGGGACGTCATCGAAGGGGTCGAGGCGCTGGGCGGGCTTTGGCTCAATGCGCTGAGGATGACGGTGGTGCCGCTGATCTTCGCTGTGCTGGTCACCGGCATCGCCCAGGTCTCGGACGCGGCCGCCACAGGGCGGCTCGCCATGCGCGCGGTGATCTGGTTCGTCGTCCTGCTGCTGCTCTCCGCGGTGACCTCGGTCCTGCTGGTCAACGGCGTCCTGACCGTCTGGCCGGTGGGCGAGGTCGCGTCCGCCGCGCTCCGGGCTGGCGCCCAGGCGCCGCCGGCCGGTGTGGCCACCGCCCCCGATTTCGTCGCCTGGGTGAAGAGCCTCGCGCCCTCCAACCCGATCAAGGCCGCCGCCGAGGACGCGATCCTGCCGGTGGTGGTCTTCGCGGTCTTCACGGGTTTCGCGCTCACCCGGCTGCCGGAGGCCCGGGGCCGCACCCTGCTGGACGTCTTCCAGGCGTTGGGCGAGGCGATGATCGTCATCGTCCGCTGGGTGCTGCTGGCGGCGCCGATCGGGGTCTTCGCCCTGGGCCTCGGCGTCGGCCTGCGCGCCGGCGTCGGCGCGGCCGGCATCCTCGGACAGTACATCGTCGTCGCCGCGCTCGCCGGGCTGGTCATCGCCATCATGGCCTACGTCCTGGCGGTGGCCGTCGGCCGGGTGCCCCTGGGCCGCTGGGCGCAGGCGACGTCGCCGGTCCTGGCCACCGCCTTCGCCACCCAGTCGTCGCTGGCCTGCCTGCCGGCGATGATCGAGCGCTCGCGCGACGACCTGGGCGTGCCGCAGCGCATCGCGAACCTGGTGCTGCCGCTGGCGGTGGCCGTGTTCCGGATGACCAGTCCCGCCGTCAACCTGGCGGTCTGCATCTTCGTGGCCAAGGTCTACGGCCTGGAGCCCTCGGTGCTGCAGTACACCGGCGCCGTGTTCGTGGCCCTGGCGGTCAGCGTGGGCTCCGTGGGCCTGCCCGGCCAGGTGTCGTTCATCGTCAGCGTCGCGCCCATCTGCATCGCGCTCGGCCTGCCCATCGATCTCCTGCCGATCCTGCTGGCCGTGGAGGTGGCGCCCGACATCTTCCGCACCCTGGGCAATGTGGCTGGCGACATGGCCGTGACCGCGATCCTGGCCCGCGACGAACCCGAGGCCGAGCCGGCTACCCAAGCTTGACCGACTCCGGCATGTTCGCCGCCGCATGACCAACGAACCCTTCTTTCGAAAAGACGGCGACCTCTTCGTCCCCACGGCGGCCGGCATCGGCCCGTGGGACAAGAACTCGCTGCACGGGCGGGTGATCATCGGCCTGCTGGGCGCGGAGATCGAGAAGCGACACGGCTCGCCCGAGTACATGCCCGCCCGCCTGACGGTCGACATGTACAAGCTGCCCGACCTGTCACCGGTCGAGGTGGTGACGCGCACGGTCAAGGACGGCTACCGCATCAAGGTGATCGACGCGGAGTTCATCTCCGGCGGCGTCAGCGCCGGACGCGCCACCTGCCAGCTCCTGCGCAAGACCGAGAACGCACCGGGCAACGTCTGGAAGCGCGAACCCTGGGGGGCGCCGGCCCCCGCCGACACGCCGGCGGCGGAAGGCCCGATGGGCGGCATGTGGAAGATGCGATCGATCTCGGGCCAGATGCGCGGCGTCGAGCCCCGCCGCATCTGGATGGCCGAGGTGCGCGAGGTGGTGGGCGGCGACCCGCTGACCCCGTTCGTCCGCGTGGCCGTGGCCGCCGACTTCGCCAGCCCCTTCGCCCATGTCGGTGACCAGGGCCTAGGCTACATCAATACCGACGTGACCGTGTACCTGCACCGCGAGCCGGTGGGCGAGTGGATCGGCTTCGAGAGCCTGACCCACGGGGCCACCGACGGCGTGGCGGTGGGCGACTGCCTGCTGCACGACGAGGAGGGCCATATCGGCTCGGCGAGCTGCACGGCGCTGGCGCAGAAGCGGAAGCTGTAACATCTAGGGGCCATGTTCGCGCCCACGCCCCGCCGGGAGGTCCAGGACCTCCGCGTCTCCAAGATCCGCGAAGTCGCCAACGCGGGCATGGGGCGCGACGACATCCTGGCCTTCTGGTTCGGGGAGGGCGACCAGCCGACGCCCGAGTTCATCCGCCGGGCGGCGTCGGACGCCCTGCTGTCGGGGCGGACGTACTACACCCACAACCTGGGTCGGCCCGAGCTGCGGCAGTCGCTGTCGCGATACCTCTCCGGCCTGCACGGCGCGCCCATCGCCGAGGACCGGATCGCCGTGACCAGCGCCGGCGTCAGCGCCCTGATGCTGGCGGCCCAGATCGTCCTGTCGCCCGGGGACCGCACCGTGGTGGCCGGACCGATCTGGCCGAACGTCGTCGAGATCCCCAAGATTCTCTCCAGCGTGGTCGAGGTTGTGCCGGTGGAGGCCGCGCAGGGCCGCTGGCGGCTGGATATGGACCGGCTGATGGCCGCGCTGACGCCGGACACCAGGGCGCTGGTCCTGAACTCGCCCAACAACCCCACCGGCTGGACCCTGCCGGCCGAGGATCGCGGGGCGATCCTGGAACGCTGCCGCCGGTACGGCATCTGGCTGATCTGCGACGACGTCTACGAGCGGCTGACCTTCGACCGGCCGTCAGCGCCGTCGTTCCTGCCGCTGGTCACCGGCGAGGACCGGGTCATCGGGGTGAACAGCTTCTCGAAAGCGTGGCGGATGACCGGCTGGCGGCTGGGTTGGATGGTGGTCCCGCCGGCGCTGATGGAGAGCCTGGGCGTCCTCGTCGAATACAACACCTCGTGCGCGCCGGACTTCGTGCAGGCTGGGGCCAAGGCCGCGGTCGACCAGGGCGAGCCCATCGTGGCGGAGCTGCGCGCCGAGCTTGCCGCCGCCCGGAACCAGGTCGTGGGGACCCTGCGCACCCTGCCGGGCGTCGAGGCGCCCATGCCGGACGGCGGGCTCTACGCCTTCTTCCGGGTGGAGGGCTGCACCGACTCCCTGGCGCTGGCGAAGGAACTGATCACCGAAGCCGGACTGGGCCTGGCGCCGGGCGCGGCCTTCGGGCCGGAGGGCGAGGGCTGGCTGCGCTGGTGTTTCGCCGCGCGGCCGGAGAAGAACGCCGCCGGGCTGGAGCGGCTGGCGGGCTATCTGAAGAACCGATAGGCGGCGAAGGCCAGGACGGCCGCCTGCACGATCGCGATCGCCACGAGCCAGGTGCGGAACGGCTCCTTGCGGGTCTTGTGGCGCAGCATTTGTTGCGCGGCCAAGGCGCCCGGCGACCCGCCGAGCGCCGCGAGCCACAGCAGCCGACGCTCGGGCGTGCGCGCCGCGCGGAGCTCGGCCGCTCGCTTGTCGAGGGCGAAGGCCGCGAAGGTCGCCAGGTTGATCGCCGCCAGATAGATCCCGACGAGCGCCGCCACCTAGCGGTCGGGCTGGGCGATAGGCGGCTCTGTCGGGGCGCCTTCGGCGGGCGGGGCTTCCGGGGCGGGTTCGGCCGGCGGCGCGGCGGCGCCGGGCTCCTCGTTCACCCGGAAGGTCGCGCCCATCAGCTTGGCGCGGGTCTCAAGCGACGCCGACACGGTCTCGCAGCGGGCGGGCAGGGACCAGCTCATCCATTCCTGGGCCTTGCGGGCCTTGGTGACGTCGGGGCCGGTGTTCCAGATCTGGCGACCGAGGCGCACGGCGTTGGCGCCGATGGTGTTGATCGGCCGGACGGAGGCCTTCTCCGCGGCGGTCAGCGTCGCCTGGAAGGTCTTGAGCTGGGCGCGGCCGTCCTTCTGCATCTGGGCGTAGACCTTCAGGTCGTCCTCCAGTCTGGTCCCGGGCTTGCGGAACTGGCTCTCGATCCGGGTGACCTCGGGCATCATCTCGTCGTGCATGTCGAGGTAGCCGCGCAGGGCGCCGTAGCACCAGGCCACGAACTGGTAGTCGTCGCGCGGCGCGCCGGCGGGCAGGCGGTCTTCGGCCGCCGCGACGGCGCTGGGCGCCTCGGCGGGAGGAGCCCCTCCGTCGGCAGCTTGGGCGAACAGGGCGAGGGCGATGGCGAGAGCGGTCATTCAGAACCTTGTGATGAGCAATTTTGTCAGCTTCGCGCCCGATCTAGGTCGCGGGTCCAAACCCGCCGCCCCCAGGGGTCTCGATCTCGATCGCGTCGCCAAGCTCCACCGTAACGGAGAAGCAGCCAGGAAGTTCACTAACCGCGCCCGAGGCCGCGATCAAACGCTGCCGCCCAGGCGCCCCGGGACCGCCGCCGGCGATCCCCTGGGGCGCATGCTCGCGGCGTGACGAGAGCAGTGCCGCTGCCATCGGGGCCAGGAACCGGATGCGCCTCAGCACGCCGTCCCCGCCGCGCCGCGCGCCGCCGCCGCCGGAATTCGCACGAACGCCGAAGGCCTCCACCCGCACGGGGAAACGGCGTTCCAGGATCTCCGGGTCGGTGAGCCGCGAGTTGGTCATGTGGGTATGGATGGCGCTGGCGCCGTCGGCCGTGGCGGTCGCGCCGGCCCCGCCGCAGATGGTCTCGTAGTACTGCCGATGTTCATCCCCGAAGGTGAAATTGTTCATCGAGCCCTGGCTGTTGGCCATCACCCCGAGCGCCGAATAGAGCGCATCCACGACATGCTGGCTGGTCTCGACATTGCCGGCGACCACGGCGGCCGGCGGGTGCGGGGCCAGCATGGAGCCGTCGCGGGTGAGGATCTTCAGCGGCTTCAGGCACCCCGCGTTCAGCGGGATGTCGTCGTCCACCAGGGTGCGGAAGACGTAGAGCGCCGCGGCGTCGACGATGGCCGAGGGCGCGTTGAAGTTGGAGCCGAGCTGGTCGGCGCTGGCGGTGAAGTCGAGGACGGCCTCGCGGGCGGCCGGATCGACCGTGGTGCGAACCACGATCTCGCCGCCGCCGTCCATCGGCACACGGGCCTCGCCGTCGGAGAGCCGGCCCACCGCCCGGCGCACGGCCTCGGCGGCGTTCTCCTGGACGAAGCCCATGTAGCGGGCGACGGCGTCGGCGCCGTAGGTGCGGATCATCTCGGCGACCGCCGCGGCCCCGGCCTGGCAGGAGGCGACCTGGGCCTTGAGGTCGGCGAGGTTGCGGTCGGGCGCGCGGGCGGGCCAGGGGCCGCCCAGCAGGGCCGCCCGGGTCTCGGCGTCGAGGAACCGCCCCTCGCGCATGATCGGCAGGGCGTCCAGCATGACGCCCTCCTCGTCGATGGTGCGCGAGAACGGAGGCATCGACCCTGGCTGGACCCCGCCCACGTCGGCGTGGTGGCCGCGCGCGGCGACGTAGAAGCTGGCCTGGGCGTCGTGTTCGGCCATGAACACCGGCATGACCACAGTGATGTCCGGCAGGTGGGTGCCGCCGGCGTAGGGGTTGTTGAGCGCGAAGGCCTGGCCGGGCTTCAGCTCCGGGTGACGGTCGCGGACGGCGCGGACGGATGCGCCCATGGACCCCAGATGCACCGGCATGTGCGGAGCGTTGGCCACCAACCCGCCGTCGGCGTCGAAGAGGGCGCAGGAGAAGTCCAGCCGCTCCTTGATGTTCACCGAGTGGGCGGTGCGTTCGAGGGCTGCGCCCATGGCCTCGGCCACGCCCATGAAGCGGCGGTTGAAGAGTTCCAGAGTGACGGGGTCGGGCCTGTCGAGGGCGATGGCCTGGCGGGCCGCCGCGCCGGTGCGGGCGAGGCGGATGAGACCGTTCGCGTCGGCTACGGCGCTCCAGCCCGGCAGGACGGCGATCTGGGTGTCGGCGCGGACGACAAGGGCGGGGCCGTCGATGGTGGTGAGCTGCGCGGCGTCGACGACCGGAGCGTCATGCCAGGCGCCGAGGGCGAACATCCTCAAGACCTCATCCCCGCAAATGCGGGGACCCAGGCTTGCCTTGAGGCCGTCCTGCTTCGCCGCGCTTGAGAGGAAGTCTGGGTCTCCGTATTCGCGGGGATGAGCGGCATTTGAGACCGCTTCCGCTTCCACCGCCGCGATCAGGATCGGGCGGTCGGGCTCGATGAAGCCGAACAGGCGCTGGTGAGCCTGTTCGAAGGCGGCCTTGGCTGCGGCGGCGTCGGTCTGCGGAACGGGCAGTTCCGCGTCGGCGCCGTCGTAACGGAGGCGAAGCGTGTGGCGAATGTCGGAGGTCTCGGCGCCCTGGGCGGCCATGTCGGCGCGGACGCCGGTCTCAAGCGCCGCGAGGGCGCCTTTCGCGGCTTCCAGTCCCGACGCCAGCGGCGCTTCGACGCCGGCCTGACGGAGCGCGGTGACCTGGGCCTGGCCGATGCCCCAGGCGGAGAGCACGCTGCCGTACTTCGGGCACAGCACCTCGGCCACGCCCAGCGCCTCGGCGGTCTGGCAGGCCACCTGGCCGGCGGCGCCGCCGAACGCCACCAGGGCATGGTCGCGCGGGTCGAAGCCGCGCTCGGTGGAGATGCGGCGGACGGCCTGGGCCATCTGCTCCACGGCGACCGCGACGAACCCCTCGGCGGCGGCCTCGACGCTGCCGGCGCCCATGGCCTGGGCCAGGGCCTCGAGGCGGACGCGGCTGGCGGCAGGGTCGAGCGGCGCGTCGCCCCGGGGCCCGAACACGGACGGGAAGAACCGTGGGTCCAGGCGGCCCAGCACCAGGTTCGCGTCGGTCACGGCCGCCGGACCGCCGCGCCCATAGCAGGCCGAGCCGGGATCGGCGCCGGCGCTGGCCGGGCCGGCGCGGGCGCGCATGCCGTCGAAGGTCAGGATCGAGCCGCCGCCGGCCGCCACGGTCTCCACGTCCAGCATCGGGCTGCGCAGCTTCACGCCGGCCACCTTGGCCGCGTCCCGACGCTCGAGGACCCCGGCGAACCGGCAGACGTCCGTGGACGTGCCGCCCATGTCGAAGCCAAGGACCGCTTCGGCGCCCGCCTCGGCCGCGGTCCGGGCCACGCCGACCACGCCGCCCGCTGGCCCCGAGACCACCGCGTCGCGGCCCCGGAACGCTTCTGCCCGCACCAGCCCGCCGGCCGAGGTCATGAAGTAGAGCGGGGCTCCGGCCACGGCGTCGGCCACCCGGCGGACGTAGGCCTGCAGCACCGGCGTCAGGTAGGCGTCGGCTACCGTGGTCTCGGCCCGCGGGATGAAGCGCGGCAGGGGCGAGACCTCGGAGCTCAGGGCCACGAATTCGAGGCCGGCGGCCCGTGCGATCTCACCTGCCGCGCGCTCGTGCTCGGGGTTCAGGTCGGCGTGCAGGAAGGCGATGGCGACGGAGGTGAAGCCTTCGGCGACCGCGGCCTCCAGTTTCGGCCTCAGCGCGTCGGCGTCCAGCGGCGCCACGACCGCGCCATCCGCGGCCAGCCGCTCGGACGCCTCGACGACGCCGGCGTAGAGTGGCGCTGGCCGGTCGATGTTCAGGGCGAAGAGGTCCGGGCGCGCCTGGTCCCCGATCGCCAGGGCGTCGGCGAAGCCGGCGGTGGTGACGAACAGGGTCTTGGCGCCCCGCCGCTCCAGCAGGGCGTTGGTGGCGACCGTCGTGCCCATCTTGATCGCCGCGACCCGGGCCGCCGGGAAGGGCTCGCCGGGTCCTGCGCCGAGGACCCGGCGCATGGCCTCGACGGCGGCGTCCGGATAGGCCGGGGAGGCCGACAGCAGCTTCGCCGAGACCTCGGTCCCGTCGTCGGCGCGGCCGATCACATCGGTGAAGGTGCCCCCGCGATCGATCCAGAAGGAGAATAGTCTGTCCAAAACCTAACCTCTGGGCGTGATCACCACGCGCTCGCCGCGGTGGCAAGACGCACCCATGGCGAAGTGCGCTTCTGGCCCAGAATCTGTGGCGTGAGGATAGTTCGTTGAGTTTATTTGCATATTTATCTTACGTCGATCGCGCCCTACAAGCCTATCCGGGCCTTCGAACTCGCATCTTGATCGGGAGCCGCGACTCGAACGCTGCGACCCTCACTGATGCTGCCGGCGCCGAAACGCCGCCACGTCTGCCGCGAGCAGTTTGAACCATTCGCCGTTGCGACGCTTCTCGGCGAAGCGACGATGCCAGTAGGCCTCGATCCCCGGTGGGTCGTCGGTGCGGATAGAATGCACAAGCTCAAGGGCCTCCGGCATCGCAACTCCGATGGCCTTGATGCGCCGTTCGAGGCTAACCACTGCCGGTTGTACTGGCGCGCTGTTGTAGCTCAATGGAAATTGAATAGGCGTTTGCCTGCAGCCGGCGGCCCGTATCAAGATCCGCCGCGCTGCGCCGCGGCGTCTACCCGTCGTCGTCCACGCGCTCGCCGCCAACGCGCTCAGGACCTGCACACGCTGCCGTCGAGCGGGGCGGTCGCCGCTGAAAACTCGCTGTGGCAGTTTCACAAACACGGCCCGGGCTTCACGTTCGAAGAGTTGGTAATGGCCGAGTGGTTTCCATGCATGACAGACTTCCCCACGCAGACATCGTGGATGCCTGGAGGCTACTTCTCTACCTGGGATCCTTGGGTCAGCCCGAACCCGCACGCCATGATGGTCATGCCGTCGAAGAGTAGCCCTTGCAGCGCCTCGACCGCGTCCTTGCGAACCTTGTCAGCCATGGCCGCCCTTCTCCAGCCGGTCAGCGCGTCACGGTCTCTGGCATTGGATAGTCGCCGGCATTCGCGACCAGGCCTTCGCGCAACGAGAAATCGACCCGCGGCGGTGCGAAGACGTCGATCAGGCGGCCCGGCTGGTCGCCGATGTTGCGGCTGGTGTGGATCACCGTAGGTGGGATGACGAGCACCGAGGGACTCGCCATCTCAAGGTGTTCATCGTCCCGCCACGTGGCCATGTCTGGCGTCCATGGATAGCGTAGATGGTGGATGTAGACCCCGCCGATCGCCAGCGATCCCTGTTCGAAGTCGGCGTGCGAATGCGGCGTCAGCTTGGCCGTGTCGCGCGGCACGTTGCGCGCGGTCATCACGTTTAGCATCAGGTTGGTGGAGCGGAAGATCCGCATGTTGGTGTCCGGCCGCACGTGATCGGCCAGCGCATAGGTCCGCAGGCGATAGCCGTCGACCGGCTCGGGCCACGGCTCGAGCGGCGCGACATCATTGGGACGGCTACGATAGGACGCCGCATTCGAGGCCCGGGCCGCGAGGTCTGCCGCCTTGTCCGAGAAGACACGCACGATCTGGCCGTCGCGCGCGGCGACAACGCGGCTGGGTCCCGGCGGCACGATCGTCAGGCTGTCGGGCGGAACCTCGATGGTCTCATCGCCAGCCGTGACCGTGACGGCTACCTGGTCGTTGAGAAGCATATATTCGTCGGCGTTGTCGGACCGCGCCAGAACGGCGCCGGATTCGAGGTCGCTCACCACCGTCACGAAGTTGGCGCCGCGCGCGATCCAGGTCTTCGCCCCGGAATCGACATCGGTCAGCGGCGGCTCCTTGTAGTGCCATCCGCCGGACGCAGGACGTGCCGGCGCCATCATACCGCGCAGCCCATCTTGGCGGTGCTCTCCTCGCGTCCGGCCATATCCGCCTCCCCACTGTGTTCGTTGCAGTCGGCGTCATCCTGATCGACCAGCGCGGCCGGGAAAGCGGCGAGTTTGAGGTTTTCGAACAGCGAAAGTTTCGGGCAGCGGAAAGCTTTGCTTCGTGCATTGCCCGGCTCGGCAGCGACCTGCTGAACTTGTCGAATGACGAAGACAATTATCTCCTGCGCGCTGACCGGCAACCTGGTGAAACCGGAGCAACATCCGAAGCTTCCGGTGACGCCCCAGCAGATCGCAGAGGCCGCGCTCGATGCGCGCGCGGCCGGTGCGGCGATCGTCCATATCCACGTGCGCGACCCCGAAACGGGACGGCCCTCGATGAGCCTCGACCTCTACCGAGAGGCAGTCGACCGGATACGCGATAGCGGCAGCGACCTGATCATCAATCTGACCACGGGGGAGGGCGGCCGCTTCGCGCCGTCCGAGAATGATCCTCGTGTCGCCGGGCCGGGCACAACTCTGGTTCATCCGTTGCTGCGTGTCGCCCATGTGGTCGAGTTGAGGCCAGAGATCTGCTCGTTGGACTTCAACACCATGAACTCGGGCGGCCAGGTGGTGGTCAACACACCATCCAATGTTCGCAAGATGGCCGAGGCGATCGTGGCCTCGGGGGTGAAGCCAGAGCTTGAGGTTTTCGACACCGGCGACATCCACCTCGCCAAGGACCTGCTCGCCGATGGGACGATCCCAGGCAAGCCGTTCTTCCAGATCGTCACCGGGGTCAAATACGGCTGCTCGTCCACAGTCGAGACGCTTGCCTACATGAAGTCGATCCTGCCGCCCGAGGCGGTTTGGTCGGCGTTCGGCATCGCGGCGCGGGAGTACCCGATGCTGGCGGCGGCGCAGCTGCTCGGCGGTCAGGTGCGCGTCGGGATGGAAGACAACATCTACATCCGCCGCGGTGAGCTGACCCGCGACAACGCCGAGCTCGTTGAACAGGCGGTGCGGCTCCTGGACATGCTTGGCGCTGAGCCCGCCACGCCGGACGAGGCGCGCGCGATGCTCGACCTGGCGCCCCGGTGACGCGATGCTGAACGTGGAAGATCGCGCAGCGCTGATTGCTAGGCTGGACGAGGCGAGGCGCGAGCGTCGTGCGACGTCTTTGCCGCGCGCGGCGCATCCTGAATTGACTTTGGCCGACGCATACGGCGTGCAGCACGCGTGGGCCTCATATCGCATGGCGGAGGAGGGGCGGACACTCGCGGGCTACAAGGTCGCGCTCACGACGCGCGGGTCGCAACAACCGCTAGGCGCCGAAGGCCCCATCTTCGGTACGCTTTTGGACGACATGGCCTTCGGCCAAGACGCGCCAGTGGAGATGGATCGCTTCCTGGCGCCCAAGGTCGAGATGGAGCTGGCGTTCAAGTTGGGAAGCCGCTTGGCGGGAGCCTGCAGCGAGGCCCAGGCGATCGCGGCGATCGAATGGGTGTCGCCCGCGGTTGAGATCCTGGACAGCCGCCTGGTCATGCGTCAGCCCGACTCGGGCCTGGCGCGATCAGCGATCGACATCGTGGCCGACGGCGGCGGAGCCGCGGGATTCGCCATCTCGGACCAACGCTGGCGTCCGGACGAGATCGCCCTCAGCGAAATCGGCGCGGTCCTCTATCACAATGGCGAGGCAGAGGACTCGGGACTGTTCCCGCTCGTGTTCGGTCGGCCCGAGCGGGCGCTCGTCTGGCTGGCCGCGGCGTTGGCCGACCAGCACAAAGCCCTCGAGCCGGGCGACATCGTGCTGTCGGGCTCGGTGATCAAGCCGTTCTCGGTGACGCGCGGGGATCGCTTCGAGTTCGACTTCAGGGAAGCTGGAAGGATCGAGCTGGCGTTCGTGTAGGCCCAAGTTTTCGCCTGTCGAAAAACGTTCGTCGGATGATCGAATGCGCCGGTATGCGCAGCATGCTGACGCCAACACGCTGACAACAGCTTAGACCGCGCGCCGCGAAAAGGCGCCTGGGCCTGGGGAGGGCATGATGAATCTGATCGGCAGAGAGAGCGTCGCCGACGAGGCGCGTTGGCGGACCTACAACCTCATCGCGTGGCGGATCCTTCCGCTGCTGCTCATCGCCTACACGATGGCCAGCCTGGACCGCGTGAACGTCGCCTTCGCGAAGCTGCAGATGGGCGAGGCGATCGGCCTGACCGCCGCCATGTACGGCTTCGGCGCTGGCATCTTCTTCATCGGCTACTGCCTGGTCGAGATCCCCAGCAATATGATCCTGCATCGGGTCGGCGCGCGGATCTGGCTGGCGCGGATCATGATCGTCTGGGGCATCCTTTCGGCGACGACCGCCCTCGTCCAGACACCCACCCACTTTTACATTGTGCGTTTCATCCTGGGGGTGGCGGAGGCCGGCTTCTATCCGGGCGCCCTGCTCTTCATGACCTACTGGTTTCCCCAGCACCTGAGGGCGCAGGCGATCTCGATCATGATCCTGGGCAGCAGCCTATCCTCGATCATCGGCAGCCCGCTTTCCGGCGCAATCATGGATTTCATGGACGGCTGGCTGGGCCTTGCTGGCTGGCAGTGGGTCTTCGTCGTCGAAGGCCTACCCGCGTCGATCCTGGGGGTGATCGTCTTCGTCGTGCTGCGCAACGGGCCCGCGGAAGCGGCCTGGCTGAACGCCGACCAGAAGGCGATGGTCATTGCCGATCTCGCCGCCGAGCAGAAGGAACAGTCGGACGCCGGTGTCGGCCACCGCTTCGGCGACGCGTTCCGCAATCCGAACATCTGGTGCGTCGTCCTCGCCAATTTCTGTAACTTGTCGACGCTCTACGGCATCCAGTTCTGGCTGCCGACGATCATCCGGAAGGTGAGCAACACGTCGGTGTTCGACACTGGCCTGATCGCCGCGGGCCTGGCCATCATCCCCTGCGTCGTGCTGATCGTGAACGCCCGCCACTCGGACAAGACGCGCGAGCGGCGCTGGCACGCCACCTTCGGCTTCCTGGCCCAGGCGGTCGGCCTCTGCGTCGCCGGCACGTTCAGCGACAATGCCTATGTGGCGCTTTCGGCCTTGGTCTTCGCCCAATGTGGATTCGTGGTCGCCTCGGCGACGATCTTTTCGCTGCCCGGCGCCTTCGTGATGGGCGCCGCGGCGGCGGCGGGCTTCGCCCTGATCACCACCCTGGGCAATTTCGCGGGTTACTCCACCCCATTCGTCTTCGGTGTTCTGAACGACGCGACGGGTGGCTTCAGCGCCGGCTTCTACGCGATGGGCTCGATGTCTCTGCTCGGCGCCGTCGCCATTCTGGTCACGCCGGCGCTGCGGCCGCGGAAGAAACCCGCCGCCGAGGTGGCTGGGGCCTAGAGGGCGGCGATGTATCCGCCGTCCAGGGCGATGGTCGAGCCGTTGACGTAGGCGCCGGCCCGCGAGGCGAGGAAGATGCAGGTCCCCTGCACATCCTGCGCCTCGCCCGCGCGATTGACCGGGATGTACGTCTGCACGCTCTTCTTCACCGCCTCGGACGTCGTGTCGGTGAGACGCGAGTGGAAGGGTCCCGGTGCGATCGCGTTGACGCGGATCTGATCGGCGCCCAGGCTTTTGGCCAGCGCCCGGGTCAGGTGGTGGATCGCCGCCTTCGACGCGCCGTAGGGATAGGCCTCCCAGTTCGGAATATGCAGGCCGCCGATGGACCCGATGTTGATGACGCTCGCGTGGCCTCCTTCGGTCGCCGCGGCGCGCAGCAGCGGCAGGGCCTGCTGGATCAGCAGGAACGGTGCGCGCAGATTGACGTCCATGACGGCGTCCCACGCTTCGGCGGTGACGCCGGCGATGGGGCCGCGGTTGTTCGCCCCGGCGTTGTTGACCAGGATATCGAGCCGCGCTTCCCGCGACGTCAGCGCCTCTAGCAGCGCCGCCGGGCCATTCGCCTCGCTCAGGTCGGCCGCCAGCCCGATGCAGACGCCGCCGGCTGAAGCCAGTTCGGCCGCGGTCGCGTCCGCCCGCGCCTGGTCCCGCGCGGCGATGTAGGTCCGCACTCCGCTCCGCACGAAGCCTTCGGCGATCATGCGGCCGATGCCGCTGGTCCCACCGGTCACCAGAGCGACCTTACCGGCCACCTCGAACAGTTCCGCGATCATCGATCCACCCTTCTTATCGGCGGACGATCCGCCGTCCCCGGAGTGTTGGATCGGCCGCGACGCATCAACGCCGGCTTGGCTACTTTTCGCTGGTCGGAACATCGAGATATGCTCGTTGTCGCCGCACCGCTGCCCCGGCACCTTCGCGGAGGTCTGACGAGGGAGGTTAGCGGAAGGCCCGTGGAGATGTCGGCGATGGCGAGAGACTCCAGGTCGGAGAAGGGCAGCATTCGCGCTGTCGAGCGGGCGATCGACCTGCTCCAGGCGATGAACCGTCGCCCGCTGTCCACGCTCCATGACCTGCATCGCGAAACCGGCCTGCCCAAGCCATCGATCGTACGTCTGCTGCGCACTTTGGAAGCCAAGGGCTTGGCGACCCAATCGGCCAGCTACGGCACCTACCAGCTGCTGGGACGGGTCAAGACGCTGTCCAGCGGCTTCCACCACGAGCCACTGGTGATCGAGGTCGCCCAGGAGATCATCGTCGAGTTCACCAAGCAGGAGGGCTGGCCGCTGGCGCTCGCCCTCTTCGACCTCGACGCCATGGTCGTCCGCGCCAGCAGCATTCCCTACACCTCGCTCTCGCTGCTCCATTCCTCGCTGAACATGCGGCTGAGCATGGTCAGCCGCGCGCTCGGCCGCTGCTACCTGGCCCACAGCCCGCCCAACGAGCAGCAGATCATCCTTGAGATCGTCAAGCGCAGCACGGACCCCGAAGACCGCCTGGCCCACGATCCCGAGGCGATGTCGCGGATGATCGAACAGGTGCGCGGCCGCGGCTACGCCACCCGCTCACCGGGCATTGAGACCAAGTCCTCGACCATCGCCGTGCCCGTGCGCGACGGAGACCATGTCGTGGCCTGCCTCGGCTTCACCTGGATCACCGCGGCGATGCCCCTGCAGAAGGCGATCACCGAGTATCTGCCGCGCGTGGTTCAGACCGCCGAGACCATCTCGGATGAGCTTGCGCGGCGCTCCGAGGCGGCCAGGCCCGCCGACCCGGGATCGACCCATGACCTTGTCTGACGCCCTCTCGGCCGAACGTTCGATGCAGGCCATCGGCGTCGATGGGGAAGGCGATGAGGCCCGTCTCGTGGTTGAAGATGCGCACCGGCCGACCGTGGCGCCAGGCCAGGTCCTTGTCCGGGTCGCGGCGGCCAGCGTGAACCGTCCGGACGTCCAGCAGCGCCGGGGGCTCTATCCCCCGCCGCCGGGAGCCTCGCCGCGTCTGGGGCTGGATATCGCCGGCACGGTCGTGGCGGCGGCCGACGACGTGGCCTGGCCGCGTCCGGGCGACCGCGTCTGCGCCCTGGCGAACGGCGGCGGCTACGCCGAGTACTGCCTGGCGCCGGCAGGGCAGTGCCTGCCCATTCCCGCCGGCCTGGACCTTGTCGAGGCTTCGAGCCTTCCCGAGGCGTTCTTCACCGCCTGGAACGCGCTCATGATCCTGGGCCGGATCGAATCCGGCGAAGGCCTGTTGATCCAGGGCGGCGCCAGCGGCGTCGGCCTGGCGGCCATCCAGCTGGCCGCACACCTGCGGAATGCGAAGATCGTCGCCACCGCGAGCAGCGAGGAGAAGCGCGCCGCGTGCCTCGCAGCAGGCGCCACATACGTTCTCGACTATCGCGACCCCGACTGGCCGGATCAGGTCCGCACCCTGCTGCCCGGCGGCTTCGACGTGATCGTCGACGCCCAGGCCGGCCCGACCACGGCGGGTCTGCTCGACCTGTTGGCCGAAGGCGGCCGTCTGGTGCTGCTGTCGAGCCATGCGGGGCGGACGGGCGAGATCGACACCCGCAGCATCGTACGCCGCCGACAGACCCTGACCGGCGCCACCCTTCGGCCGCGAACGCCGGAATTCAAGGCCGAGCTGGCGAGCGCATTGCGCACTCATGTCTGGCCGCTGATCGAACAGGGCCAGGTCGGGACGCGCATCTGCGCCACCTTCCCGCTGGACAGGGCGGCCGACGCGCATGCGCTGATGGACGCCAACCAGCAGATCGGCAAGGTCGTGCTGATCGTCGATCCTGGGCAGCTCGCGCCCTAGCGCGGATCCCCCAGGATCGCCTTCACCTCGAGGTATTCCTCGAAGCCGAAGACCCCGAACTCGCGCCCATTGCCGGACTGCTTGTAACCGCCGAACGGCAGGCTGCGGTCGAACGGCGCGCCATTGAGATAGACCCGGCCGGCGCGGATACGATTGGCGACGGCCCGCGCGCGGTCGAGGTCCGGGGATTGCACGAAACCGGCCAAACCGAAGGGCGTGTCGTTGGCGATCTCGATGGCTTCGTCCTCGGTGTCGTAACTCATGATCGACAGCACCGGGCCAAAGATCTCCTCGCGGGAAATGCGCATGTCGCGGGTGACGTCGCCGAAGACGGTCGGTCGGACGTGGAAGCCGCGGTTCAACCCGGCCGGCCGGCCAAGTCCGCCGGCAACTAGGGTAGCACCCTCGTCGACGCCCGACTGGATGAGCGCCTGGACCTTGTCGAACTGCGCCTGGCTGACGAGCGGGCCAAGTGTTGTGACGGGATCGAGCGGGTCGCCAGCCTGGATGGTTTCCACGGCGCCGCGCGCCGCTTCGAAGGCCGTCTCGCGCGCGCCGCGCGGGATCAGCATGCGTGTAGGCGACTGGCAATTCTGGCCGGCGTTCGTGTAGCAGGCGTGCACGCCCTGGGCGACGGCGGCCGCGATGTCGGCGTCGTCCAAGATGATGTTGGCCGACTTGCCGCCCAGCTCTTGGGCGACGCGCTTGACGGTGTCCGCCGCCAGCTTGGCCACGCGGATTCCGGCCTGGGTCGATCCGGTGATCGAGATCATGTCGATGCCCGGATGGACGGCCAGCGCCTCGCCCACCGTCGGCCCGTCGCCGTTGACGAGATTGAACACGCCCGCCGGCACGCCCGCGTCATGGATGATCTCGGCCACGAGCATGGCGCTGAGGGGCGCGATCTCGCTGGGCTTGAGCACGACCGTGCAGCCGGTGGCGAGCGCCGGGGCAACCTTCGAGGCCACTTGGTTCAGCGGCCAGTTCCACGGCGTGATCAGGCCGCAGACGCCAATGGGCTCGCGGCGGACGACCCCTACGCCCATGCGCTCTTCGAACTTGTAGTTCGCCAGCACGCGCGCGGCCTCCTCGAAGTGGAAGAGAGCGACGGTCGCCTGGCGCTCGGTCGAGAAGGTGATGGGGGACCCCATTTCGAGGGTCATGGTGCGGGCGAGTTCGGGCAGGCGGGCTCGGAAGCCTTCGATGATCCGGGCCAGGTAGCCCAGGCGTTCCTCGACACTCGTTGTGGCGTAGGTGGCGAAGGCCCGCCGTGCGGCGCGGACGGCCCGGTCCACGTCCTGGGCCGACCCGAGGCTGATGTGCGCGAGGACCTCTTCGGTGGCCGGGTTCTGGATGGCGAGCTGCGCCGGCGAGATGGGGTCGACCCAGGTTCCGTCGATATAGAACTTCAGCGCATCCACCGGTTGGACCCCCTTCACTCCGACACTCTGGCCTGTCTTCCAATCCCCGGGGGCAGCGCGCAACAGACCACCATTCCCCTTTCCGCGCGCCGGAAACTTCCGCTCCACGGAAAGTTGCAATTCGGCGCGGGAGCCCCCCGACCCAGCGCGGCATAAAAGGACCTCTCGCCGAGACGCAGTATCAGGAACACGTGCCATGCCGAACGACAGCCCCACGATCTCCCGCGAGGAACGGATCACCTCGCTGCTCGTGGGCGCCATCGATCTCCACTGCCACAGCGGCCCGTCGGTCATGCCCCGCGAGCTCGATCACATCGAAGCGTTGCAGGACGCCGCCAGCGCTGGGATGCGGGCCATGCTGATCAAGGACCACTATTATTCGGCGACGCCGGTCACGGAATTGCTGAACAAGCACTATGGCCACCTCGGCGTCACGCTGCTGTCCGGCGTCCCGCTGAACAACGCACTCGGCGGCTTCAACCTCTACGCGGTCGACCACGGCATCGCGCTCGGCGCACGCCTGGTGTGGATGCCGACCTTCACGGCCAAGAACCACATCGACGCCAACGCCAAGTCCAAGGGCTTCCCGCACACCACCAAGCCGCTGATCGAGCCCGAGCCGCTGACCGTCCTCGACGGCCAGGGCCAACTGATCGAAGCGGTGAAGCCGATCCTCGATCACATCGCCATGCACGACGTGGTGCTGTCCGGCGGCCACCTGCACATCACCGAGATCTTCCCGCTCTTCGAGGAGGCCAAGCGGCGCGGTGTGAAGCGCCTGCTGGTCAACCACCCGACATTCCTGATCGGCTGCACCTACGACGACATCCGCGCGCTGGTGGAGATGGGGGCGTACATCGAGCACTCGTTCTGCATGTTCATCAACGTCGAGCGGGGCAAGCCGCCGCGCTTCCCGCCGGAGGAACTGGATGCGCTGATCAAGGCCGGCACGGTCGAGCGCACCATCCTTGGCTCCGACCTGGGGCAGCGCGGCCGCGACCGCCCGGTCGAGGGCTTCCGCTCGGTGATCGAGCAGTGTCTGAACCTCGGCTATTCGGACAGCGACATCCGGCGGATGATCTCGCTGAACGCGGCCGAGCTGATCGGCCTCGACAAGCTGGAGCCCGGCGCGCCCGCCGAGCCGCACACGCACTGACCATGACGGCCGCGCCACGTCCCGACCGATACGCGTTCCGCGAACGCCTGATCGCGGGCGAGCCGCTGATCGGCACCTTCATGAAGGTGCCCGGACCCCACAACACCGAAGTCATCGGGGGTCTGGGCTATGACTTCGTCGTGCTGGACGCCGAGCATGCGCCGTGGGATCGCGGCGCGCTCGACCTTGGCCTGCTCGCCGCCCGCGCGGTCGGAACGGCCGGCATCGTCCGCATCGCCCGGCACGACGCGGCCAGTGTCCTGTCGGCCTTGGACGATGGCGCCATCGGCGTCCTCGCACCGCATATCGACACGGTGGAGAAGGCGCGCGAACTGGTGTCGTGGGCGCACTACAGGGACGGGACCCGGGGGGCCGGGGTGGGGCGCGGCGGCGACTACGGCGCCCGCGGCGCCGGCCATCAAGCCTTTGCCGACCGGACCACGACGGTCATGGCGATGATCGAGGATCGGCAGGCGATCGAGGTCGTCGACGACATCGTCGCGACGCCCGGGATCGATGCGATCTTCCTGGGGCGTGGCGATCTCACGCTGTCGCTCAGCAACGCCACGCGACCCGCGCCGTCGGTGAAGGAAGCCGTCGAGATCGTGACGGACGCATGCCGCCGGCGTGGCAAGGCGATCTCGGCCGTCGTGCAGTCACTGGACTCGGACGAGGCGAAATGGCTGACCGACCTTGGCGTGACTGCGATGATGGTGGCCACGGATCAGGGCTTCATGCGCCAGGCTGCGGCCTCCGTGCTTGCGCAGTTCAGGGCTATGACCGCCGCCCGCGCAGGCTAGGCGGCCAACGGGGAGGTGAGGGTGGGCGGAATAGGTTTCGACGGACGGTGCGGGCTTGCCGCTCTCTGCGTCCTCCTCGCCGTGTCGCTAGCGGCCCCGGCCGCCGCCGCGCCGCCGATCCCGATCGTGCGACAGGGCGCGTTCGAAGCCGGAGGGGCGCAACTGCGCGAGGGCGACAAGACGCTGTCCTGCGACCACGGCTATGTGGAATACCAGGTCCCCGCCCGTGCGCGCGGCCTGTCGCTGTTCATGTGGCACAGCTCCTCGGCCAAGGTCTGGCAGAACCGCTGGGATGGCGGCGAGGGCTTCCAGTCGATCTTCCTGCGGCGCGGCTACCCGGTCTATCTATGGGATGGCCCGCGCGTCGGGCGCGGCAACTGGGGTTGTGCGAGCTACACCTACAAGCCGTCCATCGGGCAGGATCAGCAGAACTTCGTCGCCTGGCGCCTGGGCGCGAAATATCCCGAGTGGTTTCCGGGCGTGCAGTTCCCGACTGGTGACGCGGCGGCGTGGGAGCAGGCGACGCGGGCGCGCTACGACGAGTTCGACACCAGCGAGAACGCCAGGCTGGAAGCCCATGCGGCGGCGGCGGCCATCGACCGCATTGGCCCGTCGATCCTGGTCACCAATTCCAACGGCGGTCTGCGCGCGATGCTCGCGGCGCTGGAGAGCGACAATGTGAAGGCCATCGTGGCCTATGAGAACCCGGGGTATGTCTTCCCCGCCGACTTCACGGGCGCGAAGCCGGCCGACCGCTTCGGCCCGGTCATGGTCGAGCCCGAGGTCTTCAAGAAACTGACGCGGTTTCCGATCCAGTTCGTGTTTGGCGACAACCTCGACAAGTCGTCGACGTGGTCCGAGCACGCCCGCGAAGCCCGCAAGTTCGTTGACCTGATCAACGCGCGTGGCGGCAAGGCGGAGATCCTCTTCCTGCCCGCAGTCGGCCTACACGGGAACACCCACATCCCCTTCGCCGACCTCAACAACGTCGCGGTCGCCGATCAGCTTTCGGCCTTTCTCCGCAAGCATCACCTGGATGAGCGAAGCAAAGGCGCATCGAAGCGGGTTGATCAGGGGCGACCCTGATTGATCGCTGAGTGTCCGTCGGCGCCGGAGCGTCCGAGACTTTCGCGCTGCGGAAAGCTGCAACTCGGTGCTTTCGTCCCCATCCCCAGTGCACGAAGATCGCCCTCAACAAGGCAAGCATTGGGTGCGTGGCTTTCAAAGCAACAATCAAATCCAGAAGGTTAGTGACCGGCGCGGTTGCAATTTAGCCGCGCACGTCACGACGCCAAGAGTCTCGATCTTCGGGGCGCCAACTTACGAGTACACAGCGCAACAACGCGTCTGACTTTCAAAAATAACTTGAATCAAAAGGGGGAAATGTATGCGTACGGGGAGGCTATCGAGTCTTTTCAACTCCAGCGCGGTGCTCGCGGTGGTCGCAGCCGTCAGCGCCTCGCCCGCCATGGCGCAAGAGAAACCCGCCGATGATCAGGGTCCGAAGACTGATGTCGTGGAGGAGGTCGTCGTCACGGGCTCGCGCCTCGGGCGGACGAGCTTCAACTCACCGACTCCGGTCAGCGTGATCGGCCAGGAGCGCTCTCAGAACCTTGCCATCACCAACGTAGGGGATGCGCTCAATCAGATTCCATCCTTCCGCCCGATCGTCGGCCCGGCGACCAATTCCTTTCGCTCGAGCGCGAACATCGCGGGCCGCAGCCTGGACCTGCGGGGTCTCGGCGCGATCAGGACGCTGACCCTGATCGATGGCCGTCGGCATGTCGGGAGTTCGGACGACGGCACATTCGATCTCAACTCGATCCCATCGATCCTGATCCAGCGATCAGAGGTCGTCACCGGAGGCGCCTCTGCCGCCTATGGCGCGGGAGCTGTGTCTGGCGTGGTGAACCTCATCACCGACACCCGGCTGGAAGGGTTCAAGGCCGAAGCGAGCTACGGTGTCAGCGAGCATGGCGACGCCCGGAACACCTATGTCGCCGCGGCCGGGGGCAAGTCGTTCGCCGACGGACGCGGACATCTGGTCATCGGCGGCGAGTATTCGAAGGAGGGGCCTGTCCCCGAGTTGAGCCGTGACTGGAGCCGCCGCCTTCACGACTTCATCCCCAACCCGTTCTTCTCCACCAATCCGGCGCTGAGTAACGGCCTGCCGGCCAATGTCGCTGCAGACAACGTCGTTACGTCGCTCACCCCGGCCGGCTCGATCACCATCGTGCATCCGCTGCAGGGGATGCAGTTCGACAGCAGCGGCAACCTCATCCCCTTCCAGTTCGGCGGCCTTTACAATCGGGCCAAGCCGAGCTCGCTGATGATCGGCGGCGACCCCAGCATCACAGGCTACTACGGCGCCGTGGGACCGTTCGTCGTGGGCACGAAGCACGGGTCTATCCTGAGCCACGTCAACTACGACCTGACCGAGGCCATCACGGTCTCGGCGGAGCTTGGTTACGCCGAGGTCCGGGGCGGGCCGACCGGGGCCAACCCGCGATCCGACCCGAACGGCGCGCTGCGGATCCAGCGGGACAACGCCTACCTCACGCCTGCGACGGCCGCGATGATGGACGCCGCGCGCACCACCTTCCTTCCGGTGAGCCGCATCAACTACGAACTCGGCCCCAACGTCTATTCGTCGAAGAACGAGACCTGGCATGCCTTCGCGGGCCTGGATGGCAAGCTCCGCGGCGACTGGAAATGGGATGCCTACTACCAGTTCGGGCGAACGACGGGCCGCCAGAGCAATGCCAACTCGCGGCTCGAACAGCGCTTCAAGGACTCCATCGACGCCGTACGGGCGCCTGCGGGCATACCGGGGATAGCGGCCGGCACGATCATATGCCGGACGACGATCAAGGCGCCGACCAACGGCTGTATTCCCGCGAACATCATGGGGCCTGGCAAGATCAGCCCCGAGGCGGCCGCCTGGATCAATACGATCGCCTACTCGACCCGCAAATTCACCGATCACAACGTCGCCGCCAATATCAGGGGCTCCCTGTTCGAAGGCTGGGCTGGCCCGATCTCGGCTGCGGCGGGCGTCGAATACCGCAGTAGCGCCTCGGAGGGCGACAACGACCCGAACAGCAAGGCTGGCTTGTTCTCACAGGTCGCCTGGACGTACCTGCCGCCGACCACCCAGAAGGTGACGGAAGGCTATCTCGAGGTCAGCCTGCCCGTCCTCAAGGACTCGCCCCTGGGCAAGTCGCTCGACGTCGACGGCGCCGTGCGACGCACGCACTACAGCCTGTCTGGCAACGCTACGACCTGGAAAGTCGGCGCGGTGTACCGGCCAGACGACCAGTACATGCTTCGCATCACCCGCTCGCGCGATATCCGGGCGCCCTCGCCGCTGGAACTCAACCCGAACAAGAGCACGACAACGCTGTCGCTCGCCGATCCGAAGTACGGCGTGCAGTACCTGATGCCCACGTTCAGCGGCGGCAACCCAGACCTCGAGTTGGAAACAGCGGACACCTTCACCGCGGGGGTGGTGCTTCAGCCGGACTGGTTCCCGAACTTCAAGCTGTCGGTCGACTACTACGACATCTCGGTTGACGGGGCGATCGACATCCCCGCTGCGAACCTCGCCATCAGCATCTGCCGCTCGGGAACCAACCCGGCGATCTGCACGCTGGGCGCCGACGCCAACGGCAATCCTGACCGCATCCTGGCGCTGTTCGCGACCTATCAGAACATCAACAAGCTCCACACCAGGGGCTACGAGTTCGTGGCGAACTACGCCCTCGATCTCGCTGAGGTCGCGCAATGGATGAGCGGCGACGTCAGCATTTCCTTGAATGGCTCCTACGTCGAGACGCTTTCCACCCTGCTTCCGAACGGGACGAAGAAGGAGCTTTCCAACTTCACGGGCAATTCCGGCGGGGTCACCAACATCCTGGGCGTGCCGCGTTGGCGCGCCGATGCGGTCATCACCTATAGCCAGCCCACGTACTCGCTGACGGCGCACCTGGCCCACATCCCGAAGGCCCTGCAAAATCCAGATTGGATCGGGCCGGAGCAGGACGGCTACAGCCCCTATTTGCCGAATAGCGTCACCTACAACCACGTTTCCGCTCGGACCTATCTCGACCTGAGCGCACGGGTCAGCCTCTCCGGTCCCGAGTCCAAACGCTTAGAGGTGTTTGGTGGGGTCAATAACGTCTTCGACACCGACCCGCCGCCGGAACTGCGCCTGAACGGTAACGGGCTCTATTTCTCGCCGGTGGGCCGCAGCTATAAATTCGGCGTTCGCACGCAATTCTGAGGTGACGGCTGGGCGCGCCGATCGTCCGGCCAGCGCTCAATCAGCAGTTCGGGCAAACTGGAGGAGAGACTCAATGAGAGGAAGAACGGGGAAATTCATCTCCGCGGTCGCTGCGCTGATCGTCCTTCCGACGGCGGTCTTGGCCGAGCCGCTGCGAGTGGTCGGCAACATCAAGGTGATGGAAATCGCACCTCTTGTGCTCGCTTCGGAAGCGTCAGGCGGGCAAGTCGAAATCGCGCTTGGCGGCGTCGCGAACCTCTGGGATCTGGAGCTGGCCAGCCTGACCGTCGCGGTCTCCCCCGGCGCAAAGTCAGCGCCGCCGAGCACCAAGCTCGCGGATCTCGCCGGCAACGCAGAGACCCAACTGCTGCGCGTAACGCTCGCGCATCCGGACGGCCGCTATCTGCTCACGGCGACCGAGGGCCTCTATCGGATCGTCGCGCGGCGCTCCAGGGGGATCGCCACCGAGGCGGATTTGAAGGGCAAGAGGATCGGCGCCTATCCCGGCACATCCGCAGCCTTCTACCTCCACAAGGCGCTCCAGCGCGCCAACCTGACGGAGAAGGACGTCACGATCGTCACTCTGTCACCGCAGGCTTCGGAGGACGCCCTGATCGCGGGGTCCATTGACGCCATGTCAACCTGGGAGCCGCATTCGGAGCGAGCGCTGCGAAAGCTCGGGGACGAGGCCGTGCTGATCGCCCCGCCCCAGGCGTACCGCGAGCTCTATTCGCTACACACCACGCAAGCCGCGCTGGACAATCCGCAAAAGCGGGCGGCGATCGTGGCCTACGTCAAGAACCTACTCCAGGCCTGTCGGGCGATCTCTGCAGACCCGAGTCACGCTCAAAGCCTGATCCGGCCGCTGAATGGTTACTCCGCAGATCTGATGACCCAATCGTGGCATTACAGATTTCCCTGCGAAGTCACCCCCAACCTGCTGGACAAGTTCGTCGAGGAGGAGGCTTGGCTGGCTGCGCAGGACGGACGCGCGCCCCGCACACGCGCGCAGCTCGCCCGCCTGATCGACACCAGTGTCTACGATGAGGCGCGTCGGGCGCTGAGATGACGGAGCGCTGGAGCGGCTTCACCGCTGCACCGAGCGATCGCCGAAGACCTCGGAAGGCGCATCGCCGAGCGTGATCGTCTTGCTGTCTTCCAGCGCAGAATGGGCCGAGACGTAACTTCTCAGACGAAGTCTGAAGAGGACGAGCCGGCCGCCGTCCGCAGCCGGATCAAATCAGGAGCCAGCAGGCCCCCGACGCACCGATGCCGTGATGACTTTTGCGAACGCTCGCCCACCCGGCGCCCGACGCCTGTCCTTCAGCAGGAACTCGTAGCGCGATCCGGGCAACGACGTGACCTGCGCCAGGGCTCTGCGGGCGACGATCCATGACCTGTGCACCCGGACGAACGCCGCGCCGTCGAGGCGTTCGTAGGTGGCGGCGAGCGTCGAGCGCAGGTTGATCTGCTGGGTCTCGGTGGTGATCTCGATGTAGTTGCCGATGGCTTGGATGCTCGAAATCGTCGTCGCATCCAAGAGGTAGATTCGGCCCTGCGCCACGAAGCGCACGTCGGACTGAGGCGGAATTCCCGTGGCTACGGCGCGGCTGGGTGGCGGAATCCGCCTCAGAATCCTGGCCAGCGCCTCGTCCAGCCTCGTGCTCGACACAGGCTTCAGGAGATAATCGACCGCATCGATGTCGTAGGCGCGAGCCGCGTGTTCCGCGAAGGCGGTTACGAAGACCAGGGGCCGCGGCCTCGCGAGCCGGGCGAAGGACGAGAAGCCGTCCGGACCGGGCATGTCGATGTCCAGCAATACCACGTCGGGCGAGAGATCTGACAGGCCTGCCTGCATCGCCTCGCCGTCCGCAAACTCGCCCACGAGAAGGCAGTCGCTGCGCTGTTCCAGCAGACGGCGAAGACGCTGGCGAGCGATCGAGGAGGAGGTCGGCCTCAGAAGCGCTTTCTGACGGCGACCTGGAGGACCCGGCCCAGAGGACTTCCGTGCTCGTAGTCATAGTTGAACGGGCTGTAGGCGAACGGCGGGTCCTTATCGAAGAGGTTCTGGACCGTGGCCGTCAGGGTGGTCTCCCAGGGCAGCTCGACGCGGTAGACCAGGTCGATAGGCGTCCAGGCCTTGATCGTCGCCGGCTGCACGCCCGGCGTGGCCGTGTCGATGTCGTGGTTCAGGTCCTTCATCGAGTCCACGTAGTGGAGTGTCGCGCGGAAGTTGTGCCGTCCGAGATTGTAGTTGACGTAGAAGTTCGCCTTCCAGTGCGGCTGGGAATAGAAGGCGCTCAGCAGCTCGGCCTTCCCGGCGCGGTCAACGCCGGGCGCGATGGTGATACCGTCCAGCGTCAGCAGCGGGCCGCGGTCGTACTTCGACACATAGGCGCCATCGAGGCCCAGCGTGAGGTCGCCGTCCGATACGAACAGGTCGCGTAGGCGATAGGTCGCGGCGAAGTCGACGCCCGAGGTCTTCACGCTGGGGCCGTTGATCAGGTTCGTCCGCTCGCCCTGGAAATTGGACGGGTGACAATTGGTGCCGGTGATGGGGTTGATGGCGGTGCCGGCGCCGCTTGCGAAGCTGAAGCGCGAGGCCAGGGTGGCGTTGGCGCATTGCCAATTGGCCGGCGTGGCGTTGGGGAACATCGTGGAATAGACCGCCGCAGCGGTCTCCACGGTGAGCTCTTTCTTGAAGTGGAAGTTCCACCAGTCAACGGTCGCCGTGAAGTCGCCGAGCTCCAGAATGCCGCCCACGGAATAGTTGGTCGCCGTCTCGGGATCGAGGTTCGGGTTGGCGAACGTGTCCACCGCCCGATAGAGCGCCGCGCCCGTAGTCGGATCGACGAACTGCTGCAGGCTGCGAGTGAATCCCGGCTGCACCGACGTCTGTGGCGGGGCGCGGAACGTCGTTCCCACGGAACCCCGGAACGCGAACCACGGCAGCGCTTGCCACTTGACGTCGGCTTTCGGGTTGGTCGTCGAGCCAACGGCGCCGCCGTAGGTCTCGTAGCGGACGGCGCCGCTGACCGTCAGGGTCTCGAGGACCGGGATCCTGACCTCCGCGAACACGGCCTTGACGATCCGGTCGACCGAGTAGCCCTGGACGCCAGGGGACAGGTTGAACGGCCCGACACCGCCGGTGCATTGCGGCAGGCGGTCGTCAACGTCGTCCACGCATCGCGTGGCCTCGATGTTGGACAGCGCATCGTCGGCGCGGTTCTTGTATTCGTCGTAGCGCCACTGGGCGCCGACGGCGACCGCTATGGGCCCGCCCGGCAGCGTGACAGGCAGCTCGCCGCTCGCGACGGCGTCACCCACCAGGATGCGGCTCGTCGTCGTCGCGCTCAGGTACTGGTGCATCCACTCGTAGAGTTCGCGCGTGTTGGTATTCGAGGGGACGGCGGCCGCGTTGTAGAAGGGGTTGGGCCGGCCATAAACGGCGTCCTGGGCCACGGCGTTCGAGAACGGGTTGAACCACAGGCAGCCGTTCTGACCCGGCGTGTTGGTCGTGCAGTTGGGCCCGCCGAGGCCCCGCAAACCCCGTTGCACGCGGTTGACGACCTCGTCGGGGACCGCGTTGACCCCCTCGGATTCCATGTAGGTGACCGCGACGTCGTATTTCCAGCCGCCCACGGGCAGCTTGCCGGTGACGCCGCCCGAGATGCGGAAGGCGTCGGCCTTGCGGTGGTTGTGGTCCGCCCCGTCCTCGAACAGCGGCTGGCCGCCGTAGCCGCCCGGACGCCACTGTGTCTGCGAGGTGATCACCCCGAAGTTCTGGATATTGGCGCACTGGGTCGCCGAGTAGGGCGTGGTGGGTGCGCCCGTGCAGTGCGCGCTGAAGAGCGCGGTCAGCCCCGGGTTGGCGAACGGGATGAAGAAGCGCGACTGCTGGTTCAGACCCGTGGCCGGATAGGGCGACTGGCCGCCGCCGGGGGACCCGCCCGACGCCGCGATCGGGGTCGGGAACTGGACCGTCGACTGATAGGGCGACACGCGCTCTTCCGGCACGTCATGCCGCGCCCACATCACCTCGCCGTGGAAACGGGTGCTATCGGTGATGTCGAAGTTCAGCTCGCCGTAGACCTGATAGTGGTACTCGTCGTTGCCCAGGTTGTCGAAGCGCGTGAACTGGAAGCGGCAGGTGCCGCCGATGATCTCGCCCCCGAGCTCGGCGCAACCGTCGTCCTGGAAGTTGATCGGCCCGGCGTAGGGCTGGGCCAGCGAACCGTTGGGCAGGATCGAGCCGCCGTTGCCGGTCGTGTATCCGCCAGGGTTCGACGAACCCGACCAACCGCCGAACGGGTTGGCGGCGTTCGAGAGGATCGCCCAGTCACGGTCGGTGGTGCGCAGCTCGCTGCGGCGGCGGTAGCCGGCGGTGAGGAGGGCGTTCCCCCGATCGAACTTGCGGCCCCACGCGGCGGTGAGGTTGTAGTCGCCGTCGGCGCCCTTGATGTAGCTGTAGTCCGCGTTGAGCTCGACGCCGTCGAGGTCGGTGCGTGTGATGAAGTTCACCACGCCGCCCACCGCGTCGGAGCCATAGGTCGCGGCCGCGCCGTCTTTCAGAACCTCGATGCGCCCGACCGCGGCGGTCGGCAGCAAATTGACGTCCACGGCCCCGCCGGCGGCGGCCGAGACGGACGCGGCCAGGCGCCGCCCGTTGAACAGCACGAGAGTCCTGGCCGCCCCGAACCCGCGGAGGTTGACGGTGGCGATGCCTGCGGTGGCGCCCATCAGGCGGTTCGCCTCGCCGATCGAGCCCGCCGCGGCGGGAAGCGACTTGATGATCTGTATGACCGTCGGAGAACCCTGCTTCGAGAGCTCCTCCGCACTGATCACCGAGACAGGCAGGGCGCTGTTCTGGGGGGTTCCGGCGATGTACGAGCCGGTGACCACGACCTCTTCGACTTCGGGCGGGGCGTTGGCGCCGGCAGCCTGGGCGGCAGCCGTGCCGGCCGACAAGCCGGCGCAGACGACGACAGCGAGCGCGGACGCGCCCCGGAAAAACAGCTGCTTCACAGGATCCCTCCCAAAAGGGCCGCGCCGCTCTGATGGCGGATGTCGGCGTGGCGAATGTGCGGGCCGAGCGCATCCGTCGTCCCGGCTCGGGCGCTGGAGGCGGCGGCGTCGGCGGCGGCTCGGGGGGATGGCGGTGCGAACGCGCACAGGCGCGGTCCTTGGACCCTCATCGTTTCCTCCCCCGTCGTCGCTCTTCGGCGTGTGAGGGGACGCTCACCGACATTCGCTGTTCTGTCAATGCTGACTAACACAAGAGTGAATAACTACGGAATGTGAGCTCCAGAGCGCACGACGGCTTGGCTATCGATATGTTCACTCACGTAATAATCAGCATTGACAACGGAATATCGTCTCCGCCAGCCTCGCGTGGCTCGTCCCAGCGCGGGCCCGTCGGATGGAGGAGGCCGTGGAGATTTCTGTCTTGGCCTCGGCTGAGCAGACTGCGCGACGAGGCGCCCGACGGGTGGCTGCCGATCGGATTGCGCGCGTGGCGGCCATGCCGCTGGCCGCCACCGGCAAGATTGACAAGGTCCGCCTGCGTGCGGACTACGTGGACGGTAAGATACCGGCGGAGGATGTCGTGCGTTGACGGACCCCAGTCGGCCAATTTCTCCTTGAGGTGTTAGGTACGGCTTGATGTCAGACGGTTCGACGGCAAAGCGCGTCTCCCGAAGCAAGGCGGAGATGCGCGCCGAATCCATCGAACAGATTCTCGACGCCGCCGAGTATCTGTTCTCGAGGAATGGACTCCATGGAGTCACGCTTCGCGATGTCGCCAAGCGAGTGGGCGTCCACACGACGCTTCTGCATTATTATTTCGAGGACAAGCAGCGCCTGTTCGAGATGGTGTTCGCCCGACGCGCTGGCGTGACCAGCGGCCGCCGCATGGAGGCGCTCGAGAAATATGAGGCCGAAGCGGGCGACAGGCCCACGGTCGAGGGCGCCCTGCATGCGTTCCTCGACACCGACCTGGACCTCTATGTCGAGGGGGGCGAGGCCTGGATGAACTATGCCGCCTTCTGCGCGCGGGTCAGCAACACCGTCGAAGGTGCGGCGCTCATGGACGTCCACTTCGATCCCGTCGTCCTGAAGCTGGTCGGCATCCTGAAGCGTGCGCTGCCCGACCATTCGGATGAGGACATCTTCTGGGGCTATCATTTCGTGACCGGGTCGCTGATGAACACCCTGGCCCGCACGGGTCGGATCGACCGCCTGTCGGGCGGGCTTTGCCACTCGGACGACTTCTCCGCGGTAAAGCAACGGATCGCCCGCTTCATGGCGGCGGGTTTCCTCTCCCTGAAGGCGTGAAGCCTCGGCCGCAAGGCAGGCCGACGCGCCTGTAACCGCGTGCGCCGAACCCGGCGCGCAAAGCCGTTGCGCGAGCGGAGCGCGGCCCTAATCGAACGCCAAACCAGGCGTCCGAAAATATTCACGCACACGATAGTGAGTGTTGACCTCCACCTTGAGGTCGGACAGCTTCCGGCTCTCTCAGGGTTAGGAGATTGAGATGTCCCTCCAGGGCAGGATTGCGATCGTCACCGGCGCGGGCGGGGGGCTCGGGCGGGCCCACGCCCTGTACCTCGCCCGAAACGGCGCCCGAGTGGTCGTCAACGACGTGGCGGAGGACTCCGCCTCGGCGGTCGCGGCGGAGATCGTGGCGGCCGGCGGGGAGGCGGTGGGGATGGCCGCGTCCGTCACGGACGAGGCGGCGGTGGCGACGATGGTTGCGGGCGCCCTCGACCGGTGGGGCCGCGTCGACATCCTGGTGAACAACGCCGGCATCCTGCGCGACAAGACGTTCGCCAAGATGACGCTCGACGACTTCCGCCTGGTGATCGACGTCCATCTGATGGGCGCGGCGATCTGCACCAAGGCCGTCTGGGACGTCATGCGCGAGCAGCGCTACGGCCGGGTGGTGATGACCACCTCGTCGTCAGGTCTCTACGGCAACTTTGGGCAGGCAAACTACGGCGCCGCCAAGATGGCGCTGGTCGGTCTGATGCAGACCCTGGCGATCGAGGGCGAGAAATACGGGGTCCGCGTCAACTGCCTCGCGCCCACTGCAGCGACGCAGATGACGCACGGGGTGCTGTCTGCTCAGAGCCTGGCGCTCCTCGGGCCTGAACAGGTGAGCCCGGCGCTGCTCGCGCTGGTGGGCGAGGACGCGCCGACGCGCACCGTCCTCTGCGCCGGGGCCGGCCATTTCGCGCAGGCGAACGTGACCCTCACGCGCGGGCGCTACCTCGGGACCGGCGACGACGCCGGCCAGAAGGTGATCGCCCACTTGGCGCAGGTCGGCGACCGCACCGACGAGATCGTGCCACAGTACGGCTTTCTGCAAGCCGAACGCGAACTGGCCGCGGCCGGCCTCGGGGCGGACGTGGAGGTGGTGAAACGCTAACTTCGGCGCGGATTGCGTTCGCAGAGGCCACGGATTCCGGCGGCGATCAGCACCGGCAAGCGGTCGGCGATGGCGATCATGTCCTTCGACGAGACCGCGCCTTCCGAAAGCTTGTCGATTCGCCCGGTCTGGCCGAGCGAGAAGGTGAAGGCGCCGGTCAGAAAGTGATAGCCCCAGTAGAGCTCGTCGTCCGAGGCGTCCGGCAGGATTGTGCGCATGTCGGCGATCAGCTCGCGGGAAACGTGGTCGAAGGTCTCGGACATGAGCCGGTCCAGGTCGCCGCGGGAACTGTTCACGTAGGCGACCATCGCCATGTAGTTGCGCCAGCCGTCGTCCTCGGCGGCCTTCTCCAGCGACGGCCGGACGAAGGCGTCGATAATGCCCTCCAGCGTCATCTCGCCGCCGCAGGCGTCCCGGTACGCCGCCATAGCCTTGAGGCGCAGCTCGTTGATGATCGGCCCGCGGCGTCGGAAGACGGCGCGGAAGAGCTCTTCCTTGTCTCCGAAATAGTAGCGCAGCAGCGCCGTATCGACGCCCGCCTGCTGGGCGAGTTCGCTCAGCGGGACGCCGTAGCCCTTCTCGGCGAACAGCGCCTCCGCGCGGTCCATGATCAGGGTCATCGACGCAGCCCGGCGCGCGGCCTGCACCTTCCCGGCCGTCCGTCTGGGCCGCGGCCGCCCCGCTGTCGCCGACTGGTTCACGCTGCCCCTCGCTTCCTGCTGTCCTGTCTCGCCTCTACCGAACACGCGAGGCAAGTCCCTCGCGATGCTCCCCGGGGTCGTCGGTCGCCGAGCGCCGCGCGGCGTTCGCAGTATCTTCCCTATAACGGGAATAAATTGACAAGCTCCAAAACGCCCCGCATCGTGACCGCAGATAAGAGCAGTAGGGCAGGAACCGAGATCGAGCGCCGCTGAACGGCGCCGTCGCCGGAGGGCCTCCGTTTGAGACGGAAGCCGAGTCGGCTTGCGCCATGGACGTCGCCCTAAGCTCCGGGCGGCGGCAGGCCGGTCAACGCGTACGTCGCCCCCACTGCCAGAAGCTTGTTTCGCGGCACGAAGATCGCTGCGGGAGAGAGGGAGGGGAGCATGCGGCGGATGACAAGGCAGGTGAACGCGGCCACGGGCGTGGCGAGGCGGGCGAGGGCGAGCCTGAGACTGATTCTACTGGCGTCCGCGGCCTGCGCCGTCGCGCAGCCGGCGGGGGCGCAAGGGGTCGAGCCGGCAACGCCGCCCAGTCTGGACGAAGTGGTCGTCACCGGCTCGCGCATTCAGTCGAACGGATTCCAGCAGCCGACGCCGGTCACGGTCATCGGCGGCGCCGAGATGCAGCGGGAGCTGCCGACGACGGTCGCGAACTATCTCAACACCTTGCCCGCCTTCGGAACCCCCGTCTCCAGCAGCAACCCCGGTCCAGGCGTGTCGGGGGGCGGCGCGTCGCTTCTCAACCTTCGCAACCTGGGTGTGACGCGGACCCTCGTCCTCTTGGACAACCGCCGCGTGGTCAGCTCGTCGCCCGGCGGCGGGGTGGACATCAACACCCTGCCCACGGGCCTCATCCAGCGCGTGGAAGTCGTCACCGGCGGCGCTTCCGCGGCCTGGGGCGCCGACGCGGTCGCGGGTGTCGTGAACTTCGTTCTGAACCATGAGTTCGAGGGCGTGCAGGTGGACGCCTCGACCGGGATCTCGGAAGAAGGCGACAACTGGAACGCCAAGTTCGGCGTGACCTACGGACGGTCGTTCGCCGGTGGGCGCGGCCACATCCTGGCGGCGGGGGAGTTCTCCCGGCAACCCGACATCGTCCGTATCGGCAGCCGGGACTGGTGGAAGAACTGGGCCGTCGTGCCGAACCCGGCGTTCCGCGCGGGCAACGGACGGCCGGCCCGTATCACGGTGTCCGGGGCGGGCCCGTTCGAGCTCTCGGAAGGTGGCGTGATCACCTCGGGGCCGCTGCGCGGGACCCAGTTCGTCGGGCCGAACGGAACGCCGGCCCCGTTCAATTTCGGCAACAACGCCGGCGTCCTGCAGTGGGGCGGGGACGCGGCGCTCGGCACCTCGCGCAACCGCAACCTGACCAATGGGCTGGATTACGGCACGCTCTTCACCCACGCCCGCTACGACCTGACCGACAACCTCACGGTCTATGCGGAGGGGTCCTACGGGAAGTCGGCCGTCCAGACCGATTCCCTCTACTACAACCGCGGCGGCAACCTCACGATCCGGGTGGACAACCCCTACCTCGACGCCGGCGTGCGCAACCAGCTGATCGCAGCGGGGCAGACCTCGTTCAACATCGGCAAGATGTTCACCGACTCGCCGCCGCCCGGCAGCCGCAACGAGCGGACGCTGTGGCGTGGCGTCGTCGGCGTCGACGGACAGTTCGGCGGCAGCTGGAAGTGGGGCGCCTACTACCAGCACGGCGACTTCCGGGTTCACACCCAGACCTACAACAACCCCCTGATCCCGCGCTTCAATCAGGCCGTCGACGCGGTGCGCGATCCGGCGTCCGGCCAGATCGTCTGCCGCTCCACCCTGACCGACCGCGGCAACGGCTGCGTGCCCCTGAACGTGCTGGGGACGGGCGCTTCTTCGCCCGAGGCGCTGGCCTGGGTGTTCGGGACCGTGCCCTACCAGCTCACCGACCTGAAGCAGGATGTGGTGTCGGGCAGCCTGAGCGGCGAGGTGTTCCGCCTCCCGGCAGGCCCGGTGTCGATCGCAGTGGGGGGCGAGTACACCCGCGACTCCGCCACCTCGACGCAGGATGCCGGCTCTGCCGCGCGCCAGTACTTCACGGGCAACTTCCAGCCGTTCGACGGCAAGCGGAACGTGAAGGAGGCGTTCGCGGAAACGGTCGTGCCCCTGCTCGCGGACCTTCCGATGATCAGCCGGCTGGAGCTGAACGCGGCGGCCCGGGTCACGGACTACAGCACCAGCGGTTCGGTGGTGACGTGGAAGCTCGGGGGCTCCTGGGAGGTCAACCCCGAGCTGCGCCTGCGCGTCACCCGTTCGCGCGACATCCGGGCGCCGAGCCTTTCCGAGCTGTTCACCCGCGGGTCGACCGGCACCCAGTTCGTGTTCGATCCCCAGACCAACAGGCAAGTTTCGGTGCTCGCCAACACCCAGGGCAACCCCGACCTCACGCCCGAGGTCGCTCGCACCTGGACGGCCGGCCTCGTCTACCGGCCCGAATGGGCGCCCGGCCTGGGGTTGTCGGTGGACTATTACGACATCAAACTGCGCGACGCGATCGCGTCGGTCACGGCGCCGCAGACCGTGCTGCTCTGCTTCGGCGCCGTGCCGGCGCTGTGCGACAATATCATCCGCGACCCCGCGGGGATCATCACCCAGATCAACCTGCTGCCAACGAACGTCGCGCTGCTCGCCACCGCCGGCTGGGACGCCGAGGTCAGCTACCGCCGCGACCTCGGCCCGGGTTCGCTCACGGTAAGGGCGCTGGGCAGCTACCTGGCCAAGCTGGACCGCACGGATCCCGACGGCACGGTCCGCAAGCTGGCGGGCGCCATCGGAGACTTCTACGTCGGGGAGCCCAAGTTCAAGGGCCAACTCACCGCGACCTACGACCAGGGACCGTTCTCCGGAACGGCGAAGGTCCGGGTCATCGGCGCCGCCAAGCTCGACAGCACGTGGGTCGACCACGTCGACGTGGACGACAACACCGTCCCGCGGATGGGCTACCTGGACCTGCGGGCGTCGTACAAGTTCACGGTCGGCGACATCGACTCCGAGCTCAGCTTCGCGGTGGACAATGTCCTCAACACCGAGCCGCCCCGGGTCTCGGCCGTTCCCAGTACGGTGCCCTATGTCGTCGTGGCGCCGCACACGCGGCTCGACCTCTACGACGCCATCGGCCGCAGCTACCGGGTGGGGCTGAGGGCCAGGTTTTGACACCTCGCCGGCAGCCCTCCGCTGGGAAGCCCGGAATCTTCAGGATCGCCCTGACGGCGTCGGCCGGCGCGACGATCGAGTGGTACGACTTCTTCATCTACGGCACCGCCGCGGCGCTGGTGTTCCCCAAGCTCTTCTTCCCTGCCGACATTCCACCGCTGGCGGCGCAGATGGCGGCCTTCAGCACCTTCGCCGTCGGGTTCATCGCCCGACCCGTCGGCGGGGCGGTCTTTGGACATCTGGGAGACCTCTTCGGGCGCAAGAAGGCCCTGGTCACCGCGCTCATGATGATGGGCCTGGCGACGGCCGCCATCGGGCTGTTGCCGTCCTATGCCAATGCGGGCCCCCTGGCCCCGGTGCTGCTCGTGGCCCTGCGGTTCATCCAGGGTCTCGCGGTGGGCGGCCAATGGGGCGGCGCCGCGTTGCTGGCGATCGAAAGCGCGCCGCCATCCCGGCGCGGCTTCTACGGAAGCTTCGTCCAGGTCGGCGTCCCCCTGGGTGTGCTTCTGGCGAACGTGGTCTTCCTCGCGGTGGGCGCCGTCGTGGCGCCCGACGCCTTCCTGGCCTGGGGATGGCGCGTTCCGTTCCTGGTCAGCCTGGCGTTGGTCGGGATCGGGATCTACGTCCAGTTGAACCTAGAGGAGTCCGTGGAATTCGACGCGGCCCGGGCTGTCGGCCCGGACGCGCCCAAGGCGAGGTCCCCGATCCTCTCCGTGCTGGCCAGCCACCCGAAGGAGATCCTCCTGGCCGGCGGCGCGTTCGTCGCGAACAACACCTGCTTCTATATCGCGATCACCTATGTCGTGGCCTACGGGACCGCGACCCTGGAACTCCCCAGGAGCTTGATGCTCACCAGCGTGATGATCGGCAGCTGCGTCATGGCGCCGGCCCTCATCCTGTGCGGTTGGCTGTCGGATCACTGGGGACGGCGTCCGCCGTTCATGTGGGGCGCCGCCCTCACGGGACTTTGGGCGTTCGCGTTCTTTCCGCTCATCGAGACCGGAGAACCCAGGGCGATCGCCCTGTCGGTGTCCGTGGAGCTGGTCCTCATCAGCCTCATGTACGGGCCCCAGGCGGCGTTGTTCGCCGAACTGTTCCCGGTCGAGGTGCGCTATTCGGGCGCCACGCTCGGCTACCAGATTGGCTCGGTCCTGGGCGGGGGCTTCGCGCCGATCGTGGCGACGGCCCTGTTCGCGCGCTTCCAGTCGAGCGGCGCCATCGCCGCGTACCTCTTCGTGATGTGCGCGATTTCGCTGGCCTGCACGGCGATGTTGAGCGCGCGCGCACGAGCGTCGGCGACGATCGGAAGATCGAACACTCCACTAGAGGGAAGAGGATCGAAATGACGATTCCGCGGCGGGATTTGCTGTGTGGCCTGGGGGCCGGAGCGGCCGCGAGCCTGGTCGGCGCGCGGGCCTACGGCGCGACGGACTCCGCGCTCCTCAGGACCAATCCCGATTTTGTCGTCTCCGAGGCGGAGGCGATCGCGTGGCACCGGCTCAAGGACAGCAAGGGCCCGGCGCTCACCGGCAACGAGTCCTGGCGCTCGTTCATGGGATTCCTCGAGGCCAAGCTGAAGGCGTACGGCTGCGTGGACGTCCATCGCTCGGCGTGGACCTTCAAGCGGCTGGTCACCAGCATCTGGCCGGACGACTCCAAGTGGGGCCTCGTCTCGAATGGCCGCCGCATCCCGGTCGCGAACTTCGGGGCCAACTGCGGCACGACCGGTCCGGAAGGGGTGACGGCCGATCTGGTCCTCTGGGATCCCGACGTCAGGCCGGATGTTGCGGGCAAGATCGTCGTCTATCGGCCCGTGCCGCGGCCCGACGTGCGGGAGGCGTTCAGCAACAGCGACTACGAATACATGACCCCGTTCGAGAGCTGGCCGGTCGAGGGCGAGACGGCGCCGCAGGCCCAGAACGGGACGAACTCGATCTCGAGCGTGGTGTGGGACGACATGACCGCCAGCTCCACCTTCGTCGCGGCCATGCGGGACGCGAAGCCGGCGGGGATCGTCTTCGCGATGAACCTGAACAAGGCGGCGACAGCCGGCCTCTACACCTTCGGCGTTCCCGCCGACTATGGCTTCCCGTCGGTGTACCTCGACCGCTCGGTCGGCGACACGGTCATCGCGGATGCCCGCGAGGGCCGGAAGGCCACCATTCGGGTCGAGGGCGAGCGGGTGGAAAGCGAGGCCTATCAACTGATCGCCTACCTGCCGGGCGCCGACTACGGAACCGAGCGCGATCAGCAGCTCCAGCTGCGCACCCACACCGACGGCCCTTCGATCAGCCAGGACGATGGCGCGCTCGGGCTGCTGGGGGTCGTCAGGTACATGAGCCACATTCCGATGGAACGGCGCCCCCGGTCGCTGATGATCGAGCTGGACTGCCGCCACTTCATGCCCGGCCTGGAACGCGCCTGGGCCAGCCAGGACTATTTCGAGAAGAACCCTCGCGCCCGCGACAAGATCGTCGCCATGGTCGCCATGGAGCACCTGGGCCAGATCGAATACGTGTTCGACGGCGAGGAAATTAAGCCGAGCGGCCGGTCCCTGCCGACGTGGCTCTACGCCACCACCAACCAACGGGTGATCGACTACGCCTTCAAGGCCGTGAAGGACAATCACGTGCCGTCGGCGATCATCCGCTCCCCCGGCCGCCCCGGCGTCAGCGGCAAGTCGCAGGGGCCCTGGTATGGCATGGGCAGTGGCGCGCGATACCTCGGCATTCCCGGCTATGGCGTTCAGGGCGATCTCGGCGCCTACTGGGCCCACTCCGCCCGGATCGACCGCTTCGACGCCCGATCCTACCGGCGCCAGGTCGCGACCTTCTGCCAGCTCACGGGCTTCCTGATGGCCTCGGACCTGGGGCCGTTGCAGGCGCCAAAAGTGGACCGGCCTGCCTAGAGATCGCCCGCCGATCTGTCGCGCAATGGCGAAGAAGCAGTATAGCCGAGGCGTCGCCGCAGCGCCTTGAGGGCGCATAAGGCCCGAAACAGCAGACTTCCTTGTCCGCAAAGGTGCCTTTCGTCATGATTCATCCTACAAGCCGTCCTACAAGCTGGCCCGCGATATTGGACCGCAGATCGAACGCGTGGGAACGTGAAAGTGCAATATCCCGTTGAATTAATGGGAAAAACTGAGCGACAAGCGCCGGGAAGCAGCCGTTGAGCTTCTGGCGCAAAATAGCCGGCCGCGCCGTGCGCAAGGTCGATGAGGCGGAATGCGATGTCTGCCCGCCCGGCCTGCCGGGCGAGGACCCCGCATTTTCCACCGCCGTCACGGCGCTGGGCGCTAAGCTGGCCAAGGCGGACGGCGACGCCCAGGCGGCCGAATACGCCACCTTCTCCATGGTGTTCCAGTCGGAGGCCGGCAGCGAGGGCGCTATCCGCCGCCTCTACCAGCTCGCCCGCCAGACCACCCGTGGCTTTGAAGGCTACGCCCGGCGGCTGAGGAAGCGCTACGGCGCCTGCCCGCAACTGCTGGAGGACGTCCTGGACGGCCTGTTCCACATCGCCGCCTCCGACGGCGTGGTGACCAGCGACGAGCTCGCCTACCTGGAGCGGGTCTGCGAGCTGTTCGGCCTGTCGCCGCTCACCTTCCGACGCCTGAAGGCCACGCATCTGGGCGCGGCCAACGACGACCCCTACGTGATCCTGGGCGTGGCGCCCGACGCCTCGGACGAAGCCGTGCGGGCCGCCTGGCGCGCCCAGCTCTCCGAATCCCACCCCGACCGCGCGCGCGCGCGGGCTCCCGGCCGAGTTCGTGGAAGTGGCCGAGGCCAAGGCGGCCGCGATCAATGCGGCCTACCATCAGGTCTTGCGCGAGCGGAAATCGTTGGCGCTCGAAGGTGCGGCATGACGGCCTGTCGTCGCATTCTCGACGCATCTGCGGTTGACGTTCGGAACCAGTATGCTGACATGAACCTTTCACGGAACGCTGCTGGCGCCCGCTGAGGAGCTGAAATGGTCAAGGACTTCGCCGCGAACGAGGGCTCCGCCCTTCGCAGCCTTTCCGCCGTCGCCGCCACGCTGGCTACGGCCGCCGCGGTTGTCGTCGGCGCCATCCTCGCGGTCTTCGCGGCCGCCACGGTGGCGGTGATCGCCGTGATGGGCTCCGCGCTCCTGGCCTTCACGGCGCTTGCCATGCGCGCCAGCCGCAAGGTGCGTGCGCGCCGCCGCTCCGACGTCATCGAGGCCCGCCACCTGGGCGGCCACCACTGGGTGGCCTATGGCTGGAACGAGCGGCGCTAGACAGCGCGGCCCTTTGTGGGTCCCGGTCATCGGCTGCGCCGAGGCCGGAATGGCAAAGGGCTGGGGATGTCGCGTCACGTGGCGCTTGCCCGCGCCTCGCCGCCCCTCTACCGTTCATTCAAACATCTGTTGGGAGGAACGGCATGACCATTGGCGTGATCGCGAAGCTGCCTATTCAAGAGGGCAAGACGGCGGAGTTCGAGGCCGTCTTCACGGAACTCGCCAGCCAGGTCCGCGCCAACGAGCCGGGCAACATCGCCTACCAGCTCACCAAGAGCCGCACCGAACCGGGTGTCTACAAGGTGCTGGAGCTCTACAAGGACCAGGACGCGATCACCCATCACGGCGGCACCGACTACTTCAAGGCCGCCGGCCGAAAGCTCGCCGCGGTCCTCGCGGGCGCGCCCGAGATCGAATACCTCGACGGCGTGGGCTGAGCCGCCATGGACCTGGATTTCTCCCCTGAGGACCTGGCCTTTGGCCAGGAGGTTCGCGCCTTCATCGCCGAAGCGTTCGACGACGACATGCGGGCCAAGCTCTCGCAGTCGAAGAACCACCACCTCGACAAGGAAGCCCAGGTCCGCTGGCTGAAGCGCCTGGGCGAGAAGGGCTGGATCGCGCCCGACTGGCCGGTGGAGTACGGCGGCACGGGCTGGAGCCTGGGCAAGAAGTACGTCTACGACATGGAGATGGCGCTGGCCGGCGCGCCGTCGACCTCGAACATGGGCCTGAAGATGTGCGCCCCGGTGGTCATGGCCTTCGGGACCGACGAGCAGAAGGCCCAGCACCTGCCCAAGATCCTCTCCACCGACGTCTGGTGGTGCCAGGGATATTCCGAGCCGGGCTCCGGCTCCGACCTGGCCTCGCTGGCGCTGAAGGCGGAGCGGGACGGGGACTATTACGTCCTGAACGGCTCGAAGACGTGGACGACCCTGGCCCAGTGGGCCGACTGGATGTTCTGCCTGGTGCGGACCTCGAACGAGGACATCCGCCAGAAGGGCATCAGCTTCCTGCTGATCGACATGAAGACGCCGGGGATCTCGATCCGCCCGATCATCACCCTCGATGGTCCGCCCGAGGGCGAGCAGGAGATCAACGAGACCTTCTTCGACAATGTGCGCGTACCGGTGTCGAACCGGATCGGCAAGGAAGGCGAGGGCTGGACCTACGCCAAGTACCTGCTGCAGTTCGAGCGCGGCAACGCCTACGCGCCGGGCCTCCAGGCCCAGCTCAAGAAGGTGCGCAAGATCGCCAATGTCGAGCGGTCGGACGGCGGCGGCGCCATGATGAGCGACCCTGACTTCCGCAAGAAGCTCAGCGAGGTCGAGATCAAGGTCGAGGCGCTGAACGCCACCGAACTGCGGATCTTCGCCGGCCGCGCCAACGGCGACGCCATGGGCGCCGTCTCGTCCATGCTGAAGCTGGAGGGCAGCCAGATGCAGCAGGCGATCACCGAGCTGGCCCTCGAGGCCGCCGGGGTCTACGCCCAGCCCTTCGTGCAGGACACCTGGAGCCACCTGAAGGGTGACGGCGCCAACTACTTCCGCGCGGGGCAGGACTATTCGGCGACGGTAGCTCCGACCTACTTCAACTACCGCAAGACCTCGATCTACGCCGGCTCCAACGAGATCCAGCACAACATCATGGCGAAGATGGTCTTAGGGTTGTAGCAGCCTTTTTCAACCCTGTTTGCCTCGTTCCAAGTTATTGAAAACATTGAAGATCAAGTTTTCAGGAGCAAGCAACGTTCGCCGTTGAGTTGCAGGATTTTGGGACCTATTTGGGACCTAGCTCCAAGTGTTGTGGGGCTGTTCTGAGTTTGTCCCATGCCAATCCGAAAGCTCACGAGCGCGCTCTGCGACTCGGTCAACCCGACCGAAGGCCGTCAGGTTGCCTACCCGGACCACGACGTCCGCAGCCCTGAGCTGCGCGTCTCCGGCGATGGTCGCAAGACCTGGAGTCACCGGTACTGGACCAAGACCGGCCGGCGCGGGCGGGTCATGCTTGGCGTCCACTCTCGCGAGTTCGGCCTGTCCGAAGCCCGGGCCGCGGCGCGCAAGGCGCAGGTAAAGGTCGACGAAGGCGGCGATCCGGCGATGGCGCGTCGCCAAGATCGAGGCGACGACCGAGCATCTCAAGACGTTCGGCGACCTGGCCGCAGCGTACTTCGCCGATAGGGAGAAGGGGCGGTATCGGCCCAAGCGCGCCCGAGCCTGACGAACGAGAAAGCGGTCTACCGCGCCCATATCGAGAAGGCGCTCGCCCGCTTGCCGCTTGAGAACATCAACCGCCGCCTGATTAAGGGCGCCCTGATGCGGATGCTCGATCAGGGTGTCACGTCCCAGGCCGTCCGCGCGCAAGCGGTCATCCGGCAGATGTTGTCCTACGCCGTGACGATCGACCTGTTCATTGACGACCCGGGGCGCCGACGTCATCGGGCGACGCCCATCGCTTCGCCACGCCGATCAGTGCGGTCGACGCGATAGGAAGGACCGGACGATCCCCGGCCATCCGCCGCGCCTCGGCGACCACGGCCGCCTTGTCTGCGTGGCTCAGGCTGGTCCAATCGGGCGACATGCCAAACAGCGTGTCGGGGTGGGCGAGCGCCGCGACGTCGAGTTCGTAGTCATGGGTCACGGGCTCGATCCGCGGATCGCGATAGCCGGCGGCGACCAGTTCGCGCGCAAAATCCCCGGGATCGCTCAGCGCCCTCACGCCCTCCGGCATCGACATGCCGCCCCGCTCCGGAAACAGCTTCCGGCGAATCTGGCCAAGCAGGAGGAACGTCGCCGCGCCCCGGTCCTGCCAGGTCGCGACCACGCCGCACCCACCGGGACGCGTCACCCGCGCCATCTCGGCGAGGCCTTTGCGCCAGTCCGGGAACATGATCACGCCAAAGATCGAGAACACCGCATCGAAGCTGGCGTTGGGGAGGGCGAGCGCCTGCCCGTCCATCACCTGGGCCTCGACATTCGCCAGCCCTGCCGCCGCGATGCGCGCGACCATGCCGGGAGAGAAGTCGGCGGCAAGCACCTGCGCGCCTGTCCGCGCCGCGGCGCGCGCGAGCGCGCCCGTCCCTGCCGCGACGTCGAGAACGCGGCTCTGGGGCGTCAGCGCCACGCGCGTGAGGGCCGCCTCCGCGAAGCGCGCCGTGAACGGATGGGCGGTCTTCTCATAGTGCTGGGCGGCCGCATCCCAGTGGTCCGGATTCTCGAACTCACGCATCTCCACGCTCCATAGTCACGTAACTTATAAAGTAGCGTGATGGCGCGCGCTTGCCAATCCGGGTCGGCGTGAGAAGGATCGAACGATGCGGAACGATAGTCGCCTCTCACGGATGCTCCATGTGCTCCTGCACCTGGCGCAGCGCGACGGCCCCACGACCTCCGAAGCGATCGCGCGGATGCTGGGCGCCAACCCGGTCGTGGTCCGCCGGACGATGGCGGGCTTACGGGAGGCGGGACTTGTGCAATCGGAGAAGGGGCACGGCGGCGGCTGGGCGATCGCCGCGGATCTGGAGCAGGTATCCTTGCTCGACGTTCACCGCGCGGTGGGCGGCCCCCGCATCTTCGCGATCGGCAATGAACATCCCAACCCCGATTGTGCGGTGGAGAAGGTTGTCAACGAAGCCCTGCAGGATGCCCTGCACGCGGCCGAGGCGCTGCTGATCGCGCGGCTGAGCGCCGTCAACCTAGCCCAGCTTGCCAAGGCCTTTGACGAACGCTGCGCCGCGGCCCTCGAGAAGACTCCTCGCTGAGCCCCATCTCGCTCCGCGAATTGGGGCGCGCAATCCGGTTCGTGGATGAACGGGTCCGACAGCCCACGGGCAAGATATCATCAAGCTCACTCCCGGCTGGGTAAGAAGTGCAATGAGTTGTGAGTTCTGGGGCGCGGGGTACAACATCATGGCAAACCCATTGAGGCGGGTTTGCGAGCTGAAGCGCAGTGAAGCGACCTGCCGCACAGGGGCTTGCAACAGCTAAAACGGCGCCGACAACGCTCGGAACTGCCGCTGGTATCGTTGCTGGTATTACTCCCAAAATTCCGGCGACTTCCCTCGGAAATTCGAGTCCTGCCGAGCCCACCAGCAGCATCCGGAGCAGCAACTCCGGATCGATCGAGAGCCGGCCGATCGGGCTGTAGTACGTCGCCAGCTTCGCCCGCAGACCTTCCAGGTCCACGAAGCGGTCCATCGACCGGAGCATGTGATGCGCCGGAATATGCCGGTCGAGCGAGAACTCGTAGAGCAGCGCGGCCTGATCGACCCGGCGCTCTCCCATCATCGGACGGACCTCCCGGCTCTCAACGACCAGAGTGAATCAGCCCACCGGCGCCCCTGCAACAGCGGCCCTTTTCAACACAATCGGCGCAGAGACGACGCGGGCCGCCGACGATCCATGCGCCTGAGCGGCATTGCGACCACACGGCCATCAACAGAAGCCGGATGCCCCAAGAGATCTCACGGCGATGTTTTCGGCTGCTTTCTGCCGGGATCGGCGAATGATCGCCCTTGTCATCCGTCTTACACTTCGGCTGGCTTGCGAAGGGCTGGATGAACGCGCCTCTGGGAGAAGATCTGGACCACCTGAACCGGACCTACCGTCCGGCCCTCATGGCCTTCTTCCTCCGCCGGCTGCGCAATCACGCCGAAGCCGAGGACATGACCCAGGACGTGTTCCTGCGCCTGGCGCGCGCGCAGCCGACGGAGGTGGCGGCGCCGGACGCCTTCGTGTTCCAGATCGCGGCGAACCTGCTGCGGGACCGGGCGCGCAAGGAGAAGGTGCGCTTCGACTACCGGGCGGAGCTCGCCGCGGACGAGCAGCTTGGGATCGAGCCGCTGGACCCGTCACGGATTGTCAGCGGCCTACAGGCCATGGCCGCCTTGCGCGCCGCACTGAAGGACCTTCCCGAGACGACCCGCAAGATCTTCGTGCTCTACCGGCTGGAGCACGTGGAGAAGCGGGCCATCGCCGAGGGCCTTGGGCTGTCGATCAGCGCGGTGGACCGCCATCTCATGAAGGCGATGGCGCACCTGGTCGGCCGCGTGCGAGGAACCTCCGAATGACCGGTCCGCTGACGCCGCAGGTCGACGACGAGGCACGCCTGGAGGCCGCCGCCGCCTGGTGCATCCGGCTCTCCGAGGGTGAGCTCGACGGGCGGGACCAGGCCCACTTCGAGGCCTGGCTGTCGGAGGATCCTGCCAACCGCACCGCGTTCGAGGACACCGCGGGCATCTGGGGCGCCATCAGTGATGTGGCGCTGGATCCCGGGGTCATCAGCCTGCGGCGCGGCGCGCTGGCGGCGATTGAACGCGGTCGGCGCGCGCGCTGGAGCCGGCGCGACCTTGGCCTGCGCCTTGCGGCAGGCATCGCGGTGGCGAGCTTCGTGGCAGGAGGGGCATTCTGGAGCGAGCGCCCCCGGACCCTCGAGACCGGCGTCGGCGAACGGCGGGTGGTGATGCTGAAGGACGGCTCGAAGGTCTCGCTGGACGGCGCCACCGAGGTTCGGGTGAAGTACCGCGCGGACCGGCGCGAGCTGCGCCTGGCCCGTGGCCGCGCGAAGTTCGATGTGGCGAAGGATCCGGCGCGGCCCTTCACCGTCGCCGCAGCGGATAAGGTCGTCCGCGCCACCGGCACGCAATTCAGCGTGGAGCTGCTGCAGGCAGGCGTGCGCGTCGTCCTGTACGAGGGCCACGTCCTCGTCCGCGAGCGGCAGGGCCCGGCGGGGCTGGGCGCGCCCTTGCGGTTGACCGGCAAGGTGGGGGGGGGCGTCGACGCCGACACGGCCCTGACCCCGGGCCACGAACTGGTCGCGCCGCTGGCGGTCGCCGCTGCGGAGGTCACCCCGACGGATGCGCCAAGATCCTTGGCATGGGAGGGCGGCCAGCTTGTCTTCGTCGATGAGCCGCTCGCGTCCGCCGTGGAACGGGTGAACCGCTACGCCCCCAGGCGACTGCGGATCGGTGACGCGCGGGTCGGTGCGATCCGGGTCGACGGCGTGTTCAGTGCGGGTGATCCGGCGGCCTTCATCGCCGGCGTAACCGCGCTTCTACCCGTCCGCGCCGTGGAGGAGGGCGATGAGATCCTGCTGGTCAGCCGGGGGCGCTAAGAATCTGTCACATGCGCCGAATGATCGGGGTGGTGGCGCGTCTTAGCCCTTAGAGCGCTGTCGAATTCGGGGATGGCGTCAAAGGGGGATCTGCCATGCCGTCCACACTCCGCCGTCGTTCGCTGGGAACCTGCGCCGCGCTTGTCCTGCTGGGGGCGAGCGCGCCCGTCCTGGCCCAGGCTCGGGCGCCGGTCGCCGCCTTCGATATCCCAGCGCAAAACCTCGCGGCCGCCCTTCGGACGTTCGCGCGGCAGTCGGGGCAGCAGGTGATCTTCCAGGGCGCGGCCGCCCGGGGACGGACCAGCGTGGCGCTGAAAGGCGGCTACGGCGCAGACGCGGGTCTCGACATCCTGCTGCGGGGCACGGGACTGACGGCGCGGCGTGGCGAACGCGGCGTGATCATCGTGGAGGAGGCGTCCTCCAGCCCCCAGCTCCCGGCGGCGCCCGTCGCCGCTGAGACCGTGAGCGAAGTACTGGTGACCGGCTCGCTCATCCGCGGCGGCGAAAGCCCGTCGCCGCTTCACGTGGTGTCGCGCGAGGATCTCGAACGCAGCGGTCGGGCGACGATCGCCGAGGTGCTGACGGATCTGCCCCAGGCCTTTGGCGGCAATGCGTCCGCCGACACCTATCTCGCCAATACCGACGGTAGCGGCAACAACGCCAATGTCTCCACCGGCATCAACCTGCGCGGTCTTGGCCCGAGCTCGACCCTGGTGCTCGTCAACGGCCGGCGGATGGCCGGCACCGGCTTTCACGGCGACTTTGCGGACGTCTCGGCGATCCCGTCGTCGGCCGTCGCCCGGGTCGATGTGCTGTTGGACGGGGCGTCGGCGCTCTATGGGACCGACGCGGTCGGCGGGGTGGTGAACATCATCCTGCGCGATGACTTCCAGGGCCAGGAGAGTCGCGTGCGGGTCGGGGCCGCCGCAGGTGACAAGGCGCGCGAGCTCCGTGTCGATCACACCGGCGGCTGGACCTGGGGCGGCGGCCATCTGGTGCTGTCCTATGAGCACTATGAACGCGACGCCCTGCCGGCCGAAGCGCGAGCCTACACGGCGACGGCGGACCTGCGCGCGCTCGGGGGCACGGACCACCGGCTGTTCTACAGTCACCCGGGCAACATCATGCTATTGGACGCGACCTCGTCCTACATCCCGGCCTATGCAATTCCCGCGGGCCAGAACGGTCTTGGCCTCACGCCCGCGAGCTTCCGGCAGGGTCAGGTCAACCTCGAGAACCAACGGGCCCGGTCGGATATGCTGCCGCGTCAGGAGCGGGACAGTCTCTTCGCCAGTTTCGGCCAGGCCGTGACCCCGGGGATCACCGTCCGGGGGGATGCGCGGTTCAGCCGTCGTGATTTCGCCCACAACCTCCCGGGGACGGTGGCGCTGATCGCGGTGGACCGCCGCAACCCGTTCTTCGTATCGCCGAACGGCGCGACGTCCTCTGTCGTCGGCTACAGCTTCACGGACGAGCTCGGACCCATCCACAGCGATGGGCGTTCGGACAATTTCGGCGCCTCCCTCGGCGTCGACATCGACCTGCCACGGGGCTGGCAGGCCGAAACCTACCTCGCCTACGCCTCGGAGGCGGCGCACCGCGACGTGGATCGGCGCTACAACAGCCGGTTCCTCCAGGAAGCCATAGGCATGATCCCGGACGACCCGACCACCTCGTTCAGCACGGCGGTGTCGGGCTTTTTCAATCCCTACGGCGACGGCGCAGCCAACAGCGAGGCGATCCTGGATTTCGTCGGCAGCGGCTGGTCGAAAAGCAAGTCGCGCAGCCGGGTGGAGTCCGTGAACGTCAAGGTCGACGGCGCGCTTTTCGATCTCCCGGGCGGCCCGGTGAAGATCGCCGTAGGCGGGCAGTTGCGGCGCGAGCGGTTTCAGTTCCTGACCGTCGGCATGACCTCGCGCACTGTCCCCACCGTCACCTTGGCGGGACCCTATGACAGCAAGATCGCAGCCGGCTTTGTTGAGGTGCGTGCGCCGCTCTTCGGTCCCGCGAACCGCCGCCCGGGTCTCGAGCGGCTCGAACTCTCGTTGGCGGCGCGGATCGAGCACTACGACGATGTCGGATCGACCCGCAATCCGAAGGTCGGCGTCCTCTGGTCGCCGATGTCCGACATCCTCGTGCGGGGAAGCTATGGAACCTCGTTCCGGGCGCCCTCCCTCGCAGAACGGTTCGAGACCGAAGGCGGCGGCGGCGCCTATCTGAACCTCGGCGGCGTGCAGAAGCTGGTGCTCCTGCGCTACGGCGGCAACGTGGGCTTGAAGCCGGAGCACGCCCGCTCCTGGACGGCCGGTGTGGACTACACGCCGGCGGCCGTGCCGGGGCTGCACATGTCCGCCGGCTGGTTCAATATCCGCTTCCGGGACCGCATCGGCACGCCGGTCTATGACGACATCACCAACGCGCTGGGCAGTCCGGTCTATGCCACGTTCGTGACCCGCGTCGATCCGACCAGCACCACCAACCTGGCGAGCGTCTCGGCCCTTCTGGAGAAGTACGGCGTCACCGGCCAGTTCCCCGCGAACGCCTACTACGCGGTGGTCGATGGGCGCTATCTGAACACGGGTGGCCTGCGCGTGGAGGGCGTCGATTTCAGCGCCAACTATGGATTCGACGTTGGGGCCGATCACTTCGACGTGGACGCAAACGCGACCTACCTCACCCAGTATCGGCGAAAAGTCACACCGGACGCCCCGGCGTTCCAGTTGCTGGACAGGCCGGGGCAGCCGGTCGATCTCCGCGCCCAGATGCGAGGCTCGTGGCGTCGCGGTCCTTATGGGGCTTCCGTGACCCTGAACTACACGGACGACTACGGCGGTGGCGGCGTCCCGAAGATCGACTCCCTGACGACAGTCGATCTGCAGCTGAGATGGACGCCGCCTTCCAAGGGCGCCCTGGCCGGGGTCGACCTCAGCCTCTCGGTGCAGAACCTCTTCAACACCGCGCCGCCGTTCTACGACTCCCCGGCCGGAGTGGGCTACGACACCGCGAACGCCGAACCGCTCGGCCGCTTCGTCTCCGTCCAGCTGACGAAGGCCTGGTGATGCGGGTGTCTCGTCGTGGGGTGTGGAGCCCGCTCTTGGCGTTGGCGCTCAGTGTCGGTGGACCGAAGGCGCTGGCGCGGACGCCCCGGTCGGGATCGCCCCCGACCGGGGCCCTGGCGCCCCTGACGCCGGCGGCGCTGGAGCGCATGGCGCCCAACCTCGACGCTGTCATGTGGAGCGGCGAGGGACGGCTCTCGGGTGTCGTGCAGGCCGAGGGTGCGGCGCCGGCGCGCTGGAGCCTGGAGGTCGAAACCGGGCGAGAGATCCTGTCCCCCGGCCGCCCGGACGCCAGTCCGTCGCCGGATGGCCGCCACCTGGTCTTCCGCCAGGACGGTGGCTGGTGGCTCGAAGCGCTCGCGTCGGGGCGGCAGCGCCGGCTGGGCGTGGCGACGGCTGGGGCGCTGTTGGTGCAGCCCGCCAGCTGGTCGCGCGATAGCCGATGGGTCGCGATCATCGAGACCATCAGGGGCCCGGACGAACCCGTCCCGCCGCCGGTGACGACGGCCGGGGGCGTCCGCTTCCAGGACGTCGGCGCGTTCGCGGACGCGACCTCCCGCACGAAGCGCGGCTTCGACGGCCATCGGGTCGTGGTGTTCGAGGTGGCGACCGGTCGGACGTTGCAGGAGATCAGCGTGCCAGAGGACACGCTGTTCAAGGGCTCCTGGGGGGCGGGTGCGGCGTTCTTTTTTGTTCCGGTGCGCATGCCCCACTATGGGCATGAGACCTATACGGCCGTGCGCCGGCTCGACGTCCTGACCGGCGAGATCTCGGAGGTCTATCGCCAGCCGGGGGCCATGCAGTCCGCCGGACCCTCGATCTCGCCGGACGGGCGGAGCCTGGCGCTCAACGTCGATGTCGACGGCCAGCGTTGGGAGGACTTCGTCAGCCTGATCGTGGTCGATCTCGAGAGCGGCGCGGTGCGGCGGCTCACCCACGAGCACTATCTGTCGGGCGCGCCGATCTGGGCGCGCGACGGCCGCGAGCTCTATTTTGTCGCGCGCAACGGGGGGCTCAATCGCATCCACGCGGCGGACCTGGGCGGAACGATACGGCCGCTGACCTCCGGCGCGCGTCACCACTTCGATGTGCAACTCTCGCCGGACGGAGACCGGCTCAGCTACCAGACCGCCGACGGCGCCGGTCGGCGCGACGTGCGGGTACGAGATCTCCGGACGGGGAAGGAGTCCGTTCTAAAGGTGCTTCAGGATCCGGCGGCGCAGTTCCGCCTCGGCGCCTTCGAGCCCGTCACCTGGCGGGCGACCGACGGCCTTCCGGTGCGGGGCTTCCTCATCTTCCCGCCGGACTTCGATCCCACGCGCAAATATCCGGTCTTTGTCGACGTTCACGGCGGCGGCCCGGGCTCATCGCTGAAGCTCCGCAGTCTCTTCAGCCCCGGCTCGCCGCTTGGCTGGCACCTGCTGGCGGCCCAGGGCTACCTCGTCTTCGTCCCCGACATGCGCTCGTCCGGCGAGTATGGGCCGGCCGTCGCCGCGGCGCGCTACGCGCGCGACGACTGGGACGTCTCCGGCATGGTTCCGGACGCCGACGACGTGGACGCCGGCGTGACCTGGCTGGCGAGGCGCTCCTACGTCGATGCCGGGCGGGTCGGGATCATGGGCCACAGCGCGGGGGGCGGGCGCGTGAATTACCTGCTCACGCGCACCCATCGCTACGCGGCGGGCATCGTGCATGATCCGATTCCTGCCGGGGCCCTTCCGACGCATCTGGCCCTGATCACCGGCGCGGCCACAGGCGAGCATCTGGGCAAGTTCGGGATCTCCACCATCGCACAGCGACCGGAGGCCTATACGAACCACTTCATGCTCGACGGGTATCTGAGCCGCACGCCGACCCTGATCATCGTCGGCAACCCCGCACGCGGCGCCATGGTCCCGCTATCCGCCGAAGCCTTGTTCTCGATGCTCCGCAGCTTCGACGTACCCGCGCGGTTCCTGAGGTATCCTGACGACGGCCATACGCCGGAGTCGCGGGCCTCGGCGCTGCATCGCTACGCAGAGGTGCTCAGCTGGCTGAAGCGGTACGCACCGCCCCAGGCGAGCCCGACGGCTTAGCTCCGCGATGGGGCCTGACCTCACGCGCCAGCAGCGCCCGAGGTGAAGACCGCGAGGTCCCCAGTCGCGCCTGGCGGACGCTCACATTGCGCCAGGCTTGCCGGGCTTTGAGCCTTGAGGGCGGGTGAGGAGCCTTCCGAGTCATCGGACGATGGGCCGAGACGACGGTCCGCCTTCGGCGCCGCCGCCAATCTCTTGTCCTGGCGGTGCTCAGCAGGTCGTGCGCCGGCCGGCCGGGGGGCTACCTATTCGTGCCGTCCATCATGACTGGTGTGATCTCCGCAGCACCACGATCTAGGACCGCGCGATACCAAGTCTGGCCGCGCAGTTGGCGCCAGCGTGAGCCAAATTGCGACCTTTCGATTGAACGCTCGCGTCATCGACTTCGCACTGGCGGTCGCCTTTAACGCCCCCAAGCACTGGCCCACTAGAGGCGAGGGGGAGGACCAATGAGATCTCTATTCGTGACGAGCTCGATCGGCTGCGCGCTCACATTTCTGCAAGCGCATCCCGCCCTTGCGGCGGGCCCGACCGGCCCCGAACCCGCGGCGGAAGCTTCTGCCTCGTCGCCGTCCTCCGACGTCCAATTGGGCGAGGTGATCGTCACCGCCTCCCGGCGAGAGGTGAGCATCCGCAAGACGCCGACCGCGGTGTCCGCCTACACGGGCGCGGCGCTGGAGGAGGCCCACGTCACGTCCCTGACCGATCTGACGGCGATCAGCCCGAACATCCAGATCGGCGCCTTTGCGAACGCCGCGAACGTCACGATCCGAGGGATCGGCAATACGCAGTTGACCGCCTCTGGATCCGATCCCGGCGTCGCGGTGAACGCGGACGGCGTCTATCTCGGGCAGAGCGGCCTCGTCATCAGCTCGTTCCTGGATGTGAACAGGGTCGAAATCCTGCGCGGGCCGCAGGGCACGCTCTTCGGCCGCAACGCCACGGGTGGGGCGATCAATGTCGTGCCCAACACGCCGACGTCCGACCTGCACTACGGCGGCGACCTGACGCTTGGCGGCGACCCGGCCCTGGTTCGCAGTTCGGGGTTCGTTAGCGGCCCGCTCACCGCGGACGGCCGGTTTCAGGGGCGCCTCGCCGTCCACCAGAACTACAACAAGGGCTATTCGAAGAACCTCCTGCCGGGCGGTCCGCAAGGCCTCGACGGCACGGAGGCCTACGGCGCGCGCGTCCAACTCCAATGGCAGCCGAACTCGACGATCAAGAGCCGGCTGCTCGTCGAGTATCACAAGCAGGATGATGCCGGTCAGGCGCAGTATTTCATCGGAACGCCCGATCCCAGCATCCCGCTTCCTGGGCCGCTCCAGGGGCAGCCGACCGGAGACATGGACAATCGCACGACCTACGCCACCCAGGGCGTGCGAGAAGTGAGCTCGTTCACCACCAACCTTGTTACGGACGTGGCCTTGGGCGCGAGCAACCTTCGGGCGCTGCTGTCCTACAATCGGAACCGCGTTTACACCGACATAGCTGACGGCACGCCGGCGAACTTCTACGATCCGCAGTTCGGGCATAACGCGCAGCAGTATTTTGCCGAAGCCTTGTTCACCTCGCCAGCGAACCGGCCCCTGACCTATGTGCTCGGCGCAAACTACTACTCAGAGCACAGCTTCCAGTACATCCGCGTTCCGATCAGCACCTTCCCGATGCCGGTAGCCCAGGGAGGGGTGCTGCGCACGCGGTCCCATGCGGTCTTCGGGCAGGCCACGTACGAGTTCTTCGACGGGTTCAAGGTGTTTGCCGGGGCGCGATACACGAAGGACCGCAAGTCGACCGACGAGTATGGCGTCTACAACCCCCTCCAGACGCTGTCCCAGGCGCGCTCCTGGAATCGCCTGACCTACGAGGCCGGCTTGAGCTACGATCTCAGCAGCACCGTCACGGGCTTCGTGAAGTACGCCAAGGGCTACAAGGGCGGCGGCTTCGCCGTCGGCAGCCTCGCGCCGGCGTTCGCGCCGGAGACGAACACCAACCTGGAGGCGGGCCTGAAGGGCGCCTGGCTCGACGGCCGCCTGCAGGCCAACCTGTCCGCCTTCCACATGAAATACAAGGACCTGCAGGTGAATCAGATCGTGGGTCTGGGCAGCCAGGTCACGAACGCGGCGCGCGCGACGATCGACGGTGTCGAGGTCGAGACTGTGCTTCGGCCCGCGGAGAATTTCCGCCTCGACCTGTCCGGAGCCTGGCTCGACGCAAGGTTCGACGAGTTCATGACGGAAGACTCCTCGCGGCCTTCGCTTGGACTGTTGAGCCTAGCCGGCAACCGGCTGCCGATGGCGCCGAAGTACAACGCCAGCGTCGGCGCCTATCTCGACCTCCCGGTCTCGACAGGGGTGGTGACGCTGGGCGCGCGGTACGACTGGAAGTCGAGGATCTACTTCTCGGAATTCAACATCCCGGTTTCGTCTCAAGCTGCGATCGGCAAGCTGAACCTGTCGCTGCGCTACGAGGATTCGCGGCGACCCTGGTACGTCAACCTGTTCGCCACGAACGTCACAGACATCAGCATCAGGTCGAACGTGATCGTCTACTCGGCCGTACTGGGCTCTCCCGCCATGGCGGTCCTCGAGCCGGGCCGACAAGTTGGCGTCACGCTCGGCTACAAATACTGAACCGCCCTCAATTCCTCCGCCCATCGGCAAGAGAAGAGTGAGTTCATGTCGTCCAAACTGCTTGACGATCCTCGCATCGACCCTCGGATCAAAGAGAAGTTTCGCAACTTCGTCAGACAAGTGGGGCCGGACGTCGCCAACCGCGACGAACTGCTGGCGCTCTTCGCCGGACCGGAAGTCCTTGCCGCCTTCGAGGAGGAGGTTGCCTTCTATCGAAGCACTGCGCCGGTCGACCATCCCGCATGGGCCGATCTCGTCGTAACGACGGAGACTTTCGCGTCCCACCCGGACGGCAACCGCGTCAATATCCAGTATATAAGGCCCAAGGGTGACCATCCATTACCCTGCGTATACTACATACACGGCGGTGGGATGCTTGTGCACTCGGCGTACATGGATCACTACAGCGCCTGGGGCAAGATCATCGCAGCCCAGGGCGTGGCGGTCGCGATGGTCGATTTTCGGAACGCGCTTTTCCCCTCGACGGCGCCGGAAGTCGCGCCCTATCCGGCCGGTCTGAACGACTGCGCCGCCGGTCTCAGGTGGGTGCATGCGAATGCCGGCAAGCTCGGCATCGATGCGAAGCGGATCGTGATCTGCGGCGACAGCGGGGGCGGAAACCTGGCGCTGGCCACCGCCATGAAACTGATGCGCGAGGAGGGCGGGAACCTCTACAGCGGCGTCTACGCGCTGTGCCCGTTTATCGCGGGATCTTGGCCCTCGGAGGAGCACCCGTCGTCCCTTGAGAACAACGGGATCTTCCTCGATCTCCACAACAATCAGTTCACATACGGCTATGGCATCGAGGCGTTCCAGGCGCGGGACCCCCTGGCCTGGCCGCTGTTCGCGACGGAAGAGGACGTGAAGGCGCTGCCGCCCGTGGTGATCAGCGTCAACGAGTGCGACCCGCTGCGCGACGAGGGAATTAGCTTCTATCGCCTGCTCTTGCGCAGCGGCGTTCAGGCCAGATGTCGCCAGGTGATGGGGACGGTGCATGCCACCGAGGTCTTTCCGGCATGCGCGCCGAACGTCAGCCACAGCACGGCGAACGATATCGCCTACTTCGCGCGGACCTCGCAGTGAGCGCGCCGCATGACGACGTGATCGCGAGCCCCCAGGCTCCCGCGGTTCGACCGGCGCCCGTTGACCCCCCAAACCTTCGTTAGACGGAGACGACTATGGCCATTCCCGTTGTGAAGCCCAGCCGCGCCGAAATGGACAGGTGCCTGGCGCGGTTTGACGATCTTGAGCGCCAGGAGAAGGGCTTCCCGGACATGCTGCTGCCGGAGGGGCGCCGCGTTCTGCGCAATGTCATCGGCAATCAGGACTCACCGTTCGACGACCATGCGCCTGCGGCCGTCTCGCACCTGAGGGCCGGGATCGTCGTCGCCTACATCAGCGCCGAACCCGGCAAGGGCGTGACCATGCACACCCACGACACGGTGGAGACCTTCATCGCGATCAAGGGGCGGTGGAGGGTGGAATGGGAGCTCGACAGCGGCGTGGACGGCGTCGTGCTGGGGCCGAAAGACGTCATCGCCTGTCCCGTCGGCGTGCTTCGGCGTTTCGAGTGTGTCGAAGCCCCTCTTGGAGAAGACGAAGGATTGTTGTTGGGTATCAACGTCGGTGACGCTCCCACCGCGGAGGGCTCGCCGGAGGCGATCCAGCGGTTGCTCGACGCGGGCGTCTTCACTCCGGAGCAAGCGAAAGCCGCGTTCGATGGCCTACGAACCTGAGTTCGCCAGTCAAGCATCAAGACCCTCCCGCGGTCGGGCGGAAGCCCCGCGCCAGACGCGGGTGGCGGGGGCCCAGCCTGAGCGCCACAGGTCCGAGGCGGGGCGGCGTGCTGCGGATCGGACGCCGCCGAAGGCTCCCGCCGCCGGCGTCGTGCCTCCCGACAACAGGTCGTTGTCGTCGTACTATGTTTCCAACTTCTTCGGTGAAGAGCGCGCTCGGACGCTCCTGATGGGTGCGGGCACCGTAAAGGGAACAGAGCCCCTTCCGGCGACCATCGCGAAGCTCGACTTCTGGCGGCTGCTCCTCACCAACATCAACCTGACGGATGACGAAGGTCACGGCTGCACGCCCGACCGCCTGCCCAAGTCCAGCTTCAGCGTCATCTTCGCGGCGGTCAATCAGATGGACACCCTCCTGGAGGGGCTGGAGCGATATGCCGAGCTGATTCCGGTTCTGCGCACGGGGATCGTCGTCAGCGTTGGTCACGGGTCCGACGGCGTGCACCTGAACTTCGATTTCCCGGGCGAGTCCGAGGCGATGGCCGAACGGCGCGAGCGCTACCTCGAGCTCATCGCCATGGTGTTCCACTGTGTGCTGCTGTGGGAGACGGCCGAGGACCTGCGTCCCGTGCGGGTCCGGCTATCCTCGCGTCTCAGCGACCGGGACGGAAGCATGGTCTCGGGCCTCGCCGCCAACCAGACGCGATCGGGGTTCGGCCTGACCATCGTCTACGACAAGGCGGATCTGGCGACGCCGTTGGGACGGCGCAAGTACACGCGGTGGGGGGCGCACGACCTTACCGCGTTCGAGGGGCTTATGGAGCGCACGATCTCGCACACGTCGCCTCCAACCTCCCCGACCGTCGAGAAGTTGGCCCACCTGCTGGGCAACGGCGACCTGTCCCGGCCCGACGCGGCCAAGGCGCTCGGGATGAGCCCCGCGACGCTTCAGCGGCGTCTGAGCCTTGCGGGCACCAGCTTCCGCGAGCTTTCGAAGGACATCCGTCGTCGTAAGCTCGTCTCCCTCCTCTCGACGGATGGACGGCTAGACGACATCGCCGCAGAACTGGGATGGTCCGACCGGCGGAGCCTGTGGCGTAGCTGCCAGGACTGGCTGGGCGCCTCGCCGAGCCAGTACCGCGCCGGCCTGCGATCATCGCGGTCGTGATGGCTCGACCCTAGAGACGGTCTCGACCGCCCAGGGCATGGCGCTGCGAGACGCCGCCGACCCGCGCCCGGGCATTAGACCCCCCGAAACTCTGAAGCCTGGGCGACGCATCGGCGCCGCTGGGACCTGTTTGGCAAACTGATGACGCGGCTGCGAGCCTGAAAAGAGCCGAGGGCGCGAGGAAAGGATGACGCGAATGACCTGGGATGAAGCGCTCAAGACCCTAACCGCCGAGGGCCAGCCCTACGAACTCATCGAAACCGAGGCGCTGGGACGTCCCGTCCGGGTCTTCGCGAATGCGCCCGCCACGCTGCGCGACCTCTATGAAGAGGCGCGGAGCCCGCTTGCCTTCGTCAACTATCAGGACGAGCACCTGAGCTTTGAAGACGTCTGGCGACGATCAGGGCAACTGGCGGCGGCCCTGGTGGAGTCCTGCGGGGTCGCCAAGGGCGACCGCGTCGCGATCTCCATGCGGAACTATCCGGAGTGGATCATCGCCTTCAACGCCGCGACCTCGATCGGCGCGATCGCCGTGGCGATGAACGCCTTGTGGCAGCCCGACGAGCTCGCGTTCGCCTTGCAGGATTGCCGGCCCAAGGTGCTGCTGGCGGACCAAGAGCGCCTGGAGCGACTCGCCGCCTGTGACGTGCCCGCCGGGCTGCAAGTCATCGCCGTGCGTGCGAACGAGTCCCTTCCGGTCGAGGCACGCCGCTATGAAGCTGTCCTGTCCGCCTACGCCGCAGCGGCCATGCCCAAGCCTGAGCTTTCGCCCGATGACGACGCGATCATGCTCTACACGTCCGGATCGACCGGCCGCCCCAAGGGCGCGGTCTCGACGCACCGGAACATCATCAGCGCCCTCATGTCCTGGGAGCTGGACGCGGAAGCGGGAATACTGACCGGGAACGCGCCGCCGCCCGAGCCGGACGCAGGGCAGCCATCGGCGCTCCTGGCGATCCCCCTGTTCCACGTCTCTGGCCTGCACTTCAACCTGCTCGCCAGCTATCGGCGCCGCCGCAGGATCATCTGCATGTACAAATGGGATGCAGAGGCGGCCGTGGAGATCATCGCCCGGGAGCAGATCACCCTCTTCAACGGTCCATCGGCGGTGACGGGGGACCTGATCCGCGTCGCGCGGGACCGCGAGGCCGACCTGACGTCCCTGACCGTAGTGGGGGGCGGCGGAGCGTCTCGAGCGCCTGAGCAGGTGCGCGCCATAGACCAGACGTTCGCGAACGCCGCACCGAACACCGGCTGGGGCATGACCGAGACCAATGCGATCGGAACCGGCGTCGCAGGTCCTGACTACCTGAGCCACCCCGCCAGTTCCGGCCGCGTCTCGGCGGTGCTGGACATCCGCATCGTGGACGAAGACGGCAAGGTGCTCCCGGCCACGTCGCGCGGCGAACTGCAGATCCGCGGCGCCTCGATCATGCGCGGCTATTGGGAACGCCCGGAGGCGAACGCCGAGACGTTCGTAGACGGCTGGCTGCGCACGGGCGATGTCGCCTACGTCGACCAGGACGGCTTCGTCTATATCGTGGACCGCATCAAGGACCTGGTCATCCGCGGCGGTGAGAACATCGGCTGCGGCGGCGTCGAGGCTGCGTTGTTGGAACATCCGGACGTCCTCGAGGCGAGCGTCTATGGGGTGCCAGACGAGCGCCTCGGCGAAGAGGTCGGCGCCACCCTCTATGCCCGGCGTCCGATCCCGGAGCGCGAGCTGCGGACCTTCCTGGGATCCCGGTTGGCCAAGTTCGCGGTCCCTCGCTACGTCCACGTCTCCACGACGCCGCTCCCAAGGATCGCGTCGGGAAAGATACTCAAACGCCAGCTGCGGGAGGAGGCGCTCCAAAGGCTGGAGGGGCCGGTGGCGGACAGGGTCCTTTGAGCCGTCAAACGTAGGAGGTTTCTTGCGGCCGCCCCGCCGTCGGCGTTGGCGCTGCGCCGGTCAATCAGGCCGGCGCCGGTCAAAGCGCGTTTGAGCGTCGCGCAGATCGCCTTGATGGTTCAGAGCCCAATCGTACAGCGACAGGAACGGCTCCTGCAGGGTCCGCCCCAGGGGGGTGATCGAGTACACGACCGCGATCGGCGAGGTCGTGGTGACGCTGCGATCGATCAGGCCGTTTCTCTCCAGGCGCCGGAGCGTTTCCGTGAGCGCCTTCTGGGTGATGCCGTCCAGGCGGCGCTTGAGCGCATTGAATCGTTTCGGTTCCTCGCAGAGGAACGTCAGCACCAGTATCGACCACCGGTGGGCGATCTGTTCGAGCACCGGACGAACGACCGGTATTGTCTCGATCACCTGTTCTTCTGTGTAGGGCATGCGGTTTCCTAGAGTATACCTAGTGTATACTAGGTGCCTAATTGACACCAAGTATAGGGATTATACTTCCGACGCCAGAGATCGCCAAGTCGGCGACCGTTCTCAGGAGACTGCGTTGGCCCATTCCTCTGCAAGCAAACTCGGTGTCGCGATCGTGACCGGCGCCTCGTCGGGGATCGGCAAGGTCTATGCCGAGCGCCTCGCGCGACGGGGCTACGATCTCGTGCTGGTGGCGCGCCGCGAAGATCGGCTCCGTCAGATCGCGGCCGATCTCGCGGACCGATTTCAAGTCTGCACCGAGGTATTGGTCGCCGACCTCTCGGAGCAGGTCGGCGTCTCCGCCGTCGCCGATCGCATCTCACGCGACCGATCGGTTTCGCTGCTGGTGAACAACGCGGGCTTCTCGGCCTTGAAGCCTCTGACCGAGACCCCGGACGATGTGATGGTGCGGATGATCGCCCTCAATGTCACGGCGCTGACGGCGCTCTCCAAGACGGCCCTGGTCGCCTTCAAGGCAAGGGGCTCGGGCGTGCTCATCAACGTCGGGTCCGGGGCAGGGTTCGCGCCCTACCCAGGCATTCCGGTCTACGGCGCCACGAAGGCCTATGTGTACCTGTTCACGCAGAGCCTGCAGAGCGAGGTGGAGGCGACGGCCGTTCGCGTTCAACTCGTCCTGCCGGGAGCGGTGATCTCTGAAGGTTGGGATGTCGCGGGCGGGGCTGAGCTGGACCCGCTGCCCGACAGCATTGTCATGACGACCGAGGATTGCGTGGACGCCGCGCTCGCGGGGCTGGACCAAGGCGAACTCGTCACCGCCCCGTCCCTGCAGGATGCTTCGGGCATGCGCGACTACGAGGCTGTGGCCGCAACCCTCCTCCAGGCGATGTTCGACGGCAGGCCGGCTCCTCGCTACGGCCTCCGCTCCTAGCGCCCGGGGCGCTGCTGGCCGCCAGCGCCCCAACCTTGCCCGGTCGCCGACTGCCTTCGAGCGCGGAACACCTCGACATCGACGGGCCCAAGGGATCAGCAAGGCCTGAACGTCCACTCCCCGTGCGGCGCCCGAGGTCCGAAGTGGCCCTCTATCGACATCTCCCGAAGGCGCTAGGGCGACGCAGGGTGGGCATGGGCGCCATTTCCCGGCACCCGGGCGCTGCACACCGCCGTCCTGTCCGTTCGAGGTGGCGGAGAAGGTGCTCCGGACGATCGGTCATGATCACATTGGAGCCGAGGTCGATCAGCCGCCCCCAACCCGCCTCCGGATCTGTGACGGAGACGGTGTCGCTGACTCCGCCAGGCGGCCAGGATGTAAGGCCGCCTCCCGGACACTCAATGAGGCGGGAGATTGCAGGCGTTCCGGACATCCCTGGGTCGATGCCGCAGGTCCTGGCGCCGGGCGCACCCCAGAGCCTGACGGTCGCCGCCTTTCTCTTCGGCCTCGGCAGCGGCGGGGTCGGCATGGTGCTCTGGGGCGCATTCAGCGACGTGGTCGCGCGGGATGCGCGCGGCCGCGAGGGCATGGCCTACGGGGTCTTCACCGCGACGGCGAAGGTCGCGCTGGCCATGGGCGGCCTTGGTCTCGGCGCAGCACTGGAGTCGTTCGACTATCGTGACGTCGAGAGCGACGGATTGCTCGGGCTCATGAGCCTGATCCCGGCGGGCGGCGCCCCGACCGCGCCCCCTTCGCCGGGGCGGCCGGGCCATCCCTACTGCGGCGTCAGCAGGTTTGGATCGATGAACTGGCGGGGGATGCCGGGGCCTTCGAAATAGGCGCCCAGCCAGGCGCCGCCGCCGCCGTTGAACCACTCCACCCGGATGGCGTGCTTGCCGGGCTTCAGGTCGATGCGGCCGTTGGCCGTGACCACGCCGTGGTCGCCATCGTTGTCCACCACCGGCTTGCCGTCGATGTACAGCTTGCTGCCGTCGTCCGAGGCGAGCGCGAAATTATAGGCGCCAGCGACCGTGATGCGGAGGTCGCCGTCGAACACCACGGCGATATTGTCCTCACGCGGGAGCGTCAGCCCTGCGACGGTCAGTTCGTGCGATATGCCCGACGCCACGGGAGTCAGGCGGGAGAAATCGGGCAGGCGTACCGCAGGGTCCGGCAGCAGATACACCTTGTAGTCCACGCCTCGTGCGCGAGGGCCTGACGCGTCCAGGATGCGGAAATAGCCCGTAGCGGGAACGCTTGCGGCCTGGCCAGCCACGAAGAGCGTGGCGCGCACGATCGTGTTGCGGGTGATCTCGACCGGGCCGGCATAGAGCGAGGACGCGGCGGTGGGGATGGAATTGTCCAACGTGTAGCGGATCTCCCCGGTGCTGTTCGGGTTCCGGATGGTCAGCCGCGCCGGTCGGTTGACGAACAGCCCTCCGGGCGGGGCGTTGCCGTCGGCCGCGGGCTCGATGACCGGCGAGGCGTAGAAGCTGCTGGATCGGTAGGCCTGTTCCGGAACCCTTTCGCCCCGAAGGGCAGGCGTCACCGGCCGGCCCAGCCAGGCGAAGGGGACCTTCGCGCCAAGCAGCCAGGCGGCGGTGGCGGCGGTGTCGAACGTATTGATCGGCAGGTCGAGCTGGACGCCCGGATTGATGGCCTTGCCGTAGGCGATCCAGGGGATCTCCAGTTCGGCCAGGCTTTCTCCTCCATGCCCCTTGCCCACCCCGCCATGGTCGGAGGTCACGAGGATCACAGTCTGGTCGGCGATGCCGGCGTCGACCGTGGCCTGCCGGATCCGGCCGATCAACTCATCGGCCTTGGCGACCGCCTCGTAGTAGTGCGCGGTTCCATGGCCGTCGGCATGTCCCGCGTGGTCCACATTGTCGAAGTGAACGAAGAGAAATTCAGGCCGCTTGGCCTTGATGTAGGCCACGGCCAGCGCCGCCGTCTCGTCCTCGTCCGTGCCGTGGACGTCGTAGTCCACGAACCGGTGATCGTAGAGGTTCCCAAAGCCCTCCCAGTGATAGATCGAGCCCACGTTCCATTCCGGCTTCTGGTCGGTAAGCACCTGGAAGATGGACGGGAAGAAGCCGCCGGAACCGGCCACCGACGTGGGGAAGTTGAACTCGCCTACCTGCCAGTCATTGCTGGTCACCCCGTGCTGCTCCGGTCCGGCGCCATTGATCACGGACGCCCAGTTGGCGCCGCTGGTGGTCGGCAGCACGCCCCGGGCGTGCAGGCTCCAGCTGCCGCGCGCCATCATGTCATGCAGGACGGGAGTGTCGGCCTTCATCACCCCGTCGGGGCTCAGGCCATCCACGCCGATGACGATGACGTGGGCCGCCTTCGCGGCCGCCGCGGGGCTGACGCAGACCGCGCCCGCCAGACCGGCGATGAGCGCGAGCAGAAGCGGGAAGCGCCGGATCGGGGTCTTCATGACAGGCTCCAGGACTCGGGAAGCTCGATGGGAAGTTCGGCGAGCGCCAGGGGAAGGTCGGCGACGGTGTCGATGACCGCGTGCGCGCCGGCCTCGATGAGCGCCGCTCGGGTGCGCGCGATGCGGTCGGCCCGGTCCTCTGCTGGCAGCGCGTCGAGCGCCTCGCGTGACAGGCCGACCCCATTGCCGCTCGCCGCGACGCCGATGGTCCACGCGCCCGCGGCCAGGCCTTCGGCGATACCCACCTCGGCGTCGTCCACCTTGACGCACGCGGCCGCCGGCCAGACGCCGAGGTCGATCAGGTTCTTCCACAGCATCAGCGGCGAGGGCCGGCCGTAAGGCGTCTCGCCCGCACAGACCACATTGTCCGGGCTGTAGCCCTGCCGCGCGGCGAGAGGCAGGATGTCCTGCATCATTTCGCGCGTGTAGCCCGTGCAGGATCCGATCGCGACGCCGCTGGCGCGCAGCCGCGCTGCCTGCTCGGCGGCGCCGGGAATGAGTTCGGCGCAGGCGCTCGCCGCCTCGCGCATCGGCGCACCGACCGCAGCGAACAGCGCATCGACATCGGCGTCCTCCGCAGCTGCGCCGCGGTTCGCGATCCACGCCGCCTGGACGTGCGGCAGGCCCAGCAAGGCGCGGATATGGTCGCGCTTGGCCATGCCCATATGGGTGCGCGCTTCGGCCTCGCTGACCGGTACGCCGGCCGCGGCGAAGACCTCGCACAGCGCGATCACCGGCGCGCGGCACCCGAAGTCGATCATGGTGCCGGCCCAGTCGAAGATCACGGCCTTCAGTCGCGGTTTCATGCATTCGCTCCGAGGAGGTCCGCCATCACATCCTCGGCGAGCGCGAACGCCGTCGAGGCGCCCGTGCCGCTGGTGACAACCACCAGCCGGACGCCGGGCGCCGGCGTCTCGACGATGCTGTGGCCGGCGGCCGAGGCGTAGGTCCCCGTCCACCGCGCGACCACCTGGGGTGGTTCGCCCAGCACGTCCCGGTAGCTTGCGAGGATCAGGTCTTCGATCGCCGCCGCCGCGAACGGATCGGGGGTCGCCGCATAGTCATGGCTGTCGCCGACCACCAGCGATCCGTCGGCGCACTGCACGGCGATCAAGTGAACGCCGTGGGCGAGGGCCGCCGCGGCTTCGGCTTCAAGCCGCGCGCGCAGGGCCGCCGCCTCGGGCAGGGCGGCATAGCCGAGGTAGCGGGTCATGCTCAGGTCGCTCATGACCGGCGAGGGGAGGCGCCATCCGGGGGCAGCCAGGCGCAGCATCTGCAGCTTGCAGCGGGTGACGCCGGCCGCCGCGAAGCTCTGCGGGAAGAGCGTCGCCCAGTCGTCTCCTGGGCACACGACCACCGCGTCGGCTTCATAGGTTACGGTGGAGGTGCGTACGCGGCCCGCTTCCACCGCCTGCACGGCCACGCCGAAGGCGAATTCGACCCGATGCGCGGCGGCCAGCCAGCGGGTCAGGGCCGGGATGGCGAGCGGTGAGTCGACGCGCAGGTCCGGCCGGCTCAGCAGCCCGGCGCGTGCGCCGCGCACCATCGGCCAGCCCGCTGCGATCTGCGCTGCATCCAGCCGCGTGCAGGCTGCGCCCATCTCCGTGGCCAGGAAGGCGTCGATCACCGCGACCGCCTCCGGCCGCTGCGCGACCAGCAGCAGCCCCTGCTGCTCGATGGCGACGCCCGCCGACCCGGCGACGTCGCGCCAGATCGCGGCGCTGCGGGCCGCCAGGTCCCAGACGCGCCCGCGCTCCTGCCCCGTGACGGTGACAAAGCCGAAATTGCGAATGGAAGCGCCGTTGGCCTGCGCGTCACGATCGAGCACGAGCACCCGCTTGCCACGCCGCGCGGCGGCCAGCGCATGCGCGAGCCCGACGATGCCAGCGCCGACGACGATCAGGTCAGGCCGCATCACGGGTCGTCCGTCTCGCCAAACATGAAACGACGTCTTCGCAAAAGTCCATGTGGCGTCGTTCAACTCTCGAGCATTGGTATAGACCAAATATCGCACGATGTTTGCAGTTTCGCGACTGTGGGCCATCGGTCCGCGCCTTCGATCGGGAAAGCCGTCCGTCAAGGTAAGGAGCAGCGGAGTGGAAGGAGCGGCGGGCGTCCCGTCCTTCGCCCCGTCCTCAAGGTCACTTGGTCAGGGCTCTTCAGAGAATTTCGGCGTGAGAATCCGGCGGTGTCACGCGGGTGTCGTGGCTCGCTGCTTTAACAGGCTGGTTCATACCAGTTGGGGCGAGGCGCACTCATGTCAAAGCGATATTCGGTTCGAGCCAAGGGCCCGAATCTCAAGAGCTTCCTGCTGGGCACCGTGGCGGTGCTGGCCGTCGGCGGCTCATCGTCCGTAGCCCTCGCACAACAGGCCTCGGGGGCCGCGGTCGACGAGGTGGTGGTCACCGGCTACCGCAAGTCGCTGGGCGACGCGCGCGACGCCAAGCGTGAATCGGTCATCCAGAAGGACGTGATCGTCGCCGAGGACATGGCGAAGTTCCCGGAACTGAACCTGGCCGAGTCGCTGCAGCGCCTGCCGGGCGTGCAGATCAACCGCGAGGCGGGCGAGGGCCGGCGCATCTCGCTGCGCGGCCTCGGCCCGGACTTCGCCCGCGTGCAGCTCAACGGCATGGAAGTGCTGGGCAACGTCGACTCCGCGCAGGACAGCCGCGGCCAGCGCTCGCGCGACCGGGCTTTCGACTTCAACATCTTCGCCTCGGAACTGTTCTCGCGGGTGGAGGTCGAGAAGAGCTTCGAGGCGGCCCAGAACGAGGGCGGCATGGCCGGCACCGTCGGCCTGTTCACCGGCAAGCCCTTCGACTACGCGCCGGGCATGAAGGGCGCCCTGACGCTCAAAGTGGGCACCAACCAGTACACGGAAGACACCCAGCCGCGTGTCGCTGCGCTGTTCAGCCAGAACTGGGACGACACCTTCGGGGTCCTGGCCTCGATCGCCTATGGCAAGCGCAAGACCACGGAGCAGGGCCACAACACGTACAACTACACCCGGGCGAGCGCCTCGACCCTGCAGGGGCTGGTCACCAAGGGCCTCGACATCTCCAAGCTGAGCGCCGCGCAGCAGGCCAAGTTCCTGTCCGGCGATCTGTACTTCGCCGACGGCAACCGCATCTCGTCCTGGAACGCGGAACTGGAGCGCCTCGGCGTGACGACCGCCGTCCAATGGAAGCCGACCGACAATCTGCAGTTCACCCTCGATGGCCTGTATGGCCAGTTCACCACCCACCGCAATGAACTGCACCTGGCGACCCGGCCGCTGGCCTCCACCGGCTCGGTCGCGTTCGACACCGCGGCCGGCGCAGTCTGGCCGGCCGCCTTCCGCACGGCGTCGGTGATCAACGATCTCCAGTGGGACAAGGACAACTACGTCACCCGGACCGACGTCACGGGCACGACCTTCGGCAGCGAGCATCGGCGGTCGCTGAACAAGGGGCGCTTCAAGCAGATCGCGCTGACCGGCAAGTGGGATGCGACCGAGCGCCTCTCGATCGACGGGCACGTCGGCTGGGAGAAGTCGACCTACAAGACGCCGTACGACGACAAGTTCTACATGCGGGCCAAGGGCAACCTGATCGCCGACTACGGGGCCGACGGCCGTTCGGCGTCGTTCCAGTATCCGAACTGGGATCCCGCCAATCCGGCCAACTACGCCATGGATTCCTTCTACTACCGCAGCTTCAACAACCAGTCCGAGCTGCACGAGGGCGTCGTGAACCTGAGCTACGAACTGACGGATTCGCTGACCTTGCGGGCAGGGGTCGCCTACCATCGGTTCACCCAGGGCGGCATCGACATCTTCTATGACGACAACGTCAACGGAACCCGGTCCAAGACGCGAGGTACTTCGGTCGGCGACATCACCTCCGTGTTCACCAACGACTTCGGCTCGTGGTTGATCGGCGACTACGCCAAGGGTTTCGCGAAGTACCGGGAATACCATCGCCTCGGCCCCAACGTCGACGGGACGGGCGGGGCGCTGCAGGACATCGAGAACGTTTACAAGACCACGGAAGCGACGGTGTCCGAGTACGCCCAGCTGGACTGGGACACCGAACTCTCGGGCATGCGGCTCCGCGGCAATATCGGCCTGCGCGGCTACAGCACCGACACCCGCAGCGTCGGCTGGATCCAGGGCGACAGCTACGCCTATCTCGGCACGACCGAAGTGGAAGGCAGCTATTCCGGCGTGCTCCCGGCCCTGAACACGGTGCTGGAACTGACGCCGGAAGTGCTGGTGCGCTTCTCGGCCACGAAGAACCTGAACCGGCCGGGCCTGGGTTCGATGGCGGCGGAAGGCAGCGCGTTCCAGGATCCGGACTCGGGCGAGATCACCGCGTCGCGCGGCAATCCCAACCTCAAGCCCTACAAGGACACCACGCTGGACCTGTCCGTGGAGTACTATTTCGGCCAGGTGGGCCTGCTGTCCGCCAGCGTGTTCCACAAGCGCATCAAGAACTTCATCGGCTCCGAGACCCTCGAGAACATCCCGTTCAGCCAGACGGGCATCCCCATCACGGCCATTCCGGGCGCGACGGGCGCCAGCATCGTCTCGGAGTTCACGATGCCGGTGAACATCGCGGGCACGAACAAGCTGACCGGCCTGGAACTGGCGGGCCAGACCCAGTTCTCGTTCCTCCCGGCGCCGTTCGACAACATGGGTCTGGTGGTTAACTACACCTATGTGGACGCCCCCAAGGCGATCACGGGCTTCTCGAAGACCAGCTACAACGCCACGCTCTATTACGAGACCGACCGCTGGGGCCTGCGGGGCTCGCTGAGCCACCGTTCGCGCTGGTACACTGGGCGCAGCGACGATCTCATGAGCGCCAGCACGCGCGGCTTCGAGGGCTCCACCTATGTGGACGCCTCGGCCTTCTTCAACGTCACAGATACGCTCCAGGTCTCGCTGAACGCGATCAATCTGACGAACGAGAAGGACACCCAGTTCTGGGGACAGAACCGCTACCTCTACAATCAGAACCAGAGCGGCGCGACCTACCTCGCCGGGGTCAGCTACAAGTTCTGAGGCGACCGCGTATCGCAGCTATGCGCCCCGCCTCTCGATGAGGCGGGGCGCCTTTCCGGGGTGTCCTGAGGCGTGATCGTTTCCCACCGCCACCGCTTCATCTTCGCCGCGGTGCCCAAGACCGGCACCCACGCCGTGCGACAGGCCCTGCGCGAGCAGCTGGGCGAGGAAGACGTCGAGCAGGTCGGCCTCTTCGTCAACAAGCGCTTCCCCTGGGAGGATCTGGCGGCCATCCGGCATGGCCACCTGGCCCTGACGCAGGTGCGCCCGTACCTCGGCGAGGAGGCCTTCAGCGACTATTTCAAGTTCGCCTTCGTCCGCAATCCGTTCGACCGCTTCGTCTCGTACTGCGCCTTCATGCTGCGCGACGGCGAGGTCTTTCAGCAGCGGTCGCGCGACGTGATGCGCCACTTCCTGTTCGAACAGCCCCCTGAACACCACATCCTGTTCCAGCCCCAGGCCTCGCTGCTGGTGGGGGCGGATGGCGAGACCCTGCTGACCGACGGGATCGGGCGCGTGGAGGATATGCAGGGGTCTTACGACGCGATCTGCGACCGCATCGGCATCCCCACCCGCCGGCTCGATCGCGTCAACGGCAGCCGGCGCGGCGACTATCGTCGCTACTACGACCAGGTTCTGATCGACGGCGTCGCCGCACGCTACGCTCAGGATCTGGACCTGTTCGGCTACACGTTCGACGGCCTGCAATGAGCGCCGTGTCTCCCGGGCCTGCCGCCAACCCGCGCAAGACCACCAGCGTCCGCAAGCTCGGCCCGGTCGATATCGCCGCGCTGCAGGCGGCCGTCCTGGCGATCCCCGAGGACGTCTGGGACGCGGAGAACGCCAGCAAGCCGAACAGGTTCGAGGTGCTGGACGAGACGCGCCACATCGTCTTCCGCTTCATCGACAGTCCCCGCGACTGGCGCGGGTCGCACGATCGCCGGGCCTGGCCCGAATGGCGGAGCCTGCTGGAACCGGTGCTGGCGCAGGCCGTCCGCGACTACGGCTATGCGCGGGGCGTGTTCCCGCGGGTGATGCTGGCCAGGATGCCGCCGGGCGGGGTGATCCACCCGCACATCGACGCCAACCCGGCGGCGAAGTGGCCGCACAAGATCCACGTGCCGCTCTCCACCAACCCCGGCGTGGTGTGCTTCTTCGGCGGCGGCGAACACCATTTCCCGCCCGGCCACGCGGTGGAGGTCGACAACCTTGGCCCGCACTGGGTGCGCAACGGCGGCGACACCGACCGCGTCCATCTGATCTTCGAGTACTACGACGCCGACCAGCCGGACCCGGACTGGCTGGAGCCGTTCCTGCTGGCTGGCGCGGCGCGATGAAATCCTCCGCCGAACCCGGCGATCGCGACGCGCTGTTGCAGGCAGCGAGGGACCTGCGTTCGCATCAGCGTATCCCGGACGCCCTGGCTGCGCTCGCGCGGCTGGAGGCGCTGCATCCACGGTTCAGCCGCCTCTATCAGGAGCGCGGCCACTGCCAAGTCCTGCTTCGGAACGCCCCGGCGGCGGTCGAGGCGCTGCAGGAGGCGGTTCGCCTCAACCCCACGCTGCCGGCGTGCTGGGACATGCTGGAGCAGCTTTACCGCATGGCGGGCGACGCCGCGCAGGCGGCCGTGGCGGCGCAGCATCTGGCCGCGCTCAGGCAGTTGCCGCCGGAGGTGGTGGCGGCCAACAGCCTGTTCGCCGATGGCGACCTGGCGCCGGCGGAGGAGGTCATTCGGGACTACCTGCGGAAGGATGGCGACAACGTTGGCGCGCTGCGCCTGCTGGCGCGCATCCGAAGGGATCGCGACGCGCCGGGCGAGGCCGAGGCGTTGCTGAAGTCGGTGGTGGAGCGCGCACCGGACTACCACGCCGCGCGTCTGGACTACGCCATGGTGCTCCTGCAGCAGCAGAAGCACCTGCAGGCGCGGCAGGAGGCCGAGCGCCTGCTCGAACATGAGCCCCACAACCGCGAGTACCTCAAGCAGTACGGCGCGGCGTGTATCGGGCTGGGCGACTACGAGCCGCTGATCGCGCTCTATGAGACGCTGCTAGCGGGCCAATGTCAGTCGGAGGCTGAGGTCGCCGACCTGCGCTTGTGGCGGGCGAACGCCCTGAAGATCACGGGGAGGCGGCAGGAGGCCGTTGCGGACTACCGCGCCGCCCTGACGGCGCGGCCGGACTATGGCGTGGCCTGGTTCAGCCTGGCCAACCTCAAGACCCATCGCTTCACCGACGACGACATCGCGCGCATGCGCGGCGTGGAATCGCGGCCCGGCGTCCAGGATATGGACCGGGTCTATCTGTGCTTCGCGCTGGGCAAGGCGCTGGAGGACCGGCGCGACTACGCCGCCTCCTGGGAACTCTACGAGCGCGGCAATGCGCTGCGGCGCGCCGCCAGCCGGCATCGCCCGGAGGCGGCGGAATCCTGCGCCGTTCGATTGAAGCAGGTGTTCACCGGCGACTTCTTCGCGGCGCGCGCCGGTTGGGGCGTGGACGATCCGGCGCCGATCTTCGTCCTGGGGCTGCCGCGTTCGGGCTCGACACTGATCGAACAGATCCTGGCTTCCCACCCGCGCGTGGAGGGGACGCAGGAGCTCACCGAAATCGACCGGTACGCCGGCGAACTCTACGGCCGCGATCCGGACTGCGGCTTGCCGCTGGACCCTGACGCAGTGCGCCGCCTGACGGCCGGGGAAGCCCGGGCGCTGGGCGAGCGCTTCCTCGTTGAGACCCGGACCTATCGCAGGCTGGGCAGGGCGTTCTTCATCGACAAGGCGCCGAACAATTTCTGGCACATCGGCCTCATCCACCTGATCTTGCCGCGGGCGAAGATCATCGACGTGCGGCGCGAGCCGATGGCGTGCGGCTTCAGCAACCTCAAGCAGCTGTTCGGCGGCGCCAACCAGGAATTCGCCTACGACATGGACCATGTGGCGCGCCACTATCGGACCTACCTCGGCCTTATGCGCCACTGGGACGCCGTCCTGCCGGGACGGGTGCTGAGGGTGCAGTACGAGGACGTGGTCGAGGACCTGGAAGGCAGCGTGCGGCGCATGCTCAAGCACTGTGGGCTGCCCTTCGAGCCGGCCTGCCTGGCGTTCCACGAAACCCGGCGCAGCGTGCGCACACCCAGTTCCGAACAGGTCCGCCAGCCCATCGGTCGGGAGGGTCTGGAGCAATGGCGGTCCTATGCGTCCTGGCTCGCGCCGCTGGAGCACGCGCTGGGCGATGCCTTGACGGGTTACAGGATCTGAACCATGCGGCTGTCCCGCCCCTTCTTCCAACTCCCCGTGCTCTTCGAGGTGGAGCGTCTGCAGGCCGAGGTCGCGGCCTTGCCGGCCGAGGCGTGGGGGCCGCACCCGGACCGCGTGCCCGGCAACAGCGCCGCGCGGCTGATCAGCGCCGGAGGGGCTGAGACGGACTCCGTCCACGGGCAGATGCTGCCGACCCCCTGGCTCGCGGACATGCCCTACCTGCGCCAGGTCCTCGCGGGGTTCGGCGTGGTCTGGAGCCGGTCGCGGCTGATGCGTCTCGCCCCGGGCGCGGGCGTCCCCGAGCATGCCGACATCAACTACCATTGGCATACGCGGGTGCGGCTCCACATTCCGATCTTCACTTGGCCGCAGGTGCGATTCCACTGCGACGGGCAATCCGTGCACATGGCCGCGGGCGAGGCCTGGATCTTCGACAATTGGCGCCGGCACCACGTGGAGAACGGGGCCGACGCGGCGCGCATCCATCTGGTCGCCGACACCAGCGGCACGGCGGCGTTCTGGCGGTTCGCCTGCGGGCAGGCGCCGCCACGCGACCAGTGGCGGACAGTCGGCTGGGACCCCGGGATCCGTCCGCAACTGCTCACCGAGGGCGATCAACGCTCGCCGGTCATGCCTGCCGCCGAAGTCCAGCTGCTGGTCGATGACCTGCGCGCGGAGCTGGCGCTCGCCACCGACGCCGCCGAAGCCCGGGAGCGCGCCGCGCGGTTCAGCGCCCTGCTGGAGGACTTCGTGTTCGACTGGCGCCAGCTCTGCGCGCTTCATGGGGCCGGCGGGCAGGGGCGGCCGGACTTCCAGCGCCTGGCTCGCGCCGCGCATGAGGCCGCGAAGCCGCTCGCCGAAGGGCTCGTCATGCGCACCAACAACGCCAGCGCGCTGCTGGTGCTCGAGAAGCGCGTGCTACAGCATCTGGTCGCCGGCGAGGTCACGCCCTGAACGGGGGCGGAGCTAGATCCTGTTCGCGCGATCGATCTGATTTCGAAGCAGCGCGCGATAGGTTTCGAAGCCGGCCACGTCGGCGTCCGGGGCTTTGCCAGCCTCGTCGTAGCCGCGCAGCCGCAGGGCGGCCTGGGCCGCCGGCTTGGCCAGGAACGCCGCAATCTCGCCCTCGCTCATCGGGCCGCCCTGCAGCGCCAGACTCTGCAGCGACGCCTTGCTGAGGCCTTCGAGATAGGCGGGATCCACGGCCACCCGGTAGCGCTTGGCCGCCACGTGCAGACGGATCGGCTCCGTCACCTCGGGGCCGAACGCGCGCCCGAGATAGCCGGCGCCGATGTGCTCGTGGCGCGTATCGACGCCGAGGTCGGCGGCGTTCTCGCCGGCCTTCTGCATCATGTGGCCGACATCGTGCAGCAGGGCCGCGGCGATCAGGGCCGGCGGCGCCCCGTCGAGCTTGGCGTGATGCGCCGTCTGCAGCGCGTGTTCCAGCTGGCTGACGTCTTCTCCATAATGGAGGCCGCCCAGCCGGGCGAAGAGGTCGGCGAGTTCGGCCACGAAAGCATCGGCCGTGAGACGAGAGGTCATTGCGTATCCGTGACGCCAACTTCACTGAACTGCGCGTGGTTGGGGTGCGCGCAGAATTGGTATAGACCAAATATGCCCGATCTTTGGCGAAACTTTCGTGAAGCGGGATCGCAGGCGAGATGCCCGTCAGCGGGTGATCCCGTTTGTTGACCTCGACCTAGCGGGCTCCCATCCTCGCGAAGGGCGGTGTTGGACCGCCGACAGGTCCCTCCGATGCAGCAGCCAGACATCCTCCAGTATCTTGGAGTCCGCGACGGAATCGCCGAGCGGATCGGCGGCGGCGAGCTCAAGGCCGGCGAGCGCCTGCCGTCGGAGCGCCAGTTGCAGGTCGGCGGCGGCGTGGCGCGGGGCACCGTCCGGGAAGCGCTGTTCCAGCTCGAGGCCGAGGGGCTGATCTACCGGAAGGACCGGAGCGGCTGGTACGTCTCTCCTCCGCCTGTGGTCTACGACCCGACCCGCTGGGAAGGCTTCATGTCGTACGTCGAGGCGCAAGGGCGACGACCGGCGACCGAGACGCTCAGCAAGACCGAGATCGCCTGCGACGGTATGCTGGCGCAGATCTTTTCGCGCCCGGTCGGCGCGCCGATGTACTGGATCCGCCGCCGCCGTTCGATCGACGACCGCGCCGTGCTGATCGAGAGCATCGTCGTCGATGCGTCCCTGGCGCCGGGTCTGATCGACCACGATCTCGACGGCTCGCTGACCAGCGTCCTGAAGTCGATCTACGGCATTGGCGTCGCGCGCAACAAGGTCGACATGCGGCCCTGCGCCCTGATCCGGGGCGAGGCCGAAGCCCTTCGGGTGAAATCTGGCCTGCCCGGGCTCAGCGTGGAGCGTACCTGCTACGATGCGCAGGGGCGCGTGGTTGAATTCGACCGCGAATACTGGCGTCACGACGCCCTGAAGGTCAGCGTCGACATCCGCGTCCGCTGACGCAGTCCATCCGTCACCGAACCGCCATGCAAGTGGTATAGACCACACGCCTCACCCTGGGGGCGTCAATTTGAGTTCAGGTCCGCGCCGCTGGCTGGAGCAGGCCAACCCCGCGGCCTTTACCCTGTTCGCGGGCCTGGCGGGCTTTTGCGCCTACTTTTCCATGTACGCGTTCCGCAAGCCCTTCGCGGCGGCGACCTTCGGCGAGGTGGACGGCTGGACCTTCGCGGTCGACTACAAGATCGCGCTGGTGCTGGCCCAGGTGGCCGGCTACGCCGCCTCCAAGCTCATCGGAGTCAAGGTGATCTCCGAGATCGCGCCGGCGCATCGCGGCGCGGCCATTCTCGGGTTGATCGGCGCCTCCTGGCTGGCCCTCCTGGCCTTTGCGGTCGTCCCGGCGCCGTGGAACGTCGCGGCCCTGGTCCTGAACGGCCTGCCGCTGGGCATGATCTGGGGCCTGGTGTTCGGCTTCATGGAGGGGCGGCGCACCTCGGAGGTGCTGGGCGCCATCCTCTGCGCCAGCTTCATCCTGTCGTCCGGTGTCGTGAAGTCGGTCGGCAAGTGGCTGATGGTCGACCTCCATGTTTCGCCGTTCTGGATGCCAGCCGCCACCGGGGCGCTCTTCATGCCCCTGTTGGCCGTCTCGGTCTGGGCCCTGGTTCAGTTGCCGCCGCCCAGCGCCGCCGACGAGGCCGCCCGCGTGCGTCGCCAGCCAATGGACCGCGCCCAGCGCCGCGCCTTTCTGGCCGCCTACGCGCCCGGCGTCGTGCTGCTGGTCATGTCCTACGTCCTGCTGACCGCCTTCCGCGACTTCCGCGACAACTTCGCCGCCGAGATCTGGACCGCCCTGGGGTTTGGCGAGGCGTCCGGCGTCTTCACCGCAAGCGAGCTGCCGGTCGCGGCCATCGCCCTGGTGGTGCTGGGCGCGGTGATGTGGGTTCGCGACAACCTGCGGGCCCTCCTTGTGATGCACGGGATCATTCTGGCGGGCTTCCTGGTGCTGGGCCTCTCGACCCTGGCCTTCCAGGCTCAGCTTGTGGCCCCCCTGGTCTGGATGATCCTGACGGGCGCCGGCCTCTACATGGCCTACACGCCGTTCAACGCCATGCTGTTTGATCGGATGATCGCCTACAGCGGCCGGATCGGCACGGCGGGATTCCTGATCTACGTGGCCGACGCCTCGGGCTATTTCGGCAGTGTCGCCCTGCTGATCTGGCGCAACTTCGCCAGGGTTCAGCTGGACTGGCTGGATTTCTTCATCGCCAGCGCCTACGCGACGAGCGCCGTCGGCGCGGTGTGCACCGTGATGGCCGGAATCTACTTCCTGCGCCGCCGTCGGACAGGCGACGCCGCCGCGTCGGTGGCCGCCGCGCAGGATGCGCTCGCCTGATATTGCGGGACTGACGGCTTGGCCTGGAACGGCGCAAGTCAGCCTGGTCACCCGCGATAAGGCTGATCCATGACCGCCATTCCGCCCATGGCGGGATCGCTGATGGTGTCCACGCCCATCTCCAGTCGACCCGCCAAGCGGCGCAGGTAGCCGCCGGCTTCGATCGACACATCGTACCAGCCGCCGGTGGCCGTCACGCGCAGGTCCTTGCGGCCGTCGCCCGCCGGCGGCAACGTCATCTTCCAGGGACGGAAGGCCCTCTCATAGGCGTTTGGCCTGGCGGCCAGGGTCCTGGCCGCGCCACCGGGATTGCGCAGGGTCAGGCTGATCAGGCCTGCGGTCGGAGATGTCACGACGCTCAGGATCGGATCCTCGCCTGGAGCCCCTCCAATGAAGTGTCGGTGGAAGCCGTTCGGACCCAACACCCACAGGTCGTAGGCCCCGCTGGGCCAGGCGTCGCGGGCCTGCTTTCCCGGCTCGACAGTGTAGCGGCGCGGCGGCAGGTCGAGGCGTAGCCGGTCATAGACGTGGAAGACCGCCGCCTGCGATCCGTCATTGCCGAACGTCAGCGTCAGGCGGCCATCCTGCCCGCCCTCGTCCACGCGCAGTTCGTAGGGCAGGCCGCGCGAGGGGCGGGTCCCTGTCGCCTGCATCGGGACCGTTGGTTCGGCCGGGGTCGGCGGCACGGTGGTGGCCTTCAGCGCCGCCGCCCGACCCGCGAGGGCCTGGGTGGTGGGCAGGGTGCGGCCGAAGGGCGTGTCGTTCGGAGTCTTGAAGTCGAAGGCGCTGGTCAGATCGCCGCAGACCGCCCGCCGCCAGGGTGAGATGTTGGGCTCAGTCACCCCGAACCGCGCTTCCAGGAAGCGGATCACCGAGGTGTGGTCGAAGACCTGCGAATTGACCCAGCCGCCGCGGCTCCAGGGGGACAGCACATACAGCGGAACCCGAGGGCCAAGGCCGTACGGACGGCCCATGAGTTCGTCCCGTTCGGCCGAGGCCTCGGTGGGATTGCGCACCAGATGATATTCGCCCGCAGTGTCGACCGTCGAGGCGCCCAGGACCGTTCCGTCCGCGGCCTTGCAGGGCGGGGCCGGCGGCGGGACGTGATCGAAGAAGCCGTCGTTCTCGTCGAACATCACCAAGAGCACGGTCCGCGCCCAGACCTTGGGGTCGGCGGTGAGGGCGTCGATCACCCGGGCCGTGTAGTCAGCGCCCTGGGCGGGACTGGAAGGGCCGGGGTGTTCGGAATCGGCGGCCGGGGCGACGATGTACGACACCTGCGGCAGGGCTCCGGCCAGCACGTCCTCGCGCAGGCCGTCCAGCTTGCGGGTGGACAGGGCCAGCGCCGCCAGGCGTGGGTCCGACCCCGGCAGGGCCGCGTGGCTGTCGCGATAGGCCTTGAACCCGGCTGTGGGGTTGTCCGTGAAATTGTCGGCCATGTCCTGGTAGATGCGCCAGGTCACGCCCGCCGCCAGCAGCCGCTCGCCATAGGTCGTCCAGCGATACGGGTCGGCGGCGCCCCCATCGGCGACAAGGCTGTCGTGGCTGTTGGAGATCGAGGGACCGCCATGCCGGCCGGACGGATCGTTGGTCCCCGTCCAGAGGAACAGACGGTTGGTGTTGGTGCCGGTCTGGGTCGAACAGTGATAGGCGTCGCAGATCGTGAAGGCGTCCGCCATGGCGTACTGGAACGGGATGTCCTCGCGGCGGTAGTAGCCCATGGCGCGTTCGGTCTTCGCGGCCGGCCAGCGGTTCATGCGGCCTTCGTTCCAGGCTGCCTGGGCGTCGGACCAGCCATGAGGCGTACCCTCGACCCGCATGTGGGCAAAGGTCGCGACGGTATCCAGAGGGAAGGGCGAGACCAGCGGCGGGCCGCCCTTTCCCGTGTCGTTGACCTGCGTCCAGACCGTCTTTTGGCGAACGCCCGGGCTGTCGGGCCGCGGGATCGGGAAGCGGTCGCCAAAGCCACGGACGCCGTTCATCACGCCGAAATAGTGATCGAAGGCCCGGTTCTCCTGCATCAGGATCACGACATGCTCCACATCCTTGAGCGTGGCGGTGCGCACGTCCGCATCGATGGCCAGGGCGTTGGCGACGGCGGGGGGCAGGGCCAGTGCTGCGCTCGCGGAAAGCAGGAAGGCGCGACGATCGACTGCGGGCATGGAGGAATCCGGAAGGTCAGGTGGCCCCTCTCTAGCGGCGTCATATGTCCTTGAGGCGACAGACCGCGCCGGCGGCGTCGCCCTGACGGGGGTCGTGTTCCGGGAGGTCGCCCCGTTGCGTCCGACGCAATTGCCTTTGCGATCATTGCGTTCGACGGGTTTCCGCGCGCCGCCGATAAGCCCCGCGAAACGGCGGGGGGACGGTATGCGCAAGAGCTGGATGATGGTCGCTGGGCTGGCGGCTTTGGCCGAGCCCGCGTGGGGTCAGGTGGCGGATCCGTCGCCCGGTGTCGCGGAGCTTGTGGTGGTCGGCAGCCGGGGCGCGCCTCGCCTGGCCACCGAGACCGCCGCGCCGGTGGACGTGCTGTCCGGGGCCGAGGTCGCCGTTCGCGGGCACAACGACCTGACCAAGGTGCTGGAGTTCCTGTCGCCGTCGTTCAACTACCCACGCTCGTCGTCCGGCCCCTCGGTGGCGGGCGCCCGGCCGGCGACGCTCAGAGGGCTCAGTCCCGACCAGGTGCTGGTGCTGGTGAACGGCAAGCGCCGCCATGCCTCCTCGATCATCACCTTCAACAACGGCGCGTACCGGGGCGCGGTGCCGGTGGACTACAACACCCTACCGGTCACCGCGATCGGGCGGGTGGAAATCCTGCGCGACGGCGCGGCCGCCCAGTACGGCTCGGACGCGATCGCCGGGGTGGTCAACATCGTGCTGCGCGACGACGCGGAGGGCGGCCAGGCCTCGGTCCAGTATGGCGAGACGGAGCGCGGCGACGGCCAGACCATCATCGTCACCGGCCGGCAGGGGTTCCGGCTGGGCGACGGGGGCTTCCTCACTGTGACGGCCGAGGTCCGGGACCGGGGCGACACCAACGCCGCCGAGGTCGATCCGCGCTTCGGCCGGATCACCTCGACCTTCGGCGACCCCCAGACCACTGACGTCGACGTCACCACCAACGCCGAGCTGCCCCTGGCGGGCGACGCCCGGCTGTACGGTTTCGCCACCTACGCCCGACGCGACTCCGAAATGAGCCCGCTGTTCCGGGCGCCCACCGTGGCGCCGGCCTTCTATCCCAACGGCTTCCTGCCGATCGTCAACCTGGACCTCCGCGACGTAGGCGCGACCGTCGGGGCGCACGGGACGCTGGCCGGCTGGACCTGGGACCTCTCCGAGACCTACGGCCATTCCAAGGGCGACTACCGGGTCTCCACCAGCGTCAACACCTCGCTGGGCGCGGCCAGCCCGACGCGGTTCTACGGCGGCGGCGCGCGCTATTCGCAGAACCTTATCAACCTGACCTTCGATCGGGCGTTCGAGGTGCTGTCGGGCGCCCACTTCGCCGCCGGGCTGGAGCACCGGCGCGAGGCCTACCGCCTGGTCTCCGGCGACGTGGCCTCCTACACCCTGGCTGGCGCGCAGGGTTTCCCAGGCTTCAACCCGCCGACGCCGGTGGACGTGGATCGCCATGCGGTGAGCGCCTTCCTGGACGGCGAACTCAGCCTGGCCGAGGGCCTCGATCTGGGCCTGGCCGGCCGCTACGAGGACTACAGCGACTTCGGCGACAAGGCGTCGGGCAAGGCGTCGGTATTCTGGCGGCCGCTCGCCCTGGCCGCACTCCGGGCCACGGCCAGCACCGGTATCCGCGCGCCGTCCCTGCAGCAGCAGTTCTTCTCCACCGTGACCAGCCAGATCAACGCGGGCCAGCTGCAGAACGTCGGGACCTTCGCGGTCAACGATCCCATCTCCATCGCGCTGGGGTCCAGTCCGCTGAAGCCCGAGGTCTCGACCAGCTATTCAGGCGGGGTGGTGGTGACCCCCGGCCACGGCCTGACCTTCAGCCTCGACCTCTTCCAGGTGGACATCGACGACCGCATCGCGCTCAGCGAGAACCTGCAGGGGGCGGCGGTCACGGCCATCCTGCGGGCCAACGGGGTCACCAACGCCGCCGCCGCCCGCTTCTTCACCAATGCCGCCGACACCCGCACCAAGGGATGGGAGGCGACGCTGCGCTGGGACGGCGCCGTGGGCCCCGACGCGCGCCTGGCGCTGACCTTCGGCTACGGCGCCTTCGACACCGACGTGCGGCGCCAGGCGACCAATCCGGTGCTGCCGGGGAGCCCGCTGCTGGGCCCCGGCTCCATCGACCTGACCACCGACGGCCAGCCCAGGAGCAAGGCGCTGCTTAACGCCGAACTGACCTGGGCGGACTGGCGGTTCATCGGCGATCTCACCCGCTTCGGCGCCTACCGCACCACCTCGCCCCTGGGCGGGGCGAACCAGGTGATCGAGGGGGCCGCCTCGCTGGACCTCTCCGTGGCCTACCGGCTGCGCGATCGCTTCACCCTCCAGGCCGGGGTGCTGAACGCCACCGACGCGTATCCGGACCGCCTCGTCGGCGAGGCGACCGGCCGGCCGTTCAGCGAGTTCGACCCGCTGGGGGTCAACGGGCGCGAGTACTACGTGCGTCTGACGGCGGAGTTCTGACCATGACTCCGTTTCGCGCCGTCGTGCTGGCTGGGGTCGTCGCCCTGAGCTTGGCAGGTCCCGCCACTGCCTGGACCCGGCCGGGCCACATGGTCACGGCGGCCATCGCCTATGACGAGATCCAGCGGCTGCGGCCCGACCTGCTGCCGCTGATCGCCTCGATCCTCGACGCCCATCCCGACCGCGGGCCGTTCCAGGTTGCGGTGGACCGCACCACCGGCGCCGAGCGCGCCCGGCGCATGTTCCTGCAGTGCGCCCGTTGGCCCGACGACGTACGGCTCACCGACCAGGATCATCCCGCCTGGCATGGCGCGCTGTGGCCGGTGGTGGCCGCGGACGCCCCGGCGGAGGTCCGCGCCCGGGCCGCCCGTCGCGGGGACACGCCCGCGGGCGAGGCGCTGCCGGCCCTGGCGCTTAACTACGCGGTCCTCGCCGATCCTGGGGTCACGCCCGCCGAGAAGGCGAAGGCCATGTGCTGGGTGCTGCACGTCACCGGCGACATCCACCAACCTCTGCATACGGCCGAGCTCTTCTCGGCGGCCTATCCCACGGGCGACAGGGGCGGCGGCCGGCAGTTCGTCCGCGATCCGTTGGGGGGTGGACCCATCAGCCTGCACTGGCTGTGGGACGACAGCATCAGCCGCTCCGGCCTCCCTGCCGAGGCCGAGCGCCGCGCCCGCGAATTGGAGGCGCTGCATCCGCGGGCCGGGTTCAAGGCTCTGGACGCTGTCGGCGCCCCGCCCAGGTTCGCCGCCTGGGCCCGCGAGGAGAGCTATCCGCTGGCGGTCTCGTTCGCCTACGCCGCCGGGCTGGCGACGGCTCCGACGGAAGCCGCGGCGCCGGCCGTGCCGGAGGCGCACTGGCAGGCCCTGCGCCGTCATGCCGAGGCGCGGGTCGCGCTCGCCGGCTATCGCATCGCCGACGTGGTGATCGCCGCCCTGGACGCCGCGGCGGGATCATAGGCGAACGCCGCCCCGCAGGCGGCGGCCTCCGCCGGCTCCCGGCACGCAGCGGCCCGGCCCGCACGGGCCTCCTCGGCCAGCCAGCGCCACATGGCCGCCACCGCCGGCGACCGCAGGCGGCTGGCGCGGCCCACCAGCCGGTAGCCGCCGGGATACCGCGCCGAGGGGAGGCCCAGGCTCACCAGGCGGCCCGACTTGAGGTGGGAAGCGACCGTTACGCCCATGCCCGCCGCCACGCCCCAACCCGCCGCGGCCGCCTCGTAGAGCGCATAGGCCATGTCGAAGGTGTCGCCGGAGCGCAGGGGGCGGCTCTCGGCGCCTGTCGTCTCGGCCCACCACGTCCACATGTCCGGCGCTTGCGCTGGCGCCAGCAGCCGCTGGCCGGTCAGGTGCGCGCGGCCCTCGCGAAACGCCGCCGCCACCTCGGGCGAGGCCACGGGTGCGACATGCACATCCAGCAGGTGTTCGGTGTGCAGCCCGGTCGCATCGACGTCGGAGGCGCAGACACCCAGGTCGGCGGCGCCCGAGCGGATGGCCTCGGCCGTCCGGGTCGTCTGGATCGCGACCTCAAGGTTGGGCGCGATGTCCCGGAAGCGATGCAGGCGCGGGATCAGCCACGACACCGCCAGGGAATGCGACAGCGAGAGGGTCACCTTCTCGACGACCTGCCGCCCGCCCAGCTCCAGCGCCGCCTGGATCATGCTGCGGTAGACAGGCTCCAGCGTTTCCAGGCATTCCTGCCCGGCTGGGGTGAGGCGCATGCCCGCCGGCGCGCGGTCGAACACGTCGCGTCCCACGAACAGCCGGAAGGCCTGGATCCTTCGGGAGAAGGCGGCTGGACTAAGCGCGCACCGCTCGGCGGCCACCCGGAAACTGGGCGCCCGCGCGGCCTCGATGAACGCCTCGATCACCTCCAGGCGGGGAATGCGCCGCGTCATGATCGTCGTCTCCGCGCCAGTGGGGTGGGAGACTACCGGCCGAGCGCCGCAACATCGTGACAGTCGATGAATGATGGGGCCACCGCCGAGGCCACGGCGGGCCGAGTCCAGGACTACCCGCCGGCGAGCGAAATCCTGCGCCGCATCCTGGCGGGCCTTGCCCACACGGTCGCCCGGCCGGACGCCCGGGTTGTCAGGCGGCGACGCGTCGCCGGCGGCGCAGCATCGCCCCGCTCGCGCCCAGGCCGAGGATCATGGTGGCCCAGGTCGCGGGTTCGGGCGCCGCGCCGGGGTTGATGGCGCCAATCCGTTCGAGGACCACCTGGTCGAAGATCGGGTCGTTGTTGCCGTAGTTGGTCGACGACTTGAGGACAAAGCTGAGGGTCGTCGATCCCCCCGTCGCGATGTAGGGGTCCACGGTCGCCACGGTGAACGCTTTGCGGAAGTACCCGCTGTCGTCGGCGGTGATTGTGAAATCCTGGGTGAAGGCGCCGAGGTTTAGGGTGAACACCGTCGAACATCCCGGGCAGTTCTCGCCTGTGTAGCCGAACGACAGCTGGTAGATGTCACCGGCCGTGGTGGAGACCGTCTGGCCGATGCCCTCGCCCACCGACAGGAACCCGTTGCTGGAGGCTCCGCCCGTCACATAGACGTAGTCGCCGTCGAAGGCCGGCAGGCCCAGGGTGGCATACGACAGAACGCCCTCGGTGTGACCGATGTTGAACCAGCCGGGCGGGGTGGTGAAGGCGCTGGTGGACTCCTCGAAGCTGCCATTCTGGATCAGATTGGCGGCTTGGACCGCCGCCGGCAGGGCCGAAAGGGCCACGATCATCGTCAGCAGTTTCCGCATACTAAGCTCCCCTGTGCAGGACGGGTGACGGCGACAACTGGTCGCGAGAAGAATTCGGTAACACCGGTTCTTCGCCTTAGAAATTGGACCGAGGCCCCAAGACTAGTCCTAGGACCACGACGACTTGATCGATCGCGTTTCTGTCTTGGATTGCTGCGGCTTCTCTGGGAGATTGGTCCCAGATAGCCCAGCGAGGGGTGCGTGCCGTCGACCGATCGCGAACAGGCGGAGCTGATCCGCGCCCTCTACGGGAACATCCCCGCCGGCGCCCTCGTCACCCTGTTCGCCGTCGTCGTCCTGGGCGGCGGCATCCTTTACATGGCGCCCGAGCGCCTGGCCCCGATCCAGGTGTGGTTCGCGGTCAGCGCGGCGGTCTGCGCCGCGCAGCTCGGCCTCTGGGCGTGGCGACGCAGCGGAACCTGCGTCGAGCGACGCTGGAGAACCTGGGAGCGACGGCTGATGGTGGCCTGCCTCGCCGACGGCGCCCGCTGGGGGGGAGCGACGCTCTGGCTGGCCGCGCCGGGCGCGGCCGACCAGCAGGTCTGGGTCTGCATGATCTGTGGCGGAGCGGTCTGCGCCTCGGTTGCGTCCCTGGGCAGCTACGCCCGCGTCTACTACTGCCTGCTGTTCCCGGCGATGGTCCCCTACATCGTCTGGGCCGCCTTCCTGCCCGACCCGAGCTACTGGGGCGTGGCGCTGCTGGGCGCCATCCTGACCTGCGCCATCGCCTGGCTGAGCCATCGCCAGAGCCGAGCGTTCGCCGAGGCTGTGCGCCTGAGGTTTGAGAACCTCGACCTGGCCGGACGGCTCGCCGAGCAGAAGGCGCTTGTCGAGCGCGCTTATCTCGCCAAGACGCGGTTCCTCGCCGCCGCAAGCCACGACCTGCGCCAGCCCATGCACGCCCTGGGCATGTTCGTCGCGGCCCTAAGTCGCCTGCCGATGGCCGCGCACGGCCAGCGCCTCACCCGCCAGATCGCCGAGACAGTGGACGCCATGGGTGACCTGTTCGGCAGCCTGCTCGACATGTCCCAGCTCGACGCCGGCCTGATCGCGCCGGAGCGCGAGGCCTTCCCCGTTGGCCCCTTGCTCGCGCGTCTCTGCCGTGAGCAGGCTCCCGAGCTGACGAAGCGGCCCGTGACCCTGACCCTCGTGGCCTGCCGGGCGACCGTCGAGACCGATCCGATCCTGCTGGAGCGCATCCTGCGCAACCTGATCGCCAACGCCGTGCGCTACACCGCCCGCGGGCGGATCCTGGTCGGGTGCCGTCGGCAGGCCCGTCGGCTATCGGTGCAAGTGTGGGATACCGGCCCCGGCGTCCGGTCCGAGGATCACGAGCGGATCTTCGAGGAATACTACCAGCTCGGCAACCCGGAGCGGGACCGGGCCAAGGGGCTGGGGTTGGGCCTGGCGATCACGCGACGGCTCTCGACCCTGTTGGACTGCCCCGTCGAGTTACGCTCGTGGCCAGGCAAAGGTTCGGTCTTCAGCGTCAGTGTTCCGGTGGTCGCCGAGGCCGCCCGCACCCCCGCTCTCAAGGCCGCCGTTCCTCCGATGCAGGACGGATTGATCTTCATCATCGACGACGAGCCGCTGGTGCAAGAGAGCATGGCCGAACTGCTCGGCGGCTGGGGCTATGAGGTGCGGGTCGCTGGATCGGCCGAGGATCTCCTGCGTTGCGCCGATCCGGCGCGCCCTCCCGACCTGCTGATCTGCGATTGGCGCCTCCGCGGCGGCGAAACCGCCTTGGCCGCCATCGGCCAGGTGCGCGAGGCAGGGTCCCCGACGCTGCCTGTGCTGCTGATCACCGGCGACACCGCGCCGGACCGCCTGCGCGCAGCGCACGCCACCGGCTTCGTCCTGCTGCACAAGCCGGTCTCGCCGGGCAAGCTGCGCGCGGCGGTGGGCAATCTGATCGCCCAGTCGCGGCCCGACCTGACGTCGGTGGCCGCGGTCAAATGATGCCGGCGGCGCGGGCCGATTGGACGGCCTGCTGCCGATCACTGACGTCCAACGCGCGCAACACACCGGTCATGTGCGCCTTGATGGTCTTCTCGGTGATGCCCATGCGATGCGCGATCGCCTTGTTGGACAGGCCCTCGCCAAGATAGCGGAGTACTTCGGACTGGCGCTCCGTCAGGTCGCTGAAGCTGGCGGGCGGCGGGACCGGCCCCGCGACAATGGGATGCGCCGTCCGCTGCATGAGCGAGGGCACGAAGGCCTCGCCCCGCATCACCAGCGATAAGGCCATGAGTAGGGTGTCCGCCGAGGCGGACTTGGGCACATATCCCAAGGCGCCGACAGCGAACGCCTGGCGCGCCAGGGCGGGATCGTCGGCGGCTGTCAGCACGATGACAGGCAAGGCTGGGCGCGCGCGGCGGAACTCGCGAAGGGCGTCCATACCGTCCATGCCCGGCATCGAGAGGTCGAGGAACACGGCGTCGAGATCGCCATGCCGCGCGGCCAAGCGCAGTCCTTCGGCGCTGTCACAGGCCTGGAGCAGCTCCGCGCCCGGAACCTCACGCTCGAGCAGGGCCAGCACGCCCTGCCGCACCAAGGCATGATCGTCGATGATCATCAGTTTCATGGCGCACTCGGACCTTGCCCATCGCCATCGGAGCTCAACCGAGAATATAGGGCGGCGACGCCGCGCGGGGCTAGCCCGTGCGCCTGGGAGGCGAGCGCACCTAAGGACGTGCTCGACGTGGAGGCGATCAAGGTGCGGCGGGGGCGCTGAGGGACGGTTGCTTTGGCCGGAGGCGGCGCCTTTACGAAGCCCGGGAGGACGAGCGCAGACCGGCGAGGTGTCGACGCGCCTCAGAGACCCCTGAACGAGACGAGCAGCCGGGACACTAGGGAGCAGAGGCCTTGCTTCCCTGCGCCGCGGCCGCTTCCGGGCGGGTCTCTCGCGTAGACCGATCCGGATCCAGGACGCTGTAGAGAACAATGGCGCCGAAGGCGATCAGCAGCAGAGCAACCTCTCGCCATCGAGCCCTGCGGCGGCGGGCGATCTCGCGATCGACGCGCGAGACGTCGCAGCGATCAGCGCTCATCGGAAGCCGCCGATGCATGGATCAGGCGCAGCGTGCGCCGCGGCCGTGCGGTGACCATGCGGGGCGTGAAGCAGTGCAGCTCCTGCACGGCGGCTTCGACCACAACCATGCCGATCAGCCCGCCGTCCGCGTCCGCGCGTGCCAGGCCGCAGGCGAAGGTCGTCGCATCGGTGGCGAGCGTGAAGGCGCCTTGGTCGGCCGTGTCACGCGTTACGCTCCAGAGGCCGAGGTGCGGCGCGACGAGGTACTTGCGCGTGCGCTCCTCGGCAGGCTCACGCGGTCCCGGCATGATGGGCCTCCGTGCGCGCCACCGTCTCCGCGAGCCGGATGAGGTCCTCCAGGGCCTCGTTGCGGGCGTCGGCACGCCAGACCAGCCCGTAGCCGATCTCGGCGGTGTCGCTGAGGATGGGCCGCAGGCAGACGCCGGGATAGAACGCGCCCAGGCTCGCGCCCGGCGACACCGAGACGCCCATGCCCAGCGCCACCAGGTCGAAGAGCGTATCCCGCTCCACCGGGTGGTGCATGAACCCGGCGGGCGCGCCGCCCAGGGCCTGGACGATCGTCTTCTGCAGGGCGCGGTCGCCGCCGCCGTCGCCGGCCAGGAGGATGATCTCGCCGCGCAGGCCGGCGGTGGTCACCGAATTGTCGACCGCCAGGGCATGGCCTTCCGGCAGCACGGCGATGAGCCGCTCGCGCCAGAGGGGCGCCTGCCGCCATTCCCGCCGCGCGGAGCCTTCCGGCGCGATGGCCGCGTCGATGCGGCAGGCGTCGAGCTCCTCACGCAGGGTCACGTCGTCGAGATCCTCGACGACCAGGTCCACGTCGGGGTGGGCGGCGCGGAAGTCGGCCAGCAGCTTGCGCGCCGTGCCCCAGTGCAGGGAGCAGAGGAGGCCCAGGGTGAGCGTCCGGCGCGGGCGCGACGCCCAGCGGGGGAACATCTCGCCCTCGTCCCGGAAAGGCTGTGCGGCGCCGGACGTGGGGACAAGGTGAACGGCCGGCAGGGTGGGCCGCGAGCCCAAACCCAGCAGGGCCCAGTCTGAACGTCGGATCATGGTCAGGCCGCCTTGCGCCAGGCATGCGCCACGCGACGCGCCACATGGACCTCGCGGTGCGCGCCGTGGACGCATCGCTCGACTGCATAGCCATGGTCCTCGAGGAGCCGATGAATGGGATCCTTCCGGCCGATCGCCGACGCGGGCACGGGCGACTGGAACACCAGGACGCCGCCTTCGCGCACATGGGGGCCGGTGGTCAGCAGGCGGCGAAGCGTCGGCTCATCGCAGGTGTGGGCGATCAGCAGGGCGTCGGCTTCCTCATGCGGGCAGCCTTGGCCGGACTTGACGTAGCCGACCTGGTCGAAGCCGTGGCGGCAAAGCCAGAGCAGGGCCGAGAGGCCGCTGGAGCCGGTGACACGGATCACGCTCGTTTTGGTGACTTGGGCCTGCGCAAGCAGCGAAATGAGCGGATCGCCGGTGCGCAGGCCGTTGGGACCATCTTGGGTCATCGGAACGGGAAACTCCGAAAGCGAAGGCCGACAGGGCCTCCAGACGCCGGCATACTCGCCCGGAGCCGCGTAAGGGTTCGATGCGGAAGTGGCGGCCTGGGATAAGCGAGGCATCAAGGCCTCGGGTGGCCGCGGGCGCCCGGTCAGTCCCTTCGGCCGCGGGTGCGCATGGTCAGGCGGCCTGTCGCGGGGCGAACGCGCGGCGACGCGCGAGGATGAGCGCGCCGCGGCTCGAACCCAAATGGCGCTCGAGCGTGAAGCCGGCGTGCTGCAGCAGCCATTCGACGGCCGTCAGGCTGGCCCCGGGACCCGCCTTGAGCTGGAAGATGAACGCGCCGCCCGGCCGGACCTGGCGGCCGACGGAGAGCAGGCGCTTCAGGTCGAGCTCACCGCAGGGCTGGGCGACGAGGACCACATCCGGTTCCTCGTGCGGCGAACCCTCGCCGGCGCACACGCAGCCCGCCTGATCATAGTCATGGCGGCGGAGCCCCAGGACGACGGCGAGGGCGCCGGGGCCCGCGACGCGGATGCTGGCGAGCTTCGAGACGCCGGCCTGTTCCAGGAGCGCGACGACAGGGGCGGTCTGGAAGCGGCCATCTGGGGGAGGTTTGGGCATGTCCGAAAGGACCTCGCTGGACGGAGCCCTGGGCTCTCGCGGGTGGGTTTGTCCCACGACGGCGCGTAAGGCCTCCATTCGGATTCTCGGCCGAGGCGTAAGTGAAGCATCAGGGCCGCCCGCAACAGCGGGAGGCATAGCCCCGACCGTCGTCCCGTCCGGCCCTTATACTTTCTTGATCATTCGCAACGCGGTTCCACATAGAGCCCTTACGTTGCTCGCGAGTAGCTTCCCCCCTCATCGCTAGGACCGGGGCTTACCATGCTCGACATCCTCTACATTTCCATCGGCCTCGTCGTGTTCGGCGTCTTCGCCGCCTACGTCCATGGCCTGAGGGGCATCTGATGCTTGCCAACATCATCTGGGGGCTCGGAGCCCTCGTCATCGGCGGCTACATGGTCGTCGCCCTGCTGCGTCCGGAGAAGTTCTGATGAACCCTCAGGGCTGGGCGGAGATCGCCCTCACCATCGCGCTCACGGTCGCCTTGGGCTGGCCGCTGGGCATCTATCTCGGCCGCGTCTGGGCCGGTGAGAAGACCTGGCTCGACCCGATGCTGAAGCCCGTTGAGCGGCTGGTCTACGCCGCCTGCGGCGTGAAGCCGGAGAAGGGCCAGACCTGGGTCCAGTACGCGCTCAGCATGCTGGCGTTCAGCGCCGCGAGCTTCGTGGTGCTCTACCTGATCCTGCGCTTCCAGAACCTGCTGCCGCTCAATCCGCAGGGGTTCCCGGGGCTCTCGTCGCACCTGTCGTTCAACACGGCGGTCAGCTTCGTCACCAACACCAACTGGCAGTCCTATGTGCCGGAGACCACGCTCTCGACCTTCTCGCAGATGGCGGGCCTCACCTCGCACAATTTCCTGTCCGCGGCCGCCGGCATCGCCATGGCCGCCGCCGTGGCGCGCGCCTTCGCGTCCAATCGTTCGGACAACCTCGGCGACTTCTGGGTCGATCTGACCCGGATCAGCCTATACGTCCTGCTGCCGATCTCGCTGGTCATCGCGCTCGCCTATGTGGCGCTGGGCGAGCCCCAATCGCTGCTGGCCAATGTGACGGCCCAGACGGTCGAGGGCGGCAAGCAGACGATCGCGCTCTATCCGGTCGCCAGCCAGGAGGCCATCAAGCAGCTTGGCACCAACGGCGGCGGCATCTTCAACGCCAATTCCGCGCATCCGTTCGAGAACCCGAACGCGATCACCAACCTGATCGAGATCCTGTCGATGAACGCCCTGTCGCTTGCCTGCGTCGTCGCCTTCGGCCGGATCGTGCTGGCCCGCAAGGAGGCGCGCGCCATCGTTGCGGCGATGGTGATCCTGGTGGCCGGCGGCGCCTCGGTGATCTACGCGGCTGAAACGCAGCGCCCGCCCGCCCTCGTCGCCGCCGGGGCCCAGTCGGACGTCAATATGGAGGGCAAGGAAGTCCGCTTCGGCGCGCCCTCCACGGCCGTCTGGGCGGCAGCCACCACCGGCGCCTCCGACGGTGGCGTCAACGGCATGCACGACAGCTTCATGCCGCTGGGTGGCGGGATGGCGATGTTCCTGATCCAGCTCGGAGAGATCCTGCCCGGCGGCGTCGGATCGGGCCTCTACGGCATGCTGGTCATGGCCCTGATCGCGGTCTTCGTGGCCGGGCTCATGGTCGGGCGCACGCCGGAGTACCTGGGCAAGAAGGTGGAGGCCAAGGAGATCAAGTTCGCCATGCTGGCGGTGCTGATCCTGCCGCTGTCGATCCTGGGCTTCACCTCGGTCGCCCTCGTCCTCCCCGCTGGACTCGCCGGCCTGCTGAACCACGGCCCGCACGGCCTGTCGGAGATCATGTACGCCTACACTTCGGCGACCGGGAACAACGGGTCGGCCTTCGCGGGCCTCACCGCCAACACGCCCTGGTACAACACCACTCTCGGCATCGCGATGCTGCTCGGCCGGTTCGCCTATGTGATCCCGGTCCTTGCCATCGCCGGCGCTCTCGCCGCCAAGCCGAAGCTCGGCGCCACCACGGGCACATTCCCGACCGATGGCCCGCTGTTCGTCGGCCTGCTGATCGGGGTGATCCTGATCATGGGCGGCCTGCAGTTCTTCCCCGCCCTCGCCCTCGGTCCGATCGTCGAGCACTTCCAAGCGCTCGCCGCGGTCGCGGCCCACTGAAACCCCTGGGGCAATTGAAATGACCATGACCTCCGCGCCTCTGGGTGAGCAACGCCGCAAGGCCGCCACCCTCGTCGGCAGCTTCTCCGGGCCCGTCTTGGCCCGCGCCGCCCGCGACTCCTTCGTCAAGCTCGACCCGCGCAAGCTGCTCGCCAATCCGGTGATCTTCGCGACCTGGGTCGTGGCGCTGCTGGCGAGTTTCTCCACCGTCCTGGCGATCGGCCAGGGCGGGGCCTGGGGCTTCGCGCTGCAGATCGCGCTCTGGCTCTGGGCGACCGTGCTGTTCGCGAACTTCGCGGAGAGCGTCGCCGAGGGCCGCGGCAAAGCCGCCGCCGACAGCCTGCGCGCCACCCGGGTGACCACCAAGGCCAAGCTGCTCGCCGATCCCGAGAAGACCGCGGTCACCATGACGCCCGCCAACGAACTGCGCGTCGGCCAGGTGATCCTGGTCGAGGCCGGCGACGTCATTCCGTCCGACGGCGAAATCGTCGAAGGCATCGCCTCGGTGAACGAAGCCGCCATCACCGGCGAGTCCGCGCCCGTGATCCGCGAGAGCGGCGGCGACCGTAGCGCCGTGACCGGCGGCACCACCGTGGTTTCCGACTGGATCAAGGTGAGGATCACCTCCGAGGCCGGGAACACCTTCCTCGACCGGATGATCGCCATGGTCGAGGGCGCCGACCGCCGGAAGACGCCCAACGAGATCGCGCTGGCGGTGCTGCTGGCCGGCCTGACGCTGATCTTCCTGATCGCGGTCGTGACCCTGCTGGGCCTGGGCGCCTACTCCGGCGTGAAGCTGGACCCGATGGTGCTGGGCGCGCTGTTCGTCTGCCTGATCCCCACCACCATTGGCGGTCTGCTCTCGGCGGTCGGCATCGCCGGCATGGACCGCCTGCTGAAGGTCAATGTGCTGGCCACCTCCGGCCGCGCCGTGGAAGCCGCGGGCGATGTCGACACCCTGCTGCTGGACAAGACGGGCACCATCACCTTCGGCAACCGCATGGCCACCGAGCTGATCCCCGCGCCGGGCGTACGCGTCGAGATGTTGCAGAAGGCCACGCTCCTGGCCTCGCTGGGCGACGAGACGCCGGAAGGCCGCTCCATCGTCGAACTCCTGCGCAACCAGGGCTTCAGCCTGGAGGCCCCGGCCGGGGCCACGGTCATCCCGTTCAGCGCCAACACCCGCCAGTCGGGTCTCGACGCCGGAGGCCACAGCTGGCGCAAGGGGGCGGTGGACGCGGTGCTGAAGGACTCCGGGCTCGAGGTCAGCCAGGCCCCGGCGGAGTTCAACGCCGCCGTGGATCGCATCGCCCGCTCCGGCGGAACGCCGCTGGCGGTGTCCGAGAACGGCGTGCTCTTCGGCGTGATCCACCTGAAGGACGTGGTGAAGCCCAATGTGAAGGAGCGTTTCGCCGACCTGCGCCGCATGGGCCTGCGCACGGTGATGATCACCGGCGACAACCCGGTCACCGCTGCGGCCATCGCTTCTGAGGCCGGGGTCGACGACTTCCTCGCCGAGGCGACGCCTGAGGACAAGCTGAAGCTGATCCGCACCGAGCAGGCCAAGGGCCGGTTGGTGGCCATGTGCGGCGACGGCGCCAACGACGCCCCGGCCCTGGCCCAGTCCGACGTGGGCGTGGCCATGCAGACCGGCGCCCAGGCCGCCCGCGAGGCGGGCAACATGGTCGACCTGGACTCCGATCCCACCAAGGTCATCGAGATCGTCGAGACTGGAAAGCAGATGCTGATCACCCGCGGCGCGCTCACGACCTTCTCGATCGCCAACGACGTGGCCAAGTACTTCGCCATCATCCCGGCGCTGTTCGTGGTGGCGCTGCCGGCGCTGGGCGCGCTCAACGTGATGCAGCTTCACAGCCCCGAAAGCGCGATCCTGTCGGCCGTGATCTTCAACGCCCTGGTGATCGTGGCGCTGATCCCGCTGGCGCTCCGCGGCGTGAAGTACCAGGCCATCGGGGCCGGCAAGCTGCTGCAGCGGAACCTGCTGATCTACGGCCTGGGCGGCATCGTCGCGCCGTTCGCCGGGATCAAGCTCATCGACCTGGTCGTATCGGGCCTGGGGCTCGCGTGATGACCCAGGTTCTGATTCCGGCCCTCCTGCTGGGCTCCACCCTCCTGCTCGCGCTCGGCAGTGCGCGGGTGCAAGCGGCGGCGGACGCCGTCCCTTCTCGCTTTTGAAAGATCCCAAGATGACGACCCGTAAGACGTTCCAAAGCCAGTTCGGCCCCCGCGCCATGGCCGCGATCTACCTCGGCATCGCCCTTTCGGTCACTGTCGGCGCCGTCCGCGCCTCGGCCGAGGAAGCCGCCGGCCCGAGCTTCGCCTTCAATATCGGCGCGAACACCGACTACGTGTTCCGCGGCATCAGCCAGACCGACGAGGATCCGTCGGTGTTCGGCGGCGTCGACGCCACCCTGGGCCTGGGCTACGCCGGGGTCTGGGTCTCGAACGTCGACTTCGGCAACGGCACGGATGTTGAGTTCGACCTCTACGCGGGCGTGAAGCCGAGCGTCGGCCCGGTGACCTTCGACCTGGGGGTGATCTACTACGGCTACACCGACCAGCCCTCCGGCTCGAACGAGGACTATTGGGAGGGCAAGGTGGCCGCGTCCGTGCCGGCCGGACCGGCGACGCTGGGCGCCGCCGTCTACTATTCGCCGGAGTTCTTCGGGAAGACCGGCGACGCCTGGTACTACGAGGTCAATGCCGCGCTTCCGATTCCGAACACGAAGTTCAGCGTGTCGGGCGCGCTCGGCCACCAGGCCGTTGACATCGGCCCGGGCTATACGACCTGGAACGCCGGCGTCGGCTACGCCCTCACCGATCACATCGGGCTGGACGTCCGCTACTGGGATACCGCCAAGGACAAGTTCGGCGATATCTCCTCCAGCCGCGTCGTCGGCGGCCTCAAGGTCGTCTTCTAGGAGACCCTGCACATGCTCGCCCAAGCCCGCGCGGCCATCGTCGCCACGCTCTTCTTCACCCTTCTGCTCGGCGTCGCCTATCCATTGGCGGTGACCGGCATCGGGCAACTGGCCTTTCCCGCCCAGGCGAACGGCAGCCTGATCCGTGACGCCAAGGGCCAGGTGGTGGGCTCATCGCTGATCGCGCAGAGCTTCACCAAGCCCGAGTACCTGCATCCGCGGCCCTCCGCGGCCGGAGCCGACGGCTACGACGCCTCGGGATCCTCGGGCTCCAACCTCGGGCCGCTCAACGAGGACCTCGCCAAGCGGGTCGCGGAAGGCACGAAGGCGATCCAGGGCGAGGGCGCCGGCCCGGTCCCGGCCGACGCCGTCACCACATCAGGCTCCGGCCTGGATCCGCACATCTCGCCGGAGAACGCCCGCCGACAGGCGGCGCGTGTCGCGGCCGCCCGCGGCATCCCGGTGGAGCAGGTGGAGAGGCTGATCGCCGCGAATACGACCAGCGCCTGGTTGGGCGTCTTTGGCCAACCGACGGTGAACGTCCTGCAGACCAACCTCGCCCTGGACGCGGCGGCTCCAGCCAAGCCCGCGGCCCCGGCCGGGTAGCGCAGGCGACGGCCGGCGATGCAACCCGAGGAACCCCGCCGACCCGACCCGGAGGCGCTCCTGGCCGCCGCCAATAAGGCGCGCCGGGGGCGCCTCAAGGTGTTCCTGGGCATGGCGCCTGGGGTCGGCAAGACCTACGAGATGCTCCGCGCAGCGCGCCGCCGGAAGGCCGACAGCGACGACGTGGTCATCGGCGTGGTCGAGAGCCATGGCCGGCGCGAAACCGAGGCGCTGCTGCGCGGCATGGAAGTGTTCCCGCGCAAGCCCATCGAATACAAGGGCCGCGCCCTGATGGAGTTCGACATCGACGGGGCCCTGGCCCGCCGGCCGAAGCTGCTGATCGTCGACGAATACGCCCACTCCAACGCCCCCGGCTCCCGTCATCCCAAACGCTGGCAGGACGTCGAGGAATTGCTCGGAGCCGGGATCGACGTCTGGACGACGCTGAACGTCCAGCACCTGGAAAGCCTGGTCGACGTCGTGCAGCGGATCACGGGGGTGCGTCAGCGGGAGACCGTGCCGGACTCGGCGCTGTCGCGCGCCGACGACATCGAACTGGTCGACATCACGCCCGAGGAGCTGCGCGAGCGGCTGGCCGAGGGCAAGGTCTATGTGCCCGAGACGGCCCGTCTCGCCGCCGACAACTTCTTCAAGCCCGAGAACCTGACGGCGTTGCGCGAGCTCGCCCTGCGCCGGATGGCGCAGACCGTCGACGACCAGTTGATCGCCGCCATGCGCGAGAAGGGGGTCGAGGGCCCCTGGGCGGCGGGCGAGCGGATCGTGGTGCTGGTCGCCGGCGACCCCATGGCCAACGCCCTGGTGCGCGCCGGCCGTCGCCTCTCCGACATGATGATGGATGCGCCCTGGACTGTGGCGCATGTGGAGCAGCCCAACCGCAAGCCGCCGTCTCCGCAGTCGCAGGGCCGGCTCAGCGAGGCGCTGAAACTCGCCGAGCAGCTGGGCGGCTCGACCGTCATGCTGACAGGGGACGATGTGGTCGCCTGCGTGATGGACTATGCGCGGCGCAACAACGTCACCCAGATCGTCATCGGCAAGTCGCGCGACAGCCGCTGGCGGGAGCTGCTGGGCCGCGCGCTCGCCATCGCCCTGCTGCGCGAGGCGCGGGGCGCCGCGGTCCATGTCGTCACCGAACCGGCGGAGGAGACCGCGGCGCCGGCGGAACACCCGACCAGGCTCGGCCCCCCGCAGTGGCGCGGCCAGCTTGGGGCGCTGGCCATGGTCGTTGTGGCGGGCCTGGTGGCGACGCTCACCGACCAACTCGCCTCGGGCGCCAACCTGGCGATGATCTTCCTGCTGAGCGTCCTGGGGTCGGGCCTGGCCTTCGGCCTCTGGCCGGCCGTCACGGCCGCGGCCCTGTCGGCGGGCATCTACAACTTCTTCTTCCTGGAACCGCGGCTCTCGCTGGAGATCGGGCGCTCGACCGACGTCCTGACCTTCGCGGTCTTCTTCGTCGTCGCCATGACGACGGGCTGGCTGACGGGCCGCATCCGCGACCAGGCGCTTCAGACCTCGGCGCGGGCGGCCGCGATCCGCTCGCTGCTGGCCTCGAGCCGGCGGCTGTCGGGATCCGCCACGCGCGAGGAGACCGCCCATGCGCTGGCCGAGCAGATCTCGGCCGCCGCCGGCGCCAAGGCGATCGTGCTGCTGCCGCTGGGGGAGGAGATCCAGCCGGTCGCCGGCGCCCCGAAGCTCGAGGTCCTGGGCGCGGCCGCCATGGCCGCCGCGCGCTGGGCCTGGGAACGCGGCGAGGCGGCCGGGCACGGCACCGGAACCCTGCCGCAGACAAGCTGGACCTATTGGCCGCTGCAGGGGGTGCGCCATCGCGTCGGCGTGGCCGGCGTCGAGGCCAACGCCCTGCCGCCCGGCTCGGACCAGGAGCGGCTGGTGCTGGCCCTTATCGACCAGGGCGCGGTGGCCCTGGAACGGGCCGACCTCGCGCTCTCGGCGGTGGAGACCGAGACCCTGCGCCGCTCCGACCGCTTCCGCGCCGCCCTGCTCAATTCCATCAGCCACGACCTGCGCACCCCGCTCTCGACGGTGCTGGGCTCCACCACCACCATGATCGAGTACGGGGAGGGCATGCCGGCCGCCACCCGGGCCGACCTGTTGGAAAGCGTGCGCGAGGAGGCCGAACGGCTCAACCGCTACGTCGGCAACCTTCTGGACATGACCCGGCTGGAGGGCGGCGCGCTCAATCTCCGGACCGACTGGGTCGATGTCCGAGATGTGCTCATGGCCGCCGCGGAGCGGGTCTCGCGGCGCCTCGAAGGGCGTCGCATCGACCGGGATTTCCCGTCGGAGCTGTCGCTGGTCCGGCTCGACCCGAACCTGCTGGAGCAGGCGGTGGTCAACATCCTCGAGAACGCCATCGCCTACAGCCCGGACAAGACCGCCATCGAGCTGGCCGCCTACGAGGACCGGTCGAACATCGTCATCAGCATCGAGGACGAGGGCAAGGGCATCCCGACCGCCGAGCTGGAGCGGGTGTTCGAGAAGTTCCGGCGCATGGAGGAGCCGACCGATCGGTCGAAAGGCGCCGGCCTTGGCCTTTCGATCTCGAAAGGCTTCATCGAGGCCATGGGCGGGCGCATAGCTGCCGCCAGCCCGATCCACGGCGACCACGGCACCCGGGTCCTGATCAGCCTGCCGAAAGCCTTTCCTGCGTCCGAGGCGCCCCAATGAGCATCCATCCCCGCGTCCTGGTGATCGACGACGAGCCGCAGATCCACCGCTTTCTACGCGCCGCCCTGCAGGCCGACGGGTTCGAGCCGCTGCGCGCGGATACGGGCGCCGAGGGCCTGCGGGAGATCGCCCGCACCGCGCCCGACGCGGTCGTGCTCGACCTTGGGCTGCCGGACATGGACGGCAAGGACGTGCTGACCAAGGCGCGGGAATTCTATCACGAGCCGATCATCATCCTCTCGGCCCGAGACCGCGAGACCGAGAAGATCGAGGCCCTGGATCTTGGGGCCAACGACTATGTGGAGAAGCCGTTCGGGGTGGGCGAACTGCTGGCCAGGCTACGCGCGGCGATGCGGCAGCGGTCGCACGCCTCCGAGCCGCCGCCCTCGATCATCAGCAGCGGGCCGCTCACCATCGATCTTCCCCGCCGCCTGGTGACCCGGGGCCAGGAGCTCGTGCATCTTTCGCCCAAGGAATATGACCTGCTCGCAAAGCTGGCGCTCAACGCCGGCAAGGTCATGCAGCATCGGGATCTGCTGATCGCGATCTGGGGACCCGCCCACGTCGACGACACCCAGTACCTGCGGGTGTTCATCGGCCAGCTCCGCCAGAAGATCGAGCCCGACGCGGCCAAGCCGCAGATCATCCTCACCGAGCCGGGCATCGGCTACCGCTTCGCCACCGACGACATGATCCGGCTCGCGCCCCAGGGCTGACGTTCACGAGCCGTCGGCGTCGGCGCCTCAGATGCTGACCTGTGTCCCCATCTCCACGACCCGTCCCGGCGGAATGTGGAAGAAGTCCGTCGGGTCGGCGGCGTTGCGTGCCAGCCAGATGTAGAGCTGGCCCATGCCGAACGGCAGCGGCGAATGGGCGGAGCGGACAAAGCTGCGGCGTCCGACGAAGAACGAGGTGTTCATGATGTCCATCTTGATCCCCTGGCCCCGCAGGGCGGCAAGGGCCAGCGGGACGTTGGGGGTCTCCATGTAGCCGTGGGTGAGCACGACGCGGGTGAACTCCGGCGTCAGCGGCTCGACGACGGCGCGGTCCTCGGGCGCCACGCGCGGCGTCTGGGCGCTGCGGACAGCCACCAGCAGGTTGCTCTGATGCAGGACGCGGTTGTGCTTGAGGTTGTGAAACAGCGACCCTGGCACGCGCGCGGGGTCGGCGGTCAGGAACACTGCGGTTCCAGCCACCCGGTGGGCCGACCGCGACGACAGGGCCGGCAGCATCTCCTCGACCAGGGGATTGTCGCGCTCCACCTTGCTGCGGATGAGGGCGGTCCCGCGCGCCCAGGTGATCATGAGGAAGACGATGGCCGCGCCGATGAGCAGGGGGACGAAGCCGCCGGAGAGCAGCTTCAGCGCGTTGGCCCCCAGGAACACCGCGTCGATGGCGAACAGCGGTCCAATGAGGGCCAGGGCGCCCCAGAGCGGCCACTTCCACTTGCGGGTCACGACGATGAAGGCCAGCGAGGTGGTCACGACCATGGTGCCGGTGACCGCCAGGCCATAGGCGTGGGCCATGGCGCTGGAGGTGTGGAATATCCCGATCAGCAGCACCACGCCCAGCCCCAGCAGGAGGTTGATCTGCGGGATGTAAATCTCGCCGGCCTGGGTCTCGGACGTGCGGAGCACGGTCAGGCGCGGCAGGTATCCCAGCTGGATCGCCTGGTTGGTCAGTGAGAACGCGCCGGTGATCACGGCTTGGCTGGCGATCACGGTCGCCAGGGTCGCCAGCACCACCATCGGGGCGCGCAGCGTCACGGGCGTCATCTGGAAGAACCAGTCCTGGTTGGCGATGGCCCCGCCGTGCGCAAGCGCCACCTGGTGCAGGGCGAACGCGCCCTGGCCCATGTAGTTGAGCGTCAGCGCCGGCAGGACGAAGAACAGCCAGGACGCCTGGATCGGCCAGCGCCCGAAATGGCCCATGTCGGCGAACAGGGCCTCGGCCCCGGTCACGGTTAGGAAGACCGACCCCAGCACGAACACGCCGGCGACACCGTGGTTCAGCAGGAAACCCACCGCGTGGTGGGGGCTGATCGCCAGGAGGACGCGCGGTTCCGCCAGAATGTGGGGGACGCCGACGCCGGCGATGGCGACAAACCAGACCAGGCAGATCGGCCCGAACCAGCGGCCCATCTTGGCCGTGCCGCGCGACTGCACGAGAAACAGGACCAGCAGGATGGCGAGGCTGGCGCCGATCACCACCCCCTGGGTCACACGCTCGCCGAGCGCGGGGACCGATCGCAGGCCTTCAACCGCTGACAAGAGGGAGATGGCCGGAGTGATGATGGCGTCGCCGTAAAAGAGGGCGGCGCCCGTCACGCCCAGCATGAAGATCAGCGGGGTCCGCCGCCCGACCGCCGCCTCCGCGAGCGCCGCCAGCGAGAGCACGCCGCCTTCGCCGTTGTTGTCCGCGCGCATTAGGAAGAGGACGTACTTGACGGTGACCACGATGATCAGGGCCCAAAGCGCGAGGGAGACCACGCCCATGGCGGCGGCGGAGGTCACGCCGCCCGCCTGGCCCAGGGCCTCGCGGAACGAATAGAGCGGGCTGGTGCCGATGTCGCCGAAGACGACGCCGACGCTGCCGAGCGCCAGGCCCCAGAACCGGCGGCGGTCCGTGGACCCCGCGGCGGCGTCGCGCGCGACCGCGGTCACGGGCGCCTCGCGTGCGTCGGTGGCGTCAGGCTGCTGATGGTCATCGTGGCTTGCGACTCTGGGGCGGGCCCGCCAACGTGGTGCGCCCGAACCTCATGTGTCGCCGGAACGGCTCGCAGCCGGCCGCGCAGCCGAGCAGTGGGTGCGCGGCGGCTTTGACGGGGGGCCCATTGCCTCGCTGGTCGGACGGCGAAGTGGGACGTGCGACGGGTTCGGCCATGGGGTCCTCGGGCGGGTTCGCCGAAACCGCGTCTATTAGGCCGCCTGCGCATAAAGATTCGATATGATTCTTATCAGCGCACATCGGCCCTGCGCGGGGTCCTGGACGGCCGGCCGACCCTGTCCCAGCTGCCTCTCGCACACTGATCTAAGTCAAGTTGGTCGGGCCGTCGTCGTGCGACATGCCATCGACTATCCGAGGCGATACCGGACACGGACCGCATGAGGTCAAACCTCCTTCTTCGCGAAGTGCTGCCGTTCTTCCTGTCGCTGATGGCCCTGGTCGGCGCGGCGCTCCTCGTGGACGCAGGGTTGCACCTGCTCGACGCCGTCTGGATTGGCCGCTACCTCGGCATTCCAGGCGTCATCCTGATCCTGGCCTCATTCGGGCACTCCCTGCGCAAGCGCGGTGTCATCCAGGGTGGCGACCCTATGCTCCTGCTTCGCCTGCACGAGTGGCTGGCGTGGGCGGGCTCGTTGCTCGTGCTGGTGCATGCCGGCGTCCATTTCAACGGCGTCCTGGCCTGGCTCGCCCTCGGTGCGATGCTGATCAACATCGGCAGCGGGCTGACGGGCAAGTTCCTGCTCCGCCGAGCCCAGGCGTGGCTGAAGGCGGCGCGCACCGAGCTGAAGGAGGAGGGGCTGCCCGATGCGGAGATCAAGGCGCGCCTCCACCAGGACAGCCTGACCGTCGACATCGTCAGGCAGTGGCGGAAAATCCACCTGCCGATCGCGCTCGCCTTCACCGTCCTGTCCTTGGCCCACATCATCGCCGTCTTCATCTTCTGGGGCTGGAAATGACGCCGAGATGGGTCTGGATCGGCCTGAGCACGGTCCTTGCCGCGATCCTGGTGCTCGCCTTCCTTTTTCCTCACCAGATGGTCAGTCCGGGGGACCTCCAACCGGCGCACGCAGGTCTGCAGCAGGATTGCTTCGCCTGTCACGATGCATTCCGAGGCGCGGCTCCCGAGCGCTGCGTCAAATGCCACGTTGTGGCCGACATCGGCCGCCGCACGACGAAGGGCGCGCCGATCGCCTGGTCGCGGATGCCGCCCTTCCACGAGGCGCTGCTTGAGCGGGACTGCATGGCCTGTCACACGGACCACCCGCGGCCCAGGCTTACGCGCAACCTGGCGCCGGCGTTCGACCACGCGCTCCTGAAGCCCGACGTGCGAGGCCGATGTGCGACGTGCCACGGCCCGCCCAAGGACGACCTTCACCGCGGCGTCACCGCGTCCTGCGGTCAATGCCACAGCACTCAGGCGTGGAAGCCCGCGAGCTTCGAACACAGCCGGTATTTCAGCCTGGCGCCGCCCCATGACGCGAAGTGCTCCACCTGCCATGTCGGAGGAAACTACCGCACCTACACCTGCTACGGCTGCCACGAACACCAGAAGGCCCGCATGGAAGCCGAGCACCTCGAGGAAGGCATTCGCAACATCCAGAACTGCGCGCGCTGTCACCGCAGCGCTGACGACGAACACGGGGACGGCGACCGGCGTTCCAGGGAGACCGACGAGGATTGATCAGCCGGCGTGGAACCCAAGCGCGAGGCCGCCCAAGCCGAGGCGTCGGTGAGGTAGGGCATGCGCAGAGCGCGGTGCGCCACTGCTTCCAGCGGCAGGGGATCAGCGTCAAAGACGTATGGCAGGTCCCGTCCGCAAGGGTGCTGTCGTGATGGCGTGATCGGTCTGCGGACGGCGGCGCTGCCGTGGAGAGCGACGGCGCGCAATCCCCCAGAATGTCTGAACAATCTGGGCGACATCCGTTACTGCCTTCGACTATTGAACTTGCATGACGATAGCCGTTCCGACCGCTCATTCCGGGCGCAGCCGTGTGAAGGACGTCGCGCAGGCGCTGCGCGCCGAGATCCAGGCGGGTGAGCGCGCGCCAGGTGCGCCGTTGCGCGAGGTGGCGCTTGCCGAGGCGATGGGCGTGAGCCGGGCCACCATCCGCGAGGCGCTGCGACACCTGGCGGCGGATGGTTTGGTGCAGGTCGAGAAGTTCCGTGGTGCGCGGGTCTCGTCGCCGACCGCCTTCGAACTTTTCGATCAGTTCGAGATCCGCGCCGCGCTGTTCGGGATGTCCGCACGGTATGCCTGTTTCCGGGCGTCCGACAGCGACCTCGCCGAGATCGTGGCCCGCATCCGCAACCTCGTCGAGACCGCCGCGTCGCAATCGGCGGCCTGGCGGGTCGAGGAGGGTGTGGAGATCGGCAGCATGATCAGCCGGCACGCCGGTCCCGACGCACGGGCGATCCTGGCGGGCTCCCACCGCAAGGCCCGCTGGCATCTGTCATCTTTGGGCCTGGACGAGCGTGGCTTCGTAGGGCCGGTCGATGAATGGCGCCGGCTGGCGTCGGGGCTGGAGGCGCGGGACGCCGACGCCGCGTCGGATGCGGCGCGGCGGATCATCTTTCGCATGCAGCAGGAGGTCACCCAGGCCGTCATCGCCCGTGGCGGTCCGCCGGACCCCGCCTAGGGGATGGATCGCCGGTCGTTGACGAAGTCGATGTCCGGGTTTTCGCCGATGAACATCGATATCGCCTCCACGAAGAGTCCGCTGCCGCCCCACGGCGGCGCGGGCAGTTTCGGCGCCGTCAGGAACGCCGCCTTCCAGGCCGCGTAGTCGTCGAACCAGAACTCGGCGACCCTTGGGTATTCCGCCGCTTTGGCGAGCGTTTCGTAGCTGGCGTAGCGCCTCACGCCCGGCAGCTTGGCGGCCTGCGGGGCGTAGACGTCGCGATACCAGGCGTCGCCTTGCTCCAGGGGCGCACCCTTCGGATAGCGGAAGAAGATGATCCAGCGGAGGTAGGGGTTCTCCTTTGGGGGGGTGTCTCCATTCACATAGACATGCTGCGGGTTCACCGGGATCGACGCCGTCGTGGACTCGAAAGGCGGCGCCTTCCAGCCGCCCGGTGGGGGCGTGAACGATTGAAGGCCGCCGTAGAGGTTGTTCGGCCGTGTCTCCTGGAAATCGGCCAGGCTATCGAACTGGATTTCAGTCATCCGCCCATAGAGCAGGGGATAGGCCTTCTTCGCCTCGTCGGGCGGGAGGTAGCTGCGGAACGACACGTAGTTGCGCTGCCACGCCTTGAACGCCCGGCGCACCTGGGGAGCGTGGAACGTCATGTACCAGCGGTCGAGGACCAGCTGGTCGACCCCCGGCTTCAGGTCGATGAGGATGTAGTGTTTCATGGCGCCGACGGCGGCGGCGGGCGTCGCCGCGGCGGCTGCGAGCGCCGCCGCGCCCAAACCCAGGGCGGCGCGACGATTTAGAGCGTCCAACATGAATGCCTCCTTCATGGCAGGGCCAGAGCTACGAGCCGGTGCGGCTCGCTGCGGAAGCCCATGCCGCAAATGATCAGTTGCCGCCCGCCCGCGAGGCACGTCATCGGCGGGCCGAGGGTGTAGCCGGGCAGGGCGATCTCCGCGACCAGCTCGCCGGTGCGCTTGTCGTAGGCGCGCAGCATCTTCTTGCCGTAGCGCGGGTCGTGGGGGCCTTCCCCAACGAACAGAAGCGTGCGGGTGACCAGCGGTCCGGCCCGCTGGTTCGAGCCGATCCATCCGAGTTTGAAGGGCGCCAGCGCCGGCGAGTCGGTGGCGCCGGGACCGTTCGGGCGGCTCCAAAGGTGCTCGCCCGTATTGAGGTCGATGGCCGTGATCCGGCTGTACGGCGGCTTGGTCAGGGGCAGGCCGCGTGGCCCGGTCACGACCCGCGCGCTGCCGGCGATCTCTTCGGTCTCGTTGGCGGCCGCCTTGCGCTCGCCGTCCGGGTCCAGCGCCATGGCGGCGATGGAGGATTGCGACGGAATGAAGATGACGCCTGTCTCGGGGTCCACGGCGGCGCCGCCCCAGTTGGCGCCGCCGACCCACGCGGGTCGGGTGATCGTCGGTTTGGTCCCGTAAGGCGTATAGAGCGGCCCGCCCACATAGGTCTCGAGAATCGCCTTTGCCTCGGCATTGAGCTCCGGCGTGAAGTCGATCAGGTCGGCCTCGCCGATCCCCTGGGGCTCGAACGGCTTCGGCCGTGTCGGGAAGGGCTGGGTCGGCGACGTCTGTTCGCCAGCGATCGTGCTCTGGGGGACCGGCCGCTCCTCGATCGGCCATACCGGCTTGCCGGTGCGCCGGTCGAAGACGAACAGGAAGCCTTGCTTCGTCGCCTGGGCCACCGCCTTGATCCGCCGGCCATCGACCGTGACGTCCACAAGGTTGGGCGCGCAGGGGAGGTCGTAGTCCCAGACGTCGTGATGGACGAACTGGTAGTGCCAGCGGCGTTTTCCAGTGGTCGCGTCCAGGGCGATCAGGCTGTTGCCGTAGAGATTGTCGCCGCCGCGCCGGCCGCCATAGAAGTTGTTCGTCGGGCAGGTGCCCGGCAGATAGACCAGCCCCAGCTCGTCGTCGGCGCTCATCGGCGCCCAGATGTTGGCGTTGCCGTTTCGCTCGGCCGTGCCCGCCGCCCAGGTCTCGTAGCCCGGTTCGCCCTTCATCGGAATTGTGTGGAAGGTCCACTTCAGGGCGCCGGTGCGGACGTCGAAGCCGCGGACGTCCCCCGGCGGCATCTCCGAGATCACCTCGCGATCGTGGATGTACTGGCCGACCACGACCACGTCGCGGCAGACGATGGGAGGCGAGGTGGTTCCGAAGAGGTCGACCGGATCGGCCGCCAGCTTGCGCTGCAGCCCGACGCGGCCCAGGTCGACCTCGCCGTCCACGCCGAAGCCCGCGACCTTCGCGCCTGTGGCGGCGTTCAGCGCGATCAGCCGGTTGTCGCCCGTAGCGATCAGCACCCTACGGTCGCGGCCTTCAGCCCAATAGGCCACGCCGCGATGCTGGAAGCCCTTGCTGGTGAAGCGGCCGTGCCGCCAGGTCTCGGGATCGAAGCGCCACAGCGTTCGGCCCGTCGCCGCCTCGATCGCCACGACCTGGCACATGGCCGTGGACACATAGAGCACCCCATCGACCATGATGGGGGTCGCCTGGAACTCGCCCGGCCGCAGCTGGGGATTGGCCGCCAGGACTTCCGCATCCGGCGAGCGCCACTCCCAGGCCAACTGCAGCCGCGCCACGTTGCTGGCGTCGACCTGGTCGAGCGGCGAATATTTCGTGCCTGCGTTGGTGGCGCCATAGGCGGGCCACTCGCCGGGTCGACGCGGGGAGGCGGCCTGGGCCAGCGGCGCGGCGCCGAGGGCGAGCAGGCTTGCGCCGGCGGCCAGTAGCCGCCGCCGATCGATCCGCGGCCCCGAGCGGTCAGGCTCCATCGTCGCCCTCCCCTAGAACCGGCTGCGGAACTGCAGGATGTACTCCGGCCCCGGCGTCGCCGCGAGGAAGCCCGTTCCGTAGAAGAACTCGTAGCGCTGGTTCAGGACGTTGGAGGCCTTCAGCGCCACTTCCCAGTCCATTCCATGGCGAATGCCGGCGCGCAGGGACAAATCGCGGTTCTGATCCCGGCTCTGCAGATTGGTGATGTTGTAGAAGCCGTCCCACTCGCCCTTGTAGTTGGCGTTGAGGAAGCCCTCGATCCTTCCGGCGATCGGTCGCGACCATGTGGCGTTGGCGGTCATCGCGAAGTCCGGCGCGCCGTTCAGCTTGTTGCCGTCGATGATGCCGATGGGCGAGCGGATCTTCGAGTCGAGCCAGGTTCCCGAAAGCGTGTAGACGAACCGTCCCCCGATCACGGGCGGGGCGAGGATGCCGTTCAGCTCGATCTCCACCCCATCGGCCTTCGCGTCGCCGAGGTTGTCCAGATAGATGAACTGCCCGCCGCCCTGCGCCGCGAAGCGCGTGCCGGTGTCGCTCACCAGGACGTCGTCGTAGTCCGTCTTGAACGCAGCGGCGCTCACCTGCAGGGCGCGTGACATCTCGTACTTGACGCCCACTTCGTAGGCCTTGCTGCTCTCCTCGTCATAGGCCAGCGGCGTCGCCGGGGCGCCCGGCAGGACGTTCGACGTGCCGAAGTCGCGGTTGTACCCGCCCGCGCGGAAGCCGGTGGCGAAGCGGGCATAGAGATTGAGGCGGGTGGTCGGCCGCCAGCTGAGCGAGCCGCCATAGGTCCAGTTGACGAAGGTTCGTTCGCGCTTCGGGATGCTGCCGACCATGGGGGCGCCGTTGGACAGGCCGCCGAACAGCTCCTTCTGGTCCTGCGTCCACCGGAGACTGCCCTCGATGGTCACCGTCGGCGTGATCTTGTAGGCGCCGGTCCCGAAGGCGCCGACCGTTCGGTTGTCGCTGTCCAGGATTGCATACGAGGCCGGGACGGGCGCCGCGCCGTTCATGCGCCCGAGGCTGACGACGATGTAGCTGTCGCTGAGCTTGCGGAAGTCGCCGCCGGCGGTCCAGTCGAGCGCGCCCCAGGTCCCGTTGAGCCGGACCTCCTGGTAGAACACGTTCACCTGGTCGGCGATGGTCGAATAGCAGTTGTTGTTGCGGCACGTGGCGCCGCCCGCGATGTTCGGTTGGCCGTTCGCCAGCAGCGGGGCGCCTGGGTATCGGCCGTCGTCGTCGGCGATGGCCAGCGAGTCGCGCCATCGGATGTTTGTGCTGGAGGTGAGCTGCACCGCGCCCAGGTCGGCGTTGATGACGAGGTTGCCGTTGGCGACGTTCTGCCGGAGCCGTTGCTTGGTGTTCGCCTCGGTCTGCGTCTGATAGTCGTAGGTCTCGGGTATCGCCGGGTACTTGCGCCGCGAGATGTCGACTTGGGCGCCCACTGGGTCATCCAGTCGCGAAACATCCAGGGTCAGGACGGCGCGGAAGGCGTCGTCCGGCGTGAAGGCCAGCGCCACGCGGGCGCCACGGTAGTCGCCGCCGTCGACATTCTCCTTGCGGAACGTGTTGTAGACCCGCCCGCCGTACTCCTCGGTGATATCGACGCCGACCCGCAGGGCGAGCACGTCGTTCAGCGGCAGGTTCACGATGCCGACGGCGTTGATCCCCTCCATGTTGAAGTTGTAGCCGCCCTCAAGCTGCGCGGAGAACTCGCGGCCGGGCGCCTCGCTCGCCACCGAGATGACCCCGCCCACGGCATTCGCGCCGTAGAGCGAGCCCTGCGCCCCACGCAGCACCTCGATCTGGCCGACGTCGAACAGGTCCATGCGGGCGAAGCCCCGACCGCCGATGTTGCCGCCCGTCACCTGTGCGCCGTTGCGGATCAGGGCGATCGCAGAGTCGGCGTTGACGTTCCGCCCGGCCTGGCCGGCTCCGCGGATGGCGAACTCGCTGTTGACGTTGTCGTTGTCGACCAGGCTCACGCCCGGCAGCAGGGTGGCCAGGTTGCGCAGGTCGGTGGCGCCGCCCGATTCCTGGACCCGCTCACCCGTCAGGACGCTGCCGGCCGCCGGCACATCCTGAAGACGCTCCTCGCGCTTGCGCGCGGTGACGACCAGTTCGGTGACGACTGTGTCGTCGGCGATGGTCTGTGCTGCCGCGGGCGAGCCCATCAGCAAGGCCCCCGCCACACCCCAGCGCATGATGGCTGACATTTGTCTCCCCCCTCGTATCGCCCGCGTGGCGACCATTCTTGTCCCGCCCTATAGCAATATTGAGGAAACAATAGAAAGGGATTGTTCGGACAATAATGTGAGGGTGCGAGGCGCGATCGAATGATGGGCCAGGTGGATCGGCGGGGCGTGATGCTGGGCGGAGGCGCCGCGGCGTTCGCCGCCGTTCGCGGCGCAGCGGCGGCCAGGGCGCCTGTGACGGCGGACGGCCTCAGGCCGGCGTTCTTCTATGCCTTCCCGCTCTATGAAATGGCCCGGATCGCTCAGGAGCGCACGGCTGCGGCGGGCGGGACCGGCGGCCTCAACACGATCACGCACCGCGCGCAGCTGTTGGACCACCGCGCGCGCCAGGTGAGTGGTCCCAACAACGACACCATATATTCGTCGGCGTTCCTGGACCTCGCGGGGGGCCCGTTGGACCTGATCATCCCAACCGAGCGCGATCGATATTTCTGCGTCGCGTTCATGGACGCCTTCACCGACAATTTCGCCTATGTCGGCGCCCGCGCCACGCATGGGCGCGGCGGTCGGTTCTGGGTCGTCGGTCCCCATTGGCGCGGAGCGCCCCCGCGCGGCGCGCAGGTGATCCGCGCGCCCACCAACGATGTCTGGATGCTGGCCCGCATTCTCGTCGACGGACCTGGAGACCTGCCTGCGGCGCAGGCGCTGCAGCGCCAGATTGCCCTGGTTGCGCCGGCGGGCCGCCCGCCGCCGGGCCCCTGGTCCAATCGAGCCACTCATGCCGCCGACGGCGCGAACTTCCTGGCGGTCGTGAACGAGGTTTTGGCCCGTTCCGCCGGCGGCGGGAGCCAGCTTGCGCGCGCGACCCGCTTTTCCTCCGTCGGGGTCGGAACATCCCGCGCACCGGATGCGGACCTGCTGGCCGCATGGAACGCCTGGATCCCCGCCGGGCTCGCCGAACTGCAGGAGGCGTTCCAGTACCGGGACTTGGTTGTCGACGGCTGGAGCTACCAGGAACCCGGCGTGGGTGAATTCGGGACCAAGGATCGGCTACGCGCCGCCGTCGCGCTCGGCGGCATCGCGGCCTTGGGTGAGGCCGAGGCGATGTACTTCCACGCGACGCGCGCCGCCGACGGGACCCTTCTCGACGGGCGCCGGGCCCACCGCTGGCGCGTCCCGGCCGGGGGCGTGCCGGCGGACGCCTTCTGGTCGCTCTCCATGTACGCCGCCGAACCGGACGGGCGGTTCTTCTTCGCGGACAATCCGATTCATCGTTACGCCATCGGGGATCGCACGCCCGGTCTGGTGGTCGCCGCGGACGGCAGCCTGGATATCCTGATCCAGCACGAACCGCCGGATGGCGTTCTCGCCGCGAACTGGTTGCCTGCGCCGGCCGGCCCGATGCGCCTGGCGCTTCGCGCCTACATGCCACGACCCGAGCTGCGGCGCCGGCGGTGGCGTCTGCCGCCTTTGCAGGCGGTGGCATGACGACGCCCCACGCATGCGCATCGAAGGTGCGACGCCGAACCCGCGAGGAACGATGACGATGAACCGACTTGGCCTGGCCGCCTGCGCGGCAGCTCTCATGGCTTTGGCCGCCAGCCAGGCTGTCGCGCAGACGGTCCACACGGCGGCCGGCGCCGTGGCAGGCGTCACGGCGGACGGCGTCTCGGCCTGGAAGGGCGTCCCGTTTGCAGCGCCGCCCATCGGCCCCCTGCGCTGGCGCCCGCCGCAACCTGCAGCGCCGTGGCCTGGCGTCCGGCCCGCCGACCGCGCGGGCCCTGCGTGCCCGCAGCCCGAACGTGGCGATGGCGGAGCCGGCGCGCCGCCCGCACAAAGTGAGGATTGCCTGACGTTGAACATCTACGCGCCGAAGGGCGCGCGGAATCTGCCGGTGATGGTCTGGATCCATGGCGGAGCGTTCCGCCTGGGCTATGGCGCGGCGCCTGTCTACGACGGCGCGGCGCTGGCCCGGCAGGGCGTGGTGCTTGTCACCATCAACTATCGGCTGGGCCTCCTCGGCTTCTTCGCCCACCCGTCGCTCACCGCTACTGCGCCGCCCGGTGAGCCGCTGGGAAACTACGGCCTGATGGACCAGCTCGCGGCCCTGCGCTGGGTGAAGGCGAACATCGCCGCGTTTGGCGGCGATCCGCGCAATGTCACGGCTTTCGGCGAAAGCGCAGGCGGCTCCAGCCTCATCTACCTCCTGGCCAACCCCGCCGCGAAGGGCCTGTTCACCCGGGCGATCGTCGAATCCGGCGGCGGCCTGCAAAAGCCGGCCAGCCTGGCGGAGATCTCCCGACGCGGCGAGGCGGCGGGGACAAGGCTCGGGCTCCCGGCGGACGCCTCGATCGACGACTTGCGCGCCCGGCCGGCGCAGGACTGGGTCACCGCGCAAGGCGGCTTGCAAGGGGGGCTGGGCTTCGGCCCGTTCATTGACGGCCGGCTGGTCACAGAGGCGCCGTGGCGGGCGTTTAGCGCCGGGCGCGCCCTGGACGTGCCGCTGATCGTCGGCGCCAACTCCAACGAGGCCAGCGTGCTGTCGACCCTTGGCGTGCCGGCCGGCGCGTTTGCGGCCGCGGTCGGGGACCGAATGAGCGCCTTGCGCCCGCTCTACGGCGCAGAGACGTCCGACGCGGAATTCACCCGCCAGGCGCTGGGAGATGCGGTGTTCGTCGCGCCGTCGCGGTGGATCGCGTCGGCCACGGCGAAGGGGCAGCCCAGCTATCTCTACTATTTCTCGTATGTCGCGGCGGCCCGGCGGGCAGCGGTTCCGGGCGCGAACCACGGCTCGGAAATCCCCTACGTTTTCAAGTCGTGGGAAGCCACGCCCGTGCTTTCGCGACTGATGACTCCCGAGGACAAGGCTGTGTCCGAGATGATATCCGCCTGCTGGGTGTCATTCGCAAAGGCCGGTCAACCGGATTGCGGTCCTGCTTCTCCGTGGCCGGCCTACGATCCCGCAGACGACATACAGATGGAGTTCTCGGCTCAGAGCGGCGCGCGCAGGGTCGGACGCGCTGCGGCGCTCGACTTGCTTGTTCGTGACGCGACACGGCCTCCCAGCCGCGAATTCTAACTGCGCGCTCCAGGCCCCGAAGCCAACTTCCTCCCCCGGCGAGTAGGCTGTCGGTTGAGGCGGAGTGCGGGCGTTCCGATGATCCCGGAGCGTGGTCTGGAGCCTTGATGGATGTTCGGAGCGTGAGCTCTTGGGCTCACTGCCGGGCCTGGCTCGAAGGCCAGACCTTGGCGATGGCCTGCTGGCTGAGTTCCTCGTGGTTGGGCAGCTTCTGCAAGTTGAACTGATTGATCATGCCCACGAAGACGACCTTGCGCTCGGGATCGACCCAGAACCAGGTCCCGGCGGCCCCGTCCCACATGTAGCTGTCCTTGCCCATCGCGGTGGCGCCCTTCACCGGATCGGTCACGACCACGCCATCGTAGCCGTGCTGGTAGCCGGCGCGCAGGCGCTGCCAGCCGTTGGTGAAGTCCTTGTCGACGACGGCGGCCGGAAGCTGGTTGCTCGTCATGAGTTTCGCCGCCGCCGGACTGATGATCCGGGCGCGGCCCAGTGTCCCGCCATTCAGCAGCATCTGGCCGAACCGCGCATAGTCCCCGGCCGTCGTCACCATTCCGCCGCCGCCGGACGGAAAGCCCGGCCGCTGTTCATAGGTGTTGTAGAACAGGCCCGACCCAGGCGGCATCGGGCCCAGCTTGCCGCCGCTCAGCAGGTAGAGGTTGGCGAACCGCGACCGCTTCTCCGGTGGGACGACGAAGCCGGTGTCCCTCATCTTCAGGGGGCCGAGGATCTTCGCCTGCATGAAGTCGTCCAGGCGCTGGCCGGTGATGCGTTGGAGGATGGCCCCCTGGACATCGACCGAGGCGCTGTACATCCACTGTGTGCCCGGCTCGTAGGCGAGCGGAACCTGGGCCAGCCGGGCGATGAAGGTCTCGCCGTCCGGAGCGTCCATGACCTTCAGGGCCTTGTACTGGTCATCGACGTAGCCGCGGCCCATGCCATAGCTGAAGCCGGCGGTGTGGGTCATCAGCTCGCGCATGGTGGGCATGCGGGCCGGCGCTTCCAGGATCGGCTTGCCGTCCGGGCCCATGCCCTTGAACACCTTCACCCCCGCCAGTTCCGGCAGGAATCTGGTGATGGGATCCTCGGGCCGCCACTTGCCCTGGTCGTAGAGGATCATCATCGCGACCGCCGTGATCGGCTTGGACATCGAGAAGGCGCGGAAGATGGTGTCCGGCCGCATCGGATCGCCGGTGGCTTGGTCGCGCTTTCCGGCGGCCGAGCTGTGGACCACCTTGCCGTCCTTGAGCACCAGGATCACCGAGCCGCTCCAAAGGCCCTGATCGACGAGGGGCTGGAGCACGGCGTCAACCGCCGGCAGGCGTGGCTCGGCCACGGCGGGGGAGGCGCAGAGCGCCGCGGCGGTCATGGCGGCCAGCGCGAGTCGGCGGGAGATCATGGAACTGCTCATCAATCGAGAACGGGGAACATCAGGCCGGCCTGGCGCCGCGCCAGCCGTAGAAGGCTACAAGGGCGAAACAGGCGGCCGGCAGCAGGAAGGCCGAGGGCGTGCCGTAGAGCTCGGCGATCCGGCCCATGGGATAGGGCAGCAGCACCCCGCCGCCGATGGCCATGACCATCATCGAGGCGCCCCGCTTGGTGTCGGGACCGAGGTCGGCGATGCCCAGGGTGAAGATCGTGGCGAACATGGTCGACATGAAGAAGAACACGCCGATCAGGGCGATGGCCGAGACCTGGTCGACACCGGCGGCGACCACCAGGCACAGGGCGACGTTGATCACCCCATAGAGCGTCAGGATCACCCGCGGCGCGAAGCGTAGCAGCAGGCCGGTCGCCACGAACCGGCCGATCAGATAGCCGGCGGTGGCGATGGACAGCAGATAGGCGCCGCCCCGCGAGGTGAGGCCCGGCCAGGTCTCGGTGACCAGGTTGATGAAGAAGGCGCCGATGCCGACCTGGGCGCCGATGTAGAGCGCCTGGGTCAGCACGCCGAGCCGGAAGTGACTGCGGGACCAAAGCGCGGACCGGCCCACCGCCGAGCCGTCGGCCGCCTCATGGCTGGCCTCGCGGACTTCCGGCAGGCGGGAGAACGACACGAAGGCGGCGAAGGCGATCACCGCGATGGCGATCACGAAATAGGTCAGTTGGACCGCCCCCTGGCCACCGCCCGCGGAGGTCGCGCCGGGTTCCTCGGCGAAGAACAGCGCGCCGCCGATCAGCGGGCCGAAGAACACGCCCAGGGCATTGAACGACTGCGCCAGGTTCAGCCGCTGGGTCGCCTTTTCGGGTGGGCCCAGCACGTTGACGTAGGTGTCGGCGGAGGTCTCCAGCACGCATAGACCGGCGGCGAGCACGAACATCGAGCCGACGAATAACGGGAAGCTCGCCGCCTCCGCCGAGGGGATGAACAGCAGCGCGCCGCCGGCGGTGACCACCAGGCCGGAGACGATGCCGAACTTGTAGCCGCGGGCCTGCAGCAGCAGGCCGGCCGGCACGCTCATGGTCAGGTAGGCGCCGAAGTAGGCCATCTGCAGCCACGTCGACTGCGCCTTGCCGACGTGGAGTGTCTCCTGGAAGTGCTTGTTGAGGACGTCCAGCAGTCCATAGGCCAAGCCCCAGACCACGAAACAAGCGATGGCGATCGACAGCGGCCCGCGCAGGGATCCGGCCGGGCGCGCCAGCCCCGGCGGCGCGGCGTCGGTCTCGATGACCATGGTCGTCTCCCCTTGCATGGCGCTTGACGCACGCCTTGCCGTCACGGTGCCTGCGATCTGTTTTGAAGGCAAATGGTTAGTTTTGATCGATTGCAGATCAGGCCCCGCCATGGGCGATCTGCTCGCGCCAGGCCTGGCGATAGGCGTCGAGCGAAAAGGGCAGGGGCGCGACACGCTGCAGTGGGGACTTCGGCGGCAGCGTGGGGTCGATCAGGCGCAGCGCCCCGTAGGGCACGTCGTCGTGGGCGTTGGAGACGTGGACCGCTTGGTCCGGCCGCAGGGTCGCCAAGGCGCGCACGAAGACCTGGGCCTCGGCGAAGCGTCCCTCCACCAGCAGGCGCTCGCGTGAGCCGATCAGGTCGAGGGCGGCGTCGGACATCAGGGCCAGGTAGAGGCCCAGCACGGCGCGCTTGTCTGACCGGTCCTCCGGTTCGTGGCGCCAGCGCCCGGTGTGACCGGGGAAGGGGCCGACGCCTGGCGCGAAAGACGGGAACACGCAGGCTCCGCCGGCGATCAGCGCCGGGAGGCGTTCGATCAGGGCCTCCGGATCGTAGTCGTCGGTCAGATGCCAGGTGTCGAGACCCGCGATCAGTTCGGCCTCGCGCCCGCCCATGAACCGCGCCGAGGGGATCGGCTGTCCGGCGACATCGACATTCACCAGGCAGTCGCGGGCCTCGTCCAGGACCGGCAGGCCGCCCGCCGGATCGTCGAGCGACGGCGAGCGCATGGCGACGAACCAGGTGCCGGTCGAGAGGACCGTGGCGTCGTGGCGCCCGATCTCCGAGTGCCCGCGCGCCGCCAGCAGCGCCGCGTTGCTGTCGTGCAGGCCGCAATGGATCTGGCAGCCGGCGGGCAGTCCGGTGAGGGCGACCCACTCGGCTGTGAGCGGGCCCAGCGCCTCGCCGGCGTGGCGCACCGGACCCAGCCGATCGGCCCACCCCCGGTCGATGGCCAGTTGGCTTGGCCGATTGTCGAAGGGCCGCCAGAGGTCGCTGTGGCAGCCGAGGCTGGTGACTTCGCTGGCGGCGACCCCGCTCAGGCGCCACGCCCAATACTGTGGCCAAGGCAGGATGGTCAGGTCGTCCGGCCAGGGTCCGGTCATCGCTTCGAGGCGGTGGAGCTGAAGGCCGAGGTTTAGGCCCTGCGGCAGCGCCGGCGAGCCCGTCGCCCGGAAGTCGTCACGCAGACCGGCGTAGGCGGCGCGCTCCGCCTCCGGACCCTCGTCTTCGTAGTCCATCGGCGGTGTGAACGGCGCCCCGCCCGACACCAGGGCCGCCGCGGCCCCGTGGCCAACCGGGATGATGGCGCAGACCTCGGCCAACCCGGCGAACTCGCGCAGCGTCGCGCGCAGCCACGCCTCGATGCCGTCCACGTCCAGCGCGCGGTAGCGCCGGGCTTCGACCACCGCGTTGCGGCGCGAGCGGCGCGCCAGCGCCTGGCCGTCGGCGCCCCACAGCGACAGCTTCGCGTTCGTCTTGCCGATATCAAGGACGATCACGCCGTGGTTCGCCACAATTTCCCCCCGATCTATTTTGACGGCTTTTTATCGAAACTGATTGAAGAGGGCCAGGGCCAGGATTAGTCTTTCCACATGACTGTCCATACGCCGTCCCGTGCGCCCGCCTCCGCCTTGCCATTTCTTGTGCCGGCGTCGCGATGGTCCGCACACGCGGCGTCGAGCCTCTCGCCCGAGGAACTGCTGCTCTACCGCTCGAACCTCCTGGGCTCCGACCTGACGGTGACCAACTTCGGCGGCGGCAACACGTCGGCCAAGCTGGAAGAAGCCGATCCCCTCACCGGCGAGGCCGCCACCGTGCTCTGGGTGAAGGGCTCGGGCGGCGACATCGGCTCGATGAAGCTGGACGGCTTCTCGACCCTCTACCTGGCGAAACTGCTGCGGTTGGAGACACTCTATCGCGGGGTCGCCTTCGAGGACGAGATGGTGGGCTACCTCCCCCATTGCACGTTCAACCTGAATCCGCGCGCCGCCTCGATCGACACGCCGCTGCACGCCTACCTGCCCTACGCCCATATCGACCACGTCCACCCCGACGCGGTGATCGCGCTCGCCGCCTCGGCCGGCGGCGAGGCCGCGACGCAGGAGATCTATGGCGGCGAGGTGGGCTGGCTGCCCTGGAAGCGTCCGGGCTTCGACCTGGGCCTGCGCCTGCGCGACTATGTGACGACCAACCCGGGTCTGCGCGGCGTCATGCTGGCCGGCCACGGGATCATCTGCTGGGGCGATGACGCCAAGGGCTGCTACGAAAACACCATCGACCTGATCGCCCGCGCCGCCCAGCACCTGAACGCGCGGCTGGCCAAGGCCCCGGCGTTCGGCGGCGCCCTGGTCGAGGCGCTGCCGCCCGAGCGGCGCGCCGCCATCGCCGCCGAGTTGATGCCGCGTTTGCGCGGCCTGATGACCGGCGCCCACTCCAAGGTCGGCCATTTCAGCGACGACGCCGAGACCCTGGAGTTCGTGGGCGGCCGGGACTACCAGCGGCTGGCCGCCATCGGCACCTCCTGCCCCGACCACTTCCTGCGCACCAAGATCGCGCCGCTGGCGCTGGATCCGGCGCGCGTCGCCGAGGCCGGCTACCTCGAGGCGGCCCTGGAGACCTATCGGCAGGGCTACGCCGCCTATTACCAGCGCAACGCCCAGGCGGGCGACCCGAAGATGCGTGACGCCAATCCCGTGGTCGTCCTGCTGCCCGGCGTCGGCCGCTTCACCTTCGCCGCCGACAAGACCACGGCGCGGCTGGCCGGCGAGTTCTACGCCAACGCCATCAACGTCATGCGCGGGGCCGAGGCCATCGGCGGCTACGTCGGCCTGCCTGAGGCCGAGGCCTTCGCCATCGAATACTGGGCGCTTGAGGAAGCGAAACTGCAGCGGATGCCCAAGCCCAAGGCCCTGGTCGGCAAGGTCGCCCTGGTGACGGGCGCCGCGGGCGGCATCGGCGGCGCGGTGGCGGCGCGGCTGCTGGAGGACGGCGCCTGCGTCATGCTGCTCGACATAAATGCGCCAGGCCTGGAGACCATCCGCGAGCTGATGGTCCAGAAGTTCGGCCGCGACGCGGTGCGGGCCGACACCTGCGACGTCACCGACGAGGCGGCCGTGGCCCGCGCCTTCGCCACGACGGCCCGCGAGTTCGGAGGCCTGGACATCCTGGTCGCCAACGCAGGGCTCGCCTCATCGGCGCCGATCGGGGAAACGACGCTGGAGCTCTGGCGCAAGAATTACGGGGTCTTGGTGGAAGGCTACTTCCTGGCCAGCCGCGCCGCATTCCCGCTGATGCAGGCCCAGGCCGGCGGCTCCATCGTGTTCATCGGCTCGAAGAACGCCCTGGCCGCCACGCCCAACGCCTCGGCCTACGCCTCGGCGAAGGCCGCGTCCCTGCACCTGGCCCGCTGCCTGGCCCTGGAGGGTGCGGCGCACGGCATCCGGGTGAATGTCGTGAACCCCGACGCTGTGATCCGCGGCTCGCGCATCTGGGACGGCGACTGGCGCCAGGAGCGGGCCAGCGCCTACGGCATCGACGCCGGCGACGAGCTTGAGGAATTCTACCGCAACCGCTCGATGCTGAAGCGGAGCGTGCTGCCGGAGGACATCGCCGAGGCCGTGCGCTTCTTCGCCTCCGACGCGTCCGGCAAGTCGACCGGCAACATCCTCAACGTCGACGCCGGCAACGCCCAGGCCTTCACCCGATGAACGGCCAGCCCCTGTCCGCCGACCAGATCGAGAGCCACAACGCAGAGCGTATGGAGGCCCTGCGGGACGAGTACGACAGCCTGGGCCGCGCGCTCGGCCGGCGGGGGGTCGACATCGAGGCGGTGAAGGACAAGGTCGCGGCCTTCTCCGTGGCCTTGCCCAGCTGGGGCAGCGGTCGCGGCGGCACCCGCTTCGCCAAGTTCCCGATCGCCGGAGAGCCGACCAACATCCACGAGAAGCTGGAGGACTGCGCCGTCGTCCAGCAGCTCAGCCGGATGACGCCCCGCGTCTCACCGCATTTCCCCTGGGACAAGGTCGCCGACTACGCGGCCCTGCGGCAGGAAGCGGCCGCCCTGGGCCTGGGCTTCGACGCCGTCAATTCCAACACCTTCCAGGACCAGCCCGGTCAGCCGCACTCGTATCGAAACGGCAGCCTCACCGCCACCGATGCGGCGGTGCGCGCCCAGGCCGTCCAGCACAACATCGAGTGCATCGAGATCGGCCGCCAGTTGGGCTCGACGGCGGTCACCGTCTGGGTGGGCGACGGGACCAACTTTCCCGGCCAGCAGGACCTGGGCGGCTCGCTGGATCGCTATCTCGACAGCGCCGCGCAGATCTACAGCGCCCTGCCGGAGGGCTGGCGCATGCTGCTCGAGCACAAGATGTACGAGCCGGCCTTCTATTCGACGGTGATCTCGGACTGGGGCTCCAGCATCCTGGCGGCCCAGCAGCTGGGCCCGAAGGCCCAGTGCCTGGTCGATCTGGGCCACCATGCGCCCAACGTGAACATCGAGCAGATCGTCGCGCGCCTGCACCGCTTCGGGAAGTTGGGCGGCTTCCACTTCAATGACTCGAAGTACGGCGACGACGACCTCGATTCCGGCAGCATCAATCCGCACCAGCTGTTCCTGGTGTTCAACGAACTGGTGGAGGCCGAGGCCAATCCCCGGGACGGCTTCGACCCCGCCTACATGATCGACCAGTCGCACAACGTGACCGACCCGATCGAGAGCATGCTTTCCTCCGCCGAAGCCATAGGCGCGGCCTACGCCAAGGCGCTCATCGTCGACCGCGCGGCCCTGCACGCCGCCCAGTTCGACAACGATGTGATGATGGGCTTCCAGGCCCTGCGCCGGGGCTACCGCACGGACGTCACCCCGATCCTGGCTCTGGCGCGGATCGAGGCGGGCGGCGCAGCGGACACGATCCAGCTCTATCGCCAATCCGGCTGGCGAGAGCGCAAGGCGCAGGAACGCCGCGCGGTGGGGCTTGGCGCTGGCATCGTTTGACGCATTCTGATCAAAGCCGATTGCGGAGCCCCGGAAACGGGCCGACAACCGACCGCAGGGTTTTGAGGGACAAGATGCACGCCGCGGAGCGCGAGACACTCATTCTGCGCCTGCTGAGCGAACGGGGCTTCATCGGCTTCCAGGAGCTCGAACGCCGGATCGACGCCTCGCCCGCGACGCTGCGGCGCGATCTCGGGCGGCTGGTCGAGGCCGGCCGCATCGACCGCGTGCGTGGCGGGGCGCGGCTGCGCAGCGGCGGCGACGCCGTAGACACCCCCGGCGGCGCGCACCTGCAGGGCGTGCCCTTCCACGAAAACATCGGCCGCCACCCCCGGGCGAAGGCCGCCATCGGCCGGGCTGCGGCGGAGCTCTGTCGGCGCGGCGAGGCGGTGATCATCGACGGCGGCTCGACCACGCTGCAGATGTGCGCGCACTTGGAGACCCTGGAGCTGCAGGTCCTCACCAATTCGCTGCACATCGTCAGCGCGTTGCTGCCCCAGCCCGGCACGCGGATTTCCATCCCGGGCGGTACGTTGTTCCGCGAGCAGAACATCGTGCTTAGCGCGTTCGAGCAGGACGGCACCGAGCGTTTCCACGCCACCAAGATGTTCATGGGCGCCGCCGCCATCAGCCGTCACGGCCTGATGCAGAACGATGTGCTGCTGGTGCAGGCCGAGCGGCGCCTGCTGAGCCGCACCGACGAACTGATCGTGCTGGTGGACTCGAGCAAGTTCGCCGAACCGGCCGGCCATGTGGTCTGCGGCCTGGACGAGATCCACATCATCATCACCGACGACGGCATCTCCGAGGCCGACGCCGCCGCGATCGAGAAGGCCGGCCCCCGCCTGATCCGCGTCCCGGTCTAACGGGCGGTCTGCACGCCCAGCAGCCGGACCGGGCCCAACAGCCCCGACGGCAGTAGCGGCGAGGTGGCGGTGTAGGGCGAGATCGGCGCGAAGGTGATCGGCTTGGCGCCCGGCTGCTTGTCGCCGATCAGCCGGTTGGGCCAGAGGTTCACGACCCGGATCTCGACCTGGTTGTCCCGCCGCCTGAGCGCATCGGTGATGTCGACACGGTAGGGGGCGTGCCAGGAGGTGGCGACCGGCTTGCCGTTCACCGATACCGCCGCCAGCTCCTTGACGTCGCCCAGGTCCAGGACCACGCGCTTGCCCGGCCCGAACCACGAGGCGGCGGCCTTCACCGTCTTGCGGTAGGTCGCGCCGCCGGAAAAGTACTTCACGCCGGGATCGGCGGACTCCGTCCACGAGCCGAGCTGGTCGAACGTCGCCTCCGCCGGCGCGCTGCGGCCCGGCTCGAAGCGGACCGACCAAGGGCCCGCTAGCGTAGCCAGCACGTCGGTGCGCGCCGCCGGCGCCTGCCAGGCCTGGGCCGTGGTCGGCCTTCGGAAGACCACGAAGACCGCCTCGTGGGCCTCGAGCCTGAGCGGCGTCACCGTGGTCCCGTCGGGCGTCAGTCGGTAGCTGACCGACTCGGTGCGGCCGGTCTCGGCCCGCCAGAGCTCGGCGGCCTTGCCCGTCACCCGGAAGGTGGCCTCGACGTCCAGCGCCTCGTCCTTCTGGTTCGAGACGAAATAGACGTCCGCGTCGTCGGTGCGACGGTGCAGGCTCAGGAGCTCGGGATCCTTGGCCGAGGTGTTGAAGGCGTAGTCGGGACCGACCTTCTCCGCCGCCAGCGCCGCCGTCAGCGTGCGATAGACGCGGCCCTGCCCGAACCGGTGGCCATCGGCTCCGCCCGCGCCCCACACCTCGTCGGCGATCCGGCGGACTTCCGCGTCAGAGGTCGCCAAGCCCAGCGAACCCACCGGCTTCGGCCCCACCACCACGGCCCCGTCCGCGACGAGGTCGCGGACTTTGCGGATCGCCGGACCGGTCATCCGGGTCACGTGGTCCGGCAGGAACAGCACCCGGTAGCTCATGCCCCCCGGCGTCACGAGCCGCCCGTCCTTCACCGACAGCAGCGATAGCAGCGCCTCGGGATTGATGTAGTCGTAGCGATAGCCCGGCGGCACGTCGGTGTTGAGCCGGCGGCGCATCAGCTCCGTAAGGTTCCGGTCCTCGCCGTAGAAATAGGCCACGTCGGCGACGTACCTGCCCTGCTGCAGCATGAAGGACGTGCGGGCGAGATAGCTCACCCACGGCCCGGCGTCCTCGGCCCAGGTGTCGTTGCGGTTGAAGAACTGGCCGAAGAAGAACAGCGCCAGGCCCGGCTTGGCGTCGACCTGCGGCTGGTGCCGGGAGTCGTGGACGATGATGCGGTTGACGCCCCGGGCGAAGATTTCGTCCGCCACCGGCTTCAGCATCCGTGGCGAGAACGACCAGGGGTCCGTGCCGGCCGCCACGGTCAGAGCCTCGGCCGCCACCAGAGGCTTACCGTAGACGTGCGCGGCGGAGGCCGCCTCTTCCAGATCGGCCTTCAGCGAGAGCTGGCCGGGACCGGCGGCGAACGGGCGGTACCAGTATTCGGCTGTCGGGATGTCCGACCGGGCCTTCATGGTCATGCCGTCGCCGATCGCGCGTGGCGTGTCGCCGTTGGCCTCGGTGTAGTAGCCCATGCCGCGCTCGTGCAGCGCCTTGGCCAGCACGCCGTAGTGGGCGTCGGCCAGCAGCTCCTTCAGCGTCAGCCGGTAGTCCCAGAGGAAGCGGTCGCTGGCCTCGGCGCTCTCCACCACCCGGCCCGCCAGCACAGGGCCGAACGGGGTCGGGTCGTAGCCGCGGCGGCGCTGGAACTCGGCGAACAGGCCGGGGGTCCAGTTCTGGACTCCGGCCTCCCAGCTGTCAGTGAGCAGGGTCTGTACGCCGCCGGGGCCAACCGTGCCGCCGGTCGCGGCATCGTACTGGCTGAGGTAGGCGTCGATGTAGCGGCGCACGGCGGCGGGATCGAGCTTGTCGACCTCCAGGCCGGTGGCTTCGGCCTCCGCTGGGCCGTTGGTCTGGCCGGTGAGCGACCAGCCGAACCGCAGCACGGTCCAGCGGCCGGACGGCGGCGTCCACTGCAGCCTGCCGTCCGCGCCGACCTTGGCGGTCAGGTCGATCACGCCAGCCTTGGGGATCACCGCGTCGGCGGGGGCAGGGGCCGTGGCCGAGTCGGGATCGATCGACGGCTGGAAGCCTGCCTTGGCTTCGAAGGCCTGCACGCGCGCGCCCGTCTCGAAGGCGAGGCTGGCGATCGAGAAGGACGTGGGCGGCGCCGAAGACGGCCGGTAGCCTTTGGGTAGATCTGGCAGCGGCGGCGGCGGCGCTCGCGCGGTCAGCACCACCCGGAAGACCTTCGCCGTGGTCGCCGGGAAGGCCAGGGTCTGCTGCGGCGCCGGATGGTCTATGGTCGCGCTGCCGGGAATCTCCAGGCGCGCCACGGTGCGGAACTCACGCCCGTCGTCGCTGGCGCGCAGCTCGACGCCGGCGCCGGTGGCGACCGCCAGCGTCAGGGCCGAGAGCCGGGTCGGCTTGGCATAGGTCGCCTGGATCCACGCACTGGCCTCGCCGGCCGGAATCGGCAGGGTGACGGACTTCGCAAGGTCCCCCGCGGCGATCGGCGAAAGGTTCAGTGCGCCGGCGCTGGAGGACAGCAACGCGGGCGCGGCCTTCTCCGCGGCGGGTGTCGGGAAGGCGATCACGAAGGCCGGGCCGTGAACGTCGCCCTTGAGCTGCTTGGCTCGGCTGGGCGCCGCCTTGGCCTGGAACGGTCCGGTCGCAGCGGGAAGCGGAGTCAGCAGGCGGTCGAACGACCGGCCGCCCTCGATCTCGGTGGCGCTCCAGACGTATTTCTTCATGGCGTCGGCGGGCGACACCCAGACGCCGCCGGTCTGGCTCCAGCCGGGCGACCCGGCGATGCCGACCTCCATGCCGGCGTCGTGCGCGATCTGCGTCGTCTCGCGGAATACGCCCTGCCAGCCCGGGCTCATGAACGGCAGCAGGCTGTCCACGACCTTGGCCTCGGGGAACCCGCCGCCCGAGAAGGTATGCACGCCGCCCACGCCCACCCGCTGCATCCAGGCCAAGTCCAGCTTGGCGCCCTCCAGCGAGACGTTGCCGCTGAGCCAATGCCACCACACCCGCGGCTTGGCGGCCTGGGGCGGCGCCTGGAAGCCGGAGAGCAACGGATCGGTCGCGGGCTGCGCGAAGACCGGTCCGGCCGCGATCAGCAGGGCGGCGCTGGCGATCAGGGCGCCGCGCCTCACGGCGCGGCCTTCCGGGCGGCGGACTTCAGCAGGCCGCGCGCTTCCATCCACCAGACGAACTCCTCGAACCAGTGGTCGCTGCTGGCGCCCTTCGGCGTCATGCCGAAGCCGTGCCCGCCGCGCTCGTAGATGTGCAGTTCGGCGGGGCGGCCGGCGGCCTTCCAGGCGTTGAAGATCGGGATCGAGGCCCGGGCCGGCAGCAGCGGATCATCCGCCGCCGTGACGATGAACGCAGGCGGCGCGTCGGCCGGCACGGGCGTTCCCAGCGCCCCATAAACGATGCCCACGAAGTCCGGCCGGCCAGCCGCCTCGCCCGTCGAGATGTTGGCCGCGGTGATGGCGCCGGCCGAGAAGCCCACGAACCCCACGCGCTTGGGGTCGACGCCCCAGTCCGAGGCTCGGGCGCGCACCAGCTTGACCGCGGCGGCGGCGTCTTCGGCCGCCAGGGGCTCGGTCGCGAACGGCGGCAGCCGATGTTCCAGCGGCTTGCCGTCCGGACCCTTAGGATTCTGCAGCCCCCGCATGCGCTTCATCATCTCGACCATGAACACGGCCGGCGCTGGCGGTGTCTGCTCCACGCGGTATTTCAGCACGAAGGCCGTCGCACCCTGCTCGGCGAGCTTCTTCGCGACCAGGATCCCTTCACTGTCGAGGGACAGCATCATGAAGCCGCCGCCGGGGGCCACGATCACTGCGGTCCCGTTGGCCTTCGCCGGGTCGGGCAGGAAGGGAATGAGGCTGGGCTGGGTGACGTTGCGCACGATGCGCTGGCCGCCGCTTCCCGGAATCTCGTCGATCCGCTCGGGGTTGCCGCCGCTCTCCGGCAGCGGCTGCGCATAGACCGGGAACGAGGCCGGGTCCGCGGCCTGCGCCGAGGCGGCGACACCCAGGAGGATCGCGGCGACGACACCTGCCCCCACGGCGCGCAAGCGACCTGCCCTCATCGTGTCGTCCTCCCTCCGACCGGTCCGCGCGGTGCAGGTTCGAGCCCGCATACCTGCGTCACCCTAAGCCGATCCGCTCGCGCTTCACCGCCTGAGGTCGCCACCGGCGTCATTTGATCATAGACGATGGCATATGATCGAAAGTGAGTATAGCGACTTTTCAGCGGCCTAAGCCGCGTAGGACCGAGGCGCACACGAGGCTCGCAAGGGCTACTTGTGGTCGCTAATGGCAAAACTGCTCCCTATGAAGCGGCGCCAGTTGGGACTTGACGGCGGCGCATTATGAGCGATTTTGATGCCTTCTGCTGCAAATCCGCGTTCAATGAGGTTGCAGTGAATAATAAAGATCATACGGGGGGAGTCCCAATGTTCCAACGCCACCTTCGCGTCTCGCGCCGGGCTGTCCAATGGCTGCAAGGGTGCGCCGTCGTCGCCCTGGCCGCCGCCTGCGCCACGCCGAGCTTCGCCGCTGACGAGGGCGAGACCCTCAGCGAGATCGTCGTCACCGGGTCGCTGATCCGCGGGGTGGCGCCGGTCGGCACGAATGTGACCAGCGTCGACGAGGCCCAGATCAAGAAGATCGGCGCGGTCTCGACGAACCAGGTGCTGGCGCAGGTCCCCGTGGTCTCGAACGCCTTCAACACGACCGCGGCGACGCCCACCACGATCGGCAACTCGATTTTCCGCCCCAACATCCGGAACCTCGGCGCCGCGGGCGGCAACACCACGCTGATCCTGATCGACGGCCATAACGTGGTGGGCGCGGGCATCCTGCAGACCACTCCGGACGCCGGCGTGATCCCGCCCGGAGCCCTTGCGCGCGTCGAAGTGGTGGCCGACGGCGGCTCCTCGATCTACGGCGCCGACGCCGTGGGCGGCATCATCAACTTCATCACCAAGCGCAAGGCCGACGGCTGGGAGGTCTCGACGCACTACGGCGCCGCCAAGGGCGGCTACCATTCCGAGGATCTCAACGTCACCGGCGGGACCAGCTGGGCGACCGGTTCGGCGTTCGTGTCCTATGTCGCGCGCTACAACAGCAACCTGTCGGCGGCCAAGCGCGACTATTTCCGCCAGGACTTCCGTCCGCAGGGCGGCGCGGACTTCCGCGGCCGGGGGTGCTCGCCGGGCACCATCAGCGCCAACGGCGCCACCTACGCCCTGCCAGGCGGCGTCCCCGGGACCAGCAACCTGTGCGACCTTGCGGTGTTCACCGACCTGGTCCCGAAGGAGCACCAGAACAGCGTCTTCGGGTCCATCACACAGACAATCAGCGACAGCGTCAGCTTCGACGTCACCGGCTTCTGGACCGACCGCCTGACCAAGTCGCGGGCGGCCCAGGTGGCCGGCGCCGCCGTGCCGATCACCGTCGCCAACCCGTTCTTCGTCCGCGTCGGCGCGGCCAACGCCCAGACGGTGGATTTCAGCTACGCCTCCGTCCTCGGCCCTTACGCCGAGAGCCGCGCCGAGCTGGAGGAGTACGGCGTCACGCCGGTGCTGACCTTCAAGTTCGGCGGCGATTGGCAGGCCAAGGCCATGTACAACTATGGCTGGAGCGACACTCGGATCTACGCGCCCGGCGTCAACACCACGGCCCAGGCCGCTGCGGCCGCGGCCACCACCACCGCCACGGCGCTCAACCCGTACGACCTGACCCAAACCAACCCCGCGGTGATCCAGGCGATCACCAACTTCGGCAACACCGCCCGCTCGAAGCAGACGCTGAACGACTTCAGGGTCATCGGCGACGGCCCGATCTGGTCGCTGCCGGGCGGAGAGGTGCGGATCGCGATCGGAGCCGAATACCAACGCCAGGGCGCGGACGCCCTGTCGGTCAACGGCGTTCCCGGCGTCCTCACCGGCGCCATCGCGCTCGAAACCCACCGCAACATCAAGTCGCTGTTCGGCGAGGTGTTGGTTCCGATCGTCGGCGGGGCCAACGAACTGGCGTTCGTGAAGGAGCTGACCCTCACCGGCTCGGTCCGCTATGACGACTACAGCGACTTCGGCACGACCACGAACCCGAAGATCGGCTTCACCCTCGTCCCGGTCGAGGGCCTGAAGATCCGCGGCAACTACGGCACCTCGTTCAACGCCCCCAGCCTCGCCGACAAGACCGGCGCTGTGGACACCCGGGCCCAGATCCTAGCCGTGAGCCCGTTCCGGGCGCCCGGCTCGGCGCCGACCGACCTGTTCCGGCCGACGATCATCCTGGCCGGCGGCAACCCCGACCTGCAGCCTCAGACCGCCGATACCTGGTCGATCGGCGCGGACTTCACGCCGTCGCAGGTCCCCGGCTTCCAGGCGGGCGTGACGTTCTGGAGCGTAAAGTTGAAGAACACGATCACCGTCGTCCCGTCGGGCGGCGTCGGCTCGCTGTTCACCGTCCCGGCCTTCGCCAGCTTCGCCACCATCAATCCGTCGCTCGCCTTCGCCCAGGCCCAGACCGCCGGCATGTTCGTCGATGGCGCGCCCAGTATCGCGGCGCTCTATGTCGGGACCAGCCCCTATGTGCTGCTGGACCTGCGGCGGAAGAACATCGGCAACCTGAAGGCCTCCGGCCTGGACTTCTCGGCCAGCTACACGCGTACGCTCGACTGGGGCACGGCCTTCGCCGCGGTCACCGGGACCTACGCCCTGGACCGCAAGGCCTCGCCCTTCGCCGGCGCCGACTACATCGACGTCCTGGGCGCCGACACGAGCAAGTTCCGCGCGAGCGTCTCCGCCGGGGCGACGGTGGGCCAGTTCACGGGCTCGGCGACACTGAACTACTCCGCCGGCTACGACGTGACGGGGGCTGCCCCCCAGACCCACACCGGCGCCTTCGCCCCGGTGAACCTCGCGCTGGTCTACAACTTCGAGGCCGACAACGCGGTGCTGAAGGACCTCAGCGTCTCGCTGAACATCGACAATGTGTTCAACGAGGACCCGCCGTTCCTGAACGTCTCGCCCGGCGCGCTCCGCCAGGTGAATGGCTCGACCGTCGGCCGCTTCGCCAACCTGGGCATCCGCAAGCGGTTCTGATTTGTCCGCGCCTGCGGTTCCGCTGCCGGCGCGTCGGTCGCGGCGGTGGCGGTCCGAAGACCCCAGAGACTCAAGGCTGCGGCATTTCGACCCGATGGGGTCGGAGGGCGCCGCTGCGCATGCCGATACTCCGACGCCCACGGCTTCCGACGGGTGCAAGCTCTCGACGAGTTTGGTCGGCGATCGGAAATTTTGTACCTCCAGCCTGCGAACTCCGTCATCGACAAGGGAGAATTCTACCGCGTAGAACCCGCGCGGCGATCGCAGGGGCCTGAGCGCGGCCCGTGCGCGCGCCGGGGATGAGGACATGACGATGCGCGCGATGGAGCAGCAGGGACTCTACGATCCCCGCAACGAGCATGACGCCTGCGGAGTCGGCTTCGTCGCCAACATCAAGGGCCGCAAGTCGCACGAGGTGGTGCAGGCCGGCCTGCAGATCCTGGTCAACATCGACCACCGCGGCGCCGTGGGCGCCGACCCGCTGGTGGGCGACGGGGCGGGGTGCCTGATCCAGATTCCGGACCGGCTCTACCGCGACTGGGCGGTCGAGGCGGGCGTCGATCTGCCCCCGGCCGGCGAGTACGCCGTGGCCATGTGTTTCCTGCCGCAGGATGCGCTGGCGCGCTCCGCCGCCATGGAGCAGTTCGAGCACTTCCTGAAGGTCGAGAAGCAGCCGCTGCTGGGCTGGCGCGACGTGCCGGTGAACACCGACGGCCTGGGCGCGGCGGTGCTGGCCTCCATGCCCTCGATCCGACAGGCCTTCGTCGGCCGCGGCCCGAACGTGAAGGACCAGGACGCCCACGAGCGCAAGCTGCTGGCGGTCCGCAAGCAGTTCCAGAATCCGCTGGCGGAACTGGCGGCCAAGCGCGGGATCCCCGAGCTCACCCAGGTCTACCTGCCGTCGTTTTCCACCCGGACCGTGGTCTACAAGGGCCTGCTGCTCGCGAACCAGGTGGGCAGCTTCTATCGGGATCTGGCGGACGAACGCTGTGAGTCCGCCCTATCGATGGTCCACCAGAGGTTCTCGACCAACACCTTCCCGTCCTGGAAGCTGGCGCACCCCTATCGGTTCATCGCCCACAACGGCGAGATCAACACCGTCCGCGGCAACGTGAACTGGATGAACGCCCGGCGGCGCACGCTGGAGAGCGAGCTGCTGGGGCCCGACCTCAACAAGATGTGGCCGCTGATCCCGCACGGACAGTCGGACACCGCCTGCCTGGACAATGCTCTGGAGCTGCTGCTGGCCGGGGGCATTCCGCTGGCCCAGGCGGTGATGATGCTGATCCCGGAGGCCTGGGCCGGCAATCCGCTCATGGATGCCGAACGGAAGGCCTTCTACGAATACCACGCCGCGCTGATGGAGCCGTGGGACGGCCCCGCCGCCGTGGCCTTCACCGACGGACGCCAGATCGGCGCCACGCTGGACCGCAACGGCCTGCGCCCCGCCCGCTTCGTCATCACCGACCAGGACCACGTGATCATGGCCTCGGAGGTGGGCGTGCTCGACGTTCCCGAGGAGCGCATCGTCCGCAAGTGGCGGCTCCAGCCCGGCAAGATGCTGCTCATCGACATGGAAGAAGGGCGGATCATCGAGGACGAGGAGATCAAGCGGAACCTGGCCGCCGCCGCGCCGTACCAGACCTGGCTGGCCGAGACCCAGTTCAAGCTGGAGGAATTGTCGCTGGACGAGGTGGCGCCCGAGGCGGCGCCCAACGACCCCGAGACCCTGCTCGATCGCCAGCAGGCCTTTGGCTACACCCAGGAAGACCTGCAGTTCTTCCTCGAACCGATGGGCCGCGATGGGGACGACCCCCTCGGCTCCATGGGCCACGACACGCCCATCGCCGTGCTCTCGTCGCGCTCCAAGCTGCTGTACGAGTACTTCAAGCAGAACTTCGCCCAGGTCACGAACCCGCCGATCGACCCGATCCGCGAGGAGCTGGTGATGAGCCTGGTCTCCATGATCGGGCCCAGGCCGAACCTGCTGGGCCGCCAGGCTGGCACGCACAAGCGCCTGGAGGTGGCCCAGCCGATCCTCACCGACGAGGATCTGGCCAAGATCCGCGCCGTGCACGAGCTGCTGGACGGCGCGTTCCGCACCGCGACGATCGACATCACCTGGTCGGCCGAGGAGGGCGCGGCGGGACTGGAGGCTGCGCTGGACCGTGTCTGCCGCGAGGCGACCGACAATGTGCTGGCCGACACGAACATCCTGATCCTCTCGGACCGGGCCGTGTCGGACAGCCGCATCCCGATCCCGGCCGCGCTGGCCACCGCGGCTGTCCACCACCACCTGATCCGCCAGGGCCTGCGCATGCAGACCGGCCTCGTCATCGAGACCGGCGAGGCGCGCGAGGTGCATCATTTCTGCGTGCTGGCGGGCTACGGCGCCGAGGCCGTGAACCCCTATCTGGCGTTCCAGACCCTGGAGCAGCTCCGCGTATCCAACGGCCTGTCGCTGTCGGCCTACGACGTGCGCAAGAACTACATCAAGGCGGTGGGCAAGGGCATCATGAAGGTGATGTCCAAGATGGGCATCTCGACCTACCAGTCCTACTGCGGCGCCCAGATCTTCGATGCGGTCGGTCTCTCGTCGGCCCTGGTCGACCGCTACTTCACCGGCACGGCGACCACCATCGAGGGCGTCGGCCTCGCGGAGGTCTCGGAAGAGACGGTCCGCCGTCACCGCGACGCTTTCGGCGACAATCCCATCTACCGGAACATGCTGGACGTGGGCGGCCAGTACGCTTGGCGCCTGCGCGGCGAGGCCCACGCCTGGACGCCGGAGTCGGTCTCCGGCCTGCAGCACGCCGTGCGCGGCAATCTGCCGGGCGAATACCTGAAGTTCGCCAACGCCATCAACGAACAGAGCGAGCGCCTGCTCACCCTGCGCGGCCTGATGCGCATGAAGCCGGCCGAGACCCCCCTCTCGCTGGACGAGGTGGAGCCGGCCGCGGAGATCGTGAAGCGCTTCTCCACCGGAGCCATGAGCTTCGGCTCGATCAGCCGCGAGGCGCACACGACCCTGGCCATCGCCATGAACCGGATCGGGGGGCGTTCGAACACCGGGGAGGGCGGCGAGGAGCCTGACCGCTTCGTGCGCCTGCCGAACGGCGACTCGATGCGCTCGGCGATCAAGCAGGTCGCCTCCGGCCGCTTCGGGGTCACGACCGAGTACCTCGTCAACGCCGATGACATCCAGATCAAGATGGCCCAGGGCGCCAAGCCCGGAGAGGGCGGCCAGCTCCCCGGCCACAAGGTGGACAAGAACATCGCCCGGGTCCGGCACTCGACGCCGGGCGTCGGCCTGATCAGCCCCCCGCCCCACCACGACATCTATTCGATCGAGGATCTGGCCCAGCTGATCCACGACCTGAAGAACGTGAACCCCCAGGCCCGCATCTCCGTGAAGCTGGTCTCGGAGGTGGGCGTCGGCACGGTCGCGGCCGGCGTCGCCAAGGCGCGGGCGGACCACGTCACCATCTCCGGCTTCGAAGGCGGCACGGGCGCGAGCCCGCTGACCTCGCTCACCCACGCCGGCTCGCCCTGGGAGATCGGCCTGGCCGAGACCCAGCAGACCCTGCTGCTGAACGGCCTGCGCAGCCGCATCGCCGTGCAGGTGGACGGCGGCCTGCGCACCGGTCGCGACGTGGCCATCGGCGCGCTGCTGGGCGCCGAGGAGTTCGGCTTCGCCACGGCGCCGCTGATCGCGGCGGGCTGCATCATGATGCGCAAGTGCCATCTCAACACCTGTCCGGTGGGGGTGGCGACCCAGGACCCGGTGCTGCGCGCGCGGTTCACCGGCCAGCCCGAGCACGTGATCAACTACTTCTTCTTCGTCGCCGAGGAACTGCGCGGGATCATGGCCGCGATGGGCTTCCGCACGCTCGACGAGATGGTCGGCCGGGTGGACCGCCTCGACATGCAAGAGGCCGTCGACAACTGGAAGGCCCGGGGCGTCGACCTGTCGAAGCTCCTCTACGCTGCGGCCTCAGCCGGCCAGGCGGCGCTCTTCAACACCGAGCGTCAGAACCACGGCCTGGAGCACGCCCTGGACCACGCCTTCCTCGCCGACAGCGCGCCGGCGCTGGAGCGGGGTGATCCGGTCCGCGGCGAGTATGCGATCCGCAACGTCAACCGCACCGTGGGCGCCATGCTCTCGGGCGAGGTGGCCCGGCGCTACGGCCACGCCGGCCTGCCGGACGACACCATCGCGCTCACCCTGCGCGGCACGGCGGGCCAGAGCTTCGGCGCGTTTCTCGCCCGAGGCGTCAGCCTGACGCTGATCGGCGACGCCAACGACTACGTCGGCAAGGGGCTGTCGGGCGGCCGGGTGGTGGTGCGCCAGCCGGCGGGGTCGCGCCGCGATCCCACCCGCAACATCGTCGTGGGCAACACCGTGCTCTACGGAGCCATCGCCGGCGAAGCCTATTTCGAGGGCGTGGCCGGCGAACGTTTCGCCGTGCGCAACTCGGGGGCCGTGACGGTGGTCGAGGGCGTGGGCGACCACGGCTGTGAGTACATGACCGGCGGCGTGGTCGTGGTGCTAGGCGACACCGGCCGCAACTTCGCCGCGGGCATGAGCGGCGGCGTCGCCTACGTCTACGATCCGCTCCGGCGCTTCGAACCCCTGTGCAACAAATCGATGGTCGACCTCGAAAGCATCGCGGCGGACGCGTCGGCGGGGGACGACGCGCAGCGGCCGAGCCAGCGTTCGGTCTCGGTCGACAACGCCGGCATGGGCGACCTCTTGGGCCACGACGCCGAGCGCCTGCGCATCCTGATCGAGCGCCACCACCTGCACACGGGTAGCCGCCGGGCCGCCGAGATCCTGGAGAACTGGGACCTGGCGTTGCCGTCGTTCGTGAAGGTCATGCCGAAGGACTTCCGACGGGCGCTGACCGACATGGCCACCGAGCGCGCCGCGGCCGCCGCGGTCGCGGCAGAATAGTCCGGACGGGGGAACTACGATGGGTAAGCCGACCGGATTTCTCGACTTCGAGCGCAAGGACCGCGGCTATGCGCCGGTCGTCGAGCGCCTGAAGCACTGGAAGGAGTTCGTCCTGCCGTTGCCGCGGGACGAACTGCGCCAGCAGGCCTCGCGCTGCATGAGCTGCGGGATCCCGTTCTGTCACCAGGGCTGCCCGGTGAACAACCAGATCCCGGACTTCAATGAGCTGGTCCATCGCGACCAGTGGCGCGCGGCGCTGGACAACCTGCAGTCCACGAACAACTTCCCGGAGTTCACCGGCCGCATCTGCCCCGCCCCGTGCGAGGCCGCCTGCACCCTGAACATCCCGGACACCCCCGTGACCATCAAGTCGATCGAGTGCCAGATCATCGACCGGGGCTGGGACGAGAACTGGATCACGCCCGAGCCCTCGCGCCGGGGCACCGGCAAGCGGGTGGGCGTGGTGGGGTCGGGCCCCGCCGGCCTGGCCTGCGCCCAGCAGCTCGCCCGGGCGGGCCACGCCACGACCGTCTTCGAGAAGTCGGACCGCATCGGCGGCCTGCTGCGTTACGGCATCCCCGACTTCAAGATGGAGAAGCACCTCATCGACCGGCGCGTCCGGCAGATGGAGGCCGAGGGCGTGATCTTCCGCACCGGGTTCGAAGTCGGTGGAATGGTTTCGGTCCAACGCCTGTTGGACGACTACGACGTGCTGGTGATGGCCTGTGGCGCCGAGGATCCGCGCGACCTGCCCATCCCCGGCCGCAATCTGGCGGGCGTTCACTTCGCCATGGAGTTCCTGACCCAGCAGAACAAGCGCAACGCCGGCGACGAAGAGGCTATCGCCGCGCCGACGGGCGCGATCGACGCCCAGGGCAAGCACGTGGTGGTGATCGGCGGCGGCGACACCGGGTCGGACTGCATCGGCACGTCGAACCGCCAGGGCGCGGCCTCGGTGGTTCAGCTCGAGATCATGCCGATGCCGCCCGAGCACGAGAACAAGGCTCTGACCTGGCCCGATTGGCCGCTGAAGCTCCGCACCTCGTCCTCGCACCAGGAGGGCGTCGAGCGCGAGTTCGCCGTGGCGACGAAACGGTTCATCGGGCAGGACGGCCGCGTCACCGCCATCGAGTGCGTGCGCCTCGAATGGATCGCCGGCGCCGACGGCCGGATGCAGATGCGCGAGATCGCCGGATCGGAGTTCGAACTGAAAGCCGACTTGGTGTTCCTGGCGATGGGGTTCGTCGGTCCGACGAAGGCCGGCGTGGTGGAGCAGAGCTGTGTGGACCTCGATCCGCGTGGCGCCGTCCTGGCCGACACCAACGACTATCGGACCTCGCAGCCCAACATCTTCGCCTGCGGCGACGCGCGGCGCGGCCAGTCCCTGGTGGTCTGGGCCATTCGCGAGGGACGCCAATGCGCCCGCGCCGTCGACGCCCACCTGATGGGTTCCTCCACGCTGCCCCGTTAGGGCGCCTGGCGGAACTCGTCCCGTCCGGGACGGCTCGTTCAAGGAGCCGAAATTCAAGGCGCGCGCCTCGAATATGGCGGCCAGCGGCGGCCGCGGCCGGGAATCCGCAGGTGATGGGGGAGGTCTGCGTGTTCACCGTTGCTGAACGGCGCTATCACAAGCGTCACCAGCCGCTCCAACCCACGACGCTATGCCCGCCAGACAAGCCCCGCCCGCCATCGGCCCTCGCCTGCAGGCCCTCCGCAAGGAGCGCGGCCTCACTCTGGACGAGCTCTCGGCGGCGTCGGGGGTCTCGCGCTCGATGCTGTCGCAAATCGAGCGCAGCCAGGCCAACCCCACCCTGGCCACCGTATGGCACCTGTCCCACGCGCTGGGTGTGGAGCTGTCGGAGTTCGTCGGCCATCAGCGGATCGAGCGACGTGGTCGCATCGACGTCACGGCGGCGTCCTTCGTGCCCGAAATCCGCACAGAGGACGGCCAATGCGTGCTGCGGATCCTCAGCCCGGCGGATAAGGCGGGGTCCATGGAGTTCTATCTGCTGGATATCGCGCCCTTCGGGGAACTGGTGTCCGAGGCCCACACCCGCGGCAGTCACGAACACCTCACCGTCCTCGGCGGCGAGTTGGCGGTGATGAGCGGGGATACGACGGCCACGGTCGGGGCCGGGGGGATCGCGCGCTATCCGGCCGACGTGCCGCACGCGATCCGGAACGAGACCGGCGCCCCCGCCCAGGCCATCCTGGTGGTTATCTCATAGTGGAAATTCCATTATACTAGACATGAATTCCAGTATGACGTACGGCTTGGCGCCAGGAGGCTGCCGATGCCGGACAACGCGTTCTATGAACGCCAGCGCGCGATCCTGGAGGAGATCCAGGCCCAGGGCCTGACCAAGCCCGAACGGGTGTTGCTGTCGCGCCAGGGCGCCCATGTGCGGCTGCGCGACGAGGACGGCCGCGAGGTCGAGGCGATCAACCTCTGCGCCAACAACTACCTCGGCCTGGCCGGCGACCAGCGGATCGTCTCGGCCGCCATCGCGGCCACCAGCGCAGGCGGCGCCGGCTTCGCCTCGGTCCGGTTCATCTGCGGCACCCACGAGCTCCACAAGGAGCTCGAGAGCGCGATCTCCAGCTACCTCGGCTACGAGGACGCGATCCTGTTCGCCGCCGCATTCGACGCCAACGGCGCGGTGTTCGAGCCGCTGCTGGACGACCAGGACGCGATCATTTCGGACAGCCTGAACCACGCCTCGATCATCGACGGCGTCCGGCTCAGCAAGGCCCGACGCTACCGGTTCGCCAACAATGACATGGACGACCTGGAAGGCCAGCTGAAGGCCGCCCGGACGGAGGGTGCTCGCACCATCCTGATCGTCACCGACGGCGTCTTCTCGATGGATGGCTACCTCGCCAACCTGTCGGCGATCACCGACCTCGCGGCCCGCTACGACGCGCTGACGATGGTCGATGACTGCCACGCCACGGGCGTCGTCGGCCCGACAGGTCGCGGTGTCGGCGCGCTGCAAGGCGTGGCCGACCAGGTCGACATCGTCACCGGCACCTTCGGCAAGGCGTTGGGCGGGGCGATGGGCGGCTTCATCTGCGCGCGCCGCGACGTGATCGCCCTGCTGCGCCAGAAGGCTCGGCCCTATCTGTTCTCCAACGCGCTCGCGCCCTCGATCTGCGGCGCGTCGCTGGCGGCCATTGAGATCGCCAAGGGCCCCGAGGGCGACGACCTGCGCCGGCAGATCGTCCGCAACGCCGCCCATTTCCGCGGCGCCCTGACGGAGGCGGGCTTCAAGCTGAACCCCGGCCAGCACCCGATCATCCCGGTTCTCCTCGGCGACGCGCGGCTGGCCCAGAGCATGGCGCGCGAGCTGCTGGACCTCCGCGTGTTCGTGACCGGCTTCTCGTTCCCGGTGGTGCCCAAGGACCAGGCGCGCATCCGGACCCAGGTGTCCGCCGCGCACACGCCGGCGGATTTGGATTTTGCAGTGGAGGCGTTCGTGAAGGCGCGGGAGATCTGCGGGGCGGCCGCGGGATGACGAATGCGATGTTCGCCTTGGAGAAGAGCCGGCCGGAACCGGGGCTCTGGGGTGTCGAGGCGAAGGCGCCCGCCGTCGGCCCGGAGGACGTGCTGATCAAGGTCAAGCGCACCGCGATCTGCGGCACCGACCTGCACATCTGGAACTGGGATGAATGGGCGGCGGCCACCGTGCCGACGCCCATGATCGTCGGCCACGAGTTCTCGGGTGAAATCGTCGAGATCGGCGGCCGTGTGACGCGTCCCCTGAGGTTGGGCGAACGCGTCTCGGGCGAAGGGCACATCGTCAACCTGCACTCGGCCGCCAGCCGCGCCGGTCACTTCCACCTGGATCCCGAGACGGTGGGCGTCGGCGTGAACCGCCAGGGGGCCTTCGCCGAGTACCTGTCGATCCCGGCGTTCAACGTCGTGCCGCTGCCCGACGAGGTGACGGACGAGATCGGGGCGATCCTCGATCCGTTCGGCAACGCCATGCACACGGCCCAGCAGTTCGAGCTGCTGGGCGAGGATGTGCTGGTCACCGGGGCCGGGCCGATCGGCATCATGGCCGCGGCGATCGCCCGCGCCGCCGGCGCCCGGACCGTGGTGATCACCGACCACAATGCGTTCCGCCTGGCCCTCGCGGCCAAGCTCTCGGACGTGCGGCCTGTCAACGTCCTGACGGAGGACCTGAAGGACGTGATGGCCGAGCTGCGCATCCCCGATGGGTTCGGCGTGGCGCTGGAGATGTCGGGCGCGGCGTCGGCGATAGAGCAGGCGGTCGATGCGCTGGCCATGGGCGGCAAGCTCGCCATGCTGGGTATCCCGGGCAAGGCGATGGAGGTGGTCTGGTCGCGGATCATCCTGAAGGCGCTGACCATCAAAGGCGTCTACGGGCGCGAGATGTTCACCACCTGGCGCAAGATGTTCGGCCTGATCCGAGGAGGCCTGGATCTCACGCCCCTCATCACCCATCGCTTCGAGGCGCGCGCGTTCGAAGCCGCCTTCTCGACTGCGCTCGGAGGGGACTCCGGCAAGGTCGTCCTGACCTGGTGAGCGACGGCGGCTCCGCTCGCAACCCCGAGGCGCCGCCCACGTGGGCGCCGGCGCCCGTCCTGTCGGCCGAATCCTGAGCTGCCGGCCGATGTGCGGCCGCGCACCGGCGGTTATGGCTTCGGGCCGGCCGTTCGATGGCTAAGGTTTCCGGGTGAGAGACACCGCAGACGCCATCGCAGGTTCCAGGAGGCGCCGCTGACCGCCGGCCTCGCCCCGGAGCTCGCCACGCGCCTGCGGAACGCCGCCGGTCTTATGGATCAGCGCCGGTTCGGCGAGGCGCGGGCGCTGCTGGAGCCGGCCGTGCGCGCGGCGCCCGGACAGGCCGATGCGCGCTGTCTGCTGGGCGCGGCCTTGCGGATGCTTGGCGAGACCGGGGGCGCGGAACGCGAGCTGCGCGGTGCGCTGGCGCTCGACCCGGCTCGCCAGGACGCCGCCCTCGAACTGGCGCGGCTGTTGAACGCGCTGGGCCGGCATGACGACCTGGTGCGCGTGACGGGCCCCGCCGCGGCGGTCCTGCAACCCCGGCCCGCGCTGCTGGCGGAGCGGGCAAAGGCGTTCCAGGCCTTGGACCGCATGGAGGAGTGCCTGGTCGAACGCGACCGCGTCGTCGCGCTGCAGCCCGGCAAGCCCGTGCCCCTGCACAATCTGGCGGCGGCCCTGGGCGACGCGGGCGAGGCGGGCCGGGCGGAAGCCGCGGCTCGGGCCGCCCTGGCGGCGGGCGGCGAGGCGCCCGAGACCTGGCTTGTCCTGGCCCGGGCGCTGCAGAGCCAGAACCGCTTCGACGACGCCGAAGCCGCGTTCCGCGAGGCCCTGCGGCGGCGGCCGGACTATGCGGATGCGCTCCGCGACCTGGCCCAGCTCGTCTGGATGCGGACCGGCGACCTCGCGGCGGCGACGGCGGTCCTGCCGAAGGCGGTCACCCCGCCGCAGCGGATGCTGCGCGCCCGGTTGTGCGAGTACGCGGGCGACATCGCCGGCGCCTATCGGATGCTCACCGCCGACCCTGTCGCAGGCGACGCCGCGCTGGAGATCACCGCGGCCCACCTCGCCATGTCCTTCGATCCGGACCGCGCGCTGGCCCACGCCCTGCGCGCCGAGGCCCTGGCGCCCGACGCGGATGTCGTGGTGCGCAAGGCCATCGATGTGCATCTGGCCGCCGGCCTCGCCGAGGCGGCGCTGGCCCGGATCGAGGCGGCGCGCGCGCGCCACCCGCTGGACCAGGGCCTGATCGCCGCCCAGTGGACGGCCTGGCGGATGCTGGGCGATCCCGCCGCCGCGGCCCTCTACGACTATGAAGCCCTGGTCGGCGACTGGCCGCTCGACACGCCGGCCGGATGGGCCGTGCTTGAGGACTACCTCGCCGACCTTGCCATCGGGCTGACCGATCTGCACGGCCTGCACGCCCATCCCCTGGATCAGTCCCTGCGCCACGGCGCCCAGACCAGCGCGAACCTGCTGCGCAGCGAGCACCCGGCGATCCGCGCGTTTGCGGCCGCGATCGACGGGCCGATCCGGCGTCACATGGCGTTCCTGGGCGCCGGGTCCGATCCACTACGGGCGCGGAACACGGGCGATTACCGCATCAAGGGAATGTGGTCGGTCCGGTTACGGCCGGGCGGCTTCCACGTGGACCATGTGCATCCCCAGGGCTGGCTCTCCTCGGCCTGCTACATCGAGCTGCCGCCTGCTGTCGGAGGCCCCGGTCGCGAGGGGTGGCTGCGCTTCGGGCAGCCAGGCGTGCCGACACCGGAGGCGCTCGAGCCCGGGTATTTCATCCAACCCCAGGTCGGTCGGCTGGCGCTGTTCCCGTCCTACATGTGGCACGGCACCGTCCCGTTTTCCGGGGACGGACGGCGGCTGACCATCGCCTTCGACGTCCTGCCCGCCTAGGGCGCCGCATCGGCGGACTCCGCCCGCCCTTCTCTGCCCAAAAGCGCATCAGATTCCATTATCTAGGACCACTATGACGGAATTTCCCCGTCAAAGATCAAAAGTGGTCCAGGTTGGTTGAAAGAGAGGCGTTTGCGAAGTTTCACTTAGAAGCAGAAGTTGTTCAACTTCACAGACCCCTGTCTGTCGGAAAGAATTTCGTGTCGCCGGATGTGTAGCGCGAGAAATTGCGCCTCGCGACGCGATGGGGTGTGCCTGAATTGTCAAAATAGCTTGGCCGCATAATAGACGAGTCAAGAATGACTTATCTGACCGGGAGGGGTCGGTCCGTAGATTTGCGCACGTTTTGAATGGGGACAAAATGGCTGTGTGGAATGATCCTGCTTTACTTTCGAATGCCAGTTGCAACGCGCGCGATCGTTGCCGTGTCCTTGCAACGGCAAGTAGCGCCGTCCTGTTGTTCGCCGCCCAGTCCGCCTTTGCACAGACGGCGTCGGATGATGCGACGGCCATCGACGAGGTCGTCGTCACCGGCTCGCTGATCGCGCGACCCGACTATGCGGCCAACAGCCCCGTCGTGTCGGTCACCACCGAGGCGCTGGAGAACACCGGCCAGATCACGGTGGAAAGCGCCTTGACCCAGCTGCCGCAGTTCTCGGGCGGTTTCGGACAGAGCAACACGTCCAGCACCGGCACGGGCCTGAACGGCGGGCAGAGCTATGCGACCCTGCGCGGCCTGGGCTCGAAGCGCACCTTGCTGCTGCTCGACGGCAAGCGCCTGCAGCCGTCCAACCCGGATGGGTCGGTCGACCTGAACACCATCCCCGAAGCCCTCATCGGCAACGTCGAGGTCATCACCGGCGGCGCCTCCACGGCCTACGGCTCCGACGCCACGGCCGGCGTGGTGAACTTCCGCCTTAAGCGCGACTTCTCCGGCCTGACGCTGAACACCCAGTACGGGATCAGCAACTACGGCGACGGCGATTCCTACCGCTACAACGCCACCGGCGGCGGACGTTTCGACGAGGGCCGTGGCCGGGCGATCCTGTCGCTGGACTACTCGCGCCGCGATCGCGCCAAGCGGAGCGAGCGGCCTTGGTACTCCGACCGCCTGCCGCAGACCGGCAACGCCGCCAGCTATCATGGCTCGGCCGTCTTCGCCGGCAACGAACCCACCCTCGCCGCGGTCAATGCGATCTTCGCGGGCAAGTATGGCCTGACGCCCTTCACCACCACGAACAACAGCACCCGGTTCAGCGGCGGCGCGCAGATCGGCTTCAACACCGACGGGACGTTGTTCACCGCCAACGGCGTGCCGGTGAAGAACTTCAAGGAACAGCAGACCGACGACGCCTATCTCGTGGACTCGGGCAACACGATCTACGGCCCGTCGCAGCAGATGAAGTTCGGCTTCACGGGCGGCGATCTGCAGACCGACATGAAGCGCTACTCGGCGTTCGGCCGGTTCGACTACGAGCTCACCGACACCGTCGAGGCCTTCGCGCAGTTCAGCTACACGACCTACAAGCAGACGGCGATCGTCAACACGACGCTGTCCAACAACATCTATCTGCAGAGCATTCCGTACAACAATCCGTTCCTGCCGGCGGACCTGCGCTCGATCCTAGCCTCGCGCGCCAATCCCACGGCGGACTTCCAGTTCCACAAGGCTTTCAACGCCATCGGGAACCGATACCAGGGCTACGAGTACGACGTCTGGCAGATGATGGCCGGACTGACCGGCAAGGTCGGGATCAAGGACTGGAGCTGGGAAGCCTACGGAGCGACCAGCTCGTCGGCGTTCGAGAACAGCCAGACGGGCGGCCTCAGCGTCAGCCGGCTCAACAAGCTGACCTACAGCCCCACCGGCGGGACCGACATCTGCGCCGGCGGCCTGAACCTGTTCGGCAACTTCCCGATCTCGGAGGCCTGCGCGAACTACATCAAGCGCGACACGCTCAACACCACGGACATGAAGCAGCGCATCGCCGCGGCCACCGTCCAAGGGGCTCTGTTCGAGCTGCCGGCCGGCGAGGTCCGCTTCGCGGCGGGCGCCAGCTACCGGTACAACTCGTTCACCTACGACTCCGACGACGCCCTGAACCAGCCCGATGGGACCAGCGACATTATCGGCTTCGCGGTGCTTCGCGACTCGGATGGTTCGGTGAAGACCAAGGAGCTCTATGGCGAGCTGCTGGTGCCGGTCCTGAAGGATATTCCCTTCATCCAGGAGCTGAACCTCGATCTCGGCTACCGCTACTCCGACTATGACTCCATCGGCGGAGCGCATACGTACAAGGCCGACGTCGAGTGGAGCGTCACCGATTTCCTGCGCCTGCGGGGTGGCTACAACCGTGCGATCCGGGCGCCCAGCGTCGGCGAGCTGTTCGCTCCCGTGTCGACCGGCAGCGTCAGCATCGGCAACCCCGGCGCCAACGTGGTCAGCGGCGACCCCTGCGACGTCCGCTCGTCGTTCCGCCTCGGCGCCGACAAGGACAAGGTGCGGGCGCTGTGCATCACCCAGGGCGTCACGCCGGCGATCATCGATGGCTACATCGGCACCGCCCAGGTCTTTCCGCTCACGGGCGGCAACCCCGACCTGCACGAGGAGACCGCCGATACCTGGTCCTTCGGCGCCGTCGTCCGCTCGCCCTTCGATCACCCGCTCCTGAGCAACCTCTCGGTCTCGGTGGACTGGTACAAGATCGACGTTTCCGATGCGATCGGCGTGCTGTCGGTCGTCCAGTCCGTGCAGTACTGCTTCAACGTGGGCGGCTCGAACCCGACCTACGACCCGAAGAACTACTACTGCTCGCTGCTGTCCCGGGCCCGGACCGGCGCCCTGGAGGCTCCGACCAGCCAGCCGCTGCTCAACCTGGCCCAGTTCAACGTCAGCGGGATCGACGTACAGCTCGACTGGAAGGCGGAGCTGTCGGACGTGGGGATCCCCTTCGAGGGCCGCCTGGCGTTCCGCAGCGCGGTCAGCTTCCTCGACAAGTTCGAGATCCAGGCCCTGCCCGGCGCCGCCGTCTATGACTTCGCGGGCACTATCGGCACCTCGGTCGAGAGCAACGCGGGCATCGCCCACCCCGAGTTCAAGGCGATCACCTCGCTGACCTATTCGCGGGACAACGGCAGCATTGGCGTAACGTGGCGCTACATCGACAAGATGAAGCACTCGAACTTCGTCACGTCGCCGACGACGGCGCCGCCCGGTATCTCGGCCTACAACGCGTTCGACATCAACGCACGATACTCGCTGCCGTGGGATACCGACGTCCGCGTCGGAATCACCAACCTCTTCAACAAGGCTCCGCCGTCGTACGGCAGCACGGCGGAGACCTACGACTCCTCGACCTACGACGTGGTCGGCCGCTACTTCTTCATGTCGCTGACCAAGAAGTTCTGAACCAAGGCGGGCGCGGCTCAGGCCGCGCCCGCTCGCTGATCAAGGGTGCGTCGGACCCAGCCTCTTGCCGCTTCCAGAGGGACGGCCGGATCGCCGGGTTCTCAATTCCGAAGGGGACAGGGAATGAGTGACAAGTTTCAAGGCAAGGCCAGGACCTTGCTGATGTCGGGGTCGCGGCTGGGAGGCCTGGGCCTGTCCCGGCGCCTGGCCATCGGCCTCTCGGTGGTCGCGATGCTCGGCGCCGCCGTGCCGGCCGTGGCGCAGGCCGCCGTGCCGACGCCCGAGGCCTGGTTCGGCCATCGCATGGGCACGGACCGCAAGCTCGAGCCGTACGCGAAGATGGTCGCCTACTATCAGGAGCTCGCGAAGACCTCCGACCGCATCAAGGTCGTCGAGATCGGCAAGTCCACCGAGGGCCGGCCCTATCTGGCGATGTTCATCTCCTCGCCCGAGAACCTCGCCAAGCTCGAGGACTACCGGCAGATGAACGCCAAGTTGGCCGACCCGCGCGGCGTGCCGCAGGCCGAGCTCGACCGGATCGTCAAGGAGGGCAAGGCGGTCATCGTGCAGTCCTATGACCTGCACTCCAGCGAGATCGGCTCGTCGCTGACGGCCATCGAATTCACCTACGGATTGGTGACTCGGACAGACCCCGAGGCGCTGAACATCCTGAACAACACCATCGCCATCATCATGCCGTCCCTGAACCCGGACGGGCACGACATGGTCCAGGAGTGGTACATGAAGTACGTCGGCACGCCCTACGAGGCGGGTCCGATGCCGTGGATGTACCAGAAGTACGTGGGCCACGATAACAACCGCGACGCCTTCATGCTGAACATGGCGGAGTCGAAGAACATCGCGAAGATCCTCTATCGCGACTGGGTTCCGCAGGCCTACATCGACCACCACCAGATGGGCCAGTATTCGCCCCGCATCTCGATCCCGCCTTATGCCGACCCGATCCGTCCGGGGGCCGATCCGCTGGTCTGGCGCGAGATGACCTGGTTCGGCTCGCACATGGCCTACAAGCTGGATGCGGCTCAGCTGTCCGGCGGCATCGGCGACGCGATCTACTCCGGCTGGGGCCACATGGGCTTCCACTGGATCACGCCGTTCCACAACATCGCCGGGATGCTGGACGAGAGCGCCAGCGCCAACTTGGCCACGCCGCTCTACGTCCACCCCGACCAGCTTCAGGGCGGTCAACGGAACGTGCCGGACAACAAGCCCCAGATGAACATGCCCGACCCGTGGCCCGGCGGCTGGTGGCGGTCGCGTGACATCGTCGACCGTCAGTTGGTCACCTCGTGGGCGCTGCTCGACCAAGCCGCGCGCAATCGTGAGACGGTGCTGAAGAACGGCTACACCAAGGCGCTCCGCCAGACGGAACGTGGCGCTGCGGCCGAAACCAAGGCCTACATCGTCAGCGCCAACCAACACGATCCGCTGACCGCCAACAAGATGATCAACGCGCTGCTGCTGCAGGGCGTCGACATCTACCGCGCGCCGGCCGAGTTCGTGCATGAGGGCAGGGTCTATCCGGTGGGCAGCTATGTCTTCCCGATGAACCAGCCCAAGCAGGGCCTGCTACGCTGGATGCTGGGCGAGACCCACTTCCCGGACGACACCTATGCCCGGGACAAGAACGGCAATCCGATCCGGCCCTACGACATGTCGACGGACACCATGACCGAGTTCATGGGCGTGGAGAGCACGCCGGTGGGCACGGCGGTGACGGCCACCCTGAGCAAGCTCACGACGCCGGTGACGACGCCAGGGACCGTCGCCTCGGGTTCGACTTATCTGCTGGACGGCGATCTGAACGACAGCTTCCACGCCGCCAACCTGCTGCTGAAGGCCGGCGCGACGGTGAAGCGGGTGAAGACCGCGACGGGTGCGGCCAAGGCCGGCGACTTCATCGTCTCCGGCGCCTCGCCGTCGGTCGCGGGCCAGATCGCAACCTCGACCGGGGTCTCGTTCGCCGCCGCCAGCGCCGTGCCGGACAGCGCGACCTACACGCTGAAGGCGCCGCGCGTGGCGATGCTGAAGCGCTATCGCGGCGGCAACATCGACGAGGGGTGGACGCGCTTCCTGCTGGAGACGTTCGACTTCAACCAGACCGCGCTGATGGACGCCGAGATCAAGGCCGGCAATCTGATCAAGAAGTACGACGTGATCGTGCTGCCGTCGGACTCGATCTCGAACATGACGGGGGAACCGCCGCCGCCCGGAGCGCCTAGCCGGGGCGGCGGATTCGGCGGCGAGAGCGTGGAGGCGACGCCACCCGAATTCCGCAGCGGCTTCGGCGCCGAAGGGGTCAAGGCCCTGGAGGAGTTCGTCAAGGCCGGCGGCCGACTGATCACATTCGCCCAGGCCGGCGATCTGCCGATCCAGAAGTTCGGCCTTCCGGTCCGCAACATCGTGGCGGGCAAGCCGAGCAAGGAGTTCTGGTCGCCTGGTTCGACGCTGAAGATCAAGGTCGACAACAAGAACCCGCTGGCCTTCGGCATGCCCGAGAACGCGCTCGCCATCTACACCGCGGAGGGTCAGGTCTATGAGGTGACGCCGCGCATGTGGAACGAGCGCGTCGAGGTGATCGCCTCCTATGTGGACAAGGACGTCCTCAAGAGCGGGTGGCTGCTGGGCGAGGACCTCATCGCCGGCAAGGCGGCCATGGTCTCGGTGCAGCTCGGCAAGGGCGAGGTGGTGCTGGTGGGCTTCCGGCCGCAGCACCGTTCGCAGGCGCATGGCACCTACAAGCTGTTGTTCGACACCCTGTTCGCCGGCCCCCCGGCCGCGTAACCCGCGGGACGCCGCCCGCCATATCCCGCGGTCTGCGGATCCCCGTGTGTGTCCCCTCGCACACGGGGATCTTGCCGTGATCGCTTTCCGTCACCGCGAGAATCGCGTCTCACCCTTGGCCACTCCTGGTCGTCGAACAAGGTGGATCACTGAACATGAAGACCCTGGGCCTCCCGATCGCGCTCGCCGCCCTGATGCTCTCCACCTCGGCGTTCGCCGCCCCGGCGCTTCCGGCGCTGAAGAAGCAGGCGGTCGCCGGCGTCCAGGCCCGCGCCAAGCTGGCCCAGCAGATGAACGACAAGATCTTCAGCTTCGGCGAGCTGGCGTTCCAGGAGGTCGAGACCTCGAAGTACATCACCGACGTTCTGGAGAAGAACGGCTTCACGGTCACGCGCGGGGTCGCCGGCCTGCCCACCGGTTGGGTCGCCACCTGGACCAACAAGACCGGCGGCCCGACCATCGCCATGGGCTCCGATATCGACGGCATCCCCAAGGCCTCGCAGACGCCGGGCATCCCGTGGCGCAAGCCGATGGTCGAGGGCGCGCCCGGCCACGGCGAGGGCCACAACTCCGGCAACGCCGTCAACGTTGTCGCCGCCCTGGCGGTGAAGGAGATCATGGAGAAGGAGGGCATCGCCGGCACGCTGATGCTCTGGCCGGGCGTCGCCGAGGAGCTGGTGGCCGGCAAGGCCTTCATGGTGCGCGCGGGGGTGTTCAAGGGCGTGGACGCGGTGCTGTTCACCCACGTGGGCGACAACCTGGCGGTCACCTGGGGCAAGCCGTCCGGCACCGGCTCGGTGTCGGTGGAGTATACCTTCCACGGCGCCGCCGCGCACGCCGCCGGCAAGCCCTGGATGGGCCGCTCGGCCCTGGACGCCGTGTCGCTGATGAACATCGGCTGGGAGTTCCGCCGCGAGCACATCCGGCCCGAGCAGCGATCGCACTATGTGATCACCGACGGCGGCGACCAGCCCAACGTCGTGCCGCAGATCGCTAAGGTCTGGTATTATTTCCGTGAGCAGGACTTCAAGCGGATCTCCGACCTCTACGCCATGGGCAACAAGGTGGCCGACGGGGCGGCGATGATGACCGACACGACCGTCGAGCGGCGGGTCCTGGGCACGGCCGCGCCGCGCCATTTCAACAAGCCGATCGCCGAGGCGGCCTATGCCAATATCCAGGCCGTGGGACTGCCCAAATGGACCGCCGACGAGCAGGCCTTCGCCAAGGCGGTGCAGAAGGAAGTGAAGGCCGATAAGCAGGACGGCCTTGCCGTCGAGCTGAAGAAGCTGGAGCCGCCCGTCGAGAAGCCGGAGAGCGGCGGGTCGGACGACATCGGGGACATCTCCTGGACCGTGCCGACCATCACCGTGAACTATCCATCCAACATCCCCGGCCTGGCCGGCCATAGCTGGATGAACGCCATCTCCATGGCCACGCCCATCGCCCACGACGGGGTCGTGGCCGGCGCCAAGGTCATCGCCATGACCACCCTGGACCTCCTGACCCGGCCCGAGCTGCGGACGGCGGCCAAGGACTACTTCACCAAGGTGCAGAACAAGGACGAGCACTACGTCCCGATGATCTCCGAGAAGGACCAGCCGGCCGTGGAGATCAACGCCGACGTCATGGCCAAATTCCGCCCGGCGATGCGGGCCCAGTACTACGACGAGACCAAGTACCCGACCTACCTCGACCAGCTGGGCGTGAAGTGGCCCACGCTGGAAAAATAGCCCGCGAGCGGGTCGAGCGGTCCGACGCCGATCCGGCGGGCTCATGAAGGTGCGTACAGCACCGGCCGCTTAGTAGGTGGGGTGAGGGCCGAGGCGTCGGCCCGAAGGCCCGTGGCGGTCCGGGAGAGCGCCCGCCGGTCACGGGCGCCAGTCTATCCGTCGTCTGCTCGCCCGCTTGTGCGCCCCGTTCGGGCGGGATAACTTGCATAGAAAGACTGTGTCGCCGCCGACGGCGGGCGACCAAACGGGGGGACGGAGCATGCCCGAATTTGTCGTGGTGCTGGCGGTCAACGCCGCGGTGATCCTGGGGCTGTTCGTGCTGGCGTGGGCGGTGTGCGTGGCCATGCGCGACTGCACGCCGGTCGATAGCCTGTGGGGCCTCGGCATGGGCGTGGTGGCCGTCTCGACCTACCTGCAGACCGGCGGGGGCACGGAGCGGCGCATCGTGCTGACCGCGATCTGCGTCGCCTGGGCGCTGCGCCTGGGCGGCTACATGCTCTGGCGCTGGCGCGACCATGGGCCGGACGGCCGCTATGTGCGGCTGCTGGACAAGGCGAAGGCCGAGCGCGGCTGGGGCTACGGCTACGCGGCGTTCCGGCTGGTGTTCCTGCTGCAGATGCCCCTGCTGTGGCTGGTCTGCCTCCCGGTTCAGCTGGGACAGGTCTCCGCCGAGTCGGCCGACCTGGGGACGTTGGGCTGGATCGGGGCGGCGCTGGCGCTCTTTGGCCTCGCCTTCGAGGCCCTGGCCGACTGGCAGCTGGTGCGGTTCAAGAAGAACCCCGCCAACGCCGGCCAGGTGATGGACAAGGGGCTGTGGCGCTATACCCGCCACCCCAACTACTTCGGCGACGCCTGCGTCTGGTGGGGCCTTTGGCTGGTGGCCGCGGAGACGAGCCTCGGGCTGTTCGCGGTGATCGGGCCCATGTACCTGGTCTTCACCCTGACCCGGTGGAGCGGCGTCCCGACCGTCGAGGGGCGACTTCGCCGCCGCAAGCCAGCCTACGAGGCCTATATGCGCCGCACCTCGGGCTTCTTCCCCTGGCCGCCCAAGCCGCCGGAGGCCGCCTGACCCGGCGCTCCGACCTTGACAAGGTGACCCCGCCACAGAAGGGTCCGCGCGCTCCCGACCCCTGAGGCTAAATGGCCGAGTCCAGCCGCACTGACACTCCGGATCCGGCGCTTCCAACCCAGCTCGTCCAGGCCAATTCCGCCACGCGCGCCCTGAACATCCTGGGGGACCGCTGGACGCTGATGATCCTCTACCTGGCCTTCCAGCGCGTCCGTCGCTTCGACGAGTTCCAGAGCCGCATCGGCCTCGCCCGCAGCCTGCTGATCGACCGGCTGCGGCGCCTGCAGGCGGTCGGCGTCTTCGAGAAGGTCCGCTACCAGGAGCGGCCGGCGCGGGACGAATACCGCCTGACCGAGATGGGCCTGGACCTCCACAGCCTCGCGCTCAGCATCATCCGCTGGGAGAAGAGATGGTTCTACGACCCGGCCAACCCGGCCCATCGGGTCAGACACAGCTGCGGCAAGGTGTTCACGCCGGAGTGCCGCTGTGGCCACTGCGGCGAGGTGGTGAGCCCGCGCGACGTCTATGTGGTGGAAGGGCCGGGCGCGGAGTTCGAGCCGTCCCCGCCGCCGCGCGCGCAAAGGCGCTCGATCGTGCCGGCGGGCGACCTGAACCAGGGCAACCCGATGCTGGACCGCGCCTTCCAGGTGCTAGGCGACCGCTGGACCAGCCACGTGATCGCCTCGGCCTTCATGGGGCGGCGGCGGTTCAACGATTTCCAGAACGCGCTGGGCGTGGCCCCCAACATCCTGTCGGACCGTCTGACCCGGCTGGTGGACCTGGGCGTCCTGCGCCGCGAGCTCTATCAGCAGCGTCCCGACCGCTGGGAGTACCGGCTGACCGACGAGGGCCGCGACCTCTATCCGCTCATCGTGGAGCTGAACCGCTGGGGCGACCGCTGGCTGGCCACGAAGGGCCCGCCGCTGATCACCTATCACCGCGCCTGCAGCCACGTGCTGGAACCGAAGATGACCTGCGATCAGTGCGGCGAAGAGGCGACGGTGCGCAACGTCACCCTGTGACGGCCGGCTACTTGGCGATCGGCCGGTCGAGCATCTCCCTGACCTCGTCGGTCATGGGCTGGCCGGCCTTCATATTGGCGCTGATGCGCCCGTCGAAATATTCCCGCCACTCGCTGACCAGCGCGCCCCGGAACTGCAGGCTGCCGGCATAGGGGATGGCCACATGCTGGCCGGTGGTGAGGTCGAACTCGTCGACGCCTTCCATGAACAGCCGGTCGGCGGACTCCGCATAGTCGAAGATCCGCCACCTGCTGCTGCCCGGCGCGATCATCGACTTCATGTTCTGCAGCGCCGTTCGCATAGCCACCTTGCCCTTGATCGCGGGGGCGTAGCCGGACGAGTTGCGCCACACGATGTCGTCGGTGACGTGCGCCAGGACGCCTTCGACGTCCTGCTGCTTCCAGGCGGCGATGATCGCTTCAAGCACCGGGAACAGGCGCGGCATCGGGGGCTCCTTGGCCAGGGCGGGGACGGCGGCCAGCGCGCCCGTTGCGGCGGCGGTGGCCATCAGGGTTCGGCGGTCGAGGGGCATGGTCGGGGCTTTCACGTGGCGGCGGGGCGGTCGAGCAGGCCCTCGACCTGGCGGGTCAGCGGCTGGCCGGCCTTCTGCTGGTCGATGACGCCCAGATCGACGTAGTCGCGCCAGCCGACGATCAGGTCGCCGCGGAATTCCAGCACCCCGGCGTAGGGCGCGGCGACCCGATGGCCGTCGGTGGTGCGGTAGTCGTCGACGCCCTCGATGAACAGGCGGTCGCCGGTCTCGGCGTGGGCGAAGATCCGCCACTGGATGCCGTGCATGTCGGCCTGGAAGCGCTGCAGCAGCTTGCGGGCGGCGGCCTTGCCGCGCACCGGCGGCATGGCGGGGGCGGCGTAGTGCCAGACGATCTCGTCGTCCATGAAGGCCAGCACGCGGTCGATATCCTTGGCCTGCCAGGCCTGGATCACTTGCTGGAGGATTCCGTAGCAGCGGCCCATCGGGCCCTCCGAACTCTGGAACTCAAGGACGCCGGGCGGCGCGGGGCCGCCCGGCGTCAGGACTAGAAGGCGGCCGACAGTTCGATGCCGTAGGTCCGCGGCGCGCCGAACGACGACATCTCTTCCTGGAAGAACGGGATGATGTTGGTCCGGTAGATCGTCTTGCCCAGGTTCTTGCCGTAGACCGAGACGCTCCACGGCCGGTCGGGCAGGGTCAGGGTCACCCGCCCGTCGAGGGTGCCGTAGCCGTCTTCCCAGGTGGTGTTCTCGGGCGCCCAGGGCATCTTCCCCTGGTAGCGATAGCTCAGGCGGGCCGAGAGGGCGTCCTCCCAGGAGCCGACGCTGGTGGTGGCCTCGGCGCCGATGGCGCCCTGCCAACGGGGCGTCCGCTGCATGCGGTTCCCGGAGTTGTTCACCCCGGCGAAGATGAAGGTGTCGTACTCGGCGTGGACATAGCTGCCGCTGGCCCAGGCGCGCAGCCATTGGGTCGGCGCGAACTGGAAGTCCGTCTCCACGCCCTTGATGGTGGCGCCCGGCGCGTTGCTGATCACGTTGCAGAGGCAGGAGGCCAGGGTCTGCTGAACCTGGAGGTCCTTGTACTCCATGTAGAACACCGCGGTGTTCCAGCGGACCCGGCGGTCGAACAGCTCGGTCTTGTAGCCAGCCTCGTAGTTGGTGACCTTTTCCGGATCGTAGGGGGTCTGCGCGGCGAAGGCGTTGGACGCACTGTTCTGGAAGCCGCCGCCCTTGAAGCCCTTCGAGACCGTGACGTAGGCCATGTTCCGATCGTCGGGCGTCCAGCGCAGGGTGGCCTGCGGGGTCAGCTCCTTCCAGGAGTCGCCGTAGGGCGTCGCGAAGTTGGTGGTCAGCGGCGTCAGCGGGGCTAGGTCGTTCGGGTTCAGCCGGTCGCCGGTGGCGACGATGATGCCGCGCTGGAAGCCGTACTTCTTGTCCTTGGTGTAGCGGGCTCCGACGTCCAGCTTGAGGGTGTCGGTGATCTTGAACCCGACCTGGGCGAAGACCGCCACGTCGCGGTTGTGGCCGTGGTCATCCCAGTGGCTCTCGCCGGAGAGCGTCGGCAAGACCGTCGATTCACCCCAGTAGCGGTTGTACTGGTGGACGTTGGTCTTCTGGTAGTAGGCGCCGACGATCCAGTCGAAGCGGCTCTCGGTGTTGGTCGAGGCCAGCCGCAGTTCCTGGGAGACCTGGTTCATCCCCTCGATGAAGTTCACCGGCTCGGCGAAGAGCAGCGGGCCGGCGACGTTGTAGCCGTTGTTCGGGCCGAGGCCCGTCTGGTCGTAGAGCGTGAACGAGTGGTTGTGGCGGTAGCCCGTGATGCTCGAGAGGCGGACGTTCTCGGCCACGTCCTTTTCCACCTTGATGATGATGTCATACGTCTCGTGGCGGGCGCCCTGGGGAGTCGGTGCGGTGTCGCCCTTGAAGAGCGGCCAGATCGGCAGGCTCTCGGTCCGCTTCAGGCCGCCGGGCCGCAGCGCGGCGATCAGGGAGCGTGTCGTGGACCAGGGCGTGAAGCCGGTGGGCAGCGTCGTGCTCTTCAGGCCGACGCGATGGATCCCGTCGTTGCTGTCCTTGGAGTAGTCGACGTTGAGGCTGGCGCGGAGGTCTGAGCCTTCCGGCGCGTAGGCCAGCTGGATCCGGGCCTGCTTGGAATCCAGGTTCTCCAGGTCCTTGTTGTGCAGGATGTCCTTGTAGTAGCCGCCGCGGTTGATCGTCTGGAACGAGACGCGGCCCGCCAGGCTCTCGGTGATCGGCCCGGTGATGTAGCCGTTGGTCTGCTGCAGATCGTAGTTGCCGAGCGTGACTGTCATCCGGCCAGAGGCGTCGAAGCTGGGAGCGTTCGAGATGATGTTCACCGCCCCACCGGCGACGTTCTTGCCCAGCAGCACGCCCTGTGGCCCGCGCACCACCTCGACCCGGGCCACGTCGTAGAAGGCCGAGTTGAGGTTGCCCGAGCGGCTGACGTAGACGTCGTCGACAAAGGTGGCCACCGACTGGTCGGCCGTGGGTGAGCTCAGGCGGGTGTTCACCACGCCGCGGATGTTGATCTCGTTCGACTGCGGCGAGTTCGCCGTGAACGAGATGCCGGTCATGTTGTGGGCCAGGTCCTCAAGGGTCAGGACCCGGTCCTTCGCCAGGTTGGCCCCGGTGATGGCGGTGATCGCCAGCGGGGCGGTCTGGACGTTCTCCTCGCGCTTCTGAGCGGTGACCAGCACCTCCTCGAGCTGGCTGCCGGTGTTGTCGGCGTCGGCCGCGCTCGCTGGCATAGCCAGAGCCATCCCCGCGATCAGCGCGACGAAGGACGTGGTGTTCCTGAAACTCACTATGCATCTCCCCCTAGATCAGGCGGGCGTTTCGAACGCCTCGGCCCATGTTTCCTCCCCGCATTCCGCGGGGTTGTGTGTGAGCATGTCTTGAGCGTCAAAAGCTCAAGAGAAATTCCAACAAGCAAGAATGGCGTGCGTCTCTACGACAACTCTACGTCATCTCACCAATCAAGCCGCCAATGTAACCTCAGATTTGGCTAGATTGGATTTTCACTTAAAGATTCCGACCTTATTTGGCGGGCCGAAGTACCATATTCAACTTCAAGAGTAGGCGGAATTTTTTCGTCTCGTCAAGCAAGTCACCTCGCGCGCCGTGGCCCGAAACGGCTCCGGCAGAGGCCTTTGCCGAGAGTTTCGAATCCTCGAGAAAACAACTTGCCAATCGTAGGTACTGTTATGCAAGTTAATTCGACGCGGGCCCCATGGCGATGGCGGCGCGACAATCAGCGAGGAGAGCAGGGCGATGTCGGCGAGCCTATCGGACGAGCAGAAGATCGCGGTCGGTCGTGAAATGGCCGCGGCCTGGAAGGCGATGGACTGGCGCAAGGTGGCCGACATGTTCACGCCCCAGGGCGTGCTGCACTCGATGATGGTCGAGCCGATCGTGGGGCGAGAGGCCGTCTACAAGCGCGTGTCGGGGCTGGGAGAGGGCCTGGAATCCATCACCTTGAACATCGCCCACATGGGGGTGGTCGATGGCGTGCTTTTCATGGAGCGGGTCGACGAGTTCGTGATCCGCGGGCGCGCCGGCTCGGCGCCGGTGGTCGGCGTCCTCGAATTCGACGGTCCGCTGATCAGCGTCTGGCGCGAGTATTACGACCGCGCCCATCTGCTGAAGAACATGGGGCTGGTCGAGGACTTCGATCAGAAGACTCGATAGTCCGGCCGAGCGACGCTAGCGGCCGAAGCTGCGCAGGGCGCCCGACTGGGCGGAGTCGATATACTCGTCCAGCCGGGTGATCAGCCCGTCCTTCATCTTGATGACGCAGCAGGCGTCCATCGCCCACTTCGTGCCGTCGGGCAGGGTGGCCTCCAGCACGTGCTGCTGCAGGAAGCCGTCGGACAGCGCCTCGCGCCGCACGACCCGATAGTTGCGATCGGGCAGGGTGCGGATGAACCACTCCAGCACCTTGATGTTCTGGTCGACGGTCTGCTCGATCCCGTCGCTGTTGTGCCAGAGCTTGGCGTCCGGCGCGTAGCAGGCGCGAACGGTGGCGACGTCGCCGCTCTGGATCGCGCCAACGAAGCGCTCGGCGAAGTCGAGATAGTCCTGGGCGGTCATCGGGGTTCCTCGCTCAGCGGCCGGTGGTGACGCGTTCGCCCGAGAGAGAGCGGCGCATCAGCAGTTCGTAGCCCATGGGATCGCGCGCCAGGTTGGCGCGGACATCCACGGCCATATAGTCGGTGTCGACCTCGCTCTCGCCGCGGCGGATGGCCTTCAGGCCGACCAGGGCGATGGTCTCGGGGGTCTCCTTGGCGCCCTCCACATGGCTGGCCATGCGGGTGTCGACCGAGCCTACGATCAAGGCGGTGACGCTGGTGTTCTGGGGGGCCAGTTCGGCCCGCAGACAGGTGGACATGGCGCGGCCCGCGAACTTCGACGGACTGTAGCCGCCCATGCCCGGCACCGCGACGATGCCGCCGGCCGACAGCACGTTGGCGATGGCGCTCTCCGGATGCCTGGCCAGGATCGGCGCGAACGCCCGGCACATGGCCAGCGGCCCGAAGTAGTTGGTCTCCATCTCGCTGCGCGCGGCCGTGAGGTCGGGCGCCCTCAGCAGCGTCTGCATGGCGAACTGGCCGGCGTTGTTCACCAGGATGCTGACGTCCTGGCACTGCGCGGCGGCGGCCTCGATCTGCTCCGGCTTGCTGACGTCCAGCTCGACCGGCACGACCCGGCCCTGGCCTTCGTCGACCAGGCGCCGGGCATTGGCGATGTCGCGCGTGCCGACGTAGACCTTGGTCGCGCCGGCGGCCAGGAAGGCGCGGACGAAGGCCTCGCCGATGCCCCGATTGCCGCCCGTGACCAGGGCGACGCTGCCTTTGATTTCCATCCCGAAAGTTCTTCTTGTTTGAGGTGTCTGGAGTTCCTCAGCCCATCGGGGCGATGAGGCCGTTGCGGATGAACTCCCGGTCGGCCCAGACGCTGTGGGTGCCGCTGGAAATCTTGTGGGGCAGGGCGATGCGTACGATGGGGCCAGCCTCGAAGTTCTTGCAGTCCACCAGGATGCATTCCGAGGTTTGGTTGTTCTCGTCGATGATGAAGCTGACGAGGTAGCCGTCGTCCTCGTCCTTGGCGTCGATGCGGGGGACGAAGGGGCTCTCGCTGGCGTAGCGGCCTTCGGGCAGGTTCAGCTCCCAGGACTCGCCCGTCTCGAGGTCGTGCTTCACATAGCCGTTGAACAGGAACCAGCCGGGCTTGGTCCGGGTGGAGTAGGCGTAGCGGTAGGGCCGGCCGGCGTAGCGCTGGTTGAACATCCCGAACTCCAGGATTCGGTCGTCCAGATGGTGCTCGCGGGTCTCGCCGGTCTTCAGGTTGAAGCGCCAGCGGTGCAGCTTGGGAATGAAGCTGTGCTCGTCGACGAACGCCATCATGTGGCCGAAGCCGTCCGGTGCGTCGGCGAGGGGGCGTGGGGTCGGCTTCTCCTGGAAGTAGCCGTCCATGACGATCTCGTCGCCGTCCTCATAGGCGTTGAGGAAGTGCAGGACGTAGGTCGGGTCGGCCTCGAACCACCTGATGTCGCGGGTGTCGCCGTGGCGCGGGATCACCGCGAAGCGTGACGGCATACCCCGGTGCTCGCGCACGGCGTGGACGTTCCGCTTCAGAAGTTCCTCGTCCCAGAACACCGGCAGGTCGTTGAGGATCGAATAGTTGGCGGTGAACGCCATGTCGTGGGGCAGGCGCGGGCCGGGCAGGGGCACCGGCACATAGTGAGACAGCTTCCCGGTCCGATCGACGACGCCATAGTGCATGTACGGCGCGTGCTTCGAATAGTTGAAGAACAGGAGTTCGCCGGTCGCCTCGTCGATCTTGGTGTGAGCCGAGACGCCGTCCAGCGGACCCCAACTCGCGACGCCGCCCTGTTCCAGGGACTCCGGGTCCAGCCAGTAGGCTTCGCCGCACTGGTAGAAGGTCGAGACGATCTTGCCGCCGTGCACCACCACATCCGTGCTGGACGCGTCCTTCAGGCCGCCATGGGCGCCGAAGCCCGGGCGCAGCGAGACCTCCGGGCCGTCCATCAAACCGCCCCACAGGGCCTGGCCGGCCTCCTGTTCGGCCTGGAAGCCGCGGGTGCGGACGAAGCGGTTGCGGTAGTCGGCGCGGCCGTCCTTGAAGCTGATCATGTGGATCATCCCGTCGCCATCGAAGGGATGGTAGCGGCCGAGCGGCTGCTGCACCGGGTTCTCGGTGTTGCGGACGTAGACCCCGTCGATGTCGGTCGGGATCGCGCCCTCGATGACCTCCAGGCCCTCGGCGTTCACCTCCTCATGCAGCGGCGTCCACGCCCCGGTCAGATAGGGATGGTTGCTGGGCCGCAGGCTGACTTGCACCGGCGGCAGGCGCTCCATCTTCATGAGAGCTCTCCGAGACTCGTTTCGGCGGCCGACGGACCGCCCTGGACTTCAACCTACCATCATGGTCTTGTTGTGCAAGTGACCTAGCCGACGAATGGGCGAACACCTGGCGTCCCGTACGGGGAACTGGAGGAATCATGAAGCGCATCCTGAGCATCCTGGCCGTCGTCCTGGCTGTGACCGCCGCGCCGATGCGGGCGGTGGCGGCGGACGGCGATCAGGCCAAGATCGCGGTGGCGCGGGAGATGATCGCAGCCTGGAAGGCCGCCGACTGGCGCAAGGTCGCCGACCTGTTCGCCGAGGACGGGGTGCTGCATTCCATGATGATCGCCCCGGTGGTGGGCCGCCCGGCGATCTACGAGCGGATCGCCGCGCTGGGCAAGGGCGCTCCGGGCGGCGTCATCCTCGACGTGGCCCACATGGGCGTGATCGACGGCCTGGTGTTCATCGAGCGCACGGACCGCTTCGTCTACAACGGCAAACCGGGCGCGGTGCCTGTCGTGGGCGTCCTCGACATCCGCGACGGTCGCGTCCAGGCGTGGCGCGAGTACTACGACCGCGCGGAGCTGTTGCGCGAGATGGGGGTCGCCGAGGGCGGCGCGCACTAGGCTTTCGTCCGCGCCCCGGGGCGCCGCTCGGCCACGTTGTCGGGCGTGAGCGGCGCGCGGCATCCGCTGCAGATCACCTGCGCGAGGATCGGCTTGCCACAGGCGTTGTGGGTCACCTCGACAGGCGGCCCCGAAGCGTCGGCCAGCCAGCGGTCAGCCCACAGCAGCAGCGCCAGGGCGTGGGGATAGAGGTCCTTGCCCTTCCTGGTCAGCCAGTACTCGTAGCGCGGGGGCGACAGCTCGTAGAGCCGGCGTTCGAACACTCCGTTCGCCACCAGCGCCCGCAAGCGGTCGGTGAGGATGTTTGTGGCGATGTCCAGCATGGCCTGGATGTCGTCGAAGCGGTGGACCCCGAAGTACTGGGTCGAGATGACCATTCCCGTCCATCGATCGCCGGTCATGTCGACGACGTCCGACGTCGGGCGGACGGTCTCGTCGGCGCCGCCGGGCTGGCGGCGGCGATGAAGGCGGGTGACCTGGATCTCCTCGACCCCAGCCCCTGGCCCGGGATGGTGGCTGCAGCTGTGCAGTGAGATGTCCCCGCCGCAATGCTCGCAGACCATCTGGGGGAGCATCGAGCGGCCGCACCCGGCGTGCGCCAGGCCAGCCGGCCCGTGGGGCGACACCTCGTCCCAGCGGATACCCCAGCTCCAGGCGAGCAGCACGGAGTCGAACAGCCCCTTGCCCATCTCGGTCAGGTGGTAGGCTTGGCGAGCGGCCCCCTCGCGGTGGGCCCGCCGCTCCAGGATCCCGTTGGCCACGAGGCCGCGCAGACGGTTGGACAGGGTGTTGCGCGGCGCGCCGGTGCGGGCCCGGAAGTCCTCGAAGCGGGTCGTGCCGCGGAACGCCTCTTCCAGGATCAACTGGCTCCAGCGGTCGCCGATGGCGTTCAGCGCCCGATGGACGGAGTTCTTGATGATCTTCCGCGTGCGCGCCATGGCGTTGGAGCCAAGGCCTATAGGCGCCCTTCCGGGGTGTCCAGCCTCTCGGAAGTTACTTGTGAAAAGAGACTATAGAGACGCTCAGGCCAGGCGCTCGACCACCACGGCGGCGCCGATCCCGCCGGCGGCCGATGCGGCCACCAGGCCCAGCCGCCCGTCGCACGCGTCGAGGGCGTCGAGCAGGGACGACAGCAGGATCGCGCCGGTCGCGCCCATGGGGTGGCCCTTGGCGAGGTGGCCGCCGCCGACATTGAGCTTCGCGGGGTCGACGGGGCGGTCGCGCAGGAACTTGGCGATGGTGACGGCGAAGGCCTCCATGAATTCGATCCGGTCCATGTCGCCGAGGTCCAGGCGGGCCTTGGCCAGGACCCTGTCCATGGCGGTGAAGCCCGCCAGCAGACCGGCCTGCGGGTCGCCGCCGGCCTCGGCGTAGGCGAGGATCCGCGCACGAGGCTGCTGGCCCCCGCCCGGTCGGCCGCCCAGCAGCGCCAGGCCGGCGCCGTCGCAGACCGGTGGGGCATGGGCGACGGTGTGGCGATGATCTATGGGGCCGTCGAGGGCGTCGGCGTAGGACCTGGCCAGGCTGGCGAACGCGGGGGGCATGGCGGCCAGCGACTGGGCGGTCATCTGCGGGCGCAGGCACTCCTCGCCGACCAGCCCGCCGACCGTGATGCGCGACCGCACCAGGGCGGGCGTCGCCTCAGCTTCGAGGGCGCGGACCTGCGAAGTGAGCGCGACGGCGTCCATCGCCTCGCGGGAGATTCCCTCGGCTTCGGCCAGCCGGTCCGCGGACAGGGCCACCGGAATGTAGCGGGCGCGCTTCGGCAGGCTGGCGTCGGTATAGTAATCCGCGGCGTCGGCCATGAACGGGGTGCGCGACATCATCTCTACCCCGCCTGCGAGGGCTCGATCGACGTCCCCCATCGCCACCCGCGCGGCCGCATGACCGATCGCGGTCAGTCCCGAGACGCAATAGTTGTTGATCGTGAAAGCGTAGGCCTCGTCGCGGACGCCGCTGTGCAGTTTGGAGACCAGGGCGATGTTGCCCCCCTGCGCACCGACCTGGCCGACGCACCCCAGCACCAGGGCCTCGGCGGCGCGGGGATCCCCGCCGCGCGCTTCGAGGCCGTCGACGAGGCCGGCCACCAGCTCCTGCGGCTTGAGGCCCGCCAGCCCGCCGTCGGGCCGGGCCTTGCCGCGGGCCGTGCGCACGGCGTCGTAGATCCAGGCGTCCATGCATCGGCCTCCAGCCGCGCCGGGTCAGGCGGGCCGGCCGACCACGAAGCTCACCACCGTCCCGAGCGAGCCGCCGATGTTCAGGGTTCCGTAGGTGCGGGCGTCCTCGACCTGATAGTCGCCGGCCGTGCCGGTGACCTGGCGGCCGGCGTCCAGCAGCATCCGCGCGCCCGTGGCGCCCACCGGATGACCGACGCCGATCAGGCCACCGGACGCGTTGACGGGGCAGCGGCCGCCCAACTCGATGACGCCCTCCTCGACGGCCTTCCAGCTCTGTCCGGGCTCGGTCAGGCCGAAGTGGTCGATGGCCATGTACTCGGTGGAGGTGAAGCAGTCGTGGGTCTCTATCCCGTCCAGGCTTTCCGGTCCCGGCACGCCCGCGCGGCGGAGGGCGTCGGTGATGGCCTTGCGCACGTGGGGGAAGACGTAGGCCTCGCCGCGGCTGCGTTCGATCTTGTCCAGAAAGCGGATGCCGGCGTTGGCGTGGCCCCAGCCGAGGATCTGCGGGAAGGCGGCGGCGTCCACGCCGCGCCGGCCGGCATAGGCCGCCATGAAGCGGTCCGAGCAGAGCACGATGGCCGTGGCGCCGTCGGTGATCTGGCCGCAGTCCTGGCGCCGCGTGCCCGGCTCGATCACCGGGTTGGCGGTGTCGTCGTCGGTGAAGGCGTCAGGCCCGAACTGCCACTTGCGGGTCTGGGCGTTGGGGTTCCGCTTGGCGTTGCCCAGGTTGATCTCGGCGATGCGGTTCAGGTGCCGGCGGTCGAGGCCGTAGCGTTCGCCATACTCCTGCGCCACGCGGCCGAACACGGCTGGCCACATGAAGCGGCAGTCGATGCCCTCCCGGCCCTGCCAGGACGCGGCGTTCTGCACCTTGGAAGCTTCGTCGCCGGGAAGGTTCTTCTCCTCCTCGACGCCGACGATCATCACGCAATCGTACCGCCCGGCCTCGATCTCGGCCGTGGCGGCGAGTACGGCGATGGACGACGAGGCGCAGGCGGCTTCATGGCGCATGGCGGGCTTGCCGTAGAACTCGGGAGTGACCTGGGCGACCATCGCCGCGAGGTGTCCCTGGCCGCGATAGAGTTCGCCGAAGGCGTTGCCGACATGGATCGCGTCGATGTCGGCATGGTCGAGCCGGCAGGCCGCCAAGGCCCCGGCGATGGCCTCGCCCATCATGTCGGTGAGGTCCAGGCCCTCCCGCGACCAGGCGCGCGCGAAGTCCGTCTGATGGCCGCCCAGGAGATAGATCGCCATGACTGCTTCCTTGTCCGCTTGCCGAGATATTGGCCACCCTAGCCAGATAGTACGGCAATGCAAGTTACCCCCGCCGCCGGTCTGGGATCGGGCGCTGGGGTCTGTGGGTTCTTTTATGCAAGCAACACTGCGGCGGCGGTTGACGGCCTGAAGACGGCTCAATAGGTTCCAATTTGCAAGTTTGTTCAGGGGCGCTTCTGATGCAGGGCTACGAGGCGATCCGGTCGCGCCTGCGCATTCCGGCCATCGCCGCGCCGATGTTCCTGGTCTCCGGCCCGGAGCTGGTCCTCGCCGCCTGTCGTGCCGGCATCGTCGGCAGCTTCCCCGCCAACAACGCCCGCACCATCGAGGAGCTGGACGCCTGGATGACCGAGATCGCCGATGCGGCGCGGGCGATGGATATGCCGTGGGCGATCAACATCATGGTCCACCGCACCTATGCGCGGACCGCCGAGGAGCTGGAACTCGTCCTGAAGCACAAGCCCCCGATCGTGATCACGGCCCTGGGCAGCCCCAGGCAGATCGTGGCGGCCATCCAGGGCTATGGCGGCATGGTGTTCGCGGACGTCAACTCGATCACCTATGCGCGCAAGGCCGCCGAGGTCGGGGTCGACGGCCTGGTGCTGGTCTCCGCAGGCGCCGGCGGGCACACCGGCCAGCTCTCGGCCTTCGCCTTCGTGCCCGCGGTGCGCGAGTTCTTCGAGGGCGTCATCGTGCTGGGCGGGGCTATCGGATCGGGCCGCGCGGTCCGCGCGGCGGAGATCCTGGGCGCCGATTTCGCCTACCTCGGCACCCGCCTGATCGCGTCAGAGGAAAGCATCGCCCACCCGGACTACAAGCAGATGCTGATCGACGCCTCGGCCGACGAGATCATCCTGTCCGCCTCGCTGACGGGCGTGCCGGCGAACTGGTTGAAGGGCAGCCTGATCGCGGCCGGCTACGACCCCGCCCAGATGGGGCCGAAGGCCGAGATCGAACTGGGCCGCCCGGAGTCGGACGCCACCAAGCGCTGGCGCGACGTGTGGTCCGCGGGCCAGGGCGTGGGGGCCGTCCGCCTGGTCGAGAAGGTCTCCCGGATCGTCGATGACCTGGCTTCGGAATACGAGGCGGTGAGGGGCTAGGCTGCGCGGCCCGCCCCAGGGCCCGCGGCGCGCGAGGAGGACCTGCGATGAGCAACCGGACAGTGCTCGTGACCGGTGCGGCCGGCGACATCGGGGCCGCCGCGGCCGCGCGTTTCGCGCGGGATGGCGATCGGGTCGTGGTGACGGATCGGCGCCGGGAAGACCTCGACCGGGTCGCCGCGGCGCTGCGCGAGGCGGGCGTCGAGGTGCTCGCCCACGCCTGCGACCAGACCGACCCCGAGGCAGTGGCCGGCCTGTTCTCCGCCGTCGAGGCGTTCGGACCGCTACGCGCCGCCTTCGTCAACGCCGGCTACGGACGTTACGGGACCTTGATCGACATGAGCTTCGAGCAGTGGCGGCGGCACATCGACGTCAATCTCAACGGCGGGTTCCTGATGGCCCAGGGCGCGGCCCAACAGATGGCCAAGGCGGGCGAGGGCGGCGCCATCGTCATCAACGCCTCGACGGCCGCTTCCCATGTCTGCGACCTGCTGGGCGCCTATGCCGCCTCCAAGGCGGGCCTTTCCATGCTGGCGCGCACGCTGGCCTCGGAGCTCGGCGTGCACCGGATCCGCGTGAACCTGATCCTGCCGGGGGTCATCGAGACCACGATGACGCGTTCGCTTCTCGACGACCCCGCCACCCGCGCCGACGTGCTCTCGGAAACGCCGGTGGGCCGCCTTGGCCAGCCCGAGGACGTCGCCCGGCTGGTGGCGTTCCTCTGCAGCGACGAGGCGGGGTTCATCACCGGCGCCGAGGTTCTGGTGGACGGGGGACAGACCATCCACGGCTATCCCCGGTGGTTCCGGGCCGACTACGCCAGGCCGGGAGCGGAATGGCGCCCGATGGCCGGCTAGCCCAGCGCCATCACGCCGGGGTCCGGCGCCTCGGCGAACAGCCGCTCGACGTCGCCGGCGCGCCGATCGATCACCGCGCGGCGGTTGATCGTTCCCTTGTCCGAGATCTCGTGGGCGTTGGCGTTGGGCGGTTCGCTCAGCAGCAGCGCCCGCTTCACCCGCGCCGCGCCGCCGTGCTGTTCGGCGTTGTAGGCCGCGAGCCGCCGCGCGATCTCCCCCGGATCGGCGCCGGCCGTGGGCCACAGCATCACGCCCAGGTGAGGCCGACCGTCATCGCAGAGCACGAGGTCCAGGACCAGTGGCGAGAGCGCCTTGATCAGCCCGTCGCGCAACGCGCCGCCGTAGACCCAGGTCCCGCTGGACAGCTTGAACTCCTCCGCGGCGCGGCCGGCGAAGGCCAGGCCCTGCGTCGGATCGGCGGGGTCGTGGAACACCGCCAGGTCGCCGGTGCGATAGAAGCCCTCCTCGTCAAACGCCGCAGCGGTCTTCTCCGGCTCGTCCAGGTAGCCCGAAGTGACGTTCGGCCCACGGGCGCGGACCTCGTAGCGGTCGTCCGAGGGCGCCAGCTTAAGGGTCGTGCCGGGCGCCGGCAGGCCGATGCCGACCTTATCGGTCTCGAAGTGGATGACCATGAAGGCCGAGACGGTCTCGGTCATGCCGTAGCCGCTGGTCATCATGATCCGGTGGCCGGTCTCGGCGACCGCGGCGGCCTGCAGCCGGTCGTGGACGGTCTGCGACAGCCCCGCGCCGCCGTACAGCATCAGCCGCATCTTCTTGAAGAAGGTGGCCCGCAGCACCGGGTCGGTCTCCAGCGCCTCGACCAGCATGGTGTAGCCCAGCGGCACGTTGTTGAAGTAGCTGACCGGGATCTCCCGCAGGTTGCGGATCGAGGTCTCGAACAGGCCCGGCGCCGGCTTGCCGTCGTCGATGTAGAGCGTGCCGCCTTCCAGCAGCGTGGTCCGGAGCACGAAGGCGCCGGCCGCATGGTGCCAAGGCAGCCAGTCCAGCATGACGTCGTGCCAGCCCGCCGCCTCGCCGATGGTCTGCTGGCACTGGGCGCTGTTGGCGGCGAGGTTGTCGAAGGTGATCGGCACGACCTTGGGCAGGCCGGTGGATCCCGAGGTCAGCATCAGGGCGGCGCGGTCCTGCGGCTTCAGCGCGGCGATGGAGGCCGCGACCGCCTCGGCGGGCGCCGTGCGCAGGATGTCGGCATAGGCCGTGGCCGGCTTCGCCAGGTGCGAGGGGTCGGTGGTGACGATGGTCGCGCGGCCCAGGTCCAGCCGGTCCAGGGCGCCTGCGGCCGCGGCGCTGTCTTCGGCGAAGACCACGGCGGGCTTCACCTTGGCGATCACATGGGCCAGGCGGCCATAGTCGCCGCCCAGCGCCGCGTAGGTCGTGCTGACCGGGCAGACCGCCCGCCCGCCGGCCTGGGCCGCAAAGCTCATCACGGCGAAGGCCGGCGTATTGCCCGCCAGGACCAGGACCGGCCCTGGCCTGGGCTGGTCCAACAACCACTGGGTGGCGGCGTCCATGTCGCGCTTGAGCTGGGCGAAGGAGGTGTAGATCCATTCCCCGTCCGGCCCGCGCCGCGCCAGCGCCGGCTTGTCGCCGGAGGCGGCGGCGCGCGCCGCGAAGGCCGCGGGGATGTTGGCCTCGTAGGGCCTGAGCGGGACCTTCGAGGCGATCAGGATCGTCCCGTCGGGCCGCCGTTCGATGGCGAGGTCGACTGGCAACAGCTTGGCTTCCCGGAATGGGGCGGGCGGGTCGGAGGCCAGGGTCTCGCGGGTCATGGTTTCCTCGCCTGGCCGTTCTCGGCCTTGTCGGTGCGATTGCACAGGTGATCGGATCGAAGCCAAGCCGCCCCTCAACCCGCGGTCAGCACGTCGCGCCCGTCCATGAAGGCCGCGAAGGCTGCGTGGGAATCCGGATAGGTCTCGCGCGGCTGGGCGCCGATGGCGGCATGGACTGCGGCGCCGACGTCGCGGCCTGCGATGGCGACGGGCGCGCCTTCGACGGCGAAGGCTGCGCGCAGCCGGCCACCGCCGGACACCAGGGTCTGGCCACTGACGTCGCATCCTTCGCTGACCAGCCAGGCGACCAGGGGCGCGACGGCCGCCGGATCCATCCGCTCGGCCTGGCCCGGCGCGAGGAAAGGTTCGGTCATCGCCGTGACGGCGTAGGGCGCGATGGCGTTGATCGTCAGGTTGCGTGGGCGGCCCTCGACCGCCAGGCCGCGGACCAGGCCGATCAGCGCCGCCTTGGAGGAGGCGTAGGCCGCCATGCCGTCGCCGCCGTGCAGGCCGGCCGAGGAGGCGCTGACCACGATGCGTCCAGCGGGCGCCTCCGACAGCACCGGCCAAGCGGCCTGGACCAGGTGGAAGGCGCCGAAGAAATTGATGTCGAAGATCCGCTGGAAGCCCTCACGGGTCTGGCGGTGCAGGCGCCTGGTCTCCGGCACGCCGGCGTTGGAGACCACGGCGTCCAGACGGCCGAACTCGGCGAGCGCCTGGGCCACCAGCGCCTCGCCGGTCTCCGGCGCCTCGGCCGGATCGATGTTGGCGACGGCGCGGCCGCCCAGCGCGCGGACCTCCGCGGCCACCGCCTCGGCGCTGGAGGGCGCGGACCTGTCCGCCCAGCGGTTGTTGACGACCAGACTGGCGCCTCGCGCCGCGAGGTCCAGGGCGTAGGCGCGGCCCAGCCCCTTGCCGGCCCCGGTCACGATCACCACGCGGTCGCGCAGGCTGGTCATTGAAGGTCTCCTCGGAAGGGCGTCGCCAGGGGTCGCGTCACTACGCCGGGGGCCGCGGCGCAGACGATCGGGATCGCGTTCAGCACCATCCCCGCCACCCCGAGCTGCTCGGCGGACGTCGGCGTCGTGTCGCCGGGCCGCTTTTCGAGGTCGATGGCGATCCTGACGCCAGGCTGGCCGGTCACGTGGATACGCCAGAGCGGCGGAGCGGGGTCGGGCAGGTGCGCCGTCTCCATGTACCAGTGGATCGACATGGTCAGCTTCGGCGCGCCGCCCACGATCGCCCGCCAGCGCCAGTTCACATGGCTGACCCGACCCTCGGGGATCGGGCCGGCGGCAGTGTGCAGGTCTGCGCTGGCCGGCAGCACCACGTGGTCGGTGTCGATGCGGTCGAGCGCCAGGCCCAGATGCTCTGCCATGGCGGAGAGCACCTCGACGTACATGCCGTTCAGCGACGAGGCCGGTCCCCAGGACGGATCGTTCGGATCGACGGCCCGCGGATCGCTCCCGAAGCCCAGGACCCGGAAAACGTAGTCGGGATTGCGCACCGCCCGGCAGTCGACGCTCTCGACGATCTCGATGTGGTCCAGCTGCGCGCAGACGCCCGTGGCCACGACCGCGATCTGCTCGGCCGCGAACCCAGGGTTCAGGCCGGCGGCCATCAGGCTGGTCCCGCCCATGTCGCAGGCGGCCTGGAGGGCGGCCAGGCGGTCGCCGGCCCAGTGCTGCGGGCGGCTGTAGCCATTGATGCTGATGACATTCTTGCCCGAGGCGAGCAGCGCCAGGATGTCGGCGTCGTGCGACCCGTAGGGCGGCGCCAGACGGGCGGCGTGGATCACCACGTCGGCGTCGAGCGCCAGGATGGCGTCGGCGTCGCGGGTGGCGATCACCCCGCTCGGGGGGCGCCGCGCGATGTCGCCGGCGTCGCGCCCGACCTTGTCGTCGCCATAGACGTAGAGGCCCACGAGCTCCATCGCCGGGTGGTCGATCACCGCCCGCAGGCAGCTCTTTCCCATCGCCCCGGTGGCCCACTGGATGACGCGATATGCCATGCCGCTCCTCGTCGCCGCGGGAGCCTAGCCGAACGAGTATCGTTATGAAAGTGACTATCGTGGCCGCGTCAGGCCTCCGCGAGCTCGCCCTCGCGGTTCTCGGCCTCGATCACCTCGAAGGTCACGTCGTGCGGTTCGACCGGCTGGCTGCAGCACGAGCAGGTGACCGCGGGCTCCAGGTCGTGGCCGTCGGCCTTGTGCCGCAGGAGCAGGGGCGGACCCTCGGGTGAGACGTAGTACTTGTCCCCCCATTGCAGCAGCATCAGCAGTACGGGGTAGTAGTCGATCCCCTTCTCGGTGAGCCGGTACTCGGATCGCCGGCCCGGCAGCTCGTGCGCGCGGATCACGCCCTGGGCGGTCAGCCAGGAAAGGCGCTCGGACAGGATGTTGGTGGCCATGGCGGTGTCGCGATGGATCTCGTCGAACCGGCGCAGGCCCGTGAAGATCGAACGCAGGATCAGGCTGGCCCAGCGGTCGCCGGTGATCTGCGCCACCTCCACCATCAGGCCCGACGCCAGTTCGGCGGCGTAACGCTGCTGGCGGCGGCGGCTGTAGCGGGCGCTCATCCAGCCGACCCCGGGGCCCTCGGTCCAGTCGACGTCCCGCGCGCTGATCTCGTCTCCGCACTTCAGGCAGGTGGGCGTCGGCTCGAAGACGTGGCCACAGGTGCGGTGGCGCATCTCCAGCCGCAGCTTGCCGTCGGCGGCCCCCCAGCGCCGTTCCCAGCGCAGCATCATCAACGCGGGCCAGTAGAGGTCGCGGCCCTTGCGGGTCAGCCGGTATTCGAAGCGCGGCGGGGTTTCGCTGTAGAGCACCTTCTCAAAGACCTCGGCGGCCACCAGGCGTTTCAGCCGGTCGCTGAGCAGGGTCTGCAGGAGGCCCGTCCGGGCGCGGAACTGGTCGAACCGGCGCGCGCCGATCCAGCTGGCCTCGAGGATCAGCAGGACGGAAGTGTCCCCGACGACCTCCAGCGCCCGCCAGATCGAACAGGTGCGGATAAACTTCGGCGGCGACATGTTGCGGTCTTCAAGCCCCAGGGATCGGACCGCCAAGGCTCGCGGAACGGGTACGATAGCGCAAGCCGCATTCTCAGACGCCATCCCGCCACGCGCCGTCTGCCCTCGCGCGGTCAGGAGGCGGCCACGCCCGAAAGCTCGCGGCGCAGGACCTTGCCCAGTGGGTTGCGCGGCAGGGCCTCCACGATGCGCAGCTTCTCCGGGAGCTTGTACGTGGCCACGTCCTGCGCCTTCAGATGCTCGCACAGCTCGTCCAGGGTCAGCGTCTGGTCCGGCCGCAGGGCCACGACCGCGCAGACTCGTTCCCCCAGCCGCTCGTCGGGATAGGCCGCGCAGCTCGCCTCCCGCACCCTGGGATGGCTCTCGATCAGCACGTCCACCTCGGCGGGCGAGATGTTCTGGCCGCCGCGGATGATGATCTCCTTGCAGCGTCCGACGAAGCGGTAATAGCGGCCGTCTGCTTCCGGGGTGATCTCGAACAGGTCGCCGGTCCGGAAATAGCCCTGGGCGTCGAAGGCGGCGGCCGTTAGGTCCGGCGCCCGCCAGTAGCCATCGAAGGTCATGGCGCCGTCGATACGCAGTTCGCCCTCGACGCCGGGAACGGTGATCTCCTGTTCGGTCTCGGGGTTGACCAGGCGCGTGCGGATCTTAGCCGGGAACGACGCCGGCCATTCGAGACCCTCCGCGCCGAACCGGGGGAAGAAGCGGGCACGCTGCTCGGGATCTGGGATCGCCTCTCCCGTCGAGAACAGGGACGTGCCCTCGTTCGAGCCGAAGACGTTCATCACGGTGACGCCGTGCCGGTCCTGCCACCCCTTCACCATCCACGGGGCCAGCGGCGCGGAGCCCGAGCCCAGGCAGCGCAGGTGTGACAGGTCCGTCGCCGCCAGCAGCGCCTCGCTGTTCAGCAGCATGTTCAGCACGGCGGGCGGAGCCACGGTATAGGCCACACCCTCGTCCTGCATCTGGCCCAGGAAGATCGGCAGGTCGAACGGCTGGTGCTGGATCAGCCGCCCCTGGCAGAGCAGCCAGGGCATCACCATCCCGCCGATGGACGCGATGTTGATCAGCGGGAAGGGGTTGAGGATGGCGTCGCCCACCCGCAGGCCGGCCGCCTCGACCAGGGCCTCTCCGTTGACGACCCAGTGGTCGTGGTGCCGCGGCACTCCCTTCGGCATCGCCTCGGTGCCCGAGGTCCAGCAGAGCGTCAGGGCTTCGGCAGCGTCCAGGTCGGCCGGGGTGGGGAATGGCCAGACCTGGGCATTCGCCGTGAGCTGGTCCAACGCGTGCGCGCCGGGCGGCGCCTGGCCGCCGAGGACGACGATCTGTGCGCCCGTCACCCCCTCGCGCTTGAGGTCCGCGAGCATGGCGGCGTGGTCGCAGCCGTGAAACAGACCGGTCGTCAGATAGACCCGCGGCGTCACCGACGGCAGGATCTGACGCAGCTCGTGGGCGCGATAGGCCATGGCGACGGGGCTCAGGATCGCCCCCATCCGGGCGCAGGCCAGGAAGGCGAGCACGCCCTCGACCACGTTCGGCAACTGCGTAGCCACGACGTCGCCGCGCCCTACGCCGAGGGCGGAGAAGGCATGAGCCATCTCGTCCACGGCCCGGTCCACGGCGGCAAAGGTCATCCGCCGCCGGGGCGAGCCGACCAAGGCTTCCCGGTTGGGTGCGTCGGCGAGGGCCTCGGCTTCGCCGCGCTCGGCGACCGCCTTTCGGAACAGGCTGTCGACGGTTTCTCCTCGCCACCACCCCCTGCGGCGGTACTCGGCGACACGTTCGGGCGAACTGGGATTCAAGCAGGACTCCGGGGTGCAAACCGCGTCATGGCGCAGGCGCCCGCGCCGCCGAAAGAGCTCGCACAGTGCGTATGGTAATGCAAGTTAACGCGAAGCCTGCAGCCGTGATGCCTCGCCGGCCGCAGCAGGAACGCGCCCGCGCCGGCGGCGATCAGGGCGAGTCGCATTTCGCCTCCGTCGCGTGATTGTACAGACCGCTACGACGCCGCTTGGGCCTCCGCCCCAAACCGCTCCGCGTCATGGCATCATGGCGAAGATGGTCTTAGGCCTGTAGCAGGGCGTTTCAGAGAACTTCGGTCTGTGGCAAGATGTTGAAAACGTGGAAAAATCATGTTTTCAGGAGCGGCCGACTTGGTTCGTTGCCGGATTTCGCGACCTATGTGTGACCTGGATGGCGGGGCGGCGGCACCGCCCGGCCAGGTTGCGTGATGACGCGGTGAAACCTTCCGCGGGGCGGCAGAAAGCCTTACGCGGACGACGAGCGCGACGACGATCTGCTGACCCGGGCGGAGGCGTCTGCCTTTCTCGCCCGCTTCAGCGTCCGCATGAAACCCGCAACCCTGGCCCGGATCTGGTCGGTCGGCCAGGATGGCCCGCCGTGCCGTCACATAAGGCGCAAACCCTATTATCCTCGCGGCGAGCTGCGCGCCTGGGCGCTCCGCCAACGCACGGGCCTCAGGGCCTCTCGCACGCCGACCGCGCCGGGCGCGGAAGCGCGGCGGTGACCCATGACACATTGGAGGGATTTCCTGGATGCGGACGCCCCCGGCGGCGACTACCTGCCTTGGAGTGTCGTCAAGCGCCGCACCAGCCTCAGCCGAACCACGGCTTGGCGGCTTCAGAAGCGCGGTGAATTTCCTGAACCCTACAACATCTCACCGGGCCGGGTCGGCTATCGGGAAGATGAGGTCAAGGCGTGGCAGATCTCCTGAGACCACAGCGCCGCCCGAACCGTTGCATCGGCTGCGCGTCCGCCCGGCCCGCCGACCCTCGACGCGGCGCCAGCCGCTATCGCTTCGCGGCGCCAAACCGACGAGCGGACCGCGGCCTCCGCCCGATCCCCTCAGACCGGTGCGTCAACGCCCCCGACTTCACCCTGCGACGAGGCGGCGCCCGTCACGAACGTCGTGCCCTCGCCGGCGGAGAAGCGGGAGAGACTGGCGCGCCGACGGTCCCAACATGCGCTGGCGATCGCCCAGCAGATGCACTTGGACTTCTGAACGGTCTCAGACGCCGGGGTGGAGATACGTATCCGCTGTTCGCGGCGGAGGTCGTCGCCCATAGGGTCGAAGCAGACGTCGGCGCCTTTGCCGTCGGTCAACGCCATGACCCGTTCGGTCAGGTTCTCCTGACCGTTCAAAATCTGCTTCGCCTAGATGTCGGGTGCGTGACACGCAGAACGAACAGCCCTGGTCCTCATGGCTGCTGTTGGTACTAGCGTTGGCGCCTGCGGTTCCAGCAGGTCCACTTCTCTCGGAAATTCGAGTCTAGCCGGGGCCCACCAGCCGCCGGTTTCAACCGATCTCGGAAAGTCCGGAAAATTCCCGTTAACGCATTGTTATAGATGAAAAATCGGGAACTTGACGACGGCTTCACGCCCCTTCGTCCTTGGGTGACCGTTCTCGATCCTTCGTCGGGGCCGCGCCGCGCGGTTTCGTTCCCGCCGCTTCCGCGATCAAGCGGTCGGTGAGGACGTCCTTGTACCAGTGCAGGAGGTCGAGTCCGGGCTGGATGGATTTGGGGTCGTTGGAGAACATGAGGAGGATGGAGAGGCCCTGCATGGCGGCGCGGTTGAGCTGTGACATGGCCTCGACGGTGGCGCGGTCGG
>NZ_SCVD01000025.1 GCF_004297125.1 Phenylobacterium sp. | reverse complement strand
GCAGTTCGAAATCCGCACGCACAAGCGCGTGCTCGATATCGTCGACCCCACCCCGCAGACCGTGGACGCGCTGATGAAGCTCGACCTGTCCGCCGGCGTGGACGTCGAGATCAAGCTCTAAGGGGATTGATCCGATGCGAACCGGCGTAATCGCCAAGAAACTCGGTATGGCCCGCTTCTTCGACGAAGCCGGCGCCCACGTACCGGTGACCGTGCTCAGCCTCGAGGGCTGTCAGGTCGTCGCCCAGCGCACCCAGGACAAGGACGGCTACGTCGCCCTCCAGCTGGGTGCGGGCTCCAAGAAGCCGAAGAACACCTCCAAGGCCATGCGCGGCCACTTCGCCAAGGGCGAGGTGGAGCCGAAGCACAAGCTGGTCGAGTTCCGGGTGTCCGAGGACAACCTCATCGACGTGGGCGCGGAAATCACCGCCGACCACTTCCTCCCGGGCCAGAAGATCGACGTCACCGCGACGACGGTCGGTAAGGGCTTCGCCGGCGCCATGAAGCGCTGGAACTTCGGGGGCCTGCGCGCCACCCACGGTGTGTCCGTCTCCCACCGCTCGCACGGTTCGACCGGCCAGCGTCAGGATCCGGGCCGCACCTTCAAGGGCAAGAAGATGGCCGGTCACCTCGGCCAGGAAACCGTCACCACCCTCAACGTCACCGTCTGGCGTGTGGACGTCGAGCGCGGCCTGATCCTGGTGAAGGGCTCCGTGCCCGGCACCGAAGGCACGTTCGTGAAGATCCGCGACGCGGTGAAGTCGGCCCTGCCGGCGGACGCCCCGAAGCCGGGCGCCTTCCGTGGCGCTGGCCAACCGACCCCGGCCCAGGCCGCGGCGGAGACGCCCGCCGAGGAGCCCGCGGTGACCGAAGCGCCGGCAGAAGACGCCGCCGCGACCGAAGCTGGGGATCAAGCGTAATGAAACTCGACGTCATCAAGCTGGACGGCGGGAAGGGCGGCTCGATCGAGCTTCCCGACGACATCTTCGGCATCGAAGAGATCCGCGCCGACATCCTGCAGCGCTGCGTCACCTGGCAACTCGCCAAGCGCCGCTCGGGCAACCACAAGGTCCAGGTCCGGAACGAAGTCTCCCGGACCTCCAAGAAGATGTACAAGCAGAAGGGCACCGGCGGCGCCCGTCACGGCTCGCGCCGGGCGGCCCAGTTCGTCGGCGGCGCCCGGGCCCACGGTCCGGTCGTCCGCAGCCACGCCTTCGACCTGCCCAAGAAGGTCCGCGCCCTGGCCCTGCGCCACGCGCTGTCCTCGAAGGCCAAGGACGGCTCGCTCATCATCGTCGACAACGTGGCGATCGAAAATCCGAAGACGGCCGCCCTGCGCGACCAGCTCGGCAAGATCGGCATCACCCACGCCCTGTTCATCGCGGGCGTGGACGTCGACAACAACTTCAAGCTCGCCGCTCGGAACATCCCGAACGTCGACGTGCTGCCGAACGCCGGCCTGAACGTCTATGACGTGCTGCGCCGCCGCACCCTGGTCCTGACCAAGGATGCGGTCGCTGCGATCCAGGCGCGCTTCCAGCCTGAGGAGGCCGCGTAATGGCCGTCGAACCCACCGTTCGTCACTACGACACCATCCTGTCTCCGATCATCACGGAAAAGGCCACGCTGCTCTCGGAGCAGAACAAGGTCGTCTTCCGGGTTGCCGGCGACGCTTCGAAGGACGAGATCGCCGCTGCGGTCGAGGCGCTGTTCAAGGTCAACGTCACGAAGGTCAATACGATCAACGTGAAGGGCAAGACCAAGCGGTTCCGCGGCATCATGGGCAAGCGCTCGGACGTCAAGAAAGCGATCGTGACGCTGGCCGAAGGCCAGTCGATCGACATCACCACGGGGCTCTGATCCGATGGCCTTGAAGCAATTCAATCCCACGTCGCCGGGCCGCCGTCAGCTGGTCCTGGTCGACAAGTCCGAGCTCCACAAGGGCCGCCCGGAGAAGTCCCTCGTCGAGGGCCTGACCAAGTCGGGTGGCCGTGGCGGCAATGGCCGCATCGCGGTTCGCTTCCGCGGCGGCGGCGCCAAGCGCCTCTATCGCATCGTGGACTTCAAGCGCCGGAAGTTTGACGTCCCCGCGACGGTCGAACGCCTGGAGTACGACCCGAACCGTTCGGCCTTCATCGCCCTGGTGAAGTACGCCGACGGCGAGCTGTCCTACATCCTGGCCCCGCAGCGCCTGAAGACCGGCGACCAGGTGATCGCGGCCGAGAAGGCCGACGTGAAGCCGGGCAACGCCATGCCGCTGCGCGGCATGCCGATCGGCACCATCATCCACAATGTGGAGATGAAGCCGGGCAAGGGCGGCCAGATCGCCCGCTCGGCCGGCGCCTATGCCCAGCTGGTCGGCCGTGACGCCGGCTACGCCCAGATCCGCCTGAACTCGGGCGAGCTGCGCATGGTCATGGACAACTGCATTGCGACGGTGGGCGCGGTCTCGAACCCCGACCACATGAACGAGAACCTCGGCAAGGCCGGGCGTTCGCGTCACATGGGCCGTCGCCCGCACGTCCGCGGTGTCGCCATGAACCCGATCGACCACCCGCACGGCGGCGGTGAAGGCCGCACCTCCGGCGGTCGCCACCCGGTGACCCCGTGGGGCAAGCCGACGAAGGGCCGCAAGACCCGCAAGAACAAGGCGACGGATAAGTTCATCATCCGTTCGCGTCACGCTCGGAAGGCTCGCTAAGCCATGACCCGTTCCGTTTGGAAAGGCCCGTTCGTCGACGGGTATCTGCTCAAGAAGGCCGAAGCCGTCCAAAGCTCCGGCCGCAAGGACGTGATCAAGACCTGGTCGCGCCGCTCGACGATCATGCCCCAGTTCGTGGGCCTGACCTTCGGCGTGCACAACGGCCAGAAGCACGTCCCGGTGCTCGTCTCGGAAGACATGGTGGGCATGAAGCTCGGCGAGTTCGCGCCGACCCGCTTCTTCCCCGGTCACGCGGCCGACAAGAAGGCCAAGAGGAAGTAAATGAGCAAGCAAGCCAAGGCTCGCCGATACACGGCTGCCGAAGCGGTGGCGAAGGTGCGGACCATCCGCATCAGCCCCCGGAAGCTCAATCTCGTGGCCCAGTCCATCCGCGGCCTGAAGGTGCAACGCGCCCTCAACGAGCTCGAGTTCAGCTCCAAGCGCATCGCCAACGATGTGCGCAAGGCTCTGTATTCGGCGATCTCCAACGCCGAGAACAACCACAGCCTCGACATCGACTCCCTGGTCGTCGCCGAGGCCTACGTGGGCAAGAACCTCGTGATGAAGCGCTTCCACGCCCGCGCCCGCGGTCGTGCGTCGCGCGTCGAGAAGCCGTTCAGCGAGATCACCATCGTGGTCCGCGAAGTGGGTGAGGCCGCCTAATGGGTCAGAAGATCAATCCGGTCGGGCTTCGCCTCGGCATCAACCGCACCTGGGACAGCCGTTGGTTCGCCGACGGTCCCGAGTACGGTCGCCTGCTGCACGAAGACATCAAGGTCCGGCGCGCTCTGAAGAAGAAGCTGTACCAGGCCGGTGTCTCGCGCATCATCATCGAGCGCCCGCACAAGAAGTGCCGCATCACCATCTATGCCGCGCGCCCCGGCGTGATCATCGGCAAGAAGGGCGCGGACATCGACAAGCTGCGCAAGGACATCGCCGCCATGACGGACGGCGAGGTGCACCTGAACATCGTCGAAATCCGCAAGCCGGAAACCGACGCCCAGCTGGTGGCCGAGAACATCGCCCAGCAGCTCGAGCGCCGGGTCGCCTTCCGCCGCGCCATGAAGCGTTCGATGCAGTCGGCCATGCGCCTCGGCGCAAAGGGCGTCCGCATCAACGTCTCGGGCCGCCTGGGCGGCGCCGAAATCGCGCGGATGGAATGGTATCGCGAAGGCCGTGTGCCGCTGCACACCCTGCGCGCCGACGTGGACTACGGTTTCACCGAAGCCAAGACCACCTACGGCATCATCGGTGTGAAGGTGTGGGTCTTCAAGGGCGAGGTCCTCGACCACGACCCGATGGCCCTCGACAAGCGCCTGGCCAGCGAAAGCGGTCCGGCTGGCGAAGGCGGTGGCCGCGAACGCGGTGATCGCTCGGACCGCGGCCCCCGCCGCGATCGCCGTGAACCGGCGAACGCCTAAGGATCCGAAGAGATGCTGTCTCCGAAGAAGACCAAGTACCGCAAGCAGTTCAAGGGCCGCATCCACGGCCTGGCCAAGGGCGGCTTCACGCTCAACTTCGGCTCCTATGGCCTGAAGTCGGTGGAGCCCGAGCGCATCACGGCGCGTCAGATCGAAGCGGCCCGCCGCGCGATCACCCGCCAGATGAAGCGCCAAGGCCGGGTGTGGATCCGGATCTATCCGGACGTTCCCGTGACCGGCAAGCCGGCCGAAGTCCGGATGGGTAAGGGCAAGGGCGCGGTGGAGTTCTGGGCCGCCCGGGTTCACCCCGGCCGGATCATGTTCGAAATCGACGGCGTGCCGGACGATGTGGCCCGTGAAGCCCTGCGCCTCGGCGCGGCGAAGCTTCCGGTGAAGACCCGCATCGTGACGCGCATCGACGCACCCGTCGCGGAGCACGCGTGATGAAGATTGAAGAAGTCCGGGGCCTCACCCCCGATCAACTGGCCGACCAGCTCGTCTCCCTGAAGAAGGAGCAGTTCAACCTGCGCTTCCAGAAGGCGACCGGCCAGATCGAGAAGACCCACCGTGTGGACCAGGTGCGCAAGGATATCGCGCGCATCAAGACGGTCCTGCGCGGCAAGCAGGCTCAGGCCTGAGGAGAAGCGACAAATGCCCAAGCGAATTCTTGAAGGCGAGGTCGTCTCCGACAAGGGCGACAAGACGATCGTGGTGAAGGTCGAACGGACCTTCCTGCATCCGGTGCTGAAGAAGACCGTCCGCCGGTCGAAGAAGTACCACGCCCACGACGAGGCCAATGCCTACAAGGCCGGTGACAAGGTGCGCATCATCGAATGCGCCCCGAAGTCGAAGACAAAAACCTGGGAAGTGCTGCCGGTTGGCAGCGCGGCCCAAGCGTAAGGGATCTGATCCATGATCCAGATGCAAACTAACCTGGACGTCGCCGACAATTCCGGCGCCCGCCGGGTCATGTGCATCAAGGTGCTGGGCGGCGCGAAGCGCCGTTACGCCGGCGTTGGTGACAAGATCGTCGTGTCCGTGAAGGAAGCGATCCCGCGCGGCCGCGTGAAGAAGGGCGATGTGCTGCAAGCCATCGTCGTTCGGACCAGCTCGGCCATCAAGCGCAAGGACGGTTCGGTCATCCGCTTCGACAAGAACGCGGCCGTGATCGTGAACAAGCAATCCGAGCCGATCGGCACGCGGATCTTTGGCCCGGTTCCCCGCGAACTGCGCGCGAAGAACCACATGAAGATCATTTCGCTCGCGCCCGAGGTGCTGTGATGGCGGCTAAGATCAAGAAGGGGGACCAGGTTGTGGTCCTCACCGGCAAGGACAAGGGCCGTCAGGGCGCCGTCCTGCAGGTGCTCCCCAAGGAGCAGCGTGTCCTGGTGTCGGGCCTGAACATGGTCCAGCGCCATACCCGTCCGTCCCAGCTCGATCCGCAAGGCGGCATCAAGCACAAGGAAGCGTCGCTCCACCTGTCGAACGTGGCCGTCGTGGACTCCGCCGGCAAGCCGACCCGCGTCGGTTTCCGCGTGGAAGGCGACAAGAAGGTCCGGTTCGCCAAGACGACCGGCGAGGTGATCAATGGCTGAGCAAGCTTACGAACCGCGGCTGAAGTCCGAGTATCGCCAGCGCATCCGCGCGGCGATGAAGGAGCGTTTCGGCTACACCAACGAGATGCAGATCCCCAAGTTGGACAAGATCGTCATCAACATGGGGGTGGGCGAGGCCGTCGCGGATTCAAAGAAGATCAACTCGGCTATCGCTGACCTGGCGAAGATCGCCGGCCAGAAGCCGGTGGCCACCAAGGCCCGCACGTCGATCGCCGGCTTCAAGCTGCGCGAAGGCATGACGGTGGGCTGCAAGGTTACCCTCCGCAAGGACCAGATGTACGAGTTCCTCGACCGTCTGATCACCATCGCGCTGCCGCGCGTGAAGGACTTCCGGGGCCTGAAGCCCACGTCCTTCGATGGCCGCGGCAACTACGCCATGGGTCTGAAGGAGCACATCGTGTTCCCGGAGATCAACTACGACCAGATCGACCAGGTCTGGGGCATGGACATCATCGTCACCACGACTGCGAAGACCGACGACGAAGCTCGCGAGCTTCTTCGGGAATTCCAGTTCCCGTTCGTCCAAGCGCAAGCTTAAGCGGCGGGAAGGAACAGACACATGGCCAAGAAAAGCGCTGTCAATCGCAACGAACGGGTCAAGCAACTCGTGAAGCAGCACGCCGCGAAGCGCGCTGCGCTCAAGGCGACTGCGAACAACGAGAGCCTGCCGCTGGAGGAGCGTTTCGACGCCCGCCTCAAGCTGGCCGAGCTGCCGCGCAACTCGTCCAAGACCCGGATTCGCAACCGTTGCGAAGTGACCGGTCGCCCGCGTGCGTACTATCGCAAGCTGAAGATGAGCCGGATTTCCCTGCGCGACCTCGGGTCCGCTGGGCTGATCCCCGGCCTCGTCAAGTCGAGCTGGTAAGGGGAGGGTCAAGATGGTCAACGACCCCATCGGCGATCTGATCGCCCGGATCAAAAACGCCGCCATGCGCGGCCGGTCGAAGCTGAACGCTCCGGCCTCGAAGATGCGTGCGCGCGTCCTCGATGTGCTGGCCGACGAAGGCTACATCCGTGGCTACCACCTCGTGGAAAAGCCCGGCGCCTTCCCGGAGTTCGAGATCGAGCTGAAGTACTTCGATGGCCAGCCGGTCATCGTGGAGATCAGCCGCGTGTCGAAGCCCGGCCGCCGCGTCTATTCGTCGATCAAGGACCTGAAGCCCGTGAAGAACGGCCTCGGGATCTCGATCCTGTCGACGCCGAAGGGCGTCATGTCGGACACGGCCGCGCGTGACGCGAACGTGGGCGGCGAAGTGCTCTGCAGGGTCTACTAGGATGTCCCGTATCGGAAAGAAGGCGGTCGCCGTCCCGAGTGGGGTCACGGTGACCATCGACGGCCAGACGGTCACGGTGAAGGGCCCCAAGGGGCAACTCGCCTGGACGGTGGCCGAAGAGATCGAGATCAAGCAGGAAGGCGGCGAGCTGACGCTCGCGAAGCGCCAGGACACCCAGCGCGCGCAAGCGATGTGGGGCCTGTCCCGGACGCTGGTCGCCAACATGGTCCAGGGCGTGACCCAGGGCTATGAGCAGACCCTCGAACTGGTCGGCGTCGGCTACCGCGCCGCGATGAAGGGCCAGGCGCTCTCCATGCAGCTCGGCTTCAGCCACGACGTCGACATCCCGCCGCCGGCGGGCATCACGTTCGTCGTGCCGAAGCAGACCGAGATCAAGATTTCGGGCATCGACAAGCAGATGGTCGGCGAAACCGCCGCCCGGATCCGCCGCATCCGTCCGCCGGAACCCTACAAGGGCAAGGGCGTGCGTTACGCGGGCGAAAAGGTCCGGCGCAAAGAAGGCAAGAAGAAGTAAGCCATGGCGCTCTCTCCCCGTGACTCCACCCTTCGTCGCGCCCAGCGCGTCCGCAACCACCTCAAGAAGGTGGCGAACGGTCGCCCGCGCCTGTCGATCTTCCGGTCGGCCAAGAACATCTACGCCCAGGTCATCGATGATGAGAACGGCGTGACGCTCGCGGCCGCCTCCTCGCTGGAAGGCGAGAAGAAGGCCAAGATCAAGGGTTCCGACAAGGACGCCGCCGCCAAGGTCGGCGCCCTCGTGGCCCAGCGCGCGATCGAGAAGGGCGTCAAGGACGTCGTGTTCGATCGTGGCGGCTATCTGTACCACGGCCGGGTCAAGGCCCTGGCCGACGCCGCGCGCGAAGCCGGCCTGAACTTCTAAGGAAACGATCATGGCTCGCAGAGACGAACAGCGCGGCGATCGTCGCAATCGTAACCCCGAAGAAGAACGCGACAGCGAAATCGTCGAAAAGCTGGTGCACATCAACCGCGTCGCGGCCACCGTGAAGGGCGGCCGCCGGTTCTCCTTCGCCGCCCTCATGGTTGTGGGCGACCAGAAGGGCCGCGTGGGCTTCGGTCACGGCAAGGCGCGTGAAGTGCCGGAAGCCATCCGCAAGGCGACCGAAGAAGCCAAGAAGTCGATGATCCGCGTGCCGCTGCGCGAAAGCCGCACCCTGCACCACGACGGCAACGGCCGTTGGGGCGCGGGCAAGGTGATGGTCCGCGCGGCGCCTCCCGGCACCGGCGTCATCGCCGGCGGCCCGATGCGCGCGGTGCTGGAAACCCTGGGCGTCCAGGACGTGGTCGGCAAGTCGGTCGGCTCGTCCAACCCCTACAACATGGTGCGCGCGACGTTCGAAGCGCTGAAGGCTCAGTCCTCGCCCCGCCAAGTGGCGGCCAAGCGTGGTAAGAAGGTCTCCGACGTGATCGGCCGCCGCGCCGACGGCGCCTCGGCGGCTGCGGCCGTCGCGGACGCGGAAGGTTAAGCTCATGGCCGACAAGAAGACGCTCAAGGTCCGTCAAACCGGCAGCCCGATCCGTCGGGCCAAGGACCAGCGTGCGACCCTGGCGGGCCTCGGCCTGAACAAGCTGGGCCGCACTTCGACCCTGGAAGACACCCCGTCCGTTCGCGGCATGGTGGCCAAGGTCGCCCACCTGGTGGAGGTCGTGGAGGGCTAAGCCTTCCACGCCGCCGGGAAACACATCCGCCGAGTCGGGGCCTTCGCCCCGGCGCCAGATCTCCAAGGAGAGGCACATGACCAAGCTCAACGATCTCGCCCCGCGCGAGGGCTCCACCAAGAACCGCATGCGTGTCGGCCGCGGCCCGGGTTCGGGCAAGGGTAAGACCGCCGGTCGCGGCGTGAAGGGCCAGAAGGCGCGCTCCGGCGTGTCGATCCACGGCTTCGAAGGCGGCCAGATGCCGCTGCACATGCGCATGCCGAAGCGCGGCTTCAACTCGCGCAACCGCAAGGACTTCGCCGAGGTGAACCTGTGGCGCATCGAGCAGGCGATCGAAGCTGGCAAGCTCGACGTCAAGGGCGCCATCGACGCTGACGCGCTGCTGAAGGCCGGCGTCATCCGCCGCGTCAAGGACGGCGTGAAGCTGCTGGGTGAGGGCGAGTGCAAGTCCAAGCTCAATCTCACCGTCTATTCCGCCACCGCCTCGGCCCGTGCGGCCGTCGAAGGGGCCGGCGGCTCGCTGACCACGACCAAGGTCGAAGCCAAGGCCGAAGAAGCCTAAGGCGTCCCGCGACGATGCCGGCCTCGCATCTGAGGCCGGCGCGTCCTATTTCAGCGGGATCATGAGTCAGGGGATTTGCTGAATGGCTTCGGCCGCAGAACAGCTCGCCGCCAATCTGAACTTCGACGCCTTCCGCAAGGCGACGGAGCTTCACAAGCGCATCTGGTTCACGCTCTGGGCGCTGATCGTCTATCGCCTGGGCACCTACATCCCAATCCCCGGCATCGATCCGGTCGCGTTCCAGCAGGCGTTCTCGGGCCAGGCCCAGGGCATCCTGGGCATGTTCAACATGTTCTCGGGCGGCGCCGTCGAACGGATGGCCATCTTCGCCCTGAACGTGATGCCGTACATCTCGGCCTCGATCATCGTGCAGCTGCTCGGCACGGTGTACCCGCCGTGGGAGAAGCTGCGGAAGGAAGGCGGGGAGGCGGGGCGCAAGGCGCTCAACCAGTACACCCGCTACCTGACCGTGGCGCTGGCGGTGTTCCAGTCCTTCGGCATCGCCGCCGGCCTGTCGCAGAGCCCCGGCCTGGTCGAGAATCCCGGCATCTTCTTCATCGTCTCCACCGTCGTCACCCTGACGGGCGGCACCATGTTCCTGATGTGGCTGGGCGAGCAGATCACCAGCCGCGGCGTGGGCAACGGCATCTCGCTGCTGATCTTCGCGGGCATCGTCGCGGTCCTGCCGCAGTACCTGTTCCAGGCGCTGGAACTGACCCGCACCGGCTCGATGAACTCCGGGACCCTGTTCCTGATGCTCATCCTGGTCGTGGCGATCACCGTGGCGATCGTGTTCATGGAGCGCTCGCAGCGTCGGCTGCTGGTGCAGTACCCCAAGCGCCAGGTCGGCAACCGCATGTTCGGCGGCGACACCTCGTTCCTGCCGCTGAAGATCAACACCTCGGGCGTGATCCCGCCGATCTTCGCCTCGTCGCTGCTGCTGCTGCCGGCGACCGTCATGGGCTTCGCGGCGACCGCGAACCTGCCGGAATGGCTGCAGTGGATGCCGCTCGCGGTGGGCCAGCTCCAGCACGGCCAGCCGCTGTTCATGGTGCTCTACGGCGCCCTGATCATCTTCTTCTGCTTCTTCTACACCTCGGTCGTGTTCAACCCGGAAGACACGGCGGAGAACTTGCGCAAATACGGCGGCTTCCTGCCGGGCATCCGGCCCGGCAAGCGGACGGCCGAGTACCTCGACTTCGTGCTGACGCGCCTGACTGTCATCGGCGCGGCGTACATCACCCTGGTGTGCCTTGTGCCGGAAGGCCTGATGCGCTTCACGGGGACCCAGTTCTACATGGGCGGCACCTCGCTGCTGATCGTGGTCAGCGTCACCATGGATACGGTGGCGCAGATCCAGTCGCACCTGCTGGCGCACCAGTACGAGGGGCTGATCAAGAAGTCGAAGCTGCGCGGCGGCCGGCGCTAGAACGGTCGCCTTGGGTGACGTTGCGGGACGGCGCCATCAAGAGCGCTGGGTGAGGGGATCGCTATGAACCTGATTCTGTTCGGGCCTCCGGCCGCGGGGAAGGGCACCCAGGCCAAGCGCCTGGTCGAGGGCCGAAACATGGTCCAGCTCTCCACCGGCGACATGCTGCGGGCGGCCATCGCGTCCGGCTCGGAGTTGGGCAAGCGCGTCGAGGGCATCATGCAGCGGGGCGAGCTGGTCTCGGACGAGATCGTCATCGAGCTGATCGAATCGCGGCTGCCCGAGGCGGACGCCGCCGGCGGCGCGATCTTCGACGGCTTCCCGCGCACGCTGGCCCAGGCCGAAGCGCTGGACAAGATGCTGGCCGGGCGCGGCCGGAAGATCGACCTCGTCCTGCGCCTGAAGGTCGACGACGAGGCGCTGAAGCAGCGCATCGCCGGCCGCTTCGCCGAGTCGGGCCGTCCGGACGACAATCCTGAGAGCTTCGTGGTGCGCCTGGACGCCTACAACGCCAACACCGCGCCGCTGCTGCCGTACTACGCGGGGCAGGGGAAGCTGGTGGAGGTCGACGGCATGGGGTCGATCGAATCCGTGGCCGCCGGCATCGACGGCGCCCTCGACAAGGTGCGCGGCTGATCGCCCCTGGCCGATTGCGGATCGGCCCTACTCATGCTTTGCTTTCACCTGCCGGATGCGGAAACCGGCGTGGCGAAGCCGTGCGGGGCGCACACCCCCTTGCGCGTGCAGCATTTCGTTCACATTTGCGCGTTTCCGCCATTGACGGGCATACCCCTATCCATATAACGAAGCGCTTCCGCGAAAGAGCGCGAAGGACGCGCCGGCCTATGCCTATGGCAGCTAGGGGCCGGGGCGCCGTTTGCGCTTTTCTTGCGTGATCAGGAGAATACCTACGTGGCCCGTATCGCTGGCGTCAACATTCCCACGAACAAGCGCGTCGTGATCGCGCTGCAGTACATCCATGGCATCGGCGAGGCGAAAGCCCGCGAGATTGTCAGCAAGGTCGGCATCGAGGACGCCCGGCGCGTCAATCAGCTGACGGATGCGGAAGTCCTGCAGATCCGCGAGACGATCGACCGCGACTATATGGTCGAAGGCGACCTGCGCCGCGACACCGCGGTCAACATCAAGCGCCTGATGGACCTGGCCTGCTATCGCGGCCTGCGTCACCGCAAGGGCCTGCCGGTCCGCGGCCAGCGCACCCACACCAACGCCCGCACCCGCAAGGGTCCGGCCAAGCCGATCGCCGGCAAGAAGAAGTAAGAGAGCTAGTCGATGGCCAAGGAACCGGCGCGCGTCAAACGGCGCGAGCGTAAGAACATCACCTCGGGCGTGGCGCACGTGAACGCCTCGTTCAACAATACGATGATCACCATCACCGACGCCCAGGGGAACACGATCTCCTGGTCCAGCGCCGGCCTGATGGGTTTCAAGGGTTCGCGTAAGTCGACGCCCTATGCCGCGCAGATGGCGGCCGAGGACGCCGGCCGTAAGGCCGCCGAACACGGCGTGCGCACGCTGGAAGTCAACGTCTCGGGCCCCGGCTCGGGCCGTGAATCCGCGCTCCGCGCCCTGCAGGCGGTCGGTATGACGATCACCACTATCCGGGACGTGACCCCTATCCCGCACAACGGCTGCCGTCCGCCCAAGCGCCGGCGCGTCTAGTCGTTAGAACTACAATTCCCTGACGCCGGTCCGCGGTTTGCGGCCGGCGATCCTGCGTTTTCGAGGGACACACGTGATCGAAAGAAACTGGAACGAGCTTATCCGTCCCGAGAAGCCGCAAATCGAGACGGGCTCCGACGCCAGCCGCAAGGCGCGTCTGGTGGCCGAGCCTCTCGAACGCGGGTTCGGCGTGACCCTGGGCAATAGCCTGCGGCGCGTGCTTCTCTCCTCCCTGCAGGGCGCGGCCGTGACCGCGGTGCAGATCGACGGCGTGGTCCACGAGTTCTCCTCGCTGGAAGGCGTCCGCGAGGACGTCGTCGACATCGTCCTGAACATCAAGCAACTGGCCCTGCGCATGCACGCCGAGGGTCCGAAGCGCATGACCCTGCGCGCCACGGGCCCCGGCCCGGTGACCGCCGGCCAGATCGAGGCTCCCTCGGATATCGAGATCCTCAACCCCGACCACGTGCTCTGCACGCTGGACGAGGGCGCGAACGTCCGCATGGAATTCACGGTCCAGACCGGCAAGGGCTACGTCGCCGCCGAGATGAACCGTCCCGAGGACGCCCCGATCGGCCTGATCGCCGTCGACGCCCTCTATTCCCCGGTCAAGCGCGTCGCCTATCGTGTCGAGCCCACCCGCCAGGGCCAGAGCCTCGACTACGACAAGCTGATCATGGAAGTGGAAACCAACGGCGCGGTCAGCCCCGTTGACGCGGTGGCCTACGCCGCCCGCATCCTCCAGGACCAGCTGCAGATCTTCATCACCTTCGAAGAGCCGAAGAAGAAGGTCGAGGGCGAAGCCAAGCCGGAACTGCCGTTCAACCCGGCGCTGCTGAAGAAGGTGGACGAGCTCGAGCTCTCCGTCCGTTCGGCCAACTGCCTCAAGAACGACAACATCGTCTACATCGGCGACCTGATCCAGAAGACCGAGGCGGAGATGCTCCGCACCCCGAACTTCGGCCGCAAGTCGCTGAACGAGATCAAGGAAGTTCTCGCCGGGATGGGTCTGCACCTCGGGATGGACGTGCCGAACTGGCCGCCCGAGAATATCGAAGAGCTCGCCAAGAAGTTCGAAGACCAGATGTAAACCGCTTCATCGCCGACTCCGGGCCGTCTTGGCGGCCCGGGCCTCGTGAAGCCGCAACAGCGGTGGAGGGCCCCGGCGCTTCGTAGTGACCCAGGCGGGAGCAGGCTGGGACTTGGTTAGGCAGGGCGTCTTTCCCGAAGGTCGGGAGCGTCCGGTGGGCCCAGGTGGCTCAGGAGATACGAGATGCGTCACGGTAAAGCCCACCGCAAACTGGGCCGTACGTCCGCCCACCGCACCGCCATGTTCGCCAACATGTCGGCCAGCCTGATCAAGCACGAGCAGATCGTCACCACCCTGCCGAAGGCCAAGGAGCTCCGCCCCTTCGTCGAGAAGCTGATCACCCTGGGCAAGCGCGGCACGCTGCACGCCCGCCGCCAGGCGATCAGCCAGGTGCGGGACGTGGAGCAGGTCGGCAAGCTGTTCGCCGTGCTGGGCCCGCGCTACGCCAACCGCCAGGGCGGCTACATCCGCGTGCTGAAGGCGGGTTTCCGTCACGGCGACAACGCGGCCATGGCCGTGATCGAGCTGGTCGACCGCGATCCCGCCGAGAAGGGCAAGGACTCGGGCCCGACCGCCGAAGCCGGCTTCGGCGGCGACGAATAGGCCGCGCACGCGACTGAAATATGCGAGGCCCCGGAAGGCGACTTCCGGGGCCTTTTGCTTTCCTAGGCCGCCTCGGCGCGGCGGGCCTCGGTCTGCGACCACCAGGCGCCCAGGGCGTCGATGACCGGCATCAGCCCCTCGCCCGCCTCGGTGAGCGCGTACTCGACCCGCGGAGGGACCTCGGGAAAGGCGGTCCGGGAGATGACGCCCCCATCCTCCAGCGCCCGCAGCTCGCGGGTCAGCATCTGCTGCGAGATTCCGGCGTTGGCCCGGCGCAGGGCGTTGAAGCGCATGGAGCCCTTCGACAGATAGTAGAGGATCAGCGCGCGCCACCGGCCGCTCAGCAGCACCATCGCCCCCTCGATCGGGCATTCCGAGACGCGATCCTGCATCGCTCCGTTCCTCTCCAAAGGTCCTGTTTTCGTGACCAGGTCAGACTTTTCTGCGTTCTTGGCCGGCCGATTCCATGTGGCTACTTGGGTGTTCCGTTCAACAGCCTGGAGTGCTGATCCATGGAACCCATCCTCGTCTACGGCCACCCGCTCGGCAGCAGCATGGGGCTCGTCGCCGCCCTGGAATGGCTGGGCCAGCCCTATCGCCTGACCCGCATCGATCTGTTCGGCGAGGTGCGCTCCGAGCCCTACCTGCGGCTGAACGGCCGAGGGGAAGCGCCGCTGCTGATCACCGACAGGGGCGAGCGGATTTCCGAGACCCTGGCCATCGCGCTGTGGCTGGAGGCGCGGGACGCCGAACGCCGGATCAGCTTCGCGCCGGGAACGCGCGAAGCGGACGTGCTGCACCAGTACATGGCTTTCCTCAACACCGGCTTCACCGCCGCGGTGGCGCCCTACTGGGCGGCCATGGAGGCCGCGGACGCCACGGCCGAACAGCAGGCCGCCTGGCGCGCCCTCGGCCGGCGGCAGGTCAACGACCGCCACCGCAAGCTGGAGGCGATGATCGGGAAGGGGCCCTACCTCCTGGGCGGTCGCCCGACGCTGGCGGACGCGCTGTTCGTGGGGGTCGCTCGCTGGGCAGACTTCCACCAGGCGATCGATCCGGCCGACTATCCGAAGATCGCCGCGCTCAAGACCCGGCTCCACGACGATCCGGCGGTGCGCTTCGCCGTGGCGCTCGAAGCGGGCGAGGCCGTGACCAGTCCGGCGCTGAAGGGGCACGTGCCGCTCGGCGAGCTGGTGCGGCGCGCGGCGGCCTGAGCGACGGGCGAAGGCGGCGTTGCAGGACCGTCGCGGGGCGAGGATAGGGTGGCGGACATGCTTCGCCTTATCGCTGTCCTCGCCGCGGTCCTGCTCGCCGCCTGCGCCACGACCCCGATGCAGGCCCCGGGCGGGCCGCCGGTCATCCTCGTGTCGATCGACGGCTTCCGGCCGGACTACCTGGACCGCGGCGTGACGCCCGTACTGTCGGGCCTGGCCGCCGCGGGCGTGCGGGCCGCGATGCGCCCCTCGTTCCCGTCCAAGACCTTCCCGAACCACTATGCCCTGGTCACCGGCCTGCGGCCCGACCGCAACGGCATCGTGGAGAATACCTTTGAGGACCCGCGCTGGCCCGGAGAGACGTTCCGGATGTCGAACCGAAAGGCCGTGCAGGATCGCCGCTGGTGGGACGAGGGCGAGCCGATCTGGGTGACGGCGGAGCGGGCGGGGATCGTCACCGCGCCGGCGTTCTGGCCGGGGGCGGAGGCGCCGATCCAGGGGGTGCGACCCCGCCATTTCCTGGTCTTCGACATGGCGACGCCCAACGAGGTGCGGGTCGATCGGCTGCTCGCCCTGCTGGACCTGCCCGCTCCGGAGCGGCCACGGTTCCTGACGCTCTACTTCGACACCGTGGACACCGCTGGCCACGACTTCGGCCCCGACTCGCCGGAGCTGAACGACGCCGTCGGCAAGGTGGACGCCCAGATCGGCCGGCTGGTCGAAGGCCTGGAAGCGAGGAGGACGCCCGCGAACCTGATCGTGGTGGCGGACCACGGGATGGCCCAGCTGTCGCCGGACCGTACGCTCTACATGGACGACCATCTGCCGGGGGACGCCTATCGGTACCTGACTCGCGGGGCGTTCATGACCATCTACCCGGCCCCAGGACGGGAGCACGAGGTCGCGTCGGCCCTGCTGAAGGCCCACGACCATTTCCGGTGCTGGGCCAAGGCCGACATCCCGGCGCCCTATCACTATGGAAAGAACCCGCGCGCGGCGCCGTTCTTCTGCCAGCCGGACACCGGCTGGACGCTGACGACCCGCGACTACAAGCCCAGCGAGCCGGAGCTGGGGAGCCACGGCTTTGACCCCTATAGCCCCGAGATGGCCGCCGTGTTCGTGGCCAACGGCCCGGCCTTCCGTCCCGGCGTCACGCTGCCGACGTTCGACAATGTCAGCGTCTATCCGCTGCTGGCCCGGCTGCTGCGCGTGAAGCCTGAGCCCAACGACGGGAAGCCGGACGACCTCCAGACTGCCTTGACGAGATAATTTCGATATGCGTTAAATATTATCAGCAAGGGAAATGAAATGGCCGCTCCCCGCTGAGGATGAGGTCGTCCATATCCGCAGTTGCCTGAAGGAGGTTTGAGATGGCTGTCCCCAACACCAAGGACTGGCGCGCGCCCCTGATGTCGGCGGTCTGCTACCGCGACCCCAAGGCGGCGCTGAAGTTCCTGGAGGCGGCGTTCGGCTTCGAGCTGTCGATGCTGATCGAGGACGACCAGGGCAACGTGGCCCATTCCGAGATGCGGTTCGGCGACGCGGTCGTCATGGTCGGCAGCGAATGGTCGGACGACCACAAGAGCCCGGCCTCGATCGGCGGCAAGAACACCCAGACCGTACACATCCAGATCGACACCGACGTGGACGCCCACTGCGAGCGGGCGCGGAAGGCCAGCTTCGAGATTCTGGTGGAGCCGGCCGACCAGTTCTACGGCGATCGCACCTATCGCTGCCGCGATCCGGAGGGCCACATCTGGACTGTCGCCCAGACCGTCCAGGCGGTGAGTCGCGAAGAAGCCGAACAGGCCAGCGGACTCAAGATCACGGGGTGGATTTGAGCGCCGTCCCGGCCCTCGACCAGACGCTGGCGGCCCTGGCCGACCCGCACAGGCGCCGCGCCATCGACCTGCTGGCGCAGGGGCCGCGGGCGGCGGGGGAACTGGCGCGGGAGCTGGACATCTCGGCGCCCGCCATGAGCCGTCACCTGCGCACCCTGCGCGCCAGCGGCCTGGTCGAGGAAAGCCATCCGGAGTTCGACGCGCGCGTTCGCATCTATGCCCTGAGGCCGGAACCCATGGTCCATCTGCTGCGCTGGCTGGAGGAGAGCGAACGGCTCTGGAGCGCCCAGCTCCTGGCGTTCAAGGCCCATGTCGAGCGGGACGCATGACCTCCAAGGTCTATGTGGCGTTGCGGGTGAAGGCGACGCCTCAGCGGGCGTTCGCGGTCTTCACCGAGGAGATCGGCGCCTGGTGGCGGCCGAGCGGCCTGTTCCAGACCACCCCGCGCGCGCCCGGCGCCCTGGCGTTCGCGGACGGGCGGCTGACCGAGACCCTGGCCAACGGCAAGGTCTTCGAGATCGGCAAGGTGCTGGCCTGGGAGCCGCCCGAACGACTGGTCTTCTCCTGGCGGCAGGCGAACTTCCCACCGGACCTCCATACCGAGGTCGAGGTGTGCTTCGAGGCCGTGGGCGACGAGACCCGCGTCAGCGTCGAACATCGCGGGTTCCATCAGGTTCCAGCCGGCAGCGCCGCCCGCCACGGCTTCCCCGACCATGCCCTGCTGGCCCGGCTGGCGGAGTACTGGCAGGCGCAGTTGCGCTCGGTGGGCGCGCGCGCCGAACTTCGTTAGACAGCGCGGGGGGAGAATAGCATGACCGACGAAACAGCCGCCGCGGCGGGCCGCCGGGCCAGCTTCCGCTTCATCTTCGCCCTGGCGCTGATGAACTCGATCTCGTTCGGGATCATGATCCCGATCCTGCCCAACCTCATCAAGCAGTTCACCGGCGGGGATACGGCGGCTGCGTCCGAATGGAACCTGGTGTTCGCCGCCACCTGGGGCCTGCTGCAGTTCGTCTCGGGCCCGGTGCTGGGCCTGATGGCCGACCGCTGGGGCCGACGGCCGGTGCTGTTGATCTCGCTGTTCGGCCTGGCGGTGGACTTCCTGTTCATGGCCATGGCGCCCACCCTGTGGTGGCTGTTCCTGGGCCGGATCCTGAACGGCCTGACAGCGGCCAGCTTCTCCACCGCCAACGCCTACCTGGCCGACGTCACCGCGCCGCAGGAGCGGGCCAAGGTGTTCGGCTGGATGAGCTCGGCGTTCAGTTTCGGCTTCATCTTCGGGCCCGCGATCGGGGGCACCCTCGGGGAGATCGACCTGCGCCTGCCATTCTTCGCGGCGGCGGGGCTGACCTTCGTCAACTGGCTGTACGGCTTCTTCATCCTGCCCGAGAGCCTGCCCCCCGAGCGGCGCGCCAAGACGTTCGACTGGAAGCGGGCCAACCCCGTGGGGTCGCTGACCCTGCTTCGCTCGCACACCGGCCTGCTGCCGCTGGCCGGCGTGGGCTTCCTGTTCCAGCTCGCCCACGTGGTGCTGCCGACCATCTTCGTCCTCTACCTGGGCTACCGGTACAATTGGACCCCGGCGATCCTGGGCTGGACCTTCCTGGCCACGGGCGTCGCGGGGGTGGTCGTGCAGACGTTCCTGGTGGGGCCGATCGTCAAGCAGGTCGGCGAGCGCAACGCCGTGCTGATCGGGGCCATGGCCGGAATGCTGGGCTTCGCCTGGTACGCCGCCGCGCCGACCGGCGCGCTCTACTTCCTGGGGGTGCCCGTGTTCGCCTTCACGGGCCTCCTGATGCCGGGCCTGCAGGGCTTGATGACGCGCCGGGTCTCGCCGCAGCAGCAGGGCCAGCTCCAGGGCGCCAACCAGAGCCTGATGGGCCTGTCGTCGATCATCGGTCCGATCATCTTCGGCGAGGTTTTCGCCTGGTCGCTGCGGCACGAGGCGTTCCACCTGCCGGGCCTGGCGATCTATCTCGCGGCCGGGCTGATGGGGCTGGCGTTCCTGCTGGCGTTCGTCGCGGCGCGCCAGCCGGCGGACTGATCTGCGGCAGCTTCGCCTTTATTGCGCCGGAAACCTGCGTAGCGTGCGACCGTTCGTTTTCGGAGACCCCATGCGCGCGCTTCGCGTCCTGATACCCGCCGTCCTGATGGCCCTGACGGCCGGCCACGCCATTGGCCAGCCGGCCGCCACCTTCGCCGAGCCGACCCGCGCGCCGCCGCCCAGCGCGGCGGCGATGAAGTCGTCCTTCGCCCCGGTCGTGCAGAGGACCGCCCCCGCCGTGGTGAACATCTCGGCCAAGCGGATGGTGCGTCAGCAGGTCGATCCGTTCTGGCAGATGTTCGGCCTCGGCGTGCCGCAGGCGCGGGTCGCCCAGTCGCTGGGTTCCGGCGTGATCGTCCGAGCCGACGGCATCATCGTGACCAACAACCACGTCGTGGAGGGCGGCCAGGAGATCACCGTGGCGCTGAACGACCGGCGCGAATTCGCCGCCCGCGTCCTGCTGGCCGATCCTCGCACGGACCTCGCCGTCCTCAAGATCGACGTCCCCGCCGGCGAACGCCTGCCGGTGCTGGCTATGGACGACAGCGGCGACACCCAGGTCGGCGACCTGGTCCTGGCCATCGGCGATCCCTTCGGCGTCGGCCAGACGGTGACCAACGGCATCGTCTCGGCGCTGAACCGCACCACCGACCCGACCGGCGAGGCCGGCTCGGCCTTCATCCAGACCGATGCGGCGATCAACCCGGGCAATTCCGGGGGCGCCCTCGTCGACATGGACGGCAATCTGATCGGGGTGAACAGCTTCATCCTCTCGCGCTCGGGGAGCTCGTCGGGCGTGGGGTTCGCCATCCCCGCCGCCGTCGTGCGCCGCGTGGTGGAGACCGCCGCCGGCGGCGGCCGCGCCGTGGTGCGTCCGTGGTTCGGTGCGCGCACCCAGACCGTCAGCGCCGAGATGGCCCGCAGCCTGGGCCTGCCCCTGCCGCAAGGGGCGATGATCGCCGACCTCTGGCCGAACGGTTCGGCGGCGCGGGCGGGTCTGCGCCAGGGCGACGTCGTACTGCAGGTCGACGGCCGGCCCGTCGTGGATGCGGCGGCGCTCAGCTACGCCATCGGCACGCATCGACCGGGCGACAGCCTCCGGCTCACGGTGCGCCGGGCCAATGGCCAGGACCAGACCGTCACCCTGCGCGCCGAGGCGGCGCCCGCCACGCCGGCGCGGGACGAGCGCACTCTGGCCGGCCGCAATCCGTTCGCCGGCGCCACCGTGGTCAACCTGTCCCCGGCGGTGGCCGACGAACTGGGCCTGGATCCCTTCGCCGGAACCGGGGTGCTGGTGACGAACCCCGGCGCAGGCCTGGCGCGCAATATCGGCCTGCAGCGTGGCGACATCGTTCGCGAGGTGAACGGGCTGAAGATCACCAGCGTGCGGGACCTGGCGGGGGTCATCGCCAGCCCGGCGCGGGCCTGGCGGGTGACCGTCGAGCGCAATGGCCGGCTGCTGACCCAGACCTTCGCGGCCTGAGCCGCTTCGCGCTAGGCGGCCTTACTCAGCGGTGAGAGAACCGCCGCCTGGGCGACGGCGGCTTCGAGCGCCGTCTGCTTGAGGTCGGGGCTGATGTTGACGCCTTCGGCGCCGACCACCTCGATGTCCGTCACGCCGATGAAGCCGAAGAAGCCGCGCAGGTAGCTCTCCTGGTGCTGGAGGGCCGCCGCCGGGCTCTCAGGGCCGTAGAAGCCGCCGCGCGAAGAGGCTAGGATCACGCGCTTGCCTCCGGCGAGTCCTTTGACGCCGGCCTCGGAGTAGCTGAAGGTCCGGCCGGCCACGGCGAGGTGGTCGATCCAGCTTTTGAGCTGGCTGGGGATGCCGAAATTGTACATCGGCACGCCCAGCACCACGACGTCAGCCGCCAGGAACTCCTCGAGAATCGCGTCGGCCTCGGCCACGTCACGGGCCTGGTCGGGAGTGCGCGCCTCGGCCGGCGTGGCCCGCGCGGCCAGCAGGGCGCCGGACTGGTGCGGGGCGGGCGCGGCGTCGAGGTCGCGGTAGGTCACGCGGACGTCGGGCGTCGCGGCGCGCAGGGCGGCCACGGCGGCGGCGGAGATCTTCCGGCTGACCGAGTGGTCGCCGAGGATGCTGGAATCGACATGGAGGAGGTTCACGGAGAGGTCCTTGGGCTGGTATATTTTTGTGACCAGCACTATTTGCGTAACCGTCGAGCCCCTCACAAGAAGGCACTATTTTGGTCCCCGAGCACACGCATGTGACCGATGGCGGTCTCTCCCACGAGGAGGTCTTCGCCAGGATGGAGAAGCACGGGGTGGCCTCGGTGGAGTCGAGCTGCCGGCCAGTGACCGACATCCTGTCGCGCATCGGCGACAAGTGGAGCGTGATGGTCGTCATGCTGCTGGCCCCGGGCCCGCGACGGTTCAACGAGATGCGCCGCGCCATCAACGGCATCTCCCAGCGCATGCTGACGCTGACCCTGCGCGGCCTGGAGCGCGACGGGCTGGTGACGCGCACGGTCTTCCCGACCATTCCGCCGCGGGTGGACTACGAGCTCACCGAGCTGGGGCAGTCGCTGCGCAAGCCGATCGAGGCCCTGGGCGAGTGGGCGTTCAAGAACCGGCCGGAGGTCGAGGCGGCGCGGACGCGGTTCGATCAGGCCGCCGACCGATCCTGACGTCGATGCGCCTCACCATCGCCGCCGGGGTTTGCTAAGGGTCCTTATGGCCGATCTCTTCGAAGCCGCGGGCCTGACGCCCCAGCAGCCGTCGCCGCTCGCCGACCGCCTGCGCCCGCAGAAGCTGGACGAGGTGGTGGGCCAGGACCACCTGCTGGGGCCCGAGGGCCCGATCCGCCGAATGGCCGAGGCCAGGCGGCTGTCGTCCATGATCCTCTGGGGTCCACCCGGCACCGGCAAGACCACCATCGCGCGCCTGCTGGCCAAGGAGGCGGGCTACGAGTTCCAGCAGCTCTCGGCGGTGTTCTCCGGCGTCGCCGACCTGAAGAAGGCCTTCGAACAGGCCCGAACCCGCCGGCTGGCCGGGCAGGCGACCCTGCTGTTCGTCGACGAGATCCACCGGTTCAACCGCGCCCAGCAGGACGGCTTCCTGCCCTTCGTGGAGGAGGGGATCGTCACCCTGGTGGGGGCGACCACCGAGAACCCCTCGTTCGAGCTGAACGGCGCTCTCCTGTCGCGCAGCCAGGTCTATGTGCTGAAACGCCTGGACGAGGAGGCGTTGCAGACCCTGCTCTCCAAGGCCGAGGAGCATGAGGGCCGCGAGCTGCCGCTGGAGCCCGAGGCGCGCGCCGCCCTGATGGCCATGGCCGACGGCGACGGCCGCTATCTGCTGACCCTGGCCGAGACCCTGTTCAATATCGGTTCGGCCAAGCCGCTGGACACCAAGGCTCTGGGCCAGGTGCTGCAGAAGCGCAGCCCGGCCTACGACAAGGACCGGGAAGAGCACTACAACCTCATCTCGGCCCTGCATAAGTCGATCCGGGGTTCGGACCCGGACGCGGCGCTCTACTGGCTGGCCCGCATGCTGACCGGGGGCGAGGACCCGCTGTTCATCGCGCGCCGCCTGATCCGCGCGGCGGCGGAGGACATCGGCGAGGCGGACCCCATGTCGCTGGTGCTCGCCAACGCCGCCAAGGACACCTACGATTTCCTGGGCTCGCCCGAGGGTGAGATCGCCCTGGCCCAGCTCGTGGTCCACATGGCCGCCGCGCCCAAGTCGAACGCGGTCTATGTGGCGTTCAAGGCCGCCATGAAGGCGGCCAAGGAAACCGGCTCGCTGATGCCGCCGGCCCACATCCGCAACGCCCCCACCAAGCTCATGAAGGATCTGGGCTACGGCAAGGGCTACGCCTACGACCACGACGCGCCCGAGGGCTTCTCGGGCCAGAACTACTTCCCCGAGGGGATGGAGCGGCGGCAGTTCTACCAGCCGCGCGGCGAAGGCTCCGAGGCGCGGATCAAGGAGCGTCTCGAGCGCTGGGCCGCCCTGCGCCGCGAGCGCGGCGAGTGACACGCCGACCATTGTTCTGCGGATGAGCCGGGCTTAGGCTCGCTCCCAGGTCCATGGGAGGGACGCCAAGATGACCGAAGCTATCGACACCAGCCGCAGCGCGCCCTGGCACTTCTGGGTGGTCGCGGCGATCGCCGTGCTCTGGAACGGATTCGGCGGCTACGACTACACGATGAGCCATCTGCAGGGCGAGACCTACTATCGGCAGATGGGCATGACCGACGGGCAGATCGCGCTCATGGCCGCCTTCCCGGGCTGGATGCACGCCGTCTGGGCCATCGGCGTGTGGGGCTCGGTCGCGGGTTCGCTGTTGCTCCTGCTCCGAATGCGCTGGGCGATGCACGCGTTCGCGCTCTCCACCCTGGGGGCCGTGGGCTCGCTGACCTACAACCTGGTCACGCCGGGGGCTGCGGCCGTGATGAGCCCGGTCATGCCCGCGATCATCGTGGTGATCTGCCTGTTCTTCGTCTGGTACGCGTGGACGATGACGAAGCGGGGTGTGCTCCGCTAAACCCGGCGGCGTGAAAGTCCAGACGCCGGTCAAGCTGTCGCCCGAAGAGGTCGCGTTCGTCCGCGGCCTCGTCATGTATGAGGACGCCGAGATCCTGGCGCTGAACAAGCCGGCGGGCCTGTCCAGCCAGGGCGGGCGCGGGCAGGTCCATACGCTGGACGAGCTGCTGTGGGCCTTCGCGAAGCCCGGGAAGGCGCGGCCCAGGCTGATCCATCGGCTAGACCGCGACACCTCAGGCGTGATCCTGACCGCCAAGACCAAGCCGGCGGCCGGCTTCCTGGGCAAGGCGCTGATGGCGCGGCGGTTCGCCAAGACCTATCTGGCCATCGTCACGCCCGGCGCGCCGGAGCCCAAGGGCGGCCGGATCGAGCAGGCCCTGCGCCGCGACGAGACCGGCCGCGAGGCCTATATGCGGCCATGCCCGCCGGACCATCCGGACGCGGAACTGGCGGTCTCGCGCTATCGCACGCTCAAGCACACCGACGGCGCGGCCCTGCTGGAGCTCGATCCGGAGACCGGTCGGATGCACCAGTTGCGGGTGCATCTGGCCCACATCGGCCGTCCGATCGCCGGCGACGCCCGCTACGGCGGCGCCCTGGTGGTGGGCGGCCAGCCCGTGCCGCGCCTAATGCTGCACGCCACGGCGCTGAAGTTCCCGCATCCTGGCGGCGGGGAGAAGCGCCTCGAAGCGCCGCCACCCGCCGACTTCGCGGGCCTCGTCGCGGCCCTGGGGCTGGTTTAGCGGAACGGCGCAGCCAGATCGTCCGTTTCGGCGTATAAGCTTCGGAAGGGACACGCCTTTCCGAGTTTGGACCGTTTACCATGAAGCGCATGCTCATCGCCGCAGCCGCCGCCCTGTCGCTGGCCGCCTGCGCCACGACGCCCACGCTCTACCAGCCGGCGGCCGGGCCGCAGGCCGTGGGCTATTCCGACTATCGGATCGAGCCGGGCCGCTACCGGATCACCTTCCGGGGCGGGCCGGGCGCGCCGCCGCAGCAGGTGACGGACTACGCGCTGATGCGAGCGGCCGACCTCGCCATCGCCGGCGGCTACGACTGGTTCCGGGTCGCCGACCGCTTCCTGGAGGGGCGGCCCGACCGGGGCCCGCGCATGGGCGTCGGCGTCGGCGGCGGCGACTTCGGCTATCGCAGCGGGGTCAGCGTCGGCGTTGGCACGACCTTCAACCTGGGCGGGGGGCCGTCGCTGGCGTCCACCATCGAGGTGGTGATGGGCCGGGGCGAGCGGCCGCGCGGCGAGGACACCTACGACGCCCGCGCCCTGCGACGTAGCCTGGGCGAACGGATTTAGGCCACTTCCCGCCCGAGATTGGTGAGCGGCGGCGAGCGCACGCCGGCATGGGTGAAGCCCGCGTCGTCGGCCATGTCCATGTGGCGGAAGTCGGAGAGGCCCTGGGCGATCAGCGCCGGCGCCTTGCCGCGCATCTGGTGCGCCATCAGCCGCATGAACGCCTCCAGCTTCGGGCGAGGCAGGGTGACGTCGGAGAAGTCGATCGACAGGCCGTTGAACCGGGCGCCCTGGATCGGCTCCAGCGCGTCCCGGGTCGGCTGCAGGCGGGCCAGCACGCCGCGCGTCAGGCTGCCGACCAGGCTGACGACCTCGACCATGCGGCCAGCGGGCGTGCCGCGGTCGATGTCGATGAATTCCAGCATCATGCCCTGGCGCACGCGCTCCGGCGTGACGCCTTCGATGCTCACCAGCTCCTGGCGGCCCTTGCGGCCCCCCATGGTGCGGAACGAGGCCGGCAGGATCACGGGGGGCTGGCTGCGGGCGTCCACCGGCATGAAGAGCGCGCCGAACGCCAGGGTGGCGCGGTCGATGGCCAGGACGTCGGCGTCCGACAGGCGGGCGAACCGCCGCGTGGGGATGATCTCGCCGGTGGCGCTGAAGCTGACCATCGGCTCGACGCGCAGGACCGCGGTGACCTTGTGGCTCAGGCTGATCACATGTTCGAGGGCGAAGTCCACGCGCAGCCGCTGGCCGTTGGCGGCTACGAAGGAGATCGGATTGCGCTCGCGCTCGCGCTCGGTGCTGACCTGGCGGCGGAAGGGGGCGGAGGACTCGGTCTCGCGGGCCTTGGCGATCACGGCCGGGTCCAGGTCGGCGACCGTGAGCTCGTCGCCCTCGATCCTGCTGACCGACCTGATGCGGATGTCCATCCGCTCGACCGAGCCCAGGAAGAACTCTAGCACGTCCTCAAGGACCTTCATGCCGACGGCCTGGGCCGCGACGCCGTCCTCCGTGGTCATGGCGACCAGGACGTCGGTCTCGCTGATCCGGTGATGGATGTCCTGATAGGACAGGTATTCGTTGAGCTTGCGCCCAAGGTAGCCCCAGACGTCGTCCCGCTTCTTGGGCCAGCGTTCGCCGGAACGTTCGCGGATCGCCTCGACGCTGATGACGTAGACCGCGCCGCGTTCGACCCGGTCCGAGCCGGCCAGGCGTTCGAGCACTGTCGCGGCGTCCGCGGCAGTGATCTTCGAGACGGTCATACCGACGTGGGCCCGTGACATCGGTGTAGTTTCGCCGACATTGGCAAACTAAGTCTTGCCGTCGCATAAGGCGCGTCATGCAGACTCTTCTCCTGGTGGCGGCCGGCGGTGCGACGGGCGCGGTGGCCCGTTACCTCCTCGGCGTGCAGGCGATGCGGTCGCTGGGCTACGCCTGGCCGTACGGCACCTTCGTGGCCAACATCCTGGGCGGCTTCCTGATGGGCGTGCTGGCGGGGGTGCTCGCCCTGCGCGGTGGGGCCGATCAGGAGAAGTGGCGGCTGCTGCTGGGCGTGGGCGTGCTGGGCGGCTTCACGACCTTCTCGGCCTATTCGCTGGAGGTGGCGCTGATGGTCGAGCGCAAGGCTTACGGCCAGGCCGCCCTCTACAGCCTGGGTTCGGTGGTGCTGTCGATCCTGGCGCTGTTCGCGGGCCTGCTGCTGATGCGGCGGCTCCTCGCATGAGGGAGGTCCGCACCCTCTATGTGGACAAGGGCGAGGAGGGCGTGCGCCTGGACCGTTGGTTCAAGCGCCGCTGGCCGCACCTGAACCATATCCAGCTCCAGAAGCTGACCCGCTCGGGCCAGATCCGGGTGGACGGCGCCCGGGCCAAGCCCGACACCCGCCTGGCGGCCGGCGCCCAGGTGCGCGTGCCGCCGCTGCCGGACGCTCCGCCGGCGCGCGAGAAGGGCGAGCTGGACCCGCGCGACGCGGCCTTCGCCAGAAGCCTGGTGATCTACGAGGACGAAGAGGTCCTGGCGCTGAACAAGCCGTCGGGCCTGGCCGTGCAGGGCGGCACCAAGACCCTCAAGCACGTGGATCGCCTGCTGTCGGCCTGGGGCGAGGGGCTGGAGCGGCCCCGGCTGGTCCACCGCCTGGACCGCGACACCTCGGGGGTGCTGGTGCTGGGCAAGTCGCCCCAGGCGGCGGCGAAGCTGGCGGGCGCCTTCGCCAAGCGCCGGGCGCAGAAGATCTACTGGGCCATCGTGTCCGGCTTCCCCAAGCCGGGCGAGGGCGTGCTGGACCTGCCGTTGGCCAAGAAGGGCGTCGGCGACCGCGAGATGATGGTTCCGGTCGATCCCAAGGACGAGCGCGCCGAGACCGCCGAGACCGAGTTCGTGACCATCGCCCGCGCCGGCCCCCGCGCCGCCTGGATGGCGCTGTGGCCCCACACCGGCCGCACGCACCAGCTGCGCGCCCACATGCTGGCCATGGGCCACCCGATCCTGGGCGACCCCAAGTACAACAACGAAGCCTCCGTCAGCCTCTCCGAGGGCCTGAAGCTGCAGCTCCACGCCCGCCGCCTGATCCTGCCGCATCCGTCGCGCGGGACCCTGGCGCTGGAGGCCCCGATCAGCCCGGAGCTGCGCGCGGGCTTCCAACGTTTCGGCTTCGACGAGCACGAGGCGGACCCCGAACCCTTCAAGAGGCGCCGTTGAGCAACGATCCCCTGGACCGGGCGAAGGCCCTGCTGGACGAAGGCCGGCTGGACGAAGCCCTCGCCATCACCACCCCGCTGGCCGACCACCCCGAACCGCGCCACCGGGCGCTGGCCATGCACGCCACCGCGCTCAAGGCCGTGGGCCGCCGCGAGGAGGCCCTGGTGTTCGACCAGCGCGCCACCATGCGGTTCGGCCACAGCGGCGTGGCCTGGCACAACCTCGCCGCCACCCTGGGCGATCTGGGCCACGGCGCCGAGGCGGTCGAGGCGATGAACCGCGGCTTCAAGTTGGGCCTGGACGGCGCGCTGAGCTGGGGCGTGATGGCGCGGTCCAAGGCCGCCGCCGGCGACCTGGACGGCGCCGAGCAAGCCTATCTGGAGGCGCTCAAGCGGGCGCCGCAGCGGGCCGAGACCGCGGCGGAATACGCCGACGTCGTCTGGATGCGCCGCGGCGACGTCAACGAAGCCCAGGCCATCCTGGACCGCTCCGCCCATGCCGGTGGCCCGCCCGCGCCCCTGCTGCTCACCAAGGCCAAGCTGTACGAGGCGGCCGGCGAACTGGACAAGGCCGCCGAGCTGCTGGCCCTGGCCGCCGAGCGGCTGCCGGACGAGATCGCCCTGGTCATGGCCGCCGGCCAGGCCGCCCTGGAGCGCGGCCGGCTGGACGAGGCCGAGCGCCTGGCCCTGGTCGCCGAGGCCCGCGTGCCGGAGTCGCCGGGGGTCCTGAACCAGATGGCGATCGTCTACCTGGCCCAGGGCAAGGCCGACCTGGCCCTTGAGAAGGCGCGGAAAGGGCTGGCGTTCGCCCCGGAGAACCAGTCGCTGTGGGGCTGGGCCGCGACCGCCGCCCGCGCGGTCGGCGATCCGCTGTACAAGGAACTCTACGACTACGACGCCATGGTCGGCGTCCACGAGATCGAGACCCCGGCCGGCTGGGACAGCCTGGAGGCCTACCTGGCCGACCTGGCGAAGGCCCTGAACGCGATCCACCTCTACAACGAACACCCATCCTCGCAGTCGCTGCGCCACGGCAGCCAGACCACCTATCGCCTCACCGGCTCGAACGACCCGGCCATCAAGGCTTTCTTCAAGGCGGTGGACAAGCCGATCCGCCAGCATATCGCCGGCATGGGCGAGGGGACCGACCCGGCGCGTTCCCGACGCACCGGCGACTACCGGATCGAGGGCGCCTGGTCGGTGCGGTTGAAGCCGGGAGGCTTCCACAAGGACCACTTCCATCCCGAGGGCTGGCTGTCGTCGGCCTTCTATGTGGAGACGCCGGACAGCGCGCTGGACACCGACGAGAAGCAGGGCTGGATCCGCTTCGGCCAGCCGCCGTTCAAGACCGACCCCGAGCTGCCCGCCGAGCATTTCGTGCGGCCGAAGCCGGGCCGCCTCGTGCTGTTCCCGTCGTACATGTGGCACGGCACCGTGCCCTTCACGACAGACGAGCGCCGCCTGACCATCGCCTTCGACGCGGTGCCGGTCTAGACGAGGCCCGTGAGCGGCCGCACGCCCGCGCTGTCCGGGAACACGGTGGTGTCCAGCGCCCGCCTGTCCATGCCGAGGTACTCGGCCAGCAGGCCCTTCTCAAGGGCGCGCAGGTCCAGCGCCGGATAGACGTCCCGGTCCTCGAACAGGGCCTGGCGCCTCAGCGTCGGCCAGTCGCCGACGATGCCGCCGGGCTTCAGCGCGCCGCCGAGCAGCAGCGCCGTCGAGGCTGTGCCGTGGTCGGTGCCGCCGGTGCCGTTCACCCGGGCCGTGCGGCCGAACTCGGTGACCGCCAGCACCACGGTGTCGTTCCAGGCGGGCCCCAGGCCGGTGTGCAGCCCGTCCACCAGGGCGTCGAGGGCGGTCAGGCGCGCGGTGAGCACGCCCGCCTGGTTGGCGTGGGTGTCGAAGCCGTCCAGCGAGACGGCGGCCAGCTGCGGCCCGCCCGGCGCCTTCAGGAAGCCGGCCAGGGCCTCGCCCAGGGCGCGGGCGGCCTCGGCGCCCTGGGCGGCGCCGCGGCGCATGCCGCCGCCCGTCATGGCGTCGCCGGCCGCGCCGCTCTCGCGGGCCATGGTCTCGGTCACCAGGCCGCGCGCCAGCGCCGGACCCAGCAGCGGATCGTCCTTGTAGAGGTCCTGCAGCAGGCTCGGCAGGCGCGCCGTGGCGTCGACGCTGCGGCCCGGCGACCACGAGGCGGCGGGCGCGGGGCCGCGCAGGATCAGGGGCGCGGTGGGGCCGACCGAGATCGCCTCGACGCGGCCGGCGGCGGACATGGCCTGGGCCGAACGGTTCAGCCAGCCGGAGGTGGTGGCGTAGACCCCCGCCGCGCCGGTCTCCAGCACGTCCTGGGCCTCGAAGTGCGAGCGGGCGCGGTCGGGGGTGGCGACGGCGGGTGCGATCCTCGCCTGGCCGGCCTGCGCCAGCCTGTGGACGGTCGGCAGGGCGGGATTCAGGGCGAAGGTCCCGTCCAGCTTGAGCGCCGCGTCGCCCAGCGCCAGGCCGCCGCGTAAGGGCCGGTAGTCCGGATCGCCCACCGGGGCGGCGACGGACAGGCCGTCCATGCCGCCCCGGCAGATGATCACCACGAACTTCCTGTTGGCCGGGACCGCGGCGTCCGCCACGCGGGCGAGGAAGGGCAGGGCGAGGCCGGCGGCGGCGAAGGCCCGGCGGGAGAGAAGCGGAGCGTTCATCGGCGCTGGAACTCCGGGGTCATGAGCAGCAGGGCGACGGCCTCGGCGCGGGACTCGGCGCGGGAGATGGCCTTGGCGGAGGCGGGCGACAGGCGCACGCCCAGGGTCTGGTCTGCGAGGGCGACGGGGTCTTGCACCTGTGGGCCCGCGACCGCGCCCAGCGCTTGCGCGAACTGCATCCGCTTCACCAGGGCGTCGGACGCGGCCCAGGGCCCGGCTTCGTCGGGCCAGCCCTTGGGGGAAGGCGCGCCGAAAGGGCGTTGGCCCAGGCCGTTCAGCGCCGCGTTCACCTGGCCCAGGTCGCGCGGCTCCTGGCCCAGGGCGCGGTAGCTGGAGACCACGAACTCATAGGGCGTCTTGAACTTGGCCGGCTGGGCCGCCCAGGCCTCGGGCGCGTCCACCAGGGTCTCGGCGACGCGGGCGAGGTCGCCGTGCGTGGAGATCCAGGCCTTCTCCAGTCGCGTCACCAGAGCTGGCGGAGGGTCGTCGGCCACGAAATGTCGGGCGAGCTTCGCGCAGACGAAGCGGGCGGTCTGCGGCCGGGCCGCGAGGTCGGCCAGGACGGAGCCGGCCTGTTCCTTGCCGCCCGCGGCGTAGCGGACGCCCATGACGGTGCGCTCGCCAGGCTCGTGGGCCTGGCCGCGGAAGACCACGCCCTCGACGCCGGCGTCGCGTGGGCCGGCGATGGAGAGGCCGGTGAGGGCGCGGGCGAACTCGGTGACGTCGGCCTGGGCATAGCCGCCATCGACGCCGACGGTGTGCAGCTCGAGGATCTCGCGGGCCAGGTTCTCGTTCAGGCCGGGATCGCGGCGGGGCCGGGCCTCGTTCCGGGGTGCCTGACGCCTAGCCGCGCCGCGCCGTTGGAACTGGGCCGCCTGGCTGTTGGGGCCCACCGACTGGACCTGGTCGAGGTAGAGCAGCATGGCCGGATGGGTCTCGGCCGCGCCCAGGAGGTCGGCGAAGCGGCCGAAGACGTGGGGGCGGATGGCCTCGTTCTCGTATGGCCCGACCAAGGTGGCGGTCTGGACCTTGCTGGCCGAGACCGTGAAGTGGTTGGCCCAGAACAGCGCCCAGCGTTCGCGGAATCCGGCGTCGGTGACGGCGGCGAGCTGCACGCGGCCCAGGATGTCGCCCGCCGCGTTCTGGCGGATGAACTGGCGAGCGGCCCTCACGGCCGAGTCTTCCTCGGGCTTGCCATCTGAAGCCGGGGCACTGCGCGCCATCGCTCGTTCGCGCCGGTAGGCCTGGAATTCGGCCAGGCGCTGGTTGGCAGTCTCGCCGTCGGTCTTGAACAGGTCGGCGCCGTCGCGGCGGATCTGGCCCTTCAGATAGCCGCGGGGGTCCCTGGCCGCCTCCGCGATCTCGCCCGGCCGGGCGCCCAGGCCGAAGCGGGTGGCTGCGATCGCGGCCTCGATGTCCTTCTGGCTCACGCTTCCTCCTTGCGGCCGGCGCGTTTCGTCCCCATTCCACGCCCGCATCGGCGCGTTCCGTCGGGAGAGAGCATTTTGGACCTGCGCAAAGGTTTCCACGAACCGGCCGAGAAGCCTCGGAAGTTCTACAAGGCGGTCACGGTGGCCGAGGTCGACGGCGGCTGGCAGGTGCGGCTGGACAGCCGCAACCTGCGCACGCCCAAGGCGCAGCTCATGATCCTGCCGACCCGCGCCATCGCCGAGCTGGTGGCCGAGGAATGGGAGGCGCAGACCGACGTCATCGAGATGGCGACCATGCACGCCACCCGCCTGGCGAACACGGCCATCGAGACCATTGGCGGCTCCCGCGAGGGCGTGGCCGACCAGATCGCCGACTACGCGGGCTCGGACCTGGTCTGCTACGTCGCCGAGGCGCCGCCAACCCTGGTGTCGCGCCAGCAGGCCGCCTGGGAGCCCGTTCTGGCCCGCGCCGAGGCGGAAGAAGGCCTCGTGTTCGAACGCTGCACGGGGATCGTGCATCGCGAGCAGCCGGGCGAGACCCTGACCAAGGTGCGCGAGATCGCGCTGTCCCTGGACGACTTCGCCCTGGCCGGCCTGGCGTTCGGCGTGCCGCTGTTCGGTTCGGCCGTGCTGGCCATCGGCCTGCTGCGCGGGTGGATGACCGGTGAGGCGGCCTACGATCTCTCGCGCATCGACGAGGCTTTCCAGGAAGAGACCTGGGGCGTCGACGAAGAGGCGGCCGAGCGGACCGCGCGGCTGCGGATCGAGGCGCGGATGCTGGACCGCTGGTTCCGGGCGCTGGCGGCCTAGTCCCGCGGCGCCACCGGCAGGATCTTCACCCGCGTGCTGCTGGCGCAGAGCTCGCGCACGGCCTTCATGAAGTCGTTCGAGCCTTCCCGGGCGAAATGCGCGTCCAGCGCCGGGCGGTCGGCCCACTCCTCGTAGAAGAACAGCCGCATCGGGTTCTCGCAGTCGACGTGGACGCCGTGGGTCAGGCAGCCGGGCTCGGCGCGGGAGCGGAGGGTGTGAGCCACCGCCGCCTCGAGCAGCGCATCGAATGTCTCAGGCTTCGCGGTGACCGAGCCGGTGACGATCAGCATGGGAATCTCCGTTCCGCTGACCTTAGCAGGCGGCCTCCGGGCGCCTACATGGGCGGGATGGTTCCGCTCTCCGTCCTCGACCTCTCTCCCATCGTCCAGGGCGGCAGCCCCTCCCAGTCGCTGCGCGCCAGCCGCGGGCTCGCCCAGGCGGCCGAGCGCCTGGGCTACCAACGCTACTGGCTGGCCGAGCACCACAACATGACCGGCATCGCCAGCGCGGCCACGGCGGTCGCCCTGGCCTTCGTCGGCGACGGCACCTCGACCATCCGGCTGGGCGCGGGCGGGGTGATGCTGCCCAACCACGCCCCGCTGATCATCGCCGAGCAGTTCGGGACCCTGGACGCCATCTATCCCGGCCGCATCGACCTGGGCGTCGGCCGCGCGCCAGGCACGGACCAGCTCACCGCCCGCGCGCTCCGCCGCAACCTGACCGGCGGCGTCGACCAGTTCCCGCAGGACGTGATCGAGCTCATGGCCTTCCTGAAGGACCCGCAGCCCGGCCAGGCGATCCGCGCGGTCCCAGGCTCGGGCTCCAACGTGCCCGTATGGGTGCTGGGCTCCAGCCTGTTCGGCGCCCAGCTGGCCGCCGCCCTGGGCTTGCCGTTCGCCTTCGCCTCGCACTTCGCCCCGCAGATGATGGACGAGGCCGCCGCGATCTATCGCAGGCAGTTCGAACCGTCCGAATATCGCGCCCGCCCGCACCTGATGCTGGGCCTGAACGTGGTCGCCGCCGAGACGGACGATGAGGCGCGGTTCCTGTTCAGCTCGCTGCAGCAGGCGTTCATCAACCTGCATCGCGGCCAGCCCGGTCCGCTGCCGCCGCCGCGCGAGGATCCCGATGGGTTGTTCGCCGGAACGGTCGGGCCCGGATCGCCGCTGTCCAAGGCGGTGGTGGGCGGGCCGGAGACCGTGCGCGCGGGCCTGCAGCAGTTCGTCGAGCGGCACCGGCCCGACGAGATCATCGTCACCGCCCAGATCTTCGACCAGGAGAAGCGGATCCGCTCGCTGGAGCTGGTCGCCCAGGCGCGGGACGCCCTGGCGCTCGCCGCTTAGGGCGCAGCTTCGCACCGGGTGGGGAGGGCTCCCCCGGCGGCAACTTGCTTCACGGCCCAAGCGCCTCTACGCCTTCGCTTTTCGTGGATATAGGGCCGGCGGCGTGAAGCAGATCCTGGAAGAGCTCGAGAAGCGTCGCGGCGAAGCCCGTCTGGGCGGCGGCGAGAAGCGGATCGCCAGCCAGCACGCCAAGGGCAAGCTCACCGCCCGCGAACGCATCGACCTCCTGCTGGACGAGGGTTCGTTCGAGGAGTTCGACATGTTCGTCGAGCACCGCGTCACCGAGTTCGGCATGGCCGACAACCGCATACCCGGCGACGGCGTGGTCACCGGCTGGGGGCGAATCAACGGCCGTGTGGTCTTCGTCTTCTCCAAGGACTTCACGGTGTTCGGCGGCTCGCTCTCGTCCGCCCACGCCGAGAAGATCCTCAAGGTGCAGCGCCAGGCCATGAAGGTGGGCGCCCCGGTGATCGGCCTGTTCGACGCCGGCGGCGCGCGGATCCAGGAGGGCGTGGCGGCCCTGGGCGGCTATGCCGACATCTTCCTGGAAAACACCCTGGCCTCGGGCGTCATCCCCCAGATCAGCGTGATCATGGGGCCCTGCGCCGGCGGGGACGTCTATTCGCCGGCCATCACCGACTTCATCTTCATGGTGAAGGACACCTCCTACATGTACGTGACCGGCCCCGACGTGGTGAAGACGGTCACCCACGAGGACGTCAGCCACGAGGACCTGGGCGGCTACCGGGTCCATGCGCTGAAATCCGGCGTCGCCGACGGCGCCTTCGAGAACGACCTGGAAGCGCTGACCCAGATCCGCCGGCTGGTCGATTTCCTGCCGCTCAACAACCGCGAGAAACCGCCGGTCCGCCAGAGCTACGACGAGCCCGGCCGGATCGAGATGTCGCTGGACACCCTGGTGCCTGCGAACCCCAACAAGCCCTACGACATGAAGGAACTGATCCTGAAGGTCGTGGACGAGGCCGACTTCTTCGAGATCAGCCCGGACTTCGCCAAGAACATCGTGGTGGGCTTCGGCCGGATGGACGGCCAGCCGGTGGGCATCGTCGCCAACCAGCCCCAGGTGCTGGCCGGCGTGCTGGACATCGACTCCAGCCGCAAGGCCGCCCGGTTCGTGCGCTTCTGCGACGCCTTCGAGATCCCGCTCATCACCTTCGTGGACGTGCCGGGCTTCATGCCCGGGACAAAGCAGGAGCAGGGCGGGCTCATCAAGCACGGCGCCAAGCTGCTGTTCGCCTTCGCCGAGGCCACGGTGCCCAAGATCACCATCATCACCCGCAAGGCCTACGGCGGCGCCTATGACGTGATGAGCTCCAAGCACATCCGCGGCGACATCAACTACGCCTGGCCGACCGCCGAGATCGCGGTCATGGGATCCAAGGGCGCGGTGGAGATCATCTTCCGCTCCGAGATCGGCGACCCCGAGGCGATCGCCAGGCGCGAGGCCGAGTACAAGGCCAGGTTCGCCAACCCGTTCGTCGCCGCCTCACGCGGCTACATCGACGACGTGATCATGCCTCACTCCACCCGCAAGCGGATCGTCAACGCGCTGAAGAACCTCAAGGGCAAGACCCTGACGAACCCCTGGAAGAAGCACGATAACATCCCGCTTTAGGCCGGAACTCCTCCATCAGCCCCCCGTTCTCCACGCCAAACGGGATTCGCCCGTGAAAGCGAAGGAGAACGAGCATGGCCGGTCGATACGACAGTGAACGGGATTGGCGCGATCGCGAACGCCAGCAGCGGTACGACGACCGCTACGACGTCTTCGGGCTGAACGACGAGCGCGACCGGTATTCGGGCCGCGAGGACCGTTCGTTCGGCCGCGACGAGCGGGTGTTCGGCGAGCGCGAGAGCAGCGTCGGCTACAATCGTCCGCCCCGCGGCGGCCGGGGCGGTTCGGCCAGCCAGGGCTGGCAGGACCCGGACTACGGCGGCGTCTCGCCCGCCATGCGGCGCGGCGACTACGATGCCGGCTACCGGCCCAACCCGCGTTTCTCGAACACCGACTATACCCGCGGCGGCCACTTCCATGACGACGACGGCCGGGGCCGCATCCATCGCGAGGCGTATGGCTACGGCCGCCCCTACGAGGGCGAGGGCCACCGGTTCGGCAGCTACGAGGCCGACCAGCGCTGGGCGCGCGAGATGCGGCGGCCGGGGGCGGGTGGCCCGTACTCGGGCGGAACGGGCGGCTACGACTATGAGCGCGGCTATGGCGACGGCGGCCGGTATGAGGCGCGCGACCGTGGCGGCGAGTTCGAGGACCGCGCGCGCGAGGCCGGCGATTTCTTCCGGCGGACCGGACGCCGGATCTCCAACTGGTTCAGCGACGTGGCCGGCGAGGGCGCCTACGACCGCAACTACGGCGAGGACCGCCAGCGCTACGAGGAGTTCCGCGGCGCGCGCGGCCGGGGCCCGAAGGGCTATCAGCGCTCGGACGAGCGGATCAGCGACGAGGTCCACCAGCGCCTCACCGACGACGCCTGGCTCGACGCCAGCGAGATCAACGTGGCGGTGGCGAACGGCGACGTGACCCTGTCCGGCACGGTTGAGAGCCGCGAGGCCAAGCACCGCGCCGAGCGGATCGTCGAGGACCTGTCCGGCGTGAAGCACGTGCAGAACAACCTGCGCATCCAGGCGGACGGCCATGGCCGGAGCTACGGCGACAACCTGCAGGAGACCCGCATGGCCTCCAGCGAGCAGGTGAAGGACGTCACCGACGGCAACGCGACGCCGCCCGCGCAAAAGCGGAACTAGGTCGTCTTCGACTGCCACACGACGGCCGCCTCCCGGCCTCGCCAGGCCGGGGGGCGTCGCTGCGCAGGGCATCCGCGCCCATGGGTGCCCCTTAGGCGGTCGGGCGCATACGATGCGGATCGACTGCGTGAGTCGGGCCCTGGCCGCGCTCGCGCTTGGCCCCGGGGAGCGCCATGCCCGCAAGCCTGCTGCACGAGCTGATCGTCGCGACGGGGCTGGTGGCGGCCACGGTGGTGATCCATCTGGTCGGGCTGGACCTGCTGATGCGTCTCACCGGCCTGCACCTGCGGCGGTTCTTGAGCGCCTGGCTGAACCTCAACCGCCTGTTGGTGCCCCTGGGGATCGTCCTGGGGCTGTTCGTCCTGCACGGCGTGGAGATCTGGCTCTACGCGGTGGCCTATCGGCTGCTGGGCGCGATGCCGACGATCGAGCAGGCGCTCTACTTCTCGACCAGCGCCTATTCGACCCTGGGCGAGGCGGGCGCAGTCTTGCCGGTGGCGTGGCGCGTGGTCGGCGTGCTGGAGGCTGTCAACGGCATGCTGCTGCTGGGCTGGTCGACGGCCTTCCTGTTCCAGGTCCTGGATCGCCTGCTCCGGCCGTCAGACGAGGATCATCCGCTGCCGAGGGGCGCCATCGCCCGGTTGTCGCCGCGGCCGAGCGGATCGCGCAAGGGCGCGCCGTCCGGCACGAACTCCAGCGACACCGAATTGATGCAGTAGCGCAGCCGCGTGGGCGGCGGCCCGTCCGGGAACACGTGGCCCTGGTGGCTGCCGCAGCGGGCGCAGGTCGTCTCGATGCGGACCATGCCGTACGACGTGTCGCGGATCGCCGTCACATGCGCCTCGTCAACGGGCGCCCAGAACGAGGGCCAGCCCGTACCGCTCTCGAACTTGGTCTTGTGCTGGAAGAGCGGCAGGCCGCAGAGGCGGCAGCAGTAGACGCCGGAATCCTTCTGATCGAGCAGCCCGCCGCAGAACGGCGCCTCGGTGCCATGGTGCAGCAGCACCTCGGCCTCTTCGCGCGTGAGGTCTGCCTCCAGTCGCTTGCGTTCCTCAGCGTTAGGCGGCGAGAGAGAGAAACCGGAGGGGGAGACTGCTGGCGTGCTCATGGACGCCAATCTAAGGTCCCGCCCTTCGCGGCGGAAGACCGTCGTTGGAGCAATCGTTTAAGGGCCCGGATGTTCTCGAAGATCCTGATCGCCAACCGGGGCGAAATCGCCGTCCGGATCATCAAGACCTGCCGCCGCATGGGCATCGGGACGGTGGTGGTCTACTCGGAAGCTGACGCCGATTCGATGGCGGTGGAGATGGCCGACGAGACCGTCTTCATCGGCGGCGCGCCGGCGTCCGAAAGCTACCTGGTCGCCGACAAGATCGTCGACGCCGTGCGCGCCACGGGCGCCGAGGCGGTCCACCCGGGCTTCGGCTTCCTCTCGGAGAATGCGAGCTTCGCCCGGCGGCTGGCCGAGGAGGGCATCGTCTTCATCGGCCCGAACCCGTACGCCATCGAGGCGATGGGCGACAAGATCGAGTCCAAGAAGTTCGCGACCAAGGCCGGTGTCTCGGTCGTGCCGGGCCACGTCGGCGAGATCGACGACACGGCCCACGCCATCCGGATCTCCGAGGAGATCGGCTATCCGGTGATGATCAAGGCCTCCGCGGGCGGCGGCGGCAAGGGCATCCGCGTCGCCTGGAACCGCAAGGACGTGGAGGAGGGCTTCCCGGCCGTCCGGTCCGAGGCCAAGTCCAGCTTCGGCGACGACCGGATCTTCATCGAGAAGTTCATCGAGAGCCCGCGCCACGTCGAGATCCAGGTGCTGGGCGACAAGCATGGCAACGTGGTCCACCTGTTCGAGCGCGAGTGCTCGATCCAGCGCCGCAACCAGAAGGTCATCGAAGAGGCGCCCAGCCCGCTGCTCGACGAGAAGACCCGAAAGGCCATGGGCGACCAGGCCGTCGCCCTGGCCAAGGCCGTGCAGTACGACAGCGCCGGCACCGTCGAGTTCGTGGCCGGCCAGGACAGGAGCTTCTTCTTCCTGGAGATGAACACCCGCCTGCAGGTGGAGCATCCGGTCACCGAGATGATCACCGGCGTCGACCTGGTCGAGCAGATGATCCGCTCGGCCTACGGCGAGAAGCTGCCGTTCGCCCAGAAGGATCTGAAGATCAACGGCTGGGCCATGGAGAGCCGGATCTACGCCGAGGACCCGTACCGCGGCTTCCTGCCGTCGATCGGCCGGCTGGTGCGCTATTCGCCGCCGGCGGAGGGCGAGCTTCCTGGCGGCGGCTTCGTCCGCAACGACGCCGGGGTCCGCGAGGGCGACGAGATCTCGATGTTCTACGACCCGATGATCTCCAAGCTGTCGACCTGGGGGAAGACCCGCGAGGCGGCCATCGACGTCATGGGCCGGGCGCTTGAGGACTTCCACATCGAGGGCCTGGGCCAGAACATCCCGTTCCTGGCGGCGGTGATGGACCAGAAGCGGTTCCGCTCGGGCAAGCTTTCGACCAACTATATCAAGGACGAGTTCCCGGACGGCTTCCACGGCCTGCCGCCCACCAACGCCCAGCGCGACCTGATGAGCGCCGTCGCCCTGGCCATGCACCGGGCGCTGCTGGCGCGGTCCGCGCCGGACCAGGTGCGCACCGACTGGGTGGTGGTCTCGGGCCTGAAGAAGCTGGCCATGAGCGCCACCGCCGTGGACGGCGGGCTCAACATCCTGGCCGACGGGCGCAAGCTTAGGCTGGAGGATATCCAGTGGCGGCCGGGCCAGCCGGTGTTCCGGGCGAACCTCGACGGCCAGGACTTCACCGTGGCGGTGAAGCCGGCGGCCGAGGGCTTCACCATCCGCCACCGCGCCACGACCCTGCATGTCCTGGTCCTGACGCCCCGTTCGGCCGAGCTGCACGAGAAGCTGCCGCCGAAGAAGGCGGCCGACACCTCCAAGATGGTGCTGTCGCCCATGCCGGGCCTGGTGGTCTCCATCGACGTCCTGACGGGCCAGGAGGTGAAGACCGGCGAGGTGGTGGCGGTGCTCGAGGCCATGAAGATGCAGAACATCCTGCGGGCCGAGCGCGACGGCACGATCAAGGCCGTCAACGTCAAGTCCGGCGACAGCGTCGCGGCCGACGAGGTTCTGGTAGAGTTCGCCTGAGCACAGTCGCTCGGGGGATTCGATGGGCTTCGCGGAGCTCTTCTTCTCAGGCCAGGGCCGCGCGCCGCGGCTGCCGTCGCTGATCGCCGCCGCGACGCTGGTGGGCCTGGCGGCGCTGTACGAGGCGCTGGTGGGCTCGACGCTGCACTGGATCACCGGCTGGGCGGTCTATCCGGCCCTGTTCTACGCCGGCGCCTGCGTGCTCTCGAAGCGGCTGCACGACCGGGGCCGCTCAGGCTGGTGGGCGGCGCTGATCCTGGCCTCGGTCGTGGCGGTCTGGCCGCACCCGGAGAGCTTCCTGGACTTCCTGTTCTTCCTGGTCCTGGTCTGGGCGTTCGTGGAGCTGGCGGTCATGCCGGGCGAGCAGGGGGCCAACCGCTACGGGTTGAACCCGATGGGGCTGGCGGCGGTCTGAGGAGGTTCCACGGCTTCCACCGCGCCGAACACCCGCCGGAAGCTCGCCTTCAGCGCCGCGTCGACCTCGTCCATGGTCACGGGCAGGCCCAGGTCGACCAAGCTCGTGACGCCGTGCTCGGTGACGCCGCAGGGGACGATGCCGCCGAAGTGGCCGAGGTCCGGCTCGACGTTGAGCGAAATGCCGTGGAACGAGACCCATTTGCGCAACTTCACGCCGATGGCGGCGATCTTGTCTTCCCGGGGCAGGGCGCCGGGACTGCGCCGCTCGACCCAGACGCCCACCCGGCCATCGCGGATCTCGCCGGTGACGTTGAAGGCGTCCAGCGCGCCGATCACCCAGGTCTCCAGGGCGGCCACGAAAGCCCGAACGTCGCGGCCGCGCTTGGTAAGGTCCAGCATGACGTAGGCCACGCGCTGACCGGGGCCGTGGTAGGTGAACTGGCCGCCGCGCCCGCTCTGGAACACGGGGAATCGGTCGGGCTCTATGAGGTCCCCGGGCTTGGCCGAAACGCCGGCCGTGTAGAGCGGTGGATGCTCCAGCAGCCAAACCAACTCACCGGCGCTGCCCTCGGCGATGGCGGCGGCGCGGGCCTCCATGGCGGCGACCGCCTCGGGATAGGCCACCGGGCCGCGCGAAACCGCCCACCCGGCGGCCTGGCCGTCCGTGCGACCGAACAGCGCTTCGCCGGGGATATTTAACGTGCGGTCAAGCATGTCGGGCCAATGTGGGGCTCGGGCGTGCGTCGCGCAAAGCCCATGAGTGAAAAGTCGGGGTTTCCTTCGTGAGCCAGGTCAAGGCCGTCAATGTCGAAATCCAGGTGGTGCTGGGTCGCGCCACCCTGCCCATGCAGCAGCTGCTGCGCATGGGCCGGGGCGCGGTCATCCCGCTGGACACGACCGTGAACGAGGAAGTCTGGATCCTGGCCAACAACCATCCGGTGGCCCGCGGCGAGATCCAGATCAACGACGAACGCATCGCCATCACCGTCACCCGCGAAGCCAACGTTTACGACTACATGGCCGGCGCGGTCTAAGCGCACTTCACAAGGCGGGCGGGGTTTGATAGTTGCCGCGCCTCACCACGAGCGGTCGTGGCGGAATTGGTAGACGCGCAGCGTTGAGGTCGCTGTGGGGCAACCCGTGGAAGTTCGAGTCTTCTCGACCGCACCAGTGAATCAGGGTCTTCACCCCAGACCATTCGTTGTTCGGGGGCCCCGCTCTCAGCACGACGAATGGTCTAGACTTCAGCGAGAGTTGTGAGCGATCGGCGCTCGCCGATCGCGCAGGGAACGAGCAAAGCCGTCCACATATAGCCTGGGGAGGTCCGCATGGTACGCGAAACGGACGATCTCACCGCGGCTGCGGACGTTGAGGAAGACCTCGAAGACCTCGCCCTCGAAGACGACTATGCGCTGAATCCGGAATTCGTTTCGGACGTCGCCGACGCCCTGGACCGCGGCGACGCCGATCGGCTGCGGGAGCTGTTGGGGGCGCTGCACCCCGCGGATGTCGCCGACCTGATGGGTTTCCTGTCCGCCGACGCGCGGGAGGAGCTGGTCCCGCATCTCGATCCCCAGACCCTGGCTGAGATCCTGTCCGAACTGGACAGCGAGATCCGCGAAGAGGTGCTGGAGCACGTTCCCTCGGCGACCCTGGCGAAGGCAATCGGCGAGATGGAGTCGGACGACGCCGCCGACGTCGTCGACGACCTGGAGGACGACAAGCGCGCCGAGGTCATGGCCGCCATGCCCGAACAGGAGCGGGCGGCGATCGAGAGCACGCTGTCCTACGGCGAGGAGACCGCCGGCCGCCTGATGCAGCGCGAGGTGGTGGCCGCGCCGCAGTTCTGGACCGTGGGCCAGGCCATCGACCACTTCCGCAAGGAATCGGACGAACTGCCCGAGCTGTTCTTCGACGTCTATGTGGTCGATCCGGCCTACAAGCCTGTGGGCGCCGTACCGGTCAGCCACCTGCTGCGCACCGGCCGCCAGACCCCGCTGGCTCAGATCATGGAGCCGGTGACGGAGATCACCGTCGACCTCGACCAGGAAGAGGTCGCCTATATCTTCGACAAGTACCACCTGATCTCGGCTCCGGTCATCGACTCGGCCGGTCGGCTGGTGGGCCAGATCACCGTCGACGACATCGTGGGCGTCATCCAGGAGGAGGGCGAGGAGGACATCCTGGCCCTGGCCGGTGTGTCGGACGCCGGCCGCGACGCCGGCGTGCTGGACATCGTGAAGTCGCGCCTGCCGTGGCTGGTGCTGAACCTCGCGACCGAGGCCGTCGCGGTCCAGGCGATCAACGTCTACCAGGACGAGATCGCCAAGCTGGTCACCCTGGCCATCCTGATGCCGATCGTGGCCTCGGTGGGCGGCAACGCCGGCACCCAGGCGCTGGCCGTCGCCGTGCGCGCCCTGGCCAGCCGCGAGCTGACCGCCGCCAATTCGCTGCGCATCGTCATGCGCGAGATGACCGTGGGCCTGGCCAACGGGGCGGTCGTGGGCCTGATCATGGCCATCGCCACGTTCGCCTTCTTCCAGGACCTGCGCCTGTCGATCACCATCGCGCTGGCGCTGATCGTCAACATCTTCCTGGCCGCCGCCGCGGGGGTGCTGGCGCCGCTCACGCTGGAGCGCTTCGGCCGCGATCCTGCGGTTTCCTCGTCCGTGTTCGTAACTTTCGTCACGGACCTCATGGGTTTCCTGTCTTTTCTGGGGCTGGCGAGCCTCATCCTATTGTAACTGGCGTCAGGCTTGCGCCTGATCCTGTCAGGCGCCTGTCGCCTGTGCCGATTTGGGACGATTGGGAGCCATGCTCTCGCGCCACCGCGTTTCCCGGGCGGCCATCGAGCTGATCAAGCGGTTCGAAGGCTACCGCCGACACGCCGCCCAGCTGCCCGACGGGCGCTGGACGATCGGTCATGGCCATACGCTGACCGCGCGCGAGGGCGCCGAGGTTTCCGAGTCCGACGCCGAGGCCCTGCTGGTCTACGACCTGATCAGCGTCCAGCACGCCGTGAACGAGAACGTCTACGCCCCGCTGAGCCAGAACGAGTTCGACGCGCTGTGCAGCTTCGCGTTCAACATTGGCCTCGACAACTTCCGCCGCAGCCAGGTTCTGAAGCGCCTGAACGCCGGGGCGGCGGTGCAGGCGGCCTGCGCCATGGAGCTGTGGCGCAAGGCGGACTTCGAGGGCGAACGGATCGTCGTCGACACCCTGGTCCGCCGCCGCGCCGCCGAGAAGGCGCTGTTCCTCACGCCGCCGGACGGCGATTTCGCCCCGGCGCCGTCGCCGATCATCCGCCCGATCATCGACCTCGACGCCCTGGACCTCGTGCCCCTGCGCCGGCCGGTGGGGCTGGAGACTTCGTTCGAGGGCGACCGGGTGACGGTTCGCCGCGGGGCGGAGGCCCAGGACGACGCGCTGCCGGCCGCACCGCCTCCCGAGCCCACGCCTGAGCCCATTCCCGCGGTGACGGCCGCCGCCGAGGCGGTCAGCGCCCGGCTGGAGACCATCTTCCCCGACCCCGGCGAGGAGCCCGAGCCGCTGCCGGAGCCCGAATCGGAACTGGCGTCGGGGCCCGAACCGGAGGTCGAAGAGGTCGTCGCCGACGACGACCTCGAGCCGGCCCACGACCTGCGGCCCCAGGCCGATTTCGCGCCGCCGATCACGACCCATGTCGAGCCCGAGCTGGCGCTCGACGAGCCGCTCGTGGGTGACGCGCCGGCTTTCGAGCCCGAGCCGCCGTCCGTCCTGGACGCCGATCTCGACATCCCCCGGGCCCCGCCAGGTTCCGAGACCTTCGCCGACCCGGCCGTCCCGGAGACCGAGCCGCGTCAGTTCATCCCGGCCCGCGAACGCCCGCGGCCTCGGCCGCGTGAGATTTCGGTTGTCTGGGACCTGTTGCTGGCCCTGCTGGGCCTGGCCTTCTTCGGCTTCGGCATCTTCTGGGGACTCAACGCGCGGGCCGCGTCGACCGGCGGCCTGGTGACACCCTTGATGGTGGCCTGGCCGGCAGGTCTGGCCGGAGTCGGCTTCGTGGTGGTGGCCGTCTTCCGCCTGCTGCAGCGCCTGGGCCGGGAGGCCGAGGACGACTAGCGTTTTTGTCCGGCCGCGCGCTGCATGCTAACAGCCGCCGCATGATCCCGAACCACGGCCCCCAGATGGAATTCGGCCTCGGCGAGGCCGCCGACGCCATCCGCGAAACCACCGCCCGCTTCAGCGCCGACAAGATCGCGCCGCTGGCGGCCGAGATCGACGCTGCCAACACCTTCCCGCGCCAGCTCTGGCCGCAGATGGGCGACCTGGGCCTGCACGGCATCACGGTCGATGAGGAGTACGGCGGCCTGGGCCTGGGCTACCTCGAGCACGTGGTGGCCATGGAGGAGGTGAGCCGGGCCTCCGCCTCGGTGGGCCTGAGCTACGGCGCCCACTCCAACCTCTGTGTGAACCAGCTCCGCCGCTGGGGCACACCTGAGCAGAAGCAGCGCTACCTGCCCAAGCTGATCAGCGGCGAGCATGTCGGCTCCCTGGCGATGAGCGAAGCCGGTAGCGGCTCGGACGTGGTCTCGATGAAGCTGAAGGCCGAGAAGCGTGGCGACCGCTATGTGCTCAACGGCACGAAGTTCTGGATCACCAACGCGCCGCACGCCGACACCCTGGTGGTCTACGCCAAGACCGCGCCCGACGAGGCGTCGCGGGGCATCACCACCTTCATCGTCGAGAAGGGCTTCAAGGGCTTCAGCGTCTCGAACAAGCTCGACAAGATGGGCATGCGCGGCTCCGACACCGCCGAACTGGTGTTCGAGGACTGCGAGATCCCCGAAGAGAACGTCATGGGCCCCGAGAACGGCGGCGCGGGCGTGCTGATGAGCGGCCTGGACTATGAGCGCACGGTGCTGTCGGGCGGGCCGCTGGGGATCATGCAGGCCTGCCTGGACGTGGTCCTGCCCTACGTGCGCGAACGGAAGCAGTTCGGGAAGCCGATCGGCTCCTTCCAGCTCATGCAGGGCAAGATCGCCGACATGTACGTGGCCCTGAACTCGGCGCGGGCGTATGTCTACGCGGTCGCCAGGGCCTGCGATGCGGGCCAGACGACGCGGTTCGACGCGGCTGGGGCTATCCTGATGGCGAGCGAGAACGCCGTGAAGGTGTCGCTGGAGGCGATCCAGGCGCTCGGCGGCGCGGGCTACACCAAGGAGTTTCCGGTGGAGCGCCTGCTGCGCGACGCCAAGCTCTACGACATCGGCGCCGGGACGAACGAGATCCGACGCTTCCTGATCGGCCGCGAGCTCGTCGGCGGATGAGGCTGGCGGGGGCCTTGATTCTGGCGCTTGCCCCGACCCTGATTCTGGGTCTGGCGGGATGCATGAGCGCGCCGAAGCCCCAGGGCTGCCCGGCGGGTCAGGCCCAGCTTCGCACGGCCCAGCTGTTCCTCGGCGTCCAGGCGCCGGCGGGCGACCGCGACCTGCGCAGGTTCGTCGACCAGGAGGTCACCCCGCGCTTTCCAGACGGCGTGACCGTCGTGGACGGGGGCGGCCAGTGGAAGGGCTCCGAGAACCGCATGATCCGCGAGGCGTCCAAGATGGTGCTGGTGGTCCTGCCGGCCGGCGGCGACAGCCACCGCAAGGTCGAGGCCGTGCGCACGGCCTACCGCAGCAAGTTCAAGCGCGAGCCCGTCGTGATCCTGACGCCCCCGGCCTGCGTCACACTCTAGCGTCGTTCATGCGGCCCGGGCGTTCCGGGCCTCGTGGGCCAGGCGCAGGGCCTCGCCGGTGGCCGCGTCGGCGGGGAAGAAGGTCTCCAGGGTCAGCTCCGATAGCGTGATGTCGACCGGGGTGCCGAACACCGTCGTGGTTCCGAACAGCGACAGCACGGTGTCGCCTACCATCAGCTGGAACGGGATCACCACATTGCCGAAATCCTCAGGACGTCGGTCGGGCGCCGGGGGGCTGGGATAGCCGCGGATCTCCTCGATCAGCGTCAGCAGGCCCGGGTCGGCGGTCAGTTCCGCCTGTCGGCGCAGGCGCTCCAACGCATGGGCATGCCATTCGCCAAGGTTGGCGATCCGCGGCGCCAGGCCTTTCGGGTGCAGCGACACCCGCATGACGTTGAGCGGCGCCGCCAGGAGCTCGGGATCCACGCCGGCCAGCAGCGGCTCGATGGCGGCGTTGGCGGCCACCAGGTTCCATCTGAGGTCGACCACCAGGGCGGGGTAGGGCTCGTGCGCCTTCAGGATTACGTCGACCGCCCGCCGGGCCGCGGCGAGCTGGGGATCCTCCAGGCTGCGTTCTGGGAAGACGGGCGCGAAGCCGGCGGCCACCAGGATCACGTTCCGCTCGCGAAGCGGAATCTCCAACTGGTCGGAGAGATGCAGCAGCATCTCGCGGCTGGGCTGGGCCCGGCCGGTCTCCAGGAAACTCAGGTGCCGCGTGGAGATCTCGGCCTCCAGGGCGAGGTCCATCTGGCTCAAACGCCGGCGGGTGCGCCAGTCGCGCAGATGCTCGCCGACGGGCTTGTGGGTGCTGATCATGGGGGGAGCTTATCCGGCGGGCGAACCCGGTCCATGACCTGGGAGGTAATGGCCATTGCGCGTCAGCCTACCGCCACCCGCAAGCCACCGACCTCACCCCGGCGAGCCCCTGAAGCCGCGCGCGCAGGTGCTCGGCGCGCTGGGACGCCAGGCCGTCGGTCTCGACCTCCAGCCGGGCCAGGCCGTCGGCCGTCTGCAGGTCGACACGCGTGACCTCCGCTCCCTGGACTGGGAAAGGCGCCAGCGCGCGCAGCAGCAGGTCGGCGCCCGCCGCCATCTCCAGCACGAACACCCACCTGCGCCCAGGGAGGCTCCGTTTCTCCCCGCTCATGGCCGGCCTCGCAGGTGCTCGAGGCGCAGGGACTGCACGCCGACCTGGGCGGCCAGGCGGTCGGCCATGGCCTGGGCGGCGGCGACGCTGAGGCCGCGCAGGGTGAGGGTGGTCTCGACGATCCGGCCCACCGGCTTCAGCCGCAGCGCCGCCAGTTCGCCGGTCGAGCGGGCGAGGGCGTCGTCGATGGCGAACAGCGCCGCGCGGGGATGCGCGGCGGCGAAGACGAAGACCTGCAGGGCCTCGGCGACGGGGGCGTCAGCCTCTGACATCTGCGTCCCTCCCGGCAGGGCGGGGGCCGTCGGTCCGGGACACGGGCTTGGCGGAAATCGTTGGGCGGATGGTCATGGGCTGGTCCTCTTCGGTTTGGGACGGCCGCATATGAAAAAGCCCCGCGGCCTGGGGCGCGGGGCGTTCGATCTTTCGACCGTGGCGATCGTCCCTAGGACGTGCGCCGGCGCCCCGCGTGGCGGGTGATAATCATGGTCATTTTGATCATCGCAGGCGCGCAGCCGGCCGCGCCGATCCGGGGATCGGCGGCGAGCGATGCGGTCGTGGACAAGGTCGGGCTCATGGCCGGATCAGTCTCCTGCGCGCCTTCGATAGCCGATCGGCGCAGGTTTGGCATCCTGAAATAGCGAAAGGCCGCCCCATCGCTGGGACGGCCTTTCCATAGTCGGACCGCTGCGCGGTTCGCGACCGCTAACCCGAAGGCTAGGCGCGGACCCCGTTAACGGAGGTCCAGGTCACGGCTACCGCAGCGCGGCTTTCACTATGAGACACTGGGTCACCTCCTTTCAGTTGTTGAACACAGAAAGGAATATGGGGTGCGATTCACGCAGGCTTCAAGGCTTCATTCCGCCGCAGCATGCGCGGAGGCCATGAAGGGCGTGGCCGCGGCGCCGCCAGCCGCCTGTTCGCGCAGGGACGACCGTCGGCGCAGTTCGGGTATCGGTCGGGTGTGCTTGTCGAGGGCCGTGAGGGTGGCGCGGTAACCCGCCTCGACCGCCTCGTCGTAGGCGCCCCAGTCGCGGATTTCGATCTTGGACACGTCCGGCTGGATCAGCACGTCGGTGGCCTCTCGCGCGGCCGCGAGGTCGCGGCCGGTGGAGACGGTGGCGGTCCGCATCAGCAGCGAGACGATCGGCGGGCCCAGGCGCCACTGGCCGGAGCGGATCCAGCGCCAGACCGACGAAGGCCGCGCCACGTCCTTGGCGGTGATGCTGCGCGAGGTGGTGACGTCGACGCCGACGATCGGACCCAGGTGCGAGGATCGCATGATGTCCGCCGGGAAATTCTTCATCACCGCCCCGTCGACCAGCACGTTCTGCCCGTCCGTGGCCGGCGGCATGACGCCGGGCAGGGCGATGGAGGCGCGCAGCGCCTGGCGCAGCAGGCTGCGCCGATGGAGCTGGTAGGCGCCCGTGGTCAGGTTGGACGACAGGCAGAAGAACGGCAGCCACAGGTCGGCGATCTGGGTCTCGCCGAAATGCTGGGCCAGGCGGTCGCTCACCTTCACGCCGTGGGTCATGGCCAGCAGCGGCAGGGCGATGTCGTCGAGGGGGCTGGTGTCGACGAAGGCCTCGTGCAGCCGGGCGTCCATCTCTGCCTCGCCCCAGCCCATGGCCACGCCGGCGCCGACGATGGCGCCCATGGACGAGCCCCCCACGAAGTCGATGGGAACGTTGCGCTCGCGCAGCGCCTTGATCGCCCCCACGTGGGCATAGGCCCGCGCGCCGCCGCCCGACAGCACCAGGCCCACGGCCTGACCGGTGAGCACGCGGGCCATGCGCTGGAACTCGGGCGCAGCGCCGCGGCGAATGTGGAAGATGCGTGCGGCGCCGGTGGCGTCCAGCCAGGCCTCCGAGCCATGCGGGCGCACCGCATCGGCCGGCTGCATGAGGATCAGGTCGACCAGGCCCTGGTCCTGCAGCGTCGCCGCGCCCGCGGCCGGTCCTTCCGACTCGGCCGGCCGGTCGCCGCGGCCGACCCGGAACAGGCGGTCCACCTGCCGGGGCACGAAAGGCGCCCAGTTGGTCTCGTCCCGCTCGGCCACGTAGAGGACGAAGTCATGCACCCGCTCGACCTCGGAGAACCATTCGGTGGGGGCCTGCGCGGCCTCCGCCCCGACGGTGGTCACCGCGTAGCCCAGGGCGGCGATTTCGCGCTCCAGCCGCTCGACGATCGGACGCATCGGACCGGGACGCCCAACCGGCACGAAGCCGAACACCGAGGGCTCGCCCACCGGACCGCGCCGGGCCGTCTGGCGGCTGCGCAGGATCATCAGCTTGGCCAGTTCGATCATCACCGCCGGCTCGGCGTCGCAGGCCTCGAAGAACGCGTCCTTCGGCACCGCGAAGATCTCGGAATCGCGCAGGGCGTAGACGTCCGCCGAGTGCGGGATGCCCGCGATCAGCGCCATCTCGCCCGCCGGCTCCCCCGGGCGGATGATCCCCAGGAAGTTCGGTTCCTGGCCCTCTTCGCGCCGGAACGCGCCGAGGCGGCCGGTGCGGACGAAGTAGAGCTGGTCGGACGGGTCGCCCTGCCCGAAGAGCTTCGAGCCGCCGGGCAGCGAGAACCAGATCGTCCGATCGCGAGCACGCGGCTGCCTGAACAACCGCGCGAGCGCCGAATCGACCGGGATTTCGGGCAGGACAGCCACGGGCGAGAGGGTAGCGCCCCGGAACCGCGAGGGCTATGGCTGCGCTCCCAGCCGAAGGAGTCGCACCATGACCAACGAGATCGCCCATCCGCTGGTGGAGTTTCCCGACGTCAGCGCCACGACCGACCTGGTTCACATCTCGGCGACGCGGGCGGGCGCGGTCACGGTGACCATGAACCGTCCGGCGAAGAAGAACGCCTTCGACGAGGGGCTGATCTCGGCCCTGGCGGAAGCGTTCGACACCCTGGCCGGCGCCGAGGGGGTGCGGGTGGTGTTCGTGCGCGGGGCCGCCGGCGCGTTTTCGGCCGGCGCCGACCTCGACTGGATGCGGGCCGCGGTGGACCGGACCGAGGCGGACAACCGCGCCGACGCCATGGAACTGGCCAAGATGCTGAAGGCCCTGCGCGACCTGCCGGCGCTGACGGTCGCCCTGGTCGAGGGGCCGGCGTTCGGCGGCGGCGCGGGCCTGGCGGCGGCTTGCGACATCGCCATCGCCACCGCGGACGCGAAGTTCAGCTTCTCGGAGGTGAAGCTGGGGCTCGTGCCGGCCACGATCAGCCCCTACGTCATCGAGGCGATCGGGCCGCGCACCGCGCGGGCCCTGTTCGCAACGGCCCGCATCTTCGACGCCGCCTATGCGGAGAAGATCGGCCTGGTCACCCAGACGGTGGACGACGTGGCGGCGCTCCGCGTCGCCGCCCACGAGATCGCCCGCGACATCGTCGCCTGCGCGCCGGGCGCCGTGGAGGGCTCCAAGCGGCTGGTGGACGACGTGGCGGGCCGGGTGATCGACCGCGACCTGATGGAACTGACCGCCCATCGGATCGCCGCCGCCCGCGTAGGCGAGGAAGGGCAGGAGGGCGTCCGCGCCTTCCTGGAACGCCGCAAGCCGGCCTGGGCCGAGTAGCCGCACTTCCCAACCGGGGCGCCGCGCCCTAATCCAGCGCCATGGCCCTGCACATGATCAAGCTGGTGGTCGGCGCCGCGACCATCGAGGACCTGCTGGAATGGCGCGCGACCCATTCCGCGCCGGGCGAACCGTGGATCCTGCGCACCCGCATGACCCCCAAGCGCGGGGCGGAGATGATCGATGGCGGATCGATCTACCGGGTGTTCAAGGGCGTGATCCTCTGCCGCCAGAAGATCCTGGCCGTGAACAGCGTGGGCGAGGGGGTCACGGCCCGCTGCGAGATCACCCTGGACGAGACCGTCGTGCGCGTGGCGCCGACGCCGCGCCGCGCCTTCCAGGGCTGGCGCTACCTGGAACCCAAGGACGCTCCGCCGGATCTCGACGTCGAGGCGTTCGGCGACGTCCCCGACGCCCTGGCGCGCCAGCTGCGCGAGGTCGGGGCCTGGTAGCCGGCGCAAGTCCATCCACAGGCGGCGACGATACGCGCGTTGACGCTAAGGCGTCGCGCGCGCTCAGCTAAGCTGGGTTGAGTCGGCTCCGCGGGAGCCGTCCGGGGAGCTGAGAAGTCATGGGGCAGGCCAGCGTCATCGTGGTCGGCAACGAGAAGGGCGGGGCGGGCAAGTCCACGCTCGCCATTCATATCGTCACCGCCCTCCTGCACGGCGGCGCCAAGGTCGCGGTCCTGGACCTGGACCTGCGCCAGCAGACCCTGGGCCATTTCTTCGCCAACCGCGCCGCCTGGCTGGCGGCGAACGGGGTGGAGGCGCCGATGCCGATCCAGCATCCGATCAGCTCGGCCGGCGACGCCCTGGCCAAGGCTCCCGACGCCGAACAGCTCGAGCGCTTCGAGGGCGCCTTCGCCGCGGTCGCGAGCGAGGCGGACTTCGTCGTGATCGACACCCCGGGGGCCGACACCGCGATCATGCGCGCCGCCCATGTGAAGGCCGACCTGATCGTCACGCCCATGAACGACAGCTTCGTCGACTTCGACATGCTGGGTGTCGTCGACCCGGTCACCTTGGACCTGAAGCGCCACAGCCTCTATGCCGAGACGGTTTGGGCCTGCCGCAAGCAGCGCGCGACGGTGGAGCGCAAGCAGATCGACTGGGTCGTCCTGCGTAACCGTCTGGCGCCCACCGAGGCCCGCAACCGCCGACGCCTGGACGAGCGCGTCGAGGCGCTGTCGAAGAAGGTGGGCTTCCGCGTCGGCCCCGGCCTGCGCGACCGGGTGATCTATCGCGAACTGTTCCCGTTCGGCCTGACCGTCGCCGACCTGTCGCCGACCATCCGTCCGGTGGCCATGAGCCTGCAGCACGTGGCGGCGCGCCAGGAACTGCGGGCGGTGATGGTCGCCCTGGGCTTCAACGGGCTGGACGAGACCGAGCGGATGGCGGCTGAGTAGCCGATGCTCTACCTCGCCCTGGGCGGCGTGCTGCTCGTGGGCTACCTCTGGCTGACGGGCGGCAAGGCCCCGATCCTGAAACGCCGCGAATGGCGGGTGCTGACCGCCGCCATGGCCCTGGCGGCCTTCACCGCGGCGGTGTTCGTCGGCGTGCGCGGTTCGTGGGGCTCCACCATCGTGCTGACCGTGATCGGACTCTGGCTGGCCGCCTCCTCGCGTAAGACCACGTCGGCGGGCGCCCCGCCGACCGTGGCCCGCATGGGCGACGCCGAGGCCCGCCGCATCCTGGGGGTCGGACCCGACGCCACGCGAGACGAGATCCAGGCCGCCTACACCCGCCTCATGCGCGCGGTGCATCCCGATAAGGGCGGGACGGCGGGGCTGGCCGCCCAGCTCAACGCGGCGCGGGACCGGCTACTTGGGCGCTGAAAATGAAAAGGCCCCGGCGTGAACCGGGGCCCTTCCAAATTGATCTGAGGTGAAGCCTCAGCCGCGGCCGGGCGCGATCACGGCGCAGGGCTGCTTCTTCGCCTTGAGGCTCCGGCAGGCGTCCTTGGCGTCCTGTTCGGACATGCCCGAGAAGCGGGCCTTGTACTTGCCGCCATCCTTCTCGGCGGCGCCGCGGGCGTCGTCGACGTGCTTGCCGAACTTCTTCTCGACGATGGCGAGTTGTTCGCGGGCGTCGGAGCGGCTCTTGAAGGTGCCGACCTGGATGGTCCAGCGGCCGGCGGCGCCTTGCTTGCCCTTGCCGTTCAGCTTCGGGACGTTCCTGGGCTCGACGATCTGGATCTGCGAGGCGCGCGACGGCGGCGGCGAAGAGGCCAGCGCGATCTTGAGCCCAGCCTCGGTGTCGCCCTGCTGCATCGACGGCTGCGTCGCGTCGGCCAGTTGCGGCGGCTCGAAGAAGTTCTGGGCGACGGTGATCTGTTCGCCGTGCGCGCGGCGGTCCAGCACGTCGAAGCCGGTCAGCAGCAGGCCTTCGGCGACCTTGTTGCGGGTCGCGGCGGTGGGGCCGCCCATGACGATGGCGATCAGGCGGCGATTGTCACGCACCGCCGACACCGCGAGGTTGAAGCCGGACGCGTTGGTGAAGCCGGTCTTCAGGCCGTCCACGCCGTCCATGGTGTAGAGCAGCCCGTTGTGATTGCGGATGCTCTGGCCTCGGAACTCGAAGTTCTTGGTTGAGAACAGGCGATAATACTGCGGATAGTCGCGCATCACCGCACGCGACAGGATCGCCAGATCGCGGGCCGTGGAGATGTTGCGGCTGTCGGGCAGGCCGTGCGCATTGGCGAAGTGGCTGTTGACCATGCCCAGTTCCTGGGCGCGCAGGGTCATCAGGGTGGCGAAGCGCTGCTCGGTGCCGCCGAGCTTTTCGGCCATGGCCACTGCAGCGTCGTTGGCCGAGCGGGTGACCATGCCCTGCATGGCCTGCTGGACCGTGATCGAGTCGCCGGCGCGCACGCCCAGCTTGGTGGGCGCCTGGGCCGCCGCCCTGGGCGAGAACACCACCGGGTCGTCCAGCTGGATCTTGCCCGACGCCAGCGCCTCGAACGCCAGGTACAGCGTCATCACCTTCGTGATCGACGCGGGATACCGCGGCGCGTCGGCGCGTTTGGCGTACAGCACCTCACCCGATTTCGCGTCCACCACGATGGCCGCGTATTTGGACGAGTTCTGAGGGATGAGCTGGAAGTACGGGACCTGCGCCATCGCGGGCGTGGCGAGCCCGCCAAGGGCCGTGGCGGCGGCCAAACCGAGGGAAAGCAACAGGCGGCGAGCGTGCTGGATCATGCTTCGTCCGTCGAATCAAAGCGTTGAAGCGGCAACAGCGCCGCCCATGAAGTACCTATCATGCGTCCCGTACCCTTGCAGGAGAGTAAACAAGGATTGAACGGGCGCAATTGTCGCGGCGCCTCATGAACGGGCGCTGACGGGCGGCGTCGGGCTTATGTTGCACTGCACAAAAAGTGTTTGACTGCTGCACTGCAACATGAGACAAGGGGGTGTGATCCGAGGGGGCCTGCGCCCCGACCCGCCCTATCGTCCCAACGTTTCAGGAGCCCTCCCATGGCCGCCGCCGACGCCGCGAAGACCACCGTCGAACAGTTCACCGCCGCCTCCAACGTCGCCTTCAAGGAAGGCGTCGAAAAGGGTCTCGCCGCGATGAACGAGATGAACACCTACTCGAAGAAGAACCTGGAAGCGGTTGTCGCCTCGGCGACGGCTTCGGCCAAGGGCGCGGAAGCCCTGGGCGCCCAGGCGATGGCCTTCTCGAAGGCCGTCTTCGACACCCAGGTGAGCGCCGCCAAGTCGCTCGCCGGCGCCAAGAGCGTGCAGGAAGTGGTCGAACTCCAGACCGCCTTCGCCAAGACCGCTCTGGAAACCTACATGGCCCAGTTCGGCGCGATGTCCGAAACCGTCTCCTCGTCGGTGAAGGAATCCATGAAGCCGCTCAACGAACGCGTGACCGCGGTCGTCGAGAAGTTCCAAGCCGTCCGCTAGGCCTGAGTTCAGTAAGCGTAAGCGAGAGGGTCGGCCCGAAGGGCCGGCCCTTTTTCTTTGCCTCGGCGAGCGCTAGAGGTTCGCCTATGTCGCAAGTCGAAGATCGCCTCGCCGCCGCCGGCGTCGAGCTGCCCAAGCCCAACGCCCCGGTGGCCAACTACGTCCCCTTCGTGAGGGTGGGCGAGCTGGTCCACATCTCCGGCCAGGTGTCGCTGGACGCGTCCGGCGGCGTCCGCGGCGTGGTCGGCGAGGACGTCGACCTGGAGACCGCCAGGCGGGCCGCGCGCCTCTGTGGCCTCAGCCTGCTGGCCCAGATGAAGGCCGCCTGCGAAGGCGATCTCGACCGGGTTGTCCGCGTCGTGAAGCTGGGCGCCTTCGTCCAGGCCGGCCCGGGCTTCTTCGAGATCCCGCAGGTGGTGAACGGCTGCTCCGACCTGATGGTGGAGGCGTTCGGCGACGCGGGCCGCCACGCCCGGTCTGCCGTCGGCGTCTACCGCCTGCCGATGAATTTTGCGGTCGAGGTCGACGCCGTGGTGCAGGTCAAGTGAAGAACGGCTTCGGCCAAGCCTGGGAACTTCTCTTCCATCCCCCGATCGCGCATCGGGGGCTCTGGAGCCCGGGCGGCGCGCCGGAGAATTCGCTGAGCGCCTTCCAGGCGGCCTGCGCGGCCGGCTACGGCGTCGAGCTGGACGTCCAGCTCTCGGCCGACGGCGAGGCCATGGTCTTCCACGACGACAAGCTGGCGCGCATGACCGGCGCCGAGGGTCGCCTGCGCGACCGCAGTGCGGCAGAGCTGGCCGATCTGCGCCTGGTCGGCACGGACGAGAAGATCCCGACCCTGCTCGAAACCCTGGCGGTCGTCGGCCATCGGGCGATGGTTCACATCGAATTGAAGACGCCCTACGGCGAAGTGGGCCCGCTGGAGCAGCGGGTGCATGAGGTGATCGCCGACCACAACGGCCCACTCTGCGTGATCGGCTTCAACCCCTATTCCCATGCCTGGTTCGCCGACCGCTATCCAGGCGTGCTGCGCGGCCTCGACAGCTATTCCTACGCCAAGGCCGCGAACATGGCCGAGGCCCAGCGCCGGTCGTTCGCCGCCCTGGAGCACGTGGAGATCGCCCGGCCGCATTTCCTGGCCCTGGGTCTCGACATGCTTCCCAGCCCCAGGGCCCAGGCGCTGCGCGACAAGGGCATGCCCGTGGTCGCCTGGACCGTGCGCGAACCGGCCCAGTGGGACGCGGTCAAGGACGGCTGCGACAACCTGATCTTCGAAGGGTTCGCCCCCATGGAAGCCAAGGCGTGAGTCTGACGCCGGCGGTGAAGATTTCCCGCCGCATCTCCGAGATCGGCCGCGAAGCCTGGGACGCCTGCGCCGACAATCCCGCCTACGACGCCAATCCCTTCATCCGCTTCGACTTTCTGCACGCCCTGGAAGAGGCCAGCTGTGCGGTCGAGCGCACGGGCTGGGGGCCTCAGCACCTCTCGATCGAGGACGAGGCCGGCCAGGTCGCCGCGGTGATGCCCCTCTACCTGAAGAGCCACAGCCAGGGCGAATACGTCTTCGACCACGCCTGGGCCGACGCCTACGAGCGGGCAGGGGGCCGGTACTATCCGAAGCTGCTGTCGGCGGCGCCCTTCGTCCCGGCCACCGGCCCGCGGCTCCTGGCCCGCCCCGACGTGGACCAGACGGAGGCGTGGCGGCTGCTGCTGGGCGGCGGGTTGACGCTGTGCGAGCGCTATGGCGCGTCCGGCCTGAACCTGAACTTCCTCACCGAAGCGGAATGGCGCTGGATGGGCGAGCAGGGGCTGGGGCGGCGCGAGGGCCAGCAGTACCACTGGGAGAATCGCGGCTACCGCGACTTCGAGGACTTCCTCGGGGCCCTGTCCTCGGGCCGGCGCAAGACGATCCGCCGGGAACGGCGCGACGCCCAGGCGGGCGTCGAAGTCGCCTGCCTGACCGGCGCGGATATCACCGAGGATCACTGGGACGCCTTCTTCCGGTTCTACATGGACACCGGGTCGCGCAAGTGGGGCCGGCCCTACCTCACCCGCGGCTTCTTCTCGCTGCTGGGGGAGCGGATGGCCGACCGGGTGCTGCTGATCATGGCGCGCCGCGATGGCCAGTGGATCGCCGGCGCCCTGAACCTGATCGGCGGCGACTGCCTCTACGGCCGCCACTGGGGCTGCGTCGAGGACGTGCCCTTCCTGCATTTCGAACTCTGCTACTACCAGGCCATCGAATGGGCCATCGATCACGGACTGCCCCGGGTGGAGGCGGGCGCGCAGGGCCAGCACAAGATCGCCCGCGGCTACCTGCCCAAGCCGGTCTACAGCGCCCACTACATCGCCGACCCCGCGCTGCGCGGGCCCGTCGAGCGGTTCCTGGCGGAGGAGCGCGCCGGAGTGGAGCAGGAGATGGAGTGGCTGGAGGAGGAGTTTTCGCCGTTCAAGGCGGAGCTCTAGGACCGTTCCCAGGCCTGCTTCAGCAACGCCTTCACCGAGGTGTCGACCTCTGTCGGCGAGGACAACGGCAGCACGGCCTTGAGCCGTTCGCTCCAGCCCTCGTTCTTCGGGGGGGCGAGGCGGGGATCTGAGGCGGGTTCGACCGCCAGGCCCAGCCTGGCTCCTCCGCCCTTGACCGGCCGCACCGAGGCGAACTGGAATTCCCGCGAGAAGGCGGTGAAGCCCTTTCGCTGGGCGGACACCAGGCCGGGGAAGCCCGCGACGGCCGCCTCCACCGCCTCCAGGATCGCCGCCGACTTGGGGTCGGCCCACAGCTTCGCGCGCAGGTCGTCCGGCTCCGCCCAGTGAGAGGTCTCCGGGAACGCCTTGCCCAGGATGATGCTGGCCCGGTTCGTGCCGATCCCGTGGTGTTCCTTGAACCAGGCCTTGCGCTTGGCCGGCTTGGTCTCGGGGCAGGTGCGGGCGATGGCGACCCATTCGTCCAGGGTCTTGCCGGTCTCGCGCTCCATGCTCTCCAGGATCGAGGCGAACCATTTCTCCTGGCGCGCCGTCATGCTGGCCGGCTTGTCCGACATTCCCCCCTCCGAAGCGATTTGCTACGCGTGGCGCCACAGTTTGAGGAGCGCCGCATGAGCTTGGACGGGACCTACGACGCGGGCAACATCTTCGCGAAGATCCTGCGGGGCGAGGCGCCCTCGGTGCGCGTGTTCGAGGACGAGCACGTGATGGCGTTCATGGACGTCTTCCCGCAGGCCAGGGGCCACACCCTGGTGATCCCCAAGCATTCGACGGCGCGCAACTTCCTGGAGGAGGAGCCGCGGGTCATCGGGCCGCTGATGCTGGGCGTTCAGCGGGTGGCCAGGGCGGTGCGGGCGGCGCTCGAGCCCGACGGCCTGGTCATCACCCAGTTCAACGGCGCCGCGTCCGGCCAGACGGTCTACCACCTCCACTTCCACATCATCCCGCGCTGGGAGGGCCAGCCGCTGAAGGGTCACGGGGTCGGGGGCATGGCCGACATGGACGAGCTGAAGACCCTGGCGGCCCAGATCGCGGCGAAGATCAGCTGACCCGACCACTGGGCGCGGGGCCTTTGCAACCGGCTGAAAAGCCGTGACCCTGCATGCCGGATTCGGGGAGTTTCGCTTGACGCGGCCTGGCAGGGGAATCGGCACGGACCAGGTCTCGACGCCCTGGTTCGAGTCCGCGCAACTTGAGGCGTACCTCGCACAGTCGGCGTTCGATCCCGAGACTGAACGCTTCATCCGCGACTTCGCGCGGGACGGAATGGCACTTGTCGATCTCGGGGACGAGGCGCGCGGCCTCTGCGATCAGGCGGTGGCGGAAACCGACGGGTATTTCCTGAAGGGCGCGAGCCGGGTGCAGGACGCCTGGTATCGCTCGCCGGCCGTGCGACGGCTCGCGACGTGGCCGCGCATGAGCCAGCTACTGTACGAGGCCTACGGGCGCGAGCCGTTCGCCTTCCAGACGCTCAACTTTCGGCAAGGCACCCAGCAACCGATCCATTCCGACGCGATCCACTTCCATTCGGAGCCCGAGCGCTTCATGTGCGGCGTCTGGATCGCGCTGGAGGACGTGAGCGCGGACGCCGGGCCGCTGGTCTACTATCCCGGAAGCCACCGGCTGCCGGTGATGACGATGCGGGGCGCCGGGGTGAACACCGATCAGCCCGGCTATGACGATTACGAGTCCACCTATGTGCCGCGCTACGCCGAATCCCTGGAGCGCGCGGGCCTGTCGAGGCGCGAGGCGCTGGTGAAGAAGGGCTGGGCGTTCGTCTGGGCAGCGAACCTGGCCCACGGCGGCGCGCCCATCCAGACCGCCGGGACGACGCGGCGTAGCATCGTGGCGCACCACTACTTCGCCGACTGCCTCTACTACACGCCGATGTACTCGGACGTAGAGGCCGGGCGCCTGCGCCTGCGCCTGCCGCCGGATGTCCGCACCGGACGATGGCGCTGGCCAACGAAGAACGGCCGCCGCGCCCGGCTGCCGGCGAAGCTCGTCGTGGCGGCGTGGCTCCGGGACGTGCTGCGCCGACCGACGCCGATGTGAAGGCCTGATACGAAAAGAGCCCCGGACGTGGTCCGGGGCCCTCTGCCGTTGCGTCGCGTCCGATCAGTCGACCGGCTCGGCCTCTTCCGCCGGGCTTTCGACCACCGGGGCGCCGCGTTCGCGTTCCTCACCCTCGATCTCGAAGGCCAGCTTGCCGTCCTTGAGCACCACCTTCACGTGGCCGCCCTTGATCAGGCGACCGAAGAGGATCTCATCGGCGAGCGGCTTCTTGATGTTCTCCTGGATCACTCGGGCCAGCGGCCGGGCGCCGTAGAGTTCGTCGAAGCCGTTCTTGGCCAGCCAGTCGGCCGCCTCGTCCGTGCTCTCGATGGTCACGTGGCGATCCGCCAGCTGGGCTTCCAGCTGCATGACGAACTTCTGGACCACCAGGCGGATGATCTCGGGCGTCAGCGGCTTGAACTGGACCACGGCGTCGAGGCGGTTGCGGAACTCCGGGGTGAAGAGGCGCTTCAGGGCCTCCTCGACCTCGTCGTCCGCCTTGCCGCGACCGAAGCCGATCGAGTTCTTCTGGGCGTCGGAGGCGCCGGCGTTGGTGGTCATGATCAGGACCACGTTGCGGAAGTCGATCTTCTTGCCGTTCGAGTCGGTCAGCTGCCCGTGGTCCATGACCTGGAGCAGGATGTTGAAGACGTCCGGATGCGCCTTCTCGATCTCGTCCAGCAGCACCACCGAATGTGGATGCTGATCGACCGCGTCCGTCAGCAGGCCGCCCTGGTCGAAGCCGACATAGCCGGGAGGCGCGCCGATCAGGCGGCTGACCGTGTGGCGCTCCATGTACTCCGACATGTCGAACCGCAGGAGCTCGATGCCCAGGGTGGAGGCCAGTTGCCGGGCCGTTTCGGTCTTGCCGGTGCCGGTCGGGCCCGAGAACAGATAGCAGCCGATCGGCTTCTGGGCGTCGCGCAGACCGGCCCTGGCCATTTTCATGGCGGAGCTGAGCTGGTCGATGGCGTCGTCCTGCCCGTAGACCGCGCGCTTCAGGTCGCTTTCCAGTTGCTTCAGCGCCTCGGTGTCGGACTTGGAGACCGACTTCGGCGGGATGCGGGCGATCTTGGCGACGACGGCTTCGACCTCCTTCAGGCCGATGATCTTCTTCCGCTTGCCCTCGGCCAGCAGCATCTGCGAAGCGCCGGCCTCGTCGATGATGTCGATCGCCTTGTCGGGCAGCTTGCGGTCGTTGATGTACTTGGCCGACAGCTCCACCGCCGCCTTGATGGCGTCGTTGGTGTAGCGGAGCTTGTGGAACTCCTCGTAGTAGACCTTCAGGCCCTTCAGGATCTTGATCGTGTCCTCGATCGTGGGCTCGTTCACGTCGATCTTCTGGAAGCGCCGGACCAGGGCCCGATCCTTCTCGAAGTGCTGGCGGAACTCCTTGTAGGTCGTGGAGCCCATGCAGCGCAGGGTGCCCGAAGCGAGGGCCGGCTTCAGCAGATTGGAGGCGTCCATCGCCCCGCCCGAGGTCGCGCCCGCGCCGATCACCGTGTGGATTTCGTCGATGAACAGGACCGCGTCGGGGTGGTTCTCCAGTTCCTTGACCACCTGCTTCACGCGCTCTTCGAAGTCGCCGCGATAGCGGGTGCCGGCCAGCAGCGCGCCCATGTCGAGCGAGAAGATTGTCGAGTTGGCCAGGACCTCGGGGACCTGCTTGTTGACGATCTTGCGCGCCAGACCTTCCGCGATCGCGGTCTTGCCGACGCCCGGGTCGCCCACGAGCAGGGGATTGTTCTTGGTCCTGCGGCAGAGGATCTGGATGCAGCGTTCGACTTCCTGCATCCGGCCGATCAGCGGATCGACCTTACCCTGCTTGGCCTTCTCGTTGAGGTTCACGCAGTACGCTTCGAGGGCCTCGCCGCCCGTCTTCACCTGCGGCTTGTCCTCGTCCTCGGCGCCCTTCACGGGCTTGGCCTCGGCGGCGCCGGCCTTCTTGGCGATGCCGTGGGCGATGTAGTTCACCGCGTCGTACCGCGTCATGTCCTGCTCCTGCAGGAAGTAGGCGGCGTGGCTCTCGCGTTCCGAGAAGATGGCCACCAGCACATTGGCGCCGGTGACTTCCTCTCGACCCGAGGACTGGACGTGGATGACCGCGCGCTGGATCACGCGCTGGAAGCCGGCCGTGGGCTTGGCGTCCTCACCGTCATCGACGACCAGCGAGCGCAGCTCATTGTCCACGTAGTTCGTGAGCGTGGTGCGCAACGCGCCGAGTTCCACGTCGCAGGCGCGCATCACGCCGGCGGCGTCCTCGTCGTCGATCAGGCTGAGGAGCAAATGCTCCAGGGTGGCGTATTCGTGCTTGCGCTGATTGGCGTACGCCACGGCGCGATGCAGGGATTCTTCGAGTTGGCGGGAAAATGAAGGCAAGAGCCTTTAATCCTTCTCCATGGTGCACTGCAGCGGGTGCTGATGCCGCCGCGCCGTATCAACGACCTGGGCCACTTTTGTTTCCGCCACTTCGTATGTGTAGACCCCGCAAACGCCCACGCCGTGTTGATGGACATGAAGCATTATGCGAGTCGCATCTTCGCGCGACTTATTGAAGAATTGCTCAAGTACGTAGACGACGAATTCCATCGGCGTGTAGTCGTCATTGAGCAGCAGAACCCGATACATCGACGGTTTCTGCGTCTTCGGCTTGGTCTGTGTGATCACCGTCGAGCGAACGCCGGTGTCAGCTCCACCTTCCTTCCGTTCGCTCATGTTTCGGTTCTCCTGCGGCGGCGATGGTCGGCCGCCAACTCGATTAGATATGGAAGATAGCGCCTTTTGGAAGGGATGAATCGTCACGGCCACGATTGAGGCGCCCTCGGCGCGTATTTGATCAGGCGTTCCGGTCACTCCTCGTTGTACGCGCCCTTGGCCCGCAGGATGCGTCCGGAGGTCACCGCGCCGGCCCCGAATCGCGCGCGGATCGCATCCACCGACCGCTCGCTCGCCAGGGCCTTGCGCTCCCCTTCGGCGAAGAAGTCGTCGCTGGCCGTCTCGGCGTCGATCAGATCGGCGATCCCGATGCCGATCAAGCGCCATGGCCGACCGGTCGCTTCCTTGGCCAGCAGCTCGCGGCCGACCTTGAACAGGGTGTGCGCGGTCTGGGTGGCGACGGGCAGGGTGCGGCGCCGTGTCACGATCCGGAAATCGGTGGTTCGCAGCTTCAGGGTGACCACGCGGCCCGCCACGCCGCCCGAACGGGCCTGGCCGGCCACCCGCTCGCACAGCGGGGCCAGCTTGTCCTCCAGGGCGGGAATCGCGCTCAGGTCCTCGTTGAACGTCGTCTCGCAGCTGATCCCCTTGCGGGCCTCGTTGGGATTGACCGCGCGGGCGTCGCGGCCGTGGGACAGGTTGTGCAGCCGCAGGCCATAGGCGCCCCATCGTTCGGCCAGCGCCTTCACGTCGGCCCGCGCGAGGTCGCCGACGGTGCGATAGCCGGCCTTCTCCAGGCTGGCGACCATGGCCGGTCCCACGCCGGGCAGGATCCGCACCGGCTTCGGCGCCAGGAACGCCTGGGCCTCGTGGCCGATCACCGAAAAGCCCCGCGGCTTGTCCAGGTCGGAGGCCACCTTGGCCAGGAACTTGTTCGCCGCCAGGCCGATGGAGACGGTGAGCCCGGTCTCGGCCTCGATGCGCGCCTGCAGCTTCGCCAGGGTGATCGCCGGCGGCGCGCCGTGCAGGCGCTCGGTGCCCGACAGGTCCATCCAGGCCTCGTCCAGGCTGAGGTTCTGGATCAATGGGGTGAGTTCAGCCGCCATGCCCAGGATCTGCCGGCTCGCGGCCTTGTACTTGCTGAAGTCGGGCTTGATGACCACCGCCTCGGGACAGGCCTTCAGCGCCTTGAACATCGGCATCGCCGAACGCACGCCCTTGATGCGGGCGATGTAGCAGCAGGTGGTGACCACCCCCCGCTTGCCGCCGCCCACGATCACCGCCACGTCGCGCAACTCGGGCCGGTCGCGCTTCTCGACGCTGGCGTAGAAGGCGTCGCAGTCCATGTGGGCGATGGCGAGGCGGCCCAGCTCCTCGTGCGCCACGATCCGCGGCGATGCGCAGGTCGGGCAGCGGCGCACGGCGGCCTCGCCCTGCCAGAAGCAGTCGCGGCAGAAGGCCGTCATGCGCGCAACGGGGCTCATGGCTTCTACTTACCTGATTTGTTCCGGCGCGATGAGGGCGTCAGGCGCGGGCCCAGGCCGGATCGTCCGGGGGATGGCGCGAGGTCTGCCAGTAGTCGCTGAGGCCCAGGTCGCGCATCAGGCCGGGGAAGCGCGGATCGGCGCGCATCGCCTGGGTCGGCGGCAGGAAGAGGATGTGCGTGTGGCGTGTGCCCTCCACCGCGTAGATGGCCGTGGAGAACCGCTGTCCGGGGATCACGAATCCTTCGCTGAAGTACAGCGCCCGTGCGACCGCGAAGGCCTCGTCGAGGCGACCGAACGCGGAAAGGGCGGTGATGGCGTTCTCCGCGTAGCCAACCCCTTTGCGCGCGCGCTCGAGGTTCAGGTCGGCTGCGGCCCGGATGTCGCCCGGCGCGCCGCTGGCCAGCGCCCGGGCGACCGACAGACTGATCTCGACGTCGGCCGCGGGGATGTTCAGCGGGCGATTGGAGGGGTCCGCGCCCATGGCCGCCGCCCGGTCGGCGCGGCCGCTGAACATGAACATGCTGAGCTGCTGGAACCAGAGCGCGTAGTGGCCCGGCCAGCGCGCCAGCGCCTTGGCGACGACGGTGTCGGCTTCCTCCAGCCGGCCGGCGGCCCAAAGGGTCAGGGCCAGCATGTATTGGCGCCACACCGCGAACTCGTCCTCGACCACTGCGGCCTGCGCGTGGGTCACGGCGTCGCGCATCCGGCCCACGTCGCTCAGCAGGCGCGCGTAGACGAACTCCAGTTCGCCCTCGCGGGCATGCAGGGCGAGGGCGCGCAGGTACAGTCGCTCCGCCGGACCCCAGTTGCGGTAGATGGGCGCCAGCAGGGCCAGCGCTGCGCTGGCTTGCGGTTCCCGCGGGTCGAGGTCGAGGGCTCGGCGGGCCGCCGCCTCGGCCTGGGATCGGACTCCCGGTTGCTTCGCCGGTTCGGTGAAGCGCAGGCTGGCCTGGTAGGCGAGCGCCAGAGCGCCCCAGGCGTCGGGGAAGTTCGGGGCCTCGGCCACGGCCTCGCGCAGGAAACCGACGGACTGGGCGGTGCCTTCGCGCAGGCCGGGCCGCATCGCCTCGCGGCCCTTCTCGTAGAGGTCGCGGGCCTTGGGTGAGATCCGGCCCGGGCGCCACAGCCACCAGGCCCCTCCGCCCAAGACGGCGACGCCGGCCGCGCCGGTCGCCGCGAGGATCCGACGCCGGGCGGCCGGGGCGGCGGCTGGCGCCAGCGGGCTCGCCATCGGATCGTGCCCCGCGGGCAGCAGCCGGTAGCCGACCTTGGTGACCGTCTCCAGGGTCCAGCCGTCGCGGCCGACCCCTTCGGAGGCGCGCCGCAGGCGGGAGATGACGCGCGACAGCGCGTCCTCGCCGACGATCCGACCCTCCCAGCAGCTCTCGGTCAGGTCCTCGCGGGTCAGGATTTCGCCACGCGCACGCGCCAGGGCGACCAGCACTTGCATGACCCGCGGCTCCAGGACCTCGCGCCCGCCCGGACCGACCAGTTCGCGTGTCGCGGGGCGGACCTCGACCCCGCCCAGCCTGAACGGCTGCTCCCGGGCCAGGACCACGGGAGGGTTCCTCCCAGCGTCTTGAGTGACGGTCACCGCAATCGCCCTCGCTCCCTGCCGAATGATGGGCGCAGCTCGGCGCGGCGCGCAAGTCGCGCAGGCCGTCGGAGGCAGGCGGTCATCGGAGGAATGTCGGAACCTCATCGGAGGAACGTCGGGTGGGCGTCCTGGCGACCGATCGGAGCTCGGCGGTGGAATGGCGCATCGCCTCGCTGTGAGGCCTGAACGTCAGGAAGATCGACATGAAAATCGCTACCCTCAGCGCCCTCGCGCTTCTCGCCATAGCCGGCCCGGGCATGGCCCACGCCTCGCCGCAGAAGGAGCCCGCCCCGCCACGGGTCGTCATCAACTACGCGGACCTGAACCTGCGGAGCACCGCCGACGCCAATCTGATGCTGGGTCGGATCCGCAACGCCGCCGTCCAGGTCTGCCGCGCCTCGAAGCAGATGTCCGGAGTCTACTTCCAAGACGACTGCTACGGCGGCGCCATGCGCCGCGCGGTCAAGGATCTGAACGCGCCGGAGGTGACAGCCGCCTACGAGGCGCGCCTCGTCCCGTTCTGGATGCCCCGCTTCAAACTGGCCCGCCTCTGGTGACCGCCGACCCTGCCGCCGGGCGTCACTCCGGCGGCCACAACCAGGCGGCGCCGCGCACGCCGGAACTGTCCCCGTGCAGCGCCTGGCGGACCGGCGTCTCGAACACATCCGAGAACACGTGCGGCGCGATGGCGGCCGGCAGCCGCGCGTAGAGCAGGTCCAGGTTCGACATGCCCCCGCCCAGGACGATCACGTCGGGGTCCAGGATGTCGGCGACGACGCCCAGGGCGCGGGCCAGCCGGTCGATGTAGCGGGCCAGCGCCGCGTCGCCGGCGGGGTCGGGCTCGGCGACCACCGCCTCGGCGTGCCGGCCGGCGTCGCGGGCGAACCCTGTGCCGCTCAGCCACAGCTCCAGGCAGTTGACCCGGCCGCACCAGCACCTGATCCCCGGCAGTTCCTCCGGCCGCGGCCAGGGCAGGGGCGTGTGGCCCCACTCGCCGGCCACCAGGTTGCGGCCCTCGACCAGCCGCCCGTCCACGGCGATCCCACCGCCGCAGCCGGTGCCGACGATCACGGCGAAGACCACGCCTTCGCCGGCCGCCGCGCCGTCGCGGGCTTCCGACAGCGCCAGGCAGTTGGCGTCGTTGGCGTAGCGCACGTCGCGTTCCAGCACCCGCTGCAGATCGGCCGGGAAGGGCTTGCCGTTCAGCACGGTCGAGTTGGAATTGCGCATCAGTCCGGTGGCGGGGGATGGCGACCCCGGCCCGCCGACCCCGATCCGGCCCGGCCGGACGCCGGCCTGCCGCTCCGCTTCGGCGACGACCTCGCGGGTGGCCTCCAGGCGGTCCTCGTAGGCGGGCGGCGTCGGCCCGCGTACGCGGGCCTGGAAACGGCCCTCCGCGTCGAGCGCAGCCGCCTCGATCTTGGTGCCGCCGAAGTCCACGCCGATGCGGATCATCGCCACCGCAATAGCCCATCCGCGCCCGAAAGCCGACGCCGTAAACCCGGAGTTCACAGGCTTCGAACTAACCATCGGCCATGGTCGCCGCATCTCTGCCCACAGCCCGGCCCCGGCTCGCCCTGTCCCGACCCGACGCGGCCGGCTGGATGCAGGTCCTCGCCATGGCGGCGATCTTCGCAGTCGTGCTGTTCGCGCCGCCCGTCCTGCTGGATGGCGACACCTACTGGCATCTCGCCGCCGGCGACTGGATGATCGACCACCGCCGGGTGCTGGCGGTGGACGTGTTCTCCCACACCTACGCCGGCCGCCCCTGGCTCTCGCACGAATGGCTTTCAGAGGTGGCGATGGCCGGCGCCGTCCGGGCAGGAGGGTGGAGCGGCCTCCTTGTCCTGTGCGGCCTGGCCGCCGCCGCCACGCTCGGCGTCGTGGGCTCGCGCCTGCGCCAGTTCCTGAGCCCCGTCGCCGTGCTTGTCGCCCTGGTGCTGGTCATGGGGCTGATGGCGCCCAGCCTGCTGACCCGCCCGCACCTGATCGCCCTGCCGCTGCTGGCCGCCTGGACCGTCGAGCTGCTGCGCGCCCGCGACGCCGGGGTCGCGCCCCGGCTGTTCATGCCGCTGCTGATGCTGCTCTGGGCCAACCTGCACGCCAGCTACGCTCTGGGCGCCGCCGTGATGGGCGTGTTCGCCCTCGAAGCGCTCGTGGAAGGGCGCCGCGACCCGTGGCCGGTGATCCGCGCCTGGGCCCCTGTGGGTCTGCTGAGCCTCTTCGCGGCCATGCTCACGCCGCATGGCCCCGCGGGCCTGCTGTTCCCGTTCCAGACCAGCACCATGGCCACGCTGAACGCCATCACCGAGTGGCGGCCGGCCGATTTCGCCAAGCCCAGTCCGTTCGAACTCACCCTCCTGGCGACCCTATTCGTCTGCCTGAGGAACGGCGTGCGCCTCCCGGTCCTCCGCCTGGTGCTGCTGCTGCTCCTGCTGCACATGGGGCTCCAGCACGCCCGGCATCAGATCGTGCTGGCGGTGGTCGCCCCGCTGATCCTCGCGCCGGCCCTGGCCGAGGCCTGGGGCCGCGAGCGCATCGTCGAGGTCCGGTCGCGGGCGGTGGTCCTGGCCTTCGCCGTCCTGGCCGTCGGCCTGGTCGCCGCACGCTACGTGAAGCCCGTGGAGCGGCGCGACGACGCCGCCACGCCCGCCTCGGCGCTGGCGCACCTGCCGCCTGGCCTGGCCGAACGGCCGGTGTTCAACGCCTATCGTTTCGGCGGCTACCTGATCTACCGCGACGTTCGCCCGTTCATCGACGGCCGGGCCGACATGTACGGCGACGGCTTCTTCACGGCCTACCTGAAGGCCCGTGAGGGTGGGCCCGCGCTCGACCGCAGCCTGGCGCGGTACAAGGTCGACTGGACCCTGCTGGAGGCCGGCGAGCCGCTGATCCGCGAGATGGACGCCAAACCGGGCTGGCGGCGCGTCTGGAGCGACCGCTACGCCGTGGTCCACGTCCGGACGGCCGCCCTCGACGGCCGCCCCTGATCCCGGGGAGCTACTTGTCCGCCGCGGCGGGCTTGGCCTTCAGGTAGGTGTCGAGCCAAGTGGTCATCTCCCACAAGGTATGCTCCGAGGACTCCCGCGCCCGATAGCCGTGCGCCTCGTTGGGCAGCACCACGTAGCGCACCGTCGCGCCCGCGCCCTTCAGCGCCGCGTAGAACCGCTCGGTCTGGACCGGGAACGTGCCCGAGTTGTCGTCGGCCCCGCCATGGGTCAGCAGGATCGGCTCCTTGATCTGGGTCGCGTAGGTGAACGGGCTCATCTTCGTGTAGATGTCCGTCGCCTCCCAATAGGTCCGCTCCTCGGCCTGGAAGCCGAACGGCGTGAGCGTGCGGTTGTAGGCGCCCGAGCGCGCGATGCCGGTCCGGAAGAGGTCGGTGTGGGCCAGCAGGTTGGCCGTCATGAACGCGCCGTACGAGTGGCCGCCCACGGCGATCCGGTCGCGGCTGGCGACGCCCAGTTCCACCACCGCGTCCACGGCGGCCTTGGCGTCGGCGGTGAGCTGTTCGACGTAGGTGTCGTTGGCCTTGCCGGACGCGCCGACGATGGGGAAGGCGGGGTTGTCCAGCACGGCGTAGCCCTGGGTCACCAGCAGCAGGTGCGAGATCCCGCCAGGCCGCGAGAAGCGGTTCGCGGCCTGGTCCACGACCTGGCCGGCCATGGCCGGGTCGGTGAACTCCGCCGGATAGGCCCACATCAGCAGCGGAAGCGGCCCGTCACGCTTCGAATCGTAGCCGGCCGGCAGGTATAGCGTGCCCGACAGGGGCAGGCCGTCGGCGCGCTTGTAGGTGATCAGCCGCTTGGTCACGCCCGCGAATTGCGGCGCCGGGTCCGGGAAGGCGGTCAGCGCCTTGGGCGTCCTCGCGCCCAGCGTGCGCAGGTAGTAGTTCGGCGCCGCCGTCTGGCTCTCGCGGCGGGTCACCATCTTCGTGGCCTTCTCGTCGACGAACGACAAGGGGACCTCGTAGACGCCGGTCTCGCTGCGCCACAGCTCCTTGGTCTTGCCGTCGGCCAGCTCCAGGCGGCTGACGAAGGGGTATTCCCCCTTGGCCGTCGCGCCCGGGCCGCTCATCAACACGGCCTTGCGGTCGGCGGTGAACTGCATCACCGGCTCCCCCGCCGCGTTGGGCTCCATCAGCGGCTGGCCGGGATCGCCGTAACGGTCCTGCGAGCTGCGCGAGATCAGGACGCGGCCGGTCCCGGGGTTCGACGGGTCCACGGCGACCCGGGTCTCATGCCGGTCCAGCCACCAGCGGGTGGTGACGATGGCCGTGTCGGCGCGACCCCAGTGGATTTCGTCGTAGCGCTCCTTCAGATCGACAAGGGTGCGCGGGGCGGCGGTGAAGGGCGCGTCCAGCAGGACCAGCCGGTCGTGGTTGGCCACCTTGTTTCGCGGGTCGCCGCCGTCCTGGGCTTCGGCCCATAGCAGGGTGGCGGGTGCGTCGGCGCGCCATTCCACGTCGCGCGGCCCCTTCACCACCGCGTCGAACGGCGGCGGCACGTCGTCGGCCAGCGGACGATCGACAATGGGCTTCACGACCTTGCCGGTCATGTCCAGGACGGCGATCTCGGTGGGGAAGGCCCGTGCCGGGACCACGTAGCTGAAGGGCCGCTTCAGCTTGGCGGTCAGCAGCCAGCGGCCGTCCGGCGAGGCGGAGACCTGCGACCAGATCGCGGGGGCGCCGATCGGCGTCAAGGCGCCGGATGCTGCGTCCACCCGCGCGATCTGGCTGGTGAAATAGTGCTCGAACAGGGCTTCGTCCCGAGGATTGGTCAGCAAGTCCTGGTAGGTCCGCGACGGCGCTGTGCGGCCGATGTTCTCCTGGATCGTCGGGCCGTCGGGCGTCGTCGATTCCGCCGGCGCGGGGCCTCGGCCCGCGGGGACGACGCGGACGATCAGGCCCTTGGAGTCGGGCAGCCAGTCGTACGGCGCGCCGAAGGCGGCGTTCAGCACCGGTCCGGTCAGCTTGCGCGGCGCGCCGGTGGCCACGTCCACGACCCAGAGCTCCAGCCCCGTGGCGGCCTCCATGGCGATGGCCAGGGACCTGCCGTCCGGCGACCACTGCGGGCCGACGAAGCGGGCCTTGGCGGGCAGGGCGACGGCGATGGTCTTGCCCGACGCGATGTCCTTGAAGCTGAGGCCTGTACTCCAGGTGGTCCGCGCCTCGATCGGCCCGTTGGTGCGCGGATTGAGCCGGTAGCCGCCCAACCGCAGAATCGGCTCCGAGACTGCGGCGATGGAGGGCAGGCCCTCGCGGTTAAGGATCGCCAGGGTGCGACGGTCGCCCGAGAGCTGGACGGCCGGGGTCGGCGGGGCGTCGATGATCTGGGCGATGGGGGCGGGGGGAACCTTGTAGCCCCCCTCGACGGCGGCCTGGCCGGCGGCCGGCAGGCAGAACAGGCTCGCCGCCATGGCGGTCGAGAGGAGGCCGCGAAGGCCCGTACGGATCAGCATGGAGACGCCCCGATGTAACAACTATGGCGAGAAGACGCGCCGCTGGGCCGACCGTCAACGGGGGGGCCGCCTAGTCGCGGATCGCGGCCTCGATAGCGTCGGCCAGTTCGGCCCAGTCGTCGATCCGGGGGTGCCGGTCCGAGCGGGGGGCGAGGGGGCGCAGGCGCAGGTCGGCCACGTGCTGGAACGTGGCGGTGGGAGGCGAATGGTCCTGGACCGAGTCCAGGTTGGGCAGCAGGTCGTCGACGAAGGCGGTCTTCTGCGGCGTCTGGGCGATAAGGCCGGCCGCGATCGGCCCCTTGGGGCCCGAGTTCAGGATCAGCGGATGCGACAGGCCATGCTTGCGCAGCCACTGCGTCCGCAGGCGCTCGGCCTCGGCCGGCGCGTTCGAGAGGATGAGGATTTCCGCCGATCCGGCCAGGCGGTTCAGAGCCTCGATCCCGCCCGGCGCGGGCTCGATCTCATGGCAATGACCCGCGAAAAAGGCGTCGAACAGCTTCTTGCCCTCGGCGATGTCCAGATGCTCGGTCGCGCCTGGCCGGTAGATGTTCTGGAAGAGGGCGAACCGGTCGATTCGCATCTCCAGCCCGCGGCCGGCTAGGAAATCGCCGAAGCCCTGCATGAACAGGCCCAGCACCTCGTCCACGTCCACCAGCACCAGCGGCCGCTCGTGGGAAAGGCCCAGGGAAGCGAGGCTGGGTGCGACGATATGCGGAGGCTCGGCCAACGGTGTTCCAGCGCGGATAACGAAGTTTAAGGATATGCGGCCCGATAAGCTCCGGAAGGGTGGGGTGGGCCGAGCATCGGCCGTGCCTCCAACAGTCGGGTCCTCAATGGCCAAGAAGGTCCTCATCGTCGAGGATAACGAGCTGAACATGAAGCTATTTCATGATCTGCTCGAAGCCCAAGGGTATGAGACCCTGGAGACCCGCGAGGGTCTGGCTGCGCTGTCGCTTGCCCGCGAACATCGCCCCGACTTGATCCTGATGGATATCCAGCTGCCGGAGATCTCGGGACTCGAGGTCACCAAGTGGCTGAAGGAAGACGACGACCTGGCGCATATCCCGGTCGTGGCCGTCACCGCCTTCGCCATGAAGGGCGACGAGGAACGGATCCGGGAGGGCGGCTGCGAGGCCTACATCTCAAAGCCGATCTCGGTCAGCCACTTCCTCGAAACCATCAAGCGCCTGCTGAACTAGTCATGTCAGCGCGCATCCTGGTCGTCGACGACATCGAATCGAACGTGCGCCTGCTCGAGGCCAAGCTCTCGGCGGAGTACTACGATGTCCTGACCGCGGGCGACGGGCCGACCGCGCTCGCCATCGCCGCGTCGGAACTGCCCGACATCGTCCTGCTGGACGTGATGATGCCCGGCATGGACGGCTTCCAGGTCTGCCGCCGCCTCAAGGACGATCCGGCCACCCGTCACGTGCCCGTGGTGTTGGTCACCGCCCTGGACGGCCGCGCCGACCGCGTGGCCGGGCTTGAGGCCGGCGCCGACGATTTCCTGACCAAGCCCATCGACGACGTCATGCTGTTCGCCCGCGTGCGCAGCCTGGTGCGCCTGAAGGCCGTGATCGACGAGCTGCGGGCCCGCGAGGCCTCTGGCCGCCGCATGGGCGTGATCGCCGGCGCCGCGTCGCGCCTCGGCGGCTCGGGCGGCCGCATCCTCATCGTGGACGACAATGTCCGCCAGGCCGAGCGCGTGGCCGCCGAGCTTTCCGTCGAGCACCGCCCCGTGGTCGAGACCGAGGCCTACAAGGCGGTGTTGACCGCCCGCGGGCCGGTCGATCTGGTGATCGTCAACGCCAACGCCAAGGCCTTCGACGGCCTGCGTTTCGCCGCCCAGCTTCGCTCCGACGAGGCGACCCGCAGCCTGCCGATCCTGGCCATCGCCGACTTCGACGAGCGCCAGAAGGCGGTCAAGGCGCTGGAGATCGGGGTCAACGACATCCTGGCCCGCCCGATCGATCCGGGCGAGCTGGCCGCCCGCGTGCGCACCCAGATCCGCCGCAAGCGCTACACCGACTACCTGCGCTCGAACCTGGACCATTCGCTGGAGCTGGCCGTCACCGACCAGCTCACCGGCCTGCACAACCGCCGCTACATGGCCGGCCAGCTCGAGGCGCTGATGCGCCGCGCCAACCAGGGCGGCGAACCCGTCTCCCTGCTGGTCATCGACATCGACCACTTCAAGAAGGTCAACGACAGCTTCGGCCACGACGTGGGCGACGAAGTGCTTGCCGAGTTCGCGGTGCGCCTGGCTTCCAACGTCCGCGCCATCGACCTTCCGGTGCGCCTCGGCGGCGAGGAGTTCGTGGTGGTCATGCCGGACACCGAGCTCGAGGACGCCAGGCGGATCGCCGAGCGCATCCGGCTGCACGCCGCCGGCGCGCCGTTCCGTGTGATGGGCGGCCAGGAACTGCTGTCGGTGACCATCTCCATCGGCGTCGCCTGCAGCGCTGGCGCTGAGGACACGCCCACCGCGCTCCTGAAGCGCGCCGACGAGGCCGTCTACGAGGCCAAGTCCCGCGGCCGCAACCGGGTCATCGCCAGGGCGGCCTGAGGTCGCCTAAGGCCGCCCGTAAACGAACTGCGTCAGCATCATGCGTGGCGTCGACAGCACGTTGGGCATGGGCGCGTGCAGCATCAGCGGATGCATCAGGATCACGTCGCCCGGCTCGCCCAGCATCTCGCAGACGCGGACCTCGACCCCGCCCACCTCGGCGCCGTCACGCATGAAGCGCTGGATGCGGTCCTCGCCGGGGCGTGTGGACGACAACTCGCCGAACCAGGGCGCGTGCGCGATCAACCTTCGGCGCGCCTCGGCCGACGAGCGAAGGCGGCCCTCACGCTCGGCGATGGCCGTGAACAACCGGTGCGAGCCAGCGACATAGCCCGTGCCGCCGCCGCCCGGCCGCGATGGCTCCAGGATCACGAAGAACCGCGCGAGGGAATATTCCCCGGGCAGACCGCCGAGATCGACGTGCCAGTTCCGGTGCGGCACGTCCCAGGCCTCCTCGCCCGTATGGAAGGCCACCAGCGGCAGGCCCCATCGCACAGGCTCGTCCCACTCGCCCAGGAGGCTGTCCAGCAGGGCGCGGATGGCGGGACTGCCGATGGCGTCGAACTCGCCCTCGCGCGCCGTGAGCTTCGACGGGCGCGCCGCGCGCTCCGGCCGCGCATCCAGCTTGCGCCAGACGGCGTTGCGCATTGTCTCGATGTCAGGGGTGGGGATCAGTCCGGACAGGCGCACGACGCCATCACGGGCGTAGGCGCGGGCCTGTTCGGTGGTGAGGGGCATCCCTGGGCTCCGCAACGCAAAACGCCCGGCGGTGAGGCCGGGCGCTTGCCAACAAAATCAGAGGCGTCGCCAGCCTACTTGATCTTGCCTTCCTTGAACTCGACGTGCTTGCGCACGACGGGGTCGTACTTCCGCACGACCATCTTCTCGGTCTTGGTGCGGGCGTTCTTCTTGGCCACGTAGAAGAAGCCGGTGTCCGCCGACGAATTGAGGCGGATCTTGATTGAGGCGGGCTTCGCCATGGGTGTTGTCCTTGCGGGGCCAAGCGGGATCGCACCGCCGGCGGGTATTCAGGAGGCGCGGAAAATACGAATCCGCGGCCGGAAGTCAATGGCGCTTAGAAGAGGGCGCTTAGAAGGGGCGCTACAGCGCCGTCGGCCGCATGCCCTTGTCCTTGTAGCGCAGGAAGGGCTTCGGGCGTCCGGGGTCCTCCATGCGCGCCACGGCTTCCTTGATCATCATGCGTGTCACGGCCGGCAGCGGCAGTCCCATCGCGTCGTCGAAGTCGATCCAGTCGATCTCTTCCAGCTCGCCGCAGTCGGGCTGGCGCTCCAGGCTGGTCAGGCGCTCGGCGTCGGCCAGCAGGAACCAGGTGTCGAAACGCTTGCCCACCGCCGGTGGGGTGATGGCGCGCGCAATCACGTCCAGGGCCTCGAGGTCGGGCAGGACGCCCTGGGCGGCGAAGGTCTTCCAGGGGCCCGTGGCGCGCGCCTGGCCGGGCTTGGCCAGCAGCAGGCCGGCTTCCTCCCAGGTTTCCCGAATGGCGGCCAGGGCCAGCGCGCGACCGCGTCCGGCGGGCAGATAGCGGTCGAACAGGCCGCCCACGTCGGCGCGCAGATCGGTGGCGAAGGGGGCGCGGTAGTCGGCACGGTCGATCCGGCCGCCGGGGAAGACCCAGCGGTCGGGCATGAAGCTGTGGCCGCCGTGGCGCTTGCCCATCAGCACCCGCGGCTTCTTCGCGTCGCGGCGGATGATCATCACCGTGGCCGCGTTCTTGGGCCGCACGGCGCGCTGTCCGGGGACGCGCGGCGGACCCTCGGGCTTGTGGACCCCGTCCTGGGCTTTCGGGGGTTCGGCTTCACTCATGCGAACAACTGTATGGCGTCGCGACAGGCCGAGGGAAGGGCGCCGTGGCGGAAGGCCGCTACCGCCGCTTCTTGCCGCCCATCTTCTGCTTGCGGCCGGTGCGGATGCCCGGCGGCCGCCCGGTGGGCGGCTTGCCGCCGGGCCGCCGGTCGCCGCGGGCGCGCATGCCCAGGCGGGGGCGAGGGGCCGTCCGGTCCGGCGGCGCGGGCTCGCTCAGCATGTGGAACAGCAGGCCGCCGGTGATCGGTGTGGCCTCCTCCAGCCGCACCTCCACCGTCATGCCCAGCGGCCACCGCGCGCCGGAGCGCTCCCCCACAAGGGCGTGGGAGCGGTCGTCGTGGATGAAGAACTCGCCGCCCAGCTTGGACACCGGCACCAGCCCGTCCGCCCCGGTCTCGGCCAGCCGCACGAACAGGCCGAAGCGGGTGACGCCGGTGATCCGGCCCTCGAACGTCGCGCCCACCCGGTCGGCCAGGAAGGCGGCGACGTAGCGGTCGGTGGCGTCGCGCTCGGCCGCCATGGCCCGGCGCTCGGCGTGGGTGATCAGCTCGGCCGTGTCCTTCATCTTCGAGATGTCCCAGTCCGACAGCCCGTCGCTCCCCAGCCCCAGCCCCGTCACCAGCGCCCGGTGGACGATCAGGTCGGCGTAGCGGCGGATCGGCGAAGTGAAGTGGGCGTACTTGGCCAGGTTCAGGCCGTAGTGGCCGATGTTCTCAGTGGAATAGACCGCCTGCATCTGGGTGCGCAGGACCACCTCGTTGACGATGTCGGCGTGCGGCCCCTCGCGGGTCTCGAGCAGCAGCTTGTTGAACCGTTCGGTGCGCGGCGCCTCGCCCTTGGTCCAGGGCAGGCCCAGCGTGCCCAGGAAGTCCACCAGGGCGGCGATCTTCTCGGGGCTGGGCTGGTCGTGGATGCGGTAGATCAGCGGGGTCTTCTTCTGCTCCAGGGTCTCGGCGGCGCTGACGTTCGCCTGGATCATGAACTCTTCGATCAGCTTGTGCGCCTCCAGGCTGGCGCGCGGTGTGATCTGGGCGATCTCGCCCTCGGTGTTGAAGGCGATCTTCCGCTCCAGGCTCTCGATGGCCAGGGGCGAGCGGGCGTCGCGGCCCTTCTTCATGCAGGCATAGGCGGCCCACAGCGGCTTCAGCACCGCTTCCAGCAGCGGGCCGGTCTTGTCGTCGGGCGTCCCGTCGATGGCGGCCTGGGCCTGCTCGTACGACAGCTTGGCGGCCGAACGCATCAGTCCGCGGACGAACTTGTGGCTGCGCTTGCGGCCGTCGGCGCCGAAGACCATGCGCACGGCCATGGTGGCGCGGTTCTCGCCCTCCCGCAGGCTGCAGAGGCCGTTGGAGAGCCGTTCGGGCAGCATCGGCTCCACCCGGTCGGGGAAATAGACGCTGTTGCCCTTGTCGCGGGCGGTGCGGTCCAGTTCTGAGCCCGGACGGACGTAGGCCGCCACGTCGGCGATGGCGACCCAGCAGATCCAGCCGCCGGGGTTCTTCGGGTCGGTGTCGGGCTCCGCATAGACCGCATCGTCATGGTCGCGGGCGTCCATCGGGTCGATGGTGATCAGCGGGACGTCGCGCAGGTCCTCGCGCCCGCTGAGCGTCGGCGGCTCGGCCGCCTCGGCCTCGGCTTCGGCGCCCTCCGGGAAGCCCATGGGGATGCCGTGGGTGTGGATGGCGATCAGCGAATAGGCGCGGGGCTCGTCCTCGCGGCCGACGATCTCCAGCAGCTTGCCGTGCTTGGGGCCGTAGCGGCTGCCGTGGCTCTCGATCTGCGCCAGCACCAGGTCGCCGTCGCGGACGTTCTCGCCCTGCGGCAGCAGCAGGGTGTCCTTGGTCTTGCGGTCGACGGGCTCGACGCGGACCTCCCGGTTCGACTTGCGCACCACGCCCAGGATGCGGTGCGCGCTCTGGCCCAGCCGCTTGATCAACCGGGCCTCGGTCTCGCCGCTCTCCAGCGTCACGAACCGCACCAGCAGGCGGTCGCCCATGCCCGGCGCGCCGCCCTTGGCGTCGCCGCCGGGGGCCAGCGGCACGAGCGGGGCGTCGTCGCCTTTTGTCAGCTTCACCAGCAGGTCGCCGTCGGTCGAGCGCTCGACCACGTCGGCCACGCCGACCTCGGGCAGGGCTCCCGCCGCGGCGACGCCCTTGCGGCCGCGCTTGCCCAGCAGGCCCTCGGCTTCCAGCGTCTGCAGCAGGCTGCGCACGACGCGGCGGTCCTCACCCTTCAGGCCGAAGGCGCGGGCGATGGCGGCCTTGTCGGTCTCGCCGCTCTCGCGGATGAACTTCAGGAGGGTTTCGCGGTCGGGCACGCCTTTGGCAAAGCGTGTGGACTTCGGCATCTTGGATCGGGCCATCGGTCGTGCTTACCACTGAAGGCGGCCGCTAGGCTCGCGGCCGAGGAGAAAAAGATGCTCAGCGGCGCGCACAGGTTCCCGAAGCAGGACCAGGTGGTCTACGGCCGGCCCGCCGCCGAGGTGGCGGCGGAACTGGCGAAAAGCTGGGGCGCGGGCCGAATCCTCCTGACGACCACCCGCTCGCTGGCCGGCGGCCTGGCCGCCGAGTTCGCGACGGCGCTGGGCGATCTTTGCGTCGGCATCTACGCCGAGATCGGCGCCCACTCGCCGCGCGAGGGCGTGATCGGTGGCGCCGCGGAAGCCCGCCGGACGAGCGCCGACCTGATCGTGGCCCTGGGCGGCGGCTCGGTGATCGACGCCACCAAGGTGATGCAGCTCTGCCTCTGGGCCGGGCTGGAGCGCGCGGAGCAGCTCGACGCCTATCGCGCTGGTCGCGGCGCGGACCGCGTGGACGTGACGAAGATCCCCGCCGGAATCCGCTTCATCGCCGTCCCCACCACGCTGTCGGCCGCCGAGTTCACGCCGTTCGCCGGAGTCAGCGACGCCGCCCAGCACGTGAAGGAAGGCTACGCCCATCCCATGCTGGCGCCGCGCGCGGTGGTCCTCGACCCGGCCATGACGCTGGCGACCCCGCCGAACCTCTGGGCCTCCACCGGCATGAAGGCCGTCGACCACGCGGTGGAGCAGCTCTGCCACCCGGTCCGCGCGCCCTATGCGGACGCTCTGGCGGCCGATGGGCTGAAGCGGCTGGCCCAGGGGCTGTCAGCGACCAGGGGCCGTCCTGAGGACCTCGAGGCCCGGCTGCAGTGTCAGTTCGGCATGTGGCTGGCGATCAGCGGCGTCGGCTCCGGGCGCGGCATGGGCGTCAGCCACGCCATCGGCCACACCCTGGGCGGCAGCTATGGCGTGCCGCACGGGATCACCTCGTGCGTCACCCTGCCGGCGGTGCTGCAGTGGAGCGCCCCGGACGCCATCGCGCCCCAGGCCCAGATCAGCGAACTGCTGGACTATCCCGGCCCGGCCGCCAGCGCGGTGCGCGAACTGGTGGCCGGCCTGGGCCTGCCCACGGACCTCCGGAGCGTCGGCATCCTGCCCAAGGACTTCCAGGCCATCGCCGAGCACACCATGCACGACGCCGGCGTCCGCTCGAACCCGCGGCCGATCCGGGGGCCGGAGGACATCGTGGAGATCCTGGAGCTGGCGGCGGGATGAATCTTACCTCCCCCGCGCAGCGGCGGGAGGGGGACCGCGCCCCGCAGAGGGCGTGGTGGAGGGGGCGAACTTCAGGCTCTGCGGATCGGCCAGGCTGTCCTAGATTCAGGAGGTGGGGCTCGCCCCCTCCACCCCCCGCTCTTCGCCTACGGCTCGGCGGGCGGTCCCCCTCCCGCCGTCGCTGCCGCGACGGGGGAGGTAAGGAACGCGATCATCGCCGGATAGGCCGCCCGGTCCTGCAGCATGAACAGGTGGCCGCCCTCGAAGAAGCGCAGCTGTGCACCAGGAATGCGCTCGGCCATCTTCTCCTGGGTGGCGGGGAGGGCGATGCCGTCGTAGCGGCCGGCGGCGACCATTGTCGGGCAGGCGATCTGCGGGAGGCGGTCCCAGGTGTCGTGCTTTTCCCGCGCCTCCAGTTGCCGGTGCGCGCCTTCGGCCCGGCCAGGTTCCGCGGCGAACGGATCGGCGGCGCCCATCTCGACCAGCTTCTCGTACTCGTCGCTATGCGCCGCGGCCCAGGCGGCGTCGCGGCGGGTGTCGCTGATGGGCAGCAGGAAGCGGGCGCGCGCCTCGCCCTTCAGGTGCTCGATCTCGTGGAAAGGATAGGAGGCGCCGCCCGCGCCGCCCGGCGAGGTGCAGGCCAGGACCAGCCGCTCCACGCGTCGGGGATGCCGCAGCGCCAGCTCCTGGGCCACCATCCCGCCGAACGAGACGCCCAGCACCAGGGCCTCGTCCCAGCCGACGTGGTCCAGGAGCGCGGCCGCGTCATCGGCGTAGTCGGCCATGGAATAGGGGACGTCCGGCTTGTCCGTCCGCCCCAAGCCCCGCTGGTCGTAGGCCAGCAGGTCGAAGGCCTTGGCCAGGGGCGAGGCGAACACGTTCGGCGTCACCCGCAGGTCGCTTCCGGTGCCGGAGATGAACAGCAGCGGCGGACCGGAGCCCGCGCGCTCGTAGTGGAAGTTTAGGCCGTTGAGGGTCGCGCTGGGCATGACGCGACCCTAGCGCGGCCCGCGCCCAGCGCTACGTCTTAGAACGGCGTCTCGTCGTCGCTGATCGCGGCAGCGGACGCCTTCTTCACGGCCGCAGGCTTCTTCGCAGCCGCCTTCTTCTTCGCCGCCGGCTTCTTCTTGGCCGTGGTCTTGGCCTCTCCGTCGACCTTGGCCTTCGCCACGCGGGCCGGCTTCTTGGCCTTCTTGCCGCCACCCTTGGCCTCGCGCTCGGCGATCAGCGCCACCGCCTGCTCCAGCGTCACCGACAGCGGGTCGGAACCTCGCGGCACGTTGGCGTTGGTGGAGCCGTGCTTGATGTAGGGGCCGTAGCGGCCGGACAGCACGCGGATCGGCTGGCCGTCCACCGGGTGCGCGCCCAGGTCCTTGAGCGCCGCGGCCTCCGCCCCGCCGCGACGCCCGGCGCGCTTGGTGGCGATCAGGTCGACGGCGCGGTTCACGCCCACGTCGAACACCTCGTCGGCGTTCGGCAGGTTGGCGTAGGTGCCCTCGTGCAGCACGAACGGGCCGAAGCGGCCAATGCCGGCCAGGATCGGCTTGCCGTCCTCCGGATGCTTGCCGACCTCGCGCGGCAGGCGCAGCAGGCGCAGGCCCTTCTCCAGGTCCATGTCGGGCGCCGACCAGCCCTTGGGCAGGCTGGAGCGCTTGGGCTTCTCGCCTTCGCCCAGCTGGACGTAGACGCCGAAGCGGCCGGTCTTCAGGAACACGGTCTCGCCGGTCACCGGGTCGATCCCCAGCTCGCGGTCGCCCGTCGGGCCGTCCTCGCCCTCTTCGGCGACGGTCAGCGGGCGGGTGTGGCGGCATTCCGGATAGTTGGAGCAGCCGAGGAACGGACCGTACTTGCTGCTCTTCAGCCCCATGCGGCCGGTGTTGCAGACCGGGCAGGCGCGCGGGTCGCTGCCGTCCGGCTTCTCCGGGAACAGGTGCGGGCCCAGCGTCTTGTCCAGCGCGGTGAGCACGTCGCTCATCCGCAGCTCGGCGGTCTCGCCGATCTTGGCGTTGAACTCGTTCCAGAATTCGCGGAGCAGCACCTTCCAGTCGAGGTCGCCGGCCGAGACCAGGTCGAGGCGCTCCTCCAGCCCGGCGGTGAAGTCGTACTCGACGTAGCGAAGGAAATACTCCTCCAGGAAGGCGATCAGCAGCCGGCCCTTGTCCTCGGGCACGAACCGCTGCTTCTCCATCCGCACATAGGCGCGGTCACGCAGCACGGTCAGGATCGAGGCGTAGGTCGAGGGCCGGCCGATGCCCAGCTCCTCCAGCTTCTTGACCAGGCTGGCTTCGGAATAGCGCGGCGGCGGCTCAGTGAAGTGCTGGTCGGCCTTCGCCCCGCGGACCTGGGCGTCGGCGCCCTCGGCGACCTGCGGCAGGCGGCCGCCTTCCTCGTCGTCCGGATCGTCGCGGCCTTCCTCATAGACCGCGAGGTAGCCGTCGAAGGTCACCACCACGCCCGAGGCGCGCAGGCCGGTCTGGCCGTCGGAGGACTCCAGGTCGATCGTCGTCCGTTCGACCCTCGCGCTCTCCATTTGCGAGGCGATCATCCGCTTCCAGATCAGCTCGTAGAGCCGGCCCAGGTCGCCTTCGAGGTGCAGCTTGCCGGGGTTGCGGGCCAGGCTGGTCGGGCGGATGGCCTCGTGGGCCTCCTGGGCGTTCTTGGCCTTGGTGGAATAGATGCGCGCCTTCTCCGGCACATATTCCTTGCCGTAGAGCCCGCCGATCACGCCGCGCGCCTCGTCCAGCGCCTCGGGCGCGGTCTGCACGCCGTCGGTCCGCATATAGGTGATGAGACCCACGGTCTCGCCGCCGATGTCGATGCCTTCGTACAGCTTCTGGGCGGCCTGCATGGTCCGCTGGGCGTTGAAGCCCAGCTTGCGCGAGGCTTCCTGTTGCAGGCTGGAGGTGGTGAAGGGCGGGGGCGGGGAGCGCTTGCCCGGCTTGCGCTCCAGGGTCGCCACCTTGAACGTCGCCGCCTTCACCGCGTCGCGGGCCGCGAAGGCGCTGGCCTCGTCGCCCAGGTCGAACTTGGTCAGCCGCTTGCCCTGGTGCTTGGCCAGGCGGGCCGTGAAGGGGTCGCTGTTGGCGCTGACCTCGGCCTCGACCGTCCAGTATTCCTGGGTCCTGAAGCGCTCGATCTCCAGCTCGCGGTCGACGACGATGCGCAGGGCCACCGACTGCACGCGGCCGGCCGAGCGGGCCCCCGGCAGCTTGCGCCACAGCACCGGCGAGAGCGTGAAGCCCACCAGATAGTCCAGGGCGCGGCGGGCCAGGTAGGCCTCGACCAGCTCCATGTCGAGCTGGCGCGGGTTGGCCATGGCCTCGGTCACGGCGGTCTTGGTGATGGCGTTGAACACCACCCGCTCGACGGCCAGGTCCTTCAGGCCACGCTTCTTGTTGAGGATCTCCAGCACGTGCCAGGAGATGGCCTCACCCTCGCGGTCGGGGTCGGTGGCCAGGATCAGGCGGTCCGCGCCCTTGGCCGCGTCGGCGATCTCGGACAGCCGCTTGGCGGCCTTGCCGTCGACTTCCCAGGACATGTCGAAGTCCTCGTCCGGGCGCACCGAACCGTCCTTCGCGGGAAGGTCGCGGACGTGGCCGTACGAGGCGAGCACCTTGAAGTCCGAGCCAAGGTACTTGTTGATGGTCTTGGCCTTGGCGGGGCTCTCGACGATGACGAGCTTCATCTAGGGTTACGTCTATCCAAAAAAGAGCGCGGAACGTGGGGGCGGTCCCTGCGGCGTGTCAACGGGCCGGATTCGCACAGTCGAGGCAGCCCCTTAAGGGGCTATTCCTTTCACGACCATGCCGCCCGGCAGCAAATCGGCCCTTCCGGCCAGCGCCAGCTCCATCAGGGCGGCGAAAACCGCGGGCGCGGGAGCCTGCGCGGCGCGCACCAGCTCGTCCCGTGAAACCGGGGTCGGCGACAGCAGTTCGGCCAGGCGTTCGCGCAAGGCCTCGTCGGCCTCGACGGGCTCATGGCGGAACGGCGTCCGCTCCGGTTCGCGGAATCCGCCGATGCCCTCCAGGGCGCGAAGTACGTCCTCGGCGCCCTCGCAGATCGCCGCCCCCTGGCGGATCAGGTCGTTGGTCCCCTTGGCGCGGGGATCCAGCGGCGAGCCGGGCACGGCCAGCACTTCGCGGCCCTGCTCGTTGGCCAGGCGCGCGGTGATCAGCGAGCCGGAGCGGAACTCGGCCTCGACCACCACCACGGCGCGGGACAGGCCGGCGATGATGCGGTTGCGGCGCGGGAAGTCGCGGGCCACCGCCGTGCGGCCGGGCTCGCTCTCCGACACCACGCAGCCCTGGGCGACGATCCGGGCGTAGAGGTCGCGGTGCTCGGGCGGATAGATGTCGTCGATCCCGCCCCCCAGGACGGCCACGGTCCCGGTGGGCAGGGAACCCTCGTGCGCGGCGGCGTCGATGCCGCGCGCCAGGCCCGAGACGATCACGTGCCCGGACTGCCCCAGCTCGGCGGCAAGGCCGCGGGCGAAGCGCTGGCCGGCGGCGGAGGCGACCCGCGCGCCCACGATCGCCACCGTCTGGCGGTCCAGGAGCCCGGGGTCGCCTCGCACCCAGATCAGCGGAGGGGGCGGATCCAGGGCCGCCAGCGCCTGGGGGAACTGCGGCTCGCACGCGCAGATCAGGCGCGCGCCCAGCGCGGCGCCATCCGCCAGCTCCTTTTCCGCCTGGGCCTCGGAAGGGATCCTGACGCCGCCCATCCGCCCGCCGCGCCGGGCCAGGTCGGGCAGGGCGGCCAGCGCCAGGGCCGCCTCGCCGAAGCGGGCGATGAGCTGGTCGAAGGTGACGGCGCCCACGTTCTCGGTGCGGGCCAGCCGCAGCCAGTCGCGCCGCTGGGCGTCGGAAAGCTCGCGGATCACGCCTCGGCGCTCTCCGCGGGCGTCTTGGACCCGCCGATCTTCGGCTCCTGGCCCTTGAGCAGGCGCCGCACGTTCTCGGAATGCCGCACCAGGACCAGCAGCGCCATGAACAGCGCCAGCAGCGCGATGGCTCCAGGCCGGCCTAGCCACAGCGCCACGAGCGGCGCCAGCGCCACGGCCACCAGCGCTGCGAGGGACGAGATGCGGAACAGGAAGGCCACGATCAGCCAGGTCGCCGCCGCCGCCAGGCCCACCGGCCAGGCGGCCGCCAGCATGGTCCCGAAGAAGGTCGCCACGCCCTTGCCGCCCTTGAAGCGCAGCCAGACGGGGAACAGGTGGCCCAGGAACGCCGCGCCGGCCGCCAGCGAGGTCAGCACCGCCTGCTGCTCCGCCGTGCCGTCACGCGTCGCCAGCCAGGCCAGCAGCACGGCCACCGCGCCCTTGCCGCCGTCGCCCAGCAGGGTGATCGCCGCCAGGTCCTTGCGGCCGGTCCGCAGCACGTTGGTCGCCCCGATGTTGCCGGAGCCGATCGAGCGCACGTCGCCCGCGCCGCCCAGCCGGGTGGCGATCACCCCGAAGGGGATGGACCCCAGCAGATAGCCGCCGACCAGCGCGGCGGCGATCATCGTGGCGCTCAAGGACTCGGACATGGACCCTCCTGTTGGGCGAGTCCTAGCGCGGCTCACGGGGCGCGTCAGCGCTCCTGGCGCCTTGGTCGGTCCCGCACCGCACGGACAGGCTAACGCGCCGAACATCTCTGCTCAAGAACAAAAAGTGAACCATCGCGGCGGCTCGACGCTCGCCCCTGGCATGCGCTGCCGGGATGTGGCGTATCGCGGGTTGTAGTAGAGCGGCGTACGACATTTGACCTATATCAATTCGGCGCGGCAATTTGTCCGGTTTCGCAGGTAAAACCGCGAAACGACCCAAAATGGGCAAGTACAATTCCCACAATTCAGTCCTGGTTAAAGGGTTGTGGGTGAACCCTGTTCGCACAACGAGGGCATCTCTCCGTCAGCTCTGGCGGGGAACCAGGAGGATTGACGATGAAGCTGTTTGGGGGGGCGTCGGACGCCAGGAAGGCGGAGGCGGCCCACGTTCGCAGCCTCGAAGGCATGGTCGCGGCGATCGAACGGTCGCAGGCCGTGATCGAGTTCGAACTCGACGGCACGATCATCCGCGCCAACAAGAACTTCCTGGACGCCCTGGGATATGTGGAGAGCGAAGTCGTCGGCCGCCGGCACGCCATATTCGTCGACCCGCAGGAAGCGAGCGGCCCCGCCTATCGCGAGTTCTGGCAGACCCTGAACCGGGGCGAGTTCGTCGCCACCAAGTTCCGCCGCATCGGCAAGGGTGGCCGCGAGGTCTGGATCCAGGCGTCGTACAACCCTGTCCTGGATCCGGCGGGCAAGCCCGTGCGGGTCGTGAAGTTCGCCACCGACATCACCGCCACCGAGCATGAGCGCATGCAGAACGACGCCGACCGGGCGGCGACCGAGAAGGAACAGTCCACCGTCGTTTCCACCCTGGGCGACGGACTGAAGCGTCTCTCCGAGGGCGACCTCACCGCCAGCATCACCGCCGACTTCCAGGGGTCCTACGCGCGGATCAAGGAGGACTTCAACAGCACGGCGTCCAGCCTGCGTTCCGCCATGGCGTCGGTCCTCAGCACCACCGCGGCGATCCGCAGCGGGGCCGACGAGATCTCGACGGCCTCGGACGACCTGTCGCGCCGCACCGAGCAGCAGGCGGCCAGCCTGGAGGAGACCGCCGCGGCGCTGGACGAGATCACCGCCACCGTCAAACGCAGCGCCGAGGGCGCGAAGGAGGCCTCCGAGGTAGCGTCCGGGGCGCGGACGGAAGCCGAGCGGTCGGGCGACGTCGTCCGCGACGCGGTCTCCGCGATCCACGACATCCAGCAGAGCTCGGCCAAGATCTCCAACATCATCGGGGTGATCGACGAGATCGCCTTCCAGACCAATCTTCTGGCGCTGAACGCCGGCGTCGAAGCGGCGCGGGCCGGGGAAGCGGGCAGGGGTTTCGCCGTCGTCGCCCAGGAAGTCCGGGCTCTGGCCCAGCGCTCGGCCGAGGCGGCCAAGGAGATCAAGACCCTCATCTCGTCGTCCGGCGCCCAGGTCGACCGGGGCGTGAAGCTGGTGACCGACACCGGCCACGCGCTGACGGCTATCGTCGAGCGGGTCGCCACCATCGACGGGCTGGTGTCGGAGATCGCCCAGTCGGCCCGGGAGCAGTCGACCGGCCTTGGTGAGGTGAACACGGCCGTCAATCAGATGGACCAGGTGACGCAGCAGAACGCCGCCATGGTCGAGGAAGCCACGGCGGCCTCGGCTCAGCTCAGGCGTGAAGCCGTCGAACTCGGCCAGCTGGTGGCGCGCTTCGATGTGGGTGACCGGGCCGCGGCGCCGGCCCGGCCCTCCGCGAGCGAACGCCCGCGCGCCGATGCGCCGGCCCTGCAGCGCAAGCTCCGCGCGGCGGTGGGCGGCCAGGGCGACTGGAACGAGTTCTGATGTCGGCGGCCCTGCAACGCCAGAGCGCGATCGAACTCATCCTGGTGGAGGTCGCGGGACACGAGTTCTGCATCGACATCCGGTCCGTTCGGGAGATCCGCGGCTACACGGCCTCCACGCCGCTGCCGCAGGCGCCGGAGTTCGTCCTGGGCGTGATCAACCTGCGCGGCGCGGTCATGCCGGTCATGGACCTGCGTGCGCGGCTGGGCCTCGGCCGGACCGAAGCCTCGGGGCGGCACGTGATCGTGGTCGTGCATCACGCGGACCGGCCTGCGGGCCTGCTGGTCGACGCCGTGCAGGAGACCATGATCTTCGACGAGGCCCAGCTGCAGTCGCCGCCCCGGTACGAGGGCGGTCCGACCGAGGCGTTCGTGGACGCCCTGATCCCGCTGGAAGGCCGTATCCTCGGTCGGCTGAACGTCCCGTCGCTGCTTCCGCAAGACGTGATGGACGCCGCCGCCTGACCGGGCGGCGCCGGGCCGGCGGCTAGGCTGAATACACCGTCCGCCCGTCCACGACCGTCCGCAGCACCTTGCCCTGCAGCCTGCGCCCGTCGAAGGGCGAGTTCTTCGACTTCGAGATCAGCTTGTCGGCGTCGATCACCACCGGCGCGTTCAGGTCGCACAGCACCAGGTCGGCCGGGGCGCCCTTGGCGATCCGCCCGGCCGGCAGCCCCAGCAGGTCAGCCGGCGCGCAGGTCACGGCGCGGATCAGGTCCATCAGCGGGATCTGGCCGTCGTGGTGGAAGGCGAGCAGGGCGGCCAGCAGGGTCTGCAGGCCCACCGCGCCGGGCGCCGCCTCGTCGTAGGGCAGGCGCTTGTCCTCGGCCGGGGCGGGCGCGTGGGCCGACACGATCACCTGGATCAGGCCCGACGCCACCGCCTCGATCACCGCCTGGCGGTCGTCCTCGGACCGGAGCGGCGGGTCCAGCTTGCAGAACGTGCGGTAGTCGCCGATGTCGATCTCGTTGAACGACAGGTGGTTGATCGAGGTGGTGGCCGTCACCGGCAGGCCGCGTTCGCGGCCGCGCCTCAGGCTCTCCAGGGCGCCGGCGGTGGTCACCTGGTCGACGATCAGCTGGGCGCCGGTCAGCTCTACCAGCGCCAGGTCGCGCTCCAGCATGATCTTCTCGGCGATGGCCGGCGCGGCGGGCAGGCCCATGCGGGCCGCGAACTCGCCCTCGCTGGCCGCGGTTCCGGCCGACAGCCACGGGTCGGCCGGCCGGTGCGCCACCGGAACCCCGAACGCCTTGGCGTAGCTCAGCACGCGCCGGAACACCTTGGAGTCCACGATCGGCCGGTCGGCGTCGGTCACATAGAGGCAGCCCGCCTCGTGCATCAGGCCGATCTCGGCCATCCGCTTGCCCTCGCAGCCCTTGGTGGCGGCGCCGGCGGGGTAGACGTTGACCAGCTCGATGTCGCGGGCCCGGCGCAGGATGAAATCCACCACCGACGGCTCGTCCATCACCGGATGGGTGTCCGGCTGCACCACGATGGTGGTGACCCCGCCGGCCGCGGCGGCCAGGGCGGCCGACTTCAGCGTCTCCTTGGGCTCCGAGCCCGGCTCGCCGGTCTTCACGCGGAGGTCGATCAGGCCCGGGATCAGCAGCGCGCCGCCGGCGTCGATCACCTCCACGTCGGCCGACAGCGAACCCAGCCCGCCGCCCTTGGCCACATCGGCGATCACGCCCTCGGTGACGATCACGGCCCCGGGGCCGTCGTAGCCGCTGGCCGGGTCGACGATCCGGGCGTTGGTGAAGGCGACCGGGCGGCTCATCGGTCGTTCTCCAGCCGGGCCGCCAGCGAAGTCAGGACGGCCATGCGCGCGGCCACGCCCATCTCCACCTGGTCCTGGATCAGGCTGACCGACAGGTCGTCGGCCACCTCGGAATCGATCTCCACCCCGCGGTTCATCGGCCCCGGGTGCATCACCCGCACGCCGGGCGAGGCCAGGGCCAGCTTCTCGCGGTCCAGGCCGTAGAAGCGGAAGTACTCGCGCTGCGACGGCGCCATCACCCCGTCCATCCGCTCGAGCTGCAGGCGCAGCATCATCACCACGTCGCAGCCGGCTATGCCCTTGCGCATGTCGTGGAAGACCTCGACGTTCCAGCGCTCGGCGGCGGCGGGGATCAGGGTGGGCGGGCCCACCAGCCGCACGTTGGCGCCCAGCATCTGCAGCATGGCGATGTTCGAGCGCGCCACGCGGCTGTGCAGGACGTCGCCGCAGATCGCCACCTGCAGGCCAGCGATGTAGCCGAAGGCGCGGCGCATGGAGAGCGCGTCCAGCAGCGCCTGCGTCGGGTGCTCGTGCTGGCCGTCGCCGGCGTTGACCACCGAACAGCCCACCTTCTGCGACAGCAGGCTGGCCGCCCCGGACGACGAATGGCGCACCACCAGCAGGTCCGGCTGCATGGCGTTCAGCGTCACCGCCGTGTCGATCAGGGTCTCCCCTTTGGAGATCGACGAACTGCGCGGGGACATGTTCACGACGTCGGCGCCCAGCCGCTTGCCGGCCAGCTCGAACGAGCTCTGGGTCCGGGTGGAGTTCTCGAAGAACAGGTTCATCAGCGTCCTGCCCTTGAGCAGGTCCAGCTTCTTCGAGGTCTGCCGGTTCAGGCTGACGAATCCGTCGGCCAGGTCCAGCAGATTGGCCACCTCGACCTCGTTGAGATCGGTGGCCGAAAGGAAATGCTTCTTGGGGAACGAGAAGGTCCGCTGCAGGACCTCGTTCAGACCGGGGGGCGCGGCGCTCATTAAAGCGCGGTCTTAGAGCGGCGAGGGCGGCAAGGGAAGCGAGCGCAACAGGTGATCCCCAACTTCGTGCTGCGCGAGCGTTGCGAAGCTTGGGCGGGCGTCCCTACATCGACCCCAACGACATCACCCAGGGGAAACCATGACCGTCTGCCTCTTCACCTTCGTCGACCTCTATTCCAAGGGCCTCGGCACGCTCGATCACCTGCTGACCAAGGGCGCCGAGTTCGCCAGGTCCAGGGGCGGGTCGGAGGCCGACATCCTGGATTGGCGGCTGATCGACGACATGAACCCGCTGCGCTTCCAGGCGATGGTGGTGATCAACTTCGCCAAGCAATGGCCGGCCCGCGCCGCCGGCCTGTCCGTCCCCGAGGCCATCGCCGAGGATCTCGACCTGGCCGGGTTCAAGGCGGCCATCGCCGAGGCCAAGGCCTATCTGGCGTCCCTGAAGGCCGAGCAGTTCGAGGGCCGCGACCAGGCGCCGATCACCTTCAACCTGGGCCAGTTCGAGCCGACCCTGCCGGCCGGGCAGTGGCTGTCCAGCTTCGCCACCACCAACTTCTATTTCCACCTGTCCACCGCCTACGGGATCCTCCGTCACAAGGGCGTCCAGATCGGCAAGCCCGACCTCTTCGCCGGCGGGCTGTGATCGCTCCTCCGCCGCACCGAAGAGTGGGGGAGGAGCGCGCTAGCCGCTCGCGTTCCTGAGGCGATCCAGCGCCCCCTGGAGGATCCACGCGGCGGCCGCCTTGTCGACCACCTCGGCGCGGCGCGCGCGGGTGGTGTCCGCCTCGTCGATCAGCATCCGGTTGACCGCCATCGACGACATGCGCTCGTCCCAGAAGGCGATCGGCAGGTCCTTCACCCGCAGGACGTTGCGGGCGAAGGCGCGGCAGGACTGCGCGCGCGCCCCCTCGGTGCCGTCCATGTTCACCGGCAGGCCGATGACGATCGCCTGCGCCTCGCGGCTCTCCATCAGCTTGGAGAGCGCCGCGAAGTCGTCGGTGAACTTGGTCTTGCGGATCAGGCTGAGCGGGCTCGCGATCGACCGACCGGCGTCCGAGACCGCCACGCCGATGGTCTTCTCGCCCAGGTCCAGGCCCACGACGGCGGCGTAGCGGGGCAGCAGGGCGGGCAGCTCAAGGAGATCAACGACAGCCATCGACCGCCTATAGCTTGCAAAGCAGGCCCTCGCACGGCTAACCCACGCCCTCTGGATTTATGGAGGGATGGTCATGGCCATCGACGCCGCGACCGTGCGCAAGGTCGCGAGGCTGGCGCGCATCGCCGAGCCCGAGGAAAAGCTGGAGCCGCTGGCCAGGGAGCTGAGCGGCATCATGAACTGGATCGAGCAGCTTTCCGAGGTGGATACCGACGGGGTCGAGCCCATGACCACCTCCGTGGCCATGAGCCTGCCCATGCGCGACGACGTCGTCACCGAGGGTGGCGACCCGGAAAAGGTGCTGCGCAACGCGCCGAAGACCGCCAAGGGCTTCTTCATCGTGCCGAAGGTGGTGGAATAGCCATGTCCGAACTCACCGGGCTCACGCTCAAGGCCGCCCTCGACGGGCTGGCGGACAAGAGTTTCTCCGCCGAGGAGATCACCAAGGCGCACCTCGGCGCCATCGAGGCGGCCAGCGCGCTGAACGCCTTCGTGGTCAACACCCCGGACAAGGCCGTCGAGATGGCCAGGGCCTCCGACGCCCGCCGGGCGAAGGGCGAGGCCGGTCCGCTGGACGGCGCGCCGCTGGGCATCAAGGACCTGTTCTGCACCGAGGGCGTCGAGTCGACCGCGGGCTCGATGATCCTGCGCGGCTTCAAGCCGGTCTACGAAAGCACCGTCACCTCGAACCTGTGGCGCGACGGCGCCGTCATGCTGGGCAAGCTCAACATGGACGAGTTCGCCATGGGCTCGTCCAACGAGACCTCGGCCTGGGGACCGGTAGTGAACCCCTGGCGCGCCAGGGGCGGCAACGCCGACCTGACCCCGGGCGGCTCGTCGGGCGGCTCGGCGGCGGCGGTGGCGGCGGAGCTCTGCCTGGGCGCCACGGCCACGGACACGGGCGGGTCGATCCGCCAACCGGCGGCCTTCACTGGGACGGTGGGCATCAAGCCGACCTACGGCCGGTGCTCGCGCTGGGGCATCGTCGCCTTCGCCTCGTCCCTGGACCAGGCCGGCCCGATGGCCCGCACGGTCGAGGACAGCGCCATCCTGCTGCGCTCGATGTCGGGCCACGACCCGAAGGACTCGACCAGCATCGACGCCGAAGTCCCTGATTTCGCAAGCTTCTGTGGCAAGTCGGTGAAGGGCCTGCGGGTCGGTATCCCGAAGGAATACCGCGTCGACGGCATGCCGCCCGAGATCGACGCCCTATGGGAGCAGGGCATCGCCTGGCTGAAGGAGGCCGGCTGCGAGATCGTCGAGGTCAGCCTGCCGCACACCAAGTACGCCCTGCCGGCCTATTACATCGTCGCGCCCGCCGAGGCGTCCTCGAACCTCGCCCGCTACGACGGCATGCGCTACGGCCTGCGGGTCGACGGGGCGAACCTCACCGAAACCTACGAGAAGACCCGCGCCGAGGGCTTCGGCGCCGAGGTGAAGCGCCGGATCCTGATCGGCACCTATGTGCTCTCGGCCGGCTACTACGACGCCTACTACCTGAAGGCCCTGAAGGTCCGCCGCCGCATCGCCGACGACTTCGACCAGGCCTGGCGGAAGGTCGACGCCCTGCTGACCCCGACCGCGCCGTCCGCCGCCTTCGCACTCGGCGAAAAGTCGGACGACCCGGTGGCCATGTACCTGAACGACATCTTCACGGTGACGGTGAACCTGGCCGGCCTGCCGGGCATGAGCGTGCCGGCCGGCCTCGACGCCCAGGGCCTGCCGCTGGGCCTGCAGCTCATCGGCCGCAACCTGGACGAAGGGACGCTGTTCTCGCTGGGCTCGGCTATCGAGAAGGCGGCCGACTTCCGGGCGAAGCCTCAGAAGTGGTGGTGATGTGAACGAGCTCCTCACCCGTCGCGAAGACGACGGGGGAGGGGGACCACGAAGTGGTGGAGGGGACGTGAAGCCCCAGGCTCGGAGCGGCGGCCTTGCGCCCCCTCCGTCTCGCGCCTTTCGGCGCGATCCACCTCCCCCGAAGTGTGTCCTTCGGGGGAGGAGCGACCAGTCCTACTTCAGCTTGTCGAATTCGGCCTGCAGCGCCTTCAGCTTGGCGTCGTCCAGGGCGCCTTGGCTCATCGGCGCGACCTGGGCCAGCGTCATGGTGGCGATCTGGTCGTAGAACTGCGGGATTTCCGGCAGGGCCTTTTCGAGCGTGGCCTTGGCGTCCGGGTTCTTGATGATGTCGCCGATCGGCGTGGTGTCCACCGAGATCTTGCCCTCGGCCGGAGCCGCCGCGGCTGCGGGGGCGGCGTCCTTGGGCGCGTCTTGGGCGAATGCCGGCGCGGCGACCGCGGCCACGGCGAGCGCGGCGGCGAGAGCGATAGTCTTCATGGGTGTTCCTCTTCCCCGGTCTAAGCGCCGTTAAGACGCTTCGAACTTTGAGTCTATTTCCGGGTATTTGCGCAAGAGGGCATCTGCGCGCGCTTCACGTTCCGCCCGCGCGGCGCTAGTACGCGGCCTATGAACGACGTGACCAACGCCAAGCTGATCCAGGGCCGCACCGGCCCGTGGGAAATCGTCCTCGGGCTTGAGGTCCACGCCCAGGTGGCCTCCAACGCCAAGCTGTTCTCCGGCGCCGCCGTCGGCGCGGGCGCGGCTCCGAACGCCCAGGTCAGCCTGGTGGACGCCGCCATGCCGGGCATGCTGCCGGTGATCAACCGCCATTGCGTGGAGCAGGCGATCAAGACCGGCCTGGGCCTGAAGGCGCAGATCAACGAATGGTCGCGCTTCGACCGGAAGAACTATTTCTACCCCGACCTGCCGCAGGGCTATCAGATCAGCCAGTTCAAGGACCCCATCGTCGGCGAGGGCGAGGTGATCGTCGAGCGCGACGACGGCTCCACCTTCACGGTGCGGATCGAGCGGCTGCACCTGGAGCAGGACGCCGGCAAGAGCCTGCACGACCAGGACCCCAACGCGACCTACGTCGACCTGAACCGCGCAGGCACCGCCCTGATGGAGATCGTGTCGCGGCCCGACATGCGCTCCTCGGAGGAGGCGGCGGCCTACGTCAAGAAGCTCAGGACCATCCTGATCTATCTCGGCACCTGCGACGGCGACATGGAGAAGGGCAACCTGCGCGCCGACGTGAACGTGTCGGTCTGCCGCCCCGGCGCCTACGAGAAGTACCGCGCGACCGGCGACTTCGGCCACCTGGGCACGCGCTGCGAGATCAAGAACGTCAACTCGTTCCGGTTCATCCAGCAGGCCATCGAGTACGAGGCGCGCCGCCAGATCGAAATCCTGGAGGACGGCGGCAAGATCGACCAGGAGACCCGCCTGTTCGACACCGTGAAGGGCGAGACGCGCTCCATGCGCTCGAAGGAGGAGGCGCACGACTACCGCTACTTCCCCGACCCCGACCTGTTGCCGCTGACGCTGGATCCGGCCTGGATCAAGCGCATCGAGGCCGGGCTGCCTGAACTTCCCGACGCCAAGAAGGCCCGCCTGCAATCGCAGTACGGGCTGTCGGCCTATGACGCCGGCGTGCTGATCATCGAGCAGGCCCGCGCCGACTTCTACGAGGCCGCCGCCAAGGGCCGCGACGCCAAGCTGACCGCCAACTGGGTGACCAACGACCTGGCCGCCCGGCTGACCGCCGGCGGCATCGACATCGAGAACAGCCCGATCGGGCCCGCCGCCATCGCCGAGCTGGTCCAGCTGATCGAGGAGGGCGTGATCTCGTCCAAGATCGCCAAGGACGTCTTCGAACGCATGTGGGCGGGCGAGGGCAGCGCCTCGGAGATCGTCGAGAAGCAGGGCCTGAAGCAGGTCAGCGACACCGGCGAGCTGGAAAAGATCATCGACGACCTGATCGCGGCCAACCCCGGCCAGGCGGCCCAGGTGAAGGAAAAGCCCCAGGCCATCGGCTGGTTCGTGGGCCAGGTGATGAAGGCCACCGGCGGCAAGGCCAACCCGGGCGTCATCAACCAGTTGCTCCGGAGCAAGCTGGGTTAGTTCACCCGGTCGAAGATCCGGCCGCTGCCACGCTCCACCAGGGCGAAGCCGTTGCCCATGCGCACCCAGTCGTAGCCCTGGGGCGGCGGCCGCAGGCGGTAGCGGCGGTAGTCGTCCACCACCCCGCCGCGGAAGCTGTCGGGCGCGTAGCCGCGCCGGGCGGCGACGCCGGGGGCCGGGCTCATGTAGTTCGGCCGGGGCCCTTCCATGTAGTTGGGGCGCGGCCGGTCGTCATATCGGCGAGGTTCCTCGTAGCGCGGGGGCGGGGCCTCGTAACGGCGCCGATCGCCTTCGTCATAGCGCCGGGGCGCCGGGGCCTGCCAGCGCGGGCCGCCGCGATCCTGAGCCTGGCGCTGGTCCTGACCCTCGCCGCGATCCTGGCCGCGGGGCTCCCCGCCGCGATCGGCCCGCGGGCCGCCGCCACGGCCCTCGTGACGCTCCGCGCGCCGGCCCTGGTCGCCGTCGCGGGCGAAGGCCGGGGCCGCCAGGGGCATGGCGGTCGCCACGCTGGCCGCCGCCGCCATCAAGAGGAGGACGCGTTTCATCTTGCGACGATTATCCCGGGGCGCGTCTGAACTCTCCCTGAACGCGCCGTTGTCATGGACTTCTCCTGCGCGGGGCCCGCCGACGGATCGCTAGGACACGGCGCCCGCCATAGATCAAGGTGATCGAGTCGGATGCAAGGGCCCCGTCCGGGCCCGCCCCCCGCTGAGGCGCGTTCATCGAACGGGTGCGGTCGAATGTCCCAGGGGCCATTCCTGACAATTGGACAACGACGCCTTTAACCATGTGTTCAGCCCAAAGTTGGTTCTCTTCGCTGGTAGGCCGGTGAAGGGTTCGAAAAGCGAGCCCGCCGACCTCGCAAGGAAGAAGACAATGCTGGCGAGCATCGACATGAAGTCCGATGGCCTGCCGCTGCCGACTCCGGAGGCGACGGGCGACGAATTGTTCCGCATGGGCCTGCTCTATTCGACGGGTCAGGGCGGGGCGCCGCTCGATTATGTTTCGGCGCACATGCTGTTCAACCTGGCGGCCATGCGCGGAAGCCTCGAAGCCAAGGTCTATCGCAAGGAGATCTCGGAAGAGATGGCGTCCGAAGACGTGGCCGAGGCCCAGCGCCAGGCGCGTCAATGGCTGGCCCAGGGCTGATCGCTTAACCACGCCCGAGCCCGGCGGCGATCGCCGGGCAGGGGTGTGAGACGCCGTGCGGCCCGACATGACGCGGGTCTGCGCAACCGGCTAGGCAGATCGCCCTTCGTCCGCTAATAACCGCCCTCCGCGGGAGCCTAGGCGCCTGCGACCCGGTGACGTGGCCGAGTGGCTGAAGGCAACGGTTTGCTAAATCGTCATACGTGAAAGCGTATCCAGGGTTCGAATCCCTGCGTCACCGCCATCTTTCCCCAGCTGTCTCGACGCTGGGGCGAACCCGGGATCCCGCAAGCCGCCGGTCGGCCGGGGCCGCGGATCAATCCAAGCTCATTTGCAGATGCGAGCCAGGCCTTCGCCCGTGCAGGTCTTGGCGGCCTCGAAGCCCGGCTGGACCGCCGCGCCGGTGTTGAACTGCGTCGAGCTGAAGAGTTGCGGCACGGCGCTGGGGTCGGCCTCGGGCGGGGCGATGCTCGGAGCGGCGCTCGCCGCCGGCGCCCACATCGACGCCGCCGGGGAACTGCCCGTCGACGCACCGGCGCCAACGGGCGCCGCGATCCCGTCGGCGGTGGGTTCCTGGAGATAATAGCTGGGCCTGGGCTTCGGCTTGGCCGGCGCAGACGCCTTGGGCGTCGGTGAGACGGACGGAAGGGGCTTCGAGGTCGACTGCGCCGAGGCGGCGGTCGCGATCAGGCCCACGGCGGCGGCGGCGATCCAGGTACGCATGCTCCAACCTCGCACGTCAGATATGAACGTAGCATGGCCACGACGGCGTGGCGCGAGTGAGGCGCGGGGCCGCGGCTCACCGGGTCAGGGCCATCCAGAGCGCCAGCAGGATCAGGGCCAGTACGCCGACCAGGGTCGTTCGCCACGACCGCAGCCGGCCCAATCTGCCGAACCGCCCGCGCTCCGACTGACGGCGCGCCGCCAGCTCCTGGAGCGAGGGCTGGCGCCGCCGCTGCGCCGGCGTTCTGTCGTCCAAGCGATCGACCATGGCGTATCCCCGCGGTGAGGACGCCCCTGTGACCGGCATTGGCGGCCGGAGAGGGGCGGGATATCGGCGAAAGTGGACAACCTCCGAGCCCCGGCGTCCCGGGCTTGACCCCGCGTCACGATTCCCGCTGGTAAGTGATCGGTGTTCAGTTATTTTGCGTCCAAAGAACCAAAGGGGCGGATTTCGCATGACGACCGAGCACTTCGACGTGGTGATCGTTGGGGCCGGGCTTTCCGGCGTGGGCGCGGGCTATCATCTGAAGACCGCCTGCCCGGACCGGTCGTTCGCCATCCTCGAAGGCCGCGATGCCATCGGCGGCACCTGGGACCTGTTCCGCTATCCGGGCATCCGCTCGGACAGCGACATGTACACCCTGGGCTACGCCTTCAAGCCGTGGACCGAGGCCAAGGCCATCGCCGACGGCCCCTCGATCCTGAACTACGTGCGGACCACGGCGGCCGAGAACGGCATCGACCGCCACATCCGCTATGGCCACATGGTCAAGCGCGTAAGCTGGTCCACCGAGGCCGCGGCCTGGACGGTCGAGGCCGAGGTCGCCGGCAAGACCCAGCGCTTCACCTGCAGCTTCCTGTTCCTCTGCGGCGGCTACTATTCCTACGAGGGCGGCTACACCCCCGACTTCCCGGGCGTCGAGAGCTTCAAGGGCGCCCTGGTCCACCCGCAGAAGTGGCCCAAGGATCTCGACTATTCCGGAAAGAAGGTCGTGGTGATCGGCTCGGGCGCCACGGCGGTGACCCTGGTGCCGGAGATGGCCAAGACCGCCGCCCACGTCACCATGCTGCAGCGCTCACCCACCTACGTCGTCAGCCGCCCGGCCGAGGACAAGATGGCCAACGCCCTGCGCAAGTGGCTGCCGGGCAAGCTGGCCTATGACATCGTCCGGTGGCGCAACGTCCTGTTCGGCATGTACTTCTTCAAGATGGCCCGCGAGAAGCCGGCCGCCGTGAAGGCCAACATCCTGAAGATGGTCCGCGAGCAACTCGGCCCCGACTACGACGTCGATAAGCACTTCACGCCCACCTACAACCCCTGGGACCAGCGCCTCTGTCTCGTGCCGGACGCCGACATGTTCCAGCAGATCCGGGCCGGCCGGGCCTCCGTGGTCACCGACCACATCGCGACCTTCACCGAGACGGGCATCCGGCTGACCTCGGGCCAGGAGCTGGAGGCCGACGTCGTGGTCAGCGCCACCGGCCTGGTCCTCGAGGTCTGGAACGGCGTCGAGGTCAGCGTCGACGGCCGGCGCGTGGATGCGTCCCAGACGCTCTCTTACAAGGGCATGATGTACGAAGGCGTGCCGAACATGGCCTCGGCCTTCGGCTACACCAACGCCTCCTGGACGCTGAAGTGCGACCTGACGTGCGAGTACGTCTGCCGCGTGCTGAACCACATGAAGAAGACCGGCCTGCGTCAGGCGACGCCGGTCAATACCGACCCGTCCGTCCAGTTCGAGCCGTGGCTGGACTTCTCGTCCGGCTACGTCCAGCGGGCCATGGCGAAGTTCCCGAAACAGGGGAACAAGGCCCCGTGGCGCCTGGACCAGAACTACGCCAAGGACCTGATGAACCTGCGCTACGCCAAGCTGGACGACGGCGTCCTGCGCTTCACCAACCGCGTCGGCGAAGCCGCCAAGGCGCCGGAGAAGATTGCGGCCTGAGGTTTTCCGTAGCGTCCCGCGCCGCTGCGCTTTACGAATGTAATTCGCAGTGGTTCGCGGAGTCTCCTGAATGCGGGTGCGCAAGCGGCGTCTGACCAATGGCCAGAAGGTCACCCTCGGCGTCGCGGCGGCGATCGCGGTGGGGCTTCCGGGCTGGTTCCTGTCGCAGAGCTATCTGGGCAAGCGGGACGCCGCGCTCTTCCTGGCCCGTGAAGCCACGGTCGATGGGCCGCCATGCCCCAGCCTGACCAAGGCCCAGTTCGAGGCGCGCGGCCTCAAGGTCAAGAAGGCCACCCTCTATGAAGGCGTCACCTTCGCCCGCCAGTTCGGCCACATGGACTGTCGCTCCCTGCGCTACGGCGCGGGTTGGGGGACCGAGGTCTATCCCGTCTGCCAGTTCACCAGCCCCAGGTCGCTGAAGGTCACCACCCCCAAGGGCGAATGGTATTTCGACCCCGGCCCCGGCCAGCCGGCGACCGTCGGCGCGCCGCACGGTCAGGCGCGTTGCGTCATGGCCTCGAACTTCAACATGAAGAACCTGACGTCCCGATAGACGCCGGGACCCTAGTGGGCGTGGCAGTCCGCCAGGCCACGATCGGGTTTGGGCAGGGGGGCCTCGGCGCCGCCTGCGCCGCCGCGGGGCCGGCGGGAGGTCACGAAGTGATCGAAATCCGAAGGGGGATTGCGAATGGGCCACGCCTTGGGCCGCGAAAGCTGAGCCTTCAGGCGCGACATGAGATCGTCGAGACTCTCGTCCGAGCCCGTCAGATCCTGGCGGAAACTGCGCTCTTGCATGGGCGCTGCTTATACGCCTTCCAGGCGAGTGATTCCACCCCGCGGCCGTGCCACGATGCTAGACAGGATCACGTATTCGAGAACAGGGAAGGGGAACCATGAAACTGTACAATTCGATCGGCCCGAATCCGCGCGTCGTGAAGATGTTCCTGGCCGAGAAGGGCCTGGACGTCGAACGGATCGAGGTGGACCTGCGGGCCGGCGAGAACCGCCGCGAGCCCTTTCTGGCGGTCAATCCGGCCGGCCAGACCCCGGCCCTCGCGCTGGAGAGCGGCGCGGTCGTCACCGAGGTCACCGCCATCTGCGAGTACCTTGAGGAGATCACACCCAACCCGCCGCTGATCGGCACGAACGCCGAGGAGCGCGCCAACACGCGCATGTGGACCCGCCGCGTCGACCTCAAGGTCTGCGAGCCCCTGGCCAACGGTTTCCGGTTCGCCGAGGGCCTGGCGATGTTCGAGCCGCGCATGCTGTGCGTGCCCGAGGCCGCGCCCGGGCTGAAGGCCATGGCCCAGGACGGTGTCGCCTGGCTCGACGCCAACATGGTCGGCCCCTGGGTCGCCGGCGGTCGTTTCACCCTGGCCGACATCCTGCTGTTCGCCTTCCTCGACTTCGGCGGCGCGGTGGGACAGCCCCTGGATCCGAAGTTCGCCCGGATCGGGGACTGGTTCGCCCGGGTGAAGGCGCGGCCCAGCGCCGCGGCCAGCGCCTGAGATCCAAACCGCCGCTGAGGGATTGATCGCCTGATGCCACAGCCTCCGGCGGCCCCGACGGCCGACACCGACGCCCAACCGGCCCCGGCGACGCCCGACGGCCTGCCGACGCCCCGCCGCTACTGGTCGGTGGCGGCGATCTGGCTGGGCATGACCATGTCGGTGCTGGACGGGGCCATCGCCAACGTGGCCCTGCCCACCATCGCGGGCGAGCTTGACGCCAGCGCCGCCTCGTCGATCTGGATCGTCAACGCCTACCAGCTGGCGATCACGGTCACCCTGCTGCCGCTGGCCGCGCTCGGCGACCGCCTGGGCTACCGGCGGGTCTACGTGGCGGGGCTGGCGGTCTTCACCCTGGGCTCCCTGGGCTGCGCCCTGTCCCACACTCTGGCGGAGCTCACCGCCGCGCGGGTGCTCCAGGGCCTGGGCGCGGGCGGGATCATGAGCATCAGTTCGGCCCTCGTCCGCTTCACCTATCCGAAGCGGCTGCTGGGCCGTGGCATCGGGCTCAACGCCCTGGTGATCTCGGTGTCCGCCGCCATCGGCCCCACGGTGGCCGCCGCCATCCTGGCGCGGGCCTCCTGGGAGTGGCTGTTCGCCATCAACGTGCCCATCGGCGTCCTGGCCATCGCCATGGCCAGCCGCGCCCTGCCGGTGACCGAGGGATCCCCGCGCCGGTTCGACTGGGTTTCGGCCCTGCTGAACGCCCTGACCTTCGGTTTCCTCATCACCGGCGCGGAGAGCGTGGCGCGCGAAGGGCTTGCGGCCGGCCTGTGGAAGCTGGGCGTGGGCGCCGCGGCCGGCGTCGTCCTGGTGCGGCGCGAACTGAGCCGCGAGGCGCCCCTGGTGCCCTTCGACCTGCTGCGGATCCCGATCTTCGGCCTGTCGATCGCCACCTCGATCGTCTCGTTCGCCGCCCAGATGATGGCCTTCGTGGGCCTGCCCTTCTATTTCCAGACCGTGCTGGGCAAGAGCGCCGTGGCCACCGGGCTGCTGATGACGCCCTGGCCCGTGGCCGTGGGCGTCGCCGCGCCCATCGCCGGGCGCCTGGCGGACCGCTATCGCGCCGGCGCCCTGGGCGGCGCAGGGCTCGCCGTCCTGGCGGTGGGTCTCTTCGCGCTGTCGCTGGTGCGGCCCGGCGCGTCGGACCTCGACATCGCCTGGCGGATGGCGCTGTGCGGCCTGGGCTTCGGCTTCTTCCAGTCACCCAATAACCGCGCGATGCTCACCTCGGCCCCCATGCACCGCAGCGGGGCGGCGGGCGGGGCGCTGGCGACGGCGCGACTGCTGGGCCAGACGGTCGGCGCCGTGACCACGGCGGTGTTCTTCCACATGGGGGGCGCCCATGCGGCGACGACCGCCCTGGCGACGGCGTCGGTTCTGGCCCTGCTGGCGGCGCTGGTCAGCCTCTCGCGTCTGAAATTGGCCCCGCGCCCGCGGCCGGAACCGCTCGACCGCGGGGCCGACGTCGCCGCCTAGCTACCCGACCTTGCGGTCGCGGCCCTCCCAGTAGGGCTTGCGCAGCTCGCGTCGCAGCACCTTGCCGGAGGGGTTGCGGGGCAGGGCGTCCACGAAGTCCACGGTCTTCGGGGCCTTGTAGGCGGCGATCCGCTCGCGGGCGTAGGCGATGATCGCGGCGGGGTCCGGCGCCTGGCCCGGCGCGGCCACCACGATGGCCTTCACCGCCTCGCCCCAGCGCTCGTCGGGCACTCCGATCACGGCGGCGTCCGCCACGCCCGGGCAGCCCAGGATCGCGTTCTCCACCTCGGCCGGATAGACGTTCTCGCCCCCCGACACGATCATGTCCTTGACCCGGTCGTGGACGAAGAAGAAGCCGCTCTCGTCCATGAAGCCCGCGTCACCGGTCCGCAGCCAGCCGTCGGGCCGGATCGTCTCGGCCGTGGCCTCGGGGCGGTTCCAGTAGCCGGCCATGACGATCGGCCCGCGGATCTCGATCTCGCCGATCTCGCCCTGTGGAACCTCGTTGCCCTGCTCGTCGGCGATCCGCGTCTCCAGCGTCGCCCACGGCCGGCCGCAGGAGCGCAGCAGCTCGCCCGCGTGCTCGGACGGCGCCAGGGTCGTGCCCGCGCCGGTGGTCTCGGTCATGCCGTAGAACTGGATGAAGCCGCAGCCGAAGGTCTTGGTCGCCCTGGCCAGCACCGCCTCGGAGATCGGCGAGGCGCCGTAGGACACGGTCCTCAGGCTGGAGAAGTCCGCCTGCTCCACGCCGGGCGTCTGCAGCAGGGCGTTGATCATCACCGGCGCCAGGAAGACGTGGGCGACCCGTTCCTCGCCGAACGCCTTCAGCACGGCGGCGGGGGCGAACTCGGCCTGCAGCACGATCCGCCCGCCGGCGGCGAGCCCCGAGAAGCTGATGTTGGTCCCGGCCACGTGGAACATCGGCATCAGGATCAGCACCGTATCGTCGGCGCCGTACGAGAACCCGTCCACTAGGTGGCGCAGGCCCAGGAAGGCCGAGTAGTTGGCGTTGGTCAGCCGCACGCCCTTGGGCAGGCCCGTGGTGCCCGAGGTATAGAGCTGCAGCACGTCGTCCGTGGCCTGCGGCGCCTCCAGCTTCGGCGCCGGAGCGGCGTCGCGCAGGGCTGCGTAGCTCTCGAAGACAGGGTGCTCGCCGCCGACCGCGATCACCTTGACCGGCCGCCCGGCATGCTCGGCCACCGTCACCGCGCATTCGAAGAACTCGGGCGTCACCAGGAACACGCCGGCGCTGGAGTCCTTGAGGATGAAGGCGATCTCCGGGATCGCCAGCCGCGAGTTGATCGGGGCGAAGCAGGCGCGCGCCTTGGCGACGCCGAAGAAGATCTCGTACCAGGCCTCCGACGGGCGCCCCAGCCAGGCGACGCGGTCGCCGGGCTTCACGCCCGCGGCCTGCAGCAGGCCCGCCACCTGGCTCGATCGCCGGTCCAGCTCGGCGTAGGTCAGGTCGCGTCCTTCGAAGTGGACGGCGACCTTGTCGCCGCGGGTGCGTCCATGCACCGCCGGAATGTCGGTCAAAAGCTTGATGGGGTCGTCTGTCATGCCCGTCGCGTTTCCTGGCGGGCTTGTGGCCGCCCGCCCGCGCATTGCTATCCGAGCCGCGGGGCGACGCCAATCGGAACGCAACGTCAGCCTGTTGCGTCGCTGCGCATCCAGTAAGAAATAATGTTATTTCCAGAAGGGTAGATACGAGCGTAACCGTAGGACAAGGCGGGAGAACATTTGCACATGATGGGTACTCGCCGCAACGAATCTTCTCTGTTGTCAAACCTGGTAGGGAGAAGGAACCCTATCAGCTCATCTTGACGTGGCCCGCCTAATCCATTGCGCGGGAAGAACACGCCGAGGATGGAAAAATACAGAGGAGACACAGGTATGGGTGGCGCATCGAACCCGATGTACGGGTACACGTTGGAGGCGGGGGTCCCAACGGAGAGCGAGCTGAATGCTTCCGTCGATCCCTTGGCGGGGGGTGAGCTCCGCGATAAGCCGATCTGGACGCCGGACGACATCGCGGCCTGGCTGAACCGGTCGGGGTTCGCCTGGGACGCCTCCGAACTCAAGGACGGCGTCCTGACCTACGGCTTCTACAGCGGGCCGCACACGACGGGCGTCTACAACAATCCGCACGGCGCGGCCGAAACCTACGGCTACTCGCCCCTGAACGCGGACCAGCAGGATGCGGCCCGGCTGGCGCTGGCCTACTGGGACGACCTGATCTCGATCAACTTCCGGGAGCAGTCGAACGGCCAGGGCAACTGGGACATGGCCTTCGCCTCGACCACGACCGGTCCGGGGCAGGCCTGGGCCTACCTGCCGCACGGCAACGCCTACGGCGCGCAGTACCAGCACATCCAGGGCGACGTATGGGTTAATCCCGGTCCGGTGAGCGGCGTCCAGCTTACGACCGGATTCTATGGCCTGCAGACCTTCACCCACGAGATCGGCCACGCCCTGGGGCTGTCGCACCCCGGCGATTACGACGCCAGCGACGACACGCCGCTGACCTACGATCTGGCCGACTATTACCAGGACTCCCGCCAGTACACGGTCATGTCGTACTGGGACGCCTATGAGACGGGGGCCCAGCACATCGACTGGAACCTGATGCGGTTCGTCTACTCGTCGACGCCCCTGGTCCACGACATAGCCGCGATCCAGGCGATCTACGGCGTCGACACCACGACCCGCACGGGCGACACGGTGTACGGCTTCAACTCGTCGGCCGACCTGGCCGACCGCCCCGCCTTCCAGCTCGGTCCCAACGAGTTGGCGCCGGTCTTCACGATCTGGGACGCCGGCGGCAAGGACACGCTGGACCTGTCGGGCTATTCGACGCCGTCGTTCATTGACCTGAACCCCGGATCGTTCTCCAGCGCTGGCGGCTCGGAGACCTTCCTGACGCTCGAGCAGATCAACGCCAACAACGCCGCGGCGGGCCTGCCGGCGCGCAGCCAGTTCCTCTACGACGTCTACAACAACGGCGTGGACGGCACGAACGGCGGCGAGAGCTGGCGCGAGATCGCCGGCGTCACCAATCCGCTGATGCATGACAACATCAGCATCGCCTACGGCGCCTGGATCGAGAACGCCGTCGGCGGGTCCGGGGACGACACCATCGTCGGCAACGCGGTGGACAATCGCCTCACGGGCGGCGAGGGCGACGACCAGTTCGTGTTCGCATCGAACGCGGGCAAGGACGTCGTCGTCGACTTCCGGGCCGGCGGCGGCGCCGACGTCATCGACCTCACCGCGGTGGCCGACCTGGACGACTGGGCCGACGTACAGGCCTTGATCACCTCCAGCGCGGCCGGCGCCGTCATCCACCTCGGGGCCGGGACGGTCACCCTGGCCGGAATCTCGGCGGCCAGCCTGGGCGCTTCGGACTTCCTGTTCTAGGTCACGGCCGAGCGGGTGCGGAACCCGGGCGCCTCGTACGCCCGGGTCTCCAGCACGTCGCGCAGGATCTCCGCGGCGTCCCACACCTCCGCGTGGCTCAGGTAGAGCGGCGAGAAGCCGAAGCGGGCGATGTCCGGCTCGCGGAAGTCGCCGATTACGCCGCGGGCGATCATCGCCTGGACCAGGGCGTAGGCGTCCGGGTGGGCGAACGAGACGTGCAGCCCGCGCCGCTCCATCTCGCGCGGGCCGGTCAGGGCCAGGCCGTGGCCGGCGCAGCGGCGCTCCACGAGGTCGATGAACAGCCGGCACAGCGACTGGCCCTTGGCCTCCACCGCCCGGGGATCGGCCTCGAGCTGCAGGTCCAGCCCGGCCTCCAGCGCCGCCAGCCCCAGGATCGGCGGCGTGCCGCACAGCATGGCGCGGATGTCGGACGACGGCCGATAGCGGTCCTCGAACGCGAAGGGCTCGGCATGGCCCATCCAGCCGGACAGCGGCGAGCGGATCGCCCCCTGATGGCGCTCGGCGACGAACAGGAACGCCGGCGCGCCGGGGCCGCCGTTCAGGTACTTGTAGCTGCACCCGACCGCGAGGTCGGCGCCCGCGCCGTTGAGGTCGCAAGCCACCGCGCCGGCGGTGTGGCACAGGTCCCAGAGCATCAGCGCGCCCCGGGCCTGCACCGCCGCGGTCACCGCCGCCATGTCCCAGCGCCGGGCGGTCTTGTAGTGAACGTGGGTCAGCACGACCGCGGCCGTGTCGTCGTCCACCGCGTGGAGGACCTGCTCCGGCGGCAGCGCCTTCAGCGTGGCGCCCGCCATCGCGCAGACCCCCTCCAGCACATAGACGTCTGTCGGGAAATTGCCGGTCTCGGTGACGATCGTCCTGCGGCCCGGCCGCAGCGACAGCGCGCCGGCCGCCAGTTTGAAGAGGTTCACCGAGGTTGAATCGGCCACCGCCACCTCGTTCGGCCCGGCGCCGACCAGCCGCGCGACCTTGCCGCCCAGCCGCTGCGGCGCCTCGATCCAGCCGGCGGCGTTCCAGCTGGTGATCAGCCCCTGGCCCCACTCCTGGCGCACGGCGCGCTCCACCCCCGCAGCCGCCGCGCGGGGCAGGGGGCCCAGGGAATTGCCGTCCAGGTAAATCACGCCCGCGGGCAGGTCGAAGGCCTCGCGGAACCGCGCCAGCGGGTCGACCGCGTCCAGGGCCTCGGCGTCGGCCCGGGTCATGCGGCGAGCCCCAGGGCCCGAAGATCCTCGGTCATCTTGCGCACGATCGAACCCCACTTTCCGGGCGTCGCCTGGCGATAGAGCCGGGCCGACGGGTACCAGGGGCTGTCGCTGCGGCCCCGCAGCCAGCGCCAGTCGGTCTCGACGGCCGGCAGCAGGATCCAGACCGGCTTGCCCATGGCGCCGGCCAGGTGCGCCACCGCGGTGTCGACGCTGATCACCAGGTCCAGGCCGGCGATGATCTCGGCGGTGTCCTGGAAGTCCTGCGCCCCGGTGTCCTCTGGCGCGAGGCTGCGGCCCAGGGCCAGGACCTGTTGCGCCGTCTCGGGCGGCAGGGAGCGGAACCGGTCGTTCGTGTGGGTGGTGCTGCCCCGGACCACCACGCCCACGCCGCCGCCGGCCGGCGCCGGCCCGCCGGGCAGGTACGGCGCCCCGGGAATCGTCTCCACGCTCAGCCCCAGGTGCTGCGGCAGCGAGAAGATCAGCGACCAGTAGTCCGCCTTCGGGATGGCGCCGCCGGGGATCGGGACCAGATCGACGCCGAGCGGATTGAGCAGCCGCACCAGGGACGGCGCGCAGGCATAGCTCACCTTCGCGCCGCGAGCCTGCAGCACCGGTACGAAGCGCGCGAACTGGATCTGGTCGCCCAGGCCCTGTTCCAGGATCACCAGGATATGCTTGCCGGCCAGGTCCTCGCCCTTCCATTCCGGGAAGGAGAGGTTCGGCCGGGTGATGTTCAGTTCCGGCAGTTCGCGGCGCGCCTCCATCAGCGGCCAGCCCTCGGCATAGTCCCCGCCGCCCAGCAGCAGCATCCCCAGGCTATGGCGCGGCGAAGGGCACGTCGGGTCGGCCTTCAACGCCGTCCGGAACGCGATCTCCGCCTCCTTGAACCGCTGGGTTTTGGCGTAGACGACCCCCAGGTTGTGGTAGGCCCACAGCGGCTTGGCCCGCGCCAGCGAGCGGTAGCGCCGTTCCGCCTCGGCGAAGTTGCCGGCCATCTGCGCGGCGTTCGCCTGCTTGAACATGGCGTCGATCGACATTGCCCTGCCTTAGCAGACTGACGACGCGCTTCCACCTGTCAGAGCAAGCTGGGCGAGGCCGCCCGAGGCCCCGTGCAGGCGAGGTCAGGTAGCCGGATCGCGCGGCGCGCCTGGCGTCTCCGTGTCGGAGGCGGCCGGCTCGTCGTCCTGGCCCTCGCCGTATTCCTGGCCTTCGCGGTCCCAGCCGGAGCCGTACTCCCCGCGGTCCTCGCCCTGGCGTGAGCCGTAGCGGTCGCGGTCCCACGCGTCGCGCTCGCCTTCCCCGTGTCCGCCGGGCGGGGCCTTGGGATCCTGGGTCACCATCGCGAATCAACGGGCGTGCGCCTGCGCCGTTCCGGCGCTAGTGTGGCGGCGGGAACAGGAATTCACACGTGACGGATCAGGATGAGGCCGCCGCCCTGGCTGCGGCGTTGACGGGCATGTTCCAATCTCTGGAAGCACGCCCGATCCCGGAGCACCTGCGGGGCGTGGCCGACCAGCTGGAGGCCTTCGCGGCCAAGCCCGCTACGCCGACCCCATCACCGTCATCGTTTCCAGAGCCATGACGTCCGAGGGCTGGTCGGCGTCCATGATCTTCAGCAGACGCGCGCGGGCCCGGTTCACCCGGCTCTTGATCGTGCCCAGCGCACAGCCGCAGATCTCGGCCGCCTCCTCGTAGGAGAGGCCGGCCGCCCCCACCAGGATCAGCGCCTCGCGGTGCTCCGCGGGAAGCTGCTGCAGGGCCGTCTGCAGGGCCCGCATCGCCACGCTCCAGTCCTGGGTGGGCGGGGTCTGCAGCGTGCTGGCGTATTCGCCCAGCTCGTCGCGCACTTCGCGCCGGCGGCGCAGCACGTTCGTGTAGTAGGTGTTGCGCAGGATCGTGAACAGCCACGCGCGCAGGTTGGTCCCCGGCTCGAACTTGTCGCGGTTGGACCAGGCCTTGATCAGGGTGTCCTGAACCAGGTCGTCGGCGTCGGAACCGTTATGACTGAGCGACCAGGCAAACGCGCGCAACGCCGGTATCATGCCGACGACTTCGTCACGCCAACTTGTGCTGGAGTCCATCCCATCCCCTAGTAAGTTCCGGCCCCCGGACCGGATGATCGCCTGCCACCAGCGAAGGTGGAACGGGCCTCAAGCCAATCCGTTCCGGAAAATTCGGAACCGCAAAGGTGAAGAAACGTTGGCGTCTAATTCCTGGGCGCCGAATGCATCGGCGCACCCATTGTGGTGTTCTGGTTTCGTCCCCACATTCGCTGGAGGACGCCGAAGCGACGCTTCCGGCTGAATGAGGGGAGTTTGCATGCGCAGCACCGACCGTCCCGACGACCGCGCCCGGTTGCGGCGGCAGGCTTCCGCCATCGACGCCCTGGCCCGCTATCGCGCAGTGCGGCGCGCCACCGAGGGCCTGACCCGGCCGCTGACGCCCGAGGACATGGGCGCCCAGTCGATGCCCGACGCCAGCCCCACCAAGTGGCACCTGGCGCATACCACCTGGTTCTTCGAGACCTTCATGCTGACGCCGCACCTGGCGGGCTACAAGGTCTTCGATCCCAAGTTCGGCTATCTTTTCAACTCCTACTACGAGGCCGTCGGCCCGCGTCAGCCGCGTCCGGCCCGGGGCCTGATCACGCGCCCGTCGGTCGCCGATGTCCTGGCCTATCGCGCCCACGTGGACGCCGGGATGGAACGGTTGCTGTCCGGGGGCGTCGGGGACCTAGCCGACCTGCTTGCGCTGGGCCTGGCGCACGAGGAGCAGCACCAGGAGCTGGTGCTGATGGACATCCTGCACCTGTTCGCCCAGTCGCCGCTGGCGCCGGCCTTCGCGCCGCCCAGGGCGCCGCCCCCCGCCGCGCCTGCCGCGCCGCTGGGCTATGTGGGCTTTCCGGGCGGGCTGGTGGAGATCGGCCACGACGGACCCAAGTCAGGGCAGGGAGGCTTCGCCTTCGACAACGAGGGCCCGCGGCATCGAGTCTGGCTGGAACCCTTCCGCCTGGCGGATCGCCTGGTCACCAACGGCGAATGGCTGGCCTTCATGGCCGACGGCGGATACGCGCGCCCCGAGCTCTGGCTGTCCGAAGGCTGGGCCCTGGTCAGGGCCGAGGACTGGGCCGCCCCGGTCTACTGGCGCGAGGCGGCCGACGGCTGGCGCGTCATGGGCCTCAACGGCCTGCGCCCGCTCGACCCCGCCCAGCCGGTCAGCCACCTCAGCTACTACGAGGCCGACGCCTATGCCGCCTGGGCCGGCGCGCGCCTGCCCACCGAGGCCGAGTGGGAGCATGCGGCCGAGGGCCTGGCCATCGACGGCAACTTCCTGGGCTCCGGGCGTCTCGACCCCCAGGCCGCGCCGGACGGCGAAGGCCTGCGGCAGATGTTCGGCGACCTCTGGGAATGGACCCGCAGCGCCTACCTGCCTTACCCCCGCTTCAAGCCCGCCCAGGGCGCGGTCGGCGAGTACAACGGCAAGTTCATGTCGGGTCAGTTCGTCCTGCGCGGCGGGGCCTGCGTGACGCCCGCCGGCCACACGCGGGCCACCTATCGCAACTTCTTCTACCCGCACCAGCGCTGGATGTTCTCCGGACTGCGCCTGGCCCTCGACGGGGCGGGAGACGCCGCGGCCGCCTCGGACCTGGAGGCCGACGTGATCGCCGGGCTGTCGAAGCCGCACAAGGCCGTGCCGCCCAAGCACTTCTATGACGCCGAGGGCTCCGAGCTCTTCGAGGCGATCACCGAGCTCGAGGAATATTATCCCACCCGCACCGAGATCGCCCTGCTGAAGGTCGCCGCCGGCGAGGTCGCCGCCCATATCCCCGACGGCGCCGTCCTCGTGGAGTTCGGCTCGGGCGCCAGCACCAAGACCCGGATCGTCCTGGACGCCGCGCCGCAGCTTGCGGCCTACGCGCCCATCGACATCAGCGCCTCGGCGCTGGAGGGCGCGGCCAAGGCGATCCGCGCCGACTACCCCGGCCTGGTCGTCGCCCCGCTGCGCGACGACTTCACCAATGCGCTGCGTCTGCCCGAAGAGACCGAGGGCCGGCCCGTCGTGGGCTTCTTCCCGGGCTCGACCATCGGCAACTTCACGCCGGAGGAGGCGCGCGCCTTCCTGGTCGGCGCGCGCCGCCTGCTGGGCGAGGGCGCGGCCTTCCTCATCGGGATGGACCTGGTGAAGGACCCCGCGGTCCTGGTGGCCGCCTATGACGACGCCAAGGGGGTCACCGCGGCGTTCAACAAGAATCTGCTGGCGCGGATCAACCGCGAGCTGCGCGGCGACTTCGACCTCGACGCCTTCGCGCACCGCGCCGTCTGGAACGCCGCCGAGAGCCGGATCGAGATGCATCTGGTCAGCCTGAAGAACCAGGTCGCCCACGTGGCCGGCCAGGCCTTCCGGTTCGCCGAGGGCGAGACCATCCACACCGAGAACTCCTACAAGTTCACGATCGAGCGCATGGCGACGCTGGCGGCTCAGGCGGGCTGGAAGCTGGAGCAGCGTTGGGTCAGCGAGGACCCGGCCTTCGGCATGGTGCTGCTGCGGGCCTGACAGCCGAAAGCGGACGCCGGTGAGGGCGCCCGCTTCCGCTGGAAGTCGCGTTGGATGTGCGGCTTAGCTTTCGCGGCCGCGGGTGCGGCCGCCGCCGCGGGAGGCTTCGCCGCCCTTGCGGCCGGCCTGGGCCGCGAGATCGCGGTCCTTGGCGAAGCTGCGTTTCTCGCTTGGTACGCTGGCCCCGCCCTTGCGGGCGATTTCACGGCGGCGTTCGGGGTTCATGGCGGCGAAGCCGCGACGGGCGCGGGGCTTGCCGGTGTCGACGGTGGGCATGGAGGGGGGTACTCCTGGTAGGGGCTTGCGGTGAGGCTAACCCCCGAGGCAGGGCCAAGGTTGCGTTAGGACCTGCGACTTATTCGCGGCGAAGCGCTTCGATGGGGTCCAGACGGGCCGCCCGCCAGGACGGATAGGCCCCGAACACCAGCCCCACGACCACCGAGAATCCCAGTGCGAGCGGCCCCGCCCAGGGGGGAACGGCGGCCGGCCACTCGCCCAGTTTGGCGATCGCGAAGGCGCCCAGCACGCCGATGGTGAGCCCGATCAGCCCGCCCACCAGCGAGAGCGCCACCGACTCCAGGGCGAACTGGATGAGGATGTGCGAGCGCTTGGCGCCCACGGCCATCCGCAGGCCGATCTCGCGGGTCCGTTCGGTCACCGCCACCAGCATGATGTTCATGATGCCGACGCCGCCGACCACCAGGGAGACGCCCGCGACCGCCGCCAACAATACCGTGAACGTCCCCACCGCCGCCTGGCTGGCCTCCAGGATGGAGGCCATGTTCTGGGTCTGGAAATCGTCGTCCTCGCCCTGGCGGATCTTGTGCTGGTCGCGCAGCAGGTTGGTGACGTCCTCCTGCACCCGGTCCAGGCTGTCCTCGTCGACGGCCTTCACATAGATGGTCTGGACGCTGTCGCCGCGGCTGCGGCGGCCCGCGATCCGCGACCGCACGGCGCTCAGCGGGCCCAGCACCACGTCGTCCTGGTCCTGGCCGAAGCCGGCCTGGCCCTTCGACTCCAGCACGCCGATCACCTCGAACGGAACGGTGCGCACCCGCACCCGGCGGCCGATGGGGTCGCTGTCGCCCCACAGCTCCTTGGCCACCGTCGGGCCGACGACCAGCACCTTGCGGCCTTGGCGGGCCTCGTTCTCGTCGAACATGCGTCCCGAGGCGATCTTCAGGTCGCGGGCGACCAGGTAGTCCGGCGTCACGCCCTGGATCTGGGTGTTCCAGTTGGCGCCGTCCGAGGCGAGCTGGGCCTGGCCCCGGACCAGGGGGGCGACGGCGGCCACGCCCTCGACCTGCCTGGCGATGGCCACCGCGTCGCCGTCGCGCAGCGAGACGCCGGCGCCGGCCGCCTGGGCTACGGGGCCGCGCTGGAAGTTCGGGGTGACGATGATCAGGTTCGAGCCCAGGCCCGAGATCGCCTGCGTGACCCGCTGCTGCGCGCCCAGGCCGATGGAGGTCATCATCACCACCGCGGCCACGCCGATCACCACGCCCAGCGAGGTCAGCACGCTGCGCATCGGGTGGGCGATGATGGCGCCGAGCGCGAAGCGGACCAGTTCGAAGGACCTCACGCCTTCCGCCCCCGCTCGTCCGACACGATCAGGCCGTCGCGGAACGACACCCGCCGGTGGGCCAGTTCGGCGACTTCCGGGTCGTGGGTGACCACGGCCAGGGTCAGGCCGCCGGCGTTCAGTTCCTCGAACAGCGCCAGCACCTCCTCGCCGGTGCTGGTGTCGAGCGCGCCGGTCGGCTCGTCGGCCAGCAGCATGTCGGGCCTGTTGGCGAGGGACCGGGCGATGGCCACCCGCTGCTGCTGCCCGCCCGAGAGCTGGGTCGGCCGGTGGGTCATGCGCCCCCCCAGGCCCACCCGTTCCAGCAGCTCGGCGGCGCGCGCCCGCCGGTCCTTGGGCGTCATGCCGGCGTAGATCATCGGCAGCTCGACGTTCTGCAGGGCGGTCAGCCGCGGCAGCAACTGGAAGGACTGGAACACGAACCCGATCCGCCGGCGGCGGAAGTCGGCCAGCTCGTCGTCCGTGAACTCGCCCACGTCGTCGCCCTCGAAGAGATAGGTCCCGTCCGTGGGCCGGTCGAGGCCGCCCAGGATGTTCATCAGCGTCGACTTGCCCGAGCCCGACGGTCCGATCACCGCGATGTATTCGCCGCGCTCGATCCGGAGGCTGACGCCGGCCAGGGCCGGCACTTCCTCCTCGCCCATGATGAAGACCTTCCGCAGGTCCTGGATCTCGATCATCGAGCCCAAGGCCTACATCCGGACCCGGACGCCGCCGCCGGCGCCGGGCGGGCCGCCCATGGGGGCGCCGACCTGGGCCTTGGGCCGCGGGCCCCCGCCGGTGATCACCTGGTCGCCGGCCTTGAGGTCGCGGCTGACGACCTCGGTGAACGCGCCGTCGGTGGCGCCGACCCGGACCGGGATCGGCACGGGCTTCTTCTCGCGCAGCACATAGACCGTCCCGGCGCGCAGGCCGCCGGCCCGGCCGCCGCGTCCCTGGGTCATGGTCGCCCGCAGCGCCGCCAGCTTGGTCTTCTGGTCGGGGCGGAGCAGGGGCTCCAGCCTGGCGAGCGCCTCGTTCATCGGCTTGGCGATCGCCTCGCGCATCGCGCCGGGATTGCCGGCGGCGGCCGAGCGGGCGGCCTGGATCTTCGTGCGCAGCTCGGCCTGGATCGGCTCCCAGGCCTTCTGCTGCCTGGCGTCCAGGTCCAGCTGTTCGACCACCCGCGCGCCCATGCCGCCCTGGCGCGCGCCGCCCGCCTGGCGGTTGCCGCCGCCCGCGCCGGGGCCGCCGACCATGACGCCGCCGCCGGCCCGGGCGCCGGCCTGGTTCTCGGATGGCGGGCTCCAGCGTAGCGCCTGGGCCGGAACCTTCATCACGTTGCGCTTGGTGTCGATGACGATGTCGGCGTTGGCGGTCATGCCGGGCAGCAGCTTGCGCTGCGGATTATCCGCTTCCGCGATGACGGTATAGCTGACCACGTTCTGGTCGGTGGTCGGCTGCTTGCGCACCTGGGTCAGGATGCCCTCGTAGGTGTCGTCCGGGAACGCATCGACGGTGAAACGCACCATCTGGCCTTCCTGGAGCTGGCCGACGTCGGCCTCGTCGACCGAGATCTTCACCTCCACCTTCGACAGGTCCTGGGCGATGGTGAACAGCACGGGCGCCTGCAGGCTGGCGGCCACCGTGTTGCCGGGCTCGACCTTGCGGTCGACGACGATGCCGTCGATGGGGGCCACGATGGTCGTGCGGCCCAGGTCCACCTGCTGGCTGCGCAGCGCAGCCCGGCTCTGGGTCACGCGCGCCGAGGCGGCGGCGACGTTGGCGCGGGCGGTCTTCAGGGCGGCGGTCGCCAGGTCCAGGGTCGAGGGCGAGTACCAGCCCTGGTCCACCAGCGTCTTCTTGCGGTTGTAGTCGGCCTGGGCGTTGTCCAGCGTGGCCTGGGCCTGGCGCACCGCCGCTTGGCCGGCGACGATGTCGGCCTGCCCCTGGGCCACGCGCGACTGGTAGGTCTGGGGGTCGAGGATGGCCATGACCTGGCCGGCCTTCACCTCGTCGTTGAAGTCCACCAGCACCTTGGTCACCTGGCCGGAGATCTGCGAGCCCACGTCCACCGTGATCAGCGCCTGCAGGCTGCCCGAGGCCGAGACCGAGCGGGTGATGTCGCCCCGCTCCACGGCGCCCAGCCGGTAGGGGTCCTTCTCGGGCTTGGGCCGCATCTGCCAGCCCACGATGGCGGCCACGACCAGCACCACGAGGCCCAAGGTGATCCAGGCGGCGCGGGGGATGCGGAAGGTGCGGCGGCGAGGGGAGGCGTTCAGGCTCATGTTGTCCCAAGTATCGAAGGGTCCGGATGAACCCGCCGTGACTAGGCCCCACCGGCGTTGCCGCCCTATTTCATTTTCGTTTCCGCCCGGGCTTGGAAAGCCTCAAAGCGGTCAAACCCCTAAAGCGGCAACTGTACTCTGGCGGTCAGGCCGCCGCCGACGCGGTTGACCAGGTTGACGTCCCCGCCGTGGCCGCGGGCGATGGAGCGAACCACCGCCAGGCCCAGGCCGATCCCGCCGGTCTGGCGGCTGCGCGACGGCTCGCGGCGGTAGAAGGGTTCGAAGACCTTCTCGGCGTCCTTCTCCGGGATGCCCGGGCCGTCGTCGTCGATCTCCACCACCGCATGGCCGTCCTTCTGGAACACCCGCGCCCGCGCCCGGCCGCCGAACTTCACGGCGTTCTCCAGCAGGTTGGCGATCAGGCGACGCAGCGCCATCGGGTCGCCTTCCAGGATCACCTTCTCGCCGGGCTCCACCTCGGTCTCGGCCCCCGTCTCGGCCATCTCGTCGCAGAGGCTCTCGACCAGCGACGACAGTTCCAGCGGGGTCCGCTCCGCGGCCTTGGTGGCGTCGCGCACGAAGGTCAGGGTGGCGGTGATCATCTCCTCCATCTGGTCCAGGTCGGAGGCGTATTTTTCGCGCTGCTCCTCGGGCAGGCTCTCGATGCGGAAGCGCAGGCGGGTCAGCGGCGTGCGCAGGTCGTGGGCGATCGCCCCCACCATGGCCGTGCGGTCCTCGACGTAGCGGCGCAGCCGCTCCTGCATCTCGTTGAAGGCGCGGGCGGCGGTAGCGACCTCAGCGGGGCCCTTCACCTCCAGCGGCGGCGCCCGCGGATCGCGGCCCAGCCGCTCGGCGGCGTCGGCGAAGACCTGGATCGGCTGGGACAGGCGCCGCGCATAGATCCAGGCGATCGGCGACATGGCCAGGGCCGACAGGGCGAACCACAGGGCCACGCGCTGCTGCCAGTCGCTGAGGCCGAACGCCACCTCGGGGTGGACCACCTTCCATCGCCCGTCGGCCTGGCGGACGCCCACGTTGAACGGCGAGATGAGGAAATGCTCCTCCTCGCTCATTCCCGCCCGCGCCACGCGGTCGCGAATGATCCGGCCGACCCGCCGGTCGGAGAGCGGGCCGCGCTCGCCGGCGATCACCACCCGGGACGACGGCACGCCCAGGTTCTCGGCGATCTTGTCGCGGATGGACGGGATGCTCTTGCCCTCGAGCACTGGCGAGGGCGGCCGGTCCTGTTCGGTGAGGATCAGCGGCCGCCGTTCGGTGAAGACCGGCGCCGCGCCCCGGAACGTCTGCTCGATCTCGGAGACCCGGTAGAAGTCGGGCGCGGGCGGCGGCAGGAAGAAGAGCAGCAGGGTGCTCATCAGCCATGCGGCCACCAGCGTCAGGCCCGTCAGCGTCAGCAGCTGGACCAGCAGCGGCGCCGTGGGCCGGCCGAAGGATTTCACGCCCGTCTTACCTTGCCGAAGGGCGTCACGCCCGTTTCACCTTCGCCGTGAACATGTAGCCCTCGTTGCGGATCGTGCGGATCAGGTCGTGCCCGCCGCCGCCGTCGTCCAGCTTACGCCGCAGCCGGCTGATCTGCACGTCGATGGCGCGGTCGAAGGCGTCGCTGTCGGGGCCGCGGGCGAATTCCAGCAGCTGGTCGCGGGTCAGCACCCGCTGCGGCCGCTCCACGAACGCGCGCAGCAGCGAGAACTCGCCGGAGCTCAGGTTCACCACCACCCCGGCCGGGGAGCGCAGCTCGCGCCGCACCAGGTCCAGCCGCCAGCCCGCGAACTCGCAGCCCGCGCCCAGGGCGCCGCTGGTCGTCCGCTGCTCGGCCCGCCGCAGCACCGCCCGCACCCGGGCCAGCAGCTCGCGCGGGTTGCACGGCTTGGCCAGGTAGTCGTCGGCGCCCAGCTCCAGGCCGACGATCCGGTCGGTGTCCTCGCCCATCGCCGACAACATGATGATCGGCGGCGCGGCTTCGGTGGTGGTCAGGCGGCGGCAGACGGCCAGGCCGTCCTCGCCGGGCATCATGATGTCCAGCACGATCAGGTCGACCGGCCCGCGCTCCAGCACGCGTTCCATCTCCTGGGCGTCGGCCGCGGTTTCCACCTTGTAGCCGTGCTTGCCGAGGAAATCGGACACCACGTCGCGGATGCCGGGGTCGTCGTCGACCATGAGGATTCGGGCGCCGGCCCCGGCCATGTCAGTCGCAAGCTCCATGGACGCCAGCTTGGTCGCCGGCCGTAACCTTCGAATGTCTCACTTGAAACGGACGCGTCCCAATCGGGGCGGAGGCGCTCATTCGGCGAGCACGTCGTCGGCGACGAACGGGTTGGTCTTGCGCTCGTGGCCGAAGCTGGACATCGGCCCGTGACCCGGCACGAAGCGGACGTCGTCGCCCAGCGGCCACAGCTTGCCGGTGATCGCGTCGATCAGGTCCTTGAAGTTCCCCCGAGGGAAATCGGTGCGTCCGATGGAGCCCTGGAACAGCACGTCGCCGACCTGGGCGAACCGGGCCTGGCGGTGGAAGAACACCACGTGGCCGGGCGTGTGGCCGGGGCAGTGGTAGACCTCGAACTCGGTCTCGCCCAGCGACACTGTGTCGCCGTCCTGCAGCCAGCGGTCGGGGGTGAAGCTGCGGGCCTCGGGCATCCCCCACTTGGCGCCGCTCTGGCCGATGTCGTCGATCCAGAACTGGTCGTCGGGGTGCGGCCCCTCGATGGGCGCGCCGGTCCGCTCCTTCAGCGCCGCCGTGCCGCCCGCGTGGTCCAGGTGGCCGTGGGTGATCCAGATCTTCTCCAGGGTCAGCCCGTTCTCCTCCAGGGTCGCGAGCAGCCGGTCGACCTCGCCGCCGGGATCGATGATCGCGGCCTTCATCGTCTTCACGCACCAGACGATGGTGCAGTTCTGCTGGAGCGGCGTGACCGGCGCGATCATCGCGCGGATCGGAAGGGGCGGGGCGGGGGCGTTCATGTCTCGCCTATGATCGTGGGTCGCGGCCCATAAGAAAAGGCCCGGGATCGCTCCCGGGCCCTTCCAGATCGTCGCGGCGTCCTAGCGGTCCGTTCCCGGCATGGGGGGGACGGGCACGGGCGGGGCGTCGGTGTCCAGCTCGTGGGTCTCGGGCGAGCCGTGAGCCACGTGGCTCTTGCGGTAGCCGTAGCTGAAGTAGACCACGAGGCCGATCAGCGCCCAACCCACGAACATGAGCTGGGTCTCGCTGGGCAGGCTCACGAACAGGTAGATGCACCCGACCGCCGCCAGGGGCGCCACGATCGCGACCGCGGGGGTCTTGAACGGGCGCTTCCGGCCCGGGTCGGTCCGGCGCAGCACCAGCACCGCGATGGCCACCATGGCGAAGGCGAACAGGGTGCCCGAGTTCGAGATGTCGGCCAGGATCCCCACCGGGAAGAAGGCGGCGAACAGGGCCACGAACACGCCGGTGATGATGGTGATCACGTGCGGCGTCTTGAACTTCGGGTGGACCTTCGAGAGCACCGGCGGCAGCAGGCCGTCGCGGCTCATGACGAAGAAGATCCGGGTCTGGCCGAACATCATCATCAGGATGACCGAGGGCAGGGCCAGGCCGGCCGCGAGGCCGATCAGGTTGCCGATCTGCGGCCAGCCGATGGAGCGCAGGGTCCAGGCCAGGGCCTCCTTCGAGCAGACCACCTTGCTGTCGGCGAGGCTGGCGCAGGCGGCGCTGAGTTCCGGACTGCCGGGACGCAGGCCGGCGCCGCTGGCGTCCAGGACCGGCTGGGCCCCCACGGTGCCGATCACGCCGGAGGCGACCAGGATGTAGAAGATCGTGCAGACGCCCAGCGAGCCGATCAGGCCGATGGGCATGTTCCGCTGGGGATTCTTCGTCTCCTCCGCGGCTGTCGAGACCGCGTCGAAGCCCACATAGGCGAAGAAGATCGAGGCGGCTGCCGCCGAGACCCCCGCGAAGCCGAGGGGCATGAACGGCTCGAAATTCTCCATCTTGATGACCGGGACGGCCAGCACGATGAAGAGCATCAGCGCCGCCACCTTGATGGCCACCAGGAACGCGTTGACCGTGGCCGACTCCCGCGTGCCGATCACCAGCAGCGCGGTGACCAGGAGCGCGATGCCCATGGCCGGCAGGTTGACCATCCCGCCGTCGAACGGCCCGCGCACCAGCATGTCGGGTATGTCGATGGCGAAGGCGTTCTCGATCAGGCCGACCACATAGCCGGACCAGCCGACCGAAACGGCGCCGGCGGCGACCGCGTATTCCAGGATCAGCGCCCAGCCCACCATCCAGGCCAGCAGCTCGCCCATCACGGCGTAGCTGTAGGTGTAGGCCGAGCCCGAAACCGGCACCATGGCCGCCATTTCGGCATAGCAGAGGGCCGCCACCGCGCAGACGAAGCCTGCGATGATGAAGGCCAGGATCATGCCCGGCCCCGCCTTCTGAGCGGCTTCGGCGGTGAGAACGAAGATCCCGGTGCCGATGATGGCCCCGATGCCCAGCATGGTCAGTTGGAACGGCCCGAGCGAGCGGTGCAGAGACTTCTTTTCCGCGGTCGCCAGGATCGCGTCGAGCGGCTTAACACGCCACATGTATGGAATTCCTCCGAAGAGCGGCCCCCCGGCCGCCGGGTAAAATTTGGCGCGACCGTGGCCGGGTGCGCGGCTGTGGTCAAGCGCCAACGCCCCCGGCGGTTTTCATATGCCCTGACAACAGGCTAGAGCCGGGCGAATGCTGCCTATCCACGAGGCCCTGCCAGATCTGAAGGCCGCGCTCGCCGCGTCCAACGCCGCGGTGCTGGTCGCGCCGCCGGGCGCGGGCAAGACCACGGTCGTGCCGCTGGAGCTGCTGGGCGAGCCCTGGCGCGGGGACGGGAAGATCATCGTCCTGGAGCCCCGCCGTCTCGCCGCGCGGGCCGCCGCCGAGCGCATGGCCAGGACGCTGGGCGAGCCGGTCGGTCAGACGGTCGGCTACCGCGTCCGCCTGCAGTCCCGCGTCTCCGCCGCCACGCGCATCGAGGTGGTCACCGAGGGCGTCTTCACCCGCATGGTCCTGGCTGACCCGGAGCTGGCGGGCGTCGCCTGCGTGGTCTTCGACGAGTTCCACGAACGCAGCCTCGACGCCGACCTGGGCCTGGCCCTGGCCCGCGACGCCCAACGCCTGTTGCGCGAGGACCTGCGCCTGCTGGTGATGTCGGCGACGCTGGACGGCGCGGCGGTGGCCCGCCTGCTGGACGGCGCGCCGGTGGTCGAGAGCCTGGGCCGGATGTTCCCGGTGGAGACCCGCTACCTCGGCCGGGACGACCGTCTGCGGCTGGAGGACCAGGCCGTCCGCGCCGTCGAGAAGGCCCTGGCCGAAGAGTCCGGCAGCCTGCTGGTCTTCCTGCCCGGCCAGGGCGAGATCCTGCGCACCGCCGAGCGCCTGGCCGAGCGCAGCCGGCCCAACGTCGAGGTCGCGCCGCTCTACGGCGCCCTCGACCCTCGCGACCAGGACCGCGCCATCGAGCCCGCGCCGCCGGGGAGGCGCAAGGTGGTGCTGGCCACCTCGATCGCCGAGACCAGCCTGACCATCCAGGGCGTCCGCGTGGTCATCGATTGCGGCGTCGCCCGCGTGCCGCGCTACGACCCCGCCAGCGGCCTGACCCGCCTCGCCACCGTCCGCGTCTCCCGCGCCGCCGCCGACCAGCGCCGCGGCCGCGCGGGCCGCACCGAGTCCGGCGTCTGCTACCGCCTGTGGGACGAGGCCGAGACCCGTGCGCTCCCGGCCTACGCCGATCCCGAGATCCTCGACGCCGACCTCTCGGGCCTGGCCCTGGACCTCGCCCGCTGGGGCGCGAGGGACTTAGGCGACCTGGTCTTCCTCGACCCGCCGCCGGCCGCCGCCTTCGCCGAGGCCCGCGCCCTGCTGCAGCGGCTGGAGGCGCTGGACCCGGCCGGCGTGCTCACCGCCCATGGCCGCGCCCTGGCCGAGTTCCCGCTCGCCCCGCGCCTGGCCCACATGGTGCTGAAGGCGGCCGACACCGGCCAGGCCCCGCGCGCCGCGCGCATCGCCGCCCTGATCACCGAGCGCGGCCTGGGCGGGCGCGACGCCGACCTGCGCCACCGCCTGGACGGCCTGGAGCGCGACCGCAGCCCCAGGGCCCGCGACGCCAAGGCCCTGGCCGATCGGTGGGCGGGGCTCAGCGGCAAGGCGGGCAAGGGCGAGCCGCTCTCCGACGGCCTGCTGCTGGCGTTCGCCTATCCGGAACGCGTCGCCAAGGCGCGGGGCGGGCAGGGGGAGTTCCAGCTCGTCACCGGCCGCGGCGCCTTCGTCGAGCCCACCGACGCCCTGGCCCGCGAGCCCTGGCTGGCGGTGGCCGAGCTGGGCGGCGGCGACCGCCGCGACCGCATCCTGCTGGCCGCGCCCCTGGACCCGGCCGAACTCGCGGCCTTCGCCGCCCAGTTCGAGGTCGAGGAGCGCCTGGAGGAGAGCGGCGGCGGCCGGCTGCGCGCCAAGCGCCTGACCCGGCTTGGCCGCCTGACCGTCCGCGAGGAGGTCGACGACAGTCCCGACCCGGCCCTGATCGCCCGCACCCTCGCCGACCGCGTCCGGCGCGACGGCGTCAAGATCCTGCCCTGGGGCGATGCGGCCAGGAGCCTGCGCGACCGCGCCGCCTTCCTGCGCGCCCGCGACCCGGCCTGGCCCGACCTGTCGGACGCGGCGCTGGTCGCCAGTCTCGACGACTGGCTGGCCCCGGTGCTTCTGGGCGTGCGGGGCCTCAACGCCCTGAAGCCCGACGTCCTCGACGGCGCGCTGCGCACCCTGATCCCCTGGGACCTGCAGCGCCGCCTGGACGCCGAGGCCCCGGTCCGCTGGACGGCGCCCACCGGCAACAGCTTCGCCATCGACTACGCCGCCGAGGCCGGGCCCCGCGTCGACGTCCGGGTCCAGGAGGTGTTCGGCTTGGCCCAGCATCCCACCGTGGGCGGGACGCCGATCACCATGTCGCTCCTGTCGCCCGGCCACCGCCCGATCCAGACCACCAAGGACCTGCCCGGCTTCTGGAAAGGCTCCTGGAGGGACGTTCGCTCCGACATGCGCGGCCGTTACCCCAAGCACGTCTGGCCCGAGGACCCCGCCACCGCCGCGCCCACCGCCAGGGCGAAGCCACGGGGGACCTGAAGTCCCACCCTTAATGGGGAGGGAGAGTTACGCCGCCTTGGCCGCCCAGATCTTCGGATGCTGGCTGCGCAGGCCGACAGCCAGCCGGTTCCAGCTGTTGATCAGTCCGATCAGCAGCGTGAGGTTGACGATCTCCACCTCGCTGAAGTGCGGCTTCAGGCCCTCGTAGTCCGCGTCCGGCGCGCCGGTCTGCGCCACCAGGGTCAGCGCCTCGGTCCAGGCCAGGGCGGCCCGTTCCCGCGGCGTGTACAGGCTCGACTCCCGCCACGCGTTCAGCAGGTACAGCCGCTCCTCAGTCTCGCCGGCGGCGCGGGCGTCCTTGGAGTGCATGTGCAGGCAGAAGGCGCAGCCGTTGATCTGTGAGGCGCGCATCTTCACCAGCTCGTAGAGGCTGTATTCCAGCCCCGAATTGCGCAGGTGGTCCTCGAGTTCGGCCATCTTCTGGATGCCTTGGGGGGCGACGGCGAAACCGTTCAGGCGGGTGGTCATGGGGGAGGTCTCCTTGTTCTCTGCCCCTAGGACGGCGGCGGAGGTTCCCCTGTGACACCCGGAGCTATTTTTTCGCCGCCGCCTCGCGTTCCTGCTGCCGTCCGCCCGCGAGGATGCCGGGCAGCGAGTAGTTGCCCTCATGGCAGGCGAATTCGAACATTGGCTGGCTCGACCGCCGCAAAGGCATCTCGCCGCGCCAGGGCCGGGTGAAGGTCGCGGGATCGTCCACGACGTAGGCGTAGCGGATCTCGTCCGGCCCCACCCTGGTGAAACGTTCCGTCACCTTGCCGGCGGCGCTGATGTAGAGCGGGCTCGGTGTCCGCCACTCTGTGCCGCGATGGAAGTCGGTGGTCTCGACCACCAGGGTGTCGCCCTCCCAGTGTCCTACGGAATGGCCGCTCCAGGCGGCGCCCGGTTCGTGTCGGCTATCGCCGAGCGGGATGATCCGCGGCCCGACGTTCATTTCGGTCAGCACCACCAGATTCTCGGGGGTCTGCACGATCCGCAGCTGCCCGTTGTAGGCGGCGTTCAGCATCGGCGGCAGCGAGGTGCCGCCCAGGCCCATCAGGCATCGCTCCGGCGCGGGTCGCGTCTCGGGGTTGTCAGGCCTCTGGGCCGCCGCCCGCGCCGCCGCCAGGGCCGCGAGGCCCGCGGCCGAGTAAGGGAGTTTGCCGTTGGCCGGCTCGACGATCCAGGACGACCGCGGCCGGCCGGCGATCCGCCCCACCTTGCCGCCCATGTCCCACCACTCGCTGGTGTCCTGGCCGACCGGTCCGCCCGTGGCGGGTTCGGGAACGCCGGTGTGACTGGCCTCGAACGCCTGGGCTTGCGCCTCGCTGAGCTGCAGCTTCGTGAAGGCGGGCGGTCGCTCCAGAGTGGTGATCCAGGCGTAGGACCAGACGCCCTCGAGGTCCGGCCGCCGCTGGGCGGCCGCGGCGCCGGCGGCCAACAAGCCGAACCCCAGGACGAAGCAGCGGAACGCGGAACGACCCAAGTCCATCTCCAAGCCCCCGCTGCACGCTTGGGGGGCCGGCTGCGGCCTGTCAATCGCGAACCCGGCGCTACGCCGTCGCCGCGTAGATCATGATGCCCGTCGCCACGGAAAGGTTCAGGCTGTCGGCGCGGCCGCGCATGGGGATCTTTACGTTGACGTCGCAGAGCGCCGCCATGTCCGGCGTCAGGCCCTGCTGCTCGTTGCCCATCAGCACCAGGGCGGGTTTGGCGTAGGTCGCCGCGCTGTGGGTCACCTCGGCCGAGAGCAGGGTGCCGACCACCGAGCCGGTCCAGCCGCCGCGCCAGGCCGCGAACTCGGCCTCGGTCGCCTTGGCCAGCGGCACGGCGAAGATCGAGCCCATGGTCGCCCGCACCGCCTCCACGGAATAGGGATCGCAGCATTCGCCCACCAGGATCACCGCCCCGCAGCCCGCGCTGTCGGCGGTGCGGATGATGGTCCCCAGGTTGCCGGGGTCGCGCACCCGATGCAGGGCCACCACGCACTGCGCCACGCCGGGCGTCACCTCGCCCAGGCCCACGAACGCCTGCGGGAACACGCCGACCACCGCCTGCGGGTTCTCGCGCCGGGAAACCTTGGCCAGGATGTCGTGGGTCACCTCGATGACCTGGCCCCGCGCCGCGAGCGTGGCCTCCACCGCCTTGCGCATCATCGGGTGATCCGTGGCGTCCGGCCCGTGCATCAGGATCTTCGGCGCGTGGCCGGTGTCGATCCCCTCGATGACGTTCTTCAGGCCTTCCGCGACGAACAGGCCGGTCTCGTCGCGTTCCTTGCGCATGTGCAGGGCGCGGACGGCCTTGACCGTATCGTTGGACAGCGAGGTGATGAGCCGGGACGTCACGCCGACCACCTCGCGTAGAAGCTCATGCCGATCGCCCGGTCGCCGCGCTGTTCCTCCAGCGCCAGCTCGCCCCATTCGATCCGGCCGCCGCGGCCCTCCAGCTTCTCGGCCAGCAGCCCCGCCAGCGCCGGGCCGGAGATCCGCTCGGCGTAGGCGTTCAGCACCAGGAACCTGGCGCTTTGCGAGAGGAGCTGGGCGCACAGGCCGGCCATCTCCGGCAGGTCCTCGAACAGCCGCCACACCTGGCCGTCCGGCCCGCGGCCGTATTTCGGCGGGTCCAGGATGATGCCGTCGTAGGTCGAGCCGCGCCGCACCTCGCGCTGCACATATTTCTTGGCGTCCTCGACGATCCAGCGCACCGGCCGGTCCGCCAGGCCCGACAGCGTCGCGTTCTCCCGCGCCCAGGCCACGGCCTTCTTCGAGGCGTCCACATGGGTCACCGCCGCGCCGGCCGCCGCCATTACCAGGCTGGCCACGCCGGTGTAGCCGAACAGGTTCAGCACCCGGGGCTGAGCCCCCCCGTCGCTCGCGGCGCGGACCTGCGCGTCCAGCCAGGACCAGTTCGCCGCCTGCTCGGGGAAGAAGGCCAGGTGGCGGAAGGCCGTGAAGCGCCCGTGGAACTTCACCTCGCCCCAGCCGAGCGGCCAGGTCTCCAGGGGCTTGCCCTTGAACCGCCAACGCCCGGCGTCTTCCTCGTCGCTGGGGTCGAAGACCGCGTCGGCCGCGTCCCAGACGTCCTGCGGCAGCCTGGGGGTCCACAGGCACTGGGGTTCCGGCCGCACGACCTTGTAGGGACCGTACTGCTCCAGCTTTCGCCCATGGCCCGAATCCAGCAGGGCGTAATCCGCCCAACCGGTGGTGCGCATCACCTCGGACTCGGCGGCGATCTGCGGCGGGCTCATGGGCGCCCCTTACGCGGAGTGGGCGATGGGCGTAAAGCCCGGCGACAAAGACTTGTCACACATGTGGTTTTGAGGTCCGCTACGCGGGGGACGAAGTGGGGAGTAACATGAGTTCAGTCGCGACCGCGACGCGGAAGACCGCGCGCAAGGCCAAGGGTGACGGGCATCTCCGTCGCGCCGAGATCCTGGAAGCGGCGGAACGCATCTTCGTCGCCGAGGGCTACGAGGGCGCCACCATCCGCAGGATCGCCGACGAGGTGGGGGTCTCCTCCACGGCGCTCTACATGCACTTCCAGGACAAGGCCTGCATCCTGCGCGAGATCGTGGATGCGACCCTGAGCCAGCTTCTGGAGCGCAACACCGAGATCGCGGCGCGTCCGCTCGACCCGGTGGTCCGCACGCGGATGATGCTGGATTCCTACATGCACTGGGGCCTGGAGCATCCCAACGCCTACCAGCTCGTCTATTGCGCGCCCCAGGTGACGTCGGCCGACGAGGCGCCCGGCCGCACCTCCGACCTCAGCCATGACTGCTACGAAGCCTTCGCCGGCGTCGTGCGCGAAGTCGCGGCGGCGGGCCGCCTGCGCACCGGCGGCGCCGACTCGGCCGCCCAGTCGATGTGGATGGCCTGCCACGGCGTGGTGGCGCTGCTGATCACCCGGCCCAGCTTCGACTTCGCCGACCGCGAGGAGCTGATGCGGGTCACCCTGGACGGGATGTTGCACGGCCTCGTCATCGACTGATCGGCGCCGTCGCGCCTAATCTCCGGCAAACAGCGGGGAGGGCGCGATGCGGTTCGCGAAGTGGGTGTTCACGCTCGGCGGGATCTGGGGCCTGCTGATCATCGCCCCGATGTTCTTCCTGGAAGGCGCCATCGCCGCCCGCACCCAGCCGTTCACCCATCCCGACAGCTACTACGGCTTCCTGGCGTCCACGGTCATGTGGCAGGTGGGCTACCTGGTCATCGGTCGCGACCCGGCGCGGTTCCGGCCGTTCATGCTGATCGGCGCGGCCGGGAAGCTGATCTTCGGCGGCGCCTGCTGGCTCCTCTACGCCCAGGGCCGCGTGCCCCTCAGCATCCCCGTCGTCGCCAGCCCCGACCTGCTGCTGGTCGCGCTGTACGTGGCGGCGTGGTTCCGGACCAAGCCGGCCGTCGCCTGAATCCGCGACCATCCTTCTCCCGCAAGGGGAGATCGCTGCTAGCTATCGCGCTGAAATTGCACATGAAAGTGATTCCGGCTCAGCTTGCCCACCTCCGGCCCACAGACGAAAATTCAATGGGTTAGCCGGATCATCGGCACAAAATCGGCACAGAACGAGGTCCGCAATGGCCACGCGCGTAGACGTCGAAGAGCTGAAGCCAGGTTTGATCATCTTCCGCCGCAGCGAGGTGAAGAAGCGCCGCAACTGGTACTGCCGGATCAAGCTGCCGGGCGAGGATCGCTACAAGAGCGTGTCTCTCCGGACGCCGGACATCACGGCCGCCCGCGAGCGCGCCTTCGATCAGGATGTCGATGTGCGCTTCCGCATCAAGCACAACGTGCCGATCTTCGATCGCCCGTTCAGCGATATCGCCGAGGATTACATCAAGCTCCAGGACGCGAGGGCCACCGTCGGCGAGATCACCAAGCACCGGGCCGTCGTGGTCGCGTCCATCATCCGCGCACAGCTCAACCGCTACGTCGGCTCGACCCAGATCAGCCTCGTCACCGAGGAGCGGTGGAAGGGCTACCCGATGTGGCGCCGCGCGGACGCCATCGAGCGCGCGAAGGTCCAGGCGGAGAAGACGGCCGAAGCAGAGAAACTGGCCGCGGAGGCAAAGGAGCGAGGCGAGCCGCCGCCGCGGCAGATCCGGACGGTGGGCAAGGACGGCAAGACCATCCCCAAGCCCCGCACCGCCACAGGCAAGGTCAGCGACGCCACCATCCGCTACGAGATGACGATCTTCCGATCGGTCATGTCCTATGCGGCCAGCAAGAAGTTCATCCCCGACGATAAGGCCTTCCGGGGCAAGCTACCCCTGGCCAAGGTGCGGCGAGAGGAGTTCACGCCGGAGGAATACAAGACGCTCTACACCGAGGCCCGGACGTGGGTGAAGGCCACGACCACGCAGCGGGACGACTCCGTCTGGCTACGCAACATGGCCCGCAATTTCATGCTGATCATGTGCAACACGGGCATGCGTCCGACCGAGGCGAAGAACCTCCGCTGGCGCGACGTCGACAGCCAAAAGGACGACCAGGGCCGCACCGTGGTGGTCCTGTCGGTGCGCGGGAAGAACAAGGCCCGCAACCTCGTGGCCGCCAGCAATGTGGCCAACTACCTGGAACGGGTGCGCGACGCCGCGAAGGCGAAGGGGCCGGACGATCACGTCTTCACCAACTACGACGGCTCGCCCACGACGAGCCTGTACGCTGGTCTCATCGAGAACCTGCTGACGAAGACCAAGCTCCTAATGAGCTCATCCGGTAGCCGGCGCTCGACCTATTGCTTCCGTCACACCTACGCGACGTTTCGGCTGACCGAAGGGGTCGATGTCTACTTCCTGGCCAAGCAGATGGGCACCTCGGTGAAGATGATCGAGGACCACTACGGCCACATCACCCCAGTGAAGAATGCGGCCCGCATCCTTCAGGGCTTCGAAGAGTGGAAAGCGTTGCCGACGTCAGCGCAGACCGAGGCATAGACGGATTCCGCAGGTGAATTGGTACGTCGAAAATCCCCTTCCGGCAAAGCAGCTGAGCAGAAGGCGACCGGATCGCAGCGTCGAGTTCGACGCGCCGGCGCCTGACGACTCATCCGGTCCGACGCGCCGCTGGCGCACCAGGTCGGACCGGACTTGGGTGTCTCTGCCGCACTTGAGGATTGGACGCTGGAATAAGGTGGAGAGTTCGACACCCCAGCGGCTGAGCCTCCTCGCGGACGATGCGCCGTCGGCGCGGAATCGTCGAGACCACTGAACACCCCAACATGCCGTCGCCAACGCGCCTTGAGCATGCACATGTCGTTCCGTAAGCCGGGGAGAGTTGGCCTTGTGTGATTGACAAGGCATGTAAGCCATCATGGGAAGATCCGAGGACATCGACCGCAAGCTTGATCAATTCGCGCGTGCCGACACGGTCCGCGAGCGATCAGCCGCGCTCAAATCACTGTTCACCTGGAATGTACCACAGGCCCGCGAACCCGACCCCCGGCTGGAGACCGGCATTCGTGCGCTACTTGAAGCCGCGGCCTCCGGCGAGGAGCGATTGGAGGCGGTCGCCGCGCTGGGCCGGGTCGTAAGGGGTGTCAAAGCCATCTCACCCCAACTTGTTCAAATGCTTGAGGACGTGCTGTCCAACCCTCTGCCACCGGCTGCCGGATGGGCTGAGGCGGATGAGCGTCTCTTCGTGGCCCGCGTGATAGAAGCGGTTCGACCTACCTGGGCGGTAAGCTACAGCGCTGAGTTCCTGGCTCTCGACGATGGCGCACCAAAAGCCCGGGACGCGTTCACCCAAGTCCTGGTCAGCCAGACAGGTTCGATACAGCAAGCTTTGGTAGCGATCCTCGCTGAAGTTCGTGCGGTCGGCGATTTCGAGCGCGACAGTCGACAACTTCGAGCGATCTTGAACGGACTTCGTGCCACGATGTCCCTCAGTGTCGAGGTCGGACCCGACGCGGCGGTGGTACTTGCAGACCTCACGGTTCGATTGGTGCGAAGTGCCGATGCGAGCGACAGTCGCAAGTTGAGGATTGAAACGGCCCGCGAGGTACTCTCCTTCCTATTGCTGCTCTTGCGGGGAAGTCTGGCTGCTAGCTTCCGGGCCGAGTCTTACGACGTCCTGAGGTTGGTACGCGCATGGTTCGCGCCGGCTCGCTGGCCTGAGGAGTTGGCACCGCATCTCGGCCCACTTCTGGACCGCCTATCCGAAGCCGTGGAGACGCTCGCCCTCCGAGCAACTCCCGACGACGGCCTGTTCAGGGTTCTGGAAACGACTCTGGGGCGGGACGAAGCCCTGAGGATAACCCGCCGGATTCTCAATGACCGTCCTGGAATTCCTGAGGAGGTCCGCGGCTGGCTCAGGTCCGGCCCGGGCGGAGCTCGTCAGTCGCCTGCCTCCTCCTCAGAAAACGCATCTGAAGCCTCTCTTCGCAAAGCCGATCCGGCGATTGCCAGAGCGATGTTGTCGGTACGAGCGCTACAGGCGGAGCTGGCGACGAACACTGAAGAGGCGACGCTGGAGGGCGGCTCGGGCGCTGGCATGGCGCGGTTTGGCAGGCTTGCCCATGAGGTGATCCAATCCGTCCGTGTGGTCGCCGCCACCAGGGGTCTTCGACTGCACGGTGGGACTGGCGATATCGTCGAATTCGACCCCAGTCTCCATCGCCTCGGCGCGACCGGCACGCGAACGGCGAAGGTTCGCATTGTGCAGCCTGCGGTAATTCGCCAAGTTGGCGAAGGTCCTCCGGTCGTCGTGCAGCCCGCGCTCGTCGAGCCGACCTGAGGAAGGGGGTCGGACTTGGAATCAGATCGCGCCGCGGAGTTGATTGAAAGCCTTTGTGACCGCCTGGAGCCCAGCTCCGACGGATTGCGATACAGCCTTCCGGGGACAGTTTCTCGGCGTGAACACGAAGCTCTGCGCACAGCGATCGGCCTACTGCTGCGCGCCCAGAGTGACGTTTCCGTGGTCGATGAGCCGGCGGTCGCGCCGGCGCCGCCCGTTGAAACGAACGTTGCACTTTCCGAAGCCTGGCGTGAAAGCGAGCCAGTCGAAGACTTGATCGCGTGCCTGGACTTCGGGACCGCCTTTTCGAAAGCCGGTCTAGGCGACCTTAAAAAGGCGGATGGCTTCATCGAATTGGCGCTGGGCAAACTGGCCGGCGAAACCGAGGAGATTTACCCTGTCTCTTCATCTCTGTTCTTCGAAAACGGAAGGGTTCTCTTCGGACCTCAAGCCGTTACGCGTAGCCTGCTGACGAATCGGCCTCGCCTCGACTCGATCAAGCGGTACATCAGCGAGATGGTCCAGCAGGTCGACTACACGGTGATCCCGCCAGAGATCAACATTACACCCTATGCCTTCAGCCTGCGCGATGGCGTGCTGCTCTTCCTGGCTTATCTGACCGACCTATTGGGCCAGGCTCTCGAAGCCGAAGGTGCCTCGCGCTATACGCCGCGGCGCTACACGCTGCCAGGCCTCGAAGCCAAACAGGCGCAGCGCGGTGCGGAAGTCGATGGCCTGATGAAGGCGCTCTTGGCTCAAGCACAGGTATTGGCAGATACCTTCCAGGGCCGCTGGAGCGAAGGAGTGCCGGTCGCCGAAGCCTGGGCGGCGCTTCGAACGGTGGAACAGCTTAAGGAGCTGCCCTCCGGCATCATCAGCGACGGCCTTCCTGAGGCTTTGGCCGCCGCCCAAAGCGCAATCGATAAAACGACGAACCGCACGCTGATGCTGGTGGTCGATGTTGGAGCCGGCACCTCAGACGTTGGCGCTTTTGTCGTTCAGCCGGGACGCGACGGGCCTGTGGTCGCTCCTGTTGCCGGGACGATGAAGGTCCTGCGCAAGGCGGGCGACCGGATCGATGAAGCTCTGATCGATCTGATCCTCACCAAGGCGGGTGCCGTACCTGGAAGCCAGACCCATACGATCTATCTGAACGAATTGCGTTTGAAGGTTCGGCAAATCAAGCGTGAGCTTCTGACAGTCACGCCGGAGGGCACCCTAGTTCTCCTGTCCGATGACGGATCGGTGGACGTCACTCAGGCTGAGCTCGAGCAGAACACCAAGGTGACGGCCTTCGTCCGCGATCTGAAAAAGACAATGGCAGACTCGCTCGCCCAGCTTAGTGAAGAAGCTTTGCGCTCGCTCAACGGACGCTGCCGGGTAGTTCTGACCGGCGGCGGCTCGCGGCTAGGGGCCCTTCGCGACGCCTGCGGCGACGCTCTGACCGTGAATGGCCTTGGTATCAGTCTGAGCGTGATCGACGCAGATCCCGAGTGGCTCAGCGCGCGACCGCAGGACTTCGTCGACGTCTTCGACCAGATGGCGGTTGTGGCCGGCGGCTGTCTTGACCCGGAGGACTTCGCACGCGTAGCCCGACCAATGACATCCTTTGGAGCGGGCGCTCCCCAACGGGTCATTGAGCCGTCCTACAAGGCGTAGAGCGGTTCTAGGCGAGATCAGGGAACGGCTAGCATCCGGTCTCTTCTGACGATGCGCCAAAAACAACAAATGCGGCTCAACGGCATAGCGGCGGTTGATCCAACGTCAGCGGGGGCGGACCGCTGCACCTGCGCGCTTCTAGGCGAGCCCTATGGCCGAGCGCCGACACGGAAGTCGTTCAGATACTCGGATGCGGGCAGCACGCCGGTCAGCAGCAGGTGCTCTCGCGCCCGTGTGCAGGCGACATACAGAAGCCGACGCTCAGTCTCGTAGATGTCGTCGAGCTCGGCCTCGTCGGCGGCATCGGCAACGCGCTCGTCGAGCGGCAAGATGCCCTGGTCGCAGGCCATGACCGAGACGGCGCGGAATTCGAGCCCCTTTGCCAGGTTCATCGGCGCGGTCGTGATGGCCGCAGCGCCTTCGATCCCCATCAACGCCGCGCGAGCGCGGGTGACGAGCTCAGGGGTTCGGACGAAAATGCCGATCTCATGGGCGGCGACGCCCTCAGCGAGCCAACTCGCAACGGCATTGCCGACGGCGGCGGCTTCTTCGGCCGCGGTGGAGAAGGTCTCGACGATGGGCGCGGGGCCGTCGAACACTGAGACGATGCCTCGCCGCTCGTCCTCCAAGCCATCGACGTCGCGCAGCACGAGCGGAAGTAGGTGATCGGCGGCTTGCCGGATCTGCTGCGAAGTGCGGTAGCAGACCTTGAGCGTGTGCGACCGGCCGCGAACCTCGACACCCAGGCCGGCCCAAGAAAAAGGATGCTGGAAAATGCGCTGGCCCACGTCCCCGGCCAGAAAGAGCCCGTCGGGTTTGGCCGGCGCCATGGCGGCGAAGAACCTCAACTCGGCGGGCGCGAGGTCCTGCGCTTCGTCGAGGATGATGTGGTCGAAGGGCCGGCGAGATCGGCTGACCAAGCGGTCCGCCAAGTCACTGAAGACCTGCGCCCAGGTGGTATAGCGCTCGGCGGCGAGACCCGCCTTCACCGCTTCGAACACTGGCCAGAGACGTGCGCGCTGGTTGGGTCCTAGCCGGCTCTTGCGGCCCATGCGCGGCACCGTCTCATAGGCCTCAAAGGTCGTTATGCCCCAGGCGTCGATGACGTTCGTCCACTCGGACAGTAGGAACCGCTCCGAAAACCCCTTGAGTTGCAGCTCCTTCGCAGCAAGGCCAAGCCGATCGCGCAGAACGAGGTCTGAGGCGATCCGCGGACGGACACCGTATTCGAGCTGGTACATCTGCTCGGCAATGCCCCGGAACGATGCGGTCGTGATGCGAGGGATGATCCCGCCCGTCTCCGGCGCCAGCACCAGCAGCTTCTTCGCCATCGCATCGGCCAACGGCTGCGAAAAGGAGGCGAGCAGAACACGCGCGTTCGGCTTCTCTCGCGCCAAGCGGACCGCTCGGTGGATGGCGACAATCGTCTTGCCGGTACCTGCCGAGCCCGCCACGCGTGCTGGGCCGTTGAAACTGCGATCGGTCAGTTCGCGCTGCGAGGGATGGAGGAAGACGCCCCACTTCTCCCACGGGAAAGCCAGCGCCTGCTCCAGCTCCTCTTGGTCGGCGATCGGCCGGATGCGGCGCAACGCATCGGGATGGGTAAAGGGATCGGCGGCGGCCGGCGGGGGCTTCGGCAGCAGGCCGGTCGCGGCGTATTCAAGCAAAGCTTCAGAGGACTCGGCCGGAAGATGCTCGGCGAGGGCGAAGAAGGTGTCTTCGGTCGCGGCGCGGACGTCGGCCAGCCAATCCGCTGGGACGCCGACCGACAGTAGCCCGTCGTCGTCCAACGAAGCGAAGAGCTGCGGCAAAGGCGCGTCGGCGACCTGCGGTTCGGGAATGACGAAGTCAAGCGTCTCAGGTGCCGCGACCTCTTCCACCCGCTCGCGAACTTCGACGATCTGCACCGCGCCGGTGCGCGGATGCGCTTCGATTCGCCGCCGCTCGGCCCACGAATAGGCGTCGTCGTGATGGTCGACATAGGCGACCAGCATGGATTCGCCGGTCTTGTGGACGATTAACCGGACGTCGCGGTTCACCCGCACCGACCAGAAGTTCGGGTCCTTGCTCTTGTCGATGCGGTGAAGCTGGAGCCCGTTGCCCGTCGGGTCCATCTGCAGGTCGAACACGCTCGCTTTCACCGCCTTCTGGTCCTGCCCGGACAGGCGGTTGAACGAGGCCGTGAAGGTGTCGGCGATGAGGAAGTTCACCCCTCAAACCCCGAACACTTTCATCACCTCGTCGCCGAAGTGGTTGATGACCTTTACTGCGATGCGTCGGCCGGCCGGCCTCGGGAAGGGACGGGAAGTGTCTGAATAGAGCGTCGCCCAGGCGTCAGGGTCGATCTCTGCCTGCAGCGCTGTCTTCAGGTTCTTGTAGGGGTCGTTGGCCCCCAGGAAATAGGCGTGCCGGACGAAGAAGCTTTCCTCATTGTAGTCGGTGTCGATAAACCAGGCCGCGATGCCCTTGGTGTCGCTCGATCGGATATCGCCGGTGTTCGGGTCGAAGACGTCGATGCCCTTGACCTTGACCCTAAGCTCCGGGCCGCCGTCGTCGATGATCTCAACGTCAGGTTCGCCAAACACGACGAACATGTTGCCGCGCCCGGTGTTCTTGAGTTCCTCCGACATATGCATGTCGGGGTTCATCCGCGCCTTGAGGATTGTGAGTCCGCCGAGACTGCCGAGCTCGGACGAGTGCGCGTCGAAGTTGAAGGCGCAGGCGATCAACACGTCGAAGCGGTTGTCGACCGCCTCGCGCGCTGCGGCGATCAGATCCTGTCGGCCGATGGTGCCGTACTCTGGGCCAATCAGGATCGCGGCGCGACGCTGGGGCCCGGACTCGCCTTCGCTGAAGGTTGCGGCGGCCCCAAGAAAATTGCCAGGCCAGGGCGTAATGCTCTCGAAGGTAATGCGGTCGTCCCTGGCCTGCTGTTTGACGCCCTCGGCCCTCAGGTAGTCTATGACGATGGCAGCGAAGTCGGTGCCCGCAAGATCGGCGTCAGCAGCGGCGCGTTTGCCGTCGGCAGCGTCAAATGTCTCGATCAGTTCTTCCTCGCCGGCGGGGAGAACGCGGTGCGGCGAGAGGCTCTCGACCGTGAAGGGCCCAGCGACGCGAACGCGAGCCGGATCGACGTAGGGCTTGTCATAGAGGTGTTCCGGGGCGGAACGTGCTCGGATTGCATCGTCCATGTCGCGCTGACGGGCGATCCGGGCCTTCCACCACTCCGCATGCGGCTTGACCGCGGAGACATGCGCAGTCGCCGGCAATTCACGGGGGATCTGCCAGTGTTCCCAGGTTTCGCCAGCAGCGGCGTTCAACTCAGCGCGCAGCGGCTCCAGCACCACCTGCCACTTCTCCCAAACGTCGTCGATCAGCGGGTTATTGGCGATTTCCCCCAGCGTGATGTGCGGGACACGCTCATAGACAAAGCCTTGCCTGATATCGTCGTGCGACTCCGTTTCTGACGGAATCGTCTGAGTGAGGGCGGCTTCCTTCGCGCGGCCATCCCGACTGTCAGCGAGCAGATACCAAGGGTAGCGCGCGGACATGAGCCGCGTACGGGCTAGGGCTAAGGCAACGCGGCTGGTGTCAATCGTAATCCAACGGCGACCCCATTGCTCCGCAACATAGGCTGTCGTGCCTGAACCGCAGGTGGGATCGAGTACGAGGTCGCCAGGGTCGGTCGCCATCAGTATGCAGCGTTCGATTAGTTTGCGTGTGGTCTGAACAACGTAGACCTTGTCTGTGGCACCCCCAAGATCCGCCCATACTCCGTTCAGCCGGGTTACTGGATAGTCGGAGTGAAAAAATGCAAACCGAATCTGAGTATTTTGGGCAATGAGACGGTCTGCCTTGGCAACGCGATCCAATCCACGAGGCAATACCTTCCAGTGATTCTTGGCTCCCGGATGATATGTCTTGCCTTGGAACGTGTATGACACAGTCGAGTCCGGCCTCACGCCGTCCGAAGTTAAAGGGTTTGCGGACGGCTGTTCATCTTCACCCTTCTTTCGCGGCACAAACAACGGCCGGAACTTGGATTCCGTTTGCTTCCTCTGCTTCGAATACCAGAGAATATAGTCATTAGTTGCTTGGATGAAACTACCCGCTTGGCTACCCGTGGTTTGCGCGGCGATGGCGAGAACGTAGTTTTCAGCGCCAAACACTTCATCCATTACTGCCCGCACGCGGTGCACATTCTCATCGCCTATCTGGACGAAGATCGACCCGCTCTCGCTTAGCAACTCGCGCATCGCGGTCAGGCGGTCACGCAAATAGGTCAGGTAGCTGTGGATGCCGTCTTTCCACGTGTCGCGGAAGGCCTTTACTTGCTCGGGCTCGCGACTGATGTCGGTTTGCTTGCCATCCTTCACGTCGCGCGACTGAGTTGAGACCTGCCAGTTCGAGTTGAACTTGATGCCATAGGGCGGGTCGAAATAGATGCACTGCACCTTGCCTTTCAGGCTCTCGCGCTCTGACAGGCTGGCCATGACCTGCAGGCTGTCGCCCAGGATCATGCGGTTCGACCAGTGCTGGTCGTGGAGGTAAAACTCGGCGCGCTGGTCCGGCTCGATGCCGTTGAAGTCCGCGAACAGGTCGGGCGCGTCGGCCTTCGCCTCGCGCCGCTCGGCGGTGCGGCGCTTCAGATCGTCGATGATCGCCTTGGGGTGGATCTTCTCCTGGATGTAGACCGGCGGCACATTGACGACGAGGTCCGACCAATCCTGTCGGTCCTTGCCGCGCCAGACGAGCTGTGCGTCAGACAAGGTCAGCGTTCCGGTCTCCGCTAGTTCGGCCGCCTGTGCGTCGGTGATCTTGATCCGCGCGCCGTTCCAGATGATCTCGGGCACGCTCGGTTCCTCTTCGGTTCGGGTCGCGCCTTCGGCCAGCGGCCGGGCGCGCGGGTAGTGTTTGGGCCGCATCGGCGCGGCGTCTTCTTCACGGCGGAAGAAGCTTTCCATTTCCGCCGTAGGGATGTTGCGCCGCGTGGCCGCGTCGTGGCGCAGGGCGTCGATGTTCTTGGGAGCGCCGGGCTTTTTGGCCATCAAGCGACTCCGTCGATCAGTGTCGCGATCAAGGACTTCAATTCGTCTTCTGTCGTGTAGGGGTCGGTGAACTCGGCGAAGGCCCAACGGCCGTACCCACCGAGGGCGTTGACGCCGGGCGCCCAAAGCTCACGGGCCGTTTGCGCCTTGGCTTTGTCGCTTTCGTCGCGCTGACCCTTCATCTCGAGCACGAGGTTGAGTGGCTCGCTACCGGCGTCTAGCCGGACAAGGAAGTCGGGCAGGTAGCGCCGCAGGGCGCCGCCGTCGAGGTAAGGGATCTCGAAGCCAAGGGCCTGGTTCTTCGCGTACCCGAGCACGCGCTTATGCCCCTCCAGCGCCTGCGCAAGCGCGACCTCCCAGCTGGAGTCCTTCACCACGTGGCTGATGTGGGACTTGGGCGGTTGAGCCCCGGTCTTCCAGCACTCTTTCGACGTGATAAAATTGACATGTCGGGTCGAGCCGCTCGGATTGTAGGGATCGAGCACGGCGACCACATGGCCGCCGCCGCCGCGGGTGCAAGCGATGTCGATCTTGGCGGCGGCGCGGGCGAGCTGCTCCTGATAGAGAATGGCGCCCACGGGCACGCCCTTGGTGACCAGATACCCCTCGTCGATCCAGCGCCGCGCGAGACGCTGAATCTGCGGGAAGAGATGTTGCTTAGGGAAGCCGTCCTCGTCGCGGAAGTGCGTGTAGAGCAGGTGCTTGGCGAGGTTGAAGCTGATTTCCGACGGGCGCAGCTGGGCCAGCACTTCGGGCGTGATTGTAACACCGGCGCCGACGATGCCCTCCATGGTCACGGAGGTGGGGCCGATGTCCTCTGGGGTGATGACCAGACGGCTGTCCTCGTCGAACTGGGCCTCCAGCCGCTCGGACGGCAACTCGCGGCGATACCCGCTCACGCGGGGGAAGCGGATCTCGAGGTCGTCGCGCTCCTTGATGGCGTAGACGCGCGTAATCGGCTTGGGCGGCCTGGGCTCGACCTTCTGCGGCGAGCGGGCAAAGTCGAACGGGATGCCCATGATGTCGGCGTATTCGACATCGAACAGGCCCTCGTCATTCAATTCGTAGGACTGGCGGCGAAGGCCTCGGCCGACGACCTGCTCACAGAGGAGCTGGGTGCCGAAAGCGCGCACACCCAGGATGTGGGTGACCGTGTTGGTGTCCCATCCTTCCGTCAGCATCGATACCGAGACAACGCAGCGGATCTGCTCTCCCAGCCGGCCCGGACGCCCGACGGTATTCATCACCTCGCGCAAAAGTTCGCTCTCGCTGATCTCGCCGTTGGCGCTGCCGGCGCCATCGCGAGAGGCAAGTTCGCGCTTGAACTGCTCGATCTCAGCCGAAGCCGCTTCCTTGAAGCCCTTGTCTAGAGCTTCGCCCGCTTCGAGCTGACGCGAGTCGATCAGCAGCGTTCTGGGTCGCGGGAAGCGGCCCCCGTGTTCATCGTAGTTGCGGAACAGCTCCAGGTGGCCCGCGTGGAAAGCGGCGCGTTCGCCTTCCCCCGCGTCGCCGCGCTCAAAGCCCGCAATCCACTCGAACACCAGCTTCGAAATGGCGGTGTTCTGGCACACGACGATGAAGACGGGTGGCACGCCGATGCCGGCCTTGAGCCAGCGCTCAAACTCGCCTTGATAGTGGCTGTAGAGTGAGTTGAGCGCCGTAAGCAGCAGAGGGTTGAGATCGAACGGGCTGAGCTTGTTCGCGCTCGCGGTAGACTTCGGCATGGACTTGCCGATGTGCTTCCATAGATCGCGATAGACCACGGTGTCCGTCTGGACGAGGTTGTCAGTCACCGGCACGCGCGGCAGCTTCACGATGCCGCTCTCGATTGCGTCCATCAGGCTGAAGTCCGACACGACCCAGGGGAAGAGCGTTCCCTCCTGGTATCCCGACCCCCGCAGGAAGAACGGAGTGGCAGACAGATCGTAGACCGCTCGAACGCCGCCGTTGCGCTTGCCCTTCTTGAGTTGCCGATCGAGCGCCTCGATCCCATTGATCCAGAGCCGGGCCGCTTCTTCGTTCTCTTCCGCCTCCTTCTTCTCCTCCCCGGTCAGCACGCCCTCAGCGTCGCCGCCGACCTTGTGGCGGTAGCAGTGGTGCGCTTCATCATTGATGACGTTCACGCGCTCGAAGTTGAGGAGCTTCTCGCATGCTCGCTTGAGCATGTCGGCGTCGGTCTCGGTCGTCTTGATTGGCTCGGGGTCGTTGCCCTGCAGGAAGCTGCGGGCGGCTTTCGGTAGACTGAGCGTCTCTCGATGCTGAAAGGCGTGATAGTTGGTGATGACGATCTCTGCGCGCCGGATTTCCGGCAGCATCTCCGGCGGCACGATCTCGCGTGTGTCGTAGTAATTGCCGGGTTCGCTCGGCTGGAGGACGCGCAGTCGGTCCTTGATCGTGATGCCAGGCGCCACGATCAGGAAGGCGCGAGAGAAATCCTTCGACTCCTTGCGTGCGGCGTTGATCGCCTGCCAGGCAATCAGCATCGCCATGACAGTGGTCTTGCCGCTGCCGGTCGCCATCTTCAACGCCAACCGGAACAGCGCTGGGTTGGCCTCCGCATTGTCGTTGGCGATCTGGTCGAGCAGGCCACGCGTCGGCGCTCGCCGCGGCGCGACCTCAGTGAGCCAGATAATCGTCTCGACCGCCTCGATTTGGCAGAAGAAGGGGCGCGGGCCCGCCCATTCTTCTCTTGGCCGCCTCCAGTGCTCTAGCAGCCGCTGCGTCGCCGGGGTGACGCCCCAGTCACCGGGGTTCGGGACCGCGCGCCACGCTGCCAGATAGCCGCGAATCTCGTTGATCTTGGCGTTTTCGGTATAGGTCTCAAAGTCGAGCGAAGCTTGCGCGGCGGCGGCCTTCTTCCGAGAGGCCGGAACGGGCACGATGAACTTGGAGGGCCGGCGGCCGTTGATGGGCTCACCCTCGATCGGCTGGCCGGTGTCGTCGAGCCGATGATGCAGCGACGGCGGCTCATATGGCGAATTTAAGATCGGCCGTTCGTAGAAACTGTTCGCCACTTGAGCACCCCCGCAACGCTTTCATGAGGGACGGCGCAGCAGGTTGTCAAAGCGGATGGTGATCAACCTACGCTTTCGTTTGGCGGACATGGCGCGGCGGCGCTGGGGCTGTAGGGGAAAGCTTTCCCCTGCGCCGGAGCCAGGGTGTCTCCGGCGACCCCTTCTTGCGGGGAGGTCCCCGCAACGCCCCCTAGATTCGGAGAGCGGCCGGCGGGCGTGCTCGGTCCCGCCGCTGACGCGGCTCCTACGGGTCCGCCCCTTCGGGCGCCTACGGCGCCGCCGGCCGCTCGACGGCGCGTCCCGCCGTGCAGCGCCTCCGGCGCGCAGGCTCCTTGCAGCCTTCTCTTGAGTCGCCCTAGCGGGCGGCCGTGGCTTGGGGCTCCGCCCCCGGCGCGCTTCGGAGCGGCTTCCGCCCAGCTTCGGGCTGGGCAGGACCGGCAGCTTTTCAGGGCTTGAAGCCCTGCAGCCGGTTCCCCGCGAAGCCGCCCCTCCGCTTGCACCCCCGGTCTCGCCGACGGGCAAGGCTGCAGGCGCGCCTTGCGCCTGACAGCCATGCCCCAAGGAGCAGGACCATGACCCAACAGATCGAGACTATTCACCAGGACGGCGACGTCATCGACGTGCCGCTGAACAAGCTGAAGGCTTCGCCGCGCAACGCGCGGCGCACCCCACACGCCGAAGCGGACATCGAAGCCCTGGCCGCGAGCATCGCCGTGAAGGGCGTGCTCCAGGCGTTGGTGGTGGAACCAGAGGTGGACGAGGCCGGGACGCCGACCGGTTCCTATCTCGCCACCATCGGCGAAGGCCGCCGCTTGGCGCTACTGTGGCTGGCCAAGCGCAAGACCATCAAGAAGAGCCATCTCGTCCGCTGTGTGGTGGACCTCACCAACGATCCCCACGAGATCAGCCTGGACGAGAACGTCACCCGTGCGGGCCTGCACCCGGCGGATCAGTTCGAAGCCTTCCGGCGCCTGTCGGAAGAACGCGGCCTGTCGGCCGAGGAGATCGCCGCGCGGTTCGGCGTCGGCGCCCAGGTCGTTCGCCAGCGGCTTCGGCTGGGCGCGGTGAGCCCCAGGCTGATGGAGGCCTATCGCGCGGGCGATCTCACGCTGGACCAGATGATGGCCTATGCGGTCAGCGACGACCACGCCCGCCAAGAGCAGGTCCTGGACCTGCTTGGCCCGGATCGTCCAGCCTACCTGATCCGCCGCACCATGACCGAGGCCAAGGTCACGGCGACGGACCGGCGCGCGGTCTTCGTCGGCGCCGAGGCCTACCTGGAGGCGGGCGGGACCATCCTGCGCGACCTCTTCACCGAGGACGGTGGCGGCTGGTTCGAAGACCCGGCCCTGCTGGAAAGGCTGGTCGCCGAGAAGCTGGACGGGATGGCTGAGGACGTGCGGAGGCAGGAAGGCTGGAACTGGGCCGAGGCCCACATCGACTATCCGCGCACGCTGGGCTTAGCCCGTGTCTATCCGCATCCTGTCGAGCGCTCGGAGGACGAGCGGGTCCGCATGTCGGCGCTGAGCGAAGCGTACGACGCCCTGGTCAGCGAATGGGACGCTGTCGAGGAGCTTCCGCCCGAGATCGCGGCCCGGTTCGCGGAGATCGATGCGGCCCTGGACGCCTTCGGCGACGGCACGGCCTACGATCCTGAGGACATCGCGCGCGGCGGTGTCTTCGTCGTCCTCGGCCCGGACGGCGTGGCCCGCATTGAGCGCGGCCTGATCCGGCCGGAGGACATGCCGGCGATCGAGCCCGAGGCTGAGCCTGAGGGCGAGACCGGCGACCGTCCGGCGAGCGCCGAGGGCGAGGTCAGTCCGGAGATCGAAGACGACGCGAGCGCACCCCTGTCGGAGCGGTTGGTCCTGGACCTCACGGCGCATCGGACCATGGCGCTGCGCGACGCCCTGGGCGCCCACCCCACGGCGGCGTTGCTGGCGGTGGTGCACAGCACGGCGCTGTTCGCCTTCTACCCGCCCCACGACCGTGCCTCCCCGTCTGGAGATCAGGGGCGTGTCGGCCTACCTCGACGGCCACGCCCCGGGCATCGACGACACCCGCGCGGGACGCAGCGTCGCCGAACGCCATGAGCGCTGGGCGATGCGCCTGCCGAAGGAGGCGGACGACCTCTGGGCCTTCGTGCAAGCGTTAGCGGCGGGGGACCTGCTGGACCTCCTGGCGCACTGCACAAGCCTGACGGTCAACGCGGTGCGCGCGCCCTTCGACCGGAGGCCCGGTGCATGGGCGCATGCAGACCGGCTGGCCGAGGCGGTGGGCCTCGACATGAGGGGCTACTGGACGCCCACGGTGGCGAGCTATCTGGGCCGCGTGACCAAGGCCCGGATCGCCGAGGCGGTGCGGGAGGCAGTGTCGCCCGACGCGGCTGAGCGGATCAGCAGCCTGAAGAAGCCCGACATGGCAGCGGAGGCTGAGGCGTTGCTGGCCGGGAAAGGTTGGCTGCCGAGTCTGCTTCGCGCGCCAGAGCCGGTCGCGGGCGAGGTCTGTTCCGAGGCGCGGTGCCTGACCGAAAAAGCCGCCTAGCGCCGGGCCGCTGGTGCGGTCCTTCCCTATTCCCTGACCTGGGGCCGTGCGCTGTGAGGCGTGCGGCCCTTCGTCTGCGTGGCGGGTGCGGATCGTCCACGTGTGAGCGCAGGATCGGCAAACTGACCTCCTGAGCTTCGCGACCGACCCATGCAGCCTCTCTGGCCGGATCGGGCCGAGGGGTGCGGGCCGTGCCGGCCCCGCTGATCGCCGCAACGCCGGCTCTCCGACGTCTTTCCCCTTCGGCTTCGCCGAATTCCTCGCGCCCCAAACACGTCCTCGCCGACGTCCTCCGCTGCGCTGCGGGCGCAAGGCTGCGGCGCTCAGCGCCCCTCGTCCTGAGATCGCCATCGAGGCCGCGATGGGCGCGGTCCGAGGAAGCCTCAGGAGATTTCAGAATGGCGACCATCGGCACCTTCACCAAGGACGACTCCGGCAACTACAACGGCGCGATCAAGACCCTGACCCTGAACGTCAAGCAGGCCACCCTTCGCCAAGTCGAGAAGGACAACGACAAGGCCCCCGACTTCCGCATCTTCTCCGGTCAGACCGAGTTTGGCGCCGCCTGGAAGAAGACCTCGCGCGACGACCGGTCCTACCTCTCCGTCAAGCTGGACGACCCGAGCTTCCCGGCTCCGATCTACGCCAGCCTCGTCGACGCCGACGAGGGCTACAGCCTGATCTGGTCACGCAGCAGCTCCAGCTCGAACTGACCACCCGCAGAGCGTCCCGCCGACCCTGGCGGGACGCCGCTCCCCTCAAACATCCCAACCACAGGAGGCCGCCATGACGCGCCTTCACGAGACCTCACGTCCGGACTCCAAGCCCGACCTCTACACACGCGTGACCAACGCCATCGTCGCCGAACTGGAGGCCGGCGTCCGACCCTGGACCAAGCCCTGGTCCGCCGAGCACCTAGCCGGTCGGATCAGCCGACCGCTCCGCTCCACCGGCGAGCCCTACAGCGGCATCAACGTCATCCTGCTCTGGGCGGAGTCCGTCGCCCGCGGCTACACCGCGCCGATCTGGATCACCTTCCGCCAGGCGCTGGCCCTCGGCGGCCACGTCCGCAAGGGCGAGCATGGCGCGACGGTGGTCTACACCAACCGGATTACCCGCACCGAGTCCGGCGACAACGGCCAGGATGTCGAACGCCAGATCCCGTTCCTGAAGGCCTACACCGTCTTCAACGTCGGTCAGGTCGACGGTCTGCCCCCGCACTTCTACGCCTTGGCCGAGCCCAAGCTCGATGGCGCGCAGCGGATCGACCACGCCGAGGCGTTCTTCACCGCCACAGGCGCCGACATCCGCCACGGCGGCGCCCAAGCCTACTACGCCTCGCAGCCTGACCATGTGCAGATGCCGCCCTTCGAGTGCTTCGAGGATCCGGAGGCCTACTACGCCGTTCTGGCTCACGAATGCACCCACTGGACCCGGCATCCGGCCCGGCTGGATCGGGGCTTCGGGCGCAAACGATGGGGTGACGACGGCTATGCTCGCGAGGAGTTGGTCGCCGAGCTTGGCGCAGCGTTCCTCTGTGCCGACCTGAGGCTCGAACTCACGCCGCGGCCCGACCACGCCAGTTACATCGCCAGCTGGCTGGACGCACTGAAGGGCGATCGGCGCTTCATCTTCACGGCGGCAGCGCATGCGCAGCGGGCGGTGGACTTCCTGCATCAGCGGCAGGCTCTGGCTGTGGCGTGAGGCTCGGGCGGCGGACGCGCCGAGCGTGTGCGCCGTCAATATGACGTGATGCGCAAAGTTGCACCGATCTGAGAAAATACGCGACCAACTATCGTTGCTACGCAACGTCTATAGGGATATATGCATCGAAACGGCTATATGACGCAACAAACCGAGGGGTAGCGTATGGAACACTTCACGATTGTTCAGGCTTTATGTCGCGCGGCTATGGCCGATGCGTCACCAGCCCTGCGCAAGCAGATCGAGCGCCTGCGCGATGCGCTGGCCAAGGATGGCGAGTCGAAACAGTCCGCCGCCTTGACCAGCATCCTGACGACGGCGGATCGGACGAAGGAGCTGTCACCGAGCCGCATTGAGCGTTCCAAGACGCAGTTCGCCGGCGAGGTTCTGACGCGCAATACACCCGTCCCTGTCGATCGCGAAACGGCGGCGGCGCTAGCGGACGTCATCTTTCCGGCGGACATTCAGCCGACAGCACCGCTTTTCAACGCAACCGTTAGCCAGGCCATCGAAACCATCATCGAAGAATGGACCAACTTCGAAGCCCTATCCGAGATTGACATCCGGCCTTCGAAGACCTGCCTCATCTACGGCGCGCCGGGAACGGGGAAGACCCGCCTGGCGCTTTGGATCGCCCAGCGGCTCGATCTTCCCGTGGTGCTAGTGAAGCTGGACGGTCTGGTGTCGTCCTTCCTGGGCACCACCGCGCGCAACATCGGCAATCTGTTCACGTTCGCGAACCGCCATCGCTGCGTTCTTCTACTCGACGAGTTCGACGCCATCGCGAAGGTTCGAGACGACCCGCAGGAGGTAGGAGAGATAAAGCGGGTTGTGAATGCGCTCCTGCAGAACCTCGATGTTCGCCGCGATATTGGGTTCACGATCGGAATCACCAACCATCCAAAGCTTTTGGACACGGCCGTCTGGCGGCGGTTCGAGGTTCAGCTTGAGATTCCGAGGCCGGACTTCGAGATGCGGAAGGCGATCGCCGCCCATTTCATGCCCCCCGTAAAGGCCCCGGAAATCCATTTGCGTCTGATCGCATGGTTCACCGAGGGTTCGACCGGCGCCGAGATCGAGTCCCTCGTGCGCACCTACAAGAAGGCCACCACAGTACGGGAGGAGGACAAGCGCGGGTTGCTCGATACGCTCCGCCAGTTCGCCACACTGAACGCGGCTCGGGTCCAAAGCGAACGCCGCGCGCTGCTGTTCGATGACTCCAGCAATCTGTTCCGGGCCATGCGGGATGATCCAATCCTCGGCTTCTCGATGGCCGACATCGGCGAGATCGCCGGCAAGGACAAGTCGACGGTCAGCCGTCAGCTCGGCCGGGCAGCCAAGTCCGGAGACGGCGAGGTGCTGAATGGCTAGTCCGATCCAGATCGTCCTCAATCCAGAAAACTATGAGGAGGCCCGCGAAGCGGGGGGCGGCGGGGGCCGAAAGGACTTCTTCGCGCATCGCGACGCCGAGTTCGTTGCGCATCGCACTGCCCTCATGAGCCAGATCGACACCATCTCCGGCGTCCTCAGCGCTCAGTCGCAAGGCGACGTGGGCTTTGTGAAGGTCATTCTGCGCCGTGAAGCTTGGGCGAAAAGTCACCGGCCGGTTGCGAGCCTGTTCCGCCACGATCGCACACCTACCGTCGGCGGCGGCGATCTCGGCGTCATGATCATTGAGGCCCGTCCGGGCACACTCCTCCAAGTCGCGGCCGAGATCGCCAAGGCCGAGACCCACACGGAGATGCGCTACAACGAACAGAAGCAGAAGGATGAGCCTCACCCGTCCGCCCGAAAGAGCGAAACCGGTGCCATCGACCGGGTCGAGCTCTACGGTCCTGCCGATCGCCGCAGCTTCTCGGTAGAGGAAGCCGTCGCATGGCTTTCAAACCCGATGACCGGCAGCAGCTACCAGGTCGAGCTGTTCGACAGCCCGCCGCCCCGGTCGGAATGGGATCTCCTTGACGCAGGCCATCGTCGCCTCGCCGAGAGCTTCGTCGCAGGCTTCAATGCTCTCGATTATGGGCTCGCGGTGGAGCGGTTGCCAAATCACCGCCACAAGCAGCCGATCCTCTCCGTCCGGCTCGACCAATCCAGCGATCAACCTGTCTTGCGGCTGAATGAAACCTCGTTCAGCGAGCGCCGCCGCGACCTCGCGGTGTTCAATCCCGACCTCAAACGCCACGCCCGCCTGCTCGCCTTCCTGGACAGCCATCCGCTCGTGCGACGAGTCGAACTGCCCGGCATCGTCGTCCGGGCGGCAGGTTCGGCCACGCCCACGCCGCGCACGCGGCCGACCAACGTCACCGTCCCAATTCGCGACAGCCGCCGTACCCATCCTCGGCTCGGCATCATCGACGGCGGCATCAGCGAAGCGCTGTCGGATTGGGTGATCGATCGGTGGGACATTCTCGCCGACGAAGACGCCGACCTCGCACATGGCACCTTCATCGGCGGCCTCGCCGCAGTCGGCGGCGCTTTAAACGGCGCGCAAACCTGCCCTGAGCCCGATGGCGCGGAGCTGGTGGACGTCGCCGTCTTCCCGAATGAGCGCAAGGCCGGAGCCTTCGCCTCCTATTATCCCGAGGGGTTGCCGCAGTTCTTCGACGAGATGGAAACGGCCGTTTCAGACGCCCGCGCCCGGCACGGCGTGCGGGTGTTCAACATGAGCCTGAACATCCTGCAACCGGCGGCACCCGATCGGTACAGCCCCCACGCCGCGCGGCTCGACCAGATTGCTGAAACCAACAACGCGGTCGTGTTCATTTCAGCGGGAAATATCCAGCCTCAGGATCTCCGCGCCGAATGGCCGGCCGACGCGACCACCGCGCTCGCCAATCTCGTTAACGCCCGCAACGACGGTTTGCTGACACCGGCCGAGAGCGCCCGCAACGTCGCCGTCGCCGCGTTGAACCCTCCGGGGCACGACGGCTGCCTGCCCTTCGCGCCTACGCGCTACAGTCGGCGTGGTCCCGGCCTGCGCGCTGGGGTCAAGCCCGACTTGGCGCATGTCGGCGGAGCGGGTTCCCAGCATCCCGTCCTCGGGCACGGGCTGTTCTCGATCCTGCCCGATGGCGCGATCGTCGATGGCTGCGGCACCAGCTACGCCTCGCCGCTCGCCGCGAAAACCGCCGCCGTGCTTGACCACGCCATTGAGGGGGAGGTCTCGCGCGAGACCTTGATCGGTTTGCTGGTCCACCACGCCGAAATGCCGGGGCCGCTGCAATCCAAGGCCCTCGCGCCAATTGCGCGGCACATGGTCGGCTTCGGCATGCCGCCGTCGGCTGATCGGATTCTTGAAACGGGCGACCACGCCATCACGCTCGTCTTTGCTTCGCGTATTCGGCGCGATCAGCAGATCAATTTCCGCTTTGCGTGGCCGGCGTCGCTGGTGGGCCCAGGCGGCAAGTGCCGGGGCCGGGCGAAGATCACCCTTGTCTCCACACCGCCGCTGGATGCGCGGTTCGGTTCGGAGTTCGTGCGGGTGAACATCAACGCCACCTTGCAGCAGGAGCAGGCCGGCGGAGGCTGGAAGGGTCGACTTGAACCGCTCTATCTCCCGTCAAAACGGGAATCGCCGGCCGTTGAAGCGGAGCTGATCGAGCACGACCTGAAGTGGAGCCCGGTCAAGGTTCTGGCCAAAACCTTCCCGCAGGGTCTCGGCCCGTCGTCGAACTGGCGGCTGTTCGTCGATTATTTGACCCGCGCGGGGGAGGTCATGCCCGAAGAGGGCGTGCCATTCACGGCGATCGTCACCATCAGCGACCCGGAGGCCGAACAGCCGGTTTTCACCGATATGCGTCAAAACCTCCAGGCGCTCGGTACACAGATCGCCGACATCAGGACCGCTGCACGCATTACTCCGCGTGTCTGATTCTAATTGGTGGATGCCGCCGCCCGCTAGATAGCGAGGCCACTATGGAGATTTGTCATGGCGAGATCAGTGTCACTAAAGACTGGAAGGGTCTTCGGGACCGTTACAGCCGCCAAAGAGCATTTTACGCTTATCCTAAATGGCCAAGAGCTGAATCAGGCATTTTCCGGGGGCGACTTGGCTGACATTCGGGCCATTTACGAGGACTACTGCGCCAAGACCGGCTGGGAATTGCGATCATTTCCGCGATCCTTCCATCCCACACACGATCGGGGCCCAGGCTACACCACGCGATGCTATGGCGTGACTTTCGAGGATGGGAGTACGGGCAACTTTTCCATGGAAAAGGCTCTAAGGGCGATAGCAAGCTAACCGTACGAGGGAAACCAGCCCCCAGTCGCTGCCAGGCGTAAAGCTGACTCTCCCAACGTCAGCTCAGAGGACCTTCAGGACCTTGCGGCGACACGCTGCTCTGAAACTTCACACAACTGGTCGTCATCGTGACCGGTCGGCAACGTGCCGAGAAACCCAACCAGCGCCGACTGCTGCGACCGCGGCAGCCGGCAGTATGTCTTCAGAAGTTGGAGCGCGCCGGGCTCGCCCAGGAGTTCGGCCAGTTCATCCGTCAACCCGCTGCCCGCACCTTCGGCGCCGAAAAGCTCGGCCACGGGCACCTTCAGGAAGTCGGCGATCTCGGCCAGCTTCGACGCGCTGACGCGGTTGGCGCCCTTCTCATACTTCTGGATCTGCTGGAACGTCAGGCCGACAGACTCCGCCAGGGCATTCTGGCTGACGCCTCGCGCCTTACGGGTCATGCGGATACGCGCGCCGACGGCCGTATCGATCGGATGGCGGAGAATCTCGGGTTTCAGAGCCATGGTCTCACCTAGGGATTGCGCGCCGAGCGAGAGCGATCCGCCCAGCGACCTGGCCATTGTCGGGTCGCCACAGGGCGTCGAGCTCCCGGACGGCGGTATGAAGCAAGCCGTAGATGACGGGAAAGTCCTGCACGAACAACTCCGCCGTCACCACGTCGAGCTTCAGCATGACGGCCTCACGCGTCGTCGCCTTCAAGGCCGAAAGCTTGGGGGCCAACAGCTCGCGCTCAGCCCTCAGTTCATCTAGCCGCGCGTCGATCGCGCGTAGCGGCGCCGCTTGGTGGATGTCCCCCGACACATGGCCTGATCCCGCCAACCGGCCGGCATCCATGAGTCGGTCTTCGATTTCCGCCCAGCGGTCGAGCAACCGCATCATCTCGGCCTTGTTCGCCAGCCAGGTCCGGCAGACCGCGACGCAATCGTCGCCCGGCATGTCGGCGAGGGCCGGCGCCGCCAAGCCAGCTGGCGCCGAGAGCACGGCGCGGCGGGAGAGCTGAGGGCCGCGAGGTTCGGGAAGATCGGTCATCATCGCCTCCCGGCCTAATAACCGAGGCGGCGCGCGCCGCCCAAGTAGAGTTGGGCGGCCGACATCGCGGCGCCGGGGTCCGGAAGCCGCCAGGATAGATACGCGGGGTAGCGGAAAGCCTGGGCCTGATGCGGTCGGCTGAGCCCGCCGATCACCGCGCCAACCCTCTCGACCTCGATCGACCCCACGCTGTCTTGCCCCTGAGCCAGATGCCACGCCCAGTCGAGATCGTGTCCGAGCCACATCAGGCGTTCGTCATCACATCCGCCGCGCGCGATGACGCCCTTGAGGCCGAGTTCGAGGCCGTGCCCCAGCAGGCCGTAGAAGGGCGTGCGGACACGCTCGAAGTTCGGGAGGCGAAGGAGTCCCCTGGCCGCCTCGACGTACGAGGTTCCAAAATCGAGGTAGCGGACGCTGCGAATATGGGCTGAAGAGGTCATGACTGCACTCCACGGCTGGGCCGGCGCCTAGCGCGGCGTGTAGAGGTCCCAGGGGCCTGTGCAGTGTTGGCGGATGAACTCGCCAAGGTGGTCCAGGGCGATTCGTTCGTCCGGGTCGGCGTCGTTCTTTGCGATCCAACGCAGAAAGCCGAATTTGGCGCGGATCGCCGGTTCGTCGAGAGATGGCGTCCGCAAGATCAACCGGTCAAGTTCATCGACGCGTTGGAAGAGCCGGTCGCGGGGACCCTCCGGCTCTTCCGGGATGCTCCATGCCAGGTCCATCGTCGCGTAGGCCTCTGCGACCCATCGGTCGAACTGATGCGGAAGCGCGCTGAAGTCCGCGACAGGGATGAGGGGCGTCGCCGAGGCGCCAGCGAGGAGAGCTCGGCGATTGACGATGGTGGAGTCATTCTTGATCTTGAGCATGTCCGACTACCTTCCGGCAGGATCGCCTGCTGGCGCTGGTTTCTCACCGAATCTCGCGTACAATTCGGAGGATTTCACCGAGAAAGTCAACGGAAATCCGCAAGTAGTCGGAGAATTTCGCTGACATGATCGTGCCCGCCCAGATCAGGATGGCGAGGGCGGCGCTTGGAATCAGCGTTCGCGAACTCGCATCGCGTACTGGCGTCGCGGACTCCACGATCCTCCGCTTCGAGACCAATAAGGGTGGCCTGCAGGCCGGAACGAGAGACCGGCTTCAGGCGCAGTTGGAAGCGCACGGCATCGTATTTCTCACGCCTGAAGGCGATCTTGGGCCGGGCGTCCGGCTGAAGCTAAAGAGCGATGGCACGGTCTAGAGTCGGGGCGCTAGCTCTACGCGTCATAGAGTCCGGCGAACTCCGCCTCCGCGTAGTAGCGCACCTTCGACACCAGCAGCGGCGAGCGCCCCGGCCGCAGCAGGATCATGACGTGGTCCGGCAGCCGCATGACCTCGTCCGGCGTGAGCAGATCGCGCTTCGCATAGTTGAGCGTGGACGATGTCCCGGAGCTCGACTGTGTGCTTCCGCCCTGGCCACCCCAGGAGCTGCCCGAACTCTCCGTCGAACCACTCGTGTAGAAGGCCTCGGTGCTGACGCCGAGCGTACGCGACACCCAGCTTGCGGTGTCGATGTCGGCGACATTGAAGACCTGGATGACGCCGGCGTTGGACATGAAGGTGCCAGCGCGTTCGCCATAGGTGGCCTTGAGCTGATGCAGGTCCTGCAAGATCGCCCAGAGCTGCACGCCGTAGCCGGCCATTAGGCCATAGGCCCGCTCGATCGGCTCCAGCCGCCCCAGCGCCGCGAATTCGTCCAGCAGGAACAGTACCCGCCCATCGTCGCCACCGTTAGCGGAGCCTGCCCGCGCCAGCTCGTTCAGCGCCTGCGTCACGAGCAGCCGTAGCCAGCGCGCATAGGCCGCCAGCCGATCCGGCGGCAGCACCAGGAAGACGCTGACGACGCCGTCGCGTAGATCCCGAAACGCAAAGTCCGACCGCGCCAGCGCCGCGACCATGCGCGGACTGTCGAGAAAGTGGGTGTGCCGCTGCGCCGACGACAGCACGCCGGTCGCCTCACGGTCGCTCTTCCCAAGATGCCGGTTCGCGGCTCGCGCCACCAAGCCACCCGCGGCGGGGTTACGCTGCATGTCCCGCAACGTCGCTTCGAAGCGATCCGGCGCCGTCGTCAGCAGGTCCCGCACGGCGCCGAGCGTACGGCCTTCCAACGGTGCGGTGGTCACGACGTGCAGGATGATCCCGGCGATCAGCGCCTTGGCCTCTTCGTTCCAATGCGCGTCGCCCACTTGGCCCGGTAGGTCGTAGACCAGCGCCTCGGCGATCAGCGCGGCATCCTCGGCGACGTCGAGGCTCGCCGGATCGAAGTGCACCAATGGATTGAACCCCGAGGTCGGCTCGCCGGACGCGCCGAACGGATCCAGCACATGGACCGGCCCAAAGCCGGCGCGCGCCCGCGCGGTTATCCGCGCGTTTTCGCCCTTCGGATCGACGCAAATCACCGAGCGATCGACCGTCAGCAGGTTCGGGATGATCACGCCGACGCCCTTGCCCGACCGGGTCGGCGCCAAGGTCAGCAGATGCGCCGGTCCGTCGTAGCGCATCAGCCAATGCTCCGGCGCGCGGCCCACGATCAGACCATGCAATCCGCCGAGCGCCGCGCGGGCCTTCCGCGTCTCGCCGAACGCGGCGCTCCCATGCACGGTGGGCGCGGTCGTGACCGTGCTCCCGAGCCAGGCGAAGTAGCCGAATGCACCGCCCACCAGGGTCGCGACGATGAGCGAGACGTTCCCCCAGAACGGCGGAATATCCTCGGAGCGAATGCCCAGCAGGAGCAGTCCCAAACCACCAAGACAATTGGCGATGAAAGCCCACACCACCACTAACCGAACCGCCCCCAGCCGCCACATCAGCCGGCAGCCTCGTCCGCGGCGAACGCCCGCTTGCCGCGCCGCCGCCACAGCGCCAGCACGTCTGCGCGATCCTCGCCCGCCAACTGATCAGTGAGGCTGAGAAGCGCGCCCAACAGCACCGCGCGATCGTCATCGACGAGACCGTCCAGCCCGGCCTTTTGCACCAGGCCGCCTAGCTCGATCAGATGATGGGTGCGTTCGCGGCGTTCCACGACCCAGGCCCTGGTGTCCAGGCGCGCGCGGGCGGCTTCAGCCCGCCGCGTCGCCGCTGCTACGCGACGCAGGGCTGCGCCTGCCGCCCGCAGCCGATCCCGAAGTCCGGCCTTGGCGCTGAAAGAAAGCCTCGCCGCGCCGGCGCCACCCCTCCGTGACTTCCCCGCCCTTGGCTTCGACCGCGGCGATCAGCACGCCGGCCAGGATATCGGCGTCGAGACTGTCCGCGCCGGTGGCGGCGACCAGTTCGCCGAGCTGGGTGATCTTGCGCGCCTTGAGGCCCTTGGCCTTGTCGGACAGGGCTCGGAGTTCGGCGTCGATATCGCGGGGTTTGCGCACGGTGGTCCTCCATCGGTGAAGGCTGTGGTTGCGACAACAACTACTCATACGCGAGTTTTGTGCCATAGTCGCCAGCTTGTGAGGGTGCACGCCGTCACGACCAAATCTTGGATTTGGAGTGCGCGCTTATACGTCGTGACCGACGTGCGCTTGGAAGTCGAAAGGTCCGCCGATGGCGATCTATCACTTCTCGGCGAAGGTGATCAGCCGCGCCAACGGCGCCAGCGCCGTGGCCGCCGCGGCCTATCGCGCGGCCTCTAGGCTGGAGGACGAGCGGCTCGGTCGAGCGCACGATTTCACCAACAAAGCCGGCGTCGTTCATTCCGAGATCCTGACGCCGGATGGCTCGCCCGAGCGCTGGCAGGATCGCGCCACACTCTGGAACGAGGTCGAGGCGGGTGAGAAGCGGAAGGACGCTCAGCTCGCCCGCGAGGTGGAGTTCGCGATCCCCCGTGAGATGAACCAGGCCGACGGTGCGAAGCTGGCGCGCGAGTTCGTGCAGCGGGAGTTCGTCGACAAGGGCATGGTCGCCGACTTCAATGTGCATTGGGATGTCGGCGACGACGGGACCCCGAAGCCGCATGCGCATGTGATGCTGACCATGCGGGAAGCGAAGACTGACGGCTTCGGCCCGAAGGTGCGCGACTGGAACGACACCGAACTGCTGAACCACTGGCGCGAAGCCTGGAGCGATCACGTCAACGCCCGGCTCGCCGAGCTCGGGATCGATGCCAGGATCGACCACCGCTCCTTCAAGGACCAGGGTCTCGACCTCGAGCCGCAGAACAAGATCGGTCCGGCCGGCGCGCGACGGGACGATCGCGGCGAGACCGCGGAGCGCGCCGAAGAGCATCGGCAGATTGCGCGGCGCAACGGCGAGCGGATCATCGCCGACCCGAAGCTGGCGCTGAGCGCCATCACCCACCAGCAGTCCACCTTCACCGACCATGACCTGGCGCGGTTCGTTCATCGGCACACCGACGACAAGGCGCAGTTCGACCGGGCGCTGGCGGCGGTGCGCGCGGCGCCAGAGACCATCCGCCTGGGACGTGACGGCCAGGGCCGCGAGCGGTTCACGTCGCTGGAGATGCTCGCGGTCGAGCGGCGACTGGAGGATTCCGCGGAAGCGCTCGCGGCCGGAGGCGGACACGGGTTGGGAGCCGGTGCCAGGGCGCACGGACTCGCCGCGAGCGAGGCACGGGGCATCCGGCTTTCGGAACAGCAGCGCGACGCGTTCGGGGCTGTGACGGACGAGCGAGGGCTGGTCGCCGTCATCGGCTACGCGGGCTCGGGCAAGAGCGCGATGCTGGGCGCGGCGAAGGACGCCTGGGAAGCGCAAGGCTATCGCGTACGCGGGGCGGCGCTTTCCGGCATGGCGGCCGAGAACCTGGAGGGCGGCTCCAACATCCCGTCGCGCACCTTGGCTAGCCTGGAACACGCCTGGAGCCGGGGCCGCGATACCTTGACGAACAAGGACGTGCTGGTGGTCGACGAAGCCGGCCTCGTCGGTTCGCGGCAGATGGAGCGCGTCCTAAGCCAAGCGCGCGACGCTGGGGCGAAAGTGGTGCTGGTGGGGGACGCCGAGCAGTTGCAGGCGATCGAGGCCGGGGCGGCGTTCCGGGCGCTCACCGAGCGCCACGGTGCGGCCGAGATCACCGCCATCCGCCGGCAACGGGAGGATTGGCAGCGGACGGCGACGCGCGAGCTGGCGACGGGGCGGACCGGCGAGGCACTGGCGCGCTACGCCGGCGCCGGCATGGTGCATGCCCACGACACGCAGGACGCGGCACGGGCGGCGCTGGTGGAGCGATGGGCGGCGCACCGTGCGGCCGAGCCCGAAAGGTCTCAGGTGATGCTCGCGTACACCCGCGATGACGTCGCGGAGCTCAACAGCTTGGCGCGCGCGTCGATGCGGGAGGCCGGGGGCTTGGGCGAGGACCAGACCATCGCGACGGCCCGCGGATCGCGGGAGATGGCCGCCGGCGATCGCTTGATGTTCCTGCGCAATGAGCGCGACCTCGGTGTGAAGAATGGCACACTGGGCACGTTGGAGTCGGCGAGCGCATCGGCGCTGTCCGTGCGACTCGACGGTGGGCGATGCGTGCGGGTGGACCTGAAGAGCTACAACGACCTCGATCACGGCTATGCCGCCACGATCCACAAGAGTCAGGGGACGACCGTCGACCGCGCCCATGTCCTGGCCAGCGGCCACATGGACCGACATGCCGCCTATGTGGCGCTGTCGCGGCACCGGGAACGGGTGGACCTGCACTACAGCCGCGAAGCCTTCGCCGAGCCCAAGGGGTTGGCGCGCGCGCTAAGCCGGGAGCGGGCGAAAGACACCACGCTGGACTATCGGGAGACGTTCGCCGAGCGACGCGGATTGGCGGCCGGCGACAGGACGGCGGTCGGGTTGGGCCAGGGAAGGTTCGGCGGGTTCAAACCCGGCCGAGGCGAAGGCCTCGGTCAGACGCCGAGCGCCCAGACCAGTCTGGAGCCTGCGGTGCGGCAGTACGCCAAAGCGTTCCTCGATGCCGAGCGCATGCGCGCCGCGGGCCTGCCGGTCCTGGAGCATCAGCAGGCCGCGCTGGAGCGGGCGGGACGCGCCGTGGAGGCGCAACGTCCAGGGCTCAGGGAGCCGTTGGACCGCGCCATGCAGCGCAATCCCGAGTTGGGCGCCGGCAGGCCCAACAAACTCTTGGAAGCGGCCGAACGGAACGCGGCCGAACCTCGCGCTGGGCTGGAACGGGAGCGGACGCGTGGTCGTGGCAGTGATGGGCCTCACGGTCCGAGCGGAAGCCAGCGTGATCGGGACTGGGATCGCGGGAGGTAGGATTGAGTGACAACGAACCCTCCGCCACCGAGGCCTTCGAGCAGCTGCGGGCCGAGGTGGCGCTGTTGCGCCGCGCGATCGAGGGACTGGCAGCGGCCGCCGTCGAAACGGCGGCGCCGGACTACAGCCCCACGCTGGCCGGGCTGCGGAAGGCGATCGATGGCGTGGGCGAGCGGGTCGACGGACTGGCTGCCGATCCGCCGGTGACTTCGAACCAGATGGCCGCCGGGATCGCGGCGGTGGCAGCTCATGCGCGGAATGAGGGACAGCGCGAGCTGGCGCAGGCGAAAGGTGCGCTGGAGAAGGGCGTTCGCGACTTGGTCCAAGCAGCCGGCGCGGTTCGGGCCGTTCGAACTGACCGACGCAGACTCGTTGCGGCAGCCGTCGGCGGCGTTGTGGTTGGGATCGGTCTATGGACTTTACTCTCTGGACCCGTCGCCCGCGCGCTGCCGGAGACCTGGCAGGCCCCCGAGCGAATGGCGGCCGCTACGCTAGGTCTGCCCCGGTGGGAGGCGGGCCGTCGCCTCATGGCGAAGGCAGACGCTTCGTCATGGCGAGAACTTGCGGAGGCGAGCGCGCTGGTGCGAGCGAACGCCAAGGCGATCCAAGAATGCCAGAAGAGATCAGCGAGACGCGGTCGTGGCGCGACGTGCGAAATCTCGGTCCTCCCGAACGAAGCCCCAAATCTATGAGGCGTCCCTTCGGACCGCGGGAGCCTCTCCGCCGTGGCCAGCGCGCGCCACGCGCTGGATGACGGCAAAGCCGACGTCGCCAACGTCAGCGAGGGGGTGGGCTGCGGACTCTAAAAGTTCAACGTAGTCATTTTCAAAGGATAACGCCTAGGTTGTCAGAGGTGCAGTCAGCATGCATCGGCGAGGGTTTATGGTACGCGCGGCTAAGGCGGTCGGATTGAAGACTTTGGGGGCGTTTGCGGCGCTGGCGTGGCTGGCAGGCGTGCCAGCTACTGCCGAACCACGCACGCCGCGCCCCTACCAGGCTCCCCGCACTTCTTTCGGCGCTCCCGACTTGCAAGGGCTCTGGACCAACGTCTCGCTGACGATGCTGGAGCGTCCGCGCAAGATCCCGCTCACCTTCGCCACGGAGGCAGAGGAGGTCGCCTACGAGACCACGACCATCTCCTCTTGGCACAAATGGGTGAATTCAGGCCTGGGCCAAGGAGTCTCCGAGTGGCAGCCGACGCAGCGCTTGGCTCGGATCGACGGACGGCTTCGCACCTCCTGGTTGGTCAGCCCCGCAGACGGCCAGTTGCCGTGGCGGGCCGAAGCGCGCAAGCGGTTCGCGGCTATGGAGGCGTCGGCCGAATCCAGCCTCGCCGACGGACCGGAGATGCGCCCGCCAACCGACCGGTGCCTGATGGGCGGCCTTGGCTCTTCTGGGCCGCCGTTCATGAATCCCGCTGTCGCCGGCGGCAAGCAGATCATCCAGACGCCGGGCGAAGTCGCCATCCTGTCTGAGATGAACCACGACGTGCGCATCGTGCGCATCGGTGGGCGACACCTTCCCCCCAGTGTCCACGTCTGGATGGGCGACTCGATTGGTCGTTGGGAGGGCGAAACCCTGGTGGTCGAAACCACCAACTTCCACCCGCAGGAGAACTTCCGCCTGATCTTCATGCTGTCGCCCGACGCCAAGGTGATAGAGCGCTTCACCCGCGTTTCAGCGACCGAGCTCCGCTACACTTTCGAGGTCGACGATCCAGCCACATACACCCAAGCTTGGCGTGGCGAGATGCCGTTTGTTCCCGACAAGGGGCCGATCTACGAGTTCGCCTGCCATGAGGGGAACTACGCGATGCCTGACATCCTGGCTGCCGCGCGCGCGGCGGAGAGGCAGCCGGCAGAACGAGCGGCGAAAACGCCCTGACGTACTTGGAGCGAGGAGCTGAATGCGGCCTTCCGCTGTGCCCGTCCAACCAAGCAGTCGGCGTTTGCGCGAACCGAATCCAGCAGGCCCCAAGGTGGACGGCGACGTCCCAACGTAGCAAGCTTTCCTGATAGGGAGCGCGGGCACGCAATGATGATGCGCCTATCCAGATGCGCCTGCGGCGCGTGCCAAGTTGAGGTCGAAGGCGAGCCGATCAGCAGCGGACTTTGCTGCTGCGACAACTGCAAACGTCGCACGGGGGCTCCATTTGGGTGGTCGGTCTACTTCCGCGACGAGCAGGTCAGGAGGGTCGAAGGTCCACTGACCGTCCTCGAAGGCATGGGCAAGCGTTGGTTCTGCGCAACCTGCGGCTCGACCCTTTATTGGAAGTCATTCGGGACATGGAGACCCGGCCAGACCGGGTTCGCCGGAGGCTGCTTCGCCGATCCCACATTGCCGTCGCCCACTATCGCGGTGCGCTGTGCACAGGGGATGCCGTGGTCCAGCTACCCTAACTCATGCGCGCTATTCGATGACATGCCGCCAGGGTTTGCACAGCCTATTCTAACCCGATCCGACTAGCGGTGATGGGCCGGGAACATGCAGCTCCTTCGGCTGGACGTCCGCTTGGGGTCGGACTCCGTCATCGGCTCGGCGCCACGAACCGGACATCCGGCGGTTTGCTCGACTGCGGACGCCGTAGATGGCAGCGGAGGGTGGAACGCGGAACTCGGAGATCGCCCTTCGGAACAACCGCTCCTTGAGAATAACTGACCCTCTGATAGCCGCCGCGTCGCCTGGCCCGCGTTCTCGCGAATCCGATCACAGTCGGGGTATGCACGCTCTTCGGCTCTTGACTGTTTTGCTCGCCTGGGCGGCGCTCGGCCAGCAGGCCGCGAACGCAGCCGAGACCTTTGTTGGCGTCTGGGACGCAAAGGTCGAGTTCGCGAGCGGCGTCGCAGCGGCCTCGATGCGGCTATCGAGCGACAGCGGCAAGATTTCGGGCTCCTCAGGTCCGCTAGACGAGAACCAATTCTTCCCCTTGGCCGTGGACGGGACAGTGTCAGGCTCTGAGGCCGATTTAACGTTCCGATACGACGGCGACGTCGTGGGACAGGCGAGAGTGCAACTCCGTGCGAACGGGTTCGGAGGCGCGGGCGTCCTCTACGGCGCTCCCATGGTGATCGATGCGAAGTCGCCGCTAGCGCCCGCTCACACGGGTAGGGTAATCGACTTCAAGCCAACCAGTTATGCCCTGCAATATTCGAGTCGCACGCCGCCAGTGCTTCGACTGCGGTCTGGCGACCGCGTCCGGACCACCACGGTAGACAATGAAGGCCAGGATTCCGAGATGGCCTGGAAGGCCATGCCCGGCAACCCGTTGACCGGTCCATTCTATGTCGAAGGCGCCATGCCGGGCGACACGCTGGTGGTGCATCTGGAACAGGTCGCCCTGAACCGCAACAGCGCGAAGATGTACAGCGGCGCCCTTGATCGCAAAGCCGTGCAGCCGGGACATACGCAGACGCCAGTGGCTGGCTGGAGCCGCAACTGGATTCTTGATCGCCGCCGAGGAATGGCGAGGCTCGCCGAACCCGGCGAAGCGCTGTCCGGCTTCGAGCTTCCGACAAGGCCGATGATTGGTTCGATCGGCGTGGCTCCGCCTCTGAACATGGCGCTCTACGCCGGCGACGTTTGGATCCACGGCGGCAACCTCGACTACAGTCGGGTGACGACCGGGATGACGCTTCACTTTCCTGTCTACCGGGCCGGCGCCTACCTGTTCCTTGGCGACGGTCACGCGCTTCAGGGCGATGGAGAGATCAGCGGCCAAGGTCTCGAAACTTCCTTGGACGTGACCTTTCGGGTGGAGCTGACCAAGCAACCGGGGCTGGGCCAGCTGTGGTCGGAAGACGCTGACAGCGTGATGGTGCATGGCATCGACAACACGCTCGACACCTCCCTCCAGGCAGCGACCAGCGGGATGGCGCGCTGGCTGAAGCAAACCTATGGCTTGAACGACTCGGAGGCCGCCGCGGTGATGAGTGCGGCAATCCGATACGACATCGCCGAGGTGGTGGACCCAAGGCCCCACGTGGTAGCGCGGCTGTCGAAGTCAGTTCTGGCGCAGATCAAGAAGGCCAGTTCGGCCACCTCCGCATTGCCCAAGTAAGCTCATTCCGCGACGCCGCTTTCAATGCCGGGTCGCTTCAATGACGCGGCAACGCGTCGCCCGGCTTGCCCTCGTCGATCCGTTGCGCTCTGACCTCACCGCCGTTGGACCGCACCACGGTCGAGCTCGCCTTTTCGCCGGCGGCAGCCTTGAACGTCATGTGGACGATGTTGTCGCCCCTGGAGAAGAACTCTGTGGGAGAACGGGCGTGCATCTCTAGACGACCGGCTCCCACGCCCACAGAGAGGTGATCGCCCTCGCGCGCCACCGTAATCAGCATGGGCGGTTCGGTCGCCCGATAGGCGCCGACGTACTGCTCAAGGACATCGGAAGCCAGTTGGATCGCGGAGGGGACCGCCGCGCGACGTTGAACGTCGCTCTCCGCAAAGCCGAACCGATTGACGATTTCAGCGCTGCTGAGTCTCCCGGCCCGCGGGTCTATCTGCACCATGAGGCCGGTACCTTTCGTGGCTCCGACGATATCCCGTCCGACCTCTCGGACCGGCAGGCCGGACTGCTTCACGACCGTCAGGAAGTCCGGATCGTAGGCGCCTGAGGGCATGGGAATTTCCCGCACGACGCCGGCGGGCCCGCTCGAAACCTGATGCTGCAGAAGCGTCGGAGCTTCCTGCAAGGCGATCGGGTCCTGATCCTGGGCCAAGATGCCGGCTGCGAGGCGCGCGACCTCCTGATAGTGGGAGAGGCCCACGGCGCCGACCGCCAGGACGGGCTTGCCCCGCCGCAGCGCGATGATCGGCGACAGGAAATTCGGCGGCCGTCCGCCGCCTTTGGCGGCGGGATGATTCCTGAAAGAGGCTCCGGCGTCCGAGATCGGCACGCCACCAACCACGATGCCGGTATCACCCCAGTTGACGGTGTTGATGGTGTGGGTGAGAGCAGCGACGTTCCCCCACCTGTCGACCACGATGACTGAAGCGGTGTGTGCTGGATTGTTCGACACCTTCGGGTCGGACGGCGCCATCGCCGCCGTGGATCGAAGGGCGGGCGGCTCATATCCGGGCTTCAGGTGGGACCTGCACATATCGCCGCCGTCCGGCTGCGCGCTGGTCTCCGCAAGATAGTCAAGGAAGGTCCAGCTCAGCGCGCGGGTGTAAGCTTCGAACGCCGCAGGATCGCGCCAGTAGGCCCCGAGACTATCGAGCTTGGCGCCACTGAGGAGGTTCAGTTGCTCCAGCACCGGGCACGGCAGGCCCCTGGCGACACCGGGCGCCAAAATGGTGGCGCCCGCGAACTTGAGTTCGGCGGGCTTTCGCCAAACCGGCCTGTAGCGGGCCATGTCCTCAAGGGTCGCCTTGCCTCCCTCAGCCCTCACCGCGGCGACGTAATCTTGGCCCCAGCGTCCGGTGTACATGTAGCTGGCGCCGTGGTTGGCGACGGCCCTCAAGGTCACGGCCAGATCAGGTTGCCGGAAGTTGCCGCCCGTCTTCGGCAACGCGCCATCCGGCATGCTCGCCCAATGGCGGCCTTCCTCCGTTCGCCACAGATACGCTTGGCGGGCGCGGAAATAGTCGGCGAGCGGCGGCGAGATCCGCACGCCGTGGTCCGCGTACCAGATGGCCGGCTGAAACAGATTCGCGAAGGGAAGGCGGCCGAACCGCGCGTGCATCGCCTCGATCCCCGCCATGAAGCCCGGCACCATAGTCTGGCGACCGAACTCGGCGCCCACGGGTCCGGCGCCCACGGCGTAGAAGCCGGTGTCGGGCACCGGAATCGAGCGGGGATCGGTCTCCGCCAGGTAGGAGGCCCAGCCTGCGTCCAGAGAGTAGGCGCGACGAGTCTTGGCGTCATAGTAGGTCAGCTTCGACACGCCGGCGTAGGAGATCATCGACCCCAACTCCAGTGTCACCTGGGTTACGGCCACGACCGCAGCGGCGTCTGCGGCCGTCCCTCCCTGTTTGAGCGCTTCCACGCCAGCGTGCACCGCGACGGGAGAGAGCGTCGCGGCCACAATCATCTCTCGGCCTTGCACCAGACCTGAATAGGGCGGCGAGAACACCTGCTCCTCGCGTTCAATCTTGGCGCGCTCGGCGGCTGGCCAACGATCAGGTGACAGGTCGGCGGCATTGGCTGGAAGCGTCGTCGCGAGAGCGGCCACCAAAGCGAACCGGGAAATCATCAGCATTTCGACTTCCTCCAAGCTCTACCGGAGCCTGGAATTGGATTGCGGCGGGATGGGGACCTCCGAACCGCGATAGCGAGGCTTCAGGAGGCCACTCAATGACTAGTAAACTCATCCCCGCGGCGCAGTACCTGCGGATGTCGACAGATCACCAAAGATACTCCCTGGCAAACCAGTCCGCCGCGATCGCCGAATATGCCAAGCAACATGGGTTCGAGATCACCCGGTCCTACGTGGACGCGGCACGCAGCGGCTTGACCATCAAGCGGCGTGGGGGCCTCAAGGATTTGCTTGGAGACGTGGTTTCTGGAAGCTCGCGCTTCTCCCACATCTTAGTGCTCGATGTCAGCCGGTGGGGACGGTACCAGGATCCTGATGAAGCAGGGCATTATGAGTTCATCTGCCGTCAGGCTGGCGTCCGAACGATCTATTGCGCCGAGAATTTCTCCGACGATCTCGGTGGGGTCATTGTCAAGCACCTCAAGCGAGTGATGGCCGGCGAGTATAGTCGCGAACTCTCAGAGAAAGTCCGCGCCGGAAAGCGGCGACGAGCCGTCGCAGGATACGCTCAGGGGGGAACATGTCGTTACGGCGTAGCCCGCCAGATTGTGAACGCGGACGGCAGCCTCGGGCAGGTTCTCCGACGTGGAGATCGCAAGTTAAGACCGGACCAATCGCTGCGGTACCTTCCCGAAGGAGATGAACAGTCGGCTGTGCTGCGGCTGATCTTCGACCTTTTTGTCCGGTCTCAGATGTCCCCTGTGCGCATCGCTGAGGACCTCGCGAAGCGCGGTATCACTTGGCTGGATGCGACTGCCTGGAACAAGAAGCGGGTCAACGACGCGCTTCGATGCGAGTTGGCGATAGGTAAAATGGCCGTCGGGCAAACGACGGCCAACCTCGGTGAAGGCCGCGTCTATCACCCCCGCACGAAGTGGAAGTTCGTCGACGTATTTGAGCCCATCGTTCCGCCAAGGCTTTTCGCGGCTGCCCAAGCGCGGCTAGCTGAGCTTGATGGGAGCGCGGGAAAAACAAGCGGCGAGATGCTCAACGATCTTCGTCAGATCTGGAGACGCCACGGCGAGATCAGTCTGCGCCTCATCACACAAACGTCCTCCGCGTGCGCGGCCACAACCTACTTCAAGCGGTTCGGAACGCTCACCAACGCGTACGAGCAGATCGGCTATTCGCGGGCAGATCGAAAACGGGGACGGCGTCCGGACGGGACCAGACTGTCCCGCGCGGAAGTCGTTGATGGGGTCAAACGGTTGGCGGCGACGCACGGGCACGTCAGCATGAAGCTCCTGGAGGCTGACCGCTCCTTGCCCTCGCTAGACCATCTACGAGCGCAGTTTGGGACGCTTCCGATGCTTTACCTCGAAGCAAGAGTTCCGCATCGCTTGGTTGCGAAGGAAGCAGCTTGGTTAGCCTCAATGTCGGAACGGAGAGGCTAACGAGCCCGCCAAACCGGGCGTGTGTCGGCACAATTCCGGCACACGCCCTGCGCGGCAAAATTTCCACCGCAATTTCAATCGGTAAAGATTTCCCCTTCTCCCGCAAGGAGAGAAGGCCGCCGTCTTCTAAGGGTTGCTTGCCACCGACGAGGCCGCCGGGGCGTAGTTGTAGCCGCCGCGGCGCAGGTCGCTGGAGAGCGTGATCGGCGCGGAGCCGCCGTTCGCCTTGGCGCGATAGACCTGCATGTTCTCCATCACCCGCATCACATAGTTGCGGGTCTCGGAGAAGGGGATGCACTCGATGAAGTCGAGGGGGTCCTGGCCGCCGGCGCGCGGGTCGCCGCACATGGCGGTCCACTGCGGCGGCCGGCCGGGCCCGGCGTTGTAGCCGGCGGCGGCCATGATGTACGAGCCCGAGAACTGGTTCACCAGCGACCCTAGGAAGCTGGACCCCAGGCGCATGTTGTAGTCCGGCTCGTAGAGCATCGCGGCCGAATAGGAGACGCCCATCCGCCGCGCCACGCCCGAGGCCGTGGACGGCAGGAGCTGCATCATCCCGCGGGCGTCGGCGCCCGAGCGCACGGCGGGGTCGAAGCCGCTCTCCTGGCGGGTGATGCCCAGCACCAGCGCCGGCTCTGGCGCGCCCGCCACCTGCGGCGGCGTGCGGTAGGGATAGGCCCGGTCGGCCAGGATCAGGCCGCGCTGGGCCGCGCCACGCGCCGCCTTCATCGAGGTGTCCTGGTCGCCATAGCCGCGGATCGCGTCGATCAGCAGCGCCGCCTCGACCCGGCTGGGCACGATGTCGTCGATGTGCAGGGCGAAGACCCGGAACAGGTCGCGCTGGTTCTGGTCGGCCAGCAGGCGCATGGCCTGGACCACGTCGCGGCCCTCGAACTGGGCGCGTTCGGCGTCGGTGGGGACCGGGTCGGCCGGCAGCACCAGCCTCAGCCCCAGCTTCTCGGCCGAGAGCTGGCCGTAGAACGCCGTCCCGTGCTCGGCCCCGCGCGAATAGAAGTTTTCCGCCGCCGTGCGGTCGCCCCGCGCCTCCGCGGCGCGGCCCTGCCAGTAGAAGGCCCGGGCCCGGGTGATCGGCGACGAGCCGATCCGCTCGATGGCGGCGAAGTGGCGGCCGGCCGCCACGGGGTCGTTCAGTTGCTTCAGCGCGATCCAGCCGGCGTAGAACTCGGCCTCGGTGGCGTCGGCGCCGCTGTTGAGGCCGGTGTTGGCGGCCGCGCGATAGGCCGAGCGCCAGTCGCCGCTGCGGATCGAGGCCAGCGTCATGCGATAGCGCTCGTCCCAGACCCGGTCGGCGGCGTCCGGGGTCACCGCATCGGTGGCCGCGGCGGAGAGCGCGGCGGCGGCGGCGGCGTCCTGACCGCGGCGGCGCAGGAAGGAGGCCCGCTCGAACGCCACGCCGGGGCTGGCCTGGTCCTCGGGGGACAAGGCGTAGAAGCTGGTCTCGACGTTCCCGCGCAGCGAGATGCGGGCCAGGGCGGCGGCCTGCTTGTCGGCCGGCAGCAGCGCCACCACGTCACGCGCCGCGGGCCCCTGGGCGCCGTACAGCAGCACGTCGGCCCGGCGGACATGGTCGTCCACGGTCAGCAGGTCGGCGAACCGGGTCAGCATCGTGCGCTGGACGTCGGCCTCGAAGCTCTTGTCGCGCCACCAGCGCCGAATCAGGTCGGACGCTTCGGCCTGGCGGCCCAGGCCGCGGTAGGCCGAGGCCAGCGCCATGGCGCCGGGCGCGCTCTGCGGCTCCTGGCCGGCGAACCACTCGATGATCTGGGCGGGCGTCTTGCCGGCGGTCTCCAGCACCTTCTCGGCGGCGATCTGCCGGCGGAGGCCGCGGGGGAAGCCGTCCAGGTCGCGGCGGGCCGCGTCCAGGTCGTAGAAGCCCAGCAGGTTGGAGCTCACGTCCACCATCGCCCAGGTGACGACCTTGCGGGCGACGGGATCGGAAAGGCCGGAAATCGCGCTCTTCGCGCCGGAGACGTCGCCCCGCTTGGCCGCGGCGATCCCCTGGGCGAACAGCGCCTGGTCGTTCACGCTCAGCGGGCGGGCCACCGTCTGGCGCGCAGGCGCGTACGGCTGCGGTGCGGCCGGCAGCTTGGGCTCGCCCAGCAGGTCGGCGATGGGGTCCGCGGTCTGGGCGTGCGCGACCGCGGTCGCGGCGAGCGCGGCGCAGCCGACGAGCAGGGCGTTACGAATTCTAATGTCCAACAATCTTCCCCCCGACTCGGGGATCTATGGAATCGACGTTGCGGGCTAAGCCCACCCCAACATATTGTCCCGGCAAATCTGAACGTCGCCTCACCAGGCGTGTTCTTCACGGTCTTGTGCTCACCCCCACATAGTTGACATGTCAGAACCTCTCTTCCGCGGCGTCCTGCCGGCGCTCGTGACCCCTTTCCGCAATGGAGCCGTCGACGAGGACGCTTTTGTGTCCTTGGTCGAACGCCAGATCGCGGGCGGCGTCCATGGGCTTGTCCCCGTCGGCACAACCGGCGAGACCGCCACCCTAAGTCACGAGGAGCACCGCCGCGTTGTGGAGCTCTGCGTCCAGACCGCTCGCGGCAGGGTGCCCGTGATCGCCGGGGCCGGCTCCAATTCTACGGCCGAGGCCATCGAATTGGTGCAGCACGCCAAGCAGGTCGGCGCCGACGCGGCCCTGGTGGTGACGCCCTACTACAACCGGCCTAGCCAGGAGGGGCTCTACGCCCACTACGCGGCGATCAACGAGGCCGTGCAGCTTCCGGTGCTGGTCTACAACGTGCCCGCCCGCACCAGCGTGGATATCTCCAACGCCACGCTTCTGCGCCTGTCCAAGCTGCCGAACATCGTGGGCGTCAAGGACGCCACCGGCGACCTCGGCCGCGCCAGCCTGCAGCGCGTGGAGTGCGGCGAGGACTGGGTGCTGCTGTCCGGCAACGACGACCAGGGCCTGGGCTACGTGGCCCAGGGGGGCCACGGCTGCATCTCGGTGACCTGCAACGTGGCGCCCGAACTGGTGGCCCGGATGTACGACGACGCGCTCTCCGGCCAGTGGCAGGGCGCGCTCTACGGCCAGGACCGGCTGATCCGCCTGCACAAGGCGCTGTTCTCCGACGCCTCGCCGGCCCCGGCCAAGTTCGCCATGGCTCAGCTCGGCCTGTGCACCGACGAGGTCCGCCTGCCGATCACGCCCTGTTCCGAGGCCGCCCGCGCCGAGGTGCTCGTCGGGATGCGGGAAGCCGGGCTGATCTGATGGCCGGCAAGCTGATCGCCGAGAACCGGCGGGCCCGGTTCGACTACTTCCTCGAGCAGACCTTCGAGGCCGGCATCGCGCTCACCGGGTCCGAGGTGAAGTCCCTGCGCGTCGGCCGCGCCAACATCGCCGAGAGCTATGCGGCGGTGGAGGGCAAGGAAATCGTGCTGATCAACGCCGACTTCCCGCCCTACGCCCAGGCCGGCCCGCACTTCAACCACGAGCCGCGCAGGCACCGGAAGCTGCTCCTGAAGCGCAAGGAGATCGACAAGCTGATCGGCGCCGTCCAGCGCGAAGGCCGCACGATCATCCCGACCAAGCTCTATTGGAACGACAAGGGCCTGGCCAAGCTCGAGCTCTCCCTCGCCAAGGGCAAGAACACCCACGACAAGCGCGAGACCACCGCGGCCCGCGACTGGCAGCGCGACAAGGCGCGCCTGATGAAGGGCGATCGGAGCTGAACCCCGCCGACGTCGAGAGCCTGGAGCGGGCCACGGTCGAGGGCGTCGCCCCGGCGCTGGTCGAAGAGATCGCAGGCTGGCTGGTCCCGCTGGACGACGGCCCGATCGGCCGCGCCAAGAGCGCGGTCCCGCTGCGCCACGACCTGGACGCCTCCGCGCTCAGCGAGGTCGAGGCCGCGTACTGGACCGCGGGTCTCACCCCCATGTTCCGCGTCGCCGACGTCCCGGGCCTGCAGGGCGTGCGCGACGCCCTGACCGCCCGCGGCTACGTGGGCGCCAAGCCCACGATCGTGAAGGTGGGCGACGTGGACCGGCTGGCCGCCCTCCGTGACCGCCCCGCCGACCTGATGGAGACCCCCGACGAGGCCTGGGGGCAGGTCTTCCTGGGCGAAGGCTTCGACCCTGAGGACGGGGCCGGCCGCGTCGCCGCCCTGACCCGCTCGCCCGACGCGGCCTATGGCGCCGCCCGCGAGGATGGCCGCACCGTCGCCGTCGGCGCGGTCACCTTCGGCCACGGCTGGGCTGGGATCCACGGCATGCGAACCGACGCCCGGCGCCGCGGCCGCGGCCTGGCCAGCACGGTGCTGGCCGCCCTCGGTCGCGCCACCCAGGCGCGCGGGATCGACCGCGTCTTCCTCCAGGTGGAGGAGGCCAACCCCGCACGCTCGCTCTACCGCAAGGCGGGGTTCGAGAAGGCCTGGCGCTACCTCTACTGGACGCGCTGAGCGCCTATTCGGCGGCCATCGGCAGAATCACCGCCTCGCGGCCGCCGCGCACCAGGCCGCCGGGCAGGGCGCCGGTGTGCCGGCCGTCCTCGAAGGTCACCTGTCCCGACTTGACCGTATAGCGATAGCCCTCGGCCCGCTGGACCAGCCTGCGCCCGCCCGCCGGGAGGTCCTGGATGGACTCCGGCCGGAACAGCCGCAGCTTGTCGAAGTCGATCACGTTCACGTCGGCCAGCAGGCCGGGCTTGAGCTGCCCCCGGTCGTTCAGCCCATAGGCCCGCGCCGTGTCGCTGGTCAGCTTGCGCACCAGGAACTCCAGCGGGAACTGGTCGCCCTTCACCCGGTCGCGCGCCCAGTAGCTGAGGATGAACGTCGGCATCCCGGCGTCGGCGATCACCCCGCAGTGGGCGCCGCCGTCCGACAGGCCGAACAGCACGTTGGGGTGCTGCATGTTCTTGCGGAAAAAGTCGAAGTTGTAGGTCTGGTAGCCGCCCAGCGGCTGGTAGAACAGCTCGCGCCCGCCGTCGCGCAGCAAGAGGTCGTACATCATCGCCAGCGGCGACACGCCCGCCGCCTCGGCCAGGCCGGCCACGCTGCCGGACCGGTCGGGCTCGTAGTCCGGCCGCTCGCCCAGCGGGAAGATCCGCCACAGCAGGCTGCCGCCGAACGCGACGGCGAGATCGCCCGCCACGCCTTCCCCCACCGCCGCCTTGATGAGCGGGCTGTCTTCGGAGAGCAGGGCCGCGCGGATCTCCGGCGTCTTCATCGCCGCCAGCTTCTCGTCCACCGACAGGTCCGCGAGCTTTTCCTTCCAGGTCGGGCTGGCCAGGAAGACGTGGAAGTTGGAGGTCAGGCCGTGGAGGATGCCCGTCGGCCGCCCGGCGATCTGCGGCCGGATGTCCATGCCCTGGGCGCGGGACTCCTCGGCGATGTTGTACATCTTGTCGCCTTCGTAGGCCTGGGCGGACGTGGCCACCAGGGTCACCGGCAGGCCGGTCTGCTCGGCGAAGCCCTTGACCCACATCCACTCGTCGTCGTCGCCCAGGTGGTCGGAGACCATCTCGAACACGCCGTGGCGCAGGCCCTTCATGCTGAGGCCCAGGGCCAGCATCTCGTCCGAGCCCGCGAAGGTGCCCGGCATGTGGACGCCCTTGAGGTCCTTGTGCAGCAGGGTCCGCGAGGTCGAGAAGCCCAGCGCCCCGGCCTCGACGCCCTCGCGCACCAGCCTCGCCATCTCGGCGATCTCGGCGGCGTTGGGCTGGTAGTCGGTGTTGCAGCGGTCGCCCAGCACATAGGCCCGGACCGGCGCGTGCGGCACGTGCGTGCCGACGTCGATGGCGCGGGGCTTGGCCTCAAGCGCGTCGAGGTACTCGGGGAAGCTCTCCCACTTCCAGTCGATGCCCTCGTGCAGGGCCGAACCGGGGATGTCCTCCACCCCCTCCATCAGCTCGATCAGGAAGTTGTGCGCGTCCGGCCGCACGGGGGCGAAGCCCACGCCGCAGTTGCCCATGATCGCCGTGGTCACCCCGTGCCAGGAGGAGGGCGCCAGCACCTCGTCCCAGGTCGCCTGGCCGTCGTAGTGGGTGTGGATGTCCACCCAGCCCGGCGTCACGATCCGCCCCGTGGCGTCGATCTCGCGCCTGGCCGAGCCCGACACCTCGCCCACCTGGACGATGCGGTCGCCGTCGATGGCCACGTCGCCCACGAAGGGCGTCCCGCCCGAGCCGTCGACGATAGTCCCGCCGCGGATGATCAGGTCGTGCATCGGATCCTCCCAGATCGCATGTTCTGCGAGACAAGGTGATCCCGGCGCCGTGGCGGAAGTGAAGCGGTTATTCGGCGTCGATCAGCGCCCTCCGCCTCGCCGCCGGGTCGGATGCAGCAGCGCCGCCAACTCCGTGTGCGATCCGAGCGCGGCCAGTTTCGCCGGGGTCTGGCCAGAATCGTCGGGCGCCGAACGGTCCGCCCCGAGCGCCAGCAAGCGCTCCGCGACGGCGATGTGACCCGCGATCGCCGCATGGTGCAGCGCCGTCATCCCGAACTCCCCGCGGGCGTTGACCACCGCGCCGAGGGCGACCAGGTCCGCTACGTCGGCTTCGCTTCCCCGCAGCGCCGCCAGGTGCAGCAGCGTGTCGCCGTCGCCGTTTCTCGCGGCGGGGCTGTCGAGCGTCCCCGCGTCGGGCTCGCCGCTGTAAGCCGCCTTGATCTCTTCAAACGTGCGGGAAGCCATGGCGCTACTTCGCCAGGTCGCGCAGGATCGAGTCGTAGTGCGCCAGGTCCCCGTCGATGGCGCTGACCGGCGCGCGCTCGTTCAGGCCGTGGCTGAACTCGTCCGAGTCCTTCATGAACAGGCCCGAGACGCCATAGCTGGGCACGCCGGCCGCCCGGAAATACATGCTGTCCGTCGCCCCGGACGCTTGGCTGGGCACGATGGCAAGGCCGGGGAAGCGGGCGTGGACCGCCTTGGTCACCGCGGCCATCACGTCCGGCCGCAGCGGCGAGGCCGGGCTGTCGATGGAGCCGTCATCCAGGCGGGTCACCTTCACGGTGGGGTCGGCCACCACCTCGGCCAGGGTCTTCTCGACGCTGGCCGACGAGGTGCCGGGGAAGATCCGGCAGTTCACCGTCGCCTCGGCCTTCTGGGGCAGGGCGTTGGGCGCATGGCCGCCGCTCAGCATGGTGGCGACGCAGGTGGTGTGCAGCGCCGGGCTCCAGGTGTAGTCGGCCCGGATCGTCGCGATCGCCGCCTTGTCGGTCGGGTCCGCCGCGAACTTCGCCAGCGCCTGGCCCACGGGACCGGCGGTGTTCTTCGCCGCCGCGGCCAGCGCGCCGCGGCTGATCTCGTTGCTCATGGTCGGCCATTGATAGGCCTCGAGCTTGTCGATCGCCTTGGCCAGCCGGTAGATCGCGTTGGTCGGCGTCGGCCGGCTGGAGTGGCCGCCCGGGTCGGTCACGGTCAGGTGGAAGTCGGCGTAGGTCTTCTCCGCGCCCTGGACGCCGAACGAGACGGGCGTGCCGTCCTCGTTGAGGCTGCCGCCGCCGCCGTCGATGTTCAGCACCATCTCCGCGCCCTTCAGCCGCTGGGCCAGGACGGCGGTGGTCTTCATGGTGGTCTCTTCGTCGCCGGACAGCGCCAGCACCACGTCGCGGCCGGGCTTCCAGCCGCTCTTGCGCAGCTTGGCCAGGGTGGCGACCATCATCGAGACGTCGAACTTGTTGTCCACCGACCCGCGGCCGAACACATAGCCGTTCTCCTCGACCGCCGTGAACGGGTCGCGGGTCCAGTCCTTTGGGTCGGCCTCGACCACGTCCATGTGGCCGGAGATGACGATCGGCTTCTTCTTCGGGTCCGTCCCCGGATAGCGCGCGATCAGGAACGCCGTGCCGGCCATCGGCTCGATGGTGATCTCTTCCGGCTTGTAGCCGGCAGCGGTCAGCACCCCCTTCAGGTACTCCGCATAGGGCACGAACTGGTCGCCGCCCTGGACGGTGCGATAGCTGACGCTCTTCTTCAGGATGCCCAGCGCCTCGGCGTGGAGGGCAGGATCCACCTTCGGCGGCGCGGCAAGGGCCGGCGCGGCCAGCGCGGTGGCGAGGAGGGCGGCGATCAGGGTCTTGGGCACGCGGGAATCCTGAGAGCTTGAGCGAGGCGCGACGCTACAAGCCGCGTCCGCTATCCGCCATAGGTTCCGTCGATCCGCTTCACCCCATCGTCGGGAAGCGCAAGCCAGTCGGGCTTGGCCGCCAGGTTCTGGTGCAGCGCCGGCCGCACGCCGGGATCGCCGTCCAGGGCCGACGCCGCCACCGGAAAAACCTCGTGGGCTTCCGACGGCTCGCCCAGCGGCGACCCGCAGGTCCCGCAGAACGCCCGCACATGCTTGAACGGCGCCGGAGGCTCGTAGCGGCGGATGTGCTCGGCGCCCGCCAGCAGCCGGAAATCCTCCCGCCGCACCATCAGCACGGCTGCGAACAGGCCCGCCTGCTTGCGGCAGCGCGAACAGTGGCAATAGCTGAGGCTGAGCGGCTGTCCTGTGAGCTCGAACCGCACACCTCCGCAGAGGCAGCTTCCCCCAATGGGCTTGAAGTCGATTGGTGTCATGCGGCGGACCCTAAGGCGGAGCTGCTGACAATGGTGGCAGCCATCTAGTGGGACACGGCCCAGCCCCACGTCATGAGGTAAGGCGCGCCAAACGCCGTCAGGGCGGACAACAGGGCCCAAAGTCCAACCAACCCCAGAAGTCGCCGCCACGACAGGCGTGCCGGCTGGGTCGTCCAGCAAAGCGCCGCCAGTCCAAGGTCGGTGACGCCAAGGATAAGCGCCACGCCCAACGGACCGACTTGGAGCATGCTCAGCGGAAACGCGAGGACGTGCGGAAAGAGCAGCACGGACCAGCCGAGCATCTGCCATACCGCTCCGTCGGTCCATCCGAACAGCTGTGGCAAGAGCAGCGCAAAGCTGATGGCAAGCGGGACCGCCAGCACCCCGCGCGGCACGCCTTCAACGGGTCCGGATCTGACCACCCGATAGGGCCTTTCCATATGAATCCCGCGCCTTTCGACCAAGTTCGTCGGACCCCAGCTTCCCCACGAGCCTGTCGATCCTCGCCTTCTGCGCCGGTGTGACGGAGAGCGGTGAACCAGCCTCGAGACCGTGAAGCACCTCCAAATCCTTCATCTCGGCCGCGTCCAAGGCGCGATCTTGTAGCTTCGTTATCTCATCCTCGGTGAAGGTTGAGCCGAACATCCCCCGGATCGTGGATCGGAAGTTTCGCTCAATCTGCGGGTTCACCTGCATGGAGCGGCGGGCTAGCCAGCCTGCGGTCCCGGCCACATCGAACGCGCCATCGAGAGGTTGTCGCTTCGCCCAGTTCGACGGTTCGTTCTCATAGCCAGGATTGGAGGGGTAGGCGTTGCGCGAGTTTGTCATTCACGCAGCATATGGAACAAAACAAGAACAATCAAGCTTTCTAGGCGCCCACCAACTCCCGCGCCCTTCGGAACACCGCCTCGAACATCTCCGCCGTCAGCCGCCCGGTGTTCGTGTTGAGGCGGGAGCAGTGGTAGCTGTTCAGCACGACGTACGGCCCGGCCGGGAACTCGGTCCCGTGGCCCGCGATGCCCGCCGAGGCCTTCAGCCCCAGCGCCCTCAGCACATTGCGCCGCGAGACGTCGCCCAGGGTCACGATCACCTTCAGGCGGGGCAGGGCGGCCAGCCGCGCGCTCAGGAACGGCCGGCAGGTCGCCTCCTCGAGGGTCTCCGGCTTGTTGCCGGGCGGGGCGCAGCGCACCGCGTTGGTGATCATGCAGTCCCGGAGCTGAAGCGTGTCGTCCGGCCGCGCCTCGTAGGCGCCGGTGGCGAACCCCGTCTTCAGCAGCGTCTCGTACAGCATCCAGCCCGCGCCATCGCCCGTGAACGGCCGCCCGGTCCGATTGGCGCCCATGCGGCCGGGCGCCAGGCCCACCACGCACAGCCGGGCGTCCTCGTCGCCGAACGAGGCCACGGCGCCGTTGAAGCCGCCGGGCACGGAGATCTTGTTGGCTTCCCGATAGGCCACCAGCCGGGGACAGAGCGGGCAGTCGCGCGGCGCTTCCGGCGCCACGACCTCAGGCGTCGGCATCGGTGTCGCGTTCCGCGTGCTGCGCCCGGCTCTCCGAGAGGAACTTCGGCAGCCGCGCCGGCCGCCCGATCATGTCGGCCAGGTCCTGCAGGTCGACGAAGTTGTCCGCCTGCCGGCGCAGGTCGTCGCTGACCATCGGCGGCTGCGACTTCACGGTGGAGACCACGGTGACCCGGCTGCCCCGCCGCTGGACGGCCTCGACCAGCTTGCGGAAGTCGCCGTCGCCCGAGAACAGCACCATGTGGTCGGCGTGCTCGGCCATTTCCATCATGTCGACCGCGATCTCGACGTCCATGTCGCCGCGGAACCGCTTGCGACCGCTGCTGTCGGTGTATTCCCGCGCCGACTTGGTCACGAGGCGATAGCCGTTGTAGTCCAGCCAATCCACCAGCGGCCGGATCGGCGAGTACTCCTCATTCTCCACCAGGGCCGTGTAGTAGTAGGCCCGCACCAGCACGCTGCGCTTGCGGAACTCCTCCAGCAGCTTGCGGTAGTCGATGTCGAAGCCGAGGTTCTTGGCGGCGGAATAGAGGTTCGCCCCGTCGATGAACAACGCCAGCCGGTCCGTGGGGTAGAACGTCATCAGCTCGAAAATCCCAGATAGCGTTGGGGACCTGAATGGAGCGGTGGTCGTCGCCCTGGGCAGCAATCTGGCGGGCGGCTATGGCTCGTCCGAGGCTCTGCTGGAGGCGGCGCTGACCCGGTTCCCGGCGGTCGGCTTGAAAATCCTGAAGCGGTCGTCCTGGTGGCGCTCGGCCGCCTGGCCCGACCCAATGGGCCCTGAGTACCGCAACGGCGTCGCGCTTGTCGAGGCGCAGGGCGGGCCGCACGAGGTGCTCGCCTCGCTGCTTGGCCTGGAGGCGGAGTTGGGCCGGGAGCGGGCGGGCCGCAACGCGCCGCGCACCCTCGATCTCGACCTGATCGCCCACGGCCGCCAGGTGCTGCACCATCCTGACCTCACCCTGCCGCACCCCCGCGCCCACAAGCGCCTGTTCGTCATGGGCCCGCTGGCCGAGATCGCGCCCGACTGGGTCCATCCGGCCCTTGGCGAGACCGCTGCGGCGCTGGCCGCCAAAGCCACCATCGGAAAGGATGCGACGCCGGCCGCGTGAAAATGTCGGGTTGGGGCGCCGTCGCCCGTCCTCAGGCCGCACGTAAGAAGAAGGGGACCCCATGCGCTTCATGATTATCCGCAAAGCCGACGCCGACACCGAGGCGGGTGTCGAGGCGACCCAGGAACTGGTCGACGCGATGATCGACTACCATGAGGAGATGGGCCGCCATCTGAAGATCCTGGCGGGCGACGGCCTGCACCCCAGCGCCAAGGGCGCACGGGTGAAGTTCAACAACGGCAAGCCCCTCGTCACCGACGGCCCCTTCGCCGAGACCAAGGAGCTGATCGCGGGCTTCACGATGGTCGAGGCGGAGTCCTTCGAGCAGGTCCTGGAATGGGCGAAGCGCTGGCCCGCCGTCTGTGGCGAGGCCAACGTCGAACTGGAAATCCGCCAGGTCTACGAACACTCTGAGCTCGGCGACGCCTTCACGGAGGAGGCCTCCGACAGAGCGAAGCGGCTGGGCTTGGGTACGTAGGCGCGACCCCAAAGGGGGAGTTGGTCACGCCCTGCGACCTATGCGGCGTTGCACAATGGCCGCCGAACCTCTATTTTCGCCGGTTCTATCCCAGCTGAGAGACTCCATGGCCCGCGTCACCGTCGAAGACTGCATCCAAAAGGTGCCGAACCGCTTCAACCTCGTGTTGCTGTCCGCCCATCGCGCCCGCGCCGTTTCGGCCGGCGCGCCGATCATGGTCGACCGCGACAACGACAAGAACCCGGTCGTGGCCCTGCGCGAGATCGCCGACGACGTGGTCGACGCCGAGGAGCTCCGCGAAGCCCTGATCGCCTCGCTGCAGCGGGTCGACGAGCGCTCGGAAGCCGAGGAAGAGGCCGAGACCCTCGCCCTGCTGGCCGATCCGACCCACATGCAGATGAGCGAGCTGGAACTGGTCCGCGCCCTGCAGAGCGACCGTGACGGCGGCCAGGAGGAGCGGTACTGAGCCCAGAAGGCGCAGAACCCCTCACTAGAGAGGCGGCGACCGCAACCGCCGTCCCGCCTCCCGACACCCTGTTGCCCGAAGCGCCGCCTATGCAGGCCGTGGCCGGTACGCCGCGGCCCAAGATGCTTCGCCAGTTCGAGCTGATCGAGAAGGTCCGCTCGTACGACCCGTCCGCCGACGAGGCGATGCTCAATCGCGCCTATGTCTACGCGATGCGCCAGCACGGCTCGCAGAAGCGGGCCTCCGGCGACCCCTATTTCGCCCACCCGATCGAGGTGGCGGGCATCCTCACCGACTACCGGCTCGACACCGAGACCATCGTCACGGCGCTGCTGCACGACGTCATCGAGGATACCGACGCCACCCGCGAGAAGATCGAGGAGCTGTTCGGGGCCGAGGTCGCCGAACTGGTCGAGGGCGTCACCAAGCTCTCCAAGCTTGAACTCTCGCAGGAACACCTCCGCCAGGCCGAGAACCTGCGGAAGTTCATCCTGGCGATCTCCAAGGACGTCCGCGTCCTCCTGGTGAAGCTGGCCGACCGGCTGCACAACATGCGGACGCTGCACTTCATCAAGCAGGCCGCCAAGCGCGAGCGCATCGCCCGCGAGACCCTGGACATCTACGCCCCGCTCGCCCGCTCCATCGGTGTCCACCGCATCTGCGAGGAGCTGGAGGAACTGGCCTTCGCCCACCTGAACCCGGTGGGCCGCAACGCCATCCTGCGCCGCCTGGAGGTGCTGCGGCAGGAGCAGGGCGGGGCCGTCTCCGCCGTCAGCCAGGAAATCGCCAACCGCCTCGAGAATGGCGGCATCCCCGCCCGCGTCTTCGGCCGCGAGAAGCACGCCTTCTCGATCTGGCGGAAGCTGCAGCGCAAGTCGATCGGCTTCTCCCAGCTCTCGGACATCTACGCCTTCCGGGTGATCGTCGACACCGAGGAGGACTGCTACCGCGCCTTGGGGGTCATCCATCGCGCGTGGCCCAGCGTGCCCGAGCGGTTCAAGGACTACATCTCCACGCCCAAGCGGAACAACTACCGCTCAATCCACACGACCGTGGTCGGCTACAAGGGCATGCGCATCGAGATGCAGATCCGCACCGAAGCCATGGACCTGGTGGCGGAAGAGGGCGTGGCCGCCCACTGGAACTACAAGAACAAGTCCTACGGCTTCGACGCCGAGCACCAGAGGGCCGCCGGCGGGCGCGATCCGCTGGTCAACCTGCGCCACCTGGTCCAGGTGCTGGAGCACGGCGGCGACGCCGAGGAGCTGGTCGAGCACGCCAAGCTCGAGATGTACCTCGACCAAGTGTTCGTCTTCACGCCCAAGGGCCAGCTGGTCAGCCTGCCGCGCGGGGCCATGCCGCTGGACTTCGCCTACGCCCTGCACACCGACCTGGGCGACACCACCGTCGGCGCCAAGATCAACGGCGAACTGAAGCCCCTGCGCACCGCCCTCACCAACGGCGACGTGGTCGAGGTGATCCGCGGCGGAAAGCCCGTCGTGCCGCCGGACTGGCGCTCGCTCACCGTCACCGGCCGCGCCCGCTCCGCCATCCGCCGCCACATCCGCCAGACCGAGCGGGAAGAGTTCCTGCGCCTGGGCCGCGCCACCGTCGACCAGGCCTTCGAGGCGGCGGGCAAGAGCCGCAAGGACGTTTCCCTTCGCCCCGCCCTGGACCGCTTCGCCGTCGCCAGCGAGGACGAGCTGTTCGACGCCGTGGGCCGCGGCCGCGCCACGCCCTCGCAGGTGCTGGAGGCGGTGTTCCCGGGCCTCAAGGCCGCCGAGCGCGAGGCCGCCACCGCGCGCCGGCACATCCAGGAAGGCAAGACCGCCCGGCTCTACGTCCGCGGCGGCGGCCTGACCCCGGGCGTCACCATCCACTTCGGCCCGTGCTGCTCGCCGGTGCCCGGCGACCGCATCGTCGGCATCCTGGAGGCCGATGGCCGCGGCCTGACCGTCCACACCATCGACTGCGAGAAGCTGGCCGAGTACGAGGACCGCGAGGAGCTCTGGCGCGACCTGCAGTGGACGCCCGAGGCCGAGCGCAACGCCATCGCCCGCGCCCGCCTCACCGCCACCATCAAGAACGCCCCCGGCGTACTGGGCCAAGTCTGCACGATCATCGGCGAGGCCGGCGGCAATATCGTGAACCTGCGGATGCACCACCGGCAGTCGGACTTCTTCGATGTCGACATCGACGTCGACGTCCAGGACGCCCGCCACCTCACCCACATCTCCGCCGCCCTGCGCGCCAACCCCAGCGTCGAAGAGGTCGAGCGGACCAAGGGCGAAGCCCGCTAGTCGTCGATCAGGACCACCCCGGTGATTTCCTCGCGGTGGCGCTTCTCCTCGGCCCAGTGGCGCATGATGCCGGTCAGGATGTAGGGCGGCACCCAGTCGAAATCCTCGTGGTGCGCGCCGGCCAGGTAGAGCGGGGTGATCGACTTGTAGTTCTGCTCGATGATCGCCTCGCAGTACGAGCGGATCGTCGAACGGTCGGTGGACACCTCGCCCAGCCGCCGGTCCTCGGGGTCGATCCGCGAGCGGCCGACCGGAATCCACAGGGTGGGGTAGGGCTGGTTGTCGATCACGCCCTTCAGCTTGTCCTTGCCCGACAGGTGCAGGCGCAGCGGCCCCACCTTGCGCGTGTAGGCGCCGGTCAGCAGGAAGGCCAGGTCCACCGAGACGATCAGCCGGTTGGGGCTGGCCCAGGAGGTCAGCCGGAAGCCGGTGTCGATCGACGGCCCCACGAACTCACGGGTAATCGAGGGATTTGCGGGGTTTGCGTAGAATTCCTCGCGGATCTCCGCCTGGCCCAGCACCGGATCCTGCACGTCGGACCACGCCGTCCCGCGCCGGAAGAAGATCTCGGCGTTGGGCACCGGGAACAGCCCGATCCAGGCCGTGGACTTGACGTCGAGATGCTTGGAGGCCTCGTCGCGGGCGCCGCGGTACTCGTTCAGGGTCGCCAGCCACACGTGCATCAGGGCATGCGCGTGGCTCAGGCTCTGCAGCTCGCAGACGTAGAGCAGCTCGTCGCCGTTGCTCTTCCAGAACTCCGGCGCCGGCAGGCCGTCGTCCAGGCCGCCCGAGAACTCGCGATACTGCCTCTGAAGAATATAGTCGAAGTTACGGTAAAAATTGACGATTTCCGGCCGCCACATGTGGCGCGTCTGCTTGTAGGGGGTCGAGCCCACCAGGTCGACGCTGAGGAACAGGCGCAGGCGCGGCTTCAGGCCCTCCGGGAATTCCGGGGGAAAGATCCGGCGGTCGCGGATTTCGGGGGCTTCGGCCATCACCGTCCGGCCCGGCGCGCCATCGCCGTCCGGCAATGGGCCGGCGCTGGCGGCGGCGGGGCGCCGCTCGGTGGCCATAGATCTTGCGTCCATAGGTGGTCTGGAGAGCCTTGGTTGGCGGCCTGCGGCATCGGAGGTATCAGCGTGCATTCTCCCACCGACTTGTTGCCGAGAAGCGAACGCACATGAATACCGAAGCTGTCCTCGACGAGTTCCGCGGCGCCGGCGCGCTCCGCGAAGGCCACTTCATCCTGTCTTCCGGCCTGCACTCGCCGATCTTCCTCCAGAAAAATCTGGTCTTTCAATATCCTGAGCGGACCGAGCGCCTGTGCAAGGCGCTGGCGGCCAAGATCCGGGACACGGTGGGCGAGGTGGATCTCTGCGTCTCCCCGGCGGTGGGCGGGATCATCCCCGGATATGAAACCGCCCGCTGGCTGGGCGTTCCGTCCATCTACGTCGAGCGCGAAGATGGCGAATTCAAGCTCCGCCGGGCGTTCTCCATCCCGCCGGGCGCCCGCATCGCCATGGTCGAGGACATCGTCTCCACGGGCCTGTCGTCGCGCGAATGCGTCGACGCCATCCGCAAGGCCGGCGGAAACGTCGTCGTGGCCGCCTGCCTGGTCGACCGCTCCGGCGGCCGCGCCGACCCCGGCGCGCCGTTCGTGGCCCTGGCCCGCCTGGACGTGCCGGCCTATCCCGCCGACCAGCTTCCGCCGGAACTGGCCGCCATCCCCACCGAGGACCCCGGCAGCCGGAGGCTCCACGGATGAGCCGGCTTCGCCTGGGCGTTAACATCGACCACGTCGCCACCGTCCGGAACGCCCGGGGGGAGGGGTATCCCGACCCCGTGCGGGCCGCCGAGATGGCCCTGGCCGCCGGCGCCGACGGCATCACCGCCCACCTGCGCGAGGATCGTCGGCACATCTCCGACGCCGACATCGACGCCCTGGCCGCGATCTGCCGCCGCCGGGGCCGCCCGCTCAACTTCGAGTGCGCCGTGACCCCGGAGATGGAGGCCATCGCGCTCGCCCACCGCCCCCACGCCGCCTGCCTGGTGCCCGAGCGCCGGGAAGAGGTGACCACCGAGGGCGGCCTCGACGTCGTGAAGGGGCACAACGCCATCGCCCCCGTGGTGCGACGGCTCGTTCAAGCGGGAATCCGCGTCTCGGCCTTCATCGACGCCGACCTGGCCCAGGTGAGCGCCGCCAAGGCCGTCGGCGCCCAGGTGGTGGAACTGCACACCGGCGCCTACTGCGAGGCGGTGCGCGAGCGCCGGCCCCAGGCCGAGGCCCTGCTGGCCAACCTCAAGGCCGCCACCGCCGAGGCCCACCGCCTGGGCCTGGAGGTCCACGCCGGCCACGGCATCGACTACGAGACGGTGAAGCCCATCGCCGCGATCCCCGAGCTGATGGAGCTCAATATCGGCCACTTCCTGATTGGCGAGGCCATCTTCATCGGCCTCGGCCCCGCCATCCAGCGGATGCGGGCGCTGATGGACGAAGCCCGCGCGAGCCAGGCCGCATGATCCTGGGCCTGGGTTCCGACCTCTCCGACATCCGCCGCATCCAGAACAGCCTCGAGCGCTTCGGCGACCGGTTCCGGGAACGCGTCTTCACCGAGCTGGAACGTACGCGCTCCGACCGCAAGGCCGACGCCGCCGCCAGCTACGCCAAGCGCTTCGCCGCCAAGGAGGCCTGCGCCAAGGCCCTGGGCACCGGGATGCGCCGCGGCGTCTTCTGGCGCGACATGGGGGTGGTCAACATGCGCTCGGGCCAGCCCACCATGGCCCTGACCGGCGGCGCGGCCGAGCGGCTGAAGGAGATGACGCCGCCGGGCATGAAGGCGGTCATCCACCTCACCCTCACCGACGACCACCCCTACGCCCAGGCCTTCGTGATCATTGAGGCTCTGCCGCTGTAGGCTTACGCTGCCCTCGACGAGACAAAACGGGGAAACGTCATGCGCCGCCTGCTCACCGCCGCCGCCATCCTTGCCCTCGCCACGCCCGCCGCCGCCGACACACTCCAGGAGCTCACGACCAACGGTAGCATCCTCAGCGTCCAGGGGATGGACATCGACGTGAAGTACACGGCCGATGGCAAGTTCACCGCCATGGACGGTCAGGTCACCGGCACATGGCGCATCGACGGCGACAAGCTGTGCACGACGTCCAACTTCGAACCCACCGAGCAGTGCGTGGAATATCCCAAGGGTAAGAAGTCGGGCGACAGCTTCGAGGTCACCGGCCCGCAGGGCACGGCCACTATCAAGATCAAATAGCCGGCAGCAGCGCCGGGATCGCGCCCAGCCAGGCGGCGGCGACCACCAGCAGCAGGCCCGGGACCACCCGCAGGGCGAAGCCGCGCCCGCCCGCCGTCACCGCGAACACGATCTTGCTCGCCGTATTGGTCGAGAGGCCGGCCAGGATCGGCAGCACCGCGGCCTCCGGCGGCATCGCCCCCGAGGCCACCATCGCGGCCACCGAAATCCCGGCGGCGTGCGCGTCGGCCAGGCCCGCCAGCGCCGCCGCGGCGATCGAGCCGGCCTCGCCGAACCAGGCCCGTAGCGCGGCCGAGGCCAGCATGACCGCGGCCAGGATCGCCCCGAACGTCAGGGCCGCGACCAGGCTCACCGCCTTGCCGGGATCGGCCTCCTCCGGCGAGGTGTGGCGAAATCCGATGACCGTGAACGCGATCCCATAGGCCGCTGCGGCCGCCCCGGCGCAGGCCAGCGGCAGGGTCATCGCCTGCAGCGTCGGCAGGCTGGTGGCCCCGATCACCAGGGACATCTGCACGATCGTCGCCACGGAGGACAGCACGGCCCCCGCCACCGCCGCCGACATCACCGCCGGCGTGGCCTTCGTCCGCGCGCCCATGGTGCCGATGGTGGCGGTGCTGGAGACGAAGCCGGACGCCAGGCCGGCCACCGCCAGGCCGAATCGCGCGCCCAGCGCCCGCACCGCCACGTGCCCGGCCGCGCCGATCGCCAGGACCAGGATCACCAGTTTCCAGACGGTCTGCGGATTGATCGCCTCGAACGGCCCCAACCCGCGGTCCGGCAGCAGCGGCAGGACGACCAGCGTGGCCGCGCCCAGGATCAGCGCCGCCTCCAGTTCCTCCTCGGTGAGCACGTCGCTGACGAAGTGGTGCAACCGGTTGCGGCCGGCCAGCAGGATGGCCACGCCCACCCCGACCATCGCGGCAAGCTGCGGCTGGCTCACCGCCAGCGCGCCGATCAGCGTCGTGACCACCAGCGCGATCTCGGTCGTCAGGCCCGGGTCGCGGTCGCCGCGCGTGCGCCAGTAGCCCAGCGCCACCAGCGCGCCCACGACGCCCGTGGCCACCGCCAGCATCGCCACCCCGCCCAGGATCGTGCTGAGCGCCCCGGCCAGGGAGGCGACGGTGAAGGTGCGGATGCCCGCGGCGCCCGAGCCCGCCTTGGCCAGCTTGCGGCGCTCCCGCTCGGCGCCGATCAGCAGGCCCACGCCCAGAGCGACGCCCAGTTTCAGCAGCAGGTCGGTGTCCATCCCCAAGGTCTAGCGCCCCGCCGCCGCCTTGGCGAACAAGGTCACGGCGCGCGGGCGGGCCGCCGCGTCTGGCCGGGGTCGTAGAAGAACACCTCTCGCCAGACCTTGTCGCCCCGCCAGGTCTGCCAGGCGATCTCCTCGAAGCTGTTCGCGTGTCCCTTCTTCGAGACGAAGGTGAAGCGCCAGTGGATCGCCACCCGGTCGCCGTCCACCACCGGCGGGGCCAGCAGCTCGGTCGTCACCGAGGCCTGCATCGCCAGCATCTGGGCCTCGCCGGCCATCAGCAGCTCGCGGCCGATCCGCGGCGCGTCCTGGTTCTCCTGCATGGAGGCGTCGTCGGCGTACCAGTCGCGGATCGCCTCCACGTGGGCGCCGCTCAGCACCTGGGCCACGAAGGCGTCGACGGTCTCGCGGGCGGGCATCGGGACGACCTCAGACGGCGGCGGCGCGGCGATGGGCGATCCGCGGCCAGAGGGTGTTGATGGCCAGGCCGCCCAGGACCAGGACGGCGGCGGTCAGTTTCCAGTGGGTCAGGGGCTCGTGCAGCAGGATCGCCGAGGCGCCCATGCCGAACACCGGCACCAGCAGCGACAGCGGCGCGATGGTCGCCGCCGGGTGCCGCGCCAGCAGCCACGCCCAGCAGGTGTAGCCGAAGATGGTGTTGCCCACCGACTGCCACAGCACCGCGGCCCAGGCGCCGGCGTCGGCCTGGACGATCGACTGCGAGACCGCCGGCCACCCCTCGAACAGCAAGGCCAGCACGAACAGCGGCGGGGCCGAGAAGACGCTGGCCCAGACCACATAGCTCAGCATGTTCACCGACCCGGCGGCCCGCGCCGCCGTGTTGCCGCCGGCCCAGGCCAGCGCCGCGAACACCACCAGGCCCAGGCCCAGCGGCGTCACCTCGGCGTTGGTGTGGATCATCAGCCATCCCAGCCCGCTGGCGGCCAGCCCCAGGGCGACCAGCTGGAACGGCTTCACCCGCTCGCCGGCCATCAGCATGGCGAAGCCGATGGTGAAGAACGCCTGCACCTGCACCACCAGGCTGGCCAGGCCCGGCGAGATCATGTTGGTCATGGCGATGTAGAGCACGCCGAACTGGCCCACCCCGATCAGCACCCCATAGGCCGCCAGGTTCCACCAGCTCACCTTGGGCCGCTTCAGGAAGAAGATCGCCGGCAGCACCGCGAAGGTGAACCTGAGCGCCGCGAAGGTCAGGGGCGGGAAGTCGGCCAGCCCCCATTTGATGACCACGAAATTGGTCCCCCAAACGGCCACCACCACCAGGGCCAGCAGGAGATGCAGCGGGGGCAGGGCGTCGCGGGTCATGGCCCCTACATAGGCCGGCAAGCGGGACTGTCACCGGTCCAATTCGCGGCGACTGGCCCTTGATCAGCGGTTTGGGCTCAGCCTTGAACGCTCGTCATCCCACGGCCAGCCGCGGGCTGGACCGGGGGACCCAAGGTGGCTCTCCGCATGCGGCGCGTCTGCTTGGGTCCCCCGGATCGCTGCGCGACCGTGGGATGACGAATATTGCGGCGACCGATCGCCGCCTCTCACATTGTTCACGGGCGCGGAACTTGCTCATGGGCTAGGGAGCGCTGTGGGCGCGGAAGATTCCGCGCCCGCGACCTTTGAATCTGGAGCATTTCGGCTCGGGACGTTCCGTCCCGTCCCAAAATGCTCTAGGGCAACCGCTTCGGGTCACCGAGGCGCCCAGGGACGACGAATGAGCCAGAACGTGCAGAGCGTGAAGACGCCTGAAAAATCCGGCGCGGTGAACGAGCTGGTCGAGATCTTCAAGACCGTCTTCTACGCGCTGCTGATCGCGCTGGTCCTTCGCGTGATCTTCTTCCAGCCCTTCACGATCCCGTCTGCGTCGATGGAGCCGAACCTCTACGAGGGCGACTACATCATCGTCTCGAAGTTCAGCTACGGGTACTCGCACCACTCGATCCCGTTCAGCCCGCCGCTGTTCAAGGGCCGCATCCTCGAGAAGCAGGCCCAGCGCGGCGACATCGTCGTCTTCAAGCTGCCCAGCGACAACCGCACCGACTACGTCAAGCGCGTCATCGGCCTGCCGGGCGACCGCATCCAGATGAAGAACGGTCTCCTGTGGGTGAACGACAAGCTGGTGCCCCGCCAGGCCCTGTCGCCGGTCCGCGAGGACGTGGGCGGCGGTTATGTCCGCGACGTGGCCCGCTTCGAGGAGACCCTGCCCACCGGCAGGCGCTTCGCCACCCAGGACTTCGGCACGGACGGCGAGCTCGACAACACCGACGTCTTCGTCGTCCCCGAAGGCCACTACTTCATGATGGGCGACAACCGCGACAACTCCTCGGACAGCCGCGTGAACCCGGCGATCGGCGGCGTGGGCTACGTCCCGGCCGAGAACCTGGTCGGCAAGGCGCAGATCATCCTCTTGTCGTGGAAGCCCGAGGCCTCGATCTTCAAGCCCTGGACCTGGGTGCTCGACGCCCGTCCCAGCCGGTTCTTCAAAGTCCTCAAATGAACGCGCGAGCCGCGGCCGTCGAAGACCTCGAGAGCCGCATTGGCCATATCTTCGTCGACCGCGACCTCCTGGAACGCGCGCTGACCCACGCCAGCGTCGGCGACGGCGCGCGCGAGGTGCGCCACAATGAGCGGCTGGAATTCCTGGGCGACCGGGTGCTGAACCTCTGCGCCGCCGAACGGCTGATGGCCCTCGACCCGGACAGCCGGGAAGGGGAGATGTCGCGCCGCCTCGCCAGCCTGGTGAACTACCATGCCTGCGCCCGCGCCGCGGAGCGCGCCGGCCTGCCGCAGGCGCTCCGCCTCTCGGCCAGCGCCACCAAGGTGGGCGCCCGCAAGTCCGACGCCGTGCTGGGCGACGCCTGCGAGGCCCTGATCGCGGCCCTCTACATCGACGGCGGGCTGGAGACGGCCAAGGCCTTCTTCGAGAAATTCTGGGCCGAGGAGTTCCAGCACCTGGACGCCCCGCGCTCCAAGGATCCCAAGACCCAGCTCCAGGAATGGGCCCAGGGCCTGGGCCTGCCGCTGCCGGCCTACGAGGTGGTGAACCGCACGGGTCCCGCCCACGCCCCGGCCTTCACCGTCGAGGTCCGCATCCAGGGCTTCGAGCCCGAGCGGGGCGAAGGCGGTTCCCGCCAGGCGGCGGAGAAGTCCGCGGCCCAGACCATGCTGCTCAAGCGCGAGGGCGTGGAATCCGAGGCCGAGGCCGACCAATGACCCCCCCTTCCGAACCACAAACCCATGCCGGCTTCGCGGCCATCATCGGCGCCCCCAACGCGGGCAAGTCGACCCTGACCAACCGTCTCGTCGGGGCCAAGGTCTCCATCGTGACGCAAAAGGTGCAGACCACCCGCTTCCCGGTGCGCGGCGTCGCCATCGAAGGCGAGGCCCAGATCGTGCTGGTCGACACCCCCGGGATCTTCCAGCCGCGCCGCAAGCTGGACCGCGCCATGGTCCGCGCCGCCTGGGGCGGGGCCGACGACGCCGACGCCATCGTCCACCTGGTGGACTCCGTCGCCGAGCTGGCCGCCCCCACCAAGGAGGGCAAGCCCGCCGACCGCAAGGCCGCCGTCGACGTCGAGTCCATCGTCGCGGGCCTGAAGGCCTCGGGCAAGAAGGCGATCCTGGCGCTCAACAAGATCGACGGCATGCGGCGCGACACCCTGCTCGCCCTGTCGCAGCGGCTGTTCGAGACCGGCGTCTATTCCGAGGTCTTCATGATCTCCGCCGCCGACGGCTCGGGCGTCGACGACCTCAAGGCCCGCCTCGCCGAGCTCATGCCGGAAGGCCCCTGGCTCTATCCGGCGGACCAGACCGCCGACCTGCCGGCCCGCCTGCTGGCGGCCGAGATCACCCGCGAGAAACTCTACCTGCGCGTCCACGAGGAGCTGCCCTATTCGGCGGCCGTCGAGACCACGGCCTTCCAGGAACGCAAGGACGGCGGCGTCCGCATCGAGCAGACCATCTACGTCGAGCGCGAGAGCCAGCGCCCGATCATCCTGGGCAAGGGCGGCCAGACCCTGAAGTGGATCGGCCAGAAGTCCCGCGAGGAACTCACCGAACTCCTGGACCGCCCCGTCCACCTGTTCCTGCACGTCACCGTCGACGAGAAATGGGCCGACAAGCGCGAATTCTACGGCGACGTGGGCCTGGATTTCGAAGCCTAACGGCTCGCTCCTCCCCCGCGCCGCAGAGCGCGGGGGAGGGGGACCGCGAAGCGGTGGAGGGGGCGCAAAGCCCCAGTCACCGCGCCGGGGGCTTTGCGCCCCCTCCGTCTCGCCGCGTTCCGCGCCGATCCACCTCCCCCGTCTGCGACGAGGGAGGAGCGAAGGTCTTCGCGAAGCCGTGCTGACGCCCTAGATGGATGCGATGGACCTCGACGCCTATTTCGCCCGCATCGGCTACACGGGCCCCCGCGACGCCAGCCTGGCCACGCTCCGGGCGCTGCACGCCCTGCACCCCGCCGCGATACCGTTCGAGGCCATCGACTGCCTGCTGGACCGCGGGATCGACATCTCGCCCACCGCCGTCGACGCCAAGCTGATCCACGGTCGCAGGGGTGGGTATTGCTTCGAGCACAACAGCCTCTTCACCCGCGTCCTCACCACCCTCGGCTTCGAGGTCGAGGGCTACGCCGCCCGCGTGCGCTGGAACGCCCCGTCCGGAACGCCGGCCCAGCCGCGCACCCATCACGTCCTCAAGGTCGGCGCCGAGGGCCAGGACTGGTTCGTCGACGTGGGCTTCGGCGGCTGTGTGCTCACCGCGCCCCTGCGGTTCGCCCCCGGCGAGGTCCAGGTCACCGACCACGACAGCTACCGCCTGCTGCCCATCGAAGGCGGCGTCTCGCTGGAGGTCCGTCGCGAGATGGGCTGGGTCCCGGCCTACGACGTCTCGCTGAGCCCCTGCGTGCCGCGCGACTACGAGATGGCCAACTGGTTCACCTCCACCCATCCGACCAGCCACTTCCGGGCCAACCTGCTCTGCGCGCTCACCACGCCTGAGGCCCGCTACGGCCTGCTGTTCAACCGCTTCACCACCCGGCCGCTGGGCGGCGAGCCGACCCGGGAGATCCTGGACGCCGACGGGGTCGAGCGGGTGCTGCGCGAGACCTTCGGCCTGCCGGTCGAACCCGCCTGGCGGCCGATCATCGAGCGCGCCGTCAACGCGCCGGCGCCCTGATGGAATTCCCCCGTGGAGTTTGAGGACGACGCCTTCGTCCTGGCGGCCCGCGCCCACGGCGAGGCCGGCGCGATCGTCGAGCTGCTGACCGCGCGGCACGGCCGCTACGCCGCTCACGTGGCCGGCGGGGCGTCGCGCAAGATGAAGCCGTTCCTGCAGCCCGGCGCCCAGGTGCTGGTGCGCTACCGCGCCCGCGTCTCAGAGCAGCTGGGCTCGGCGATGCTGGAGCCGGTGGGCGAGGGCCCCTCGGCGCTGTTCGACGACGCCCTGGCGCTGGCCGGGATCGCCGCGGCGGCCGCCGTCGCCGCCGGCGCCTTGCCCGAGCGCGAGCCGCATCCGGGCGCCTACCTGGCCTTCGAGGCCCTGGCGGCCGCCTTCGCCATCCCCGACATCTGGCCCGCGGTCTTCGTCCGCTTCGAGGCCGGCCTGCTGCAGGACCTGGGCTTCGGCCTGGACCTGTCCAAGTGCGCCGCGACCGGCTCCACCGACGACCTGATCTACGTCAGCCCGCGCACCGGCCGCGCGGTCTCCCGCGACGCCGGCGAGCCCTACAAGGACCGCCTGCTGGCCCTGCCGCCCTTCATGCTGTCGGCCCAGGGCCGCCTCATGCCCGGCGACGTGGGCGCGGGCCTCGACATCACCGGCCACTTCCTGGAGGCCTTCATCTTCAATCCGCTGAACCGGCCGCTGCCGCCGGCGCGGGTCTGGCTACTGGAGCGCCTGCGCGAGATGGGGCGTCTCTGACGGCGGCAGATGCCGGCCGACCACGCCGAAGAAGCCTTCCAGGTCCTCGATCCCGACGGTGAGCGGAACCTTGGGCCGCAAGGTCTCGCCGCTCCGAAGGGCGATCTCCACGTGCGAGAAGCCGGTCGCCGAGCGCCGGAACCTGACGCCGCGCAGGTCGCGCCAGGGCATGACCAGCCCGCCGCCGACGCTGATCCCCGTCGTGTCCGCCCGCACCGTGGGGAAGGGGTGGGCCCACGACCACAGCATCATCGCCGCCATGAAGCCGCCGACCGCCACGCCCAGCGGCCCCATCGCCCAGAACCCGGCCTTGGCGTCGAAGTCCAGGTTCACCGCCGCCAGCGTCCAGATCGCCGAGCCCGTGGCGATCCCGGCCCAGGTTCCCAGGTGCAGCATTTGCACGACCGGCGCGGCTGGCCCCAGCTCATAGCCGACGCCCCGCGGTCGTTGCAGCGCCCGCCAGAGGCTGAGCGCCGCCAGCGGCAGCGTGCAGCACAACAGGCCAGACCCCACATAGGCCCCGATCGCCGACCCGCCGCCCATGGCGAGCGCCGCCACCACGGCCAGCGCCGCCGCGACGAGGAAGCTGCCCAGCAGGCGCAGGCGCGAGAGAGTCATCCCTCGACTGTGCCGCGACGGCCTTAAGCCGCCCTGAAAGGTCATGGTTTCCGCCGCCCGGCCCATGCGCTACAAGCCCCGCCATGACCCGCGCCAGCCGCAAACAGGCCATCCAGCAGCAACGCCATCACCTGGCGGTGTCTGCGCGCGCCTGTTCCGGAGCCCTGGCCTAGCGGTCCAGACCCCCTCGAACAGTCCTCGCAAACCCCGCCTCGGCGGGGTTTTTGCCGACGCCCGCCGAGCCCCCACGTCAAGGAGCTCCCTATGCCGCCCCACCTTTCCGACGCCGACATCGAGCGCATCGGCCTGGGCGTCGCCGACCGCAGCCTGCCGAAGCCGGAATGGACGCACGCCGCCCACTTCGCCGCCGCGCTCTGGCTGCTGACCCGCCCCGGCGTCGATGCGGAGGCGCAGATGCCGGGCCTGATCCGCGCCTACAACGCCGCCACCGGCGTCGAGAACAGCGACACGTCCGGCTACCACGAGACCATCACGCTCGCCTCCCTGCGCGCCGCCCGCGCCTGGCTGGCCGAGCGGCCGGGCACGCGGCTCTCGGAGGCGCTCGCCGACCTCCTGGCCTCGCCTTTCGGCCGCTCCGAGTGGCTGTTGGCCCACTGGTCGCGCGAGGCGCTGTTCTCCGTCGCCGCCCGCCGCGCCTGGCTGGACCCGGACCTGGAGCCGCTGCCGTTCTGAGCCCGGATGCATCCAAATCTGCAGGGGGAGTCTGCAACCTTGCCGATTGTCCCGCTTGCGCCTGCGCCGTACCTAGCCAGTCTTCCCATTGAGGAACGTCAAGTCATCCGCCGACCGGCGGACTCGCAAGGAATGTAATCATGAAGATGAACCTGTGGCTGGCGCTGCCCGCCGCCCTGACGGCGATCGCCTTTTCGCAGCCGGCGTCCGCCGCCGTCGTCACCTATACCTACGCCGGAACCGTAAGCTACGGGTTCGACGGCCTCGGACTCTTCGGAGAAGTTGGCGGCGACATCACGGGGTCCGCCTTCACAGCCGTCTTCTACCGCGACGACGCCCTGGCCCTGCCGGAGAACATCTTCCAGGGCGAGATCAACAGCTTCGTCACCGGCGAGGGCGCCTACGCCCCGGTCCGCGCGGTCCTCACCATCGGCGGCGTCTCCTTGGAGATCGGCGGCGCCTCCGGCGAGCAGACCCAGTACGACGACGGCGCCGACGAAGGCTTCAGCCACCAGGCGGCGGGCCCCAACGCCAGCCTCAGCCTGCACGCCAACACCGTCGGCACCTTCGCGCCCTCGTCCCTCAACTACCTGGCCGGCCCCGACTACCACACCCTGCAGAGCCTCACCGCGGCCCAGACGCCGGGCTGGGGCTGGAGCGGGAACTTCGACATCTTCGCGCCGGAGGCGGCCAAGAGCTCGAACTACACCACCGGCGCGTTCAACCCGATCTCGTTGGTCGTCGGCCCCAACCCGGGCGGTGTCGTCTCGCCGGCGCCCGAGCCCGCGTCCTGGGCCCTGATGATCGTGGGCTTCGGCGCCGCCGGCTGGACGCTGCGCCGCCGCCGCGGCCTGGCGTTCGCGTAAGGGCGGCTTCCTCCCCTGCGAAAGCGGGGGAGGGAACCCGACGCCGCACTGACGCCGGGGAGGGCGTGCGCTAGAGAGGGGGTGAAACCTCTCCACCTTTGCGATTCCCATGACCGTCATCACACCGCCCGGCCCGGGCGACCGCATCATCGACGAGCCGCTCAGCGAGGCGCTCAGCCGCCGCTACCTGGCCTATGCGCTCAGCGTCATCACCGACCGGGCGCTGCCCGACGTGCGCGATGGCCTCAAGCCCGTGCAGCGCCGCGTGCTCTACGCCATGCGCGAGATGCGGCTGAACCCCGAGAACGCGGCCCGCAAGTGCGCCAAGATCGTGGGCGAGGTGATGGGCGGCTACCACCCGCACGGCGACCAGTCGATCTACGACACCCTGGTCCGCATGGCCCAGTCGTTCGCCCAGCGCTATCCCCAGGTCGACGGCCAGGGCAACTTCGGCAACATCGACGGCGATAACGCCGCGGCCATGCGTTACACCGAGGGCAAGCTGACGGTGGCCGCCACGCTCCTGCTGGACGGGATCGAGGAAGACGCGGTCGACTTCAAGCCCACCTACGACGGCTCCGACACCGAGCCGGTGGTGCTGCCCGCCGGCTTCCCCAACCTGCTCGCCAACGGCTCCACCGGCATCGCCGTCGGCATGGCCACCTCGATCCCGCCGCACAACGCCGGCGAGCTGATCGACGCCTGCCTGCTGCTCCTCGACCAGCCGGACGCCTCCACCGAGGCCCTGATGACCCACGTCCAGGGGCCGGACTTCCCCACCGGCGGCGTCATCGTCGAGCCGCGGTCCAGCCTGCTCAACACCTACGAGACCGGCCGCGGCGGCGTCCGCGTGCGCGCCACCTGGGCCAAGGAGGACCTGGGCAAGGGCACGTACCAGATCGTCATCACCGAGATCCCCTACCAGGTGCGCAAGGCCGAGCTGATCGAACAGCTGGCCGAGTTGATCGACGCCAAGAAGGCCCCGCTGCTGGGCGACGTCCGCGACGAGAGCGCCGAGGACGTCCGCGTGGTGTTGGAGCCCAAGAGCCGCAACGTCGAGCCCGAGGTGCTGATGGAGAGCCTGTTCAAGCTCTCCGACCTCGAGACCCGCTTCAGCGTCAACCTCAATGTTCTGGACGCCCGCGGCACCCCCGGCGTCATGGGCCTGAAGCAGGCCCTGGTCGCCTTCCTGGACCACCGCCGCGAGGTGCTGGTCCGCCGGGCCCGCCACCGCCTGGCCAAGATCGAGGCCCGCCTCCACATCCTCGACGGCCTGATGATCGCCTACCTCAACCTGGACGAGGTGATCCGCATCGTCCGCTACGAGGAGCATCCCAAGGCCAAGCTGATCGAGACCTTCTCGCTCTCCGAGCTCCAGGCCGACGCCATCCTCAACACCCGCCTGCGCCAGCTGGCCCGGCTGGAGGAGATGGAGATCCGCCGCGAGCACGCCGAGCTGGCCGAGGAACGCGACGGCATCGTCACGATGCTGGCCTCCGACAAGGCCCAGTGGAAGCTGGTGGGCGAGGGCCTGAAGCACACCAAGGCCCAACTCGCCGACCTCAACGTCCGCCGCTCCACCTTCGCCGAGGCGCCCCAGATCGACACCGAGGCGGCCCTGGAGGCGATGATCGTGCGCGAGCCGATCACCGTCATCCTCTCCGAACGCGGCTGGATCCGCGCCGCCAAGGGCCGCGTCGAGGATCCCTCGGAGCTGAAGTTCAAGGAGGGCGACAAGCTCCAGTTCCTGGTCCCCGCCGAGACCACCGACAAGCTGCTGATCTTCGCCTCCGACGGCCGCTTCTTCACCCTGGCCTGCAACAACCTGCCGGGCGCCCGCGGCCACGGCGAGCCGCTGCGCCTGATGATCGACCTCGACGACAAGGTGGGCCTCATCGACGTCTTCCCGCACAAAGCCGGCACGAAGCGCGTCCTGGCCTCCAAGGCCGGCTACGGCTTCATCCTGCCGGAGGAGGAGGCCATCGCCTTCCGCCGCGCCGGGAAACAGGTGCTGAACGCCGGCGATCCGACGAAGAAGGGCGAGGGCGCCGCCGTCTGCCTCCCCCTCGGAAACGCCGACCAGCTCGCCGTCATCGGCGACAACGGCAAGATCCTGGTCTTCCCCGTCTCCGAACTGCCCGAGATGCCCCGCGGCAAGGGCGTGAAGCTCCAGTCCTATCGCGAAGGCGGCCTGCGCGACGCCATGGCCTTCAGCGAGACCGAAGGCGCCGCCTGGATCACCGCCGACGGCCGCCAGCGCGCCTGGCCGGAGTGGAAGGAATGGCTAGGCCGGAGAGCCGGCGCCGGCAAACTGGCCCCCAAGGGCTTCCCCGCGACGAAGCGGTTCCGGCCCAAAACGTAGCGCCTTGCGCCGCCGCAGCGCCGCCCCGGCTCCGGCGAAGCCCAGGATCATCAGCGCCCAGCTCGCCGGTTCCGGCACGCCCGTCGTCGGGTCCGCCGCCACGCTCGCCAGCACCTCCACCCCGGCGTGCCCGCTGCGGAAGTTGGCCGTGAACTCGTTGGGGAAGGCGATGGCGACCTTGATCCGCTCGGAGCCCTCGTTGTCGAAGGGGTCGAAGGCGCAGTCGCCCTCCGCCTGTTCACGGGCCAGGCCCTGCAGGCAATAGCGGGCGGGGTTCAGCGGAAAGCCGAAGAACACCCCCGACTGCTGCGTGAAGTTGACGAACCCGGCGCTGTCGAAATCAAACAGCAGGTCCGTCGCCGTGGCCGTCAGCCCCGTCCCCTCGACGACCACCGGCAGCGACAGGAACTTGCCGTTCTCCATCTGCCGCGTGTGGTCGCCGTCGGTGACGACCACCCGCCAGGCGGTGATGTTCGCCGCCGTCAGCACGCCCAGCGTCCCGTCCGTCGTGATCGAGACCTGCGCCTCGGCCGCCCCCACCGGCCGGACGCTGACATAGGTGGTGGCGGCGGCCGAGGCCCCGGCCAGGGTCAGGAACAACGCGGCCGCACAGGCCGGAAACAATCGCAGCATCATCGAAAACCCCCACATGGCGCGGCCGCGCGGCCCGCCCTCAGCGAGTTTACAAAGTGCTACAACTTAAATTGTGATGCAATGTAAAAGCGGCGCCCCTAGCCGTGGGCCCCGTCGCCGCCCTCCGCCCGCGCGGCCTGCCACGGCTTCACGTCCCGCTCGATCCAGTCCAGCAGCGTCCGCTCGAGCAGCGCCAGGACCTCGTCGGGATCCACGCCGGGGTCCTTGCGCGCCAGGGCGAAGGTGGCCTCGTTCATCGTCCCCAGCGTCAGGATCGCCATCGGCTTCACCAGGCGGTCCGGCAGGTCCTCGGCGCCGGCGATCATCTTCAGCCGGCTCTCGATCAGGGCGAACCCCATCCGGGCGTCGATCGTCCCCCACTCCTCGCGGCCCAGCACCGCCGGCGCCTCGGTGAAGACGATCCGCTGATAGACGGGGACCTGGGTCACCCGCATGGACTCCAGCGCCCCCAGCCGGAACCCTTCGATCACGCTGGTGGCCTTGGCGGCGGCGTCATAGATCGCCTGGTGCACCTGGGTCTGGAGCCGCACCACGATCTCGCGGAACAGGGTCTTCTTGTCCTTGAAGTGATGGAACAGCGCCCCGTCCGTCACCCCCGCCGCCTCGGCGATGGCGGTGGTCGAGGTGTCGGCGAACCCGCGCGCCACGAACAGCGCCTGGGCGGCGTCCATGATCCGCACCCGTGTGATCGCGGCGTCCTGCGCACGTCTCCTGGCCATGGCCCTGGTTTAGGCGCCGTCGGCGGCGGACTCAATGGGGGGCGGGGCCCGCGGGGCCCGGCGCGTCGCCGCGCCGAAGGGCGTTGGCGGCCTCAGGCGGCCGTGACCCGCCGCCGCCGCAACCTCGCCCCCGCCAGGCCGAAGCCCGCGATCATCAGCGCCCAGGCCGCGGGCTCGGGCGCGGGGGCCGGGGCCGGGCCGCCGATCGCCGTGCCCAGCACGGCGAGGCCGTTGGCGGAGACCTTGATGTTGTCGGGGTTCGGCAGGCCGAAGGTGATGTGTTCGGCGCCCCCCACGTTCTCGAAGCCGCACCTGAACGGGATGAAGAGCTGGCCGTCGATGCAATAGCCGCGCACCGCCGGACTGAATTCGGTGGCGAACAGCAGGTGTCCCTCGCCCTCGAAGTCGAACAGCAGTTGCGTGGCGCTGGCCGTCAGCGCGGTCCCTTGCAGCCGCAGGAGGGAGTTGTCGCCGCTCAGGGGCCCGAACAGGGTCTGCGAGTCGATCCCGTTGGTGATCGTGACGGTCCAGTCCAGGACGTTGTCCTCGGTCAGGAAGCCCACGGTGTCGTCGGTGACGAGCACCAGTTTCACCAGGCCGTCGGCGCCGAGGTGGCGTGTGCCCGCATAGGTGGTCGCCGCGGCCGGCGTGATCGTCGCGCCGCCGAGCGCCACGGCGATCGCGGCGGCGACGGACAGGGTTTTCAAGGTCTTCAAGCAACGGGCTCCGGGATTTCGGGCGCCGCCGATCGGGCGGCCGCCGGGCGGATGTGTTTACAAAGTGGCGCAACGTAAAACACATCTTACAAAGTGGTGCAATGTAAAACCCGCCCCGGCCAGGCGCTCCCGCCCGCCGCTCAGCCGGCCCCTCAGCCCACCGCCGCCCCGACGCTCTCGACCCGCACCGCCCGCGGGCGGCCGTCGGGCATGGCCCAGGCCAGGGTGGCGCCGGGCCGCAGGCCGATCAGGGCCGCGCCCACGGGCGAGATCACCGACAGGCGGTCGCGGTCGATGTCGGCGGTGTCGGGCCCCACGATCTCGGCGGTGTGCGTGCGCCCGCTGGTCTCGTCGCGCCAGGTGACCCGCGAGCCCAGGCGCACGAAGTCGCGCGGCGCCTTGCGCGGCCCCACCACGATGGCCCGCGCCAGCTCGTCGGCCAGGAGTTCGGCGCCGGGCGTGTGGAACACCCGCGCCAGGTCGGACAGCCGCTCATAGTCGGCCTCGGCCACATAGACCGGGGGCAGGGCGGCGGTCTTGGGTTTCGATTGGATCGTCATCTTCAGTCTTCTTCTTCGTTTTCAGTCGGACGCCGGCCGCGGCTCGGCCGCGCCTGTCCTTCGGGGGTAGATGGATGGATTGGAGGAGGTCGCGGCCCCGGTCTCGCGCTCACGCCAATGCGGCGGAGCCATCCGAAGTCCATTGCGACAGGGGATTGTCGTGTGTGTCCCTGAACCCCGGCCTTACGGCCAGCACGGGCTCAGGGTCAGCCGCCTGCGACGAGGCGGCCGGCGTGGTGCGTAAGACGCTGAAAGGCGCTGAATCGGCACATCGCCCCCAAGAGGTGGGGTGCGCGGCCGGCGATGTCAAATCGGGGGGCGGCGACGGTGGCAAGGGCTTCCCCGCCACCAAGTGTTTCCGCCCGAAGGCCTGGCGCCCAGCTCCTCCCCTGCGAAGCGGGGGAGGGGGACCACGAAGTGGTGGAGGGGGCGCCGCCGCCGCCGCCCCTCTACCCCTGCAGGAACGTCTCGCTGTGCGCGTGGCATCGCCACCCGTCCGCCTCGCGGATCCAGGTCGAGCTGTCGGCCGCGCGCATCTCCTGGGCCTTGCCGTCCATCCTGACCTTCTGGCGCACGGTATAGGCCACGATCGCCACGTCCGGCGCCGGCGTCGACACCTCCACGTCCTCGAAGGCGTAGGACTCCAGCACCCAGGACTTGTCCTCGGTCATCGCCCCCATCTTCGCCTGCGGAATGCTCGTCACCCCGCGCGGCCCGGTCACGATGCTGGTCTCCCCCGACAGCGCCGCCGTCCGCTGGCCGTCCTTCGCCTTGATCGCCTCCCAGTAGGACGTCTCCAGCGCGATCAGCTCGTCGCGGGTGGGGGTCTCGGTCATGGGGATGCTCCCTGCGTGCGCCACCGCCAGCCGTTGGGCGTGAACGGGGGGCGGGGCAGGGAGGTTCCGAGGGTGGAGGAGCGCCCGCGACGCGGTTCCTTTCCCGCGGCACGCGGGAGAGGGGGACCGCCCGCCGAAGAGCGGGTGGTGGAGAGGGTGAGCGACAGCACTGGAGGCGGCGCGTCTAAAAGCCGTCTAGCGTTCGGGAATGGATATCGTGTCCCCGAATTCGCCACGCGGCGCGTCGACTCTGAGTTATTGGTGAATTGAGAAAGGGCCTACGACCACGCGAGGGATCACCGTCGGGCAACGTCGCTGAAAGGCTTCGACCATAGCCGTCTGGGCCGCCGTCACAGCGTCGTCGTAACCCGCAAGGTCGAATTGCATGAGGACGGCGTCATGCATCGGCAGGAGAATGCTTTGAGCTCCAAATTGCCGCGCTAGGTCGATCAGCGCTTCTTTGAACACAAGCGACGCAGTCGCTTGTATTGGCTGATTGACCGCCCAGCGACGTTCCTTCCGGTTCAGTGGGCCAGCGTTGGCGCGCTTGCGCCGATTTCCGAAGGCGCTCGAAACATAGCCTTTCGCGCTGAGTTGAGCTTCCATATCAGCCCTAAATTTGGCGAGGCCGGGATAGGCATCGAAGAAGCCTTGGACGGCTTCCTTGCACGCGCCCCGTTCCGCTTCCGTGGCGTTGGGCGCTACTGCAAGGGTTGCGATCCGTTCCAGAGTCATGCCGTACGAGAAGGCTAAGAAGATCCGCTTTGCTAAGGGCCGGTCCTCTACCGTCCCAAACACGCGCTCGCTTAGGGCCTCGTAGACGTCCCCTCTGTTGTAGGCCGCCACGAAGCCGGAATCATGTGCCAGGGAGGCCATAATCCCCGGCTCAAATTGAGCGTAATCCAGATACGCAAGACGCTTGTTTGGATCGGGAGCGATAAGGCTCCGGTACCCCCGCCTCAGTTGCTGGAGAAACGGGTCGGCGACCAAGATTCGGCCGCTCACAGTTCCCATGACGTTGAAGATCGGGTGCAAGCGATTGCCCACACCCGATGCGCGTCGGAGAATAGTCTCGTCTCGACTGGCGTCGGCGAATTGAAGAAAGTCGCGAGCAAACCCCGAATTGGGCGCCGCCATCTTGAAGGCTTCACGCAGGAGCCCGCCCTCGGTCGTCGGTAGCAGATGGGAGGCGTCCGTGCGCTCCAAGTGCTGGGAGACGTTCCAGAAGTTGAGCCCACTAGGGCTAGAGTTCAGCGCTGCCGCAACTGAATGATACGCCTCGTACTTTTCATCCGCGACTTCTTTGAGAAGTCGATCCACCACGTCGTGATCCACAGCGATACCGACACTTTGGCGGTTCGCAAAAATCGACTGGACCGGCGCCTCAACCTCAAGCAGTCGCGACAGCTCGCCCGCTTCCTTGAGGCGCAACAGAATTCCGTCCCACCCCTCATGCAGGGCCTTCGCAGCTGCGTCGAGCAACTCCGTGATTTCGGGTTCGCCCGGCCTAGGACAACGGGATTGTGCAATCCCTGCAAATTTCGCGCCGCCCTGCCGATCAGCGAAGTAGCGCGAGAGGTATCTCCACACGTCCCATTGGCGGTCTCCCCCCTCATCTCTGGGTATCCCCGCAGCAAGCCGGAGGGCGTCGCCTAGGTCTAGTGGGCGACTTGGTGGAGCGTAGCCTAGCCGGCGTAGATCATCGACCAGCGCAGCTAGATCATAGGTCGCAAGCAGTCCTGAGAAGTCGCTTACCTCTCGCCCTGAAACGCGCTTTGCACTGCCGTCGGGGAGCCGCAAATAGAAGAGCGACGCCCTCACCGCGAAAGGATCGGGCAAGTATGAGAGGTATCCATCAATCATAATCGCGACCTAGATCGATGTAGCGGGTAATTGGGCCAGCTTCGGGAGGGGCCATGTAAATACCCTCCCTAGACAATCCTTTGTATACGTTCTTGAGGTCGCCTCTCAAATAGGGCTGAACATTTACTTCGATATGCGGGCGGTAGTGGAGTTCTTGAACCGCTATCAGAGCGGTCCGCTGTCCAAGGTAGGACTCTGAGCGAGAGAAGTTCTCAGCAACTACGACGCGTTCCGCCTTCCCACCCAGCGCGCCGACGTAAAGCGTTGCCCCTGATCGATTGGCATCATCTGGTGCCGTTCGAACGAGGCCGAGCGCGTGGAGCATAAGATCTGGATCCATGTGCTCCTTCTGCACGAGCAGCGCCCACAAGCGATAACTCTGCCATGTGTAGAAGTTCTTCTCAGGATCTCGGAGCAAGCCGGAAATCTGCCCGAGGAGCTGGGGGCTCAGAGGCACAGATCGTAGGTAGCGGGCCAATTGGTCCGTCGCGGCTGGAGCCGTGGCGAGGGCGTCCACAACAAGGGGTGTAATTCCGTCGAAATATTCCGGGGGCACCGCAAACTCAGGACACTGGGCGAGCACCTCAAGGCGTCGGATGCAGTATCGGAAGACGCGTTTATCAACCTCGCCGCTTCTCAGAAGTCGCTGTGTAAGCTCCTTCAGGAGCGGAAAGGATCGGGAGATTGGCCGTATGGCACGAGTGTTCCAGATGGCATCAATCTGATGCAACTCAGTGCCGCCCAGGTCGAGGCACTTGTCTAGCGCCTCGTCATCACCGGGGCGGCAGATTTGGGTCTTTCCCGAATTTACCGACAGCCCAATCTTTCGAAGTTCAATGCTGAGTTCCTTTAGAGCCCGTCGAGCCTGGAACTCGTCGCGGCATGCAATCTTGATGTCATCCATGTAGCGAAAATACTGGTGTCCCCGCTGGAGCATCGCGCGGTCCACGGGGAGCATGTAGACGTTGGCCAAGAACGACGATGCGTCTCGGTTTTGAGGAAGCCCTGCGTTCTCGCTAAAGCACCACTCGCGTAGGCAGTCGAACAGAATCGCAAGGTGTGAGCGGATGCGAGATTTCTCGGCGGCGCTAGTTTTTATTTCTGGAATTAGTGACTGTAGGGTTTGTTTGAGAATATCAAGATTGATGTTCTCGAAATAGTTCGTGAGATCGGTAGAGAGCAGCGTCGGGTTTGTTTTCACCGAGGTCTTAACGACCCCGATAAAATCTTGCCACGATTGCACGGCGCGCTTGAAGAGGTGCTTCGCCGCGTCCTTCTCCTCGGCCTGTCGATGATTGAAGACGTTCCACGGCAACAACGGGTCGTAGAAGGGGACGAGGTATGTCGCGATGCCTTGGTAGAGCGCTCGGTCCGCGACACCCGTTTCCAACGCGTATCGAAGCGTGAAGTTGGATTTCGGAACGTTGAGCAAGTTGCGTCTGATGGGGCGGTAGACCCCCTCATTCCCATCAAAATTCTGGGAAAGGACCCCCTGGATTTGGTCGTGCCGAAATATGTCCTCGAACTCTCTAGGATCGGGGAACCAGTCGTCTCGGAGATCCCGGCGCAGTTGGCGGAGGACAATTTCGTCGTCAAATTGGAGCGGACCGAGGTCAATAGCCATGACTGGCTTCGCGCGAACTGAGCCGCCGCGTTGCTACGCGATTTTCATGTCGGTCGATGTTGTCCACGAAGATGCCCACCCAGCGGAGATACAACCCCATGTTTGCGATGTGAGCAATCTCGCTCGGCGCAGGCAGGGTTTGCCGCTTGGCGTCGAATGTTCTCATCACGACCCGTGGTGGGAATGCCCAAAGTGAGCGAAATTCGGGGACAGGATATCCATCCCTATTCACGCATCCCCAGGATGCCACCCCACCTTAAGTCCACGGCAGCCCACCGGCCCGGCGCCGCAGCCGGGTCAAGGACCGGGCTCTGCCCAGCCGCGCGTCAGCGAGTCCTTGACGGGGCGAAGGGGCCGGGCACGCTCCGCGCCCGGACCCGAACCCCTACAGCCCCGAACCCCCGCCTACATCTCCGCCGGCGGCGGCGTGATCGGTGCGGTCAGCACGGTGTCGTTGTCCGAGAACGCGGTCAGCATCGTGCCCTTGTTGATGGTGATGTTCTTGCCCTTGATGAAGCCGGCCACCGGCCAGAGCAGGACGACGCTCACCACCTGGGCGCCGGTGCGGTGCTCGCCCTGGACGCCCCGGTTGGCGCGCAGGCGGATGCGTTCGTCGCCGACCTTCAGATAGAGCAGGCGCACGTTCAGCTTGCCGGTCTTGCCCAGCATCCCGTTCTTGCGCGCCTCGACGATCTCGCCCACGCCGCGATAGCCGGCCTTCAGCACCGTGCCGTCGGGCAGCTTGACGTTGTCGTCCAGGCTGACGGTGAAGCGGTCGCCGGTGTTGGCGGTCTTGCTGGAAATGGCGTCCTCCAGCCGCATGGGGAACTCGGTCCCCTCCGGGACCTTGATCTCCGCCGCCAGGGCCTGGCCGGCGACGAGCGACATCGCGGCGGCGAGGGCCGCCAAGTGGTTGAATTTCATGATGGCGGCCCCCCATGGCCGGTAAGATACTCACGGCCAAGCTAGGGCGGGTTGGATATGGCCGTCCAGCAACTTTGACGACAGCGCCAGTTTCGCGCCACACCCCCTCCGACCGTTTCTGACGCACCGGCCCTCTACACTCCCGACCATGACCGTCCCTCCGGACATGGCCGAGCGCCACGGGCGCCAGCTGGCGCGGTTCGCCGAACTCAGCCTGACGCTGGCCGAGGACGTGCATGCGGCCGCGGTCGCGGCGCCCGAGCCGGAGCAGAAGGCCCGGCTGGCCGAGGCCTTCCACCGCCTGGGCCGGGCGCTGCGCCAGTCGGTGGCGTGGGAGGCCAAGCTGGTCCGCGACCGGGCCCGCGACCTCAAGGCCGCGGAGGCCGACGCCGCCGAGGCGCAAGAGCGGGCCGTGGGCCGCCGCCGCGACCGGGTGCGCGCCGAGGTCGAGCGGCAGATCTATTGCGAGATCGACCCCGGCGAGGCCGACGCCTGGCTGGCCGACTTCGAGGAGCGGCTGGAGACCGAGGCCCTGGACGACGCCTTCATCGACGAGGACGTGGACGCCCAGGTCGCCCGCCTCGCCGCCGAACTGGGCCTGACGGGCGAGGCCAGGCACGACTACACGCCCCGCCGCTGCCGCCCCCGCGTGGCCGACCCGGCGCGCGCCGCCGCCCGCCTGCGCGACCTGATGGGCTGGACGGACGACGACGAAGAGGACGGGGAGGGCGACGAAGCGGACGACGACGACCCCGACGACGAGCCGGACGAAGGGGAGGGCGAGCCGGAAACGCTCCGCCCCCTCCCGCCGCCCGTCGCCCCCGAGCCGCCGCCGCCGGACCCCGACCCCGAACCGCCACCCCCGCCGGACCCCAGGCCCCCGGACCCCAGGCCCCCGGACCCGGAACCCTACCTCCCGCCCTGGGAGCAAAACCCCCACGGCCGCTTCCCCGGCGGCTCCGGCTACTGAGCGTGCAGTCTCAAGGTCGGGTGGACGGCACGCGCCAGCCGTTCAGCCGCCGTGGCGCGCCGGCGCCGAAGGGCCGTCCACGAACCACACCACGCCCGCCCCTCGCTCAGAGGTCGAAGGTCGCCGTCCACCGCGCGCCCTCGGCGGGGAAGCTCAGCTTGGTCTCGGCGTTCGCCTCCGAGGCCAGGGCGCGCTTCAGCAGCCGGATGCCGAACCCCTTGCGGTCGGCCGGGGCCGGGCGGGGGCCGCCGCGCTCGCGCCAGTCCAGGGCCAGCCGCCGCCGGCCGTCGGTGTCCTCCACCCGCCAGGTCAGCCGGACCTCGCCGCCGGCCGCCGACAGCGCCCCGTGCTTGGTGGCGTTGGTGGCCAGCTCGTGCAGGCACAGGGTCAGCGGCACGGCCGTCTCGGGCGCCACCGTCACCGGCGTCCCCTCCAGGACCAGGCGCCCGGCCCCCGCCGGCCGGAACGGCGCCAGCGCCCGCTCGGCCAGGCCCTGCAGCGTCACCTCGCCCCAGCCGGCGGCCACCAGCACGTCGTGCGCCTCGGCCAGGGCCTGCAGCCGGGCGGCGAAGTCGCGCCGGGCGGCCTCGGGGTCGCTCGCGCCGCGGAAGGTCTGGTCGGCCAGGGACTGGACGACGGCCAGGGTGTTCTTCACCCGGTGGTGCAGCTCCAGCTTCAGCAGGCGCTCGGCGTCGCGGGCCGCCATCTCGCGGGCCAGGGCCGAGCGCAGCAGCGAGACGATCCAGATCACGAAGCCGCTGGAGGCCAGGAAGAACCCCACGCCCAGCGCCAGCCGGCGCGCCGCCACCGGCCCGGCGTGCGGCTCCAGCAGGATCACCCCGCCCACGCTCAGCAGCGCCACGCTGGCCGCCCCCGCCACCGCGCCGCCGAACACGGTGGCCGCCAGCACCGCCAGGATGAAGGCCGCGAACGGCGCGCCCAGGCCGATCCAGGGCGCCAGCGCCAGCCGGATCGCAAGCGCCAGCACGGCCAGCGCCAGGCCCAGCGCGATCCGCGCCGCTGCGCCGCGCGGCCGCCGCGCTATCCTCCGCACCAGAAAATCGGTCACACGGGCGCCCCTGGGGCCGCGCCCACGCGCAGCCTCGTCGGGGGTCACTCTAGGGGAGCCGGCGGATCGCGAACACTGCCGAGAGGTCGCGGGGGCGGGGCGGGCGGACGTGGCTAGTCTTTCCCGCGAATTAAGCCTGATGATTCCGGAGGTCTTCATAACAGTTCGAGATATCGGGAAGTCTAGACCTTCTGGAGCGAACCATGCCGAAGACCACCATCATCGACTCGCCCGTCGACGCCGCCATCGACGGCGGCAACTTCGCGACGATGCCCAAGGACATCTCGCACGTGACGTTCTACTTCGACGCCACGCCCGAGGACCACGAGGACTCCGAGTTCTTCTTCGTGAAGATCGAGACCCCGGACTCCGTCGCGGACGACCTCGACGCCTGGTACCAGGACGCGCTGAACGAGATCCTGGCGCGCAACACCCAGCTCGCGGCCGAGGACCTGGCCGGCGTGGCGATCAAGTTCGGCAGCGCGCGCGGCGGGACCGGCGGCGAGTTCTACTACAGCATCGACGGCGACAGCACCGACGTGGACTACGCCCCCACCGGCGGCCTGGTCCAGGCCAGCGAGTACAAGTCGTACGGCGGCGGCGCCCAGTACAGCTACGGCGACCTGTTCTCCTAGGCCTGGGGCGGCTTCACCTTCATTCATCCCCAGTTCAGCCACGGGGTCCGAATATCCCCCCATCGACGGTCGTCCGCTCTCCCGTCCCTCGAAAGGGCGGCCGAAGATGAAACAACGACACGCACCATGGCGGCGCGTCACCCTAACCGGTGGCGCGTCGTTCTGCCGTCTAGCGCCGCCGCCGCGCCGCCGCCTCCAGCTCGCGGATCCGCTCGGCATAGAGCTGGTCCACGCGCCCGCGGTTGGTGGTGCGGGACAGCGCGATGCGGAACCGGGCCTGGTCGCGGTCCAGCACCAGCGGATCGACGCCGGCGGCCACGGCGCCTTCGTAGGCCCGCAGGATCCGCCGGTCCTGGGCGGCCCGATCGGCCTTGGCGGGGACGGGTCGCGCGGCCTTGGGCTTCGCGATGGCCTTCTTCGGAGCCGGCCGCTCCGGCGCGACGGGCGCGGCGACGGCCGCGGCCGCGGGGGCGGGCAGGGGCGCCGGCGGGACCGGGACCTGCGCCGCCATCACCGCTTGGGGCGGGGGCGGCGTCTCCGCCCCGGACCGGGCCAGCTGCCAGCCCACCACGATGGCGACCGCGGCCGCGCCGACGGCGCCCAGGATCGCGGCCGCGACACGCCTGCGCGGCGCGGCCTTCGGGCGGGCCTCGGCCTCGGCGGGCTCCAGGCCCCACACCTCGTCGAAGCTGCCGGTCACGAAGGTCGTGGGCTCCCGCGGCAGGGCCCGCACCCGCGCCCCGCGCCGCGCCAGCTCGCCCCGCAGCTGCTCGGCCAGGACGTGGTTGTGGCGCGCCTCCGCGGCCGCCAGCAGCCGGCGCATCTCGGGCGAGTTCAGGCTCGACAGGTCCACCCCGGGCATGCGCGCCTCTCCCTGGCGGTCGCGTCCAAGCGCGGCCGTGCCCGGATCAACCCGCCAACCACGGCCAAGGTTTCCGGCCAAGCTCGTTCAGTTAGGTGACCCGTGGCTGAACGCGCGGCCCCGACCCCGTTCAGGCCCGTCGGCCTACCTTCCGGGCAACTCTGGAAGGAGACCGCAATGAAGAAGATCATCCTTGGCCTGACCGTAGCGGCCGCGACCTTCGCCGCCGGCGCCGCCATGGCCCAGCCCTACGGATACCGTGGCGAATACCGCGACTATCGCGGCGGCTACGAACGCGACTACCGCTACGACCGCGGCTACCGGGACAGCGACCGCGACGGCATCCCGGACCGTCGTGAATGGAATCGCGACCGCGACCGTGACGGCCGTCCCGACCAGTACGACCGCTACGACAACCGCCGAGACCGACATCACCATCGCGGCTGGGATCGTCGCGACCACGGCCGCTACGACTATCGCTACGACGATCGCGGCGGCTACTACCGTTAGGCCCTAGTCGGTCTCCAGCTCGGCGATCCGCCGGGCGTAGCGCTGGCCCAGGACCGTGCGGTCGGCGACGTTGACGCTCCCGGCCTGCCAGGCCGCCTGGGCGTCCTCGATGGCCTTGACGTCCGAGCCGTTGGCCCGGGCCCGATCCAGCGCCGCCTTCATCTTGCGGTGCTGGATCGCCAGGCTGGGGTAGCCGCAGAGCAGCCGCTCCTGGTTGGTGGGCAGGTCGTAGCAGGGATTGCGCCCCCGCTCGGCCGGCCGGACCGGCGCTGCGGGTGCTTCGGCCGCCGCGTCGGCGGCCTGTTCCGCGAGCGCCGTGGTGGTCAGCGCCACCGCGATGCGCGGCGCCGGTTCGGCGGTGGTCAGCGCCACGGGCTGCGGCTGCGGCTGCGGTTGCGGCGCCGGCGGCGGAACCGCGAGGCTCAGGCCCCAGGCCACCGCCGCCCCCGTGAACGCGGCGAGCCCCGCGATGGCGACCGCGGGACCGCGCCGGCGAACGGGCGGGGCGGCGGCCGGCATCGGCATGGGCTGGGCCCGCGGACGGCCGGTCCGGGCGGACAGCTCGGCCTCCACCCGGCGGACCAGGCCGTCCTGGCCACGCTCCCGCGCGCGCTCCAGCAATCGCCGCAGCTCGGCCGAATTCAAGGCGGTAAGATCGATCCCCAGCATGGTCCTCCCCCAGAACCAGAGGCGACCTTAGCACGGCGTTGCCGGCTCGTCAGGCCACCGGCTGGGAACCGCATGACGGGTATCCGACTTGTCTACACGCTGGAGAGGGTGCGATGGCGGACGAACCGGTGGCGGCGCGCGCGATCACCGACGGCGACTGGGCCGACGACCCGGAAACGCGCGCCCGGCAGATCGACGCACTGATGGCGGGCCCGCCGGCGGACTTTCCCCCGATTATCGTCATCGGCGACGAGGCCGTTTTCGGGATCCACCCCGTCCGCAGCCTAGAACACACCCATCGCCAACCCGGCGGCCATGGCGGCGCCTAACTCCGCACAGGGCGTCAGTTCGGCCTCTCCCAGCGCCTTCTCGGCGAGGATCGCCTCGGGCGTCTGGGCGTGGGTCCCGACGATGAGCGGGTCGGCGATCGGCTTCAGCCGCCAGCCGGTGGCGATGCGGGCCAGTTGCCGTGCGGCCCCGGTTCCGTCGCTGCCCGCCGCGACCAGCGAGGCATAGGGCCGGCCGCTCAGTTTCTCGAGCACGGGATAGTAGGACCGGTCGAAGAACTCCTTCATCTCTCCGGACATGGAGGCGAGGTTCTCCGGGCAGGCGAACAGATAGCCGTCGGCCGCCAGCAGGTCGTCCGGGCCCGCGTCCGCCGCGGCCAGCACGCGGACCTCGACGTCCGGTTCCGCCGCCGCGCCCCCCGCCGCCGCCTGCGCCATCGCCCGCGCGGCCCCGGTCCGCGAATGCCAGACGATGAGGAGTCGCTTCATGGGCTCCAAACTAACGGATTGCCGCGCTGAAACGCACCCGCGCTTGCGCCCAAGCTGTCGACCCCTAAGCTCGGACCCAACAACAGTTTGGGAGGGGACCCTAGATGCTGCGCACGACCACCCGCCTCGCCGTCGCGCTGACGGCCGTTTCGCTGGCCCTCACGCCGGCGGGCGTGGGCTACGCCCAGGCGGTGAAGAAGCCGACCGCCGCGGCCAAAGCCGCCGCCGGCCTCTCGCCCGCCGCCAGCCCCGAAGCGCTGGGCTTCGACAGCGCCCGCCTCGCCCGGCTGGACGCCTATATGAGCGGCGCAGTGGCCCAGGGCCGCATCCCCGGGATGATCACGCTGCTGGCCCGCCACGGCAAGATCGTCAGCTACAAGACCTACGGCAAGAAGAGCTGGGCCACCGGCGCCCCGATGACCGAGGACACGATCTTCCGCATCTACTCGATGACCAAGCCGATCACGGGGGTCGCCATGATGATCCTCTTCGAGGAGGGCAAGTGGCGCCTGGACGATCCGGTCACCCGCTTCATTCCCGAGTTCAAGACCCTGCAGGTGGTGAAGACGGTCAATCCCGACGGCACGATGGTGCTGGAGGACATGAAGCGCCCGCCGACCATGCGCGAGATCATGAGCCACACGGCGGGCTTCGGGTACGGCCTGCAGGACGAGCATCCGGTGGACAAGCTGTACCGCGAGAAGGGGGTCCTGGGCGCCAACGGCCTCAAGGACATGATCGACCGCACGGCCACCATCCCCCTGATCTTCCAGCCGGGCGCGTCGTGGCGCTACTCGTCGTCGGTCGACATCCAGGGCGCCATCGTCGAGCGGATCTCGGGCCAGACCCTGGGGCAGTTCCTGGAACAGCGGGTCTTCAAGCCGCTGAAGATGAACGACACCGCCTTCTTCGTGCCGGCCGACAAGGCCAGCCGTCTGGCCACTGTCTACATGGCCAACCGCGAGACCAAGAAGGTCGAGGAGGCGGTGAACCTCTTCGGCAATCCGATGCCGACCTACCTGGCCGCGCCCGCGATGGAATCGGGCGGCGGCGGCCTGGTGGGCACGACCATGGACTATGCGCGCTTCGCCCAGATGATCGCCAACAAGGGCGTGCTCGACGGCGTGCGCATCCTGTCGCCGGCCTCGGTCGAACTGATGGGCACGAACGTGATCTCGAAGGATGCGCTGGTCGCTTCAAACGGGAACGGCGTCAGCCGCTTCAACGAGGCCGTCGGTTTCGGCCTCGACTTCATGGTGATCAAGGACGCCCGTGAGGCCGGCAGCCTCGAAGGTGACGGCACGATGAGCTGGGGCGGCGCGGCCGGCACCTGGTTCTGGGTCGATCCCAAGAACGACCTGATCTTCGTGGGCATGATCCAGCGGCTCGGCGGCACCGGCGGCGACGACCTGGGCGCCATGTCCCGGACCCTGACCTACCAGGCGCTGGTGGATCCGGCGAAGTAGGTGGGCGGGACCATCCCTCCAGGGAGGGGGACGGTCCTAGTGCGAATACCCCGGAGGCATTGGCCGGTTCAGGTCGAGGTACCGGTCGCGCAGGTCGAGCTGGCGGGAGCGGAGCGGCTGGCTTTCGCCGCGCACCAGGATGAACTGGGGCTTCGACAGCGGCTCGAAGGGGTCGCCGGACCAGATCACCAGATCGGCGTCCTTGCCGGGCTCCAGCGAGCCCACGCGGCCCGCGACGCCGAAGATCCTGGCGGGGTTGATGGTGACGGCGGCCAGGGCGCCGGCCTTGGTCATGCCGTTGGCGACCGCGATGCCGGCGTTGTAGCGCATCTCGTGCGCCCGGTGCGCGCCGCTGTTGCCCTCGATCGCCACCGTGACGCCGGTGGCTTCCAGGCGAGCGGCGTTCTCCAGGGTCGAGCCCAGGGTCTCGAAGCTGGTCGGACGATCCAGGACGGGGTTCAGGATCACCGGCACGCCGGCCGCCGCGATCTCGGGCGCCACGCGCCAGGCCTCGGCGGCGCCGGACAGGATCAGCTTGAGCTTCTCGTCCCTGGCCAGCTTCAGGACCGTGCGGATGTCCGAGGCCTTGTTGGCGACGGCGATCAGGGGCATCTGACCTTGCACGACGGGGATCAGCGCCTCGAGGTCGGCGCGCGACAGCGACAGGTCGCGGTAGCCGGCGCGCTCGTAGGCGGCGCGGTTGCGCATGTAGGCGCGAACGTCTTCCAGCGCTTCCTTGAGCAGGACGTACTGCGCGCCGCGCGCGCCGCCGGCCACCTTGGCGCCGGCGTCGCCGAACGGGCTGACCATGGCCACCTTGGCCTTCAGCAGCATGTCCGGGCCGCGGGCGAGCTGGATCACCGCCGCCTGGCCGGCGAACAGGTGGTGGGCGTTCTCGGAGGCGGGAGCGCCCGAGGTGGCCTCGACGCCGCTGTCGTCGTGCTCGCCCGCGCCGCCCTGGCCGCCCTCGGCCCGGGGGGTGACCACCGCGCTGGTGATACCGCCCAGCCGGGCGACGGGGATCACGACGGAGTCAGGGTTGAGCGCGTACTGCACGTCGAACGCCGCCCCCAGATCCGGGGTGTTGACGTCGACGTCATCGCCGACCGCCGAGACTTCCACCGCGCCCAGCATGCTGTTCACGGCCACGAATCCGGGGGTGAGAACGCCGCCCTTAGCGTCCACCACCTGGGCGCCGGCGGGGGTGGCGGCGCTGGCGCTGACCGAGACGATCTTGCCGTCGCGGATCACGACCGTGCCGTTGGGAATCTCGGCCGCGCCGGGGTTCTGGATGCGGGCGTTGACGATGGCCACCGTGGCGGCCAGGGCGCTGCCGGGAACGGCGACGATCGCCGTCGCGGCCAGCAGGGAGGCGAGGCGGCGGATCATCGGCGGCCCTCCTGGCCGAGTTCGAAGTCGGATCGGGACTGGAACCGCGGATCGGTCCGGTCGTAGGCGAGGCCGCCGTCGATCCAGACCCGCTGGGCGCGCGCGTAGATCGAGAAGGGATTGGAGTCCCAGAGCGTCACGTCGGCCCGCTTGCCGGCTTCGAGGGTGCCGGTCTCGGCCAGGATGCCCAGGGCTTTGGCCGGGTTGGCGGTGATCCAGCGGATGGCCTGGGCCTCGGTTATCGAGAGGCCCGCGGCGCGGCCGGCGGCCAGGGCCTCGGCGGCTTCCTGGTTCAGCCGCTGGATCAGGTCCGGATCGTCAGACTTGATGATCGCGCAGGCCCCGGCGGCTTCCACCAGCGGGACGTTCGCCTCGATCGAGTCGTTCATCTCCAGCTTCGAGCCCCACCAGTTGGTCCAGGTGGCGGCGCAGATGTCGTTCTTCGCCAGCAGGTCGGCGATCTTGTAGGCCTCGACCGTATGGTGGAACGCAGTGATGTGGTAGCCGAACTCCTTCGAGATATCGATCATCTGGGCCATCTCGTCGGCCCGGTAGCAGTGGTTCTCAACCAGGATCTCGCCGTTCAGCACGCCCACCAGGGTGTCGAGCTGCAGGTCGCGCTTAGGCGGGTCGGCTTTCTCACCCTTGGCCGCCTTGGCGCGGTAGTCGTCCCACTTGCGCTTGTAGTCGGCGGCGTTGATCCAGGCGGTCCGATAGCCCGCCACATTGCCCATCCGCGTGGAGGGGGAGCGGTTCTTGGAGCCATAGACCCGCTTGGGGTTCTCGCCGCAGGCCATCTTCAGCGTGTAGGGCGCGCCCGGGAACTTCATGTCCTGCACCGTGCGGGCGGGAATGTTGCGAAGCGTCACGCCGCGGCCGCCGAAGAGGTTGGCCGAGCCCGGCAGCACCAGGAGCGTGGTCACCCCGCCGGCGCGGGCCAGGTTGAAGGTGGGGTCCTGCGGCCAGACGGAATGCTCGGCCCAGACCTGGGCGGTATTGGGATCGGTCGCCTCGTTGCCGTCCGAGTGCGCCTGCACCTCGGGCGAGGGATAGACGCCGGCGTGCGAGTGGGTGTCGATCAGGCCGGGGGTGACCCACTTGCCGCGCGCGTCGACGGTCTCGTAGCCCGCGGGCACGGCAAGGCCCGCGCCGACCGCGGCGATGCGGCCATCGCGGATCAGCACCGTGCCGTTCTCGATCTGGGTTCCCGCGCCGGTCAGCACTGTGGCGCCTACCAAGGCCAGGTTGCGGCCGGGCAGAGGGCGGTAGGTGGACGGGAATGGATCCTTCGACTGGGCCGGGTCCAGCCCCTTCGCCAGGGGCGCCGCGGGCTGGGACGACGATCCGGCGGGCGGGCTCTTGCCGGCCGACGGCTTGGGCGTGGTGGTGGCGCAGGCGGCGAGGCTTGCGCTGGCGAGCACCGCGAGCGCGGTCCCGAAAGCTTTGTTCACTGGAGATCCCCGAACAGACCGCGCGATGGGAAGGTTGCTCGCGCCCGGTGTCAAGCGCTTCGCGGCCCAGCGCGCCTTGACTTTCGGGGCGCCCCATGCGCCCTTCCGCGCCTCGTAAATCAGCTGATTTCCCCAAGAAAAATGCACGCCTACCGCACCCATACCTGCGGCGCGCTTCGCGCCGCCGACACCGGCAAGACGGTCCGCCTCTCCGGCTGGATCCACCGCAAGCGCGACCACGGCGGGCTGGTCTTCATCGACCTGCGTGACCACTACGGCCTGACGCAGCTGGTGATCAGCCCGGAGACGCCCGGCTTCAGTGTCGTCGAACGCCTGCGCGCCGAGAGCGTGATCCGGGTGGACGGCGAGGTCGTGGCCCGTTCCGGCGACACCGTGAACGCCAACCTCCCCACCGGCGAGGTCGAGATCCGGGTCAAGGAGATCGCGGTTCTATCGGAGGCCGCCGAGCTGCCGCTGCCGGTGTTCGGCGAGCCCGACTATCCGGAAGAGATCCGGCTGAAGAACCGCCACCTCGACCTGCGGCGCGAGACCCTGCACAAGAACATCGTGCTGCGGTCCAAGGTGATCCAGTCGATCCGCAACCGGATGATCGGGCAGGGCTTCCTCGAGTACCAGACGCCGATCCTGACGGCCTCGTCGCCGGAAGGCGCGCGGGACTTCCTGGTGCCGTCGCGGCTGCACCCGTCGAAGTTCTATGCGCTGCCGCAGGCGCCGCAGCAGTTCAAGCAGCTGCTGATGGTCTCGGGCTTCGACCGCTACTTCCAGATCGCGCCTTGCTTCCGCGACGAGGACCTTCGCGCCGACCGCAGCCTGGAATTCTACCAGCTCGACGTCGAGATGAGCTTCGTCACCCAAGAGGACGTGTTCGCGGCCATTGAGCCGGTGATGCACGGCGTGTTCGAGGAGTTCTCCGAAGGCAAGCCGGTGACGCCGTACCCGTTCCCGCGGATCCCGTACCGAGAGTGCATGAGCAAGTACGGCACCGACAAGCCGGACCTGCGCAACCCGATCGTCATGCAGGACGTCTCCGACCCGTTCCGGGGCGGCGGCTTTGGGCTGTTCGCGCGCATCCTGGAAGACGCCAAGAACGCCGTTTGGGGCATCCCCGCGCCGAAGGGGGGCAGCCGGGCGTTCTGCGACCGCATGAACAGCTGGGCGCAGGGGGAGGGCCAGCCGGGCCTGGGCTATATCTTCTGGAGCGAGGACCAGGGCGGTTGGGGCGGCCCGATCGCGAAGAACCTGGGCCCGGAAAAGACCGATGTGGTCATGGGTCAGCTGGGCATGGGGCAGGGCGACGCCGCCTTCTTCGTGGCGGGCGATCCGAAAGTGTTCGCCAAGTTCGCCGGCTCGGCGCGCACCAAGGTGGGCACGGACCTGCAACTCGTGGACGAGAACCGCTTCGAGTTCGTCTGGATCGTCGATTTCCCGATGTTCGAGATGAACGAGGAGACCAACCGCGTCGACTTCTCGCACAACCCGTTCTCGATGCCGCAGGGCGAGCTGGAGGCCCTGAACACCAAGGACCCGCTCGACATCCTGGCCTACCAGTACGACATCGTCTGCAACGGCTACGAGCTGTGCTCGGGCGCGATCCGGAACCACCTGCCGGAGATCATGTTGAAGGCCTTCGAGACCGCCGGCTACGGGCCGGAGGTGGTGGAGGAGCAGTTCGGCGGCATGCTGAACGCGTTCCGGCACGGCGCGCCGCCCCACGGCGGCCTCGCGCCCGGCATCGACCGGATCGTCATGCTGTTGGCCGGCCAGGTCGCGATCCGCGAGGTCATCGCCTTCCCGCTGAACCAGCAGGGCCAGGACCTGATGATGAATGCGCCGTCAGAAGTCGAGGACAGGCAGTTGAAAGAACTGCATATTCGCCTCGCGCCGCCGCTCAAGGCAAGCTAGCGGCGGCGTCGCTCAGCGCTGGATCGAGATGATGTAGCGCGGCTCGGCCGGCGGGACCGGCGGGACGGGAACCGCCGGCATCGCCGGGACCATGCGCATCGCCGGCTTCGGCGCGTCGTGGCGCATGATCATCCGCACGCCGCTGCAGATCCGCACGGTCAGGCCGCGCGGGGCCCGGGTGCGGCTGTCGCCGCAGGCATCGTCCATCTGGTCCTGGGTCAGGCCGCGGGCGTTGGACAGGTCGACGCCGTTCAGGGCGGTGCGCGAGAGGTCGGCGTCGCGGAAATCGGCGCCGTCGAAGGTCGAGCCGGTCAGGTTGGCGTTGCTGAGGTCCGCCGAGCGGAACGAGGCGTGGCTGAAGGTCCCGTACGACAGGCTGGCGTTGCTCAGGTCTGCATCCTGGAACACCGCGCCTTGCGCGTCGACACGGCTGAAGTTGGCGGCGGTCAGTTCGGCCGAGCGCAGGTTGGCGCCCGTCAGGCGCGCCCGCACGAAGTTGGCGCCGGTGGCCTCCACGTCGGTCAGCGTGGCGCGCGACAGGTCGGCGCTGTCGAAGACGACACCGTGCAGCGTGGCCGAGCGCAGGACCGCGCCCACGAGGATCGCCTTGCGGAAGTTGGCCCCCGTGGCCTGGGCGTCCGACAAGTCGGCCCGGGTCAGGTTGGCGGCGCTGAACACCACGCCGTTGGCCTCGCTGGAACTGAGGCGGGCGCTGGTGAGATTGGCGCCGGAGAAGTTCGCGCCGGTCATCGCGGAATCGCTGAGGTCGGCCTTGGTGAGGTCGGCGCCGACGAACACCGACGCGAGAAACTTGGCGTCGCGCAGATTGGCGCCCATCATGGTCGCGCCCGAGAAATTGGCGCCGATGATCCGGGCGCCCGACATGTTGCGGCCCGACAGCTCGCATTTCACGCACGAGCCGCCAAACGAGTCCTGACGCCGGATTTCCTTCTCGCCGGCCATCGCGCGCCCGGCGATCGGGACGATCGCGACGAGGGCGGCCGTGGCGGCCAGAAAGCGGGTCATACGCAACATCAGAGCGGCTTTTCCTTGCAGTCTCGCTGTCACCTGTGCCCGCTGCGCCCCTGCGACGCCACTTAAATCGCGGTAACTTCCAGGCTCTTAGCTGCGACGTTCTAACCCGTCTGGTCCTCGGGCAAGCGGCCTGCGCGCGTCCCGCAGGTCTCGCAGATCAGCGCCTGGCCCTTCTTCACCACGGCGATGTCGCCGCAGGCGGCGCAGACCTCGGCCGCGGCCAGGGCCGCAGGGCCGGCGCCCCGGTTCGCGGAGGGCAGGAAGACGAGGTTGTCGGGCGCCGCGCCGCGGGCGAAGCCGCGGGAGATGAAGCGCGACGCCGGCTGCGGGATCGGCTCTGCGTCGTCGGCGGCGACGGCGTCGGCCTTGCCGCGGCCCAGGCCGTCGGCGTTGAGCTCGCCCGGGTCGGCGCTGGCCAGCTCGTTGCGGCCCAGGTAGCTGATCCCCAGCTCGCGGAAGATGTAGTCCAGGATCGAGGTCGCCGACTTCACCGTGTCGTTGCCCGTCACGGACCCCGCCGGCTCGAAGCGGGTGAAGACGAAGGCGTCCACGAACTCGTCCAGCGGCACGCCGTATTGCAGGCCGATCGAGATCGCGATCGCGAAGTTGTTCATCAGCGAGCGAAAGGCGGCGCCTTCCTTGTGCATGTCGATGAAGATCTCGCCGAGCTGGCCGTCGTCGTACTCGCCGGTGTGCAGATAGACCTTGTGGCCGCCGACGCTGGCCTTCTGGATGTAGCCCTTGCGCCGGTCCGGCAGCTTCTGGCGGGTGCGCTCGCGCTCGACGATGCGCTCCACGATCCGTTCTTCCGGCTGCGGCGCGGCGGGCGCGCGGACCGGACGGTCGGCCACCGGCGGGATGTCGAGGGCGAGGGCGGCCGGGCCCGGCGCGCGGCGAACGCGGATCGCCACCTCGCACGCCGAAATCATGGCTTCGACCTCTGCGAGGGTGGCCTCCCAGGGCAGGGTGAGTTCCAGGACCGGCGGAACGTCGAGGATCGGCGCAAGCGCGCCCAGCATCGCGGTCTCGGCGGCCGGGGGCAGGTCGCCCGCGCCGCGCAGGACCAGCCGCTGGTCCTCGGTCAGGACGTCCGCGTCCGCCAAGCTGTCGCCGCCCAGCGCGTGGACCTCGGCCCGCGCGATCTCGTCCGCGTCGAAGCCGGCCAGAGCCAGGACGTCCAGGCCCGGATCGGCCAGTTGCTCGGGCGTCGCGCCCAGTACGTCGCGCAGGAAGCCCTCGCCGACCACGGTGGGCGCGAAGGCCCGCGCCAGGCTGCGCACGAACGGCAGTTCGGCCTCGGCGGCGGCGATCTCCAGGCTGGTGAAGCCCCGCGCGGTCAGCGCCTGGTGGTTCACCGCCGGCGCGTCGGACAGGCCGCGGTGGCCCAGCAGGGCGTCGCGCACCGCCGCCAGGTCCGCGCCCGTGGCCGCGACGCCCAGCATGGCGGCTTCCGACAGCACCCGGACGGTTTCGCCGTCGGCGGTCTCGGCGACGGTGACCGGGCCGGCCCAGGGCGCCGCGTCCAGCCGGACGCCCAGCCGCAGCGCCAGTTCGGGGTCGCTGATCAGGCCGAAGCGAAGGTCCAGGCCCAGGTCGTCGGTCGCGTCGCGCGCCGCCTGGAACAGGTTGCGGGCCGCCTGGCGCGCTTCTTCGCTGTCGTAGTCGAAACCCTGGGCGACCAGCCATTCGCCCAGCCCGCCCAGTCCGAACAGCATCGGCCCTTCGGCCTCCGCGCCCAGCGCCGTCGCGGCCAGCTTCGCCGCCTCGGCGAAGGCGGCGTCATCGAAGGCGCCGTCGCGCCAGAAAGCCATCAGCTCAACGCCGACGGCGGGCAGGGCGGCGGCCTCGGCGATGGCGGCCGCGGCCGCCGCGTCGGGGGCGGCGATCACCCGGCCGGTGGTCCAGGCGGCGCGGGCGAGGGCAGGGCCTTCGGCGGCCAGCGCCACCACCGGCGTCATGGGCGCGGGCGGCGGGGCGGCGCAGAGCCACTCCATCTCGCCGGCGCGGGCCAGCGCGATGGCCTCCAGGATGGTGGCGTCGGCCGCGCCCGCAGCCCGGGCGGCCTCCGTGGCCCGGGCCAGGCTGGTGTTGCGGGCGGGGTCGGCGCAGGCCTCGGGCCCGCCCTCGCAGCGCAGGACCGCGTCCATCACGGCCTGCAGGCGCGCGCCCATCAGCCCCGCCGCCGCCTGAGCGGCCTCGCGGCCCCGCTGGGACGCGGTCATGCGGTCGAGCGCGCCGGCCCCAGCCTCCAGGACGCGGAGCGGCTCGGCGGCGGGCGTCAGCGCCACCAGGCCCAGCATCATCGCCTCCGTGATCGCCTCGCGGAACCGGGTGCGGCTCTTCAGGTCCTTGGTCAGGCCCTTGGCCTGCGCCTTGCCGGCCAGGGTATAGGCGTATTGCAGGATGGCGGCGGCCAGGTCGGTCCGTCCGCCGGCCCAGTCGATCCAGGCTTCGGCCCGCGCATTGGTGAAGTGGGCCGGAGCCTCGACCTCCACCAGGCGGTCGCCCAGCTCCAGGATCCGCCCTTCGATTCCCGCGCGCGACGTTTCGCTCATGATGCGGCCGACTCCCTGACACGCGAGCCTAGGCGTCGCCGAGCGCCCTGAGCAATAGATGTTGGGGTAAGAAGCCCGGTCATCCCCAACATATTGCTGGGCGACGCCGTTGCGGCCCGCGCTGGACGCTCAAGAGGCGCCCGCCTATAGTCCGGCCGAATTTCGAGCCCCGAGAGCCCTGATTTGTCCGTCCTGAAGACGATCTTCACCTGGTGGAACGGCGCCACGACCGGCATCCACTTCACCGTGGCGCGCCGCGGCCGCTTCGTCGGCCAGGACGAGCTGGGCAACAAATATTACGAAGCCCGCGACGACCACGACGCCTACGACAAGGGCCGCAAGCGCCGCTGGGTGATCTACAAGGGCTACGCCGACGCCTCGAAGGTGACCCCCGACTGGCACGGCTGGCTGCGCTACACCTTCGACGAGCCGCCGACGGTGGAGCCGCTGCTGCGCCGGGCGTGGGAGAAGGACCATCTGCCGAACCTGACGGGCACCATCTACGCCCGTAAGCCGAAGGGCGCGATCTCGCGCGGCGGGGACCGCCAGATCGCCACCGGCGACTACGAGGCCTGGACCCCGGAATAGCCGTGGGCCCGCGCCGCATCCCGACCCCCTTCGTTCGCCGCGCCGGCCTCCTTCGCGGGGTGGGATTGGGCGTCGCCCTGGGCGCGTCGCTGACGGGGATCGTCTCGGCCCAGCCGACGGCGCCCGCGGCGCCGGTTCCGACCGAGGCGCCGCCTGCGCCGGTTCCCGGTCTCCCCGAAGAGGCTCCACCCTCCACCGTGGCCGCGCCCGCGCCGATCGTCGCGCCGCCGGTCAAGGCCGAAGAGGTGGCGCCGGCCGCCGCGCCCAAGGAACAGGTGGCCGAGAAGCCCGTCGCCGCCCCGATCCGCCGCGCCCGCTACAACATCGCGGTCCTTCAGGCGCTGGACAAGGTGACCGCCGAGACCCTGCGTTTCGAGGCCGCCGTGGGCCAGCCGGTGCGCTGGAAGGGCCTGGTGTTCACGGTCCGCGCCTGCGAGCGCTCGGCGCCGGACGAGGCGATCGATGACTCCATCGTCTACCTGACCATCGATTCCCAGCCGCGGCCCCAGCCGGGCCGGCCCACGCCGCCGCCGCGCCAGGCGTTCCGGGGCTGGATGTTCGCCTCCTCGCCGGGCCTGAACCCGGTGGAGCACGCCACCTACGACGCCTGGGCGATCAGTTGCAGGGCGGCCGCGCCGGCCCCCGCGGTGGCCGCCGCCGCGCCGGTGCGCCCGCCTGCCGCCAAGGCGCCCGAAGCCTCCGAGCCCAAGCTGCTGGACCTCCCGGCGGCCAAACCCGTCACGCCTGCGCCCAAGGCCGCGGTCCCGCCGCCGGCCACGCCGGAGCCCAAGCCCGCGCCGCCGACGGAACCGCCTGCGACCCCGCCCACGTAGAAGTGGGCCTCGACCTCCAGGGCCCTGGCCAGGCGCTTGTGGTAGGCCGCGCGCCCGATCTCCTCGGCGCCGAACTGGCTCAGGTGCTCGGTCATGAACTGGGCGTCCAGCAGCACGAACCCTCCGGCGATCAACCGCGCCACCAGATGGACCAGCGCCACCTTCGAGGCGTCGCGGCGGCGCGAGAACATGCTCTCGCCGAAGAAGGCGCCGCGGAGCGAGACGCCGTACAGTCCGCCCACCAGCTCGCCGTCCTGCCAGCACTCCACGCTGTGCGCGCGGCCCGCCGCGTGAAGTTGCAGGTAGAGATCCTCGATCGGCCGGTTGATCCAGGTTTCCGTCCGGCCCGGACCCAAAGCCGCGCACTCCAGCACCACCTGGTGGAAGGCGGTGTCGAACCGCACCTCGAACGGGTCGCCGCGCACCGTCCGCGCAAGCCTGCGGGACACATGGAACCGGTCCAGCGGGATCACCCCCCGGCGTTCCGGATCGATGAGGAAGACGCGGCTGTCCTCGCGCGCGTCGGCCATCGGGAACACGCCGCGGGCGTAGCAGTCGAGCAGGTCGCGGGCGTCGAACGCGGACATGCCTGACCTCTAGCCGCCCGCCGCGCGCCAGGGAACGGTCAGGCGACGAGCGCGGCGCGTTCCCTGGCGTCCGGATCCTCCACGACGGCGCATTTTGCGTCGAACAGCATGTTGGGCGTGGCGCTCGCGGAGACCGCCGGCCATCGGGGTAGGCCCCTGTGGTTCGGGTCGCCGGTGCGGGCGAAGGCGACCCAGGCGTCGGCCACCCGCCCGGCCAGGGCGCGCGCCTCGGCCGTACCGCCCGTGGCGTTGAGGCATCGATCGACGTTGTCGAAGCAATAGGCCAGCTCGGCGCAGTGGAACGCCCGCACCCGGCCGTCCAGCACCGAGGCCGGGTTGTAGTCGAAGCGGTAGAGCCAGGCCGGCGCCTTGCCCTGCGCGCCCTTGCGCCGCGCCTGGGCCACCGCGGGGGCCCGGAACTGACTGGAGACCAGCACGGACAGCACCTCGACCGGCCTGGCCTTGGGATGGGCGGCGCGGAACACATCCCAGGCGGCGGGCGAGGCGCCGGCGATCGCCTTGGCCATTCCGCGCGCCTGGTCCTCGCCCATGTCCTCCAGGGCGGGATTGCCGAGGCTCGGGCTATATTCGTTGAGGCAGGAGCCGACGATCATCGGCACGTCCGCGGAAAGGGCGGGCGCCCCGCCGCCCCAGGCGCCGGGAATGGCCGTCCCGTCCAGCGTCGGACCCCAATGCAGGTTGATCCGCCCGGCCGGCGGCTTCGGCATTTCCTTGCGGGCCGCTTCGCCCGCCTTGATGAGGTCCGCCGCCGAGACGCCGGTCAGCCGGTCCAGCTCGCCACGCCCGATCCCGAGCTCCTTCAGCACCACCTGCGCCAGTTGTCGCGACCGCGCGGTGTCGCCGATCTCCAGCAGCGAACCGCTCTGGACGATGGCCCTGTGGAACAGACCCTTGGCGGACGGCATGGCCATCAGGTTGGAGACCTTCGCCCCGCCGCCCGACTGACCGAAGATTGTCACCTTGCCCGGATCGCCGCCGAACGCCGCCGCGTTGGCCTTCACCCACTCCAGCGCCAGGACCAGGTCCAGCATGCCGGCATTGGCGGAGAGGCCGTATCGGTCCCCGCCGAACTCCGACAGGTCCAGGAAGCCGAACGGCCCCAGCCGGTGGTTCACCGAGACCACCACGACGTCGCCGCGCCGCGCCAGGCGCTCTCCGTCGTAGCCGGGAAGCTCCTGCGCCGAGCCGGCCTCGTAGCCGCCGCCGTGGATCCAGAACATCACCGGCCGGGCGCCCTTGCCCGGGCCCGGCGACCAGACGTTCAGCTTCAGGCAGTCCTCGCCCGCGAAGCCGTCGTCCCAGTCGTAGATGAAGGCCGTCTCGCTGTTCTGCCAGCCGGCCCGGACCATCTGCGGACAGCAGGCGCCGTAGGACAGGGCGGCCCGAACGCCGGTCCAGGCCGCCGGAGGCTGCGGCGGCAGGAACCGGGCCGCACCGCCGGTGTCCTTGCCGTAGGGCACGCCCTTGAAGACGAAGATCCCGTCGCGGACGGCGCCGCGCACCTTGCCGTGCTTCGTCTCGACGATCGCCTCGGGCGGCGTCGAAAGCCGGCCGGCGCCGCCGGATCCGCCAGGCTTGGCGGTGGCCGCGCCGCCCGCCGCCGCGACCAGTCCCGCCACTCCGGTCGCCATCAGCACATCGCGCCGATCCACCATGGCCGTCTCTCCCCTCGATCGTTCGCCGGACCTCACAGTGGAACATGGGCAAAAGCAAATGTTCGAGCGAGGCCCGCCAAATCCGACGCTCGCTAGCTGGGCCGATGCCAAGCCTACACCCCGTCGTGCTCTTCAGCGGCAGCCTCGCCGGCGACGGCGTCGCCCGCAACACCGTCCACCTCGCCAATGCGCTGGCCCGCCGGGGCGCGCCGGTGGAGGTCGTGTGCCTCAAGGGCGGGGCATTGGCGGCCGACCTGCGCGGTCCCCCGGTGACATGCCTTGGTCGCGGCGTCGGCCCGCGCGGCCTGGCGCTCGCCGCCGCCGTCCCGGCGCTGCACGCCCGGCTGAAGGCCCTGGGACCTTCTGTCGTGGTCTCCATGGGCAACCATGCCCACCTGGCCGTCTGGGCGGCTCTGCGGGGACTGCCCGATACGCCGCGCATCTACCGGATCAGCAACGACCCGGCGCATCACGGCCGCGATCGCCTTCGCGGCGGGCTGCGGGAGCTGGGCCTGCGGCTGATCGCGGCCGACGCGACGCGCGTGCTCTGCGTTTCGGCGGCGATCGCGGCCCGCGAACCTTTTCGCCGGGCCCGACGCGACCGGCGGGTGGACATTCTTCCGAATGGCGTCGACGCCGTGGCCGTCAGGGCCCGCGCCGCCGGGCCGGTGCGCCATCCGTGGCTGGAGGATGGCAAGCCGTTCCTGGTCGCGGTGGGCCGCCTGCATCGCCAGAAGAACTACGAGGCCCTGATTGACGCCCTGGCGTTGGCGCGGACGGAGGTTCCCGGCCTGCGCCTGCTGGTGCTGGGCGCCGCGCCGCCGGATCGTCGGGCGGCCCTGGAAGGGCAGGCGCGGGCGCGGGGCCTGTCCGGCGCGATCCGCTTCGAGGGCGAGGTGGCGAATCCCTTTCCCCTGGTGCGCCGCGCGGCGGCCTACGTCCTGCCGTCCCTTTGGGAGGGCGCCTCCAACAGCCTGCTCGAAGCCCTGGCGTGCGGCGTTCCGGTCGTGGCGTCGCGCATCGCCGGCAATGCGCCCGAGGTGCTGGCCGGCGGCCGCTATGGCGCCCTGGCGGACCCGACCGACCCGGCCGACCTGGCGCGCGCCATCACCGCCCAGGTCCGGGTCGAGACCCGCGTCGCGGCGGGCGACCGGGTCCAGGCCTTCGGGCTGGACGCAGTGACCGACCGCCTGTGCCGGATCGTCGCCAACGCCCGCTCCGAACATGACGAAATCCAAATGCAGCCCGAAGGGGCCGGCCATCTGCGGCCGCTATCTGGTGGGCTGCGGGGCACGAACACGGAGTACTGACATGAACATTCGCACCATCCTTCTGGCCGCGGCGGCCGCCGCCACCGTCGCCGCGCCGGCCGTGGCCCAGGTCGTCCGGCCGAAGATCTCGCTGGCCCAGGCCGTCGCCACCGCAGAGGCCGAACTCGGCGCCCGCGCCTACGACGCCGAGTTCGACATGGACCTTGGCGACATGGTCTACGAGATCGGCCTGGTGAAGAACGGCAAGCCCATCGAGGTGAAGGTCGACGCCGTCAGCGGCAGGGTCGTGCGCCAGTCCAAGCCGATCAAGGCGCGTCTGCCCGTCGTCGGCGAGCACCTGAAGGCCGCCCAGACGGCCCCGCGGACCCTGACCCAGACCATCGCCATGGTCGAGGAGGCCACCAAGGGCAAGGTCGCCGAGATCGGGCTGGAGCGCCGCGGCGGCCGGCACTACTACGAGGTGGAACTTGTCGGCGCCCCGGATCGCGACGTCCTCGTGGACGTTCGGACCGGCGCCATCACGCCGCTCATCGGCGACTGATCGGAGCGGACCGCCACATGCATGTTCTGGTCGTGGAGGATGACGAGCGGGTCGCGGGCCACGTCGTGAAGGGCCTGAAGGGCGAAGGCTGGCTGGTCGACCACGTGGCCGATGGCCGCCAGGCGCTCTTCCAGGTCGCCGCCGAGACCTACGACGTCATCGTCCTCGACCGAATGCTGCCCAACGTCGACGGCCTGAAGATCCTGCAGACCATGCGGGCGTCGGGAGACAGCACGCCGGTGCTGATCCTCTCGGCGCTCGGCGACGTGGACAACCGGGTGAAGGGCCTTCGCGCCGGCGGCGACGACTACCTGGCCAAGCCCTTCGCGTTCTCCGAACTGCTGGCCCGCGTCGAGGCGCTGAGCCGCCGCAAGGGCGTGGTCCAGGAGACCACCGAGCTCAGCCTGGCCGACCTGGAGATGAACCTCCTGACCCGCACGGTCACCCGCCGCGGCCAGGCTATCGACCTCACCACCCGCGAATTCAGCCTGCTGGAATACCTGCTGCGCAACGCTGGCCGGGTGGTGAGCCGCAGCATGCTGCTGGAGGCGGTCTGGGACTACAATTTCGATCCCCAGACCAACATCATCGACCAGCACGTCAGCCGGCTGCGCCAGAAGATCGACAAGGACTTCGACCCGCCCCTTCTGCAGACGATCCGCGGCATGGGCTACAGCCTGCGCGCATGACCTGGCCCAAGCCCCTGCGCAGCCTGACGCTGCGGCTGACCCTGGTCTACATGGCGCTGTTCTGCGCCTCGGTCGGCATCATGCTCGCCGTGACCTATGTCGGCGGTGTCTGGCGGCCGCTTCGGCAGGTCGAGGCCGCGGTCACCCGCGAGAGCGACGCCCTGGTGGCGGTCTATCGGGCCCGGGGCCGGGACGCCCTGATCCGGGCGCTGGAGCGCCGGCTGGTCACGGCCCGCGGCCGGCTGCCCTATCATGTGCTGATCGCGCCCGGCGGAGCCGTCGTCGCCTCCAACCTCGTCGACTGGCCGAAGGTCAGCGGGCGGGAATGGCTGCGCTACGAGTTCGGCACCTACGCCACCGGCGCGGAGGAGGAACACGAGGCGGTCATACGCGACGTGGCCCTGCCCGGGGGCTATCGTCTGCTGGTCGGCCTCGACACCGAGGACCTGGACGAGCGCGAGGACATGATCTTCGAGGCGCTGTCCTGGGGCGCGGGGATGAGCCTGGCGCTGGGTCTGCTGGGCGGGCTGGTCATGACCTTCGCGGTGAACCAGCGGCTGGACCGCATCAACCGCGCAGCCCGGGCGGTGATCGCCGGCGACCTGTCGGGCCGCGTCGCCCTGCACGGCAGCGGCGACGACTTCGACCAGCTTTCCGCCACGCTGAACGAGATGCTGGCCCGCATCGAAGGGCTGGTCGCCTCGATCAGCCGCGTCTCCGACAACATCGCCCATGAGCTGCGCACGCCGCTGACGCGCCTGCGCGCCGAGCTGGAGGAGCTGGCCGACGCGGGCGACGACCCCGCGGAGGTCGCCGCGCGCACGGGCGCGGCGCTGGAAGAGGCCGAGCGCCTGCAGTCGATGTTCGAGGCGCTGCTGCGGATCGCCCGCCTGCAGAGCGGCCCGCGGGACAAGGGGGCGTGGGTGGATCTCTCGGCGCTGCTGGAGGACGCGGTGGAACTGCATCGGCCGGCGGCCGAGGACCGGGGGCAGGGGCTCATCACTCGGATCGCGCCAGACCTGGTTATCCACGGAGATCGGGACCTGATCTTCCAGATGGTCAGCAACCTGCTCGACAACGCGGTGAAGTTCGCGCCGCCTGGCGGGGTCGTCCGCCTGGACGGACAGCCGCTGGCCGACGGCGTGCAGGTGACCGTGGTCGACAACGGGCCCGGCGTGCCGGAGGCGGAACGAGGCCGCGTGCTGGAACGGTTCTATCGTGGGCCGGGATCCGGCGCGGCGGGCTTCGGCCTAGGCCTGAGCCTCGTCGCGGCGGCGGCCGAACGGCACGAGGCGGAGCTTCGCCTGGAAGACGCCGCGCCGGGGTTGCGGGTGGTGGTCCGCTTCCGCACTTGAAGCCCGGAGCCCGACGTCGCCTTATCTCCCGCTCGCGGAGTTCAGAGTCATCGCCACGACCGTCGTCATCCTGGAACTCGCCGGCTTCGCCGCCCTCCTACTGTGGGGCGTCCACATGGTGCAGACCGGGGTCCAGCGGACCTTCGGGCCGAAGCTCCGCCACTTCCTGGCCGGCGCGTTGCGCAACCGCATCCGCGCCTTCGCGGCCGGGACCGCGGTGACCATCGCGGTGCAGAGCAGCACCGCCACCGCCCTTATGCTCACGGCCTTCTCGGCCGGCGGTCTCGTGGAGTTGGCGCCGGCCCTGGCCGTGATGCTGGGGGCCAATGTCGGGTCCAGTCTGGTCGTCCAGGCGCTCTCGTTCGACATCGCCGTGCTGGCCCCGATCCTGGTGCTGGCGGGGGTGACGCTGTTCCGCCGCTGGCAGGACGAGGCGCACGATTTCGGCCGGGTCTTGATCGGGCTGGGCTTGGTGCTGATCTCGCTGCACCAGTTCCTCCAGCTTCTGGAACCGCTGGTGGCGCGCCCGGGCGTCGGCGAGGCATTGCGGGCCTTGGGCGACTACATGCCCCTGGTGGTCGCTGGCGCGGCCCTACTGACCTGGGCCGCGCACTCCAGCGTCGTGACGGTCCTGCTGGCCATGTCCCTGGCCGCCAAGGGCGTGGTCGGCATCGACACCGGCGTGGCGCTGGTCCTGGGGGCAAACCTGGGCTCGGCGATCAACCCGCTGCTGGAAGGCGGTGTCGGCTCCGATCCGGCCAGCCGGCGGCTTCCCCTGGGCAACTTCCTCAACAGGCTGGTCGGGCTGGTGGTGGCGCTTGGGGCCCTCAGCTACGCCGCGCCCCATGTCGCTCGCCTCGGTCCGGATCCGGCGCGGGCATTGGCCAATTTCCACACCCTGTTCAACCTGGCCCTGGCGCTGGCCTTCCTGCCGTTCCTGGGGCCCTATGCCGACCTGATCAAGCGCCTGCTGCCCAGCCCTGCCGCCGAGGCGCGGCCCGGCACGCCCATCTACCTGGACCCGGCCGCACGCGAGACGCCCCAGGTAGCCCTGGCGCTCGCCACGCGCGAGGCGCTGCGGATGGCCGACACGATCGAGGGGATGCTCAACGGCCTGCGCGAGGCGCTGCAGTCCGACAGCCGCGGGCCCATCCACACCACGCGCCAGCTCGACGACGTGCTGGACGGCCTGAACAGCGCCATCAAGGGCTACGTCCTGTCGATCCCGGCCGAACGGCAGGAGCCCGCGGACGTGGCGCGCCAGACCGAGGTGCTGATGTTCGCCATCAACCTGGAGCACGCCGGAGACCTGATCGCCCGCGACCTGCTGAGCGTCGCCGAGCGCCGCCAGAGTCGCGGCGTCGCCTTCTCGACCGAGGGGGAGGCGGAGCTGGTGAAGCTGGTCGATCGCCTGATCGGCAACGTGCGGCTGGCGGCCTCTCTGTTCGTCAACCGGGACCCCGGGACGGCGCGCACGCTGGTCGCGGAGAAAGAGGCGTTCCGCGAGATCGAGAGCGAGGGCGTGGCCGCGCACTTCGCGCGCCTGCGCTCGGGCAACGCCAAGACGGTGGAGACCAGCTCGCTCCATCTCGACGCCCTGCGCGACTTGAAGAGCATCAACTCCCACCTAGTGGAAGCCGCCGCCTATCCGATCCTGCGCACCGGCGGCGAATTGCTCCCCAGCCGCCTGAAGACCGTGAACTAGCCGGCCGCCGCCTGGCTCGCCATCCACCGTTCCAGCCAGTGGATGTCGTAGGTCCCGGCCAGGAAGTCGGGCTGGTGGATCAGGTCCTGGAACAGCGGGATGTTGGTGTCGATGCCGCCGACCACGATCTCGCCCAGGCAGCGGTTGAGGCGCGCGATGCACTCCTCGCGGTCGCGGCCGTGGACGATCAGCTTGCCGATCAGGCTGTCGTAGTAGGGCGGGATCGAATAGCCGGCGTAGAGGGCGCTATCCATGCGCACGCCCAGGCCGCCGGGGGCGTGATAGTCGGTGACCAGGCCGGGCGAGGGGGCGAAGGTCTTCGGGTTCTCCGCGTTCACGCGGCATTCGATGGCGTGCCCCTCGAAGACCACGTCCGACTGCTTGAACGACAGCGGCAGGCCCGCGGCGATGCGGATCTGCTCGCGCACCAGGTCGATGCCGGTGATCGCCTCGGTGACGGGGTGTTCCACCTGCAGGCGGGTGTTCATCTCGATGAAGAAGAACTCGCCGTTCTCGTACAGGAATTCGATGGTGCCGACGCCGAGGTAGCCGATCGCCTTCACCGCATCGACCACCACCTTGCCGATCTTGGCGCGGGCCGCCGCGTCGATGACGGGCGAGGGGGCTTCTTCCAGCACCTTCTGATGGCGGCGCTGCAGGGAGCAGTCGCGTTCGCCCAGGTGACAGACGTTGCCGAAGCTGTCGGCGACGACCTGGAGCTCGATGTGGCGCGGGGTCTGGAGGTAACGCTCCATATAGACCGCGTCGTCGCCGAAGGCCGCCTTGGCCTCGGAGCGGGCGGTCTGGACGGCCTCGATCAGGTCGTCGGGGGTCTTGGCGACCTTCATGCCGCGCCCGCCGCCGCCCGCCGCCGCCTTGATCAGCACCGGGAAGCCGATCTCCTTCGCCGCGGCGATGGCTTCTTCCTCGGTGGTGATGGCGCCGTCCGAGCCGGGCACGACGGGGATGCCGGCTTCCTTCACCGCCTGCTTGGCGGTGATCTTGTCGCCCATCATGCGGATGTGCTCGGCCTTGGGACCGATGAAGGTGAAGCCGTGCGCCGTCACGATCTCCGCGAAGCGGGCGTTCTCCGACAGGAAGCCGTAGCCGGGGTGGACGGCCTGGGCGCCGGTGATCTCGCAGGCGGCGATGATCGCGGGGATATGCAGGTAGCTCTTCGCGGCCGGGGGCGGACCGATGCAGACGCTCTCGTCGGCCAGGCGCACCCACATGGCGCTGCTGTCGGCCTCGGAGTGAACGGCCACCGTGGAGATGCCCATCTCCTTGCACGCCCGGTGGACGCGCAGTGCGATCTCGCCCCGGTTGGCGATCAGGATCTTGTCGAACATCTGCCTACTCGATGATGGCGAGAGGTTCGCCGAACTCCACGGGCTGGGCGTCTTCGACCAGGATCTCCACGATCTTGCCGGCGCGCGGCGCGGGGATCGGGTTCATCGTCTTCATCGCCTCGACGATGAACAGCGTCTGGCCGGCCTCCACCGTGTCGCCGACCTTCACGAAGGACGGAGAGCCGGGGTTCGGCTGCAGGTAGATGGTGCCGACCATGGGCGACTTCACCTCGTCGCCGGCGGCGCGCACGGGCGCGGCCGGAGCGGCGGCGGCGGCCGGGGCGGCTGCGGACGCCGGGGCGGTTGCCGCGGGCGCGGGCGCCGGCGCGTAATGCACGGGTGCGGCGGCCGCGGTCAGCTGCTTGGCGACGCGGATCTTCAGCTCGCCATGCTCCACCTCGATCTCGGACAGGCCGGTCTCGGTGAGGATGTCCGCCAGCTTGCGCACCAGGCGAGCGTCGAACGGATCGGCAGGCGCCTTGGGGGTGTTAGCCATGTATCGGCCCTTGTCTTCTTTGATATCTAGCGGGCCAGCAGGCCCGCGGCGGCCTCGACGGCCAGTTCATAGCTCTTCGCCCCGAAGCCCGAGACGAGCCCGGTGGCGGCCAGCGACACGTAGGTTTCCCTACGGAACGCCTCGCGCGCGGCCGGGTTCGAGAGGTGGCACTCGACGATCGGGATGGAAAGCATCTTGAGCGCGTCGAGGATGGCGATGGAGGTGTGCCCATAGGCGGCGGGGTTCAATATGACGGCCGAGGCCTGTTCGCGCGCCTCCTGGATCCAGTCCACGAGTTCGCCTTCGTGGTTGGATTGGCGGAACACGACCTCATAGCCCAGGGACTTCGCCCGCGCCTCACAGAGGCCACGCACGTCGTCCAGGGTCTGATGTCCGTAAATCTCCGGCTCGCGGGTCCCCAGGAGATTGAGGTTGGGGCCGCTCAGCACATAGATCGGTTTCGGCATTCGGCTCCGCCGTCGATTCCGGGCCCTTGTAACGGTCGGCGGCGGACGCCACAAGCAACCCGACAGGAGCATCCGCTTTGCAGCTGACCGTGAATGGAGAGATCCGAGCCTTTTCCGGCGTCGCCGACGTGGCGGCGCTGGTGTCGGCGCTCGGCCTCGACATGCGGAAGGTGGCGGTGGAGCGCAACCTGGAGATCGTGCCGCGGTCGGCCTATGCGAGGACCTCGCTCGCCGACGGCGACCGGATCGAGATCGTGGCTTTTGTCGGAGGCGGCTGAGATGGATGGGTCCACGCACACTGAGGACACCTGGTCGGTCGCCGGCCGCACCTTCAAGTCCCGCCTGATCGTCGGCACGGGCAAGTACAAGGACTACGCCCAGAACGCCGCCGCCGCCGAGGCCGCGGGGGCGGAGATCGTCACGGTGGCGCTACGTCGGGTGAACCTCTCCGACGTCAACCAGCCCATGCTGACCGACCATGTGAAGCCCGACCGATTCACCTACCTGCCCAACACCGCCGGCTGCTTCACCGGCGAAGACGCCGTGCGGCTGCTTCGACTTGCCAGGGAAGCGGGCGGCTGGGACCTGGTGAAGCTGGAGGTGCTGTCGAACACGCCGCACCTGCTGCCCGACATGGAAGAGACGCTCAGGGCGCTGAAGCTGCTGATCGCCGACGGCTTCCAGGTGATGGTCTATTGTTCGGACGACCCGGTCTACGCCAGGAAGCTGGAGGACGCCGGCGCCGCGGCGATCATGCCGGCCGCCGCCCCGATCGGCTCGGGCCGCGGCATCCAGAACACGCTCAACCTGGGCCTGATCATCGAACAGACCAAGGTCCCGGTGCTGGTGGACGCCGGGGTCGGCACCGCCTCGGACGCGGTGATCGCCATGGAGCTGGGCTGCGACGCGGTGCTGATGAACACCGCCATCGCCGAGGCCAAGGACCCGATCCGCATGGCCCGGGCCATGCGGCACGCCGTCATTGCCGGCCGCGAAGCCTATCTGGCCGGCCGGATGGGCAAGCGGATGTACGCCGACCCGTCGTCGCCGCTGAGCGGATTGATCTAGGGCGCTTCGCGCCGGATCAGGCGGAGCTGCGCCTGACAAGCTGACCGAGGTCGGCGTGCGACGCCGCAGGGCGCGAGAAGGTCACGGCGCCCATGAGCTCGGATCGTCGGTTGCGGGGCCCCGGCAGGGCGGTGGGAAGGCCAATGCGCTCCGGAGCGGGCGTCGGGCTGTTCGCCTCCAGCACGCCGGCCTTCACCAGCAGCGGGTCGGCGGCGATGTCGCGGCGGATGCGCGCCATGGACGCCTCGACCGCGTCGTGGACGGCCTCGATGTCGAGCTCCTCGGCCTCCAGCAGCTCATCGAGCGCGTCCAGGGCCGTCAAGCATAGCTGCGTGGGTGTCTCTTGAGCCTCACCGGGCGGGGCAAAGGCCCTTGGGCGTCCAGTCCGAAGTGAGCGTCGTCGGCGGGGCTCCCGGCTCGTGCAGGATCATGGCGAAGCCCCGCCGGGTCTCCGCGCCGGTGGCCATGAGCAGCATTGGCGGGCCGCGCCGCACCATCAGCGAATGACCGGCGCCGCGGGCGACCTGGGCGCCATCCGGCGTTTCCAGACAGCTTGCGCCGCTGATCGCGTAGAAGGCCTCAGGCCCCGAATGCACGTGGACCGGCGCCGTCATGCCGGGCGTGAAGGTGGATTTCAGATATTCGACGCTGAGCGGGCTCGATGTCCCATCCATCGGCAGCGGCCCAACGTCCGCCAAGTGACGTCCGCCGGGGACCTTGACCCCCTTGCCGCCGACCTCAAACAGCCAGACGCGGCCGAAGGCCTGTACGACCGCCCCGCGACCGTCCTTCGCGCGTGTCGCAGCCTCCAGATCTGGAAAATCGTAGACGCGCCAGTACAGCGGCCCCGGCGGCGGGGTTCCGAGCTCCACATGGGCGACCAGGCAGGCGGGACCGGGTGTCTCGCCCGCTTCGCCAATACAGGCGCGCGAGGTGGCCTGGGCGTGAACGGCCACGGGTGTGGCGATCACGGCGGCCAGGGCGCCGAAGGCGACTGTAAGGGCGCGGAGGAAAGTTCGGCGCATACGCATCACTCAGACCAAGCCGTCTTGAGCCTGCCAGATGGACGGACCGCTAGCCACCCCCTGGCGACCCTCGCGAAAGCCGCTCTCGGGCAAATCAGCGGGCTCAGGCGCCCTGAGGCTTCGACAGCTTCTCGACGCGGCGCTTGTGGCGCTCGCCGCCGAACGGGGTGGCGAGGAAGGCTTCGATGCAGGCCTTGGCCATCTCGACGCCGATCAGCCGCGCGCCCAGCGCGATCACGTTGGCGTCGTTGTGCTCGCGCGCCAGGGCCGCGGAGAGCGGCTCGGAGACCAGCGCGCAGCGCGCGGCCGGGTCACGGTTGACCGCGATCGAGATGCCGATGCCGCTGCCGCAGGCGGCGACGCCGAAATCGGCGTGGCCGGCGGCGATGTGCCGGGCCAGCTTGTAGCCGTAGTCGGGATAGTCGACGGACGCGGCGCCGTCCGGGCCCAGGTCGGTGACGTCGTGCCCGAGCTCGCGCAGCCAGGCCGCGAGCTCGCCCTTCATCGCGAAGGCCGCATGGTCGGAGGCGATGGCGATCTTCATGGTCGGCTCATAGTGCGCGCCGGCGCGCCGTTCCATCGCAAATTCGGGCGGCAGCGCCTCCGACCCTGCCGCCCGCGCCCCGCTAGCGGGCCATGTTCAGGACTTGGACCTGGGTGAATTCCTTCAGGCCCTCTTCGCCCAGTTCGCTGCCGATGCCGGAGAACTTGGCGCCGCCGAAGGGGAGGTGGGGCTGCAGGTCGGCGTGCTTGTTCACCCACACCGAGCCCGACTCCATGCCCTCGGCCAGCCCCCAGGCGCGGTCGCTGTCCTTCGCCCAGATCGAGCCGCCCAGACCGTAGATCGAGGCGTTGGCGCGGGCGACGGCGTCCTTGGGGTCGGAGTACTTGATCACCGGCATGACGGGGCCGAACTGCTCCTCGTCCACCAGCTGCGAGCCCTCGGCGATGTCGCGCACGACGGTGGGGTTGATGAAGTAGCCCTTGTCGCCCTTGCGGTCGCCGCCGGCGATCACCTTGCCGTCCTTCTTCGCGCTCTCGATGAAGCCCATGACCTTGTCGAACTGGGCCTTGTTCTGCAGCGGGCCCATCTGGACCCCTTGCTCCAGGCCGTCGCCGACCACCATGTTCTTCGCCAGGGCGGCGAACTCGTCGCACATGGCGTCGTAGATGCTTTCGTGGACGTAGATCCGCTTGGCCGCGATGCACACCTGGCCGGCGTTCTGCATGGCCGCGCCGAACACCTTGGGCGCAGTCGCCGCCACGTCCACGTCGTCCAGGACGATCAGCGCGTCGTTGCCGCCCAGCTCCAGCGAGATGCGCTTGAGCGCGTCGGCGGCGCTGGCCATCACCTTCTTGCCGGTCTCGGTGGAGCCGGTGAAGCTGATCTTGCGGATGTCGGGATGCTTGGTCATGTCGCCGCCCAGGTCGTTGGCGTCCGCGATCACGTTCAGCACGCCCGGCGGGACCAGGTCCTTCACCAGCTCGGCGAACCGCAGGGTCGACAGCGGCGTCGTGGCCGCCGGCTTCAGGACCACGGTGTTGCCCGCCAGCAGGGCGGCGGGAACCTTGAAGGCCATCAGGATCATCGGGAAGTTCCAGGGCACGATCGCGCCCACCACGCCCAGCGGCTTGCGGCGCACCTCGATGCGCGACGTCGCGTCGTCGGTCACCACGCGAGCCGGCAGGTCCAGGCTGGCGAAATAGCGGAAGAAGGCCGAGGTCCCGAAGATCTCGCCGGTGGCGTCGGCCAGGGGCTTGCCCTGTTCCTGGGTCAGCAGGCGGGCGAGTTCCGGGATGTTGGCCTGGATCGCGTCGGCCATGGCGATCAGCACCTTGCGCCGCTCGTCGATCGAGGTGGCGCTCCAGGCGGGGAAGGCGGCCTTGGCGGCGGCCACGGCCTGGTCGAGCTGGCCCTTCGACGCCCTGGCGCACACAGCCACCGGCTCTTCCGTCGCGGGATTGAGGACGGTCATGGTGGCGTCGCCGGCGACCATCTGGCCGTTGATGAGCAGCTTGTATTCGGACATGGGGATCCTCCCGCGAAGTTCTCGGCGGGCAGGCAACGCGCCTTACGCTGCGGCGGTCAAGCCGCCAGCGCCCGCACCCGCTGGACGTCGGCGTCTGGCGAGACCCCCACCGCCTGCAGCATCTCGGTCCGGCCGGGCGCACCCTGCGCCGGATAGAGCTCGGCGTTGGCCGCCTTGCCGCGCGCCCAGACCCGGACGATCTTGGCCAGGTTCCTGGGCCGCTTCAGCCAGGCTTGCGGATGCTCCAGCATGTGGAAGCCGCGCAGGAAGGCGCGCAGCAGCTCGACGTCCTCGCGGATGGCGATGGCGACGCCGTCCTCCAGGAAGCTCTTCGCCAGCCTTCCCTTCAGGGTGGGTTTCTTGGGCGGCAGCAGGGCGGCGCGGGCCCGGCGGATCGCCGACCGGTCGGCCTTGCGCATCACGTCGTAGTAGGGCCGCAGCTCGCGCTCGAGGCCGGCGCGGTAGTGCGCGAGGCGCTGGACCGGGTCGGGCGTGGCGTCCAGCGCATCCTTGAGCAGGTGGGCGCCGACCGCGGCGAATGAGCAGCCCCGGCCGTACAGGGGATTGGTGCGGACCACGCAGTCGCCGACGGGGAAGAAACCCAGGACGGCGGGCCTGCCGTCCGGCGCCATCTCGCGCCAGCGGCTCTCGAGCTGGCCCATGCCGAACACCCGGCTGGTGGGGTCGGTGCGCTCGGGGTCGATCCAGGCGACCAGGCCCGGCAACTCGCGGCAGACGCCGTCGAAGACCGCCGGATCGACGATGGCCTTGCGCATCTCCTCCTCGACCTCGGGGACGCACAGGGTGATCGAGAAGCAGCCGTTGTCGCCCGGGAAGACCCCGAACTTCAGGAAGCCCAGGTCCCCGGTTGTGGAGCCCGCGCCCCGGGGCGGCTCCTCCTGGCCGGACCGCAGGCGGTAGTGGCGGGTGAAGTAGATGACGCCGCAGGGCTCGGAGCTCTCCGGGATCGTCGCGCCGGCCTCCGCCAGCCACTCGTAGGCCTGGGAGCCCTTGCCCTGGGCGTCGACCACCAGGTCGGCGGAGAGCTCGGTCCCGTCCTCCAGCACCACGCCGGTGACCGTCGGCGGCGCGCCGGGCGTGGTCCTGAGGCCCTTCACGAAGGTCTGGGCGCGCATGGTGACGCCGGGCAGGGCCTCGGCGTAGCGGCGCATCACCAGTTCCAGGGTCGTGCGCCGGCTGGTCAGGATCGCCAGGTCACGGTCGATGGGGGCGGGGACGTAGGTCTTCCTGTGCTGGGCGGTGAGCGAGCCCTCGAAGCCCAGTTCGCGCACGCCCTCGGCCAGCAGGGCCTCCAGCAGGGCCGGGTGGCGGTCGCGGGCCAGGGTGCGCAGGCGGGCGAGGAAGGCGTGGCTGTGGCGCAGGTGGCCGACGCCGCGGCGCTGCCAGTCCTCGAAGGCCACGTCGGGGCCGCCCGCCGGCGGCGGTGGATCGCGGTCCAGCACCGTGACCTCGCGATCGGGTCCCGCCAGGGCCATGGCGGTCCAGAGGCCCGCCATCCCCGCGCCGATCACCAGAACCCGCTCGACCATGCCGTACCCCGCGAGATGTCAGGCCGGCAGTCTAGCAGAGGCCGATCTTTACGTCGGGGAGCCTGAAGGCCGCTTCATCGCCGCAGCCTTCACCTTGGCGAGCGCCGCGCGCACCGAGCCGATGTCGGCGCCGGGGATCACGTAGTCGCCGACCACGAAAGCGGGCGTGCCCTGCAGCCCCAGGGCGCCGGCCAGCAGGCGGATGTCGTGGATCTGTTGGGCGATGGCCGGATCGGCCGCGGCCTTGCGCACGGCCGCCGGATCCAGGCCGGCTTCGGCCAGGTGGCGGTCCAGCGCCGTCTCGTCCAGGCCCTTGTCGGCCATCCAGGCCTTGTAGAGCTCGACGCCCTTCTGCTTGCCCTGCGGGGTCAGCGCCAGCTTCGCGGCGCTGTCCGACACCTCGCCGAAGATCGGGAACTCCTTGAAGACGAAGCGGACGTCCGGGTTCTCCTGGATCAGCTTCACCACCTCGGGGGCCACCACCTTGCAGTAGCCGCAGCGGTAGTCGAAGAACTCGACGACCGTGAACTCGCCGTTCGGGTTGATCACCAGGTCGCGGGGGTCGCGTTCGAGCTGCTGGCGGTACTTCGCCAGGGTGGCGGCGGAGGTCTTGGCCTGCTCCAGCGTCTGCTTCTGGCGCAGCTTCACCACCGCCTCCTCGATCACCTCGGGGTGTTCGAGCAGATAGGCGCGCACCTTGGCCCCGAAGGCGGGGTCGGCCTCGGCGGGCTTGTTGCAGGCGGACAGGGCGAGCGAACCCGCGAGGAGGGCGGCGAGGGGGAGGAACGGCTTCATGGGCTCTCGATAGGTCAGGGAGCCTGACGGCTCAACGCGTGTTCCCGGCGATCGAGCCCTCACGGGCCAGATCCTTCAGGTCTTCGCGGGTCGGTTCGGCCACCAGCACGATGTCGGTGGCGCGCCGCCACTCGGGCGTGCCGCGGGTCAGCATCTCGCGGGCGCGCATGGCGAAGACGCGGGCCTGGCGCTTGTCGCCGATGTTGAAGTTGTATTCGGCGGTGGCGAGGCGGGCGAGGCCGTCCTCGTTCAGCTTGTCGTAGCCTTCGGCCAGGAGCCGCCAGGCGACGGCGTTGTCCTCTTCCTGGGTGATGGCGCGCTTCAGCTCGACGACGCCCTCGGCGACCTTCTTCTTGTCGTCGAGCGCGATCAGGGTCTGGCCCAGGTTCACGCGCAGCAGCGGGGCCTCGGGCTTCAGCTCCACGGACTTGCGCTGGGGCTGCTCGGCTTCTTCCGTGCGGCCGAACTCGAAGAGGATCTGGCCTTTCAATTCCCACAGGTAGGGATTGTTGGGCTGCTCCTGCAGCATGACGTCGACCAGCTTGAGCGCCTTGTCGGGCTCCTTGAGCTGGTAGTAGGCGATGGCCCGCGCATAGCGTGACGGATAGTCGGTGGCCTTCTCGTCGTACTTGGTGATCGCCACCTGCGGATTGAGGAAGCCGTCCAGCTTGGCCTTCATGACCGCGTGTTCGGCCATGGCCTCGGGGCTGTCCTTCTTGTTGTAGTTCGGCTGGGCTTCGACCTTGCGGCGCAGGCCCTCGATCCGGTCGGAGGAGATCGGGTGGCTGCGGAAATAGGCATAGCGCCGCGCTTCGTCGAAGACCTCCTGGTAGCGGAAGTTGTCGAAGAAGTCGGCCAGGCCCTTCCCGGACAGGCCCGCCCGGTCGAGCAGCGTCGCGCCGGCCTGGTCGGCGCGGCTCTCCTGTTCGCGGCTGTAGCCCATGGCGCCCAGCGTGCCGAAGTAGCTGGCGCTGCCGGCCAGGCCCGCGGCCGCCTCGGGGGATCCGGCGATGGCCGCCAGCACGCCCAGGCCCATGGTCAGCAGGAACGGCTTCATGCCGGCCGACTGCATGTCGCCCGAGCGGGCGCTGTGGCCGGCGGCCAAGTGGCCGACTTCGTGGGCGATGACGCCCTGCAACTCGTTCGGATCGTCGGATTCGAGGATCAGGCCGGTGTTGAAGCCCATCACGCGAGGACCGGCGAAGGCGTTGAGTTCCTTCGAGGTAACCAGCACGATCTCGACATTCTTCGGGTCGATGCCGGCGGCCTTCAGGATCGGCTCCGCATCCCGCGCCAGGATCTCTTCGATCTCGGTGTCGCGCGCCGTCGACTGGGCCGAGGCGGGGGCCGCCGTCAGCGCCAGGCCCGTGGCGGCCAAGGCTGTCAGAGCGAGGCGCGAAACCGAACGGAAAGGGGAGTTCATCCTCGACACTCTATCGTAGTCCGACGCCCCCAGCGGGTGGGATGCTAGCGCGCATCCCGCCAAACAGGAAACCGGTTTGGCGGGACACGGGCTGACACATGGCGATGGACTAGCCGCGGCGCCACCAGCCGCGCTTCGGCGCCGGCGCGGGACCCGAGATCTCCGCCGGATCGGGCGCGCGGGGCGCGGGGGGCGGCGGCGCGGGTTCCGGCTCGGGCTCGGCGGCCACGACCTCCAGGACCGGCTCCGGGGCGGCCACGGCCTCGGCGGCTTCGGCGACCGGCGCGGCCTTGCGGCTGCGCGAGCGCTTCGGCTTGGCCGGGGGCTCTTCGGCCACGGCGGCGACCGGTTCGGGCTCGGGGGCGACGGGCGCCTCGGGCTCGACCGCGGCCGCTTCGACCGTCATCGAGGCGGCGTCGGCGTCCGCGGCGGCGTCGCCGTCACGACCCCGGCCGCGACCGCGGGCGCGGCGGGCGCGCTTCGGCTTTTCCTCGACCTCGGGCAGTTCGACCCAGACGTCCTCGTCGCTGCCGCCGTCACGGGCGACCGGCGCGGGCGCCGGAGCCTCGACCGTCGGCGCGTGGGCCGCGGGCTCCGCCGCGGTCGGCTGCGGCGCGATCTTCAGGTCTTCGGACGGGTCGTACCAGACGAACGGATCGTCGCCGTAGGGCACCCAGGGGCGCACCCACGAGAACGCATCCTGCGGGCGGACGTCCTCGCGCATCCGGCGACCGCCGCGGCGGCCCCGGCGGCGGCGGCGGCCGTCGCGGTCTTCCTCGGTCTCCGCGCGGGCGGGCCGCGGCTCGCCTTCGGGACGCGGGCCCCGCTCGGGGCGCGGTTCGCGGTCGGCGGCGCGCGGCTCGTCGCCGCGACGTCCACGGCGACGACGGCGACCGCGGCCACGGCGGCCGCCTTCCTCGTCGTCCTCGCGCGCCGGACGCTCCTCGCGGGCGTTGCGGGCATGGGCGGCGTCGTCGTCGGTGTCCTCGCGCTCGAGGGCGTCTTCGTCCTCTTCCTCGTCTTCTTCCTCGTCCTCGTAGGCCTCGTCGTCGAAGTCGTCGTCTTCGGCCACGGGTTCATAGGCGGGGGTCGCCGAGGGCAGGGGCTGGGCGTGCTCGGCGCGGGTCTCCATCGAGGTGCGCTCGATGGCGTGGTCCGCGTGGGCCATCTCGTCTTCGATCACCACGGTGACGAAGAGCCCGAACGTCTGGTTCAGCCGCGCCAGGTGGGCGCGTTTCTCGTTGAGGATGTAGAGGCCGACGGCGCGGGGCACCCGCAGCGTCGCCTCGCCGCCGCCCTTCAGCGCCTCGATCTCCAGCGCCCGCAGCGACGCCAGCGCGCTCGATTCCACCGAGCGCACCCGGCCGGTGCCCTGGCAGTGCTCGCAGACGTGGGTCGTGCCTTCCAGCACGCCGGTGCGGCGGCGCTGGCGGCTGATCTCCATCAGGCCGAACGGGCTGATCTTGCCCATCTGGACCCGGGCGCGGTCGTCCTTGAGCGCGTCCTTCAGCTTCTTCTCGACCGCCCGGTTGTTCTTCGACTCATCCATGTCGATGAAATCGATGACGATCAGGCCGGCCAGGTCGCGCAGGCGCAGCTGGCGGCAGGCCTCCTCGGCCGCCTCCATGTTGGTCTTCAGCGCCGTGGCCTCGATGTTCCGCTCGCGGGTGGAGCGGCCGGAGTTCACGTCGACGGCGACCAGCGCCTCGGTCTGGTTGATCACCAGGTAGCCGCCCGAACGCAGGGGGACGACCGGGGTGTAGATCTGGCTGAGGTGGTCCTCGACCCGGTGCTTCACGAAGAGCGGCATCGGTTCGCGGTAGGCCATGACCTTCTTGGCCTGGCTGGGCATCAGCATCCGCATGAAGTCGCGGGCTTCCTTGAAGGCGGCTTCGCCCTCGACCCAGACCTCGTCGATGTCCTTGTCGTACAGGTCGCGGATCGTGCGCTTCACGAGGTCTTCTTCCTCGTAGATCAGCGCCGGCGCGATCGAGTGCAGCGTCTTCTCGCGGATATTCTCCCAGAGGCGCAGCAGGTAGTCGTAGTCGCGCTTGATCTCGGCCTTGGTGCGCTTGGCGCCGGCGGTGCGGACGATCAGGCCCATGCCCTGCGGCACGGCCAGGCTGGCGACCACGCCCTTCAGGCGCTTGCGGTCGGTGGCGGTGTCGATCTTGCGCGAGATGCCGCCCCCTCGAGCCGTGTTGGGCATCAACACGCCGTAACGGCCGGCCAGCGAGAGGTAGGTGGTGAGCGCCGCGCCCTTGTTGCCGCGCTCTTCCTTGACGACCTGGACCAGCATGATCTGCCGGCGGCGGATCACTTCCTGGATCTTGTAGCGGCGCATGAGCCGGCGGCGGCGGCGCGCCAGCTCTTCTTCCATCACGTCGTCATCGTCGTCCGAGCCGGCGGATTCGGCTTCGTCCTCGTCGTCGCCGTGCGCCTCGGCGTCGTCGCCGCCGTTGCGGCGGCGGCCGCGGGCCGGGCGCTCGTCCTCGTCGTGGTCCTCGGCTTCCTCGCGCAGCAGGGCTTCGCGGTCGGCGACCGGGATCTGGTAGTAGTCGGGGTGGATCTCGTTGAAGGCCAGGAAGCCATGGCGATTGCCGCCATACTCGACGAAGGCCGCCTGCAGCGACGGCTCAACGCGCGTCACCTTGGCGAGGTAGATATTCCCTCGAAGCTGCTTTCGGTTCTGGCTTTCGAAATCGAACTCTTCAACGCGGTTCCCGTCGACGACCACCACACGCGTCTCTTCCGCGTGGGCTGCGTCGATCAACATAGTCTTGGGCATTAGTCTCTCCGCGGCGCGCGGGGGCGTCTCGGCCCGGGCGCTGCCTGCTTATGGGACGAGCGCGCGCGTGGACTACGAATACGCCGGGAACGGCGGTCCGTGAGGCCTTGGGGCCAGATGTGGCTCGAGCTGCGCAGCTCATCGGGTGTGTTCCTAGGCGCGTCCCGAAGGTCGCGGATCGGATGATGCGTCGCCACCGAGTACTCGGTCGAAGCCGACGCCGGCTGGTTTTGTCGCGTGGCGTTCGGGCCCGGATCGGGCGCTCCGACGTCGCGCGGCGCGACATTGCAACACCGGGCTGCAAAAGGAAAGCAGCCGTTCACGCGATTGTCGTCGGCCGCAAGACCTCGTTAACCCTTTGTCTACGACGCCGCCGCCTATATGGGTGATCGGTTCGCGTTCGGCGAATCTCCGTGTTTTCGGGGCGTTAGCATGCTGGGGCGGCTAAAGGGCGTGGTGAGGCAGGGCCGGGGGCGCGCAATGGCCGCCTGCGCCGCCGTCGCCGTCGGCCTCGCCGCCTTCGCCGTGGGCCACGCCGCCACCGAGACCGCCGCGCTGATCAAGGTCCGCATGGGTGGTGATTCCAGCGAGACGCGGCTGGTCATCGACCTGGACGGGGCCACCAGCGCCAAGGTCGTTTCCGACGGCGCCGTCGACCGCCGCGTCGTGGTCATGCTGCCCAATGTGATCGCCGGCCAGACCCAGCAGGGTTCGGGCAAGGGCATCGTGCGCGCCTGGATGCTCGACCAGGTCCAGGGCGGCGCCCGGCTCCAGCTCGACCTGGCGGGCGACGCCAAGCTGAAGCGGCGCTTCCTGCTGCCGCCGGCCGATGGGGTCGCCAACTACCGCTATGTGATCGACGTCGCCGCCAGCCCGCCCGGCGCGGTGCTCACCTCGACCACCGCCGCCAGCGTGGCGGCGCCGACCGCGCCGATCCGCACCCAATTCCTTCCGGCCAAGAAGCCGGCCCTGCCGCTGAAGAAGGTCGTGGTCATCGACGCCGGCCACGGCGGCCGCGACGTCGGGGCCTCGGGTACGTCCGGCTACGAGAAGGACGTGAACCTCGCCGCCGCGCTCACCCTCGCCGACCAGCTGGGCCGCACGGGCCGCTACAAGGTGGTGCTGACGCGCACCTCGGACGTCTATGTGCCGCTGGAGGACCGCGTGCGCGTCGCCCAGCGCGCCGGCGCGGACCTGTTCATCTCTCTGCATTCCGACTCGGCGCCGGAGACCAACCTCAAGGGCGCCAGCGTCTACACCCTGTCGGACAAGGCTTCGCAGCGCGCGGCGAAGTTCGTCAGCCGCGACGACTGGTTCATGAAGGCCAGCCTGACCGGCGACCAGGGGGTGCGCGACATCCTGTTCGACCTGACCCAGCGCGCGACCCGCAACCGCTCGGCCGTCTTCGCCCAGACCCTGGTCTCCAGCATCGAGGGCAAGGCCCCGATGCTGCGCCGCAGCCACCGCGACGCCGGGTTCATGGTGCTGCTGGCCCCCGACGTGCCCGCGGTCCTGCTGGAGATGGGCTTCGTGAACAATCCCGAGGACGAGGCCCGGCTGCGCGATCCCGCGGCCCGGGTCCGGCTCATGCGCGCGGTCACCGGCGCCATCGACATCCACTTCGGCGAACAGATGAAGCTGGCGTCGCGCTGACGCAGCCGCACCCTCCGCCCGTTGGCGCCTGCTTCGACACACGTTAGGACGACAGGTCTGGAGCGCCCGGAGCCCGTCGTCAGTTGAATCCTACCGCCAGTCCCGAACGGGCCGGGCCCCAGCGGGCCAAGCTGCCGCGTTGGGTGGCCCTGGCCGGCGTGGTGGCGCTCAGCTTCATCGCGCTCTCGGCCGCGGCCGTCGGCGTCTACGCGGCCTGGCTGTTCCACGACCTGCCCGACGCCGGCGACCTCGTGGACTACCATCCGCCGACCGCCACCCGCGCCTACGCCTGGGACGGCACCCTGATCGGCGAGTTCTCCCGCGAGCGGCGCATCTTCGTCCCCTACGACGCCATTCCCGCCCAGACCGCCCAGGCGTTCCTGGCGGCCGAGGACCACAGCTTCTTCAAGCATGGCGGCGTCGACGTGGGCGGCTTCGCCCGCGCGCAGATGAAGAACGTGGTCAACCTGGTTCAGGGCCGGCGCCTCGAGGGCGGTTCGACCATCACCCAGCAGGTGGCCAAGAACATCCTGCTGAACAGCGACCAGACGGTCGGGCGAAAGCTCAAGGAGGCGATCCTGGCCTCCCAGCTCGAACAAACGCTGTCGAAGGAGCGGATCCTCGAGCTCTACATGAACGAGATCTGGCTCGGGTACCGCTCGTACGGGGTCGGGGCCGCCGCCTACAACTATTTCGGCAAGTCGCTGTCGGAGCTGACCCTGGCCGAGAGCGCCTATCTGGCCGCCTTGCCCAAGGGGCCCGACAACTACCATCCGCTGCGTCGGCCGCGGCAGGCCAAGGCGCGGCGCGACTGGGTGATCGACCAGATGGCCGACCTAGGCTGGGTCACCCGCGCCGAGGCCAGGGCGGCCATCGCCGAGCCGCTGAAGGTCCAGGCCGCGCCCTCGCGTTCCCAGTACCGCGACGCCGACTACTTCGTGGAGGAGGTGCGCCGCATCTCGCTCAACATGAAGGAGCTGGGCGACGAGCGGCTGAACGCCGGCGGCTATTACATGCGCACGACGCTGGACCCCCAGCTCCAGAGCCAGGCCAAGCTGGCCCTGATGAACGGGCTGGAAAGCTACGACCGCCGCCACGGCTGGCGCGGCGCCTGGGGCCACGTCACGACCACGGAGGGCTGGGAAGACATCGCCCGCAAGACCGTGAAGCCGCGCGAACGCCAGGACTGGAAGCGCGCCCTCGTGACCAGCGTGGCCGGAGGCGCGGTCGCCGTCCGCACGATCGACGGCGCCACCGGCAACGTCGTGGGCCAGGACGTGTCGTGGGCCCGGGCCGGGAAGGGGATCGGCACCGGCGACCTGGTCTTCGTCGAGCCGGTGAAGGAGGGGGGCGGCTTCCGCCTGAAACAGGTGCCGGCGGTCAACGGCGCCCTGGTGGCCATGGAACCCTATTCGGGCCGGGTCGTGGCGATGGTCGGCGGCTATTCGTTCTCGCTCTCCAGCTTTAACCGCGCGACCCAGGCGCTGCGCCAGCCGGGCTCGTCGTTCAAGCCGATCGTGTACGCCGCGGCCCTGGAGAGCGGCTACACGCCGGCCAGCACGGTGCTGGACGCGCCGATCACGCTGCGCGGCTATGGCGGCCAGGACTGGAGCCCGGAAAACTACAGCCGCGACTACTACGGCGCGCTCACCCTGCGCAAAGGCCTCGAGCTGTCGCGCAACACCATGACCGTGCGCCTGGCCCAGAGCGTCGGCATGACCCGGATCGCCAGCCTGGCCGAACGGCTGGGCGTGACCAAGAAGATGGACAAGGTGCTGGCCATGGCCCTGGGGTCGGGCGAGACCACGACCTACAAGATGGCCGCCGCCTATTCGACCTTCGTCAACGGCGGCAAGCTGGTGCAGCCGCATCTGATCGAGGTCGTCGAGGACCGCAACGGCAAGGTCATCTGGCGCGCCGACCGCCGGCAGTGCGACCGTTGCGAGGTCGGATTCTCCGGCGACGAGAGCCCGCGGATCCCGCGCACCGGCGACCAGGTGATGGACCCGATCACGGCCTATCAGATCACCTCCATGCTCGAAGGCGTCGTCCAGCGCGGCACCGCCACGGCCGCCTCGTCGATCGGCAAGCCGCTGGGCGGCAAGACCGGGACCACCAACGACTACCGGTCGGCCTGGTTCATGGGCTTCTCGCCGCACCTCGTTGTGGGTGTCTACATCGGCTTCGACGACAACCGCAGCCTCGGCAACAATGAGACGGGCTCGGTCGCGGCCGTGCCGATCTTCGTCGAGTTCATGGGCCAGGCGCTGAAGGACAAGCCAGCCGAACCGTTCAAGGCCCCGTCCAACGCCAAGTACGCGATGATCCGCGGCATCCGCGAGGCGTTCCGCCCCGGCACCGAGCCCTCGGTCTCCAACCAGGCCCTGGGCGCGGCGGGCCCAGCCTCGGGTCCGCAGCCGTACAGCCAGGTGTTCGGCTCCGGGAACGTCACGGGCGCGCCGAACGCGGCGGCGGCCGTCGCGCCGCCGGCCGCGCCCCCGCCGAAGAAGAAGGACGACCTGTCCGACTTGTTCTAACCGGCGGCGCGCGTTAGACGCCGCGACCTTACGTATTGGGAGTTCTCTCATGAGAGCGGATGTCGAGGCCGCCAAGGCCGACATCGAGCAGTCGATCGAACTGCTCAGGAGGCGTCTTTGACTGGGAACCTTCCCTTCGCAAACTGGACGAACTGAACGCCCGGGTCGAGGACCCGACCCTCTGGGACCGGCCGGCAGAGGCCCAGGTCGTCAGCCGTGAGCGTTCGCGCCTGGCCGCCCAGATCGAGGCCGTCCAGTCGCTGGAACGCGACCTGACCGACGCCGTCGGCTATGCCGAGATGGCCGAGGAAGAGGGCGACGAGGCCAGCTTCCAGGAAGCGATCGCCCAGCTCCGCGCGATCAAGGAGCGCGCCGACCGCGCTGAACTGGAAGCGCTGCTGTCCGGCGAGGCCGATGGCAACGACGCCTTCATGGAAATCAACTCCGGCGCCGGGGGCACCGAGTCCAACGACTGGGCCGGGATGCTGCTCAGGATGTATTCGCGCTGGGCCAACGCCCACAAGATGGAGGTCGAGTTCCTCGAGGAGACCTCGGGCGAACAGGCCGGCATCAAGTCGGTGACCCTGCAGATCAAGGGGCCCAACGCCTACGGCTGGCTGAAGACCGAGGCCGGCGTCCACCGCCTGGTCCGCATCTCGCCGTTCGACGCCGCCGCCAAGCGCCACACCAGCTTCGCCTCGGTCTGGGTCTATCCGGTGGTGGACGACACCATCGAGATCGAGATCAACCCCGCCGACGTGCGCACCGACACCTACCGGGCGTCCGGCGCCGGCGGCCAGCACGTCAACAAGACCGACTCGGCGGTGCGCCTGACGCACATCCCGACCGGCATCGTCGTCGCCTGCCAGAACCAGCGTTCCCAGCACCAGAACCGCGACCAGGCCTGGAAAATGCTGAAGGCGCGCCTCTACGAGGCTGAGCTGGAGAAGCGCGAAGCCGCCAAGGCGGCGATCGAGGACCAGAAGACCGATATCGGCTGGGGCCACCAGATCCGCAGCTACGTCCTGCAGCCGTACCAGATGGTCAAGGACCTGCGCACCGACGTCGAGACCAGCGACACCGACGGCGTCCTGGACGGCGACCTGGATCGCTTCATGGGCGCGGCCCTGTCGCAGAGGGTGGGCGCGACGCGGGAGTAGCTACTCCGCCGCCACCACGGTGAGCGCCTCGAGGGCCGCGGGTTTGGCCGGGGTCAGCGCCAAGCTGCGCCCCTCGAAATGGGCCCCGGCCTCGATCGCGAGTTCGGTGTGGCTGATGTCGCCGTCCACGTGGGCGGTGGCCCACAGGCGCACCTGGCGGGCGCAGATCGTGCCGGCGACGCGGCCGCGGATCTCGACGCTGTCGGCCAGGATGGAGCCCGTCACGACGCCGGTCTCGCCGATCGTCAGCTGGGAGACCCGCACGTCGCCCTCGACGGCGCCGTCCAGATGCAGGTCGCCCTCGGTGGTGAAGTCGCCGCGGAGGCTCACGCCCTCGGCCACCAGCGAAGCCACGGCGAGCTTCCGCGCCTGAGAGGTCTCGATCGGCGCGGACGCGCCCTTAGTCTGCGGCTTGGAGAACATATTGACCGGCCTTCAGGAAGCGGCCCGGGTTCTGGGCCCGACCGTTGACCCACACCTCATAGTGAAGGTGGGTCCCTGTCGAGCGGCCCGTCGAGCCCATCGATGCGATCCTTTGTCCCACCGCCACGCGCTGGCCGCGCTGCACGGCGAAGCCGGAGAGGTGGGCGTAGCGGGTCTTCAGGCCGCGGCCGTGGTCGATCTCGACCACATTCCCGTAGCCCGAGCGCTGGCCGGTGAACGACACCACACCGGGGCCGGTGGCATGGATCGGGGTGGCGTAGCCCCCGCCGAAGTCGAGGCCGGAGTGATAGGCCGGCCGGCGCGTGAAGGGATCGAAGCGCACGCCGAAGCCGCTGGTCTGCTGGTTGTTGGCGGTGGGCCGGGCCAGTGGCAGGTCGCCCGCCGCCTGCGCCATCGCCTTGGCCTCGGAGAGGTCGCGGGCGGCGCGCTGGATGCGCACGGCGAAATCGTCGTCCACGTCCAGCACGGCGGCCAGGGCGCGGGGGTCCTTGGACTCGATCAGCGGCCCGCCTAGCGAGTCCGCGCCGGATACGAAGGTGGCGGGCGAGAGGCCGGCCATGCGGAACGCCAGGCGCAGCCGGTCGGCGCGGCCCTTGGCGAAGCTGTCGGCGGCGTCCAGGAGCTGTTCCTGGCCGATGCGCACCATCTCGACGCGGCGCACCGGATTGACGTCCTGGCCGGCCAGGGCGCGGTTGATCGCGGGGGTCAGGGCCTCGGCGGCGCCCGGCGCGCCCTTCAGGTCGGTGAGCAGCAGGGCCAGCGCGGCGTGGCGCTTCTCGATGGAGGCGGCGGCGTCCTGGCCTGATCCGGAGGCTGCGTTCAGCCGGGCCATGGCGCTGTCCAGACGGGCCTGGCGGTCGGCGACATAGCGCTCGGACTGGGCCTTGAGCTTGGCGATCTCGCGGTCGGCGGACGAGGCCGACATCAGGTTCACCAGCATGGCGGCCGTGCAGACGCCCATCCACATGGCGCCGCCCGCGACGCCGCCGGCGATGATCAGCTGCTTCTTGGTGGTGAGGACGAAGGCCTTCATGGCCCCGCCGGAGCGGACGTAGAGGTGCCGTTCCGGGAACAGCTCCACGAGCGAACGGCCGAGCTGCGCCAGACGTTTCATGCGTTGCCGGAAGTCCCCACACCCTCGGTGTCGGCGATATGCGACGACTTTTTTGCGACAGGCAAGCGCTTCGGAGCAGGTTCGGCCCCAAAGCGACCGCCGGCCGCATGCCGGTCATCGTTTATCGGCGAAAAGCGTCACGAAGCCTTCGCAGCGTCCAACACCTGTTGCGCATGGTTGGCCACGCGGACCTTGCGCCAGATCTTCTGGAGCCTGCCGTCCCTGATCAGGAAGGTGGAGCGGTCGATGCCCATGTACTTGCGGCCGTAGAGGCTCTTCTCGACCCAGGCTCCGTAGCGTTCCACGACCTGCCCCTCGGGGTCCGAGCCCAGCTTCACCGCGAGGTCGTACTTGGCCGCGAACTTCCTGTGCGCGGCGATCGAGTCCTTGGAGACGCCGATCACCGTGACGCCGGCCTTGGCGAACTCCGGGGCGAGGGCGGAGAACTCCTGCGCTTCCTTGGTGCAGCCGGTGGTGTCGTCTTTCGGGTAGAAGTAGAGCACCACGGTCCTGCCGGCGAAGTCGGCGAGCTTCACCCGGCCGTCAGGCGTCTCCAGGTCGAAGTCCGGCGCTGGGGCGCCTTCCACGATATCGGTCATCGTCTCTCCTTTTCCCTCCCCTTCATGGGGAGGGACAGACTGCGAAGCAGTCAGGGTGGGGAAGTCACGGTCAAGCTCCGAGCTTGATCCTGGGCTCCCCACCCGACCGTTCGCTTCGCTCCGGCCACCCTCCCCATAAAGGGGAGGGAGAGGCGCTACACCGGCTTCACCAGCACGATCTTCTTTTTACCAACTTGAACTTTGAAGGCGTTCAGCTCGGGAAGGAGTTGGTCGTAGCCGTGCTTTTCATCCGCCAAAGCTCTTCGATCATTGATCGAGACCCCACCGCCAGCGATCAGTCTTCGGGCCTCACCAAGCGATTTAGCCAGTCCCGCTTCAACGACTAATCCGGCCGTTGTCCGATGGACCGGGAACTGGTCACGCGCGACTTCTACGGTCGGAAGGCTCGCGTCCGTAACGCCATCTTTGAATGCGAGTCGGGCGGTAAGCTCTGACGCCAGCGCGTCATCAATCCCGTGAAGCATTGTCGTGGCTTCCCGAGCGAGGATGACCTTGGCCTCGTTGATCTCGGCGCCGGGCAAGGCCTCCAGCCGGGCGATCTCGTCCAGGGGCAGGTCGGTGAACAGCTTCAGGAAGCGGCCCACGTCGGCGTCCTCGGTGTTCCGCCAGAACTGCCAGTAGTCGTAGGGGCTGCGCATGTCGGCGTTCAGCCACACGGCTCCGCCCACGGTCTTGCCCATCTTCTGGCCCGACGCGGTGGAGAGCAGCGGCGTGGTCAGGCCGAAGGCGGGCTTCTGATCGACTCGGCGGATCAACTCCACCCCGTTGACGATGTTCCCCCACTGGTCCGACCCGCCCATCTGCAGCAGGCAGCCGTTGCGGCGCTCCAGCTCCAGGAAGTCCACCGACTGCATCAGCATGTAGTTGAATTCGAGGAAGGTCATCGGCTGCTCACGCTCCAGCCGCGCCTTCACGCTGTCGAACGCCAGCATCCGGTTGACCGTGAAGTGGACGCCGAACTCGCGCAGGAAGTCGACGTAGCCGTACTTCGAGAGCCAGGCGTCGTTGTCGACCATGATCGCGTCGGTCGGGCCGTCGCCGAAGGTCAGGAACTTGGCGAACACCGTCTTGATCGAGGCGATGTTGGCCTGGATCTGGGCTTCGGTGAGCAGGGGGCGCGATTGGTCCTTGTCGGTCGGGTCCCCGATCTTGGTGGTGCCGCCGCCCATCAGCACGATGGGCTTGTGGCCGGTCTGCTGCAGCCGGCGCAGCATCATGATCTGGATCAACGAGCCCACGTGCAGTGAGGGCGCGGTGGCGTCGAAACCGATGTAGGCGGTGATCACGCCCTTGGTCGCCGCCTCATCCAGCTCGGCCGGGTGGGTCACCTGATGGATGTAACCGCGCTCCTGCAGCACCTTCAGGAAGTCGGACGTGAACGCGGTCTCGGTCATCGGAGGCGGAATCTCATCTGTAGGACCGGCGCGCTCTAGCACGTCGGCGGAGAGGATTTCGAGGGACATGGCAGGCTCCTTGGGGTGCGAGGAGGCCGGCGTTCTCGGATTTGTTCGGAATGCGCCGGCCGGGAGGGGCAGGCGCGTGGGATCGGGCGCCTGCTAGAAGGGCAGGCGGTAATAGCGGCCGGTGCTGGCGGCGGGACCGATCATGGCGTCTAGCTAGCGGTCCTCGGACATGGCAGTCAACGGTCATGCTCGTGCTGGGATTCATGACCGGGACCTCGCTGGACGCCGTCGACATGGCCGTCCTCGAGACCGATGGCGAGGCGATCCAGGCGTTCGGCCCGGCGGGCGAACGCAAGCTGACCGACGCCACCCGCAACGTGATGCTGGAGGCGACGCAGCAGGCGCTGGCGTGGGAGCGCGGCACTCCGGAGCCCGCCATCTTCCCTCACGCGGCCGAGATGGTCGCCGAGGAGCATCACGCCGCCGCCGAGGCCTTCCTGCAGGCCAACGGCCTGTCCTGGCCCGACCTCGACCTGATTGGCATGCACGGCCAGACGGTGCTGCACGAGCGGCCGAAGGACGGCGTTCCCGGCCGCACGGTCCAGCTCGGCGACGCGGCCATGCTGGCGCGGCTGACCGGCCGGCCGGTGGCCTTCGACTTCCGCACCGCCGACGTGGCCGCGGGCGGGGAGGGCGCCCCGCTGGCGCCGATCTACCACCTGGCCCGGGCGCGGGCCTCGAACCTGCAGGCGCCGCTGGCGGTGCTGAACGTCGGCGGCGTGGCCAACGTCACCTTCTGGACGGGCGGCGACGACATCGCCGCGTTCGACACCGGCCCCGGCAACGGGATGATCGACCTGCTGGTCCAGGCCCGCGGCGCCGGCCGCTACGACGCCGGCGGCAAGTACGCCAGCGTGGGGCGGGTGGACGAGGCGGTGGTCCGCGCCCTGCTGGCGCATCCTTATTTCCAGGCGCCGCCGCCCAAGTCGCTCGACCGCTACGACTTCTCTCTGGAACCGCTGGAGGCCCTGCAGCTCGAGGACGCCGCCGCGACGCTGGTCGCCTTCACGGCCGAGGCCGTGAAGGCCGGCTTCGACATGATGGGCGCCGCGCCGACCGAGGTGATCGTCTGCGGCGGCGGGCGGCACAATCCCGAGATCATGAAGGCCCTGGCTGAGCGCCTGCCCATGCCGGTGAAGACCGCCGAGGACCACGGCTGGCGCGGCGATTCCATCGAGGCCGAGGCCTTCGCCTATCTGGCGGCCCGCACGTTCCGGGGCCTGCCGATCTCGTTTCCGAAGACCACTGGGGTGGCCGCGCCGATGGCCGGGGGCCGCATCGTCCGGCCTTGAAGGGGAAGTTTCATGCGCAAATCTCACTGGATCGCCGGCGCGCTGGCGCTGGTCCTGGCGACGCCGGCCGCGGCGCAGAGCTTCGACGCCGCGGTCTTCGCCAAGGCCAAGGCCGTCCAGCCCAAGGTCGTCGCCTGGCGGCGCGACATCCACGAGCACCCCGAGCTGGGCAACAACGAGGTGCGCACGGCCAAGCTGGTGGCGGATCACCTGAGGGCCCTGGGCTTCGAAGTCCGCACCGGCGTCGCCAAGACGGGCGTCGTGGCGGTGCTGAAGGGCGGCCGGCCCGGCGGCGTCGTGGCCCTGCGGGCTGACATGGACGCCCTGCCGGTGGCCGAACAGACCGGGGCGCCCTTCGCCTCCAAGGTGACCGCGACCTACAACGGCGCGACGGTCGGGGTCATGCACGCCTGCGGCCACGACGCCCACGTGGCGATCCTGATGGGCGCGGCCGAGGTGCTGGCGTCGATGAAGGCCCAGATCCCCGGCACGGTGGTCCTCCTGTTCCAGCCGGCCGAGGAAGGCCCGCCGGCGGGTGAGGAGGGCGGCGCCCCGCTGATGATCAAGGAAGGCGCCCTGGCCAATCCGGCGCCCAGCGCCGTGTTCGGCCTACACGTCGTCCCCGGCGAGCCCGGCTCGCTGGTCTGGCGCTCCGGGCCGATGATGGCGGGCTCCGACGGCTATGAGATCCGGCTGAAGGGCAAGCAGACCCACGGAGCCAATCCCTCGGCCGGCATCGACATCGCCTCGATGCAGGCCGAGATCGTCCTCGCCTTCAACCAGATCGCCGCACGCCAGATCAACGTGACCCGCACGCCCACCATCCTGACCGTGGCGACCGTGCACGGCGGCGTGCGCGGGAACATCATTCCGGACGACATGACCCTGGGCGGCACGCTGCGCACCTTCGATCCCGCGCTGCGCAAGGACATCATCGCCCGCATCGAGAAGACGGTGGACTCGATCGCCGGCCGTTACGGCGGCAAGGGCGAGGTCGTCTGGAACACGCCCAACCCCGTCACCAGCAACGACCCGGCGCTGACGGCGAAGATGAAGCCGACCCTGAGCCGCGCCGCCCAGGGCAAGATCAAGGACGACATCGACTTCATCACCGGCGCCGAGGACTTCTCGTACTACCAGCAGAAGGTCCCGGGCGTGTTCTACGACCTGGGAATCGGCTTCCCGAAGGGCGTGAACCACTCGCCGTTCTTCAACGTGATGGACGAGGGCGCCATGGAGGTTGGCGTCCGCGCCCAGGCGCTGACGGCGCTGGACTATCTGACGAGCTTGAAGAAGTAGCGCGATGCGGAGTGTCCTCGTCGCGCTGGCGCTGATCCTGACGTCGCCCGCAGCGGCGGCGGACGCACCGCCGCCTGTCCGCGCGCCCATTCGCGAGTTTCCGATCGCCACGGTCGAGAAGCTCGGTCGGGCGATGGCCCGGCAGGACGTCGCCGCGTGGGTCGCGACCGATGCTCTGCGGCCGCAACTCGCCGACCCGGCCGCAGCGGGCCTGCGAGGTTGGATTGTCGAGGACACCCCGACCGGCCAACGCGTGCGCTTCCTGCGGGACATCGGTCGAGGTCTGGAGGCTGGCTACGACATCGACGTGACCCCCGATCCCAAGACCAAGGTTTCCGAGCCGGCGGATCGGACCTTGTCGGCCGAGGAGAAGGCCAACTTCGCCGCCTGGACGACGGCCACCGCCGCAATGAAGGGGCGGCCGGTTTGCCGCACCGGCTACAACCACATCGTCCTGAAGGATCCCGAGCGCGATGGGTGGCTGGTCTGGCTGCTCGCGCCAATGCCGGAACTTGGGGCCATCCCCATCGGTGGCCACTACCGCTTCAGCGTCACAGCCGATGGCAAGACGGTCACGGCCCTGGACGCCCTGACGGCGAGCTGCATGGTCATGCCAAAGCCGGATGCGAAGGCCGGAAATGCTGTGGCGGCGTTCGTCACCCATGTCGTGTCGCCGACGCCGTTGGAGACGCACGTCTTCCTGCAGCTCCAGAGCCGTCAGGCCTTGATCGTCGGTGCGGGCGATCACGCCTGGCTGATCGTGGATGGGCAGATCGAGGATCGTGGGCCGCTGAAGGACCTGGGCAAGGCGCCGCGCCCACGCTGACCTAACGTCCCCCTTGCCGTTCAAACATTCGTTCGGCAGGCTGAACGCCGATAACATAACGGCGGAGGAAGACGATGGCGGCGGACGACCTGGGCTTCGACCCGAACGCGCTTCGCGAGAAGTACCGGGCTGAGCGCGACAAGCGCCTGCGGGCCGACGCCAGCGAGCAGTACGTCGAGATCGCCGGACAGTTCGCCCACTACCTGGAAGATCCCTACGTCGAGCGGCTGGATCGCGCGCCGATCCTCGACGAGGTCGAGGTGGTCGTGGTCGGTGGCGGCTTCGGCGGCCAACTCGCCGCGGCGCGCCTGCGCGAGGCCGGCGTCGAGGATATCCGCATCATCGAGAAGGGCGGCGACTTCGGCGGCACCTGGTACTGGAACCGCTATCCGGGCGCGGCCTGCGACATCGAGAGCTACATCTACCTGCCGCTGCTGGAAGAGGTCGGCTACCTGCCGGTCGAGAAGTACAGCCGCGCGCCCGAGATCCTGCGCCACAGCCGCGCCATCGGCGAGAAGTTCGATCTCTACAAGGGCGCGCTGTTCCAGACCGAAGTCACCGAGATGCGCTGGGACGAGGACACGTCCCGCTGGATCGTCTCGACCAACCGCGGCGACGCGCTCAAGGCGCGGTTCGTGGTCATGGCCAACGGGCCGCTGCATCGCCCCAAACTGCCGGGCATTCCCGGCGTCGAGGGCTTCAAGGGGCACTCGTTCCACACCAGCCGGTGGGACTACGAGTATACCGGGGGCGACTCCAACGGCGGCCTCACCGGCCTGAAGGATAAGCGCATCGGGATCATCGGCACCGGCGCGACGGCGGTGCAGTGCGTGCCCCACCTGGGCGAGTGGGCCAAGGAGCTCTACGTCTTCCAGCGCACGCCTTCGTCCATCGACGTCCGCAACAACCGGCCGACGGACCCGGAATGGGCCGCGAGCCTGGAGCCCGGCTGGCAGCAGGAGCGGATGGACAACTTCAACATCCTGGTCTCGGGCGGCTTCGCGGACAAGGACCTGGTCAACGACGGCTGGACCGACATCATCGGCAACATCCTGCTGCTGGCGCGCAAGAAGGCCGAGGCCGGCGAGAAGGTCGAGAACCCCGCCGAGCTGATGCAACTGGCCGACTTCAAGAAGATGGAGCAGGTCCGCGCCCGGGTGGACTCGGTGGTCCAGGACCCGGCCAAGGCCGAGGCGCTGAAGCCCTGGTACAACCAGTTCTGCAAGCGGCCGTGCTTCCACGACGAGTACCTGACCACCTTCAACCGACCGAACGTCCATCTGGTCGACACCAAGGGGAAGGGCGTCGAGCGGATCACCGAGCACGGCATCGTCGTGGACGGGAAGGAATACGAGGTCGACTGCCTGATCTACGCCACCGGCTTCGAGGTCGGCACGGACTACACCCGCCGCTCGGGCTACGAGCTCTACGGCAAGGGCGGCAAGACGCTGACCCAGAAGTGGGCCAACGGGGCCGAGACCCTGCACGGCCTGCTGACCCGTGATTTCCCCAACTGCTTCATCGTCTCGAACGTGCAGTCGGGGTTCAGCGCCAACTTCCCGCACATGATCAACGAGCAGTCCAAGCACATCGCCTATGTGATCCAGAGCGCGATGGAGCGTCAGGCCCGCACGGTGGAGCCCTCGGCCGAGGCCGAGGCGGCCTGGGTGGACACCATCGTCAAGCTGGCGGTCATGCGCGAGGCGTTCCTGAAGGAATGCACGCCCGGCTACTACAACAACGAGGGCAAGCCCGAGGCGATGACCGTCAAGAACGGCTCGTATGGCGCGGGGCCGGTGGCCTTCACCAAGGTGCTCGAGGCCTGGCGCGAGAAGGGCGACCTGGAAGGCCTCGAACTGACCCGATAGGCCTGCACAACTTCTGCACATGAACCGGGCCGCCTGCGCACGGCGGCTCGGGCAGGGCGCGACCGGGCGTCGCTAGGAAGGTTCTCCGACAAGGGGACTTCCGCATGCCCGCGCGGCTTCCGAGCTTCTGGATCAAGGCGACCCTGGCCGTGGGCCTGGTGGCCGCCGCCGATGTGCTGCTGTTCGAACAGCAGCCGGGGTTAGGTCTGGCGTTGTTCGCCCTGGCCTGCGTCGCCGTCCTGCCGGCCGTCCGGACCAGCCGCGCCGCCTGGCCGGCGCTCGGGGTCGCCGCGATCCTGGCCGCCGTGCAGGTCGAGCGCCCGACGCTGGTCGGGGTTCTGCTTTGCATCCTCGCCCTGGCGGTCGCGGCGCTGGCGCCTCGAGCGGCCGCGGGCGACGACGCCTGGCGCTGGGCGCAGCGGCTCGTGATGGCCGGGATCAAGAGCCTGATCGGGCCGCTGCTCGATCTGAAGCGGATCCTCAAGGTCCGGGCGCGGTCGCGACCGTTGAAGGTCACCGCCATCCTGCTGGCGGCGATCCTGCCGGTGTGCGGCGGCGCGATCTTCCTGTGGCTGTTCGCCAGCGCCAATCCGCTGATCAGCGAGGGCCTGGCTACGCTGGCGCTGCCGGAGCCGGACGTCGGACGGGTGGTGTTCTGGGCCTTCGTCGCCCTGCCGGTGTGGGCCCTGTTGCGGCCCCGCGGCCTTCGTTGCACCCGCGCCGCGCCGGGCATGGAGGGCGACGTGGACCTGCCGGGCGTGACCACCGCCTCGATCACCGTGTCACTGATCGTCTTCAACGCCCTGTTCGGCCTGCAGAACGTCCTCGACGTCGCCTTCCTCTGGAGCGGGGCGGGCCTGCCGGAAGGGGTCAGCTTCGCCGACTACGCCCACCGCGGCGCCTACGCCCTGATCGCGACGGCGGTGCTGGCGGGCCTGTTCGTCCTGGTCTTCCTGCGGCCCGGGTCGCGCACGGCGGACTCGCGCCTGGTCCGCATCCTGGTCACGGCCTGGGTGGCGCAGAACCTGTTCCTGGTCGCCTCCACCGTCCTGCGGACGCTGGACTACATTGAGGTCTATTCGCTGACGCGGATGCGGATCGCCGCCCTGTTGTGGATGGGCCTGGTGGCCCTGGGGCTGGCGCTGATCTGCTGGCGGCTGCTGGCGCGGAAGAGTTCCGGCTGGCTGCTGAACGCCAACGTCCTGGCCGCGGGCGTGGTCCTGCTGGGCTGCAGCGTGGTCGACCTGGGCGCCGTCGCCGCGTCCTGGAACGTCCGGCACGCCCGCGAGGTCGGGGGCAAGGGCGTGAATCTGGACGTCTGCTACTTCGGCGACCTCAAGGGCGCGGGCGTCGTCTCCCTCGCGGAGCTGGAACGCCGCCTGCCGCCGGGGGACTTCCGCGACCGCATCGCCTGGAAGCGCCGGATGCTTGCGGCCGACGTGGCGGTCCAGCAGACGGCGTGGCGCACTTGGCGCTGGCGCGACGCCCGACGGCTGGAACGCGTCCAGGCCTTGACCGGAGAGTCCTTCGCGCGGCCGGCAAGCAGCGGCCGCAACTGCGAGGGGGCGCTGCCGCCCCCGCCGAAACCCACCGCTCCATTGACGCCCACCCCGAACCCCGGAACATGAGCCCCATGCCCCAGGTCCTCGTCGTCGACGACGATCCGCACATCCGCCAGCTCCTGGTCTTCGCCCTGGAGAAGGCCGGCCTCGCCGCGCGCGAGGCCGAGGACGGCGAGGCTGCGCTGGCCAGCGTCGAGCAGCAGCGCCCCGACCTGGTGGTGCTGGACATCAACATGCCCAAGCTGGACGGGCTGGAGGTCTGCCGCCGCCTGCGCGCCCAGGGCGACCTGCCGATCCTGTTCCTGTCCTCCCGCGACGACGAGATCGACCGCATCCTGGGGATAGAGCTGGGCGCCGACGACTATGTCGTGAAGCCGTTCAGCCCGCGCGAGGTAGTGGCCCGCGTCCAGGCGATCCTGCGCCGGGCCCGAGCTCCTGCGCCAAAGCCGGCGCAGGCCGTCATGAGCCAAGGCCGGCTCGCCCTGGATCCGGAGAGCTGGATCGCCCGCTGGGGCGACAAGGAGGTGGCCCTGACCGTCACCGAATTCGGCATCCTGCGCATCCTGATGGGCGCGCCGGCCCGCGTGTTCAGCCGCGACGCCATCATCGACAACCTGCACGGCCCGGGCTTCGCCATCACCGATCGCACGATCGACAGCCACGTGCGCAACCTGCGCGGCAAGTTCGCCGCTCTCGGGGGCGACGACGTGGTCGAGACCCGCGCCGGCGTCGGCTACCGATTGGGCCCCTGCCTCGGCCAGCCGGCTTGATCGAGCGCATCAAGGACCTGATCGCCCCCTGGTGGCCGGCGCTGCGGCTGCGCACCATCCTGTTCGGGGTGCTGTTGTTCGCCGCCGCAATGCCCGCCATCGGGGCCATCTCGCTGCGGGTCTTCGAGAACACCCTGGTCCGGCAGACCGAGGCCGAGCTGGTGGCCCAGGGCGCGGCGCTGACGGCGGTGGCGGCCGTCGGCTGGCCAGGGGCGCCGGCGGCTGTCCCGCGGCCCGAGAAGCCGCCGGACGGCTACTTCCGGCCGGAGTTCACCACCATCGACCTCAGCCGCGACCCCGTGCTGCCCGAACGGCCGGTTCCGCCCCGCGCCCGCCAGCCCGCCGATCCCCAGGCCGTGGGCGTCGCCCGGGCGCTGGAGCCGGTGATGGAGCGCACCACGCGCACGACCTTGGCCTCCGCCGTGGTGCTGGACCGTCATGGCGTCTCGGTGGACGGCGAGGACTATTCCGGCCTGCCCGAGGTCCAGGCCGCCCTGGCCGGCCGGCCGCGCACCGTCCTGCGGGAGAACGGCGACTACCGTCCGCTCTACCGCTTCGAATGGCTCAGCAAGGCGTCGGGCATCCGCCTGCACCATGCCCGGCCGATCGTGGTGGGCGGACAGGTGAAGGGGGTGATCCTCCTGTCGCGTTCGCCCCGCGCGCTGTTCCGCGGCCTCTACGAGGACCGGGGCAAGTTCGCGCTGGCCGCCGGTGTGATCCTGGGCCTGCTGGTGGTGCTCTCGGGCCTGATCGCCCGCGGCGTGACCCTGCCGATCGAGACGCTGAGCGCCGCGTCGCGCCAGGTGGCGGGCGGTGGGGGGGAGATCCCGCGCACCCCGCGCACGGCGGCCGTGGAGATCCGCGACCTCTACGAGGATTTCCGCGCCATGGCCGAGCGGATCGAGCGGCGCAGCGGCTACCTCCGCGACTTCGCCGCGGCGGTCAGCCACGAGTTCAAGACCCCGCTGGCCGGCATCGGCGGCGCGGTGGAGCTGCTGCAGGACCACTTCGAAACCATGTCGCCGGATGAGCGGCGCCGCTTCCTGGACAACATCGCCGGCGACAGCGACCGCCTCTCGCAGCTGGTGACGCGGCTGCTGGACCTGGCCCGCGCCGACATGGCCATGCCCGAGGCGGGCGCGGCCGCCGACCTGGCCGAACCCGCCCGCCGCGCCGCCGACGCCGCCGGCTTTCCGGTCGAGGTGGACGTGCCGCGTGACATCCCGGCCGTCGCCGCGCCGCTCACGACGGTGGAAAGCGTGCTGACCATCCTGCTGCAGAACGCCCGCCAGGCCGGGGCGGGCCGCGCGACGGTGACAGCGGCGCGGGAGGGCGCCGATGTGATCCTCACCGTCGCCGACGACGGGCCGGGGGTTCCCGCCGCGGACCGCGAGCGCCTGTTCGAACCCTTCTTCACGAGCCGCCGGGCCGAAGGCGGGACCGGCCTGGGCCTGCCCATCGCCCGCTCGCTGCTGGCCGCCAGCCACGCGAGGATCGAGCTGGTCGAGACAGGGCAGGGCGCGGCGTTCCGGGTGACCCTGCCCAGGGCGGACTGAGCCTGCACCCAATCTCCACACCGCGCGGCGATCCACCTGCACGCCGGCGGGCGACCTTCACGGCATGGACAAGCCCATCTCCCCCAGCACCGGCGGGTTTGCGTTTTCCCTGGAAGCCGCCGGCGAGGCCTGGTCCTGGCGGCTGACCGCACCGGACGGCGCGCAGGTCGGTGGCCTCGCCCCCGATCGCAGCGCGGCCCGCCGGTCGGCCGCCTTCGCGGCCTTCGCCGTGAGCGCCCTGGAGCGGACGCGGCAAAGACGGTTCTAGCCGGCCAGGGTGACGTAGAGCTCGCTCTCGATGGCCCACTGGCCGCGGACATTGCGCCAGGCCGCCAGGTAGCTGCCCCGCAGTTCCGCATCGGCGTAGACGCCGGTCCAGCGGCCTGACTCGGCGGCGCGAGTCCCCTTCGCGTCGAGGCTGACGGTCTCGGTTTCACGAATGTAGGTCTTGAAGGTCGGGTCGGCGAACTGGGCCGCGAACGCTTCGATCACCGCGTTCAGGCCCAGGATCAGGCCGCCATCGCCGACGATCAGGGTCACGTCGGGCAGGAAGAACGGCCGCAGCCGCTCAGCCTGGTGCGCCGCGATCAGCCGGTTGGTCAGCTTGCGCCGCGCGCGGATCGCATCCTCCGGCGCGGGCACGGGGTCAGGCCGGGTTCGCCGCCAGGCGCTTGTCCAGGTAGTCGCCCACCCGGCGTTCCACGTCCGGCAGGTTCTCCATCCAGAAGTGGCTGGCGCCCTCGACCACGTCGTAGTCGATGACGATGCCCTTCTGCGTGCGCAGCTTGGACACCACGCGCTCCACGTCCGTCGGCGGGACGACGGTGTCGTTCTGGCCGTGCAGGATCAGGCCCGAGGCCGGGCAGGGGGCCAGGAACGAGAAATCATAGGCGTTGGTCGGCGGCGACACCGAGATGAAGCCGTCCGTCTCGGGGCGGCGCATCAGGAGCTGCATGCCCACCCAGGCGCCGAAGGAATAGCCGGCCACCCAGCACTGCGACGCCGCCGGGTTGGTGGACTGCAGCCAATCCAGCGCCGTCGCCGCGTCGGCCAGTTCGCCGATGCCGCCGTCGAACTCGCCCTGGGACCGGCCCACGCCGCGGAAGTTGAACCGCAGGACGGAGAAGCCGCGCTTCATGAACAGGTGGAAGAGCTGCACCGCCACGGGATTGTTCATCTGGCCGCCGGCCTTGGGGTGGGGGTGCAGGATCAAGGCGACCGGTGCGGTCTCGCTCTTGCCCTGGGAATAGCGCCCCTCGATCCGTCCAGCTGCGCCGGTCAGAACTATCTCTGGCATTCGTGGTCTCTCATCCGTCCGGAATACTTGACTGCTGTGCTGGGTCTTCCTAAGTCGCAGCCTATCCGGCGCGACCTGCTTGGGAGCCCTGCGCGAGGCGGGGCTAATAACATAGGCGGCCCCGGATGCGCGCGAAAACTGCATCGGACCCAAAGCCATGCGTCTCTCAACCAAAGGTCGCTACGCCGTGATGGCGATGGCCGACCTCGCGCGCCGCGAAAGCGACGCCTGCCGCGCCGTGGCCCTGGCCGACATCGCCGCGCGGCAGGAGATCTCGCTCAGCTACCTGGAACAGCTCTTCGCGCGCCTGCGCCGCCAGGGCCTGGTGAAGAGCGCCCGCGGTCCCGGCGGCGGCTACCGCCTGGCGCGCACGGCCGACACCACCACCATCGCCGAGATTGTCCACGCCGTGGACGAGCCCCTGCGCGCCACCCGCTGCGAGAAGGCCGGGCAGGGCTGCATGATCCGTGGCGAGCGCTGCCTGACCCACGACCTCTGGGCCGACCTGGGCGACAAGATCGAGGACTACCTGGCCTCGGTCAGCCTGGCCGACGTGATCGGCGGAAGGCTGCGGCGCGCCGCATGAGCGTCTACCTCGACCATAACGCCACGGCGAAGGTGCGGCCCGAAGCGATCGCGGCCATCACCCACGTCCTGGCCCACGTCGGCAATCCGTCGTCGATCCACGCGGCCGGCCGCGCGGCGCGTGCGGTGATGGAGCAGGCCCGGTCCGACGTCGCCGCCCTGATCGCCGCGCCGGCTTCGACGGTGATCTTCACCAGCGGCGGCACCGAGGCCAATGCCCTGGCCATCGAGAGTGCGGTCGCGGCGGGGGCGAAGCGCCTGGTCGTCTCGGCCATCGAGCACGACAGCGTCCAGGAAACGTCCAGGGCGCTCGGCGTACCGGTGGAGACCTTGCCGGTGGACGCGAACGGCGTCGCCGACCTGGACTGGCTGGGCGAGCGCCTGGCCCGCTGGGACGCCGCAGACGGCAAACCGTTCGTCGCCCTGATGCTCGCCAACAACGAGACCGGCGTCATCCAGCCCGTCGCGGAGGCCGCCGAGCTGGTGCGCGCCGCCGACGGCTGGCTGCACGTCGACGCCATCCAGGCGGCCGGCAAGGTCCCGGTCGACAGCCGGGGCCTGGGCGCGGACACGCTGTCCGTCTCGGCCCACAAGATCGGCGGCCCCCAGGGCGTCGGCGCACTCACCTTCGGCCCCCGCGCCACCATGGTCCGGCGCCAGCACGGCGGCGGCCAGGAGCGCGGCCGGCGCGGCGGAACCGAGAACCTTCCGGGAATCAGTGGGTTCGGCGCAGCGGCTAAGGTCGCGGTGGCCGGCCTTGCCGCGCAGGGAGCTCTCCGCGACGCGGCCGCCGCGCGCCTGCAGGCGGCGGGCGCCGTGGTCGTCGGCGAAGCGTCGCCCCGGCTGCCCAACACCCTCTGCGTCGCCACGCCCGGCTGGACCTCCGACCTGCAGGTCATGGGGCTCGACCTGGCCGGGGTGATGGTCAGCGCCGGATCGGCCTGCTCGTCCGGCAAGGTGAAGGCCAGCCCGGTCCTCGCCGCCATGGGCCTGGGCGACCTCGCCGCCTGCGCGATCCGCGTCTCAGGCGGGTGGGACACCACCGAACAAGATTGGAACCGGTTCGCGGACGCGTGGCTTGAAGCCCATGCCCGTCACGCCGCGCGCCGGAAGGAAGTCGCCTGATGGCAGCCGTCAAACAGACCGTCGAACACGTCGCCTCGCTCGAGAAGTACAAGCACGGCTTCGTCACCGACATCGAGCAGGACTTCGCGCCCAAGGGCCTGAACGCCGACATCGTCCGCTTCATCTCGGCCAAGAAGGGCGAGCCCGAGTGGATGCTGACCTGGCGGCTGGACGCCTTCGAGCGCTGGCTGGCGATGGACGAGCCGAGTTGGGGGAAAGTAAGTTTCCCGCGCATCGACTACCAGGACAGCTACTACTACGCCGCGCCGAAGGAGAAGGTCGGCCCCAAGAGCCTGGACGAGGTCGATCCGGAAATCCTGGAGGTCTACAAGAAGCTGGGCATCCCGCTGCGCGAGCAGGAGGTCCTGGCCGGCGTCGAGGGCGCGCCCCGCTACGCCGTGGACGCCGTGTTCGACAGCGTCAGCGTGGTCACCACCTTCAAGAAGGAGCTGGCCCAGGCCGGGGTTATCTTCTGCTCGATGAGCGAGGCGATCCGCGAGCATCCCGAGCTGGTGAAGCAGTACCTGGGCTCGGTGGTGCCGGTCAGCGACAACTATTTCGCCTGCCTGAACGCCGCGGTGTTCTCCGACGGCAGCTTCGTCTACGTCCCGCCGGGCGTGCGCTGTCCGATGGAGCTCTCGACCTATTTCCGGATCAACGCCGAGAATTCCGGCCAGTTCGAGCGCACCCTGATCATCGCCGACAAGGGCAGCTACGTCTCGTACCTGGAGGGCTGCACGGCCCCGATGCGCGACGAGAACCAGCTCCACGCCGCCGTGGTCGAGCTGGTCACCCTGGACGACGCCGAGATCAAATATTCCACTGTCCAGAACTGGTACCCGGGCGACCCGGAAACCGGGAAGGGCGGCATCTACAACTTCGTCACCAAGCGGGCCGATTGCCGCGGCGACCGCTCCAAGGTGAGCTGGACCCAGGTGGAAACGGGGTCTTCGATCACGTGGAAGTACCCCTCCTGCATTCTGCGCGGGAACGAGAGTTCGGGCGAGTTCTACTCGATCGCCATCACCAACGGCCGCCAGCAGGCCGACACCGGCACCAAGATGATCCACCTGGGCGCCAACACCCGCTCGCGGATCATTTCCAAGGGCATCAGCGCCGGCAAGTCGTCCAACACCTACCGCGGCCTGGTCTCGGCCCACCCGAAGGC
>NZ_SCVD01000024.1 GCF_004297125.1 Phenylobacterium sp. | reverse complement strand
GCCGAGAGCGGCAGGGCCAGGCCGATGGCTTCCGACACGCAGGCCATGGTGTTGGCGGTGAACTGGCCGCCGCAGGCGCCGTCCGACGGACAGGCGTGCTGCTCCAGCGAGCAGAGATCTTCCAGGCTCATCTTGCCGGCCGAGTGCATGCCGACGCCCTCGAAGACGTCGACCACGGTCACGTCCCTGCCGTGCCATTGGCCGGGCAGGATGGAACCACCGTAGAGGAACACGCTGGGCACGTTCAGGCGCAGCATGGCCATCATCATGCCCGGCAGGCTCTTGTCGCAGCCGGCCAGTCCCACCAGGGCGTCGTAGCCGTGGCCGCGCATGGTCAGCTCGACGGAGTCGGCGATCAGGTCGCGGCTGACCAGCGAGGAGCGCATCCCCTCGTGGCCCATGGCGATGCCATCGGTGACGGTTATGGTGCAGAACTCGCGCGGGGTGGCGCCGGCCTTCTTCACGCCTTCGCTGACCGCATGCGCTTGGCGCATCAGGGCGGTGTTGCACGGCGCCGCCTCGTTCCAGCACGAGGCCACGCCCACGAACGGCTGCTCGATCTCACGGCTGCCAAGCCCCATGGCGTAGTAGTACGACCGGTGCGGCGCGCGCGATGGCCCCTCGGTCACGTGGCGACTTGGCAGCCTGGACTTGTCCCAGGATCCGTCCGGCTTGCGATGCATGGGAGCCTCCGACTTTTCGAGCGCCCTCTCTAGGGGTCGCCGGCGCCGGGCGGAAGAGCCGAGGCCTTCGGAGGCCAAACTCGACTCTGACGTGCGGCCTCGCGGGGTGTGCACGGCCATGCTGCACCGCCGGTAACACAGGTCCGCCTGCGATACGCCAAAGCCTTATTTCGTAAGGAGTCGAGATTATTTCGCGCCTGCGAATTTGAAGGCTAGTTGCGACTTATTCGCGGCGACATACAACAAAGAAGGCGCGCAAGCGGCGCGCCCTCAGGTTGTTCTTGGGATGAACAAAGTCAGAAACCGATGGAGATTTGCGCAAAACGCGAGCTCCTACAAGCACATTACGCAAGGACTCTTCCCATCCCCCCTTCCACTATATGACTCTTATTCAGTTATCGACGGTCACCATCCGTATTTGCGTTGACGCCCTCGCCGGCCTGCTTCAGCTTCCAACATTAAGCGCAGTTAATAAGCGCTCATGAAGCTGCGGGGAGGCAGTTATGAAATCCAGAGCCACACTGCTGGCGACCAGCGCCCTGCTGGCCGCTTCCATAGGCGCATCGGCGCAAGCCCAGGCCGTCAACGTCATTGAGGAACTGGTCGTCACCGCCGAGAAGCGGGAGCAGAGCCTTCAGGACGTGCCGGTGGCCATCTCGGCGTTCACCAGCAAGCAGCGCGACCTGGTCGGCATCAGCACCGTCCAGGACCTGACGAACTTCACGCCGGGGTTCACCTACCAGTCGGCCAACGACCGGGCGAGCATGCGCGGCATCGGCCGTCTGACCAACGTCCACTCGGTGGATGGCGCCGTGTCGATCTACATCGACGGCCTCTTCACCACCTCGACCGTGCTGGCCGGCGGGCCGCCGCTGGACGTGGAGCGGGTGGAGATCCTGCGTGGGCCGCAGGGCACGCTATACGGCCGCAACGCCATCGGGGGCACGGTCAACGTCATCTCGGTCCGTCCAACGGAGGAGTTCTACGCCGAGGTCCGCGCCATCGCCGAGAACTACGACTTCACGAACTTCCAGGCCGCCATATCCGGCCCGATCGCCGAGAACCTGCAGTTCCGCTTCTCGGGGTACAAGCTGGACCAGCGCAAGGGCTACTACACCAACGTCGCGGGCGGGCCGTCCGAGGGCAGCAAGCGCGACGAATACCAGGCCCAGTTCCAGCTGCAGGCCCAGCTCGGCGAGAACGCCGATTGGTGGGTCTCCTACAAGACGCTGGTCTGGCACAACCGGGGCGGCCCGGGCGCGCGCGCCGGCTTCCTCAACGGCCCCTACGAGACCGGGCGGACGGATCCCAACTTCTCGGTCGTCTACAACTCGGCGCACGGCTACTCGCCTGAGACCGGCGTCAACGGGATCGTCCCGGGCAGCCTGCGGCAGTTCGGCGGCACGGGCGTCACCACCAACCCGGCCCTGGCCGACTCGCGCGACTTCAACACCAACAACCCGCAGCGGGTCCGCCTGCGCGACGTGAATTCGCTGACGACGAACTTCGTCTATCACCTGCCCAGCATCGACATCAGGTATGTCGGCGGGTTCCAGGAGTACAAGTACGACCTCTACGGCGACACCGACGCCACCAACGTCCAGTCGTTCCAGATCCCGCTGTCGCCAGGGTCGATCTGCGGAACGATCGGCGGCCTGTTCGCGGCCGGCGTCTCACCGGTCAACTGTACGCCGCTGACGGTCAACGCCGACAACGTCTATCACTACTTTGAATATCCCAAGTGGATGAGCCACGAGCTCAACCTGTCGTCCACCCACGACGGGCCGCTGCAGTGGATCGCCGGTCTCTACTACTACAACGAAAAGTACACCGGCACCGGCAGCACGGCGGACTTCTTCATCCGCGGGCCGTCCAGCCTGCAGACCCCGATTCTCGGCGCCGCCGCGAACCCCGAAGGCACCTGGTCGACGGGCAACTACGGCCTGACGACCCGCAGCAAGGCGGTGTTCGGCCAGATCGACTGGCAGGCCACCGAGACCCTGAAGGTCACCGCCGGTCTGCGCTACACCAAGGACAAGAAGTTCGGGACCGAATACCGGCGCATCGTCTGCAACTCCGACGCCTGCTATCCTAGCCTCTACCCGGCCCTGGGCCTCGCCGGCTTCGGCCCGGGTACGGCCGCCAACTGGGGCAGCCTGCTCGGCAACCTGAACGCCGTGGCCCGGCTGGCCCCCGTCCTGGGCATTCCCGCCCTGGCGGGGCTGAACGGCCTCGGCAACGGCGCCATGGACCTCACCGACGCCCTGGCGCCGAAGAGTACGGCCGGCTTGATCGAAGGGGTCGCCACCCCGTCGGTCTGCACCGCCGGCGTCTGCCGGCAGTACGTGATCGGCCCCGACGGCGTGGCCAGCCGCAAGCTCAGCGACACCTCGGACGCCTGGACGGGCACCTTCGGCTTCCAGTGGGAGCCGGACGACGACACCATGGCCTATGCCCGCTACAGCCGCGGCTACAAGGCCTTCGGCTTCTCCGCCGGCGGCTTCCTGGCGGTCCCCAAGGCTGACGAGGAGACGGTCAACTCCTACGAGCTCGGCGTGAAGAAGAACTTCTCCACCGTCCAGATCAACGCCGCGCTGTTCTATCTCGACTATCGGGACCTGCAGGCGCCGGTGACCATCAAGGTCGGCCCGACCAACGTCGGCCAGTTCGTGAACATCGCGAAGTCCGAGTCCAAGGGCCTCGAGCTCAGTACGATCTGGCAGCCCGTCCGACAACTGCGCCTGACGCTCGACTACGGCTACAACCCGACGAAGATCAAGAAGAGCGCGACGCTCGTTGACGTGAACGACAACATCAACACGGGCGCCGTCAGCATCGTCGGCAATCGCCTGCCGCAGGCGCCGAAGCACAAGCTGGCCCTGAACGGAGCCTATACCTTCGAGATGGAGCCCGGCGCGCTCACCCTGGGCGCCACCTACCTCTACCGCTCGGAGGCCTACGCCAACGTCTTCACCCGCGAGTACAACAAGGCTCCGTCCTGGGATCAGGTGGACCTGCGGGCCTATTGGGCGCCGACCGGCGGCAAGTACACCGTGATCGCCTATGTGAAGAACGTGTTCGACACCGAGGGTTACGACGCGGCCCTCGCCGGCTCGAACCGCAACAACAGCGCGACCGTGGCGTCGGATCGGTTCGCGACGGGGGCCCAGAACCTCGAGCTGACCCCGCCGCGCATCTACGGCATCGAACTCCAGTACCGCTTCTAACCCAGCGTCGGGCACTGGATGGAGCGCTCCGCCGCGAGGCGGGGCGCTTCTTTCATCTGGACCCCGCGAGCAGGCTTTCGATCCGCGCGGTCCAGGCCGCGTCCGTCTCGGGCGTCCAGCCATCGGCCGCCTGTTCGCGACAGACGTCGCGCACGATCCAGAAGAACCGGTCGAAGACGTCGTTCGGCGTGCCGAAGCCGTCGTGGTTCATGCGCTCGGTCCGGACCAGGTTGAGCTGGTACGGCCCCGCCGGGTTCATGAGGCAGTCGAAGACCATGGTCAGCATCTCGGCCCGGATCGAACCAGTCACGTCACGGCGGAATCGCTCCTCGGTCTCGGGGAACTCGGCGAACAGGCGCGCATAGACCTCGGCCGACGGGTCGCCGACCTGTTCCAGCGACCGCTCGATAAGTTCGACGCTCAGAGGGCCGCCTCGATCGCCGCCGTGACCTCGGCGTCCAGCGGTTCGGTGCGCGGGCCGAAGGCGCGGATGGCCTCGCCGTGCTTGCCGATGAGGATCTTGTGGAAGTTCCACACCGGCACCGCCGGTTCGCCCAGCTCGGCCTCGGCCCACTTGTAGAACGGGTGAGCGTCCTCGCCTTTCACATCGACCTTCGAGGTCATCGGGAAGTCGATGCCGAAGGTGGTGCTGCAGAACGTCTGGATCTCCGCTTCCGTGCCCGGTTCCTGGCCCGCGAACTGGTTGCAGGGCACGCCCAGGACGACGACGCCCCTGTCCCTGTATTCGGAGTAAAGCTTCTCCAGCCCGTCGTACTGCGGCGTCAGCCCGCACTTCGACGCGGTGTTGACCACCAGCATGACCTTGTCCCTGAAGGTGGTCAGCGGCAGCGGCTGGCCGTCGAGGCTGTCGAAGGCGAAATCGTAGGCGCTGGACATGGGCGGTCTCCCGTAGGTGCGTCGGAAAGCTAACGCCCTTACGCCGCGTCCTCCAACGCCTGTTCCACCGCGATCGCCAGGTCCAGCGCCGCGATCGCTTCGTCGGCGGTGACGATCGGTCGGGGGGCCTCGCCGCGGACCGCCATCAGGAAGCCCTCGACGCTCGCGCCCAGGGGGTCGCTGGCGGCGGGCGTGTCGGCGAAGTCCGGATTGAGGCTGAAGGGTGTGGTGTTGCGGAACGTCCGGGCCATGAAGTCGATCTCGACCTCGCCTGAGGGATAGACGATCCGCATGGTCCGCTTCCGCGCCTCGGCCAGGCGCGAGACGTCGAGCACGGCGGAGAAGCCGCTGTCGAAGCTGACCTCGGCGCGGACGGCGTCCCAGACGCCGTCGGGGCCGCGGGTCCCCTCGGCCTCGGCGGTGACAGGGTCCGCCGAGGCGATCGCGAGGCAGAGGTCGATGTCATGCACCATCAGGTCCAGCACGGCGGAAACATCCCGGCTGCGGTCCGACGGCGGCCCATGCCGCAGGGCCTCCAGCCGCAGCGGCTGTTCGGGCACGTCCAGCAGGCCCATGGCCCGGAACACCACCCGCTCCTGATGGCCGCAGGCGACGACCAGGCCCTTGGCGGCGGCCGCGGCGCGCACTTTCTCGGCCTCCGCCACCGCGACGCCGATCGGCTTCTCGACGTAGACATGCTTGCCCGCGGCGATGGCCGCCAGCGCCTGGTCGGCATGGTGCGTCGCCGGCGAGGCCACCGTCACGACGTCGACGGCGGCCAGGAATTCGTCGAGGTCGGCGAAGGCGCGGCCGCCCAGCGGCATGGCGACCCTTGCCGCCCGGTCCGGGTGGACGTCGTAGACCCCGGAGAAGGTCACGCCCGGCAGCCGGGCGTACTGGCGCGCGTGATAGCCGCCGAACACGCCCGCCCCGATCACACCGCCGCGCAAGGTCTCGCTCATGGGCGGGCCGTTAGCACGCGCCGCGTCCTCGACGCCACCCGGCGGGAGTCGTACAGTTGTTTGAACAAGCCAAACCCCGAGGAAACCTGATGACCACCGTGCGCGAGATCCGCCTCAAGAGCCGCCCCAGCGGCCTGCCGACCGCCGAAAACTTCGAGCTGGCCTCGGTGGACCTGCCGGCCCCGGGCGAGGGCGAGGTGCAGGTGAAGAACCTCTGGATGACGGTCGATCCCTACATGCGCGGCCGCATGAACGACGCCAAGAGCTATGTCCCGCCCTTCCAGCTGGGCAAGGCTTTGGAAGGTGGCGCGGTCGGCGAAGTCGTCGCCTCCGGGGACGCCGGCTTCAAGCCGGGCGACCTGGTGCAGTCCAACCTCGGCTGGCGCGAGGGCTTCAATGCGCCGGCGGCCCAGGTGCAGAAGCTCGACACCCGGGGCCTGCCGCCGCAGGCGTTCCTAGGCGCCGCCGGCATGCCCGGCCTCACCGCCTACGCCGGCCTGCTCCGGGTCGCGGCGCTGAAGGACGGCGACGTGGTCTTCGTGTCCGGCGCGGCCGGCGCCGTGGGCTCCATGGTCGTCCAGATCGCCAAGGCCAAGGGCCACACCGTCGTTGGTTCGGCCGGCGGTCCCGACAAGGTCGCGTTCCTCAAGGCGATCGGCTGCGACCACGTCATCGACTACAAGGCGGAGAAGGACCTGACCGCCGCGCTCCTGCGCGCCGCGCCGGACGGCATCGACGTCTATTTCGACAATGTCGGCGGCGAACACCTGGAGGCGGCGCTCACCGCCGCCCGCCCCTTCGGCCGGTTCGCCATGTGCGGCGCGATCTCGATGTACAACGCCACCGAGCCGCCCCCCGGCCCGCGCAACCTCTTCCTGGTCGTCGGCAAGCAACTGAAGCTCGAGGGCTTCATCGTCTCCACCCACTGGGACATGCTGGCCGACTTTCATCGCGATCTCGCCCAATGGGTAAAGGACGGCAAGGTCACCTGGAAGGAGACCGTGTTCGAGGGCATCGAGAAGGCTCCCGACGCCTTCCGGGGCCTGTTCTCCGGGGAGAACCTCGGAAAGATGCTGGTGAAGCTCGGCTAAGGTTGGACCCGCGGGGACGAGGGCGTAAGAAGCCCTCGTCCCTCCCCCCGAGTTTTGGAGCACGGCCTTGCCGCGCCTGTTCAGCGCCTACGTGATTGTCGACTGGAGCGCGGCGGCCAAGCCGACCACCGGAGCCGATTCCATCTGGATCGGCGTGCTGAAGCGCGACATCCGCTTCCGCATGGCCTTCGAGAGCTTCAACCCCGCCACCCGGGCCGAGGCCGAGATCCGGCTGACCGCCATCCTCGACGACCTGAGGAAGCGCGGCGAGCGTGTCCTGCTGGGCTTCGATTTCCCGCTGGGTTTCCCGCGCGGGTTCGCCGCGGCGCTCAGCCTGCCCGGCGAACAGCCCTGGCGCGCGGCCTGGGACCAGCTCAACAAGATGGTCAAGGACAAGGCCGACAACACCAATAACCGCTTCGGGGTGGGTTCGGAGATCAACCGCCGTATGACCGGCGGGCCGTTCCCGTTCTGGGGCTGCCCGCCCAAGGACGCGCTCACCACCCTGCAGCCCAAGCGCACCCGCGAGCACGGGCCGGACGACCTGCCCGAATTCCGGCACGCCGACCTGGCGGCCAAGGGCGCAGCCTCGATCTGGAAGCTCTACTACAACGGCTCGGTCGGCGGTCAGGCGATCCTGGGCATTCCGTTCGTGCGCCGCCTGAAGCTGGCGCGTGGCGAGGACGCGGTGAAGGCCTGGCCGTTCGAGACGGGCTTCAAGGCGCTCACCGAGGCTGACCTGGCCGGCGTCGAGGTGGTGGTGGCCGAGGTCTATCCGTCCCTTCTGAAGCCGCAGGTGGCCGCGGGCGAGGTCAAGGACCTGGTCCAGGTGCGCACCACGGCCGAGCACTTCGCCCGCCTGGACGAGGCCAACAAGCTGGGCGCCCTGTTCGCTCCGCCGAAAGGGACCGCCGCCGACGTCGTCCTCGACGCCGAGCGTGAGGAAGGCTGGATCCTGGGGGCCGGAGCCTAGAGCGGCCTTCTGCTCAGGATCCAGAACCGGGTCAGCAGGAAGCCGCAGGCCAGGAAGCTCGCCGCGACCACCGCCCAGGTGATGCCGATCAGGCCCATGCCCATGGGGATCGCCAGCCACCAGGCCAGCGGCATCATCACGCCGATGTAGCTGGCCAGGTGGGTGATGGTCGGCAGCCAGACGTCGCCCCGGGCCCGCAGCGACTGGGCGGTGACCACCTGCAGCGCGTCGGGGATGAAGAACAGGCACGACAGGATCAGCGCCGGCGCCGCCATGGCGATGGTGGCCGCGTCGCGTGTGTAGCCGTGGGAGATCAGTTCCGCCGTGGGCCAGATGGCCAGCGAGATCAGCACGCCGAACACGAAGGTCACCACGAAGACGATCACCCCTGCCCGGTTCACCCCCGCCAGGTCGCGCGCGCCGTAGGCCTTGCCCACCAGCACCGCCGCGCCGGTCGCCAGGCCCAGCGGCACCATGAAGACGATGGCCGCCACATTGAGCACAATGGCCCAGGCGGCCACCGCCAGGCCGCCGATCCAGCCGGCGATGACGTTCATGCTGGCGAAGGCGGCGACCTCGAAGAAGTTCGAGACGCCCGCGCCATAGCCGATCCGCCGCTGCTGGATGGCGGCCGGCCGGTCGATCTCGGGCTTGCTGAACACCCCCAGCGCGCGCGCCTCGGGCATGCGGACGATATAGACCAGCATGGCCAACGCCAGGAACGTCCGCGCTCCGCACGTGGCCCAGGCGCCGCCCACCGCGCCCAGCGCGGGCAGGCCGAAGGTCCCCGGCACCAGCAGCAGGTTCAGAGCCAAGTTGACGATGTTGGCGATCCACATGGCCCAGGCCGCCGGCCCCGGACGCGACAGCCCCTCCAGCCAGAAGCTGGCGGTGACGCTCAGCGCATAGCCCGGCAACGACAGCGCAAAGACCAGCAGCGCGCGGCTGGCGCCGTCGGCCAGGTCCTTTTCCAACCCGATGGCCTGCAGGAACGTCGGACCGGCGGCCAACAGGATGGCCGTCGAGACGATGCCGATCCAGAAGCTGTAGACCAGCCCGCGCCGCAGGACGGCGCCGGTCAGGTCACGCCGCCCCTCGCCGATCCGCCGGGCGGTCATCACCTGCACGCCGGTCAAGAGACCGACCGCCATGGTCAGGATCACGCTGGTCGGAGCCCAGGCGAGCGCGTGGTAGCCGAGCTGCTTGGCCGAGTAGTTGCCGACGACGATGGCGTCGCACAGCCCCATGGCCATGATCCCCAGGCGCGACAGCACCACCGGCCCCGACAGGGTCAGGAGCTGGGCGAGATCGGTGCGGACGAGCGAACGCTCCTGGGCCGCTGCGCGGTCCATGACGGGCAACCTGGGTTTTCAAAGAGGCGCGGACACTGGCGCCCACGTCAAAATTGGGCAAGCCCAGCTTTGCCGCCGCCAGCCGTCTGTGCTCCGCCGTGGCCGCGAGGGCACAACGGCGGAGGCGCCCAAGGAGGCGGCGCTGGCGCCGATCGCGCGAGCCGGCGACCAGGAACCGTTCGTCTTGTCACGCGGGGGCCGTACATAGGCGCGGAGGCAATGGCGGATCGGGATGGCGGAGGCCAAGACCACGCGGAAGGACGGCCTGACCGGCTGGGTCGGCGAGCACGACGCAGCCCTGCGCTCGTACGTGAGCCGACGGCTGGGCGACCGCGCCCAGGTCGAGGACGTGGTTCAGGACACCTATCTGCGCCTGCTGCGCGCCGGCCAGGACACGGAGACGGTGCGGAACCCGCGGGGATTCCTGTTCCGGATCGCGTCTAACCTGATAGCGGACACGTTCCGCAGGCGCCGGTCGCGCCAGGAGGACGTCGGGTTGGAAGGGCCGCTCGCCCACGTGCTGAGCGATGAAGGCGTCGCCTCGCCGGAGCGCCGGCTGATCGGCCGCGCCAGCTTGGAGCGCCTGGAGGCCGCACTAGCGGACCTGTCGCCCAAGGCTCGCGCCTGCATCCACCTGGTGCGCTTCGAGGGGCTGACGCCACGCCAGGCCGCCGCGCAGCTCGGACTCACCGAGAAGGCGGTGACTCGCCAACTCGAACGCGCCCTTGCCACCCTTGCTCGCCGGGTGAACGACGATGAGCGATGACACGCGAGGCCCCGGCGAGGGGAGCCTGGCCGAGGCGTCGGCCTGGCTGGTGCGGCGGCAGGCCGGCGGTCTCGACGCCGAGGCGCAGGCCCAACTTCGCCGCTGGCTGGCCAAGCCTGAAAACGCCGCGGCGCTCGCCGCCACGCTCGACGCCTGGTCCGCCTTGGGGGCCGATCCTGGTCTGGCTCGCCGCACGCGACGCTCGGCGGCCGGCGTTATCGCGGGGCGCGCCGCCGTTCCCGCGGCGGCGGCGCTCTGCATCGTCCTGGCGGGCTGGGGCTGGGTCGGATCGGTCCGCACCGAGGCCTTCTCCACGGGCGTCGGCCAAACCCGCATCGCCTCGCTGCCCGACGGATCGAGCGTCCGGCTCGACGCCATGACCACGATCCGCGTCCGCCAGGACCTGCTGTCACGACGCGTGGACCTTGTGTCCGGCCAGGCGGTGTTCGAGGTGGCCAAGGACCGCCGGCGACCCTTCAGCGTCAGCACCGACCAGATGAAGGTGACCGCCCTCGGCACCCGATTCACGGTCTCGGATGGCCCTCTGCGCGACGACGCCGCCCTGCTGCGCGGCCGGGTCGAAGTCACTCACCGGGCCAGCGGCCGCAGAGTGGAACTGGCGCCCGGCGAAGCCGCCTCGGCCGGGGTCGGCGGCCTCCTGACGGCGCGGACCGATCCCGAGACCGATCTGGCCTGGACCCGCGGCCGCATCGTTCTGCGCGACGTCCGCCTCGCGGAGGCGGTGGATCGCTTCGCCCGCTACGCGCCGGGGACCGTCACGTTCGGCGACCGCTGGCTCGAGAGCCTGCGGGTATCGGGCTCGTTCCGCACCCAGGAACGCTCCGCCTTCCTGCAGTCGGTCGCCGATCTGAACGGCCTGCGCCTGGAGCATCCCTCACCGGAAACCTGGCGGCTCGTGCGTCCGTGAAATTTTCGCGACGGACGGGGATCACGGCCCCGCCCCGCGTCTCACCCGGCAGAGCAGCATCGTTTGCACGGGGGAATTCCATGGTTATCCGCACACTGGCCGTCGTCGCGGCCGCAGCCACGCTGGCGACCCCCGCCGTCGCCTCCGCCCAGGCCCGCACCTACGCCATCGCCAGCCAACCGCTGGACGCCGCCCTGCTGCAGCTCGCCCGCGAGGCCGACCGCGGCGTCGCCTTCACACCGGAGGTCGTCGCCGGCCGCCGGTCCGCCGCCGTGCGCGGCGCGGTCGGTTTCGATGCGGCCCTGGCCCAGATGCTCCAAGGGACCGGCCTCACCTATCGGATCGGCGAAGGCGGCGTCGCCACGATCATGCGGCGGCCGGGCGGCCCCGCGCCTCGGCCGGCCTCGCCGACGCCACGGCCGGTGGCCGCCAAGCCCGCAGGCGCTGACGGCGAGGTGGGCGAAGTGATCGTCACCGTCCAGAAGCGCGCCGAGCGGGCCCAGTCCGTGCCGATCGCCATGACCACGGTGGACGGTCGCACCATCGAGAACCTTCGCCTGGACAACCTGCGGGACGTCTCGCGCCTCACGCCTGGCCTGCTCGTTTCCACGTTCAGCGCCAACAGCCCGGTCATCGCCATCCGCGGCGCCAGCAACACCTTCCAGCAGATCGGCGTGAACAAGCCGGTCTCGATAGTCGTCGACGAGGTGTTCATGCCCCGCAACACGGTCGCGGTCACCGAGCTCTTCGACCTGGCGTCCGTGCAGGTGCTCAAGGGGCCGCAGGGCACGCTGTTCGGCCGCAACGTCACCGGCGGCGTCATCGTGATCGACACGGGCGTCCCCAGCCTGACCCAGGCTTCCGGCACGGCCCAGTTCAGCTACGGGAATTACAACACCATCCAGCTTCGCAGTTCGGCATCCACGCCGCTGGGCGACAAGGCGGCGGCGCGGTTCGCGGTCTCGTTCACCGACCACGACGGCTACGGCCGCGACCGCCTCACGGGCCAGGCGCTCGACGACTTGAAGAGCCGCAACCTTCGCGGCCAGGTCCGACTCGTTCCGACCGAGGACCTGGAGTTGCTGGCCAGCGCAGACTATGGCGACGACCACAGCGCCGGCCGCACGCTGTCGTCCAAGACCCAGGGCTCCGACGGCGACCGGCGCACGGCGGAACTGGGCGTCCGCCAGCGGTTCGACCGCACGCTCTGGGGCGCCTCGATGCGGGCGACCTGGAACGCGCCGATCGGCCTGCTCACCTCGGTCACCGCCTTTCGGGAGTCCCAGTCGGGCGAGCTCTATTCGGGCGTCGGCGCCAACTTCGCCTTCCTGACCAGCGGGACCCAGGCGGTGAACGACGACGCCGACCACCTGGAGACTTTTTCCCAGGAGATCCGCTACGCCTCGCCCAAATTCGCCTTCGGGGACTTCGTCGCCGGCCTGTACTACCTCGACGAGGACGCCGACCGCCGCCTGCGCCAGTTCGGCCTGGCCGCCCGCACCGGGGCGGTCGCCAGCAACGTTCGCCTCACCCAGGCCGTGTCGTCCACCAGCCTGGGGCTCTTCGTGGACGGCGGGATCAACTTGCCCGCCAGCTTTCGCCTGACCCTCGGCGGCCGCTACACCCGCGACAAGAAGGAAGCGTCGCTCCAGCGCGCTGACCTCCTCAACCCGGCGGCCGGATTCAGCCTCTCAGGCCTGGAGAAAAGCTGGAGCGAGTTCACGCCGCGCGCCGTGCTGAGCTGGACGCCGACCCGGGAGATGATGGCCTATGCCAGCGTCGCCAGGGGCTTCACCTCCGGCGGCTTCAACACCGAGGCCGCCACCCCTGCCGCCCTCGCCACACCCTTCGCACCGGAGACGGTGGTGAACTACGAGGCCGGCGTGAAGTCGCAATGGTGGAACGACCGCGCACGGCTCAACGCCTCGGTGTTCCACATGACCTATGACGACAAGCAGGAGCTGCTGTTCAACGGCCTCACCCGGGTGCTGACGATCATCAACGCCAGCGAGGCGACCTCGAAAGGCTTCGAGATCGAGGCGACGATCGTGCCGATCGCCGGCGTCAGCCTGGGCGCCAACTACGGTTACCTCGACACCCGGTATGACGACTTCATCATCCCCGGCGGCGCCAACAACACCGGCAACCGGCTGGGGTCGTCGCCGAAGGTCAAGTACAGCCTGCTGCTCGACGTGCGGCGGCCGCTGGCCGACCTCGGCTACGCACTGGCCTCTGCTTCCTACACCCGGACCGGCGGCTACTTCACCGGCGCGGCGCGGGACCCCAACCTGTTCGTCGCCGCCTACGACCTGCTGAACGCCTCGGCCGGCTTCGAAACCCGTGACGGGCGCCTCCGCGTGATGGCCTGGGCCAAGAATCTCGGCGACACGGACTATGTGCTGATCCCGTCGACCCAGGGCGTGCTGGGCGAATACCTCGGCGAGCCGCGCACCTACGGCGTCAGCCTGACGGCGCGGTTCTGAGATGCCGACCCGCCGCCGGCTGCTGGCCCTCCTGCTCGCGTCGGGCGCGGGACCGGCCATCGCCCAGGAGACCCGGGATCGGCCGGGCGCGCCGCTGTCGCCCTGGCGTCCCGGTGAGGTGGACATCCACCACATCGCCACCGGCCGCGGGGACAGCGCTCTCGTCGTGGGGCCGGACGGCCGCACGGTGCTGATCGACGCGGGCGCCTCGGCCAGCCCGGCCGAGTCCTCGACGCCGGCGCGGCCGGACGCCAGCCGCAACGCCGGCGACTGGATCGGACGCTATGTGCGGCGACGGTTGCGCGACACCGGCGGCCGCCGGCTGGACCATGCGCTGGTCACGCACATCCATCCCGACCACGTCGGCGATCCGGCGGTCGGGACGGCGGATCCGCGCGGCTACGCCCGCACGGGCCTGAGCGCCGTGGCCGAGGTCGTCCCCATCGGAGTCATCGTCGACCGCGGGGCCCCGGACTATGCCGTGCCGGCCGTCGGCGGCGACCCGACGTGGCTCAACCACCGCCGCTTCGTGGCGGCGCGGCTGAGCGAGGGCGGACGAGTGGAGCGCGTGCGGGTGGGCGATCCCGAGCAGTGCGGCCCGGCGGGCGGCGGCTTCGAGATCCGGCCGCTGATCGCCAATGGTGAGGTCTGGACCGGCGTCGGGCGCGCGACCCGCGACCTGTTCGCCTCCCGGGCGCCCGGCGACGTGATCGACGAGAACCCCTGCTCCATCGGCCTGCGCCTCAGCCACGGCCGCTTCCGCTACTTCACCGGCGGCGACCTGGTCAGCTACACGGCCGACGGCGCCCTGCCCTGGCGCGACGTCGAGACCGCCGCGGCCCGGATCTGCGGCCGGGTCGATGTGGCGGTGGCCCCGCATCACGGCATGTTCGACGCCGTCGGAGCCGAGATGGCGCGCGCGCTGCGGCCGCGGGCCTGGGTGATCCAGGCCTGGCACGCGGCCCATCCGGGCATGTTGCAGCTCGAGCGGATGTTGAACGCCCGGCTCTATCCCGGTCCGCGCGAAGTGTTCGCCACCGGCCTCACCGAGGCCAGCCGGATTACGAACGATCGCCTGGTGCGGCGCATGGCCGCCAGCGACGGCCACGTGATCGTCCGCGTGGCGGCCGACGGCGGTTCATTCCGGATCGTGGTCACGTCCAACCGCGACGAAACGGACACCGTGACCGGCGTCCACGGGCCGTGGCGCGCCGGGGTCTAAATCCCCGCCGCCACCCGTTGCGACAGGTCCACGCGCTCGTCCTTGAGCTTCTCGGCCACCAGGAACGCGAGTTCCAAGGCCTGCTCGCCGTTGAGGCGCGGGTCGCAGTGGGTGTGATAGCGGTCGGCGAGATCGCCTTCCGACACCGAACGGGCGCCGCCCAGGCACTCGGTGACGTTCTGACCGGTCATTTCCAGATGCACGCCGCCGGGGTGGACGCCCTCGGCCTTGCAGACCTCGATGAAGGTCTTCACCTCGGAAAGGATGCGGTCGAACGGCCGGGTCTTGTAGCCGTTGGCGGCCGTGAGCGTGTTGCCGTGCATCGGGTCGATGGCCCAGACGACGTTGCGGCCCGAGGCCTTGGTCGCGCGCAGCAGCCCCGGGAGGCGGTCCGCGATCTTGTCGTAGCCGAAGCGGCCATACAGCGTGATCCGCCCGGCCTCGTCCTTCGGGTTCAGCGTCTCGATCAGGCGCAGGACGTCGTCGCCCTCCATGGTCGGGCCGCACTTGATGCCGATCGGATTGCGGATGCCGCGGAAGTATTCCACGTGCGCCCCGTCCAGTTGGCGGGTGCGTTCCCCGATCCACAGCAGGTGGGCCGAGGTGTCGTACCACTCGCCCGAAGTGCTATCGACGCGGGTCATCGCCTCCTCGTAGCCCAGCAGCAGGCCCTCGTGGCTGGTGAAGAACTCCACCTGGTGCAGGGTCGGCTGGCTCTCGGGCGTGACCCCGATGGCCTCCATGAACTGCAGCGTCTCGCTGATCTTGTCCGCGACCTCACGGTATCGCGCGCCCTGCGGGCTGTCGGCCACGAAGCCCAAGGTCCAACGGTGGATGTTGTGCAGGTCGGCATAGCCGCCGCCCGCGAAGGCGCGCAGCAGGTTCAGCGTCGCGGCCGACTGGCCGTAGGCCTGCATCAGGCGCTGCGGGTCCGGGATCCGCGCCTCGGGCGTGAACTCCATGCCGTTGATGTTGTCGCCGCGGTACGACGGCAGCTCGACGTCGCCGATCTTCTCGACCGGGGACGAGCGCGGCTTGCCGAACTGGCCGGCCATGCGGCCGACCTTCACCACCGGCTTGCCGCCGGCGAAAGTCAGCACCACCGCCATCTGCAGGATCAGGCGGAAGGTGTCGCGGATGTTGTCCGCGGCGAATTCCTTGAAGCTCTCGGCGCAGTCGCCGCCCTGCAAGAGGAAGGCCTTGCCGGCCGCGACGTCGCCAAGGAGGCTTTTCAGGCGACGGGCCTCGCCTGCAAACACCAGGGGCGGCATCTTGCGAAGGGTGGTCTCAACCCGCGAAAGCTCGGCCATGTCCGGATAGTCGGACGGGATGTGCTTGGCGGGTTTTCCTCTCCAGGATGCGGGCGTCCAGTGTTCGGTCATCGTCTTCACTCAGAACCGCCGGTTGTTCGACGGGCCGGGCGTTTTACTCGTAATGACCCGCAGCGTCGATGGGCTTGGCCGTCGCGGCCTCCTCGGCGTCGCCCAGGGTGGCGATCACCGCGGTGAGGGCCGCGAGCGCCAGCCACCATTCCTGCCAGACGCCGAAGCTGACCACCCCGAAGAACAGGTATACGGCGGCCGACCCGGCGGTGGCGGACGCCACCAGGCTGCGCTGGTCCCGAGCCATTCGGCGGAAGGCGAAGGCGTAGGCGAGCGCCGCAGCGGTGGCGCCCAGCAGGCCCAACTCCAGCCAGACCTGCAGCGCCCCGTTGTGGGGGTGGAGCACGATGTGCGGGCTGAACGCGCGGCTGGAATCCAGGCCCCAGCCGCGGAACGGATGCTCGGCGATCCGCTGCATGGCGTAGGTCCAGTAGCCGACCCGCTGCTCCCACGAGTCCGGCAGGCGCCGGCCCAAGCCCAACAGGTGCATCGCCAGGATCAGCAGCGGCATCACCAGCACCAGGCCCGCCGCGCCCAGCGCCAGCGCCTTGGGCCCGGAACGCGGCCAGACCCAGACCAGGCCGCCGACCGCGACCGCCAGCCCGACCGCCAGCACCGGCGCGTCGGACAGGAAGTTGTGCGCCAGCAGCACCGTCCCCGCCGTCATGGGCAGCGCCAGCCAGGCCGGCGCCCCGGCCCGCAGCCCACCCGCCGCCGCCACCGGCCACAGCAGCGCCAGGACGAAGCTGCCCTGCGCGACATTCTTGCGGCCGAGGTCCGCCCGGATGGGGTCGCCGATGGCGTCGCGCAGGCCCCGGTAGATCGCCGCGCCGGTGAACGCCTCCACCAGCAGGATGGCGCCATAGGCGGCCAACCCCCACGCGAAGACCTGCAGCGCCAGCCGCCGCAGCCTCGGATCCGCGCGGCGGGCCGCGGCCCAGGCCGCCCAGTAGAGCGGGAGCTGCAGCAGCAGCTTCAGCGCGACGCTGTCCTCCAGCTCGCCGGGCTTGTGGATACTCCAGAACATCGAAAACGCCGCCCAGACGACAGCCGCCGTCAGCACCACCGCCAGCGGCGCCTCGCGCCGGCCGATCTTCAGCGCCGGCAGGCACAGCAGGCCGACCACCGCCAGCAATTGGAAGCCCAGAGGGCCCAGCCAGGCGAACAGCGGCGTCAGCGCCGCCATCCCGACCAGCACCCAGCCGCACCAGACGCCCAGCCGGTCGTCGGTTCTCAACGTAGCTGTCGTCACGCCACCTGGCCGAGCGACGGCGGGAGGTGCTTCTCGCGCATGGTCACCAATTCCTCGGCCAGGGTCGGATGCACCGCGCAGGTCGAGTCCCATTGGGGCTTGGTGACGCCCATCTTGATGGCGACGGCGGCCATCTGGATGATCTCCGGCGCGTCCGGCGCCACCACGTGGCAGCCGAGGATCTTCTCGCTCCCCTGCTCCACCACCAGCTTCATCAGGCAACGCACGTGGCCGCCGTAGAAGGTCTCCTTCATGGGCCGCAGGTTAGCCATGTAGATGTCGATCTTCGGTCCGTACTGATGGCGCGCATCGGCCTCGGACAGGCCCACCGAACCCACCGGCGGCTGTGAGAACACCGCCGAGGCCACCATCTCATGATCGAACCGCGTCGGTTGGTCATGGAATACGGTGAGCGCGAACGCCTGCCCCTCGCGGATCGCCACCGGGGTCAGGTTGATGCGGTTGGTGACGTCGCCCACGGCCCAGATGTTGTCGACGTTGGTCTTCGAATAGTCGTCCACCTTGATCGCGCCGGTCTCGGCCAGTTCCACGCCCGCCGCCTCGAGCCCAAGGCCCTCGGTGTAGGGCTCACGGCCCACAGCGAACATGACCACGTCGGCGTCCAGGTTATGTCCGTCGACGCAGGCCGCGACCAAACCGGCCTCGGTCTTCTCGATGCTGCCGATCTGGGCGCCCAGGCGGATCTTGACGCCGCGCTCTTCCATCTGCTGCGCCACGTGGCTGCGGACGTCGTCGTCGAAGCCGCGCAGCAGGTTGGGGCCGCGGTGGACCAGGGTGGTGTCGACGCCCAGACCGTTGAAGATGCCGGCGAACTCCACCGCGATGTAGCCGCCGCCCACGATCACGATCCGCTTGGGCAGTTCGGTCAGGTGGAAGGCCTCGTTCGAGGTGATGGCGTACTCGAGCCCCGGCAGGTCGTGGGGCATCCAGGGCCGGCCGCCCGTCGCCACCAGGATCTTGGCCGCCGTCACGCGGCCCCGGCCCTCGACCTCGACGGTGTGGCGGTCGATCAGCCGGGCCTTGCCGTGGACCAGTTCGGCGCCGGCGTTCTGGAGGTTGCGGACGTAGATGCCGGACAGGCGGGCGATCTCGTTGTCCTTCGCCATCAGGAATCGAGGCCAATCGAAGCTGGTCTCTCCGATATCCCAGCCGTAGCCGCGGGCCGTCTCGAAATGCTTCGAATATTCAGAAGCATAGACCATGAACTTCTTAGGCACGCAGCCGCGGATGACGCAGGTGCCGCCGACGCGGTGTTCTTCGGCGACCAGCACCTTGGCGCCGGACATGGCCGCCACGCGCGCGGCGCGGACGCCGCCCGAGCCGGCGCCGATGACGAAGAGGTCGTAGTCATGCTCCGCCACTGCGGTCTCCTAAGGTTCAAGCTCGACGACGCCGTCCGGCGTGCCGATCAGGGCGCGGTCCGCAAGGTCGAGGAACAGGCCGTGGTCCACCACGCCGGTGACGCTCTTGAGCGCCGCCGCCAGGGCCGCCGGCTCCTCGATCCGACCGCAGTGAGCGTCATAGATAAGGTTGCCGCCGTCGGTTCTTACAGGCTCGCCGTCCTTTCGGCGAAGCATGGGGACGATACCGAGATCGCATTCCGCCAGCGCGTCGCAGATCCGGTCGGCTGTTGTCTTGTGCCCGAACGCGACCACCTCGATCGGCAACGGGAATTTCCCGAGGATTTTCACATTTTTGGCGGCGTCGGCGATGACCACGCAGGACTTCGACGCCTCCCAGACCAGCTTCTCGCGCAGCAGGGCCGCGCCGCCGCCCTTGATCAGCGACAGGCCCGGCCCGATCTCGTCCGCGCCGTCGATGGTGAGGTCGATACCCCTGGTCTCGCCCAGTTCGCCCAGCCGGATGCCCAGGCCGGCGGCCAGATCGGCGGTCGCCTGCGAGGTCGGCACGCCCACGATGTCCAGCTTGCGCTCGGCCAGGGCGCGGACGAACCAGGCGGCGGTCGAGCCCGTGCCCAGGCCCACCACCATGCCGCTCTTCACCAGGGCGGCGGCGGCTTCGCCGGCGGCCCGCTTCTGGGCGTCCGGATCGTTCATTTGCCTTTCGAGGCCTTCTTCTCGGTCATCCGCCTGCGGAACGCCGCCGCCCAGCCATCCTTCTGCACCTGCTTGCCCCGGGCGACGGCCAAGGCGTCGGGCGCCACGTCCTCGACGATCACCGAACCGGAGCCGGTGTAGGCCCCAGCCCCGATCCTAACCGGCGCCACCAGAGCCGAGTTCGAGCCGATGAAGGCGCCCTCACCCACGTGGGTGTCGTATTTGAAGAAGCCGTCGTAGTTGCAGAAGATGGTGCCGGCGCCGATGTTGGCGCCCGCCCCCACCGTGCCGTCGCCCAGATAGCTGAGATGGTTGGCCTTGGCGCCCTTGCCGACGGCGACCTTCTTCACCTCCACGAAGTTGCCGATGTGGGCGTCCTCACCGATGTCCGCGCCCGGCCGCAGGCGGGCGTAGGGCCCGATCAGAGCGCCCTCGCGCACGAGGCAGCCCTCCAGGTGGCTGAACGCCCGGATCACGGCGCCGGTCTCCACCTTCACGCCCGGCGCGAAGACCACATAGGGCTCAACGGTCGCCCCGGCGGCGATCTGGGTGTCCCAGGCGAAGAAGACGGTTTCCGGCGCGGTCATCGCCACGCCCTCGGCCAGGAACCAGGCGCGCCGCCGCTTCTGGAACTCGGCCTCGGCCTGGGAGAGCTGCATGGGCGTGTCGGCCCCCATGACCGCGGTCTCGGGAGCCACGCTGGCCCGGACCAGGGCCTCTTCGGCCACCGCCTCGGCGATGATCGCGGTCAGGAAGTATTCGCGCTTGGGATTGTCGTCGGTGATCCGCGACAGCCAGCGGAACAGGTCGGCGCGTCCCGCGAGGTACATCCCGGCGTTGCACAGGCGGACCTGCTTCTCACCGTCGCTGGCCTCGCTCGGCTCCACCACCCGCATCACATGGCCGTCCGCGCCGCGGATGATCCGGCCGTACAGCAACGGATCGACCGGCTCGAACCCCAGGATCGCCAGCGCCGCGCCATTGCGGCGCAGGGTGAAGAGCGGCTCCAGATCCTGGGCCTGCAGCAGCGGCGGGTCGGCGTTGACCACCAGCACGTCGCCGTCGAAGTCGACCAGGGCGTCGTGGGCGCACAGCACCGCGTGGCCGGTGCCCTTGGGCGGGTCCTGCACCACGACCGCGGCCTCGCCGAGGCGCTTCACCACCAGGTCGCGGACTTCGGGGATCGTGCCGACCACCACGTGGATCCGCTCGCAGCCGGCCGCCCGTACAGTGTCGATGATGCGGTCCAGCAGCGTGCGGCCGCCGACCTTGTGCAGCACCTTCGGCGTCTTGGACTTCATCCGCGTGCCGTGGCCTGCGGCCATGATCACGGCGGCTCTGGCGGTCATTCGGCTCTCCCGGTGCAGCTCGTCTGAGTCTTCTCACCCCCCGCTTAGCAAGCCTTGTGGCGAGGCGCGAGAAGGCGGTAGCGTCCGCCCCGTCCTTCGGGGGAGTCTTCATGAAATCTCATTCGCGTCTCACCGCCCTTCTCACCGCGGGGGCGCTGATCGCGCTCGCACCCGCCGCCGCCCAATCTGCCGACGCGGCGCTGGAGGCGAAGTTCGACGGCATGATCAACGACGCCGAGATGGGGGGCTGGCTGAAGACCATGGCGGCGGAGCCCAACCACGTGGGCTCGGCGCACAACAAGCTCAACGCCGAGATGACCTTGGCCCAGTTCAAGGCCTGGGGCTGGGACGCCAAGATCGAGACCGCCTGGGTGCTCTACCCCACGCCCAAGGAGGTCCTGATCGAACTGGCCAGCGGCCCCGGCGCGCCGTTCAAGGCCACCCTGACCGAGGCGCCGGTCCCCGGCGACGAGAGCTCCAGCCGCACCAAGGACGAGCTTCCGGCCTATGTGGCCTTCCAGGGCGACGGCGACGTCACGGCCCCGCTGGTCTACGTCAACTACGGCATGCCGGCCGACTACGACGCCCTGGAGCGCCTGGGGGTCTCGGTGAAGGGCAAGATCGTCATTGCCCGCTACGGCGCCGGCTGGCGCGGCCTGAAGCCCAAGCTGGCGCAGGAGCACGGCGCGGTCGGCGCGATCATCTATTCCGACCCGCGCGACGACGGCTATTCCGTGGACGACGTCTATCCCAAGGGCCCGGCGCGTCCGGCCAACGGCTTCCAGCGCGGCTCGGTGGCCGACATGACCGTGTTCCCGGGCGACCCCACGACGCCAGGCTACGGCTCCAGCAAGGACGCCAAGCGCGTACCGCGCGAACAGGCCGAGACGATCCTGAAGATCCCGACGCTGCCGATGTCCTACGGCGACGCCCAGGTGCTGCTGAAGGCGCTGGACGGCCCGGTGGCGCCGGCGAGCTTCCGGGGCAGCCTCCCGATCACCTACCATGTGGGCGGCGGCGAGACGGCCAAGGTCCACCTGAAGGTGCTCTCGGACTGGAGCCTGAAGCCCGCCTACAACGTGGTCGGGACGCTCAAGGGCAAGGAAAAGCCCGACGAGTGGATCGTCCGCGGCAACCACCGCGACGGCTGGGTGTTCGGCGCCTCCGACCCGCTGTCGGGCCACGTGGCGATGATGGGCGAGGCCAAGGCCCTGGGCGCGCTGGTCAAGGGCGGCTGGAAGCCCAAGCGGACGATCATCTACACCAGTTGGGACGCCGAGGAGCCGATGCTGCTGGGCTCCACGGAATGGGCCGAGACCCACGCCGCGGAACTCAAGACGAAGGCGGTGGTCTACATCAACTCTGACTCCAACAGCCGCGGATTCCTGGACGTGGGCGGCAGCCATTCGCTGCAGCACTTCGTGAACCAGGTGGCCGCCGACGTGAAGGACCCGCAGACGGGAGTCACCGTCGGCCAGCGCCTGCGGGCCGGCCTGGCGGTGCAGGCCGAGGCGCCGGGCGCAAATCCGCGCGCCGTGGCGCTGGGCAAGATCGCCGCCGACCCGGCCAGGGACCTGCCGATCGACGCCCTGGGCTCGGGCTCGGACTATTCCACCTTCCTGCAGAACCTGGGCATCGCCTCGCTCAACATCGGCTTCGGCGGCGAGGGCGACTCGGGCGGCGTCTATCACTCGGCCTACGACACCTACGAGCACCACAGCCGCTTCGTGGACCCGGGTCATGCCTATGCCGGCGCGCTCGCCAAGTACATCGGCCGGACGGTGATGCGGATGGCCGACGCCGAGACGACGGTGCAGCGCTACGGCGACTTCGCCGACACGGTCTCGGGCTATCTCGACGAGGTGAAGAAGCTGGCGGACACCACCCGCGATCAGGCCGCCGCCCGCACGCGCCTACTGGCCGCCGGGGCCTACAAGCTTGCCGACGACCCGACGATCCCGCGCGCCGACCCCGGCCCCCTCGCCGCCTCGCCGAAGATCGACTTCGCCCCCATGGACGGCGCGGTCGCAAAGCTGAAGACCAGCGCCTCGGCCTTCGACACCGCGCTCGCCGCCAAGGGCGCCACACTCACGCCGGCCCAGAAGAAGAAGTTGGACGCCGCCCTGCTACCGCTGGAGCAGCGCCTGCTGCGGGAAAAGGGGCTGCCGTTCCGGCCCTACTACAAGAACATGATCTACGCCCCCGGCCGCTTCACCGGCTACGGCGCCAAGACCCTTCCCGGCATCCGAGAGGCGATCGAGGAGCGCCGGTTCGACGACGCGGCGACCTATATGGTCCTCACCGCCGAGGCGCTGACCGACTACGCTTCCGGCCTCGACGCGGCGACCGCGGTGATCAATGGCGGCTAGCGCTCTTGAGGGCGCCGTCATCGCCTTCGACCTGGACGGCACGCTGGTCGATACGGCCCCCGACCTGATCGGCACGCTCAACGTGCTGCTGAAGGACGAGGGGCTGCCCGCCCGGCCCCTGGACGAGGCGCGGCCGTTCATCGGCCGCGGCGCGCGCTGGCTGATCGAGCGCGGCTTCGAGGCGGCGGGCCAGCACCTGCATCCCGCCCGGGTGCAGCCGCTGTTCGACCGCTTCATCGCCCACTACCTGGAGCACATCGCGGACGAGAGCCGCCCCTTCCCGGGGTGCGAGGCGGCGCTGGACGCCCTGAAGGCCCAGGGCGCCAGGCTGGCCGTCTGCACCAACAAGCGCACCGACCTGTCGATGGCTCTGCTGGAGGCGCTGGGACTCGCCGACCGGTTCGAGGCGGTGATCGGCGCCGACAGGGCTCCGGCCATCAAGCCCGACCCCCGCCATCTCCAGGCGGCCGTGGACGCGGTCGGCGGCGACATCGGGCGCACGATCCTGGTCGGCGACGCCGCCACCGACGCCGGCGCGGCGCGGGCCGCCAAGGCGGGCCTGATCCTGGTCAGCTTCGGCTACACCGAGATCCCGGCCGAGGACCTCAACCCGGATATCCTGATCCACAGCTTCGACGAACTGCCCGAGGCCTGCGGGCGGCTGTTGGGCCGGACGTGGACGCCGGAGCGCACGGCGAGAGCCTGATGTATCGGGGACGAAAATGGTGGATGCGACAGGGATTGAACCTGTGACCCCCTCGGTGTGAACGAGGTGCTCTCCCGCTGAGCTACGCATCCGCCGCAGGAAGTGGCGCGCTATAGCGGTTCGGATTGCGCGCCGCAAGCGCCCAAGTCCCCCCTATTCGTACCGCAGCGCCCGGGCCGGTTCGCTGCGGGACACCCGGATCGCCTGTTCGGCCACCGTCAGCACGGCGACGGCGACCGCCGCCAGGCTGGGGACCAGGAAATAGGCCGGGTTGAGGTCGATCCGCTGGTCGAAGCCCGAGAGCCACGAGCGCATGGCGAACCAGGCCACGGGCCAGGCGATGAGGTTCGCCCACAGCACCGGCCGCAGGAACTCGCCGACCAGCAAGCGCAGGACGTCGGCGGTCGAGGCGCCGAGGGTCTTGCGGATGCCGATCTCCTTGATCCGCCGGCTGGTGTTGAAGGCCGCCAGGCCATAGAGGCCGAGGCAGGCGATGGCGGCGGACAGCACCGCGCCGACCGCGAAGAGCTGACCGCGCCGCGCGTCCCCATCGTAGAAGGGCTTCATGGCCACCTGGACGGTCTCGGCGCTGAACGGCGTGCCCGGCGCCAGACGCCGCCACTGCGCCTCCAGCCGCTGGCGCACCAGGGGCATGTCGGCTTCCCGCACGCGAACGGCGGCCGACCAGCTCGAGGCCTGGCCGACCCGGCCGAGGTGGCTGTTCATCTCGTAGAATTGCGGCGGCGGGGAGATGCGAGGCGAGACGAACCGCACGTCACGCACCACGCCGACGACGGTCATGAGCGAGCGCCGGCCGCTGGTGGTATGCCCCCGCATCAGTTGCTGCCCGATCATGCGGGCCGGATCCTTGAAGCCGTAGAGGCGTGCGGCGCTCTCATTGACCATGATGTTCACGCCGCCGCGCGCCGCTGTCGCTTCCGCGTCCAGTCCCATGCGGTCGTCCAGGCCGTGGGCCATGTCCAGCGGTCGGCCGGCCGCCATGGTGAGGCCATAGGTGCGGACATAGTCCGGCCCGATACGCTCGTACGTGATTACCGGCTCGACGGCCGGGTTGCTGGCCAACTGAACGTTTCCGTTGGACTCGTCCCCGGTGGCCGGCCGGCGATCCGAGGCGGTCGCGGAGATCACGCCCGGCGTCGCCCGAAAGGCTTCGAGGATCGTGCGCATCTGGGGCGCGACTTGGGGGTCTCCGAGGCGCTGCACGATCAACAAGCCGTCGCGGCGGAAGCCCACGTCGGCGCTGCGCAGGAACTGTATCTGGCCGAAGATCACCGCCGTGCAGATCATCAGGGTGATCGCGATGGCGAACTGGCCGACGGCCAGCACCTCGCGCGCCCGCGTCCCGGCGCGGCCTCCGCCCGGCGTTCGCGCCGAGGCCAGCACCGAGGCGGGGCGGAAGCCCGACAGGGCCAGCGCGGGATAGGCGCCCGCCGCCAGACCCACCATCAGGCACAGGCCGGCCAGCGGCAGGGCGACGCCGTCGGCGCCGAAATAGGTCATGGTGATCGGCTCGCCCAACATCGCACTGACACCGGGCAACGCCAGCTCGACCATGGCGGCGGCGATCAGGCCGGCCACGCAACTTACGGCGACGGATTCGGCCACGAACTGCACCACCAGCGCCCGGCGCGTGGCGCCCATCACCTTGCGGACGGCGACCTCCCGCGCCCGCATACCGGATCGCGCCGTGGCCAGGCTGACGTAGTTGACGACGGCGATCAGCAGGATGACGGCCCCCATCACACCCAGCGCGCCGACGAACAGCGGATCGACGCCGGGCTTGAACGCCTCCGTCGTGTTGGCGTCGTCGAAGCGCGTGGAGGTCAGGGGGATCAGCCGATAGTTGATCATGTCGCTGGCGGGTTTCGGGAGCTCGATCGCCTCACGGTCGATGAACGCCTTCAGGCCGGCCCTGACGCCGGCGATGTCGGACGGGTCGCGCAGGCGGATATAGCTGTACAGCATCGCGCTGCCCCACCGATGCAGCTGCTCCTCATGGTTGGGCAGAACCTCGGGGCTGAACCGCGCGACGAAATCGAGCACCAGGGTCGTGTTGGGCGGCAGGTCACGCATCACGCCGGTGACGCGGTAGTCGCGGAGCCGACCGTCGATCATCACCGTCAGGCGCCGCCCGATGGCCCGCTCGCTGCCGAAATACTTGCGCGCCATGGCCTGACTCAGCACCACGCTGGACGTGTCGCCCAGCGCGGTCGCGCGGTCGCCCGCCACGAACGGCAGAGGGAAGACGTCGAACACCGACGGATCGGCCAGGACGAAGCGCTCGTAGTTCTGCTTGTCGCCGGCGCGGACGATGTACGGCCCTTCCATCAAGCGCGCCCCGGCCTTGATCTGCGGGAAGGTCGCCAGCAGACGCGGCATCATCACCGGCTGGGTGCCCGGCCCGTCCTTGGGCGCTCGGCCCGGCCAGGTGCCGACCAGGTTCATGCGGTAGACGGACTCCGCCCCTGGGATCCAACGGTCGAAGCTGCGTTCGAAGCGGACCACCAGGAACAGGATCGTGCAGACGGCGATGCCGAGCGCGAGGCCCAGGGTGTTGAGCGCCGCGTAAAGCCGGTGGCGGGTCAGGGTGCGGTAGAGCGAGAGCGCGTAGTTCTGCCACATGCGATCACGCCGCCCGACGCGCGGAGACGATGATGCGGCCGTCCAGCATGTTGACCACCCGCTTGGCGACGTCGGCGTGCGCGGGCGAATGGGTGACCATGACGATGGTCGCGCCCTCGCGGTTCAGGCTGCGAAGGATCTCCATCACCTGCTCGCCATTCTCGGTGTCGAGGTTGCCGGTGGGTTCGTCAGCGAGGATCAGGCGCGGCTCGCCCACGATGGCCCGCGCGATGGCCGCCCGCTGCTGCTGGCCGCCGGAGAGCTGGTGGGGATAGTGGCGGGCGCGGTGGGCGACGCCCACGCGGTCCAGCGCCGCCTCGACCCGGGCCTTGCGCTGCTTACCCGCCCAGCGGCGGTAGACCAGGCCCAGCTCGACGTTCTCGGCGATGGTCAGTTCATCGATCAGGTTGAAGCTCTGGAAGACGAAGCCCAGGTTGTCTCGGCGCATGCGCGCCAGCGCCGCCTCGCCCATCCGCGTGACCTCGGCCCCGTCGAAGACGTAGCTGCCGCTGGTTGGGCGGTCGATCATGCCCAGCGTGCTGAGCAGGGTGGACTTGCCGCAGCCGGACGGACCCATGACGGCGACGAACTCGCCCTCGTCGATTTCCAGGTCGATGGCGCGCAGCGCGGTGGTTTCGACCTCGTCGGATCGGAACATGCGGTGGATGTCGTTCAGGGCGATCATGGGGCCTTCTCAGCGCAGGATCAGGTGCTTGTAGGGCTCGAGGCCCGCATAGGAGGAGACGACCACCTTCTCGCCCCGGCGCAGGCCCGAAGCGACCTCCACCTGCTGGGGATTGCGGCGTCGCACGACGATGGCGCGGCGGTCGGCCTTGCGGCCGTCGGGCCGCACGACGAAGGCGTAGGCGCCGCCGGAACCCTCCAGCCAGGCGCCGTTGGGCAGGACGACCGCGGGTTGGGTCGCGCCAAGGGTCAGGCGGACCTCCAGGGTCTGGCCGCGGCGCAGGCCCGCGGGCGGGGCGCCGGCGAAGCCGAACTCGACGCGGAACCGGCCCTGGCTCACCTGCGGCAGCACGCGGCCCACGCGCAGGAGCACGGCCCGGCCGCCCAGATCCGCCTGGGCCGCCTGGCCGGGCGCCACGCGGCTCACGTAGAACTCGTCGAAGTCGGCGGTGAGCTTGTAGGCGCCTTCCACGTCCACCTGCCCGACCGTCTCGCCCGCCTTCAGGGTCTGGCCGGGCTGGAGGTCGAAGTTGGTGAGGCGGCCCTTGAGCGGCGCCTTGACCGTCAGCGCGTCCAGGCTGGCGGTGACCACGCCCAGGTTGGCGCTCAGCCGGCCGGCGAGCTGGCGCATCTGGCTGCGCTGGCTTGCACCGATCGCCGCCTCGCGGATATTGCCGCTGCTGAGGGCTGCGACGCGGCTGGCGTGGTACGCGGCCTCATCGGCCAGGCTGCGGATCGCCGCGGGGGATTCGAACCCGGCGTCATACAGGCGCTGGCGCTTTTCCAGGTCGCGGCGCGCCTTCAGCAAGTCGTAGCTGGCGGCCGCCAATTCGCGGTCGCGATCGGCCTGCGCCCGCTGCAGCTCCAACTCCTGGCCGCTGACGTCGCCCAGGCGGCCGGCGATCTCGGCCTCGCGCGAGGTCACGGCCAGGCGGAGCTGGGGGTTGGCCAGGCGGGCCAGCGGCGCGCCGGCGGCCACCGCGGAGCCGTCCTGGGCGATCACCTGCTCGACCTGGCCGCCCTCCACGGCGGTCACGAAGACGGTGGTCAGCGGAGCAACGACGGCGCGGACGGGGATGTAGTCGTGAAACGGCTCCTGGCGCACCTCGGCGATCTCGACCTCGCCGCGCCTGACGGCCACCGTTCCGGCGTCGGGCAGCAGCCAGGCCGCCGCCCCGCCCGCCCCAAGCACGACCGCGCCGATCCCCGCCGCCAGCCACAGCCTTCGGCGCGGCCGGGCGACCTTGCGGTCCATGCCTTCGGCGGCGGCCGCCGCAGGAAATCGGGAGATATGGGAACTGGACGTCATGGGCCCGGGAATGCAACGTTCATCGCCAGGATAGCGCGGCTTTCCGACAGACTAACCAGCGGTTTCCATTGATATTTTTCCTGCACCAGCGACTCCGTCGCCCGCTTTCGGACGAGGTGTTCGTTTCCGGACATGGCTGAGGCGGCGTCAAATGAATCCGGCGTCATCCTGTTCGTCGACGATGACCAGGACGTACTGACGGCCGCGCGCCTGCTGCTGGGCCGCAACGGCTTTCGGATGATCCCCGCGCGGAGCCCGACCGAGGCCTGGAGCGCGCTGGCCGGGGAGGCGGTGGACGCCATCCTGCTGGATCTCAACTTCACGCGCGGCGTCACCTCCGGGGCCGAGGGCTTCCAGTGGCTCGCCGACATCCGCGGCCACGATCCGGACGCCGTGGTCGTGGTGGTCACCGGTCACAGCGGGATCAACGTCGCGGTGGCCGCGATGAAGGCCGGGGCCAGCGACTTCGTCATGAAGCCGTGGAGCAACGCGCGCCTGCTGGACACCCTGCGCGACGCGGTTTCGCTGCGCCGCGGACGCCGCGGTGAGGCGCCCGCCCCGCTCGACGACGACCTGCTGCTGATCGGCGACAGCCCCGCCGCCCAGAGGGTCCGCGACCTGGTCGCCCGCGCCGCGCCCACCGGGGCGGCGGTGCTGCTCCGGGGCGAGGCCGGGACCGGCAAGAGTCTGGTCGCCCGCCTGCTGCACGCCCGTTCCGGACGGGCGGGCCCGCTGGTGGCCCTGGATGCGCAATCGGCCGGCGAGGCGGTGGACGCCGCCGTGGTCCAGGCCGAAGGCGGCACGCTGTTCCTGGACGAGGTCGCGAGCCTGCCGCCGGTCGAACAGCGGCGTCTGCTGGCCCTGCTCGACCGCGGCGTGGACGTGCGGCTGGTGTCGGCGAGCCGTGGGCCGGTGGACAAGCTGCGCGACGACCTGCGGGCCCGGATCGAGACGGTGGAGATCGCCCTGCCCCGGCTGGCCGAACGCGGCGACGACGCGATCCTGATCCTCGAACACTACCTGCGCCTGTTCGCGCGACGCTACGGCCGAGCGCCCAAGCCGCTGGACGCCAGCGCCCTGGAGCTGCTGCGTCGCCAGCCGCCCCCGGGCGAAGCACGAGGGCTGCGCCAGGCCGCGGAACGGGCCGTAGTGCTGTCCGACGCCGACGTACTGACCGCCGCCGAACTCACCCGGCTCACCGCGCCGGCCACGGCGCCGGCCACGGCCGACCTGAATCTGGCGCGATCGGAACGCACGATGGTCGAGGCGGCGTTGAGGCGGCACGGCCACAACGTCAGCCACGCGGCCCGCGAGTTGGGACTGACCCGCGCCGCCCTCTACCGCCGCATGGTCAAGCATGGCCTCTAGGCGCCTCTGGACGGGCCTGGCGGTCCAGGGCCTGGTCCTGGCCAGCGGCGCGCTCGCCGTGCTGGCCTGGCGCGGCGGGCTGGCCGCGAACGCGCTGCTGGCCGCCCTGGTGGGCGTGGCCGGCGCGGCCTGGACCCTGGGCGAGCTGCTCCGCCGGCCGCCCGCCGAACCGCCGGTCGAGGCGCCGCCCGCCCATCTGGACCGCGAGCGCGAGCGGCGCACGCTGCAGGCTTTCCTGGACCAGGCGCCGACACCGCTGGTCACCTGGCAGGCCGGCGGGCCCGTGACGGCGGTGAACCGGGCCGCGCGGCGGCTGTTCCACACGGACGGGGTGCTGCCCGACCCCGGCGGCGACCTGGGCGTCGCGATCCTGGACGCCTCGCCGGAGACCCGACGGACCGTCCGGCTATTGTCCGACGGCGTCTGGCGCACCTATGCGCTGTCGGTGGCGGACGTGGTGGGCGCCGGCGGCGCCCTGCGGCTGGCCGCCCTGACCGACATCGAGGCCGAGATCCAGGCGGCGGAGGCCGCGGCGCTGCGCGAGCTGCTGCAGGTGCTGAGCCACGAGATCATGAATTCGCTGACGCCGCTGGCGTCCCTGGCCCAGAGCGCCGAAGACCTGCTGGCCGTTGGCCGACCCGACGACGTGGAGGCGGCGCGCGAGGCGGTGGGGGTGATCGCCCGGCGGACCGGCGGCCTGCACCGGTTCGTGGAGGCCTATCGGGAACTGGCGCGGCTGCCGGCGCCCGTCCCGCGCCGGGTGAGCCTGCAGGCCCTGCTGGCCGAGGCCGCGCAGCTTTTCGAGACCCGGTGGACGCCGCTGGGCGTGCGGCTCGCCTACGAACCGCCGAAGCCCGACATCCTGATCCGCCTGGATCCCGACCTCACCGCCCAGGCGCTGCTCGGCCTGCTCACCAACGCCGCGGAGGCGGCCCTGGCGGGCGAGCGCATCCCGCGCACCGTGCGCCTCTCCGCACGCCCCGCCGGCGACGGCGCCGCCATCACCGTCGAGGACAGTGGACCGGGGGTCGACCCGGCCTCGGCCTCGGAGATCTTCCGGCCCTTCTTCACGACCAAGCCGGCCGGCAGCGGCATCGGCCTCAGCCTGGCCCGCCAGGCGGTGGTCAGCCAGGGCGGGCAGCTGGTGCTGGAACCCGCCAATCCCGGCGGCGGCGCCCGGTTCACGATCGCGCTCTAGCCTCGCGCGCTATTTCTTGAACTGCGGCTCCGCGGTCACCCTGACGAAGTGCTCCTGATAGGCGCGCGACTTGCCTTCAGGGCTCTTGCCGACGCCGCGGCGCACGGCGGTCTTGCCGTCCTTGCTGATGGTCCAGAACTCGCCGGCGATCACGTCGCCGTCCTTCATCTTCAGGATCTGCAGTTCGGTCGGCTCGGTCACCAGGGTCGAGACCTGGTTGAACCGCACTTGGTCCGGGAACGGCGCGACGGTCCCGTCCAGCTTGGAGATGTGATCGCTGATATAGGGCTTGTCGGGCTGGGTGGTGTTCTCCGAGTGATAGTGGAGCTGGTCGCCCTCCACCTTCATCCAGATGGTCAGCTTGAAGTTGGCCGGGGTGGTGATGCCGGGGGTGTCGTTGTGCTTCTCCTGCCAGGCCCCTTCGAAGGGCTGGGCGGCGAAGGCCGGGCCGGCGACCAGGGCGGCGCTCAGCGCCAGGCTTGCAAACGTCGCGCGGAAGTTCATGTCGGCGTCCTCTCGAAAATGAAGCGAAACTAGAAGGCGACCCGCTCTTCCACGTGTTTCTCGACCTCTGGGCGGGTGGTCCAGAGCGTCCGGAACGTCTTCTGCGACAGCTGTTCGAGCTGGTCGCTGCGATGCGGCGAGCCGGGCTGGGTGGAGTTGCCGTAGCTCATCAGGCCCAGGGCTTTGATCGGGGTCGAGAACTCCACCATCGACACCCAGGTCTCCCCATGGACCGGGGTCCGCTTGCCGTCCTTCAGCGGGCCCCAGGTGATCACGCGGAAGATGCCCGTGTTGCCGAAGCCGCCGTTGCCCGGCAGGTCGACCTTGCCGAGCGCAAAGCGCGAGACGTCGCCGAACGGCCGGTCAAGGGCGCCGTAGCTGGTCTTGGCCTCCGCCGCGGCGGCCTTGAGCATGGCCACGGCCTGGGCCGGGTCCTTCAGGCCCACGGGCGTGTCGATCGGCTTGGCGGGATCCCAGCGGACCCGGTAGTTCGCGTCATTGTTGTAGGTCGGCCCGGCGAACTTGCGCGCCCAGGCCTCGAACAGCAGCGCGCCCTTGGCGTCGGCGTTGACCGTGCGGTTCCACGCCTTGAGGACGGCGGCCGCCTCCTGCACATCGGCGTCCGTGCTTTGGGCCGCGGCGGCCAGCAGGTCGTCCAGCACCCGGTCGGTCATCAGGACGTGGTTGGTCAGCTTGCGGGCCACGAAGTCGTCGAAGGTGATCTTCGACGGATCGGCCATCAGGTGCGACGACTGCTGCGCGCGCAGCGACATCGGCCCGTTGTTGGCCATGTAGGCGGGATAGTCCTTGGCCTGGATCGCCTGCGGCCAGGTCGACACCCAGGGTGGGTCGTTGGTGTTCTGGACGTAGCCGCTGGGCGGATCGACGACCTTGGGCAGGTCCTCGTAGCTGTGGGTTTCGGTCCAGAGCGTCGCCGAGGTGTCGCCGGGGACGAGCCCGCTCCACTTGGCGACGTCGCCGTCGGCATGCTTGGGCAGGATGCCGTTGTAGAGGTACTGGATGTGCCCTTCGCGATCGCCGTAGACGATGTTGAAGGACGGCACCTGCAGGCGCTTCATGATCGCCTGGTAGTCGGCGAAGCTCTTCGACTTGCCCATGTCCCAGTACTGGCGAAGGCCGCCCGGCCGATCGAGGCCGGCCACGCGCAGGGCCACGGTCTTGCCGTCCGCGCGGGTGAACACCGGACCATGCACCGAGGAGCGGACCTCAAGCGTCTGGGTGCGCAGCGTGCCATCGGCCTGTTTGACCTTGAACGTCCGGGTCACCGTCGTGAACGGACGGACCTTTCCGTCGAACAGATATCCGCCGTCGGCCAGCTTGAGCTCGTAGTTGGTGGCGCCCAGGACGCCGTTGACGGTGTTGGTGAAGCCCATGCGGTCGTTAAACGCAAAGCGCAGGACCGGCAGGCCCACCTGGGTGGCGCCGTACATCTTGATGCCGGGCCCGTTCAGGTCGGCTTCGAAATAGGTGAGCTGGCTGGGCGCCCAGGGCAGGTGCGGGTTGGCCAGCAGCAGGGTGTTTCCGCTCGCCGACTTCTTCGGCATCACCGCCCAGGCGTTCGAGCCCGCATCGGCGTTGCCGCCCATGGTCCGGGCCTGGGGCGCCACATAGACGTAGTTCATCAGCCGGTGGCCGTGGGCCATGACGTCGACCCCGGTGATCGGGAAGACCTGCAGCACCGACGGGTCCAGCTTCTCCGGGTGGGCCTTGGCGTAGGCGTTCATACCCGCGGCGAAGGCGTCGAGGTTGGCCCGGAAGTTGGCCGGCTCCTGGGAGTACCAGGCCTTGGCGCGCTCATAGATGCCGTTGGCGATCACCCACTTGTCGGACTCGACCTCGGCCTCGCCCCAGTACTCGGCCGCGCGGCCGCGGGCCTGGCCGTACAGCTTCACGACGACGTTGCCGTGGTTCTGCACCGTGGCGTAGCCGAAGCCGTAGAAGACCGAGGCTTCGTCCTTCCCGTAGACGTGCGGCACGCCATAGGTGTCGTAGAGGATCTCGCCCTTGGGGGCCGTCTTCTGCGCCAGCGCCTCGCCGGACGCCGTGAGGGTCCCCACCGCCAGGACCGCGGCCAATACATACTTGCCGAACACTGCTACGCCTCCCCTGCGCCGACCCGACACCGTCAGAACGTGTACTGGACCCGGGCGTACCAGGAGCCGCCGGTGAATCCGAACGGCGAGGTGCCGGGGAAATGGCCGCTGCCCGTGGCGGCGTTGTAGATGCCGTTCTTGTCCGGGTACTCGTTGAAGAGGTTGTTGGCGCCCGCAGCCACGGTCACCGTCTCCAGGACCTTGTAGCTGACCTCCAGGTCCGTGATCCACTTGGCCCCGAAGCTGCGGTCCTGAGCCGGCAGGTCGGCGATCACCGTGTACTTGCCGTAGCGCGTCGAGCGCAGGTTCACGTTCAGCTTGTTCCAGTCCCAGTTCAGGCCCAGCGCCACCTTGCTCCTGGGGAACGAGGTGGTGAGGTAGCCCTGGCTGCCACGGCCGAACAGCACGAAGTTCGCGCCCAGCGCCGTCAGTTCCGGCGGGTTCGGGATGATGTTCCGGATCTTGGTCTTGCCATAGTTGAAGCCGGCGTTGGCGCGCAGCCGGCCCCAGTCGCCCAGGTCGTAGCGGTAGGTCCCCACCACATCGATGCCGCGGGTCCGGGTGTCGATGGCGTTGGTGTAGTACTGGGCGCTGAGGTCGCCCGAGAGGCCCTTGGAGATCAGGATGTTGCTCACCGCCGTCCCGGTCAGGGTGCTGGTGATGGCGATCCGGTTGTCCACCTCGATCTGGTAGCCGTCGACGGTGATGTCGAGGCCGGACAGCGGCTGCAGCGTGAAGCCGCCACTGATGTTCTTCGACTTCTCCGGCGTCAGCGGCCTGGCGCCCAGCGCGATCGCCTCAGGCGCGCTGACCGGCAGGGTCTTGATCAGCAGCAGCTGGTTGGGCACGCCGTTGACGGTCCGGAACTGGCTGGAGGTGGCGGCGTAGTGCTGCTGGGCCAAGCCGGGCGCACGGAAGCCGTTGCTGATCGCGCCGCGCAGCGAGAACCAGTCGTTCACCTCGTAGCGGCCGGTGAGCTTGCCCGTCAGGGTGTCGCCGGAGGAGTCGCTGTAGTCCTCGTAGCGGGCCGCGGCGCCGATGAAGAGCCGCTCGGTCGCATCCCAGCCCAGCTCGCCATAGACCGCCTTGGAGTCGCGGTGGCTGGTGCTGGCGTCCGCGGGGCGGAAGCCGGGAGTCGCCTGGGCGCCGGTCTGCGGCGCGACGCCGGCGAAGGGCTGGCCGGCCGGAGCACGGTAGAGGCCCTCGGCGTAGCTCGCCGGCTCTCCGGCCAGGATCTTGTAGCCCTCGCGGCGATACTGGGCGCCGAACGACACCTGAAGCTGCGACGAGCCGAGGTCGAAACCGCGGGTGACGTCGAGGTTGCTGGTCACCTCGTCGGACTGCAGCGTGCCGATGTAGAAGGTCTTGGGGCTGGCCGGCCCGAGGCTGGCGTTCTCGGTGTTGGAAGTGTGCAGCTTGGCCTTGTTCTTGCCGTAGCCGGTCGAGAGGTCCCAGTCCCAGCCGCCCAGGTCGCCCTTCATGCCGCCGGTGAACTCGAAGTCGTCCTCGTTGACGACCTCGTTCGGCCGGTAACCCAGCGGATAGAGCGCCGGCGTCGTGTTGACGTTGTTGGGCGTGCGGTAGGTGAACGGCAGGTCGGACTCGCGCTTGGAATAGGTGCCGAACCCGTAGAGCGCGATCTTGCCGAAGTCGTAGCCGCCGCTGAAGCCGAAGGTGGTGTTGGTCTGCGGCAGCTGGCCGAAGTTCTTGGTCACCAGCCGGTCGATGGTGGCCTCCCGCGGGTCCCGCGCCCCGCCGACCAGCGGGAACAGCTGGATGCTGGGGTCGATCGGATAGGCCCGGTTGGACAGCCGCTGGTCCTTGTAGTTCAGCGACACGTTGATGAAGCCGGCCTCGCCGAACGTGAAGCCCTTGTTGAAGGCGTACTGGGTGAGGTCGCCGTCCTTGCGGTCGAAGTTCAGACCGTAGGTGGCGCTGAGCGAGCCCGCGTTGGTGTCACCCTTCAGGATGATGTTGATGACCCCGGCGATGGCGTCCGAGCCGTACTGGGCCGCGGCGCCGTCGCGCAGCACCTCGATCCGCTCGATAGCGGCGGTCGGGATCATGTCCAGGTCGGCGGGGACGGAGCCGTTGTAGAGCGACGACACCGCGTTGATCAGCGAGGTCTTGTGCCGCCGCTTGCCGTTGACCAGCACCAGGGTCTGGTCGGGGTTCAGCCCACGCAGGCCGCCGGTGGCGATGATGGTCGAGGTGCCGCCGCCCGCCCGGAACGGCAGGTTGAACGAGGGGGCCAGGGTCTGCAGCGCCTGGAAGACGCCGGCACGGCCGGACTTCTCGAGGTCGGCGGCCGTGAACGAATCGATCGGCGTCGGGCTGTCGATGATGGTGCGCGGCGCGCCGCGGATCCCGGTGACCACCACGGTCTCGACGTCCTGCACGGCGGGAGGCCTGGCGGGCGCGCCGGCGCCCTCGTCCTGAACCGTGGCCGCCGCGGCGGTGGCGTAGATGGGGCCGACCGAGGCCGTGCGGATCAGCCCGGCCTGCGGGGTCGAGGCCGAGAGCGCGATCAGGTCCTTCTGCGCCATCGCCACCCGCAGCGGCGCGCCGGCGATGATGTGGCCGAGCGCCGTGCGCGTCGGCATCCGGCCCTTCACGGCCGGCGAGGTCAGGCCGGAGACCCGGTCGTAGGGATAGAGCAGCCTCACGCCCGACTGGGCGGAGAGTGCGTTCAACGCCCCCTGCATCGGCTGGGAAGCGATGTTGAAGTTCGCCACCACGTCCTGCGCAGACGCAGGCGAGGCCATGACGGCGATCGCCGCCGCGGGCGAGGCCCAAAGGAGAAGGTTGGATTTCCGCGACATGTAGCAAAGCCCCCAGTGCAACTCGCTACCCATCCGAACGGACGACGTTCACCGCACCGCCATGGCCGTGACAAAAAAGTTCAGCTCGACGGTCGCTCGACCAGCAGCACGCCGCCGTCCGTGGTGGCGATGACGTCGATCGAGAATGCGCCGGTGAGCGCGGCCAGGAACTTGTCGGCTTCGTCCACCTCGAACCGGCCGCCGATGCGCAGCGCCTCCAGGCGCGCGTCGCCGATCACGATCGGCTGGCGGCGGTAACGGTTGAACTCGGCCACCGCCTGCGCCAGGGACTCGCCGTCGAACTCCAGGACGCCCTCCTGCCAGGCGATGCGCTGGCGCAGGTGCTGGCCGTCCAGGGCGGTGGCCGCCACCGCGCCCGACCGGACCACCGCGCCGCCCCCCGCGACGATCCTGGCGGCCGCCGGGACGTCGACCTCCCCCTGCTTGGCCACCACCCCGACCACGCCCTGGGTGACGGTCAGCTCCACAACGTCCGGCCGCAGGCGCACGTTGAACGCCGTGCCGAGCGCGCGGAACCGGGCCGCGCCCGCATCGACCAGGAACGGCCGCGCCGCATCGTGGGCCACCTCGAACAGCGCCTCGCCGCGGACGAGACGCACCCGCCGCTCCGACGCGGTGAAGGCCACCTCGACCGTCGACGCGGTGTTGAGCGTCACCCGCGAACCGTCCTTGAGCGCGACCACACCCCGCTCGCCTACGCGGGTGCGATGAAGCTCCACATTGTCCAGCAGCCGCCAGCCCACCGTGGCGGCGACGGCCGCGCTCGCCGCGGCGAGGCCGCCGATCATGAGCTGGCGCCGACCGGGGCGTGGCAGGGCGCCCGATGGCTCGGGATGCGCTTCCAGGGCCGGGGGCGCGGCGCGCAGCCGCTCCGAGCCTTCCCAGGCCGATTCCATACGGGCGAAGGCGACGGCGTGGTGGGGATCTGCGGCCACCCAGCCGTAGATCTCCTGGCGCTCCGCCGGGGTGACGCCGCAGGCCAGCCTAGCGACGTAGGCGGCCGCCTGTTCGTCGATCGCCAGCCGGTCGCAGCTCTTGCGGGGCGTTTCGCCCAAACTCGTGATCCTCACGTTCCGCCCGCGCTTGGGCCACGAGCCTGAGCGCCTTGGCAAGATGCTTCTCGACCGTAGAAACGGACAAGCCCATCTGTCCCGCTATGGTGGCAAGCGAAAGATCATGCACCCGCCGCAGCAGGAAAACCCTTCGAGGCTGCGGCGGCAGGCGCTCCACCAGCGCCTGGAGCCAGCGCAGCTCGTCCCGCGCCTGAAGCTGGCGCTCGGCCGCCGGTTCGTCCGAGCGCAGCACGTCGAGGTCGGCGACAAAATCCAGCGAGACGATCGTCTCGCGCCGCAACGTGTCGATCAACAGGTTGCGGGCGATGGCCAGGAGATACGCCCGCCCGGCAGTGACACGGGCGAAGTCCTGGACCTGGTAGGCGCGCGCCAGGCTCTCCGCGACGAGGTTCTCCACGTCGAACCCGGCGGGACAGATGCGCAGCAGGCGAGCGCGCACCGCCGCCTCATGCGGCAGCACGACGGCCTTGAACCATTCCAGCCGAACAAGCAGTTCGCTCATCCCGCGCCCCCGCTGCGCCTTTGACGACGCCTGTGTGACAATCGGACATGGTTTGCATCGCGCCGTCCAGCCCGGCCTCGCCGCACCGGGTGCAAAGGCGAAAGGACAGGCGCCGCGATGCGCATATGGCGGAAAGTCGGGCGCCGGTTCGTTGAGGGCATCGGAGCGCGTTCGTTCGAAGCGGTGGGATGGGGTTGCGGGTGGCGGTGTCGGGATCCTTGGCGGGCGGTCGTCGCCTGAAGTCCATCATCGGCGGCTCCACCGGCAATCTGGTGGAGTGGTACGACTGGTACGTCTATTCGGCCTTCACCCTCTATTTCGCCCCGGCCTTCTTCCCCTCGGACGACCCTACCGCCCAACTGCTCAGCGCCGCGGCGGTGTTCGCAGTGGGCTTCATCGTCCGCCCGCTCGGCGCCTGGATCATGGGCGTCTACGCCGACCGGAAAGGACGCAAGGCGGGGCTCACGCTGTCGGTCACGCTCATGTGCCTGGGCTCCCTGATGATCGCCGTGGCGCCGACCTATGCACAGGCGGGCGCGGCGGCGCCGCTGATCCTGCTCTGCGCCCGCTTGCTGCAGGGCCTGTCGGTGGGCGGCGAGTACGGGGCCTCGGCCACCTACCTGTCCGAGATGGCCGGCCGGGAGCGGCGCGGTTTCTTCTCCAGCTTCCAGTACGTGACCCTGATCTCGGGCCAGCTCGTGGCGCTCTGCGTGCTGCTGGTCCTGCAGGGAACCCTGACGCCCGCGGCCCTCGAAGGCTGGGGCTGGCGGATCCCCTTCGCGATCGGCGGCCTGCTGGCGATCGCCGTGTTCTACATCCGGCGCGGGCTGGTGGAGACCGAGAGCTTCCAGAACGTCAAGGCGACGGCCAGCATGGGGTCCAGCGGCTGGATCCTCTTCCGCCACTATCCGCGCCAGGCCCTGCTGGTGATCGCGTTGACGGCCGGCGGCACCCTCGCGTTCTACGCCTACTCGACCTACATGCAGAAGTTCCTGGTCAACACGTCCGGCTTCAGCCGCGAGGCGGCGACCGAGATCACGGCCGCAGCGCTCTTCGTCTTCATGCTGATGCAGCCTGTCGCCGGCTGGCTCTCCGACCGGATCGGCCGCAAGCCGCTGCTGATCGGGTTCGGCGTGCTGGGCGCGACCTGCACCTATCCCATCTTCCGGATGCTGGAGCAGGCCGGGGACTCGTTCACCGCCTTCCTGCTGGTCCTTGCCGCCCTGATGATCGTGACCGGCTACACGGCGATCAACGCCGTGGTGAAGGCCGAGCTATTCCCCGCCCACATCCGCGCCCTGGGCGTGGCCCTGCCCTATGCGCTGGCCAACGCGATCTTCGGCGGCACGGCCGAATATGTCGCCCTCTGGTTCAAGAGCGTCGGCCTGGAACGCGGCTTCTACTGGTACGTGACCGCCATGATCGCCCTGTCGCTGTTCGCCTACCTGCGGATGCCCGAGACCCGGCAGGCCAGCGAGATCGCCGAGGACTGACGGCGGGGCGTCACGCGGCCGGCGGCAGCAGGCCCAGGCGCTTGCCCACGATGCGGTCCAGCATCCGCTTGGGCAGGTGCTCGCCCAGGAAGATCTGCAGCATGTCCGGCGCGACCGTGTAGCGGACCTTGGGCCGGGGCGCGGTCAGGGCGTGATGGATCACCTCGCCGATCTTCTCCGGCGGCAGGCCCGTGCGGCCCAGCTGCAGCATGTAGGCGCGGATCCGCTCCAGGGCGGCGGCGTAGGGGGTGTTGGCGTATCGGCTCACGTCCACCTGGTCGGCCTTGTCCCAGATCGGCGTCGCCACAGCGCCAGGCGCGACCACGACCACGTCCACGCCGAAGGGCAACAGCTCGCGGCGCAGGGATTCCGAGAGGCCCTCCAGCCCGAACTTCGAGACGTTGTAGGGAGCCATGAACGGATTGGCGGTGCGCCCGCCCACCGAGGAGATGTTGACGATCCGCCCAGGGTCTCGGACGGCCGGCGCCCGCGCGCCCAGCAGCGGCGCGAAAGCCTGGGTGGCGATCACCACCCCGGTGAGGTTCACCTCGAGCTGGTGTCTGAACTCGTCGATCGGCAGGTAGAGCAGCGGGCCGGCCACGGCGATGCCGGCATTGTTGACCAGGCCGGCCAGGGTGGCGCCGGCCAAGGCGGCCTCGACCAGCTCGGCCGCGGCCTGCGCCGCCGTCGCGTCGGTGACGTCGAATACGAGCGGAGTGAAGGCCTCCCCGAATTCGGCCTTCAGCCGGGCGCCATCCTCGGCCTTCCGCACGCTGCCGAACACATGGAAGCCCTTGCCCGCCAGCACCCGGGTCGCCGCCAGCCCGATGCCGGTCGAGACCCCGGTGATCACCACAGATCGCGCCATTGTCGCCTCCCGCCCGCCAATATGCGGCCGAGCTTCTATGTCGGGAGCAACCGGTTCAATCCCCTTTCCTGCGAAAGGATTTGAGGGCTCTATCGCGCGCGCCGCAAAAGCGCAGGGGTCGATCGCCGCATGAGTTCCGCCGAAATCGTCCTGGCGATGGCCGCCGTGTTCCTGGGCGCGCCCGTGCTCTGGTCGCTGGTCATGCTGCTTCGGAGCCCGCGGGCGACAGGGCCGCGGTCGCCCTGGGACTGGGGTCTGAGCCTCGCCTCGACGCTGGCCTATGCGCTGGCGTTCAACGTGGTGTTCTTCGTGCAGGAACTGTTCCTGGTGGTCCCCAAGGCGCTGACGCCCGGCCTGAAGCCGACGCTGTTCCACAACAACCATGCCTGGACCGGCCAGAACCCGTTGGCCGAGCTGTTCCAGGGGACGGGCGCGCTGGCCACCGTGATCGTGGGCCTCGGCTTCATCCTCTGGGCGACGCGCCGGCCGCCACGGTGGCTGGCGCTGCGGCTGTTCGTCGTCTGGATGGCGCTGCTGGGCCTGCTGGAGGCCTTGCCGCAGCTGCTGATCGGCACGGTGATCCCGCAGAACGACGTTGGGCGGGCGATGACCTACCTGGGATTCCCGGCCGCTTCGAAGCTGGCCGCCTCGGTCGCCGCCATGATCGCCATGGTCCTGACCTGCGGCCTCGTGGCCCCGCTCTTCCTGACGATGGTCCCCGGCGCCGACACCCAGGCGCCGCGGGGGCGGGCGCGGACCGTCCTGCGCTACGCCGTGCTGCCGGCGCTGGCGGCCATCGCCCTGATCGTCCCGTTCCGCGTGCCGGGACCGATGATCGAGATCCTGTTCCCGCCGGTGGTGGCGACGGGGGTCGCCGCGGCCTGGCTGCTGGCGTGGTCGTGGCCTGCGCCGCGGGGCCCGGCCGGGCCGCCCTCGCCCCGCTGGTCCATCGCAGCCCTGCTGGTCGCCCTCGGCCTGCTGCTCGCCCTGTTCCAGATCGTGCTGCGGCCAGGCGTCCGGTTCTTTTGAAACGCGCGCCGCGCCCCTAAATGCGGCGTGGCAAGGGGGACCAGGCATGATCCTGATCGGACAGTACGACAGCCCGTTCGTGCGGCGGGTGGCGGTGGCGCTGAGGCTCTACGGGTTCGACTACGAGCATCGGCCCTGGTCGGTGTTCGGCGACGCCGAGAAGATCGCGGCGATCAATCCCCTGCGGCGCGTCCCGACCCTGGTGACCGACGACGGCGAGGCGCTGCTGGAAAGCGGTGCGATCCTCGACTGGCTGGACGATCTGGCCGGGCCGGACAGGGGGCTCATCGCGCGCACCGGCGTCGAGCGCCGCCAGGCGCTGAAGGTCCAGGCGTTGGCCACCGGCCTCGCCGACAAGGCCGTCAGCCTGGTCTACGAACGCGCCATCCACCAGCGCAGCACGCCGGTGTGGGTGGAGCGCTGCCGCGCGCAGATCGCCGGCGTCCTCGACGCGCTGGAGGCCGACCGCGCGGGCCGGTCAGGCGACTGGTGGTTCGGCGCCGGGATCGGCCACGCCGACATCGCGGTCGGCTGCGTCCTGCGGTTCGTGGGCGAGGCGCACGCCGACCTGTTGGACGCTGAGCGTTGGCCCGCGCTCACGGCCCATGCCGCCCGCTGCGAGGCCTTGCCGGTCTTCCAGGCCGTCAGCAAACCCTTCTCGGTGACGCTCCCGCCCACGGGTTGAGCCGGGCCGGTCAGTCCCGCCGGGTGGTCATAGGCGCGTTCGGATCCGGCGCCGCCGGCGGCGTGTAGGTCGGCTGCGGCTGCGGCTGCGGTTGGACGGTTGGCGTCGCGGCGGCGGGCGGCAATGCGAGCACGGGCGCGCTGGCGGCCTCGTCGGTCGCGGGCGCCGAAGGCACGACCAGCCGGGGCGGCGGGGCGGCCGCACGGCTCGGCGGCCGGGACACCGCCGCGACCTTGGCGGGCGGCGCCACGGCCGGGGTTTCGACGGCGGGTTGCGAGGTCGGCGCGAGGGTCGGCGCCGGCGGCATGGCGACCGCCGCGGGCGGCGAGGCCACGGGCGCCTTCAGGGCGGCTTCCTGGCCGCGGCTCAGCGCATAGGCGATGCCCAGCACCGCGCCGAGGCCGACCACCGTGGCGGCGATGGCGGGGACGGGCGACTTGCGCGGCGGGGCCCGACGCGACGCGCCCAGCGGCTGTACGATGACAGGGGCGAGCTCGACGTAGGGTTCCGGCGGCGCGGCCGGTTCAGGCGGCGTTTCGGCGACCGGTTCCGGCGCGGACGGCGCTGCGGGCGCAGGCTCGACGCGCGTCTCGGCAGGCGGCGGCGCGGCCGGCGGCATGGCCCTGGGCAGGCCGGAGAAGGCGGCCGGCCCCGCCGGGCGGGTGAACACTGGCGTCACGGTCTGGCGCGCGGGCTCCGGGGCCGTGGGTTCCGATGGGGGCGCTGGCCCGGTCTTGGGCAGCGGCCCGACGCGGAACGGCGCCTGCGGCATCTGCGGCCAGGCGCTGTTGCGGGCGAAAGGATTGTCCGGTTCGGAAGCCATGGCTCACACTTCAGCGGGACTTGGACAGCACTATGACGCGCGTCGCCGGCGCCGCGCCATCGCGCGCGCCAGGCTGTGCGGGACCGCCAGGCATTCGCGCAGGCCCATGGCCAGGCCCTGCCCAAGCGGCGGCCGCTCCCGGCAGGGCCACGGCCGGCTCTTCACCCCGTGCAGCGCCAGCAGCAATCGGATGCGCGGCAAATGATAGGCGTCGCTGCAGGCCACGACGTGCGGATGGCCGCCCGTCTCGACCTGGGCCGCGGCCGCAGCCACATTCTCGAGCGTGTTGCGGCTCTTCTCGTCGAGGATCAGGCGCCCGGGCGGCACGCCCCTCGCCCGCAGCACCTCCGCTATCACCAGGGCCTCGGACAGGCCGGGAACGCGGACGCCGCCCGAACACAGGATCGGCGCGTCGGGATATTCGCGCGCCGCCTCCAGCCCATAGCCGATCCGTCGCAGCAGCGACGGCGACGGGCTGCCGTCGGGTCGCACGACGGCGCCGAAGACGACGATCAGGGGCGCGGCGGTCACGCCCCGACCATGCGGCGCTCCGGCTACCCGTTCAACGGCGGATGATAGTGCTCGATCAGGTCGGCCCGCTCGGCCTCCCGGACCGCGCGGGTGACGTTGAGGCGGGTGAGCACCGTGGCGTCGGAATATTTGCGCCGCGCCTTCTCCAGGTCCGAGCGCCAGGTCTGGCTGGCCAGGTTGTCGGTCTCACCGGCGTAGACCACTTTCGGCCCTTCCTCGGTCAGTTCGGCGATGACGTAGTTCGCTCCCGCCGGCGGCAGGAAGCGGTTTTCGTCCAGGGGGCTGTAGCGATAGCGCGCGCCCGAGGCCCCCGCGAGGTCGATCTGTTGCGTCACTCTCTCCACTCCTACGCTAGCGACTCGGGTCCGCAGCGGGACTTCCGGATGCTTACCCAGCGGACTTGGACCAAAACTTGGCTGAGCGTTGCCGTAGAGGGCTCTGGATCGCGAAATCATGTGTGCGGAACAACCTTCGCCATATGGACGTTGGGTCCTGGCGCTGTCTCTGTAAGGCGCCTGGGCCAAGAGGGAGACTGAATTCGGCGGCCAGGGCTGGACAGCCGCCCCGCAGCCCGAAACAACGCCAGTATGGAGAAGCCCGCCGACTTCCAGATGCAGGCCGCGACGGATCGCCCCACGGTGGTCCTCAGCGGCGACTGGACGACCAACCTGCTGGGCGGCGTCGGCGACGCCCTGGCCCAGGAGCTGCGCGGCCGGCAGGGCGTGACGTTCGATCTCACCCAGGTCCGGCGGATGGACACGGCCGGCGCCTATGCGGCGATCCGCGCCGTGGGCCGCGACTTCAGCCTCGAGCGCGTGAACGCCCGGCCGGAGACCCGCCGCCTGCTAGAGCTGGTGGACAACGCGGTCCGCGTCGAGCCGGTGGTGCGCAAGGAGCCGAAGGGCTTCCACAACCTGACCATCCGCATCGGCCGCGGGGTCGTCGACCTGGGCGTCGAGTTCATCACCACCATGGGCTTCCTGGGCCACCTGCTGGTGGTGTCCGGGCGATCGCTGGTCAACCTGGTGGTCGCCCCGCACCGGGTCCGCTGGGCGCCGATCTTCACCCAGATGGAGCGGGCCGGGCTGGACGCGATCCCGATCGTGGCGATCACCACCCTCTTCATCGGCGCCGTGGTCGCCCTGCTGGGCGTCAACATGCTGCGCCAGTTCGGGGCCGAGGTGTTCGTCGTCGAACTGATCGGCGTGTCGATGATCCGCGAATTCAACATCGTGATCACGGCGGTGCTGCTGTCGGGCCGCTCGGCCTCTGCCTTCGCCGCCGAACTGGGCTCGATGAAGATGCAGCAGGAGGTCGACGCCATGCAGGTGATGGGCGTCGATCCGTTCGAGGCCCTGGTCCTGCCGCGCTTCGTGGCGCTGCTGGTGACCATCCCGCTGCTGACCTTCGTCGCCACCCTGGCCGGCCTGCTGGGCGGGCTGATGGTAGTGTGGACCACGCTCGGCCTGGGCCCGACGTTCTTCCTGCAGCGGATCGTCGACAATGTGGGCGTCACCCATTTCTGGGTGGCGCTTTCCAAGGCCCCGGTGATGGCGGGCGTCGTGGCCGGCATCGGCTGTCGCCAGGGCCTGCTGGTGGGCGGTGACGTCCAATCGCTGGGCCAGCGCGTGACGGCGGCCGTGGTCCACGCCATCTTCGCCGTCATCATGATCGATGCCGCCTTCGCCCTCATCTACATGCAGCTCGACATATGACGGACGTCCGCAAGGAAGGCGCCCTCTCCGACGAGGAGCTGCTGGACCAATCCGGTCCCGCGATCGAGGTAAAGGGCCTGTCGTCCGTGTTCGGCGACCACGTGGTCCACCAGAACCTGGACCTGACCGTCAAGCGCGGGGAAGTGCTGGGCGTCGTCGGAGGCTCGGGGACGGGCAAGTCGGTGCTGCTCAACACCATCATCGGCCTGCGCGATCCGGACGAGGGCGAGGTCACCGTCTTCGGCCAGCAGCTGTGGCGGGCCTCGCGCCGGCGCTGGAGCGCGTTGGAGCGGTCCTGGGGCGTGCTGTTCCAGGGGGGCGCGCTGTTCTCCAACCTGACCGTCCGGGAGAACGTCGCCGCGCCGATGTTCGAGCACACCAAACTGTCCCGCCGCGAGGCGCATGAGCTGGCCGACCTGAAGATCGCCATGGTGGGCCTGCGCCCGGACGCCGGGTCGCTGAAACCTGCCGAGCTGTCGGGCGGCATGAGGAAGCGCGCCGGCCTGGCCCGGGCCCTGGCGCTGGACCCCGAGCTGCTGTTCCTGGACGAACCCACTTCCGGCCTCGACCCGATCGGGGCGGCCGCCTTCGACGAACTGATCCGCGACCTGGCCGACAGCCTGGACCTTACGGTGTTCATGATCACCCACGACCTCGACTCCCTCTACGAGATCACCGACCGCGTCGCCGTCCTGGCGGACAAGCACGTGGTCGCCACGGCGCCGGTTCACGAGCTTGAGCGTTCAGATCATCCGTGGATCCGAGAATATTTCCTGGGACCCCGGGGCCGCGCGGCTCGCGACGCCCGAAGTGGGACGAAAGACTGATGGAAAGAAACGCCAACTACGCCCTGGTGGGGCTTTCCACCCTGATCCTGACGGTGGCGCTGGTCGTCTTCGTGGTCTGGCTGGCCCGGGTGCGGATCAACGCCGAGTACGACCTGTACGACATCGTCTTCCAGGGGCCGGTCCGCGGTCTGAACGAGGGCGGCGAAGTCCATTTCAACGGCATCAAGGTGGGCGAGGTCACCAAGATCGCGCTGGACAAGTTCAACCCCCGCAACGTGATCGCACGGGTACGGGTGACCGAAGACGTGCCGATTCGCGTCGACAGCTACGCCACCCTGGAGCCGCAGGGCATCACCGGCCTGAACTACGTGCAGATCACCGCCGGCACCGGCACGCGCCAGCTGTTGAAGGAGGCGGACAAGCCCCGCTGCGAGCGTCTGGGCTTGGGCCGCGACTGCATTCCCGTGATCCGCAGCCAGCGCAGCGCCATCTCCGACCTGCTGGAGGGCGGCGGCACCGTGCTGACCCGCACCATCGAGGCGCTGGACCGGGTCAACCGCGTGCTCTCCGACCAGAACATCAAGACGTTCTCGGCGTCGTTGTCGGACGCCCAGGCGTTCACCGCCGAGCTGCGGGAGCGCAAGGCGATCCTGGCCGACGCCCAGAGCGCGCTGCAGCGGATCGACACCGCCGCCGACGAGCTCGGCAAGCTGTCCGCCTCTACCCGCGGTGTGATCGACGGGGACGGCAAGCGGGCGATCAGCAACCTGGCCGACGCGGCCGATGAGGCCAAGGCCGCCGCCAAGGACGCCCGCACCATGATCGACCGCCTTCAGGGCCCGACCGCCGACTTCGCCACCAATGGCCTGCCGCAGGTGACCTCGGCGGTGATCCAGCTCCAGACGACCGCCGAGTCGCTGGAACGGCTGATCAACGAGGTCCAGTCCAACCCGACCGGCGCGCTGGGCAAAGGCAAGGCCGAGGAAGTGAAGGTGCCCCAATGATGCGCTCGTCCGCCCTCCTCCGGCTCGCCGCTGTCGGCGCCGCCGCGCTGGCCCTTTCCGCCTGCGTCTCGCTGCTGCCCAAGACCAAGCCCGCGCACCTCTACCGCTTCGGCCAGCCGGTGGCGGCGGAGGCGCTCGATGCGCCCATGGGCGGCGTCGGCGTCTTCCGCTCCAGCGGCACCTTCCAGCGCGAAGCCGCCGGAGATCGGCTGCTGACCATCGCCAACGGCAAGGCGGCCTATGTGGCCGAGACGCGTTGGGTGGCGCCGGCCGCCGTGCTCTGGGACGAAGCGGTGGTCGCGGCCTTCGACGCCGACGGGGGCCACGTGCGGCTGATCGCGCGCGGCGAACCGGCGACGGCGGCCTATGTCCTGCGCCTGGACGTCCGGAACTTCGAGACCCAGTACGATCGAGGTCCCAAGGCCGCGCCGCTCGTCGTGGTCCGCGTGCGGGCCGCCATGACTGGCGCCACCGACCGCGGCCTCTTGGGCGAGAAGCTGTTCGAGAAACGGGTTCGGGCCGGCGACAACCGGGTCACGGCCATCGTGCCGGCCTACGACAAGGCGGTCGGCGAGCTGCTGGCCGACGTGGTCGCCTGGACCAACGCCCAGGCGAAGCCCAGCTAGGGTTTCAGCCCGGCCTGCCGCTTGGCCGCCGTGACGGTGTTCTGGAGCAGGACGGCCACCGTCATCAGTCCGACCCCGCCCGGAACGGGCGTGATCGCACCCGCCACCTCCAGGGCCTCCTTGTAGTGGACGTCGCCCACCACCTTGGTCCTGCCCTCCGCCGCCTTGATCGGGTCGTCGAACGGGACGCGGTTGATGCCGACGTCGATGACGCAGGCGCCTGGCTTGATCCAATCGCCACGGATCATTCGCGGACGGCCCACGGCGGCGACCAGGATGTCGGCTTCGCGGCACACCGACGGCAGGTCCACCGTCCGAGAGTGGGCCATGGTGACCGTGCAGTCCTCCGCCAGCAGGAGCTGGGCGATCGGCTTGCCCACCAGGAGCGAGCGGCCCACCACCACGGCGCGCTTGCCGGTCAGGTCGCCGAGCGTGGCCTTCAGCATGATGATGCAGCCCTTCGGCGTACAAGGCACCAGCGAAGGAAGCCCGGCCACGAGGCGCCCCGCGTTCACGACGCTCAGGCCGTCCACGTCCTTGTCAGGGTCGATGGCGGCGATCACCGCCTTTTCGTCGAGATGCTTGGGCAGCGGAAGCTGCACCAGGATCCCGTGGATCAGGGGATTTGCGTTCAGGTCGGCCACCAGCTTCATCAGCTCGGCCTGTTGCGTGTCGGCCGGCAGGCAGTGGGTCACCGAGTGCATGCCCGCGGCCAGCGAATGCTCGCCCTTCGACCTGACATAGATCTGGCTGCCGGGATCGTCGCCCACCAGCACCACGGCCAGGCCGGGCTGCAGCCCGTGTTCTGCGCGCAGGCGCGCGACCTCCGCCGTCACCTCGGCCCGAACGCGCTCGGCGTGGACCTTCCCGTCAATGATTTGCGCCGTCATGGCGCGCTGCTAGCCCCTCAGGCCCGCGCGCGCAATCTCAGCCAGGTGACGACGGCCCACACATGTGACTCCCGGTCGAGCCGCAACAGGGCCTCCTCGGGCGCGCTCCAGACCAGTTCGTGGTCGTCCTCGATCTTCAGGGCCGCGTCTTCCCGCATGACCTGGCCCAGGAAGAACGCGCCGCGGGTGTTGCGCACCACCCCGTCGTTATGGAGGAAGAAATGGTCGGCATGGACGAAAGGCTCGGCGTCGAGCGCAACGACCAGCCCGGCCTCCTCGCCGCATTCCCGGACCGCCGCCTCCGCCGCGGTCTCCCCCTCGTCGATCCCGCCGCCGGGCAGATCGAGCACCAGGCCGCGGCCGCGCCGCTCGACCCGGACCAGGGCGATCCGCCCTTCCCGCTCGATCACGGCGAAGGCCGCAGGGCGGTCCGGATAGGCCGACCCCGGCGCCGCCTGGCCGAACTGGGGCGTGGTCATCAGTCGATGCCGTACAACGCGGGGTAAGGGTCCACCTTACCCGCCAGCACGTCCTGCACCGCCACAGGCCGCCAGCCGACCTTGACGTTGGCGCTGGCCCGCCAGGCCTCGACGATTACGTCGCGTAGTTCCGAGGCGCCCACGGCGAGCCGCTCGGTCGCCATGGCGGTTCCCCGCGGGTCGCCGGGCGCCATGCCGCCCGCCTTCTCCATCTCATAGAACGGGATCACCTGTTTCCCTGTAGCCGAAAGGTAGTCAGAAACGCGCTGTTCGATCGGGCAGTTGCACAGGCGCAGCGGCGCGACCTTCGCCGCCACCACCGCCGGCTTGACGGTGGCCAGGACCAGGTCGCTCTCGAACGGACCGTGGAGGCGCGCCTTCGAGTAGTTGTTCGGGTTCGGCCCGTCGCCCCAGCCGTTGTAGTGACTGGTGACGTGCAGGGGCTGGCTGCCGTCGCCGACGAAGTGGCTGAGTTCGCCGAGGCTCTTCAGAATCAGGGCCTCGCGGCGGATCCGGTCGGCGGTGAACCACTTGCGGTTCGCCTTCCACTTCGGATTGCCCTCGGCCGCCTTCAGCACCTGCCAGTAGGCGAAGTCGGTGGTGAGCTGCTGATACCGATCGATGATCGAATACGGCAGGTAGCCGACCTTCCATTGGTCGAGGTTGGCGGCGCGGAGCTGGGTCTCGAAATCGGCGCGGGTCGTGGCCAGCGGCAGCATCGGCGGGCCGCCCAGCAGTTTGCCGTCATCGTCGAGGTCGATGAAGTGGCCCGGATCGCGATCCTGGTCGTGCAGCTTGCCCGAACCCTTGGAACGGTCCGGCTCCCGCGACAGCTCGCCCACATCGAGCGCCGCCTGCCGGGTCCGCAGGAAGGCGGGCAGCTCGGGCGGCAGCGCGCGCATGGCGATCTCGCCCAGCATCCGATGGCCGGTGTTGCCCCAGGCGAAAAGCGTGCTGGGCGTGGCGGCGATCACGGCGGCGAGCGCCAGGGCGGAGAGGCGTTTCATGCCCTCCGCTTTGCACGCTCGGACGTGACAATGGCAAGCGCGCTCAGCGGATGCCCAGCGCCGCCTCGACGCGGGCCACCCAGGCCTTCACCGCCGGGTAGGGATCGAGGCTGAAGCCGCCCTCGTGGCACACCCGCGTGTAGGCCACCAAGGCCACATCCGCGAGTGTGAGGCTGTCGCCTACCAGGAATGGCGAGCCGGCCAGGCCCAGCTCCATCCGCTGGAGGGCGTTCCCGCCTCGCTCGACCAGCCGGGGTTCCAGGTCCTCCACCGGCTTGCCCAGGTACTTCACGTGGAAGCGGGCCACCGCGACGTAGGGCTCGTGGCTGTACTGTTCCCAGAACATCCACTCCAGCATCTTGGCCCGATCGTAGGCGTCGGCGGGGATGAGGCTGGAGCCCTCCGCGAAGTGGAGGATGATGGCGTTGGACTGGGCCAGCGGGCGGCCGTCGTCGAGGATCACGGCGGGCGCCTGGCCCGCCGGATTGATCGCCAGATAGGCCGGCGTCCGCGACTCACCCTTCAGGATGTCTGTCTCGATCCAGTCGTACTTCAAGCCCAGGAAATCGGCGGTCCACCTGACCTTCAGGCAGTTGCCGGAGATGCTGTCCCCATAGATTTTCATTCGCCACGCTCCCGCTTTCGGGGCTGGCTGTGCGGCGGTTCCCCTGTGGGATCAAGCGATACCGCCTCACCCGGGCTGTTAGGGAAACTCACGGAGCGCGACCAAACGCCCTTCTGGGGTTGCCCCCGTAGGCCTCAGCCGGTAGGACTCCGGCCACCAGTTCAACGACGAAGGAGGACGCCGTCCATGCGACGCCGCCTCGCCGCCCTGGCAGTAGTTTCCGCCATCGGTATCGCATCAAACGCGCACGCCGCGCCAAACGATCCGATTGGGGACCTTGTTTCCTCGATCGTTTCCGGGGCCCTCCCGGGCACAGGGGTCTTCAACGTGAAGGCGACCCTTTATCATGCCGGCGCCAAGGGCGTTGGCGGCCTCGACAGCTTGGGCTGCCGCGTCGTTCCGATGCGCACCATCGCGGTCGACAAGACCCTGATCCCGCGCCGCACGGTGCTGTTCATCAAGGAAACCGTCGGCCTGAAGATGCCCGACGGCGGCCAGCACGACGGCTACTGGTACGCCTCCGATGTCGGCGGTGCGATCAAAGGCCAGCGCATCGACCTCTACACCGGGCACGGCGCGGCTTCGATGAAGCCGATGCAGAAGCTGAACCTCTCGACCCTCACCGCGGTGAAGGTCGGCCAATTCACGGGCTGCCCGCCGAAGTAGGCCGCCAAGGGGACGACGTTGGACGGCCTGCTCGACGCTGCCAAGAATCCCGCCATCCTCGGGCTGTTCGCGGTCATCGGCGCCATCGGGCTGGCCTTCGAAATCCGCGCCCTGTTGCTGTTGCGCCGCCTGAAGGCCGAGACCGAAGCGGGCCGCCCGCTGCCGCCCACCGTCGTCGGCATGCTGCTCATCGGAGGCCTCTGCTTCACCGTGGCGACCGCCATCATCGCCATCGGCATCCAGCCGTAACGCGCGCCCGGGCGCGCGCCGGGACCCCGAGCTTGATCGAGAAACCGAACTTCTTCGTCCTCACGGGCGGCCCCGGCGTGGGCAAGACGACGTTGATCCGCCACCTTCAGGGGCTGGGCGAGCTGGTGGTCGAGGAAACCGCGCGCGCGGTGATCCGCGACCAGCTCGCACGCGGAGAGCCCGGCGTTCCCTGGATCGATCCGGCGCTTTTCGCCAACCTCACCGCCGAACGCGACATCGCGATCTTCGACGGCATGGCCAACGAGACACGCCGGGTCTTCTTCGACCGCGGGATCGTCGACAGCTACGGTGCGAATGGAACGACACCTTCCGCGCGGATCGTCGAGGCGGTGCGCACGCGGCGCTATAACTCCCGCGTCTTCGTCCTTCCGCCGTGGCGCGAGATCTACGAGACGGACGACGAGCGGCGCCAGGACTGGGCCGAGGCGGAGCGCACGTTCGAAATCATCCAAGCGCGACTGCCGATGCTGGGTTACCGGCCGGTCGTGCTGCCCAAGGCCAGTGTCGAGGCGCGTGCGGCCTTCGTTCTGGACCGTGCCGCCCCTTAGCCGACGAGGCTGATCACGGCGTAGGCCAGGCCGGCCCAGAGACCCAGCGAAACTGCGGCGCCGATGGCGAGGCCGACGCCGGGCGGCAGCGGGCGGGCCGCCCTGTCAGGCTTGGAGCCGGCGGAGAGGACGGAAGCGTCCACGGAGGCGGGTTGCGATGCGTAGGTCATTGCCCGGGCTCCGATGGGGCGCCCAGCGCCGCTATGCCGAAGACCCATTGCTTTTCGGTGCGGCCGCGAAGGGTCAGGCGGCCGATCTCGGCGAGGCCCGCCTCCGGCGGCAGGCGGCGAGCCGTCTCCTCGCCGATCAGCAGCGGGATGTCGTAGACCTTGCACAGGCCCTCGATGCGCGAGGCGATGTTCACCGGGTCGCCCAGGACCGAATAGTCGAAGCGGTTGCGGCTCCCGAGTGCGCCCACGACGCACTCCCCCGAATTGATGCCGATGCCGATCCGGATGGTCGGCAGGTCGACCTCACCGGCGAAGGACGCACGCACACGGCGGTTCACGTCCTCCATCGCCAGCAGCATGGCCCGGGCGGCCTCGAAGGCGTGCTTCGCATGGTCCGGGTCATCGTACGGCGCCCCCCAGAAGGCCATGACGCAATCGCCCATGTACTTGTCGATGGTGCCGCCGTGGGCCAGCACGATATCGGTCATCGGGTCGAGGAAGGCGTTGATCAGGTCGTTGAGGCGCCGCGGTTTGTCCTTCATAGCCTCGGCCAGGGCGGTAAACCCCCGCAGGTCGGCGAACAGCACGGTCACGTCCCGGGTTTCGCCGCCAACGCTCAGTCCGTCCGGGTCGGCCATCAGCCGGTCGATCACCTGGGGCGAGACGTACCGCGACAGGACCCGATCCGCGCAGCAGCCGCAGGCGCCCACGGTCTCCTTGGCAGGTCCCAGAAACCGGGACGTGGATTGACGGCGGGCGGCTCGGACCGGCGCCTCTGCCGCAGCAGGCTGACGTGCGACGCGCAGCCAAGCGGCAAGCTGGGACACAAGCGTCAGTTGCGCGGGCGGGGTCTCGAAATACATCGCGGACACAGCGGGCTCCTCCAAGCCATGTCCAATCTAAGCACACGAGATTTATGGTTAATATTTGGGACGAACACCTAGGTAGATTCGCCTATCCTTTTCGCCGCACCCTCTGGGGTTGTGCCCGCCCCCTGGCGCATAGATCAGGTCTCGACGAACGCCTTTTCCAGCACGAAGTCGCCGGGTTGGGCGATGGATCCCTCCTGGTAACCTAGGTCGAGGAGCTGCTGCTTCAGGTCGGCCAGCACGGAGGGACCGCCGCACAGCATGACGCGATCCTCTTGCGGGTTGAACGACGGCAGGCCCAGGTCGGTGAACATCTGACCCGAGGCGATCAGGTCGGTGATCCGGCCCTTGGTGCGGAACTCTTCGCGCGTGACCGTGGGATAGTACTTCAGCTTGCCATCGATCAGTTCGCCCAGGATCTCGTCGCGCGGCAGTTCGTCGAACAGCTCGGCGTAGTTCAGATCGGCGACCTCCCGGACTGTGTGGGTGACCACCACCGTCTCGAAGCGCTCGTAGACGTCCGGGTCGCGGGCGAGAGACAGCCAGGGCGCCAGGCCGGTGCCGGTGCCCAGCATGTAGAGCCGCTTGCCGGGCTTCAGGCCGTCCAGCACCAGGGTGCCGGTTGGCTTGCGGCCGATCAGGACCGGATCGCCCACCTTGATGTTCTGCAGACGCGAGGTGAGCGGGCCGTCGGGCACCTTGATGGAATAGAATTCCAGCTCGTCGTGCCACGAGGGCGAGGCGATGGAATAGGCCCGGACCAGCGGCTTGCCGTCCTCCTTCTGCAGCCCGACCATCACGAACTGGCCGCTGGAAAAGCGCAGCGCGGGATCGCGGGTCGTGCGGAACGAGAAGAGGCTGGGGGTCCAGTGATGGACCCACGTCACCGTCTCGACGAAGAAGGCGCCGGACGCCTTGGGGGCCGCCCCGGCGGGCGTCGGAGTGGCCAAGGTCACGTCGTTCATTCCTGAAAGCCCTAGATGTCGCCGCCGACGTTGTTGGGCGTCCCCGGCGCACGCGCCAGATGGATGCCGCACTCCGACTTGTCCAGACCCTTCCAGCGGCCGGCCCGAACGTCCTCGCCATCCTCCGCCGGCTGGGTGCAGGGCCAGCACCCGATCGACGGGAAGCCCTGGGCCACCAGCGGGTGGGCCGGCAGTTCGTGCTCCGCCGCATAGGCGTCGAGGTCTTCCTTGCCCCAATTGGCGAGAGGGTTGAACTTAAGCTTGCCCTCGGACTGCTCCACCACCGGCAGGTTCAGGCGGTCGCCGCCGTGGAAGCGCTTGCGGCCGGTGATCCAGGCGTCGAACTCGCCCAGCGCCCGGTCCAGCGGGACCACCTTGCGGATCTCGCAGCAGGCGTCGGTGTCGGACTGCCAGAGCTTGGCCTGGGGATCGCCGGTGGCGAGATCCTGATAGGCAGGACGCAGATCGCGGACGTTGGTCAGGCCCAGGCGCGCGGCGAGCTGCTGGCGGTAGTCCAGCGTCTGGCCGAACAGCATGCCGGTATCCAGGAACAGCACCGCGATGTCGGGCTTCACCTTGGCGGCGATGTCCAGCAGCACGGCCGATTCCGCCCCGAAGGACGAGACCAGGGCCAGCTTGTCGCCGAAGCTCTCGACGGCGGCTTCCAGGATCGTCCGCGGGTGCGCGTGACGCAGCTCGGCGTCCAGGCGCAGCGCGATGGGGTTCCGGGCCAGTGCGTCAAAGGCCATGACTCATGCCTCCCGTTCCGCGAAAGCCGGCGCACGGCCGTCGGCGGACCTTTGGTAGACGTGGCGGTAGCGGCGCGCGGCGGCCTGCCATTCGTTGGCGCTGGCGTCGTCGGCTGGCTCGAAGGCGTCGAAGCCCACGCGGACCATGAAGCCCGCCTGCTCGCGCAGCACGTCCCCCACGGCGCGGACCTGGCCTGCGAACTTGAACCGCTCGCGCAGCAGCCGGGCGTTGGTGTAGGCGCGACCGTCCCGGTACTTCGGGAAGTCCAGCGCCACCACCGCCAGACGCGGCAGGTCGTAGGCCAGGACCTCGGCCTCTTCCTCCGCCTTCAGGCGCACGCCCACCCGGCGGCCTTCCGACAGCAGCCCGTCGCCTTCCGACTGGAAGCGGGCCAGCGACACAATCACGTCGCCCGTCGCCATGTCCTGGTCGTCGGCCACGTGGGTGAACGCGTCCTCGGCGCCGCGACAGACGCCGTCCTTCAGCTCAATGAGCGTCGGCATAGACGGCCTCCTTGAAGGGGGTGACGCCGGTGCGGCGGAAGGTGTCGAGGAAGCGCTCGCCGTCCTGGCGTTCGCGCAGGTAGACGTCGACCAGGGTGTCCACGGCGTCGGCGACCTTTTCGTAGGGCAGCGCCGGGCCGAGCATCGAGCCGACCGAGGCGTCCTCCGCCCCCGAGCCGCCCAGAGTGAGCTGGTAGAACTCCTCGCCCTTCTTATCGACGCCCAGGATCCCGATGTGGCCCACGTGGTGGTGGCCGCAGGCGTTGATACAGCCGCTGATCTTGATCTTCAGCTCGCCGATCTTCTCGGCGCGGTCCTGGTCGCGGAACTTCTCGGCGATGTGCTGGGCGATCGGGATCGCCCGCGCATTGGCCAGGGCGCAGTAGTCCAGGCCCGGGCAGGCGATGATGTCGCTGACCAGGTTGATGTTCGGCGTGGCGATACCAGCGTCGCGCAGAGCGGCCCATACGGTCGGAATGTCGTCCAGTTTCACGTGCGGCAGCACCAGGTTCTGCTCGTGCGTCACCCGGATGTCGCCCAGGCCGTACTGCTCAGCCAGGTCGGCTACGGTCTCCATCTGCTCGGAGGTGGCGTCGCCGGGGGTGTCGCCAATGCCCTTCAGGCTGACCTCGACAATGCCGTAGCCGGACTTCTTGTGCGGCTTGACGTTGTTGCGCACGAACCGGGCGAAGGCCGGGGTCGAGGCCTTGGCCGCCTCGAAGGCCTCCGACTGGGCCGGCAGCACCTCGAACGCCGTCGCGGCGAAGGCGCCGCGGATCCGGGCCAGCTCGGTGTCGGGCAGATCCGCGCCTTCGCCGATCTTGGCCCACTCGGCCTCGACCTGCCTGGCGAACTCGTCCTTGCCGAGCGCGGCGACCAGGATCTTGATCCGGGCCTTGTAGATGTTGTCCCGGCGGCCGTGGCGATTGTAAACGCGCAGGATCGCTTCCAGGTACGAGAGCAGCCGGTTCACCGGCAGGAACTCGCGGATGGTCGGCCCGACGTAGGGCGTGCGCCCCATGCCGCCGCCCACGATCACCTCGAAGCCCAGCGCGCCGTCGCGGGCCCGCTTCAGCACCAGGCCGATGTCGTGGACGCGGGCGGCCGTGCGGTCCTTGGGCGCCGCGGTGATGGCGATCTTGAACTTGCGCGGCAGGAACGAGAATTCCGGGTGGAAGGTCGACCACTGGCGGATCGCCTCGGCCCACACCCGTGGATCGTCCACTTCCTCGGCCGTCGCGCCCGCATAGGGATCGGTCGTGGTGTTGCGGATGCAGTTCCCCGAGGTCTGGATGGCGTGCATGTCGACGCTGGCCAAGTGGTCCAGGATGTCCGGCGTGTCGGCCAGCTTGATCCAGTGGAACTGCAGGTTCGTACGGGTGGTGAAGTGGCCGTAGCCCTTGTCGTAGGTGCGCCCGATCCAGGCCAGCTTGCGCAGCTGGGCCGGGTTCAGCGAGCCGTACGGGATGGCGACGCGCAGCATGTAGGCGTGAAGCTGCAGATAGAGGCCGTTCATCAGCCTGAGCGGCTTGAACTGGTCCTCGGTCAGCTCGCCGGCGAGACGCCGGGCTACCTGGCCGCGGAACTCGCTGGAACGGTCGGCGAGCATCGCCTTGTCGATGGTGTCGTACTGGTACATGCGCCTACTTCCGCTTGATCAGGTTGACGCGGCCGGTCGAGCGGGCCGCGCCGTGGGCGTGCTGCAGCGCCTCGATCACCGCCCCGCCCTCGGCCTGCTTGCCGTGGTGGAGGTGGTTCGAGGGGCCGAGCGCGCGGATGCGCTCGCGGTAGCTGAGCGGGGCCCAGAGGCCTTCGGATTCGATCAGGTCGATCAGATAGGCGTCGACCACGACCAGCGGCTGGTTCTTGGCCGCAGCCTCGGCCTCGACGCCGGCCGGATCGTCGTCGTCCCAGAGCTGGGCGTCGGCGAAGCGCTCGACCCATTGGCCGGCTTTCCAGAAGACGACCTCGCCGTCGGTGAGGCGGTTGGCGGTGAGCGCCTTCATGCGCGCGCCTCCTGGATGAGGGTTTCGACTTGGGTGCGGCCTTCGCCGGCCCCTTCTTCACTGGACGTCGCGAGCGCCATGGCCTCGCCCACGATCAGCAGGGCGGGACCGTTCAGGGTGGCGGCCGCCTCGGCCAGACCGGCGAGCGTGGTCACCACCCGGCGTTCGTCCGCGCGGCTGGCGTTCTCGACGATCAGAGCGGGCGTGGAGCCGGCCCGGCCAGCCGCCATCAGGCGCGCCGCGATCGGCGTGGCCATCGACAGGCCCATGTAGATCACCACCGTCTGGTTGGCCTTCGCCAGGTGATCCCAGTCCAGGTCAGGCTCGCCGCCCTTGGCCGCGTGGCCGGTGACGAAGGTGACGGCCTGGGCCGAACCGCGATGGGTCAGGGGCGCGCCGGCGCTGGCGCTGGCCGCCAGGGCCGCGGTCACGCCGGGCGCCACGTGGCAGTCGACGCCGGCGTCACGGCAAGCTTCCAGCTCCTCGCCGCCGCGGCCGAAGATGAAGGGGTCGCCGCCCTTCAGGCGCACCACGTTCAGGCCTTCGAGGGCGAAGGCCACGAGCATCCGGTTGATCTCATCCTGGCTGTACGAGTGTCGCGACTTGCGCTTGGCCACCGAGATCCGGCGCGCGCCGGCCGGCGCCAGGTCGAGGATCTCATCCGACACCAGGCCGTCGTGGACCACCACCTGGGCGGCCTGCAGGACCTTCAGCGCCTTGATCGTCAGAAGTTCGGGATCGCCCGGACCGGCGCCCACCAGCCACACCTGGCCAGGGCCACGCGGCCCGGCGTTTCCGCCCAGCACCACGAGGCGATCGGTACGCCTGCCTTTGCCGCCGCCTATGGCCATGTTTAGCTTCTCTATCGATACGCCGACCCTGAAATCATGACGGGGCGGACTCGCGCCCGCCCCGTCTGATGTCCACCGGTGAAAAGGGCCGATACACCGGCGGACGCTTGCAAATAGGGGCGGAGAAGCCCAAGTCGCAACCCGAGGACTTCTGCCCGGGGTGTCAGGAATTCTAGGATGGATCGAAACCACCAGCGCCGCCGGCTGCCACCGCTCAACGCCCTGCGGGCGTTCGAGGCCGCCGCGCGCCACCTGAACTTCAGCCGGGCCGCCGACGAGCTTTCCGTGACGCCGGGGGCGGTCAGCCAGCAGATCCAGAACCTCGAAGACTACGTCGGCGCGGCCCTCTTCAAGCGCACGCCCAAGGGCCTGCTGCTGACCGACGCGGCCCAGACCGCCCTGCCCGCCCTGCGCGAGGCGTTCGACCGCCTGGCCGAGGCCGCCAGCCTGCTGACCGCCGCGGTCGACGGCCGCCGCCTGACCATCACCGCCCCGCCTTCCTTCGCCGCCAAGTGGCTGGCGCCCCGCCTGGGCGCGTTCGAGCGGGCCCACCCGCAGGTGGACGTCTGGCTGAACGCCGGCATGGAGTTGGTCGACCTCTCGGCCGGCGAAGTCGACCTGGCGCTGCGCTACGGCGCCGGCCGCTACCCCGGCCTGGAGGTGAAGCGACTGGTCAGCGAGGCGGTGATCCCCGTCGTTTCCCCAGAGCTGCTGGCGGAACATCCGCTGGAGACGCCGGAGGACCTGGCCAACCACATCCTCCTGCACGACGGTTCGCCCGAGATCGACGACAGCTGCCCCGACTGGCCCATGTGGCTGGCCGCCCGCGGCCTGCGCGGCATCGACGGTCACCGGGGCCCACGCTTCAATCAGTCCAGCCTGGTGATCGAGGCCGCCGCCAACGGCCGCGGCGTGGCGCTGGCCAAGCGCACGCTGGCCCAGGCCGACCTGGACGCGGGACGCCTGGTGGCTCCTCTGCAGATCGCCACGGCCGTCGACTTCGCCTATTACCTGGTCCATCCCAAGGCCAAGGGACGGCTCCCGCAGGTGAAGGCCTTCATCGGCTGGATCGAGGCGGAGGCGCTGGCGCACGAAGAGGCGCTGCGGGCCATCGACAATGGCGCTGGGATTTAGGGACTTGAGGTTTCTAGGAGGTCTGGTGGCGACGGCTCTTGTCGCGACCTCGCTGGCGCCGGGCGGCGCGGCGGCGGAAGGTTCGCAAGCGGATTACATCCTGCGCCTGCGCCTGCAGGCTCAGCTCCAGACGCTGAACGCCGACCTGCTCAGCCATGACAGCGCGACCGCGGTGCTGCAGGCGCTGTGCGACCGGCGCGATCCCGGGGCGCCCAAGATCCTCGCCCGCCAGGTCGAGGTCCCCGACGACCTGCCGGCCGCCAACGCCGCGCGCCGCCAGCTGGGCGCCGCCGCCAACGAGCCCGTGCGCCGCCGCCGGGTCGAGCTGAAGTGCGGCGAGGTGGTCCTGTCGCGCGCCGACAACTGGTACCTGCCTGGCCGGCTGACCGCCCAGATGAACATCGACCTGGAATCGACCGAGCGGCCCTTCGGCGTCGTGGTGCGCCCGCTGGGCTTCCAGCGCCGCACTCTGTCGTCACGCCTGCTGTTCCAGCCGCTGCCGGCCGGTTGGGAGGCGGCCGATCCGGTGGGCTTCGACCTCCCCGTGAGCGTTCCGCCGAACGTGCTGCAGCACCGGGCCTACCTGCAGACCCCCGACGGCCGCCCGTTCGCCCTCTTGATCGAGACCTATTCCGACAGGGTGCTGGTTCCTTAAGCCGCGCGATACCACCGCAGCGGCTTGCTGTGGCGCACAATGACGCCCTTGGCCTCCAGGTCGAGCTGGACGCATTTCAGCCACCAACCGACGGTCTGACCGCCCGGGAACAAAGCCTCAGGCAGGCGCGGCAGGGCGGCGGCCTTCAGCTCGGCATACGAAAGTCCCGGCTCGGCCGTCGGCAGCGCCGCCATCACCGCCTCTCGCGTCGCCTCGTATTTCTCGCGGTTCACCGGGCGCGGCGGGCTGTCGGGACTGGCGACGTTCTCGACGAGGATGGTCTCGGCCTTCATGGCGCGCTCCTGATAGGTCGTACCGATACGACGAACGGGCCTGCGCGATTTCGACGGCTCAGCCGCCGCCGATGCGGGTGAGATAGCCTTCGATGGCGGCCAGGGCGTCGGCCAGGGCCGCGCGCAGCTCCGGCGCAAGCGATGGATCGCCCCGCTCGGCCCGGTCGGCCGCCTCCCCCAGCGCCGCGGCGCCGATGCCGCGCGCCGAGCCCTTGATGGTGTGGGCCAGGTCGCGCCAGCCTTCGGCGTCCGCGCGGTCCAGCCGTGGGATCCAGCCTTCGGCCTGGCCCTGGAACAGGGCGAGCACCTCGGTGACGACCTGCATGTCACCGGCGGCGAAGCCCTCAAGGTAGTCGAAGTCCACGGCCTCGTCGCTCATCGGTGTTCCCCTTCGCCCCTGCTGGGTAGCGGTCGGAGTGCGCCGCGACAACCGGGCGCAAGGCCGTGTCCGGACACGTTTTCACTGTCGCCGGCCGGTGAAATGGGTTTGCATTCCGATCATGCGCGAACCCAGGCCTCCCAAGAAGAGCGAGTCGCTCGAGATTCGGATCCCCTACGAAGCCAAGACGGCGTTCATGGAACGCTGCCGGCAGGACGGCCGCTCGGCCAGCGAGGCCCTGCGCACCTTTATCGACCAGCAGATCGAGGCGCCCCGGCCGCGCGGTCGGCGCTGGCGTCTCGCGATCGGCGCGGCGATCGCCGCGGCCCTGGGCGCGGTGGCCCTGCCCTCGCTGGCCCGGCCCGCCGATCCCGCGCATGACCTCCTGCGCCGCGTGGCCTTCGCCCATCTCGACGCCAACCGCGACGGGGTGGTCAGCCTCGACGAATACGTCCGGGGCCGCCCCTAGCGGACCCGCTTGAAGATCCGGCTGAGGTCGATGTTCGCCCAGGTCCACGGCTTCCACAGCGACGCCCCGCGCCATGACAGCAACACGAACCGCGCCTGGCCCACCAGGTTCTCGGCCGGCACGAACCCGACCCCCAGCGCGTAGGGCGGCCAGCGGCTATCCAGCGAGTTGTCGCGGTTGTCGCCCATCATGAAGTAGCGCCCCTCGGGCACGACGTAGGTCTCGGTGTCGTCGCCGTCGTGGGCCGGCCCACGGTCGAAGGTCATGTAGGACCGCCCGTCCGGCCGACGCTCGACGCGCTGTCGCACCGTGACGTCCGGAGATCCGGGATCGCGGGTGAAGCCGCCCTCCTCCTGCCGGATCGGCCGGTCGTTGACGAACACCGTCCCGCCGGTCACCCGGACCCGGTCGCCAGGAACGCCGATCAGCCGCTTGACGTAGTTCTGCTTTGGGTCGCGCGGCAGCTTGAAGACGATCACGTCGCCGCGCTGAGGCCCCTGGCGCTCCAGCGCCCGCCCGTGGAACAGCGGCAGGCCCAGGGGAATCGAATAGCGACTCCAGCCGTAGTCCCACTTCGTGACCACGACGTAGTCGCCGGTGCGCAGGCCGGGCTCCATCGAGTCCGATGGGATCGTGAAGGGCTCGAACAGCCCCACCCGCAGCCCCAGCGCGATCAGCAAGGCGAGCGCGACCGTCTTGGCGATCTCGACGGCCTCGGCGGCGAACGGCTTTCGGGCGGGCGGCGCGGCGACCGCGTCTTCCTGCATGCTCATGACGGTTCCGGTGGCGGCGCGGACATGCCCGCCGCAGCACCAGGCCGCATCCCGCCCACAGGCTCAACGCATCTCGCGTCCGGGCGCCGGAACTTGCTGTCCGGACAGCCGCGGTCTCCGTCGCGCCCGCGACTTCAGGACTTGGCGCGCTTCGCCTTCGGCGGCGGGGCGTCGCTTCGCTCCACGCTGCTCACCGCGCAGCGTTCGCCACGCACCCGGATCGTGGAAAAGCGGTCGAAGGTGTCGATCCCGCGGGTCTCGAACCCGATGGTCTGGACGAACGGCAGCTCGAAGCACGGGGCGAACAGCGTCGCCCGGTACCATTGCCGGCGATTGTCCTGGACGTAGAGGGTGCGGGAATCGGCGGCATGCCAGTCACGGATGCCATCGTGGTTCACGAACGGGATCGAGGCCTGCGGCGGCAAGGGCGCCTTGGGGGCGGCCTGCACGGCCTGGCTCGCGAGGCCCAGCGACAGGGTGGCCAACAGGCCGACAAACAGAGGCTTCATCATCAGACTCCTTTCCCCCGATCTTCGCCATTCCACCTGAACGCAGACTGACTGCTGCGCCAGATATAGGAACGATCGGGCAAGCGCGCGCGGGGGCCAGGCGAAGCGCGCGTCAGGTTCGCATGCTCACCGTCCGCCCACGGTGTGGATCGGCGCGGCGGTGGACGCCGCCGGCGGCAGGATCGAGGCGAGGATCAGGACGCTGAAGATCGCCACCACGACCGAACTCGTCCGGCGGATCGCCAGGCCGCCTCGGCCGCCGACCCCCGCACGGATGGCGGCGCCTAGGGAGACCCAGGCGCCGCCTGCCAGGGCCATGAGCGCGAAGAGGATGATCGCATAGGGCTGGACCAGATCGGCGACGCCGATGGAGCGCGGAGGAAGGATGACGAAGACGAAGACCAGGGCCTTTGGATTGCTGAGCGTGGCGAAGAAGACGCGGCGCCACGTGATCGCCCGCTCAGCGTCGTCCTGCGGGGCCCGCCAGATGAGCCAGGCGGTGTAGGCCAGATAGAGGGCGCACCCGATCCGCAAGGACAGCCGCACCCAGGCGAGGGACTCGGCCAGGGGCGCCACGAACACCTCGAGCGCCAAGATCGCCGTAGCGTAGCCGAGCAGCTCGGCGGTGATCAGCGGCAGCGCGCGGCGCGCGCCCATGATCGCCCCGCCGGCCGCCAGGAGCGTGTTCGTCGGCCCCGGCGTCAGGAGCAGGAGCGCCGCGGCAAGGATGAAGGCGTCCAGTTCGGTCACCGTCGCGGTCCTCTTGCTCGCCTCAGTCCGCTGGCTGGAGGCCGGCGTACTGGTCCACGAAGTCCTGGTGGCTGGGCATGCGGCCCACGGCGCGGGCGATGTTGCCCCTGAGGTCGTCGAGGGCGCGGCGCAACCGCTCGGGCGGCATGAGCGCGCCCATCAGATGGTGGCTCTTCGGCACGATCCGCTGGCCCAGCATCACCTGGAGCCAGGAGTCCACGAGGAACAGCTCGCCGGGCACATGGTAGACCTGGGCCGTCTCCCGGAAGAGCTCGATGCGCTCCGCCAGGGACTGCGGGATCTCCATGGTGCGGCAGCGGTCCCAGTAGGGTGTGTCGGTCCGCTGGGTCGCGTTGTAGTGCAGGATGATGAAGTCGCGGATCCGCAGGATCTCCTGGTCGGCCAGGAAGTTGAAGCGGGTCACCAGGGCGTCGTTGACGCCGGTGAACGGGAACAGCTGCAGGAGCCGGGTCACGGCGATCATGATCATGTGCAGCGAGGTGGCTTCCAGCGGCTCGATGAAGCCGGCGGCCAGGCCGATGGCCACGCAGTTCTTGTCCCAGGCCTTGCGGCGGCGGCCGGGGCGGAAGCGGAGCTGCCACGGGTCGGTGAGCCGCTCGCCCTTGAGCTGGCCCAGCAGGCTCGCGGACGCCTCGTCATCCGACATGAAGTCGCTGCAGTAGACCCAGCCGTTGCCTTCGCGGTGCTGCAGGGGGATGCCCCACTGCCAGCCGGCGGTATGGGCGATGGCGCGGGTGAGCGGCATGGCCGGGTGGGTCGTACGCGTCTGCACCGCCACCGCCCGGTCGTTCGGGAGCCACTGGCCCCAGTCCTCGAAGCCGGCCTTCAGGGTCTGGTCGATCAGCACGCCGCGGAAGCCCGTGCAGTCGATGAAAAGGTCGCCCTCGACCCTCTCGCCGGACTCCAGGACCAATGCGGTGATGTGGCCGGTCTCCGGTTGCTGCTGGACCTGTTGAATCTTCCCCTCGACGCGCCGCACGCCCTTGTTCTCGCAGCGCCTGCGCAGGTAGCGGCCAAAGCGGGTGGCGTCGATGTGATAGGCGTAGTTCACCGGGGCGGCGTCGGACGTGAAGAACTTGCCCTCCTCGGACGCCCGGAGCTCGAGGCAGTAGTCGCCCAGATCGCCGCCGAAGCCCTGGGCCCTGGCCTGCAGCCACAGGTGATGGAAGTGCGCCATCAGGGTGGATTTCCCCACCTGGCCGAAGGAGTGGATGTAGCGGTCGCCGAGCTGGCCCCAGTTCTCGAACAGGATGCCGAGCTTGAAGGTCGCCCCGGTCTCCCGCATGAACTCGCGCTCGTCGAGGCCGAGCAGGTGGACGAAGGTGCGCGCGGTGGGAATCGTCGATTCCCCCACGCCCACCGTGCCGATGGCGTCGGACTCCACCAGGGTGATGTCCAGCAGGCCGCCCAACTGGGTGGACAGCGCCGCGGCGGCCATCCAGCCCGCGGAGCCGCCACCCGCGACGACGACCTTTTTCACGACCTGTCCTTGCATCGTCTCCCCCTAGGGTCCGGGCTTCATCGGTTGAGCCGGTTCAGCAGCTGGGCGCGCAGGCGCCGGGCCTTGAGGTCATCCAGCGGCCCCAGTGGCCCTTGAGCCGCCTCTGGCAGGTGCGCGCTGGCGCCGGCCGCCGGACCGAAGACGTAGAAGTCGAAAAGCGCCTTCCAGGCCTGCTTCTCGTGCTCGGGCCGGTCGCGCAGGCTGAGCAGGCCGTGCAGTAGGGTGGTCTGCGGCGTATCGATGAACCCCGGCGACGGGTTCCACCAATAGTTCACCAGCACATTGAAGGCCTCGAGAGCTTCCACCTGATGCCACCAGAGCGCCGGGTAGACGAGGACATCCCCGGGCTCGAGCTCGGCCGTCTGGGCCGCGGCAAGGGCCTCCCGGAACCGCGGGAACCGGCCGAAGTCGGGTGCGCGGAGGTCCACCAGGCTCACCACCTGGCCGCCGGGCGTCGGCTCGAGCGGGCCGGGATAGAGGTTGGCCACCTGGTCCGGCGGGAAGAGCGTGAACCGCCGACGGCCCGCGACGCAGCAGGCGATGTTGTTCGACATGTCGTAGTGGGCGGCGGCCACCGTACGGTTGCCGATCCAGATGCTCACGGTCGGCGTCACGCCGCCGATGGCCGCCGACGCGAGGCGAAGGTCGTTCTCCGCGCGGAGGCCCGGCAGGTAGGTGTCGATATCGGTGGAGCCGATGTAGAGCGACGGCCCGGCCGCGTGGTCCAGTCCCTCGACGATCCGATCCAGGAAGGCGGCCAGGCCCACAGGCTCGGCCCGGAAGTTCAGGCCCGTCAGGCCCTCGTTGTAGAAGAACCGGCCTCCGATCTCGGGCGGCCCCGTGAAGCCCACCACGGGCCGGCCGCTGTCCCAGGCCTTCAGATCGGCGACCAAGGCCTGCGGCGACTCCTGCCCTTTCCGAACCAGGGGCCAGTCCCGCGCCATGCCGCGGAAGATCGTCGGGCGTTGGGCGTCGAGCAGTTCGTCGAACGGGATGTCGCCCGGCCTGACGCCCGCCAGCTCCCGCGTCGATCGGACGGGTTCCATCAGAGCGCCGCCGGCTTGCGCAGCTTGGCGTCGATGAGACGCGAGACGTTGGCGAGCGACGAGAGCACCGCATAGGCCGCCCGCAACGCCCCCGACCCGTGCAGCCGCTCGAGGTCCTCCCCGGCCACCGCCGCGAGCCGCGCCTCGGAGATCGTGAAGAGCCCGGGAATGGCGTACGCCTTGCCGTCGGTGAGCGTGGCCTCCACGTCCACCGGCTCGATAAGCCCGAGCCGGTCGAGCGTTTCGAAGAAGGGCGGTCCGATCTCCAGTCCATCGTAGATGGTCCCGAGCAGCCGGGAGACGTGCTGCAGGTACGGCGCATTGCCGCCGGCCGGGAGGAACAGCGGCTCGCCCTCGGCGCGGTTCACCCGGGGGTGATCGAGGTCGATGTGGATCATGGCTTCGGGCTCGGCGGCGCTGCCTGGCCGCGGCGGCTGCAGGACGATGGAGAACGGCCCCCGCTGCTGGGCGGCCGGCACGTAGCGGGCGTTCCACCCATCGGCCCCGAGGAACAGGTTCTCGTCCCTGTCCAGGCCCAGCAGGGCGACCGCCTGGAAGGCGCCGTTGGCGTCCCTTCGGAAGAAGATCGGGTACTCCCGCTGCAGATCCTCGAACTCGTTCGGGAAGACCAGCACCTGATTGACGCCGTCGCCGAACTCCGGACCGTGCCGGGCGATCACCCGCAGGTCGGCGTGGTCGACGTTGTTGAGCAGCACCTTGTTCGTCATCGCAATACTCCCGGCCACCCGCCGGCAGGCCGCCTGCAGCAGAGGCTAAAGCCCAGGGGCCGCTGCGGACAGCGACCCCTCGCCTCGCCAAAACCGCGTCGGCTAGAATTTGTACCTGACGCCCACCAGGTAGCGCGCATCCAGTTCCTGCGCGTAGTAGAGCTCGTTCTTGTCGCGGGCGTAGGTCCGGAGGTGTTCCCCGAGGACATTGATGCCTTCGAAGGACACCGAGACGTTCTCATTGATGTCATAGCTGATATTGAGGTCGACTTGGTCGAAGGGCGCCACGAACACGGGGTTTCGGGGACCGCCGCGATTTGTTCGCACCAGATATTTGTCACGCCAATTCCAGGCGATCCGCGCCGAAATCCCGTATTTCTCATAGATCAAGGTGACGTTGGCGGTGTCGCTCAGCCCTAGAAGGGCGAATTGATCCTCACCGGGATTCGCGCCGACATCGAATCCGACGTCTCCGTCGACGAAGGTGTAGGCCCCCGCGATACCGAACCCCGTGTCGCCCAGGAAGTATGCCCCGGCCACCTCGAAGCCCCAGATCTTCGCCTCCTGGTTGTTGATCGGCTGCGCCACCTGGAAGTTGAAGAGTGGGTCGGTGGCGTTGGCTTCGATGTCGATCGACGACAGGATCGAGTCCACGAAGGCCTGATTCAGGTCGCCACCCGCGATGCGGTTCGCCTGGAACTGCGCCGTCGCCGCGGGGACGGACCCGCCGTTCCGGATAATCAGGGCGGTGGCCGTGAACAGGTTCACGTCGGTCTGGTCGGCGCCGATATCGGTCAGCAGTTGCCGCGCCGCGCCGGAACGCGTGCCAGCCGCACCAGAGGCCGGGTCGCGGAGGTTGAACAGCGTCCGGTTCACCGTGCCGGTGCCGACGAAGTTATCCACCCGCTTCTCGAAGAAGCCCGCCGAGACGAAGCTGCCGGGCTTAAAATACCACTCGAGGGACACATCGAAGTTGTCCGAGATCAAGGGCTGCAGGTCCGGGTTGCCTGACGTGCCGAGCGGGATCCCTCCGTTAGCCGATGGCCGGTTCGGCTGCTGCGCCGTGACCGCCGCGAACAGGTTGCCGTAGTCGGGGCGCGCGATGGTGCGGCTGAAGGAAGCGCGTCCGATGAGGTTCTCCCGAAGCTCGAGCTGGAAGTCGAGCGCCGGCAACAGGTTGTTGTAGCTCCCCTTGCCGTCGACCGGCTCGTCCGCGCTCGAGGTCGAGACCAGGAAGTCATTGTCCGCGGTCCACACGATCGCCCGCGGGGTCCGGATAAGGGACGTGGCGTCGACCTCCGTGCGCTCGTAGCGCAGGCCCGCGACCATAGTGGCCGGCCAGTCGCCCAACCGGCCTTTCCAGGTCACCTGGCCGTAGACGGCGTAGATGTCCTCCTTGACCCTATTGTCGGTCTGGCCGGTGATGTTCACCGGGTTGCCGGGGTACGCCGCCGACAATGCGTTCAGGAGCTCGATCGGGTTGGCGCGGAAGGCGACGAGACCCGGACCGGTCTGCTTCAGATCGAAATCGTCGAACGCGCAGGCCAGGCAGAATTCGCTCACCAGGCTCCCCGCAATCCGCGACACGTCGCCAGGATTCGAAATGCCCCAACTGCCGAGGTCCTGTTGGGTGTTGGTCTCCGACTGACGCATCTTGGACGTGCGGTAGTTCGCGCCGAAGTCGAAGCGGCTGCCGCCGTCGTCGATGTCCCAGACGGCGTCCGCCCGGATCTCCTTGATTTCCTGCGATTGCCGCTGGGAAAAGGTCCGCCCGACCTGGCTGCCCAAGTCGCCGGCATCCAGCCGGCCGTTGCCGTTGCCACGCGGGGCGGCGTCGTTGATCGTCGGGCTCTGGATCGGAACGGAGCCGCTGAAGTCCACCGAATGGGCCGCGACCACCGGGGCGCCGATCGCCACCAGGGTCGAGCTGGTTCCATTCGAGCCGCCAGGCTTGCTCTTGGCCTTCGAGATGTGTCCGTCCACGGTGACGGCGAACCTGTCGCTGACCTGCCAGGCGCCGTTCAGCGCATAGGACTGAACAGTGTCGGTATTGGCCCGGAACTGCTGTTCGAACCCCATGTCCTTCGTGCCGCTGAGGGTCTCTTGCAGGAACACTGCCGTCGCCACCACCGGGTTGTCGTCGAACACCACCCGGTCGAAGGGCCGGTTGAACCAGTTGGTCTGATCGCTCCGGTGCTCGCTCGCCTTGTTGCGAGCGTAGAAGCCCTCGGCGGTCAGGACGAGGTTCTCAGCCGGCCGGAATTGGAACGAGGCCTGGCCGTTGAGCCGCTCGCGCTGGCCTTCCGCAAAATGGTAGCGGCTGTCATTGGGAATTGCGACGAGGACGCTGGGGTCCGACGGGGCGCCGGTGATCTGGGTCGCGTTGTTGTTGCGCACGAAGCCGTTGGCGGGATTCAGGAAGTCGGCCAGCGTGCGGATGTTCCACTCGTTGGAGGTGGCGCTTCGGCTGGTGAAGTTGCGCTTCTGATAGCTGCCGAAGACCGTGACGCCGAACACTCCGCCCGGGTCGTTCCAGTTCACGAGACCTGAGGCCTCCGGCGTGATCTTGTCGGCGTCCTTGAGGCTTTCCTCCACGCCCGTGTCGTACAGCCCCTTGATGCCGAAGCTGCCGCTCAGCCCCTCGGCGGCGTCGAATGGCCTGCGCGTGCGGACGTTGATCGTGGCGCCGATGCCGCCGGACGGGATGGCCGCACGCCCGGTCTTGTAGACTTCCAGAATGTTGACGCCTTCCGAAGCCAGGTTCGAGAAGTCGAAGGAGCGGCTCGTGGCGTCGATATTCTCGGCGTCCTGGTCGCCGCCAACCGTTTGCACGTTGGCGGTCGGCATGTTCCGCCCGTTGAGCGTCACCAGGTTGAAGCCGCCGCCGAAGCCTCGCACGGTCACCTCGGCGCCCTCCCCGTTGGTTCGGTCGATGGCGACGCCGGGGATCCGCTGCAGCGACTCGGCGAGGTTGGTGTCGGGGAACTTGCCGATGTCCTCGGCGACGATCGCATCAACGACGCCGCTGTTGCTGCGCTTGATGTCCAGAGCCGCCTCCAGAGAGGCCCGGAAGCCGGTGACAACGATCTCTTCGACCTCCCCAGGCGCGGCATCCTTGGTCTGGGCGACGGCCGCACCGGAAAGCAACACCGTCGAGATCGCGAGCACGGATGAAGATGTACGCAGGAAACTACGCCGGTCCATGGATATTCCCCCGTCTTATGGGATCAAATCGATCCGATTTATTATTGCAGCGCAGCATTCTTTCCTCCCATGACTTTTATGGAGGCTCCGAAAGCTTATGAACATATTATGGTAGCGATATCATCGGCGATCTTACCTCGTCAATTGGAAGATCATAGTTTTTCACAACACCGTCACTATCTCGCCGCGGTCGCCCAGCCAATTTGGCGCCCGCGTCAAATTCGTCGAGGATGACCGCGCCGCTCATGGGCAGACCGCGTCGTTCTGGTTGGGCGCGAGCCGCAGTTCGGCCAGGGCGAGCTCAAGTCCTCCCGAAGCCTCGATCCACGCCGGCGACGTCACCGCGGCGAGGTCCTCGCCGCCGGCCCGAAAGCAGGAAAGCCTGACCTTGATCGTGCGCCATTCGCCGGATTGCGCGGCGCCGAGCAGGCCCTGAAGCGGAACGCTTGCCCCGCCGATCCCCAGCCGGACGGCGCCGGTGGGCCGCCGGTCCACCCGATAGGTCGCCAGCAGGGCCATGTCGCCGTTCGCCTGGCGCCTGAGGTCGACCTCGGGGCCGGCGAAGACCGCCCGCCCCTCGCCGGTCCACGCCAAGGCGCGCCCCGCGCCCTGCACGCCCGCGGCATCCACCAGCCGTACGGCCAGCGCGCCCTGCGGCGAGGCCCCCGCCCCCGCCCCGGGGACGGCTTCGTCACCGCCGGCGTCCCGCAGCACCAGCCGCCACGGCGCCACGACCTGCCCACCCGCCAGGTAGCGGTCGACGTTCTCGGCCACGGCCGCGACGCCGGAGATCTCCGGGAGCTGCGGCACTGTGCGTGAGTCGCGATAGGTGAGGCCGTAGCCGTAGGCGAAGAGCGGGTCGTACCGGGCGTCGCCGCGATTGAGGCTGAACTGATCGGCGCGCCTGGGCCAGGAGAACGAGAGCTTGCCGCGAAAGTCGCTCCGCGGGCGGCCGCGCGCATCGCCGACCAGCACGTCCGCCACTCCCCCGCCTTCGCTGCCGGGGAGCCAGGCGGCCACGAAGGCGTCGGCGACGTTGAACTCCGGGTTCACCCAGAGCGGACGCCCGGACAGGAAGACGGCCACAACCGGCACACCCTGCGCCTTCAGTTTCCGCAGCAGGGCGAGGTCGGACTTGGCGCCGGGCTGATATTCCAGCGTCGCGCGGTCGCCCTGGAACTCCGCGTAGGGATCCTCGCCGAACACCACGATGGCCACGTCGGGCCGGGTGGCGAACCGGCCGTCGGGGCTGAGTTCCGCCTGCCCGCCGCCAGCCGCCACCGCGTCGCGGACGCCCTCCCAGATGGACTGGGCATTCGGGAAGTCGGCAGGCTTGTTGCCGGTCCCCTGCCAGCTCAGCGTCCAGCCGCCCGCCTGCTTGCCGACATTGTCCGCGCCGTCGCCGGCCACGAGCACCCTCGCCTTCGCGGAGATGGGCAACACGCCGCCATTGTTCTTCAGGAGCACAAGGGACTCGGCCACCGCGCGGCGGGCCAGCGCCCGGTGTTCCGGGGCGCCCACCAGCTCGAGCTTGCCCTCCAGCGGCCGGACGCCGAACAGCCCCGCCTTCGCCTTGACCCGCAGGATGCGGCGGACGGCGTCGTCGAGCCGGGCCATTGGGATCTCGCCGGAACGGGCCTGGGCCAGAGTGTTGCGGTAGAGCCCCTTCCAGCTGTCGGGGGCCATCAGCATGTCGAGCCCGGCGTTGACCGCCTGGGGACAGCTCTCGGTGGTGCAGCCGGGCACCTGTCCGTGCGCGTTCCAGTCCCCGACGACGAAGCCGTCGAAGCCCATCCGGCCTTTCAGCACATCGGTCAGCAGCCCCCGGTGTCCGTGCAGCTTGACGCCCCGCCAGCTGGAGAAGGAGGCCATGACGGTCATGACGCCGGCGTCGATGGCCGCGGCGTAGCCCGGAGCGTTCAGGCGGGCGAGTTCCGCCTCGCTCGACAGGTTGTCGCCCTGGTCCCGGCCGTTGGCGGAACCGCCGTCGCCCAGGAAGTGCTTGGCGGAGCCGGCGATGCGCCCGGCCTGCAGCGAAGGCCACTGGGCGGGCGTCCCCTGCAAGCCCGTCACCAGGGCGCGGGCGTAGCCGGCCACGACCTCCGGATCCTCGGAATAGCCCTCGTAGGTCCGGCCCCAGCGGTCGTCGCGGACGACGGCGACTGTGGGGCCAAACGTCCAGTCGATGCCGACGGCGGCGGCCTCGTTGGCGGTCGCCCGGCCGATATCGCGGATCAGGTCCGGATCGCGCGCCGCGCCCAGGCCGATGTTGTGCGGGAAGATCGTGGCGCCCACCACGTTGTTGTTCCCGTGCACCGCATCGACCCCGAAAATCAGCGGAATCGCGGGACGGCCGGGCCGCGCCTGGGCTGCGGCGGTTCGGAAGGCGCGGGCCGTGGCCAGCCAAGCCTGCGCCGGCGAACGATCGGGCGCGCCCAGCGGCGGGCTGTCGCCGCCGGCCAGGATGGAGCCCAGAGGGAACTCACGCAGGTCTTCGGGCCGGATCGAGCCCACGTCGGCCTGGATCAACTGGCCGACCTTCTCCTCCAGGCTCATACGGCCCATCAGCTCGTCGACGAAGGCTTCCGTACGGGGGTCGACCAGACCGCGGCTGTGCGCCGCCGGCCACGACTCCGGATGCACCGCCTCAACGGGGGCGGCGGCCTGCGCCGGGGCGAACCCCAGCGTCGCGACCGTGGCCACGCAAGCGCCCCGCAAGAACCTTCGCCCCATCGGAAGGCCGTTCAGGCGCAGGAAAAGGACGGCGCGGCGATGCGCTCGCCGCGCCAGGTGGGGACGAAAGAAGCGGCGGCGAACGACCGCGCGCCCAGGCGGCTGCCAGGCGGGACCATGGGTGTTTCCTCCCGGCCGTCTGTGGTCGCGGCCGTTGTGACAATGAAACCCTCGCGTGTAATGACAGCGCTGTCAACAAATACCGGTAACGCTACCATCCGAACGCCTACGGCTGGCGGGTGAATAGCGGGGCGCTGTCGCCTTCCTTGGGGATTCAGGTCCGGGGGCGGCCAGCAGGCGGCGCTGTCGAGTCCCTGCCGATCAGCACATAGGCCACCTCGCGGACGCGAGGAGCCTCGTGCGCGGCGTCCTGGGCATTGGCGATGATCATCCGCGCCCCGGCCTCGGCCATCTCGGCGACGGGCTGGCGCACGGTGGTCAGCTGGGGCACGGAGAACTGGGCGCCGGGCGCATCGTCGAACCCCGCGATCGACACGTCGCCGGGCGTCGACAGGCCCAGTCGAGTAGCCGCCTGGATCACGCCGAAGGCCATATCGTCGTTGCTCGCGAAGATGGCCGTGGGCCGCGGGTCGGTCGAGAGGATCCGGGCCCCGCATTCCAAGCCCGACGCGAAGGTGAAGTCGCCGTCGGCGATCCATTCGGGCCGCACCTGCAGGCCGTGCCGCGCCATCGCCGCCTCGAAGCCTTCGCGCCGCGCGCGGCTTGCCGCGTAGCGCGGGCTGCCGACGACGAAGCCGATGTCCCTGTGCCCCATCCGGGCGAGGTAGGTCGTCATGTCATAGGCGGCCCGGTGGTCGTCCATGTAGACGCGTCGACCGCGCGACGGCTCGGTCTCGGCCCCGAGCCGCACATAGGCCGCGCCGCGCCTGTCGAGGGCGTCCAGCACGACGGCGCAGTCCGACACCGGTGGAGTCAGGATCAGCCCGTCGGGCCGCAGCGACGACACCATCGCCAGGATGTCCCGCTCGAGCGTGGCCGAACCCACATCCACCAGCTCGACCAGCAGGTGGCAACCCGCCTGGCGGCATTCCATGAGCGCGCCGAGCTCCATCCTGCTCAGGTAGTCGTTGCCGCGCCCCGAGCGCCAGTGCTCGACCGTAAGCTCGGCGTCGACCAGCGCTGCGATGATATAGGATCGGCCTCCGGCGAGCCCGCGCGCCGAGAGGCTGGGGCGATAGCCGAGGGCGTCTGCGGCCTCCTCGACCTTCCGGCGCAATGCCTCGGTGACGTTGGGCTTGCCGTTCAACACCCGCGAGACCGACTTGATGGAGACGCCGGCGCGCTCCGCCACGTCGTAGATCGTCACCGCGCTCATCGGGTCTCCCGCGCCGGGATGAGAGTGGCGGCCCGCGCCGTCCCCCGCGCGGGGGGCGATTGCGCGGGGCCGCAGACCGCACCAGGATGTCGGCCGTGTCCAGCGCTTTCCTTGCAGATGTCCCCCCGCGACCGCAAGCCGCCAGCGGCGCTTTCCTGGCCGCGCTCGCGATCGCCCAGGTGGGCGCCTTCCTGTCGTTCATGCCGCTGCTCACAATACTGGCGCCGCTCAAGGCCGCGGCCATCGACCCGGACAACAAGGCCTGGATCCTGGCGCAGGTCGGGTTCTGGGGCGCGCTTGTCGCCGGGGGCGCCAACATCCTGGCCGGCGCGCTCAGCGACAGCACGCGCTCGCGCTTCGGACGGCGGCGGCCCTGGTTGATCATCGGCGCCACCGGCACGGCGGCCTCCTGCTTCGTCATCATGCGGGCGGATGCGACCCCCGAGCTGGTGGGCGGCGTCCTGCTGTTCCAGCTTTGCCTCAACCTGCTGTTCGGGCCGCTGGTGGCCTTGCTGGCGGACCAGGTCCCTCCGGCGCAGCGCGGCCGGGCCGCGGCGTTCATCGGGCTCGCGCCGCCGGCCGGAGCCATGACCGGCGCGCTGCTCGTCGGCGTGGCGCTGCCGCAGGATAGCGTCCGCTATGCGGTCATCGCTGGCTTGCTGGTCGCCGCCACGATCCCTGTGCTGCTCCTGGCGCGCGAGACGCCCACCGGACCGGGCGTGTTTCGCCTCGCGCGCCCGCGGCAGGCTGCGAAATTGCGGCCGTTCCGGCTCACCCGCGACTTCGCGGTCGCCTGGCTCTCACGGTTGCTCGTCCAGGCGGCGATCACGATCGTATCGCTGTTCACCCTCTTCAACATCCAGGACCGCGGCGCGCCGCCCGGCGGGCTTGCGCCCGAGGCGCTCCTGGGCCTGCTCGTGATCGGGTCCAGCCTGGTGCAGGTCGCCGCCAGCCTCGCCGGAGGGTTCCTGTCCGACCACCTCAGGCGGCGCAAGGCGTTCGTGCTCGCCGCAGGGCTGCTGGTGGCCGCGGCCGCCATCCTGCTCGCCTTCAGCGCCGATTGGCGGCTGATGGCCGGCGCCTTCGCTGTTTTCGGCGCCGGCTACGGGCTCTTCACCGCCGTCGACGCCGCGCTCATCACCGAAGTGCTGCCTTCGGCCCATGACGCCGGACGGGACCTGGGCCTGAGCAACCTCGCCAACACCCTGCCCCAGATGTTCGCCCCCCTGCTTGGGGCGGTGTTGCTGCAGACCTACAGCGGCTATGCATGGCTCTATCTCGCCGCTGGCGTGGCGGCGGCGGCCGGTGGCCTCCTTATCCTCGCCATCCGCCGCGCCCGCTGAGGAACGGCCGGAGTTGAATTGCAGAGCTGGAGTCGCCGGATGACGCTACCCCTTTCGCGCCGAGGCCTGATGGCCGGCGCCGGCGCCCTGGTCGCCGCCCCCGCCATGGCCGCCGGCTCGCTCTCCGCCGCCATGCAGGACGTAATCGAGTACGTTCAGGGCCAGAAGACCACGGGCTTCCTGGTCATCCAGGACCGCAAGACGCTGGCCGAGAGGAATTGGCCGCTGCCCGCCGACGCCGGCCAGTTCCGGGCCACGGCCGCCTACGAGACCACGTCCGAGGGCGCGCTGCTGGAGGATGTGGCCTCGCAGCAGAAGAGTTTCGCGGCCGTGCTGGCCGCGATCGCCGTCGACAAGGGCATGCTCGACGTCGAGACGCCCGTTTCGGACTACGTTGGCGCCGGCTGGTCGAAGGCTTCGCCCGAGCAGGAGCGGGCTATCCGGGTGGTCCACTTGCTGACCATGAACTCAGGCCTTGGCGAGAAGCTGGACTACCTGGCGCCGCCCGGCTCGGTCTTTTTCTACAACACCCCAGCCTATGCCGTGACGAAGCGTGTGCTGGCCGCCGCGGCCAGGCAGCCGCTGGAGACGATCACCCATGACTGGCTGACCGCGCCCGCCGGGATGACGAACACCGCATGGCGCAAGCGCCCGGCGGCCTTTGGCGACGTCGGCAACCCGACGGGCCTCGTCACCAGTCCGCGAGACGCCGCGGCGTTCGGACAGCTCGTGCTGGACGACGGTCGCGCCCGTAGCGGAAAGCGGATCGTCTCCGAGGCCGGGCTGAAGGCGATCTTCGCCCGCTCCCGGACCAACCCCGCCTACGGACGTCTCTGGTGGCTGAACGGCAGCGCCTATGCGATCCGCCCTCTGGCGAACCGCACCGAGGGCCCGCTGATTCCGGCCGCGCCGGCCGATCTCGTGGTCGCCCTGGGGGCCCTCGACCGCAAGCTCTACGTCGTTCCGGGCAAAAGGCTGGTCGTCGTCCGCATGGGCCAAGCGGCTCCGGACAAGGACTTCGATCAGCAACTTTGGCTGCGCCTCTCGAAGGCGATCGTCTAGCACGACCCGCAGGGTCTCAGGCTGTCGGGCACGCGGCACGCCTTCGACGGGGGGCGGCGAGGGTCAAGGCTCCGGGGCGCCGGGCGGGGCGGCATAGACGGCGCGCAGCCGAAGCTTGTCGATCTTGCCCGTTGCGGCCAGCGGCATGCTCTCCACGCGGATAACCTCGTCCGGGATCCACCAGTTGGCGACCCGGCCCGTCAGGGCTTCCAGCAGGGCGGCGTCGGTCAGGCCGCCGGGCTCGCGAAGCTCCACCAGCAGGATCGGCCGCTCGCCCCACTTCGCGTCGGGCCGGCCGATCACGGCGGCCAGGGACACCTCGGGCAGAGCGCTCACCACCGCTTCGATTTCGGCCGGGTTGATCCACTCGCCGCCCGACTTGATGAGGTCCTTGGCGCGGCCGGTGATGCTGAGATTGCCCTCATCGTCGATGCGCGCCAGATCGCCGGTGGCGAACCAGCCGTCGGCGTCGACGGCGGGCCTCTCCTCGCCGAAGTAGCGCTCGACCACCGCGGCCCCGCGCACATAAAGGTGGCCCTCGGTATTCCGTTGCTGGGGCAGCGGCCGGCCCTCGGCGTCGGCCACCATGAGGTCGACGCCCACCGCGGGCCGTCCGGACTGCGCGGCGGCGCGCACCGGATCGCCAGCCGCCGCCACCGTCCCGGACGGCGACAGTTCGGTCATCCCCCAGCTCGTCTGTACGACAACGCCAAGGCGCGCCTCCAGCCGGGCCATCAGGGCCGGCGGCATCGGCGCGCCGCCGACCACGATCCGCTGCAGGCTCGGGACCTCGCCCCCCTCGGCCTCAACGTGCTCCAGGAGACCCAGCCACACGGTGGGCACGCCCACCGCCACCGTCACCTCCTCGGCCCGAATCAACCGCGCCAGGCTGGCCCCGTCGGCGTTGCGTCCCGGCAGGACCAGCTTCGCGCCCACCGCCGGCGCCGCGAACGGCAGGCCCCAGGCGTTGGCGTGGAACATCGGCACCACGGCCAGCAGGCTGTCGCGGCCCGAGATCGCCATCCCGTCCACCTGCAGCGCCCGCAGCGTGTGCAGGAAGCTGGAACGATGGGTGTAGGTCACGCCCTTCGGCGCCCCCGTGGTGCCGGAGGTGAAGCAGAGGCCGCAGGGCGCGGTTTCATCGAACTGGCCCCAGGGGAATCCGTCCGCCGCCGCGGCGATCAGCGGCTCCAGCGCGACGGCGCCTCCATCGGCCGGACCATCGATCACGAGCAGCCGGAACGCCTGCGGAACCCGCTCGGCGATCTTGCGCGCCAGCCCAGACAGGTCGGCGCTGACGATCGCGAGGGTGGCGCCCGAACGCAGCACCATGGCGGCCAGGTCATCCGTGGTCAGGCGCGGATTCAAGGTGTGGCACACCGCGCCCATGCCCATGATCGCGTACCAGGCCTCGAAGTGAGCCTGGGTGTTCCAGGCCAGGGTCGCGACCCGGTCGCCGGTCTTCACGCCCAGTCCGGCCAGCACGGCCGAGATCCGCCGGCTGCGCGCCATCAGGGGCCCATAGCCGATCCGGTCCACGACGCCATCTTCACGGGCGGTCACCACCTCCGAGGTCGGACGCCACTTGGCGGCATGCGCCAGGAACCTGTCGAGCGTCAGCGCGAAGGGCTGCATGGCTCCGTCGATCATCGGCGCGCCTCTTCCCTCCGGAGCACGCCGGCCAGGGCCAGGAACAGGGCCACAGCGACGGCATAGACCGGCGTCAGCGCGTAGAATGCGAGCTGCAGCGAATTTTCCGGATGGCTGGCCTTCAGGGCGTCGCTGACCATGCCGACGAAGGTCGGGCCCACGCCCATGCCGATCAGGTTCATGACCAGCAGCAGCAGGGCTCCGGAGAGCACCCGCTGTTCGGGGGCGACCTCATCCTGGACCAACGCCACCGCCGAGGAGAGGTAGAAGTAGTTGAGGAACGTCGGCCCCAGCAGGAACGCCAGCGCCAGCGGCCAGCTCGGCGCCCAGACGAAGGCGATGTAGGGCAGGACCGCCAGCGACAGCGACAGGGCCGGCACGGTCGCGTAGGCGGCCCTCGATATCCGAGTGAACCGGTCGATCACCCGGCCCGAGGCGTAGATGCCGCCGCCCATGCCGACGGCGACCACCAGGGCGTACCAGAGCGAGACGTCCGGCAGGGTCATGCCCTTCTCACGCATCAGGAACAGCGTCGTGAAGTTGCCGGCGCCGTAGGTGATGACCTGGGTCGCCGCGCTGGCGAGCGCGACCAGAAGCAGGGTTGGCGTCGAGAAGAACATGCGCACCGTCGGCCAGAAGCCGGACCGGCCGCCCGCGGGCCTCGGCGGCTGTCCGGCCACTTGGTCGAGGCCGCCGCGCACCGGCTCGCGAACCCCAAACAGCACGACCGCCGCGGCCACCAGGCCCACCGCGCCCAGGACGATGAAAGCCGCTCGCCAGCTGTAGGCCGCCGCGATGGCCGCCCCGAAGGCGACGCCGAGCGCCTGGCCGATCGGCGGGCCGAGGTTGAACAGACCCAGCGCCGTGCCGCGGCGTCCCGGGGGGAAATAGTCCGTGATGATCGCGTAGGAGGGCGGCACGCCGCCCGCCTCTCCGACGCCCACCGTCATCCGGGCGAGGACGAGCTGCGGATAGTTGGCCGACAGGCCGCAGGCCATGGTCGCCGCGCTCCAGAGGCCACAAGCCAGGGCCAGCACCCGCGTCCGGTTCGTCCGGTCGGCCAGCCAGCCGACGGGAATCGAGATCAGGCAATAGAACAGCGCGAAATAGAGCCCGCCGATCAGCCCGAGCTGGCCGTCGGAAACACCCAGTTCATCCTGGATGGGCTTGGCCAGGATCGACAGGAGCTGCCGGTCCAGGAAGTTCAGCACATAGACGAAGCAGAGGATCGCCAGAACGGGCCACGCGCCCTTCGCCGGCTGCAGCGCCGCGGCGGAGCTTCCGGGGGAGTCCGCCACGACCGACGCGGGAGGAGGCGCCATGGTCTAGAAGTCGTATCCGACGCGAACGCCGAACGTGCGCGGGCGCTGCTCCGCGAAGCGGCTCGCGATGAACGCCTCGGGATGCACGTAGGTGATCTTGCGGCTGTTGAAGAGATTCTCGACGTAGGCCGCCACGGTCGCCTGCCCGAACGCCACCGCGAAGGTGGCGTTCACGTTGGTGTAGGCCTGCGTATAGGCATAGGTCGGGCTGATCACGCCGGCGGCCAGCGTCGCTGCGCAAACCGACGCCATGGAAGCGCTCTCATCGTCCCCTCCTCCCTGTCCGCACCGGTCATTCGCGCCGGGCTATGGACCCAGGATTGCGACCTGAGCCGTTCGGAGTCAATCTTCCCTCTCACGTTAGTGAATATATATCCGCCCTCGCGCTGACGACGCGCCAGTCCCGCGGACGAGTGATCGGTCGCCTGAGGCGTCGCAAGGGATTTCAGGAAGGGCGACCGGTCAGCGCGACCTGGCCGCGGACTGCCATCTCCGAAAGACGGCAGCCTCCGCCTCGCTGGGCGGTCACCAGCTAACTTCTTGTTTTCACAGGAAGGAAGTGGTGGGTGCAGTAGGATTCGAACCTACGACCCGCTGATTAAGAGTCAGCTGCTCTACCAACTGAGCTATGCACCCGCCGTGCCCCGAACACCCTGGAGGGGCCGGCGGCGAGGGCGCGGAAAATACGCAAAAACGCGCCTTTGGCAAGGCGCGTCTTCCGGCCTCTTGGAATATCGACCGCGGCGGGTGGTCAGACACGGTTTCCACCCGCCGCGGTCCCTGCGCAGCTTGCCGTGTCAGGCCGCTACGAAGGTGTCCTTGGCGCGGCGCCGGCGGAGCATCGCCCCGGCGCCGCCGAAGCCCGTGATGAGGAGAGCCCACGTGGCCGGCTCCGGCACGGGCACGACCGTGATGCTGGATTCGCCGACGCCGACCGCGGAGGCGGTCGAGAAACCGACGAGGCTGAAGGTGTCGACCGAGCCGAAGGTCCCGCCGTTTCCCCGCACCTGGTCGGAGAAGCTGCCGATCAGGTCGTAGGCCGCGTCCTTCTCGGCGGCGTTGTCGTTGTCGGGCGTGTTGAGCAGATCGAGGGCCGCGATCAGTTCGCCTTCGTCGAAGGCCGGGAACAGGTCGGTGAAGTCGAAGCCCAGGAGGCCCGCCGCGTAGCCGTCGTCCAGCGCCAGGACCAGGTGATCCTCGCCGGACTCGCTGTCGCCGAAGTCGCTGACGCCCAGGAAGTAGGTGTCGGTGATCGCCTCGGTCTTGAGGAAGGGATCGGTGATCAACGTCGAGGGCGCGAAGGCGTCGAAGCTGTTCGTCGAACCGCCGCCGCCGCCGGTGTACTGCAGGAACACGATCGAACGGATGTCGTACGTCGGCTCCACGAAGTAGTTCTGGTAGAAATTCAGCGCGTGCGCCGGGGCGGCCGAGAAGGCGCCCGCGAGGACAATCGCCGCGGCCGCGGCCACGCTGGCCAATCTGCCGCGTTCAAAGCCAAGCAAAGGTTTCATCGCACCACTCCCAACACCTGAGGTTGGGCCCGCCATGCCAATTCAGCGGCCACCCCAGGTCAGTGTTGCGGAACGATTGGGCGTTGGGCGCCTCTCGAAAACGAGGGGTTGACGCACGGCCATTACAAACCGGCGCCAGAATTGCTAAGATCGGCGAGTATTGGGGTGGGGTGGAATTCAAGTTCCGATGTTGAGGCGAGCGCTCGCGATCGCGGAGGTGGCGCTGTCCGCGCCGACTCCTCAGGCGGCGAGCGAGGGATTCTTCTCCGCGCTCGGCGGCCTCGGCGCTTCGTACCTGCAGACGCGCATCTATCGACGGCCCGTCATGCCCCTCACCTCGGCCGCCCATTTCGCCGCCGGCGGGATCGTGTCGCGGATCGCGCCCGAGACCTGGCGGGCGGGCACGCCGGCCTTCGACTACGTCTGCTTCGAGAATAACCCGCTGCTGGAGGCGATCCGCGGCGGCATGACCCGCTACCGCTTCACCGACTTCGCCCCCCGCGAGAAGGCCCATTACGGGACCTATTGGGAGGCGATGAGCGAGGCCGGGATCGGCGACGCCGTCTGCGCCACCTCCTACGGCCGCGACCGCACGATCACCTCCTTGCACCTGGGCTTCCGCGAGCCGGACCTGTCGCCCGACGACGCGCTCGCGCTCCAGCTCGCCGGCCTGATGCTCACCGAGCGGCTGATGACCTTCGCCGCCCCGCCCTCCCCCGACGAGGAAGTGCGCCTGACGGACCGCGAGCGCGACGCCCTGGCCTGGGTCGCCGAGGGCAAGTCCGACTGGGAGATTTCGGTGATCCTGGGCCTCTCGGAGACCACGGTGCGGTTCCATGTCGACAACGGCCGCAGGAAGCTGGGCGCCGTGAACCGCGCCCAGGCGGTGGCTCGGCTGGCCGCGGCGCGGTTGCTTTAGGGGAATCCTTCGCCCCAAGGGCGCATACCCTTGACCCGGCGGCCGCGAGACTAGATCACTCCCCCGGGTTTTGGGGGTTGAGGAGCGGTTATGCGCAAGACGATCCTGGGCTTCATGCTCGCTGCCGGCCTGGCCGGCGTGGCCCAAGCCGCCGACTACGTCGTAGTCAAATCTTCCGACCCATCCGTGAAGCCCGGCCTTGAGGTCAGCGCCGGAGAGCGCGTGCCGCTCGGCGTCGGCCAGACGGCGACCCTGATGTCCGCCAGCGGCTCGGTCAGCCTGCTTCGCGGCGGCGCCGGCGGCGCGGCGGTCCCCCGGGCCGGCGCCCAGGCCGATCCCGCGCGGCTGACGGCGTTGAAGGTCCTGGTCGCCCCGGCGCCCACCGGTTCGACGTTCGGGGCCCGGCGTTCGGGCGTCTGCCCCGATCCGACGACGCTCACGACCCTCGACGCGATTCTCTCAGTCCAGTCCGGCGGCTGCGCGGCCCAGGCCCGGGCCGCGCTGGACGCCTACGTCGAGCAGCAGGCCAAGCCCTGACGACCTAGCGGCCGGTGTAGAGCTCGCCCAGCGCCATCGCCGCCCGACCCTTGGCGGCGTCCAGTTCGTCGCGCACCAGCCCCGAGGCGACCATGGCGTCGCGCTTGCCGTCGATGCGCTTCAGGGCTGCGCGCAGCACCTTGGGCTCGGTGGGGGTGGCGATGGCGACCACGTTGTCGACCCCGAACGGCGGCGCGGCCTTGGTGCGAGCCATCACCACCCGCGTCTGGCCGGCGACCATCAGGCCGTCGCCGTCGCCATCCAGCGGGTAGAGCATCTGCACCGTGCCGTCGCCGGCAAGGTTGAAGGCGGTCAGCCACGCCTCGCCGCCCCGGTGGGTCACGGCCAGGTCGACGCTCTCGCCATTCTTGTAGAGCTGGCCCTTGGGCCTGGGCCCGATGTCGACCTTGAGCTGCCGCTCGTTGGCCGAGGCCGCAAGCTGGCCCACGGCGCGGCGCTTCATGATCACGCCGGTGAGCTGGGCGTCGCTGGTCACATTCTCGGCCACGCGGTCGCCGCGGCTGTCGGTGACCCAACCCTCCTTGGCGTTCCAGGTGAGGTCCGGCGTGCCGCGCGGGATCGAAGCCCAGGGCCCCTTGCCGCCCAGCAGGTCGGCGGCCTGTTCGTCGGCCGGCTTCACCTCGATCGGTCGCTCGTCCGCAGGCGGCGCCTTCAGCGGTTGGAAGATGACGCTGCGCTCGTTGCGCGCCGGCACCGCGGCGCTGGACCACTGCTGGGTGCTGGACAGCTCCCGCGTGCGGCTCTCCAGGCTGGAGGCCAGTTCGGCCAGCGACAGATGACCGTCGTCGTCGGCGTCCGCGGCCAGCCGGCCGTTCGGGCGGCGGTCCTTCAGCGCCCCTTCCAGGGCGTAGGTCAGCAGCCCCCGCGGCGGCGAGTCGCCGCGCGGCAGCGGGCCTTCCAGCGCGAACTGGTTGTCCTGGGCGGCGCCCACGTAGACGAGGTTCGGCGGGTTTGATCCCGCCGGCGCCACCGCCATCGGATCGACGGGACTGGGCGGCAGGGCGATGGCCATCGGATTGTCCAGCGCCGAGCGGCGTTTGAACGGCGTCGCGGCCGCCAGCGACCGGTTCATCGTCCCGCTATGACAGGCGTCGGCGATCTGCAGCACGTTCACGGTGGTCGGGAAGAAATTGACCAGCCAACCATGCAGGTCGTTGTCGAGGATGAACTGGTTGGTGTCGGGTTTGGACACCTTGAACCCACTCAGCGGCAGGAACTCGTCCATGCCGTCCTCCTCGCCGGGGTCGCGGGACTTCGCCTGCGAGCCATGGCCGGCGTAGTAGAAGATCACCCAGTCGCCAGGCTTGGCCCGCTTGCCCAGCGCCTCCAGCGCGGCGCGGATGCTGGCGCGGGTCGCCTGTGCGTCGTTCATGGTGACGATGTCGCGGGCGCCCTGCTCGGTCAGCACCGCCTTCAGCGCCGCGGCGTCGTTCGGCGGCCCCTCCAGCGAGGGAATGGGCGCCGTGTACTGCGAGACGGTCACGATCAGGGCCCGGATCTCGGCTTCGGCCGGCTGGGCGAGCGCCGCCACGACCATCGCCGCCAGACTTGCGAGCAGATTCCGCATCGAACGCACCCCATTCCCCTGAACCGCCGCGCCTAGAATGACGCGCGCGCCGACGACCACAAGCCGGCGCCGTAGCGATTCCTACGGATGGACCGGCCGCTCGGAGGCGCGAGTCCTGTGCGGCCGGGTCGCGCCGAGCTTTGCGTGAGCCCATGGTAGGAGGTACTTGAGGGCGCGCCGTCCAGGGCGACGGCGAAGGAGTTCGATTCCGCGCATGAGCGCTTCCCAGGCGGAACAGATCGCCGGCGTTCGGCCGATCCTGCGGCGCGTGGTGGCCAACGCCGGCCTCCTGCTGGGCGGGCGCACCGTGAACGCCGTCCTGGGCCTGGCCTTCATGGCCATCGCCGCGCGGGCGCTGGGCGCGGCGGAACTGGGCGTGCTGGTGCTGATCCAGGCCTTCGGCCAGTTCCTGGGCGAGGTGGTCAAGTTCCAGTCCTGGCAGACCATCCTGCACTACGGCGCGCGACCGCTGGCGGAGGGGCGCGCCAAGGACTTCCAGCACGTGCTGCGCTTCAGCCTGCTGCTGGATCTCGCCAGCACCTTGCTGGGCATCGCCATCGGGGTGATCGGCGCCTTCGCCTTCGCGGGCGCCCTGGGCTGGGGGTCGGACGAGGCGCCGGCTGCGGCGCTGTTCATGCTCTCCATCGCCTTCATGGTCTCGGCCACGCCCCTGGGCCTCCTGCGGCTGTTCGACCGCTTCGACGTCCTGGCCTGGCAGGCGGGGCTGATCTCGCTGATCCGGGTGATCGGCGGGGTCGTGGCCCTGGCGCTCGGAGCCTCGATGGAGGGCTTCCTGCTGGCGACGGCGGTCGCCACCTTCGGGAGCTGGCTGTACCTGGCCGGATCGGCGCTGATGGAGCTGAAAAAGCGCGGCCTGCTGCAGGACTTCTCCTGGCGCGGGCCGCTGACCGCCGGGATGCCCGGCGCCTGGCGCTTTGCCTGGAACACCAATCTCGCCACCACCCTGGATGTGGCCTTCACCCATGTGGCGACCCTGATCGTCGGCGCGATGGTCGGCCCGTCGCAGGCCGCCTTCTGGCGCGTCGGCCGGCAGGTGGCCGACGCCCTGGCCAAGCCGGCCAAGCTGCTGACGCCCGCCCTCTACCCCGAGCTGGCCCGGCTGCGCGCCGAGGAACGGCACCACGCCATGTGGCGGCTGGCCCGCAACGTCGGCCTGCTGGCCGGCGGCGTCGCCCTGGTGATGCTGGCCGCCAGCGCCATCGCCGGCCCCACCGTCCTCGCGCTCGTGATGGGCAAGGCGTTCGAGCCGGCGGCGGCGGTGATGACCTGGCAGGTGGGCGCCGCCGTGATCGGCGTCTTCGCCCTTCCGCTGGAACCGATGTTGATTTCCCTGGGCAAGCCCGGCGCCGCGGTCCGCGTCAGATTGGCGGTCAGCGCCGCCTTCCTGGCCATGCTGCCCTTCCTCGTGACGCAGTTCGGCCTTATAGGCGCGGGCGCCGGCTTGGCTGCGGCGGCGGGCGCGCTTGCCCTGGGCATGCTGTGGTTCATTTTGCGAGAGAACGGGAATCGGCGAGCTGCGGTGACCTCCCCGCCGGAGCCCGAAAGTCTGAAAGGCGACGTTTGACTGCTACCCCTACCGCTCCGGACCGTCCCTTCCACCGGGACGGCTTCGCGACCCTGACCGAGGCGCTCGACTTCGCCGCCAAGGGCCCGACCGGCATCAACCTCTATGGCCTGCGCGGCGAACTGATCGAAGCCATCCGGTACGGCGAGCTGCGCGAGCGCGCCCGCGCCATGGCCGCCCGCTTCCTCGCCGCCGGCCTGAAGCCCCACGACCGCGTGGGCCTGGTCGCCGAGACCGACGCCGACTTCGTGGTGGCCTTCTTCGCCTGCCAGTACGCCCGGGTGACCCCCGCGCCGCTGCCCTTGCCCGCGCCGCTGGGCGGACGGGACGCTTATGTGGAGCAGATCGGCCGCATGCTGGCCTCCGCCAGCGCCGCCGCCGTGTTCGGCCCCGAGAGCCTGCTGCCCTGGCTGCAGGACGCCGCGAACACCGCCGGAACCAGGATCGCCATGCGGGTCTCCGACCTTCCGCAGGCCGATGCCATCGACCTGCCTGCCCCGACCCCGGACGATCCCAGCTATGTGCAGTTCTCGTCGGGCAGCACGCGCAATCCCACCGGCGTGCTCTGCACGCACCGCGCGCTGATGGCCAACGCCCTGGCGTCCACCCGGGGCGGCCTGCAGGTGACGGCCGAGGACCGCGCGATCTCGTGGCTGCCGCTCTACCACGACATGGGCCTGGTCGGGTTCCTGCTGATGCCGCTGTCGGCGCAGATGTCGATCGACCTGATGCCCACCGGCGCCTTCGTGCGGCGACCGCTGCTGTGGCTGGACCTGATGTCGAAGAATGGCGGCACGATCTCGTACAGCCCCAGCTTCGGCTACGAACTCTGCGCCAAGCGCGGCGACGGCACGCGTGAGGGCCTGGACCTGTCGCGGTGGCGCATCGCCGGCTGCGGCGGCGACATGGTCCGCCCGGGCCCCCTCACCGCCTTCGGCGAGCGCTATGCCGCCGCGGGCTTCAAGCCCACCGCCTTCGTGGCCAGCTATGGCATGGCCGAGGCGACCCTTGGCCTGTCGATGTCGCCGCTGGGCCAGGGCCTGATCTTCGACACGGTCGACGTGGATCGCATGGAGAAGGACGGCGCCGTGACGCCGGGCTCCGGCGTGCGCTCGCGCGCCTTCGTCCGCTGCGGCCGGATCTTCGAGGGCCATGAGCTCGAGGTCCGCGACGAGGACGGCAAGCCCCTGCCCGAACGCCGGGTGGGACGGCTCTTCGCCCGCGGCCCCAGCCTGATGCGCGAGTACTACGGCGACCCACAGGCCACCGCCGCCGTGCTGTCGCGCGACGGCTGGCTGGACACCGGCGACCTGGGCTATCTGGCCGAGGGCCACATCGTCCCCACCGGCCGCGCCAAGGACCTGATCCTGCTGAACGGCCGCAACGTGTGGCCGCAGGACCTGGAATGGACCGCCGAGTCCGAGGTCGATCGCCTGCGCAGTGGCGACGTGGCCGCCTTCTCCATCGACCAGGACGCTGGCGAGCAGCTCGTGGTGCTGGTGCAGACCCGCACCAGCGACGCCGACGCCCGCCAGACCCTGATCGACGACGTCGCCGCCCTCCTGCGCGCTCGCCACGGCGTGGAGGCCCGGGTCGAGCTGGTGGGACACAACACCCTGCCCCAGACCTCGTCCGGCAAGCTCAGCCGCTCCAAGGCCCGCGCCCTCTTCCTGGCCGGCGCCTTCAAGCAGGAGGAGCCGGCCTGAGCGCCAAGGTCGGCCTGGGCCGGCTCGCGGCGGTCACCGGGGCCACCGGCTTCCTCGGCCGCCAGATCGTCCGTGCCCTGGCCGTCGACGGCTGGCGCGTGCGGGTGCTGTCCCGGCGCGATCCGATCGACCCGCTCTGGCGCGAGGTGACCCCGGAGGTGGTGATCGGCGACCTGGGCGACGAGGCCGCCCTGGCCCGGCTCTGCGACGGCGCGGACGTGGTGATCCACTGCGCCGGCCTGGTGAAGGCCCGCAGCCGCGTGGCGTTCGACGTCGTCAACGTCACCGGCGCGCGGCGCGTGGCCCTGGCCGCGGCCAGAGCGCCCCATGTGCTGCTGGTCTCCAGCCTCTCCGCGCGGGAGCCACATCTCTCGCACTACAGCGCCAGCAAGCACGCCGGCGAACGGGCGATGGCCGAGGTGCTGGGCGATCGGCTGACCATCGCGCGGCCGTGCGCGATCTACGGCCCCGGCGATCCGGAGCTGTTGCCGGTGTTCCAGGCTGCCGCCACCAGCCCCATCCTGCCGGTCCTGAGCGAAACCGGCCGCGTGGCGATGATCCACGTGGAGGACGCCGCCCGGCAGGCCGCGGCGCTTGCTGCAGCGCGGCCGTCGAGCCGCCCCATCGTGCTCTGCGACGCCCGGACGGACGGCTACACGTGGCGTGAACTGATGTCCGCCGCCGCCCGCGCCTGCGACCGCACGCCGCGGTTCGCGGCCGTCCCGGCGGCCCTGATCCACGCCATCGGAATCACAAATGATTTCACATTGCTGCTGGGTCAGACCCCGATGCTGACCTCGGCGAAGGCCCGCGAGCTGCTGCATTCGAACTGGGCGGTTGCGCCGGAGGAGCTTCCAGGGGAAATACCGGCCCCGATCTACGACCTCGATGCCGGTTTTTCGGCGACCGTGGCCTGGTACCGCAGTGCGGCATGGATGAAACATTAGATGCGGTTTTGTGACCCGCCATCGACGCACGGGTGGAAAAACCGGCCGGACAGGCTTAGGTACGCGTTTGGCGTTAAGAGTATGAGAGCCGATGGGGGGCTCGCGCATGGTGGAACTGGCGACGGATTTGACCGTCCGTGAAGTCGCGCGAGCGGCGGAGACGGTCCTGGGCCGTAGCGTTCAGGTCACCCCGGACACCGACATTGCCCGTGATCTGGCTGTGGATTCACTTGCGCTGATGAACATCGTCATGGAGCTTGAGGATCGTTTCGACCTCTCGATTCCCCTAGACCGTCTGGCGACGGTACAAACGGTCGGCGACCTCTCCGATCTGATCAACAAGCTGCGGGTGAAGGCTTAAGGATGTCGCTGCTCGACAAGCACCTGGGCTATCGCGCCCCGTTGGATGGCATCCGCGCGGCGGGCGCCGATCCGTCCGCCGTTCGATTCGATGCGGTCCTGTCCCCCACCGAGGGCATGCTCGACGGCAAGCAAGTCATCTTGCTTGGCACGAACAACTACCTGGGCCTGACCTTCGACCCGGCCTGTATCGAGGCTTCGGCGGAGGCCGTGCGCCAATGGGGCACCGGCACGACAGGCTCGCGCTTCGCGAACGGCACCTTCGCGGGCCACACCGCGCTCGAGACGGCGCTGGCCAAGTTCTACGGCCGCAAGCACGCCATGGTCTTCACGACCGGCTATCAGGCGAACCTGGGGGGCATCTCCGGCCTGGTGGGACGCGGCGATCACCTGATCCTGGACGCGGACAGCCACGCGTCGATCTATGACGCCGCCAAGCTCTCGGGCGCCGAAGTCATCCGCTTCCGTCACAACGACCCCGAAGACCTGGCCAAGCGCCTGCGCCGCATGGGCGACGACGCCAAGGGCAGCCTGATCGTCGTCGAGGGCATCTATTCCATGATCGGCGACGTCGCGCCGCTCAAGGAGATGGTCGCGATCAAGAAGGAAATGGGCGCCTACCTTCTGGTGGACGAGGCCCACTCCATGGGGGTCCTGGGCGAAAAGGGCCGCGGCCTCGCCGAAGCCGCCGGCGTCGAGGACGACGTCGACTTCATCGTCGGCACCTTCTCCAAGAGCCTTGGCGCGGTGGGCGGGTTCCTCGTCTCGAACGAGGACAATTTCGACCTGCTGCGCATCGTCAGCCGGCCGTACATGTTCACCGCCTCGCTGCCGCCGGCGGTGATCGCCTCGACGCTCACGGCGCTGAAGCGGCTGGAAGAGGACAAGGGCCTGCGCACCCGGCTCGCCGCCAACGCCGACCGCCTCTATGACGGCCTGCGGAACATGGGCTACGTCGTCGGCCCGCACGCCAGTCCGATCACCGCCGTGGTGATGCCGGACCAGGCCATGGCCGTGACCATGTGGAACGCCCTGCTGCAGAACGGCGTCTACCTCAACCTCGCGATCCCCCCGGCCACCCCTGAGAACAAGTCGCTGCTGCGCTCCAGCGTCAGCGCGGCCCACACGCCGGAACAGATCGACCAGGTCCTCGCCGTGTTCGAGCAACTCGGTCAGGAGTTCGGGCTGCTCAAACTGGCCCGCCGCGCCTCCGCCTGACGCTTGCGTAGCTCGATCCACGCCCCGGGCGCCGCCAGGAACGGGTGGCGCTCGCGGAAGGGTGTGACCGCGATCTCGATCCCGGTGTGCCGCTCGACCTTGTAGGCCGCGTAGCGCGCCGCGCCGTCGAAGGTGAAGGCCGCCTTGAGGATCCGCGCCACGTTGAGCGGCTTGCCCGCCAGGTTGGGCCAGGTCCAGCCGGGCAGCCCCCGTTTCGCGGGTCGCAGGCTCGCCGCCTCGCCCCCGAACACCACCCCGCCCTCGCGCCAGGCCAGGGGCAGGATCTCGGCGTAGCGGTCGCCGCCCGACGCCATCACGGTGTCGGCGCGGTCGGTGCTCTCCACCCGGAACTCGGCGGCGTAGGTCTTGCGGAACAGCGCCAGCCAATAGGCGTCCGCCGGGCCCTCCTCCGGGCCCAGGGCGGCGGCGTAGCGGGCGGCCGTGACCACGGCGGCGGCCACGGCCCGCGCCGTCGCGGCGGCGGCTTCCGGGTCGGCCGTCCACACCCGCTGGCAAGGCTGCACGAACCGGGCCCAGATCGTGGTGTCCAGCGTGCGGCCCTCCGCGGCCCTGCGGAACACGGCCAGGGGCAGGGTCGCCACCTTGGCCCGCAGGACGCGCCCGCCGACGGCGACTTCGTGGTAGCTGACCTCGGGCCACAGCACCCGCTCGACCAGGCCGTGCAAGCCCCCCCGGTGCGGCCGGCGGGTCAGGCGATAGAAGTCCAGGATGCCGGAGAGGTCGCCCGTCCTCAGCGTCGAGCCGTAGTAGAGGATCGCGGCGTCGCGGGCAGGGTCGGCCAGGGCCTGGGCCAGAGCGACCACCGCCTCAGGCGCCGGCGCGGCCAATTCGGCCTCGATGCGCTGGGCGAGCGCTTGGCTCACGGGATCACGAACTCCAGCGACGGCCCCTGGCGCACGGTCAGGTCACCGCCCTTGTAGGGCTCGCCGTCCAGGACGAAGTCACCCTCGAATGAGATGTCGAAACTGTCCGCATCGTGTCGGTGATAGCCGCTGGCCTCCAGCCAAGCGGTGTCCTCGCCGCGGATGATCCTGGGCAGCGCCCGGAGCAGCCGCCGGGGCGGCGCCTCGACCGACAGCACCTTCAGCCCCTCGCGCGGCTCGCCATAGGGCTTGAGGCCCAGCGGGAAGCGCTTGAACGTCGAGGCCATCACCATGAACCAACGGCGCTCCTCCGAGGTCGCGCCGATCGCGAGCCTGGCCATCTCGCCGCGCCGCCAGCGGTCTCCGGCCCCGCCCAGCACCGTCCGGACCAGGCCGCCGGCCATGGTGACGCCGACCGCCGCGTCGTCGATGAAGCCCCGGCCGTGGTTCTTCTGGGCCAGCTTCGTCGCCCGCACGAAGGCCCCGACCCCGAACAGGAACCCGCGCCGCTCGGGCTCACTCTGCCCGGCCCGCATGACTTCCAGGCACTGGCGGCGCTTGGTGGGTTTGCCGGCCTGGCAGGCGGCCAGGATTTCCTCCAGGGTCGTGCCGAGCGGGGTCTCGATGTCGAGGGCCAGCGCGTTGGTCTTGCCGTTCGGCAGGACCGCGAGCCGGGGCCAGCGGCCCTCGAAAGCTTCGGGCAGGCGCGTCAGGACCTCCCGCACCGTCCCATCGCCGCCGTCGATCACCACCAGCTCCACGCCCTCGCCGGCCAGGCGGCGCAAACCGGCTGCCAGGTGGCTGGGCTCTTCCGGCACGATGTCGAGGACGTCTTCCGGCAGGGGCGCGCGGCCGGCTCCGCGGTTGCGGTGGCTGTGCTGGTTCCAGATGAGGCCAGCGCGGATCAACGCGACAGCCAGGACACGACACGCTCGCGCGGCATGGCCATGGCCTGGACCACCTGTGCAGCGTGGACGATGAGGCAGAGCCCGGTCCAGACGGCGACCAGGTAGAAGCCGATCTGCGGATAGCCGAGCAGCCACGCGGGCGTGAGGATCAGCAGGTTCGGGTTCCGGCGCGCGGTGATCAGGCGGAAGAAGCTGTCGAAGGGCCGCCAGGCATGCACGTGGAAGCCGAAGAGGCGCATGAAGGCGCCCTCCTCCACCCGCTGCAGCACGTAGCCGGCCAGGATCACGATCAGCGCGATCCCGGGCCCGTCCAGCGCCACCGCCGCGCCGAAGCACCCCACGTACCAGGCCCACCACCAGAACGGCGGATGGATCAGGTCGATGCCGTGGTCGAAGACGTTGCCGATCGCCGAGGAGGTCAGCGTCACCCGGGCCAGCTTGCCGTCGACGGTGTCGAGGAAGGTCATGATCCAGGCGCAGACCAGACCCCAGCCGAACTGCCCCTGCCAGAACAGCCAGAAGGCCGCGAGCACCAGGAGAAATCCGATGAAAGTCACATGGTTGGGGCGCAGACCTGCCACGGCGCACCAACGGGTGACGATGCGCGCCGGGATGGGCCACCAGTACTTGGTGACGACGTCGGTGACGCCCTTGTACGAGCCGGCGAAGGTGCGGGCTTCCACGGCGCGGACGTTGTCGGCCGTCAGCCGAACCAGGACCGGGGGCTCGCGCTTGCGCAGGGCCTCGTTGTAGGCGAGTTCGGCCAGGGACAGGCGTTCCAGCCCACCAGGATCGGCGCCCCGCTCCAGCGCCGCGGCGGCCTCGGCCACGCGCTCGGCCGGAACGTGGGCGGCCACCGCCTCGCCGGTGTCGGCGATCAGGACCGAGCCGGGCCGCTTCGCCAGGGTCGCCAGGAGGGACTCGTCATAGACCCAGCCGCCCAGCGCCAGCACCACATTCCCCGAGGCGGGCGCGGCCTCGACCACGCCGAGCTTGGCGCGCGCGAAGGTGCGGCGCAGCCGTTCGCGCGCTGTCATGCCCCATATGCGGACGTCGCCCGCGCCCAGGATCATGCCGGCGGGCGCGGCGGCCGTTTGAACCGTGGTCTGCAAAAGCCTCGCGCGCCTCTCACGCAAATCAGTGGAACCTGATACCGAGCGCCGTTCCGTTAGGAAAGCTCGTGACCGCCTTCCGTCTTGCCCATCTGTCGGACCTGCAGCTCCCGCCGCCGCCCCTGCCCTTCCGTTGGCGCGACGCCGCCTCGAAACGGCTGCTGAGCCGTTTCGCGTGGCGGCGCAAGCAGCGGCGACACATCCGGGCCGTCCTGGACGCCATCGCCGCCGACGTCGCCGCCCATGCGCCCGACCATGTGGTCATAACCGGCGACGTGATCAACTTCGCGACGCCAGAGGAATTCGCGGCCGCCCGCGTCTGGCTGGAGGGCCTCGGCGATCAGGCGGAGGTCACGGTCAGCCCCGGCAACCACGACGCGCTCAGCGCCGCGGGAGCGCCGAAGAGCTTCGCACCCTGGAAGCCCTGGCTCGGCGATGACGACCGCGGCTTCCCTTATCTGCGCGTCCGCGGGCCGGTGGCGCTGGTCAATCTCTCGTCCGCCACGCCGACGGCGCTGCACCTGGCCCAGGGCACACTGGGCGCCGCGCAGATCGAGCGGGCGCGAGCGCTGCTTCGCGAGACCGCGGAACAGGGCCTCTTTCGAATCGTCCTCCTGCACCATCCCGTGGCGCAGGGCGTGGTGGCGGGCCGCAAGGCGCTGACCGACGCCGGGGCCCTTCGGGCCATGCTGGCGGAGACCGGCGCCGAGCTGGTCCTCCACGGTCACGCCCATGAAGCGCTGATGACCCGGACGGCGGGTCCGGCCGGGCCGATCCCCATCCTGGCGGTCCCGGCCGCCTCGACGCCGGTCGGCGGCCACGGACAGCCGGCGCGATGGAACGAGATCGCCATCGCGCGTGAGGGGGCGGGCTTCCGCACGCAGGTCACGGCGCACGGAATCACCGCGGCAATGACCGTCGAGACCCTGGGCGGCTACGTACTGTGCTAGCGAAGGTACTTCATCTGGATCGGCGCCAGCCGCTCGCCCGGGCCCACCCGGAACCGAACCGCCGACAGGGAGGGCAGGCCCGTCTTGGTCTCCGGGTCGTTGGAGAAGCCGAAGCCCTCGGCTGGCAAGCCCACCAGCGTACGGTCGAAGTCGCGGTCGCCGTCGCGGTCATGATAGACCGCCACGGCATAGCTGCCCTGGGGCAGCCAGAAGCAGGCGCGCACGCTTGCGGCCGCCCGCACCCGCTGGCGCGCCAGCTTGCCGCCCTTGGCGAGGAAACGGCGCTTGTCGTCGGGATAGACGGTGATCGCCACCTCGCCCACGGCCGGGCGGACGCCAGCCACCTGGACCACCAGTCGGGAGGAGTTCGCGGCGCGCACGCCCGCGCAGCCCTGGTCCGCGAGGGCGGGGCTGGCGGCCAGAAGGCCCGCGGCGACGGCGAATGCGGCCGTTCGGCCTTTCATGGTCAGGACCGGCTCCCTATGATCTTCGCGCGGCCTGGCCGCTCACCTGGCACGGACAGATCGTGACGAACCCGACCGCCCGCAAGTTCGGATACCCGCGTACGATGGTCGCGGAGACGGAGCATTGGCTGGTCCTCGTGCGGCCGCAACAACCGACGTACGGCGCGTTGGTGCTGGTCTGCAAGGACCAGGCGACAGCGTTCTCCGACTTGTCGCCCGCCGCATTCGCCGACATGAAGCTGGCCGTCGATGGCATTGAGGCCCTGCTTCGAAATGCTGTGGCCTACGAGCGCATCAACTACCTGATGCTGATGATGGTCGACCCCGACGTCCACTTCCACGTTCTGCCTCGATACGAAGGCGAGCGGCTTTACGGCGGCCGGGCCTTCAAGGATGCGGGCTGGCCAGGTCCGCCAGCGCTTGCTTCGCACGTCGCACTGAGCGAGGAGGAGGCAGCGGCGCTCGCCGCCGATTTCGCCGCCCGCTGGCGGGCATGACCGCCGCATCCCGGGGGACCTGTTGAGTCTCATCGACCGCTACCTGCTCCGCCTGGCCTTCTGGCCGATGGTAGGGGCGATGGGCGTGACGCTGGTCGCGCTGCTGCTCGAGCGTATCCTGCGGCTGCTCGACATGCTGTCGGCGTCCAGCGACCGGTTCGGATTCGTGGCCCAGCTGGCCGTGAACCTGGTGCCTCACTACCTGGGCCTGACCCTGCCGGCCGCCTTCTTCCTGGCCCTGGTGGTCGTCGTGAACCGGATGAACCAGGCCTCGGAAATCGACGCCCTGCTGGCGGCGGGCGTCTCGCTCACCCGCCTGGCGGCGCCCTATCTGTGCCTTGCCGCGGCGTTGACCGGGGTTAGCCTGCTGGTCTTCGGCTTCCTCCAGCCCTACAGCCGCTACGCCTACCGCGCGGTGCTGCACACGGCCCAGAACGCCGGCTGGAACGGGCTCGTCCCCGCCGAGACGATCCTGTCGCCGTCCAAGGACCTGACCATGACCACCGACGAGGCGGACGCGGCGGGCCAGCAGCTCTCGCGCATCTTCATCCGCCGGATCACCGACAAGGGCCGCGAGGAAGTCACCACGGCCCAGATGGCCGAGGTGCGCCGCACGAACGACGGCCAGAACGTGCGCCTCGAGCTCCGGAACGGCCAGCAGCTCCGCTTCAACGACCAGGGCCGCCCCGAGATCCTGAGCTTCAAGACCTTCACCATGCAGCTTCCCATGACCGGGCCGGCCAAGCTGCTGCGGTCTCGCGGCGGCGACGAGCGCGAGCTGACCCTGTTCGAGCTCGCCGACCAGGCGCGGAGCGGCCGGTCCACGATCCCGCGGGAGGCGTTGAAGGCCGAGCTCTACGGCCGCCTGGCGCGCGCCTTCTCCCTGCCGCTGCTGCCCCTGCTGGCCGTACCGCTCGGGCTGGCGGCCAAGCGCAGTGGACGCGCGCCCGGCGCCATCGTCGGCGGTCTGCTCCTCCTCGCCTTCCACCACATGGTGCAGCTTGGCCAGGGACTGGCCGCCAGCGGCCGCATGTCGGCGGAGCTTTCGGTCGGCGTGCCTTTCCTGATCTTCGCCCTGATCGCCTTCACGGTCTTCATCACCAGCCGCAAGCGGCCCGGAGAGACGCCCATCGGCCAGCTCATGGAGCATCTCGGCGCCGCGATGGCCCGCATGCGCATGAAGAAGAAGGCGGCGGGAGCCGCCGCATGACCCTGGGCGGCTATCTCCTCAAGCTGATGGGGTCGCGGATCCTCATCGCCCTTCTGGTGCTGGTCGGCGTCCTGCAGATCCTCGACCTGCTGGACGTGACCAACGAGATCCTGGACCGCAACCTGGGCGCCGGCGGCGTGGGCTACTACGCCCTGCTGCGCCTGCCGCGCCTGATCGAACAGGCCGCGCCGCTCGCAGTGCTGGCCGGCGCCCTCTTCGCCTTCGGCAAGCTGGCGGGCGACAGTGCGGTGACGGCGATGCGGTCCACGGGCGTCTCCGCCTACCGCCTGACAATGATGGCGATCCCTGCGGCGCTGGTCCTGACCCTGCTTCAGCTGGCCATCGGCATGCAGATCGCACCGCGCACCGACACCATCCTGAGCGACTGGTGGCAGGCGAGCTCGCTGAAAGACCCGTCTAAGGTCATCGATCCGGTGACCTTCCGCGTCGGCGACGAGATCGTCGTCGCGGTGCCCCGCGACCCCGACGGCCGCAGCCTGGAGAAGGTGACCATCTATCGCCGCGACCAGGCCGGCCGGCTGGTCCAGCGCACCAGCGCCCCGGCCGCCGTCTTCGAGAACGAGCGCTGGCGGCTGGTCGAGCCACGCTTCGAGACCCTGGGCGCAGCCAGTGTGACCGAGGGCCAGGCGCGATCCATGGACTGGACCCAGAGCCTGCGTCCGAGCGACGTGCGCACGCTGGCCCAGGGCCAGACTTCTGTGACCCCCGCCGAGGCCAGCCGGGCGCTCGCCGGCGGCCTCTCGGTGCGGCCGCGCACCTTCTACGACACCCAGCTCCAGCGGGCCTGGGCGGCGCCGCTGTCCTGCCTCGTGATGCTGCTGCTGGCCGCACCCGCCGCCCTGGCGAACTTCCGGGGGGGCGGGGCGACCTTGATCATCCAGTGCATGGCGGCCGGCCTGCTGTACCTGGTGTTCGACGGCGCCTTCACGGCGCTGGGCGAGAACGGGGCCGTGCCGCCGATCCTGGCGGCCTGGGCCGCGCCGGCGATGTTCGCGGCGCTCGGGGTGACCGTGCTGCTCTATCTGGAGGGATGATGGCCTCGGGGGGCGTCCACATCGTCCCGGTCGGTTCCAAGGCGGAACTGGACCGGTTCATCCGCGTGCCCATGCGGCTGGGCGAGCGCGACCCCAACTATATCGCGCCGCTGATCATCGAGCGCGGCGAGTCGCTGACCGCCAAGGGCAATCCCTTCTTCGAGCACGCCGACGTCCAGTTCTGGCTGGCGGTGAAGGACGGCCGCGACGTCGGCCGGATCAGCGCCCAGATCGACCACCTCAACCCGCAGACCGCGGAGGGCGTCGGCCACTTCGGCCTGATCGCCGCCGAGGACGACCCCGAGGTCTTCGCCGCGCTCTTCGCGACCGCCGAGGCCTGGCTGAAGGCCAAGGGCTGCAAGACCGCCATCGGGCCGGTGAACCTGTCGACCAACGAGGAGGTTGGGCTTCTGGTCGAGGGCCACGACAACCCGCCGATGTTCATGATGAGCCACGACCCGCGCTACACGCCGGGCCGCATCGAAGGCGCCGGCTACGCCAGGGCCAAGGACATCTTCGCCTATGTCTGCAGCGTAGCCGACGACCTGCCCGCCCCCATCCTGCGCCGCATCCGCAAGGGCCTGCCCGAAGGTGTCACCTTGCGCACCCTGGAGATGAAGCGCCTGGACGAGGAGGTGCGGACGCTCACCGGGATCCTCAACGACGCCTGGTCGGGCAACTGGGGCTTTACGCCCACCACCGAGGCCGAGACCAAGGCCCTGGCGACGACGCTGAAGCTACTGATCGACGCCCGACTGGCCTGGTTCGCCGAGATCGACGGCGAGCCGGCGGGTTTCATGATCCTGCTGCCCAACATCAACGAGGCGATCGCCGACCTGAAGGGCAAGCTGTTCCCGTTCGGCTTCCTCAAGCTGCTCTGGCGGCTGAAGGTGAAGGGACCGAAGACCGGCCGGGTGCCGCTGATGGGTGTGAAGCGCAAGTTCGCCTCGACGCGCCGCGGCCAGCTCCTGCCCTTCCAGCTCATCGACGCGGTCGCCCGGGCGGCCCGCGAGCTGGGCTACGAGCGCTACGAGCTGTCGTGGATCCTGGAGGACAACGTCGCCATGCGCCGGATCTGCGACGCGGGCGGGGCCAAGGTCTACAAGACCTACCGGCTCTACGAGAAGGCGCTGGCGTGACCGGCTTCTCGGCGCTGGTGCTGGCGGGTTCGCGCGGCGGCGAGGACCCGGTGGCGGCCTATGGCGGGGCCGCGCACAAGGCCCTGATCCGGCTCGGCGGCGAAACCCTGCTGGCGCGAGTAGTCGCGGCCTTGAGGGCGGCGGGCGCGACGCGCGTCGCGGTGATCTCAAGCCACCCCGAGGTCCGCGACGAGATCGCCCGCCTGGGCGCGGAGGCCCTGGACGAGGCCGCGGGGCCCAGCCTCAGCGTCAGGGCGGGCGCGGAACGACTGGGGACGCCTCTGGTGGTCACGACCGCCGACCACGCGCTGTTGCGACCCGAATGGGTCGCCCGCTTCCTCGCCGACACGCCCGCCGAAGCCGACGTCACCGTCCTGGTCGCCGCCCGCGCCACGGTCGAGGCCGCCGCGCCAGGCACGAAGCGCACCTGGCTGAAGCTGGCCGACGGCGACTGGTCGGGCTGCAACCTCTTCTACCTGGCCAACGACCGCGCCCTGGGCGTCATCGACCTCTGGCGGCGCGTGGAGGCCGAGCGCAAGCGGCCGTGGAAGATGGCCCAGATCCTGGGGCCGCGGATGCTGCTGCGCTACATCACCCGTCGCCTGAGCCTCCGGGACGCGGCGGCGCGGCTGGGCGCACTGGCCGGGGTGCGGGCGGCGATCGTGGAGACGCCCTACGGCCTGGCCTCGGTGGACGTCGACAAGCCCGCCGACCTGGACCTCGTCCGGCGGATCGTGGCCGGCTAGGCGGCGTCCGCGCGCTCGGACGGGGCGTGCGCCCGGCGCTCCTCCTGGACGATGCAGCCGTACCAGCCCAGCCCTTCGTAGGTCTCGTAGCCTGGCGTCAGCGCATAGCCGACGGTCACGCCCTGATCCGCATAGCTGCCCATGCTGACCACGGTGGCGGGCAGCTGGAAACGATCGGTGAGTTCGCCGCGCCGGTCCGAGGCGGCCAGCACCCGGCCCGTGCGGTCCAGCAGGAGGACGCGCGAGCGGTGTTGCTCCTCCTCGGTCAGGCGGACACCATCGACCACCGCGCGGGCCTGGGGCTGCCAGTCGAAATGGATGCCCAGCACGCCGATGACCTCGCCGGTCACCGACCCTTCGCGGCGGATGGCGGCGGCGTAGGTGGCGACCGGCGCGTCGTTCAGCAGCACTTCGCGATCCACGTCGCAGGCGACGAACTCCTGGCCCGACGCGGTGGACTTGGCGTTCTTGAACCACGCCGCGTTCGCGACCGAACTGCCGGCGACGCGCGGATAGCGCTCGGGCCGGCCGGTGGCGATCACCCGGCCGCGGGCGTCGCAAATCCATAGGTCGAGGTACACCGTGTAGGCGTCGAGGATGACCTTCAGACGGCTGCTGGCGTGCGCGGCCGCCGCGTCCGTGGCCGCCGTCGCACAGTCCACGACTGCTGAGTCGGTGGCCCACCAGCGGACGTCGCAGGTCCGCTCGTAGAGGTTCCGGTCGATGATCTCGATGGCGTTGAGCGCCAGGTCGGCCAGCCGCTGACCGCGCAGGTGACCCAGGATCGCCCCGCCGACCGCGGAGAGCTCCTTCAGGTTGCCCTGGACCTGACTCTCCAGGTCGGCCGTCACCTCGTCGATGCGCGACGAGATCTGCTTGAACTCCTCGGCGACGACGGCGAAGCCACGCCCCGCTTCGCCGGCGCGCGCGGCGGTGATCAGCGCGTTGATGGCTAGCATCTTGGCTTCGCGGTTGATGCGGGCGATCTCGCCGATGCTGGTGGCCGCGGCCGTCGAAAGTCGCTCGGAGAGCTCGAGGATCCGCTCCGGGACCAGCGCCTCATCGTTGTCGGACACGGAACCTCTGCCGCAACTGGGCGGCGCCCACCACAGGCGCGCAAAGTCGGGACGCTAAGGTTGCCAGCCTTTCGAAGTTGTTGCCACGCATCGGCGGGGGCCAGGACGGCCGCCCAACAGGCCACATGCGCCTATTCTTCAGGCATCATCGCTATGAGATCAGGCGCCTAGGCGCGGGCCGGCGCCGTCCAGCCGCTCGACAGGCGATTCAGGTTCTCGACGTCCTGCGGGAAATCCATCTCGCCCCATTCGAGGCCCTCGATGGAGGCGACCTTCACGTCGACGCCCGCGCGGGCCAGCTCATCGATGACCGACAGGTACCAGCGGCGCAGGCCATCCGGCGTCTGCAGCACCTTCTCGACGCCGGCGGCGAACTTGGCGGCGCCTTCGACAGAGAACCGCAGGAAGCCGATGGACTCGGCGTCGTAGGCCTCGATCGTCTTGCCAATGGCCACGAGGCGGCCCGCTTCGGTCAGCACCTTCATGTCGTCCGCGTCGTAAGCCGGCTTACGGTCGATTGCGACGGTGATCTCGGCCGGTGGCGCAGCCAGCAGGCGCTCGGCCACGCCCGGGCCGAACAGGGTGTCGCCGTTCAGGACCAGCACCTCGCGGTCGAACTCCTGGCGTACGATCCAGCACGAGGCGGTGTTGTCTGACACCGTGTAGAAGGGGTTGAAGGCCAGCCGCACGGGCATGTCGAGACTCAGGGCCGCGACCTCGGCCTCGACGGCGTCGGCGCGGAACCCGGTGACGATCACCGCCTCCTGCACGCCGGCCGCCTGCAGGCGCAGCAGCTGCCAGGCCAGCAGGGCGCGGCCCGAAAGCTCGATCAGGCACTTCGGACGCGCCTCGGTGAGCGGCAGGAGGCGCTTGCCCTGCCCAGCGGCGAGGATGATGGCTCTGTTGGGCGAGGTCACGAAAGCGTCCGTGAGAAGGGATATGGCGGCCCGGGCCGCTCAGGTCGGCCCTTATGTAAGGGCTCGGTCCAAAAGTGAAGAGACCTCGCAGGGCGAGCGGCCCGCGAGGTCTCTCTTTTCCGTAGAAGGCGGCGGCGCATGGAGGCGCCGCACACGTCCTACTTCAGGTGCTTCGCAAGGTGCTTGTTCATCTCGAACATGCTGACCTTGTCCTTGCCGTCGAACACGGGCTTGAGCTTGGCGTCGGCCAGGATCTCGCGCTTGTTGGCGGGGTTCTGCAGGTTGTTCTTCTTGATGTATTCCCAGATCTTCGAGACGGTCTCACCGCGCGAAAGCTGGCCAGCGCCTACGACGGCCGCCAGTTCGGCGGAGGGCGTCAGCGGCTTCTGCAGGGCGTTCGTCTTCTTTTCCGTGGCCATGGGCTCCCCCGGCTAAAATGTTGGCGCGAGGTCCCGGCGGGGGTCGCCGTGACCGAGTCGCTTTGGGTATCCTAGCGCCGCGCGCGTCGGGCGCTACAGAAGATGCGTCACATCAGTCGTCTAAGGGTTGAGCGCGTGACGCGCGGCTCCTGTTCCATCATCGCTCTCCGACGCTGACGCGCCGAGGCCACGGCCGAAGAAATCCAGCAGCTCGGACCAGCGGGGCTCGTCCTCGTAGACTTCGATGTCGAACAGCACGCCCGATAGGTTAAGCGCCGCCTCGAGCAGGCCCGCGCGGGCGGGGACCGCGCCCATCGCATAGCCAAGGCGAACCAATCCATTGATTTTCTGCGATATTTCCAGCACGGCCCTGGGGCCGAAACCCCGCGCGCCATAGGCCGCGACCGCGGCGATCCGCTCGGCCCGACCTGCCGCCAGGGCAAGCGCGAGGTCGGCGCCGGACCCGAAACCCAGCACGCCGACCCGCGTGTCATCCACCCGGCGCTCGTCGGTGAGATGGTCCAGGCAGGCCCGAGCGGCCTCCCGCCTGTCGTCCGCCGAGAGGCCCGATAGATCGGGCGCGAGGACGAAATAATTGTGGGCGGATAGGCGCCGGGCCCGGGATTCCGCCGTTTTGGCGGGTCCATTCCGCCGGGAAAGCAACAGAATCGGTGGCTTGCGGCCCGGGCTGTCGGGACAGGCGACGAAGGCGTCCAGGGCGCCATCGTCCATTTCAAGCTCGATACGGGCTTCCGGCATGGCCCGACGTTATTCCTACTATATAAGTGGGAATAACGGCTTTGTCTGAGACCGGATTCAGATTTGCTACTCGCCTTCCAGTTCGACCGTGACCTTGGCGGACAGGCCGGGGCGCAGCTTGGCCACCCCCGGCTGGCCGGGATCGAAGCGTAGGCGCACGGGCACGCGCTGGACGATCTTGGTGAAGTTGCCGACCCCGGGCTCGAACGGCAGCAAGGCGAACTCCGAGCCGGTGCCGGGGGCGAAGCTGTCCACGTGCGCCTTCAGGACCACGCCCGGCAGGGCGTCGACCTTCACCTTGGCCGCCTGGCCGTTCAGCATCCGGGCGGTCTGGGTCTCCTTGAAGTTGGCGGTGATGTAGAGCCGGTCCAGCGGATTGACGACCAGCAGCCGCGAGCCGGGCTGGACATAGTCGCCGACATTGGCCTGGCGGTCGCCGACCACGCCCGCCACCGGCGCGCGGATCTCTACGTGCTGCTGGTCCTGGCGAGCCAGGTCGAGGGCTGCGGCGGCCTTCTGGCGCTGGGCCCTGGCCTGGGCGATGGCGGCGAGCAGTTCGCCCCGGCGGCTGGCGGTGACGCTAGCCTGGCTACGGCTGACCGCAAGCATGGCGCGGGTCTTGTCGGCCGCCGCCGCGGCGGCCACGGCGTGGGTCTGGATCCGGTCGGCGTCGCGGCGCGGCGCGTAGCCGGTCTTCAGCAACGCATCGTAGCGAACCCAGTCGGCCTTCGCCCGGACCGCTTCGGCGTCGGCGGCGCGGATGCCGGTCTCGGCCTCGCGGACTTCGGCCACGGCCATCGCCTCCTCGGAGCCCAGGCGGCCGAGGGCGGCTTGCGCCGAGGCGATCGCGGCCTCGGCGATGGCCAGATCGCCCTGGGCCGAGGCCACGCGGGCGGCGTATTCCTCGGGATCCAGGCGCACCAGCACCTGGCCGGCCTTCACCGGCTGATTGTCGCGCACCAGCACCTCGGCCACATGGCCCCGCACCCGCGGCGCCACGATGGTGACGTCGGTCTTCACATAGGCGTTGTCGGTGGTGGCCGAGGCCTTGGCCGAGTGGATGTAGGTGTAGCCGGCGGCGCCCACGACCAGGGCCGCGCCCAGCATCAGCACGCCCCGGGGCGGCAACCTGCGCCTGGCCTTGACGGGCACGCCTTCGGTGACGGTTTCCATTTTCATCGGTCGAACACCAGCAGGGTGGAGGTCGCGGTCGCGTACAGGCGGCCCTCCAGGTCGGTGAGCCGGCCCTCGGCGAAGGCGGCCCGGCGGCCCACTTGGATCACCTTGCCCTCGGCGCGGACCGGGCCGGTGTCTTTGGTCATGGCGCGGTGGTAGGCGACCTTGAGCTCCAGGGTCGTATAGCCCTGCCCCGCCTTCAGCGCGGAATGCACGGCGCAGCCCACGCAACTGTCCAGCAGGGTGGCCGCATAGCCGCCATGGACGGTCCCGATCGGATTGTAGACGCTCTCGTCCGGATGGCCGCCGAAGACCACCCGGCCCTCCTCCATCTCGATGACCGAGAAGCCCAGCGTCCGGCCGATGCCCGGAGCACGTTCCGGCCGCGCCGGATCGAAGGCGTATCGCAGCTGCTCCAGGCCGGAGAGCTTCGACAGGTCGGGCGCGACGGCGTTCACTGGACGATCCCCATGCGGGCCTTGATGCCGGCCCGCGCCGCGGCGAGCAGGCGATCGGCTTCCTCATCGTCGGAGATGGCGCGTGACAGCGCCACCGTCCCGGCCATCTCGGCCACGATGGAGGCGGCCAGGCTGTCGCGGTCCCTCGTGCCTTCCGGCAGCCAGTTCGCGATCCGGCCCACCAGGCTGCGCACGCCGCGCTCGTAGGCCTCGCGCACCGGCAGGCCCTGCCGCGGCAGTTCGCTGGAAAGGCCCGCGACCGGGCAGCCCCGCTCGGGATGCGCCCGGTGCTCCGGGGTGACGTAGAGATCCACGAACCTCGCCAGCGCCTCGGCGGGGACAAGGCCGTCGGTCATCTTCCCGAAGCGTCGCGAGCTCTGCCCGAAGGCTTCCTCGATGGCGGCGACCACCAGGGCCTCCTTGTTCGGGAAGTGGGCGTAGAAGCCGCCGTGGGTCAGGCCGGCCTCGGCCATGATCTCGGCGACGCCGACGCCCTCCGGCCCCTTGGCCCGAACGGCCTTGGCCGCGGCCTTCACGACCTTCTTCCGAGTCTCTTCCTTGTGGGTCTCGCTATAGCGCATGGGCTTGCCCGCGTTTATATGATGCTCATAATATTAAGCGCCGACCGCCGGAGCGCAAGGACCATGACTGTCGCAACCGCTTCCGCCGCCGGCGCGCCGCCCGTCGGGCCGGCTTCGCTCAGCGAGAGCCGCAAGCTGCTGATCTTCGCGATCATGGCCTTCGGTCAGTTCATGGCGCTGCTGGACATCCAGATCGTCGCTGCCTCGCTGAACTCGATCCAGGCCGGGCTGAACGCCGGGCCCGACGAGATCGCCTGGGTGCAGACCGCCTATCTGATGGCCGAGATCGTCATGATCCCGCTGGCGGCCTTCCTGTCCCAGGCGGTTTCGACCCGCTGGCTGTTCACGCTCTCGGCAGGCCTGTTCACGCTCTCCAGCCTGCTGTGCGGCCTGGCCTGGGACATCAATTCGATGATCGCGTTCAGGGCCATCCAGGGCTTCACGGGCGGCGCGATGGTGCCGCTGGTGTTCGCCACCGGTTTCGCCATGTTCGACGGGCCGAAGCGGGCGATGATCCCGGCGATCCTAGGGATGGTCTCGACCCTGGCTCCCACCTTGGGGCCCAGCGTCGGCGGCCTGATCACCGAGTACTACGACTGGCGCTGGCTGTTCTTCATGAACATCGTGCCGGGCGTCGCAATCACCATCCTGTTCCCCCTGCTGGGCAAGGTGGACGGCGCCAATCCCGCGATGCTGAAGCGCATCGACTGGCTGCACGTGGCCTCGCTCGCCGTCTTCCTGGGCGGCCTCCAGTACGTGCTGGAGGAAGGCCCGCGCCACGAGTGGTTCACCGACGAGAAGGTGCTGGCCGCCGCCTGGTTCTCCTTCGTCGGCTGCGTGGTGTTCTTCGAGCGGACGTTCTTCTCCACCATGCCCGTGGTGAAGCTCACGCCATTCAAGCGGCCGACCTTCGCCATGGCCTGCGCACTGAACGTGGTGATCGGCTTCGGCCTCTACGCGGCCACCTACCTGACGCCGGTCTATCTCGGCCGGATCCGGGAGTTCTCCAGCCTGCAGATCGGGTTGACCGTGTTCGTCACGGGGATCGCCATGACCATCACCGCCCCGATTGCGGCCCGGCTCTCCACCCTGGTGGACGCCCGCTATGTGATCGCGGTCGGCTTCTCGATGTTCGCCCTGTCGCTCTGGATGTTCAGCCACGTGACGCCCGAGTGGGGCTTCTGGGAGCTGTTCTGGCCGCAGGTGATGCGGGGCCTGGCCATGCTGCTGTGCATCGTCCCGGCGGTGGGCATGGCGCTGAACGGCGTACCGCCGGACCAGCTGCGCTATGCGTCGGGCCTGTTCAACCTGATGCGCAACCTGGGCGGCGCCATCGGGATCGCGGTGGTGAACACCTGGCTGATCGATTTCACCCGCGACCATGCCGCCCGCCTGTCGGCCGCCATGGGCGAGCAGCCGGACAGGGCGCGGGAGATGATCGGAGGCCTCTCGCAGATGGCGCAGCAGTGGACTCCCGACGGCGCCCGCGCCCTGCAGATGGCCGAGGCGGTCATGGGCCGGGTCGTGGGCCGCGAGGCGGCGACCCTGGCGTTCGCGGACACCTACATGCTGATGGCCCTGCTGTTCGCCGTCGCTCTTATCATCGTGCCGTTCGCCAAGCCCGCCCCGCTGCCCAGCGGGCCGCCGCCCTTGGAGCACTAGAAGACGAACCTCTGGCCTCCATCCAGGCCCGACGCTAGAATCTGGTTCTCTGAGGGGAGCCACGACTATGGATCTCGTTCTCGACGCCGTCGACCGCCGCATCCTGCGAGAACTGCAGCGGGACTCCACTATCGCCATCGCGGACCTGGCGCAGCTGGTCGGCCTGTCGCAGACGCCGTGCTGGAAGCGGATCAAGCGGCTGACCGACGCCGGGATCATCACCAAGCGGGTGGTGCTGCTGGACCGCAGCAAGCTGGACCTGAGCCTGGCGGTCTTCGTCTCCGTGCGCACCAATCGCCACGACCAGGAATGGCTGGACGCCTTCGCCGGCGCGGCCGCTTCGATGCCCGAGGTGGTCGAATTCTACCGGCTGTCCGGCGACACCGACTACCTGCTGAAGGTGCTGGTGCGCGACATCGCCGCCTATGACGCCTTCTACAAGCGCCTGATCGCCGCCGTCCCGCTCTCGGACGTCAGCTCGGCCTTCGCCATGGAGCAGATCAAGTCCACGACCGCCGTCCCGATCTAGCGACCATCCCCGTTTGACATAACCCCACGGCAGGCCGCCAACTTCCTTCCAACGAACAAGAGCGTGTCGGGAGGCGTATCGGCCATGGCGTGGACAATCGCGGACGTGTGGGAGGCGATCGCCGCCGCCCAACCGGAGCGCCCGGCGCTGGTGCAGGGCGAGCGTGTCATTACCTGGGCTCAGTTCGACGCCCGCGCCGACGCCCTGGCCGCTCACTTCATCCAAAGCGGCATGGGCCATCAGGCCAAGGTCGCGGGCTACCTCTGCAACGGCCCCGAGTACCTCGAGACCTACTTCGCCGCGTTCAAGGGCGGCTATTCGCCGGTCAACACGAACTATCGCTACGGCGCCGAGGAGATCGTCTACCTCTTCGACAACGCCGACGCCGAGGCGGTGGTCTTCCACGCCGGGTTCACGGACCTGCTGGAGCGGATCCGCGACCGGTTGCCGAAGGTGAAGGCCTGGATCGCGGTGGCCGAGCCCGGCCATCCGGTCCCGGCCTGGGCCGCCGACTACGACACCATCGTCGCCAGGGCGCCGGCCGAGCGTCCGGTGAAGGCGAGCTGGGGCCGCTCGGGCGACGATCTGTTGCTGCTCTACACCGGCGGCACCACCGGCATGCCCAAGGGCGTGATGTGGCGCCAGGATGACCTGTTCCAGGTGCTGGGCGCTGGCGGCAACGCGGCCCTGGGCATCCCGCCAGCCACCTCGATTCCCGAACTCATCGCCCGCATCCAGGGGCCGGACCACCTGCGCGGCACCATGATCGTGGCCGCGCCCCTGATGCATGGCACCGGTCAGTTCTCCGCCTTTATCGCCTTCAACGGCGGCGGCACGGTCTGCGCCCTGCCCTCCCGGAAGTTCGACCCCGTCGAGCTGTGGAACGAGACCGAACGGCTAGCGGCCACCAACATCGTTCTCGTCGGCCTGGCCTTCTCCACGCCCATGCTCGAGGCGCTGGAGGCCAATCCCGGGCGCTGGGATCTCACCAGCGTCCGCGCGATGAGCTCCTCAGGCTCGATGTGGAGCCAGGAAAACAAGCGGGGTCTCCTCAGCCACATCCCCGGCGCGCTGATCGCAGACAGCTTCGGCTCTTCGGAGGCCGTGGGGTTGGGAGCGTCGGCTTCCGCCGCGGGCGCGGAGGCCCAGACGGCAGCCTTCATGCTCGGCCCCAACACGGCGGTGTTCAGCGAGGACGGCCGGCGGGTCGAGCCCGGCTCCGGCGAGCGCGGTCTGGTGGCGGTGAGCGGCTTCCTGCCCGTGGGCTACTACAAGGACGAGGAGAAGAGCGCCAAGACCTTCAAGGTCATCGAAGGCGTCCGCTGGAGCGTGCCGGGCGACTGGGCCGAGGTGAACACCGACGGCTCGCTGAAGCTGTTGGGCCGCGGCTCGGTCTGCATCAACACCGGCGGCGAGAAGGTCTTCCCCGAGGAGGTCGAGGAGGCGCTGAAGCGCCACGCCGACGTCCGCGATGCGGTGGTGGTCGGCGTCCCCGACAGCCGCTTCGGCGAACGGATCTGCGCCGTGGTCGAGCCCGAAGCCGGCGCCCAGCCGACCCTGGCCGGCCTGTCCGAGCACGTGCGCGGCCAGCTCGCCGCCTACAAGGCCCCCCGCGAACTGGTGGTGGTGGCGAGCATCGGCCGCGCCCCCAACGGAAAGGTCGACTACAAGGCCATCAAGGAGCACGCGCTGGCCACGCTGGGCGCTCCGGCCTGACGCCAGGCTCATCGCCGCGGATGCGGGACGAACGGATGAGCTATCGCCTTGGCCGAGGCTCTTTCGAAAGCCGGGTGATCAGCAGGGCGGCGCGTTTGGCCTGAACGTCCAGGCTCTTCAGGTCGGCCGTCTCGCCGGGCGCGTGGCTGCCCTCGCCCGCCATGCCCAGCCCGACCAGCCCGTCGATGAAGGCCACGAACGAGATGTCGCCGGCGCCGCGATTGGCGGGATCGCCCGCCGGCATCTCGGGCAGGTCCAGGGCGGCGTTGACCTGGTTCAGCTTCGCCAGCAGCGCCTTGTTGCCCTCGGTCGGCGCCATGGGCGGATAGCCATCGTCGGAGAAGACGATCTCGGCCTCGGTCTTATCCAGGTGGCGGGCGACGATGGCCTTCATGCGGGCCCGCACCCGCTGCTCCTGCTCCTCGGAGAGGGTGCGGATATCGCCGCGCGCCAGGGCCTCGGCGGCGATGACATTGGGCTTGCCGCTGGCCTGGCCGCCGGTGTCGCCGGCGTTCAGGTCGGCCTGGGAGCCGCCCACGATCACGCCCACGTTGTAGGTCAGGTTCGGCTCCGGCAGCTCGCGGCGGAACTCGTCGACGATGCGGGCCAGCTCGTAGATCGCGCCACAGCCCGCAGCCGGCTTGCAGACCCCCGACGAATGGCCGGACGGCGCCTTGGCCCGGATCGTCCAAGAGGTGGAGGACCGCCGTGCGATCGAGCCCACGTCCCGGCCGCCAACCCGCGACAGCCCCTCGAAGTCCAACGCCACGTCGCTGTTGCGCCCGGCGGCGATCAGGTCCGCGCGGGCTTCCGCCAGCGGCGCGCCCGGCTTCTCCTCGTCGCCCGTCAGCACCACGGTGATGTCGGCGGTCTTCAGCGTGCCGGCCGCCTGCATGGCGCGCAGCGCGGCTACGATGATCACGTCGCCGCCCTTCATGTCGCCGACGCCCGGCCCCTCGACGATGTCGCCGTCGCGCTTCCAGTCCTGGAACGGACTATCGGGCTCGAAGACGGTGTCCAGGTGGCCGATCAGCAGGATGCGCTTGCCCTTGCCGTTCCCCTTGTGGGTCGCAATCAGGTGGCCCGCGCGGCCCACCTTGGCCATCGGGATCCAGCGGACCTGAAAACCCAGTTGCTCGAACTCGGGGCGCAGCATCTGCCCCACCCGCTCGACGCCCGCGAGGTTCATGGTGCCGGAGTTCACCCGCACCAGATCTTCGAGGAGCTTCAGGTTGCGCGCGTTGTCGGCCTCGACGGTCGCGACCATCCTGCGCTCGGCCGCGTCCCTGGGCGCGCCGAAGGCCGGCGACGCCAAGGCGACCGCCGCCAGGACGGCCAGGACCGCGGACGTGCGCATGAATATCAGCTCGGCTGGCTGCGCAGGCTGCGGACGAACTCCACCAGGGCCGAGCGGGAGACCCCGCGCGGCAGGCTGGCATAGGCCTTGAGAAGTTCCAGGGCGCCAGGCTCGGCCAGCAGGGCCGCGACTTCGTCGACCGCGCCGCTGTGGACCGATGCTTCCCCGAACATCTCGGCCACCGGCACGCCCAAGGTCTTGGCGATGCGAGTCAGCATGGAGGCGCTGACGCGATTGGCGCCGCGCTCGTATTTCTGGATCTGTTGGAACGTCACGCCGGCGGCTTCCGCCAGCGCCTGTTGCGACAAGCCCCGCACCTTGCGTAACAGCCGTATCCGCGCCCCGACAGCGACGTCTACAGGATCAGCGACCGCCTCGGGTCTGTTGGCCATTTGTGTCCGGATCTCCTAGAGGACGTGAGCTCTACCTTGTACGACTGGCCGCGTCATCGGCCGGAGGAACAAGGTTTTCTTGCGGCAACACTGTATCCGAAATGCAATAGCAGGCCTCGGCAATCACGATGCCCAAGGCCCGCCGCAGGGGACCAAACGCCGGCACATCGCGTTCAAGCTGGATCAATTCTTCTTCATAGGGCGCCAGCAGCTCGACAAGGTTCTGGGCAAGACGCCTGCCGTGCTCCGAGTCCTGAATCATGTGGCCCCCTTTTGCGGGAACCTCGACCATCGAATAGGCGAATGCAAGCAACCCCAGCGGGCGATGGCCTCAACAGCGATCATGCGTCGCAGGTAGGGGGGAACTCCCGGTGGAATAAGGGGTTACCCGCCACCAGATGGGACATCCACACCGACATCAGGGCCGTCCGAAAACCTGCGAGGTCATCGACTTCGACGAGGCAATGCTGAACGCCTGCCCGCCAGAGGTGCAGGCAGACCTCATGATGGAGGCGCGACTGCTGGCCGGCGTCTTCGCGCCGCACGGCGACGCGACCGCCCTGGAGCGCATCGCGATACAACTCTCGGCGGGTGAACGGGACGGGGAAATGGACCGCGCCCATGCGCGTCGCGTGGCGGCCGCGCTCAAGCGGCTGGCCCGGGACCGCTAGGATTTCTATTCCGCGGCCGCCGACGCGCGTTTGCGCGGCTTCCGTTCGGGCCGGTCCAGGAGCTTGCGGAGCGTCGTGGCCAGGACCGCTGCTTCGTAGGGCTTGTCCAGCAGCGGGAACTCCCGCCCGTCGATCGCCCGGTCCTCGCCCACGAAACCGGATGTGAGCAGCACCCGCAGGCTCGGCCGCAGCTGGCGCGCCGTGCGGGCCAGGCTGAGGCCGCTGACACCGCCCGGCATGACGACATCCGTGAACAGCAGGTCGATCGCCGGGTTGGCGTGCAGGACTTCCAGCGCCTCGCTGGCGTTGGTGGCGGTGGTCACCTGGTAGCCCAGACCGGTCAGGACATCGAGCGTCAGCGCCAGCACCGTGGCGTCGTCCTCGACCAGCAGGATCTTCTCGACGCCACCGACCACCTTGGCCGCCGGGACATCGCGCCGAGGGGCCTCCGCCTCGCCGCCGCTGGCCGGCAGCAGGAGGTGGAACGCGGTCCCCTCGCCCGGCGTGCTTTCCAGGCGCACCTCGCCGTCGGACTGGCTAACGAACCCGTAGACCTGGCTCAGGCCCAGCCCGGAGCCCTTGCCGACGTCCTTGGTCGTGAAAAATGGCTCGAAGACCCGGGTCCGCACCTCTCCGCTCATGCCGATGCCGGTGTCGCGCACCTCGATGGCGACATAGCCCAGCTCGGTCGGGCCGGGCTCCCGGCGGGTGGCGATCAGCAGGCGGCCGCCCTCCGGCATGGCGTCGCGCGCATTGACGGCGAGGTTCAGCAGCGCCGTCTCGAGTTGGGTCGAGTCGACGTGGGTGTTCAGGGGTTCGGCCGGAAGGTCCAGATCGATCGTGACGGCCTCGCCGACCGCCTGGCGCATGAGGGGGGCGAAGTCGCGGATCAGGCGATTCACGTCCAGGGTGACGGGGGTGAGGCGCTGGCGGCGCGAGAAGGCCAGCAGCTGACCCGTGAGGTCGCGGCCCCGCTCGGCGGCCTGGCGCACGGCCTCGATGCGCCGCATGCGGCGCTCATCCTCCTCCTTGCGGGTGGCCAGCATGTCGATGTTGCCCAGCACCACCGTCAGCAGGTTGTTGAAGTCGTGGGCGACGCCGCCGGTGAGCTGGCCGACGGCCTCCATCTTCCGGGCCTGGGCCAGCTGCTCCTCCAGGCTGCGGCGGTCGGTGGCGTCCAGGATCACACCGAAGATCTCGCGCGCCTCGCCGTCCGTGCTGGGGGCGACGACGCCCTGGTCCTGGAGCACCCGATACTGGCCGTCGGCGCAGAGCCAGCGGTACTCGACGCTGTAGTGGCCGGTGCGGGCGGCGGCGCCGACGCGCTCGACCACCGTCGCCAGGTCGTCGGGGTGGATGCGGCTGGTCCCGAACTCGGCCTCGCCGGTGAAGCGCCCGGCCGGGAAGCCGGTGATCGCCTGCACGCTGTCGGAAACGAACAGCGGCGCGAAGGGCGGCTCGATGCTGCGCGAGTGGAAGACGATCGGCAGCGACCGCAGGATCGCCTCCTGGGTCGCCTCGGTGCGGCGCAGCGCGCGCTGGGTGCGGTCGTTCTCGGCTTTCACGCGAGCATGCTCGTCCAGCAACCACTGCTGGTAGGCCGACTGGCGCTCCACCTCCTTGGTTTTCAGGAAGAGGTCGACGAACACCTGCACCTTGGCCTTCAGGATAAAGGGGTCGATCGGTTTGAACACCACGTCGACGGCGCCGGCGGAGTAAGCTTGGAAGATATGCGCCTCGTCGCGGAAGATCGCGGTGAGGAAGACGATCGGCGTGTGCTGGTTGCGTTTGCGCGAGCGCACCAGCGCGGCCGTCTCGTAGCCGTCCATCCCCGGCATGTGCAGGTCGAGGAGGATCAGGGCGAACTCTTCCGAGAGCAACCGCTTCAGCGCCTCCTCGCCGGACCGGGCGACGATCAGCTCGTGGCCGAGCTCGTTCAGCGCCTCCACCGCCGCGTACGCGTTCCGCTCATCGTCGTCGACGATGAGTATCCGCGCCGTGAGCGGGGCGTCCAGGTCGGGCGGAGCCGGCGGCTCCGCCCCCCAGGCCCGGGGCAAGGGTCTGGTGGTCGCGGTTGGCGTCACGTCAGCTCGCTTGGGGCATCAGGGAGACCACTGTGTCGCTGGCCAGCTTCATCGCATCGGCCCGCTGGATCGAGACGCGCAGCACCGAGATGAGGTGGTCGATGTCCACCGGCTTGGAAACGTAGTCGGACGCGCCGGCCTGGATGCATTTCTGACGGTCGCCCTTCATCGCCTTGGCCGTCACGGCCACGATCGGGATGTCAGCGGAGTCCGGCCGCGACCGGATCTCGCGGATCGTCTCATAGCCATCCATATCTGGCATCATGATGTCCACCAGCACCACGTCCATGTCGGCCTTGTCCTCGAGGATCTCGAGGCCGGCCCGACCGCTCTCGGCATAGGACAGGTCGATACCGTATTCCTCCAGCGCCGAGGCGAGCGAGAAGATGTTGCGGATGTCGTCGTCGATGACCAGCACCTTGCGGCCCGTGAGCACCGCATCCTCGTGCCGGCTTTGGGTAAGCTTGGCCTTGGCGGGCGCCGACAGGGTCTCCAGCGGCGTGTGCAGCAGCAGGCTGGCCTGGTCGACCAGCTGGTCCGGCGTGCGGGCCATGCGGACCAGGCCGCCGAACACCGACAGGCGCAGGCGCCGGTCGTCGTCGGGCTCCATCTCGGTCGGCGCATAGACCAACACTGGCGTGCAGCGGCCCTCCGCCTGCTTGAGCTGGTCGATGAGTTGCGCGACCGGCATGGCCGAGCTCTCGATGACCACCGCGTCCGGAAGCTCCGCGGCGGGCCGGGCGATCACGGCGTTGAAGTCCTCGGCCAGCTCCAGGTCGGCGAAGCACTGCCGCAGGATCTCGGCCGCCTCCCCTTCCCGCCCGACCAGCACGATCCGGCGATCGGCCTTGTCGGCGAAGGTCTTCACGCCCTGCAGGGTCGAGACCACCACCTCGCGCTCCACCGGCTTGTGGGTGAAGCCGAAGGCGCCCATCGAAAGGCCCAGGCCCTTCTGGTCGTCGGCCGAGATGACGTGGACGGGGATGTGCCGCGTCTCGGGCGTGCGCTTCAGCAGGTCCAGCAGGGCCAGGCCGTCCATGTCCGGAAGCCCGATGTCCAGCATGATGGCGTCGGGGCCGAAGCGGCGGGCCAGCGACGGGGCCGCTCCGCCCTCGCCCGTGACGACGCCCTTGAAGCCGCTGTCGTGGACCAGGTTGAGCAGAATCGAGGCGAAGCGCGGATCGTCCTCCACGATCAACACCACCGAGTCCTCGGAGGTGATCAGGTCGCGGTCGTCGGCCACCGCCTCCGCCGGCTCGTCCGAGAAGGACGACGGCATCAGCATCGGCCGCGGGAGCTGCGGGGCGGCGCCGGAGCGGGTCGGCGGCGCCTGGGCCGGGCTGAAGTTTAGCGGCAGGTAGAGGGTGAAGGTCGACCCCTTGCCGGGCGTCGAGACGACCCGCAGTTCACCGCCCAGCAGCCGGGTGATCTCACGGCTGATCGACAGGCCCAGGCCCGTGCCGCCGTACTTGCGGCTGGTGGTGCCGTCGGCCTGCTGGAAGGCCTCGAAGATGATCCGCTGCTTCTCCTCCGGAATGCCGATTCCGGAATCTTCCACTGAGAATGCAAGCACTTGTCCGGCAGTGTTCAGGTGGTCGTTGGTGGGGTTCCAGCCGGAATGGGCCCGCGCCACCTTGAGCCTGACGTGCCCCTTCTCGGTGAACTTGAAGGCGTTGGAGAGCAGGTTCTTGATGATCTGCTGCAGCCGCTTGTCGTCGGTGTACATGGAGCGCGGCAGGGCCGGATCGAGGTCGACGATGAACTCCAGCTTCTTGTCCGCCGCCACCTGGCTGAAGGTGCGGTCGGTCTGATCGCGCAGGCTGGCGAACGACATCTCGCTGATGTCGAGGGTGGTGGTGCCGCTCTCGATCTTCGACAGGTCCAGGATGTCGTTGATGAGGCCCAGCAGGTCCGCGCCGGCGGCGTGGATGTTGTGGGCGAACTCAACCTGCTTCTCCGACAGATTGCCCTGGGTGTTGTCCGCCAGGAGCTTGGAGAGGATCAGCAGCGAGTTCAGCGGCGTGCGCAGCTCGTGGCTCATGTTGGCCAGGAACTCGGACTTGTACTTCGAGGTCAGCGCCAGCTGCTCGGCCTTGTCCTCCAGCGCGATCTTGGCCTGTTCCACCTCGCGGTTCTTGGCTTCCACCTGCTGGTTCTGGACCGACAGCAGGTGCGCCTTCTCCTGCAGCTCGGCGTTGGTCTGCTGCAGTTCCTCCTGCTTGGTGCGCAGCAGCTCCTCGGACTGACGGAGCGAGGCGGCCTGTTGCTCCAGCCGGTCGTTGGTCTTCTTCAGCTCCTCCTGCTGCGCCTGCAGCTCGGAGGTCAGGAGCTGCGACTGCTTCAGCAGGCCCTCGGTCCGCATGTTCGCGGCGATGGTGTTCAGCACGATGCCGATGGATTCCATCAGCTGGTCCAGGAACTGCTGCTGGGTCTCGTTGAACTCGCCGAAGGTGGCCAGCTCGATCACCGCCTTCACCTCGCCCTCGAACAGGGCCGGCAGCACGATGATGTTGGCCGGCGCCGCCTCCCCGAGGCCGGAGGAGATCTGCACATAGTCCTTGGGCACGTTGCTCAGCAGGATGCGCGACTTCTCGTAGGCGCATTGCCCGATCAGGCCCTCGCGGAGCTTGAACGAATTGGCCAGGTGCTTGCGGTTGTTGAAGGCGTAGGACGACGCCAGGTTCAGCACCGAATTGCCGTCCTCGTCGCGGTCCGAGACGTAGAACACGGCGTGCTGGGCGTTGATCAGCGGCGCCAGCTCGCTCAGCACCAGGTTCGACACCGTCGACAGGTCGCGCTCGCCCTGCAGCATGCGGGTGAACCGGGCCAGGTTGGTCTTCAGCCAGTCCTGCTCGGTGTTCTTCAACGTCTGATCGCGAAGATTCCGGATCATCTCGTTGATATTGTTCTTCAATTCCTCAACCTCGCCGGACGCCTCGACGGTGATCGACCGCGTCAGGTCGCCCTTGGTCACGGCGGTCGACACCTCGGCGATGGCGCGGACCTGAGTGGTCAGGTTGGCGGCCAGTTCGTTCACGTTGTCGGTGAGGTCGCGCCACAGGCCGGCGGCGCCGGGCACCCGGGCCTGGCCGCCCAGCTTGCCCTCGATCCCCACTTCGCGGGCCACGTTGGTCACCTGGTCGGCGAAGGTGGCCAGGGTCTCGATCATGCCGTTGATGGTGTCGGCCAGCGCCGCGATCTCGCCCTTGGCGTCCAGGGTCAGCTTGCGCTTCAGGTCGCCGGTCGCCACCGCGGTCACCACGTCGGCGATGTTCCGCACCTGGCCGGTCAGGTTGCCGGCCATCATGTTCACGTTGTCGGTCAGGTCCTTCCAGGTCCCGGCCACGCCGGGCACCTGCGCTTGGCCCCCCAGCTTGCCTTCGGTGCCGACTTCGCGCGCCACCCGCGTGACCTCGGAGGCGAAGGCGTTGAGCTGGTCCACCATGATGTTGATGGTGTTCTTCAGCTCCAGGATTTCCCCGCGCACGTCCACGGTGATCTTCTTGGAGAGGTCGCCGCGGGCCACGGCGGTGGTCACGTCGGCGATGTTCCGCACCTGGCCGGTCAGGTTGCCGGCCATCAGGTTCACGTTGTCGGTCAGCTCCTTCCACGTCCCGGCGACGCCCTTCACCTGCGCCTGACCACCGAGCTTGCCTTCCGTGCCCACCTCGCGGGCCACACGGGTCACTTCCGAGGCGAACGAGTTCAGCTGGTCCACCATGGTGTTGATGGTGTTCTTCAGCTCCAGGATCTCGCCGCGCACGTCCACGGTGATCTTGCGCGAAAGGTCGCCGTTGGCCACGGCGGTGGTCACTTCGGCGATGTTCCGCACCTGACCGGTCAGGTTGTTCGCCATGAAGTTCACGTTGTCGGTCAGCTCTTTCCAGGTCCCGGCGACGCCCTTCACCTGCGCCTGACCGCCGAGCTTGCCTTCCGTGCCCACTTCGCGGGCGACGCGGGTCACTTCCGAGGCGAACGCATTGAGCTGGTCCACCATGGTGTTGATGGTGTTCTTCAGCTCCAGGATCTCGCCCTTCACGTCGGCGGTGATCTTCTTGGAGAGGTCGCCGTTGGCCACGGCGGTGGTCACCTCGGCGATGTTGCGGACCTGGCCGGTCAGGTTGTTCGCCATCAGGTTCACGTTGTCGGTGAGGTCCTTCCAGGCGCCGGCGACGCCCTTCACCTCGGCCTGGCCGCCCAGCTTGCCCTCGGTGCCCACCTCCCGCGCGACGCGGGTCACTTCCGAGGAGAACGAGTTCAGCTGGTCCACCAGGGTGTTGATGGTGTTCTTCAGCTCCAGGATCTCGCCTCGCACATCCACGGTGATCTTCTTCGACAGGTCGCCGTTGGCGATGGCGGTGGTCACCTCGGCGATGTTGCGGACCTGGCCGGTCAGGTTGCCGGCCATCAGGTTCACGTTGTCGGTGAGCTCCTTCCAGGCCCCGCCAACGCCCTTCACCTGGGCCTGGCCGCCCAGTTTGCCTTCCGTACCCACCTCGCGCGCCACGCGGGTCACTTCCGACGCGAAGGCGTTCAGCTGGTCGACGAGCGTGTTGATGGTGATCTTGAGCTCGGAGATCTCGCCCTTCACGTCCACGGTGATCTTCTTGGACAGGTCGCCGTTGGCGATGGCGGTCGTGACCTCGGCGATGTTCCGCACCTGGCCGGTCAGGTTGGCGGCCATGAAATTCACGTTGTCGGTCAGGTCCTTCCAGGCGCCCGTGACGCCCTCCACCCGGGCTTGGCCGCCCAGCTTGCCCTCGGTGCCCACTTCGCGGGCCACGCGGGTCACTTCCGAGGAGAAGGCGTTGAGCTGGTCCACCATGATGTTGATGGTGTTCTTCAGCTCCAGGATCTCACCCCGCACCTCCACGGTGATCTTCTTGGAGAGGTCGCCCCGGGCCACGGCGGTGGTCACGTCGGCGATGTTGCGGACCTGGCCGGTCAGGTTGCCGGCCATCAGGTTCACGTTGTCGGTGAGGTCCTTCCAGGCCCCGGTGACGCCCTTCACCTGGGCCTGGCCGCCGAGCTTGCCTTCCGTCCCCACTTCGCGGGCCACGCGGGTCACTTCGGAGGAAAAGGCGTTCAGCTGGTCCACCATGGTGTTGATGGTGTTCTTCAGCTCCAGCACCTCGCCCTTCACGTCCACGGTGATCTTGCGGCTCAAGTCGCCGTTGGCCACGGCGGTGGTCACCTCGGCGATGTTCCGCACCTGGCTCGTCAGGTTGGCGGCCATGAAGTTCACGTTGTCGGTCAGGTCCTTCCAGGCGCCGGTCACGCCCTTCACCTGGGCCTGGCCGCCCAGCTTGCCCTCGGTGCCGACCTCGCGCGCCACGCGCGTCACCTCGGCGGCGAACGAGCCGAGCTGGCCCACCATGGTGTTCACCACCTTGCCGATCCGCAGGAACTCGCCGCGCAGCGGCCTTTCCTCGTTCTCCATGTCCATGGTCTGGCCCAGGTCGCCCTTGGCCACGGCGCCGATCACGCGGGCCATTTCCGCCGTCGGGTGGATCATGTCGGTGATAAGGGTGTTCACGGCCTCGACCGAGGCCGCCCACGACCCCTGGGCGGCGGGCAGCCTGGCGCGATGGCTGATCTTGCCCTGTCGGCCCACCGTGTCGCCCAGCCGTTCGAATTCGCGGGTCATGCGATCGTTCTGTTCGACCACGTCGTTGAAGGCCTCGGCGATCTCGCCCGCCATGCCCGTCGACCGCGGGAGGCGCACCGAGAAATCGCCCCGCCGGAAGGCTCGCAACGCTGCCAGCAACTGGGCGGTATCGACCTCCGCCTCCGGACCTGGCGCACGACGGGTCTTGGCGGTCTTGGCAGCGGCAGCAGGCATGTTTCCCCCGACAGGAATTGGTCCGCGATCGCGGGGAAATGCCCTGGCGCGCGCCAGGCACACCCCCACCGTTCCGGGAAACGTCGCCCTACAGCCACGGTTCCAGCTTCGCCGGAAATTTAAGCCGGCCCATTGTCAAAGAAACCTGAAGTTTAGTGAGGTCAACCTTCAGGCGCAGCGCGCCTCGGCGGAACCGGCCTGTGGCGGCGCCGTTCCTTGGCCCGATGTCACAGCCCTACGACGCGTCCGCCTTCGAACCGCCGCCGGACGCTGAAGCGTTCTATACGGAGAGCCCGCGCCTGCTCACGGAATGCACGATCCCGGTGGTCGGCCTCCTGGGCAACAACGCCTGAGAGTGCGGCCAGCCGTCGGAGGTGTCGCGCATCCTGCAGGACGCCGGGATGAAGCTGCTGGACGGCGAGGCGTCGAGATCGAGGTCTAGGCTTCAGGCCGAAAAAAAGGCCGCACCCGGAGGTGCGGCCAAGTCATTAGGGAGGAAACGCCCAAAAGGGCAGGACCTTTCTGCGCCTTTGCTGCACTGCACGCAAGCGCTAATTTCATTCCGAGGTGAAATCCGTTTCATGCGACCCAGTCGCGCTTGAGGCCCCGCGCTGCGAAGGCGAACAAGGCCGCGCTGACCAGGTAGAATCCCAACCCCGAGTAGATGGCGTAGCGGAGGGCTTCCGCTCCGTAACGTGGCGTAAGGGCGTCGGAAACGGCCCCGAAGTACCAGGTGCCCAGGCCAAGGCCGATCAGGTTGTTCACGAACAGGAAGCAGGCCGATGCGGTGGACCGCTGGGCTGGTGCGACAAGATGCTGCACTGCCGTAATGACCGGCCCCAGCCAGACTAGATTGAGCCCCGTGGGGATCAGGAACAGGATGAAGGCCAGCCAAAGTTCCTTGGCCTGGACCGCCAGGACGAAGCACGGCAGCGCCAGCAGGAACGCCACCGCCGGCACCAGCAGATAGGCCGCCGGCCGCGCGCGGCCAAGGCGGTCGCCCAGCACCCCGCCGGCCCAGACGCCGATCACCCCGCCGACCAGGGTCATGGCGCCCAGGAACAGCGAGCGATCGACCAGACCCATGCCGAGGCTGCGCTCGAAAAAGCTGGGCAGCCAGAACGCCACGCCGTAGCCGCAAACCGAAGAAGCGGCCGCCCCCAGCGAGATCAGCCAGAAGCTGGGCTTGGCCAGCAGGGCCCGGATGCCGCCGGCGGCCGGCGCCTGCTCGACGGCGGCGGCAGCCGCCTCGCGCGGCGGCTCGCGGACCACGAAGCGGAACAGCGGCGCCAGCGCCACGCCCGCCAGACCCACGACGATGAAGGCCGCACGCCAGTCGATCGCGTGCGCGATCAGCCCGCCGAACAGGATGCCCAGCGCCGAGCCGATGGGGATTCCGAACGAATAGGCCGCCAGCGCCCTCGCCCGCTGCTCCTTGGGGAAGTAGTCGCTGATCAGGGAATAGGCCGGGGCCACGCCGCCGGCCTCGCCGACGCCCACGCCCATCCTGCAGAGGAAGAGCTGCCAGAAGCCGGTGGCGAAGCCGCAGAGGGCGGTGAATCCGCTCCACAGGGTCAGGGCCCCTGTCATGATCCAGGTCCGGCTCCACCGATCGGCCAAGGCGGCGATGGGAACGCCCAGGCCCGTGTAGAACAGGGCGAACGCCAGGCCGCCCATCAGGCCGAGCTGGCTGTCGCTGAGCCCCAGCTCGGCCTTGATCGGCCCCGCCAGGATTCCGAGGATCTGACGGTCCAGGAAGTTGAAGGTGTAGGCGAGGATGAGGACCGCCAGCACCATCCGGGGTGAGCTGGCGCGCCGCGCTTTCGAGGCCATGGGGACCGCCTGAATCAAGAACGCCCGGCTCTTGTGGAGCCGGGCGTCGATGAGGAAACTAGAACTTCGCCTGGACCGAAAGGGTCACGGTGCGCGGCGGACCGTAGTAGGCGGTCACCGAGTTGCCGAACAGGACGCCGGCCGCCTGCGAGAAGTTGTAGCCCCCGATGCGGTACTCTTCCTTGCCGAGGTTCTTGCCGTGCAGGCCCACCGTGTAGCGGTCATCGGCCGACGTCCAGACGACGCTGGCGTCCAGCAGCCAATAGCTGTCCTGGTCGATGATCGAAGGGACTTCGAACATGTGGAACGACGAACGGTAGGAGGCCGACGGGATGAAGGCGATCGAGCCGTGGTCGCCCAGGTCGTGGCGATAGGTCAGGCTGGCCGAACCGTTCCACTTGGGGGTGTTCTGGAAGACGCGGCTGTCGGCAAAGTCACGGACCACGGGAGGCGTGGTGGTCAGATCCAGCGCGCGGTATTCGTCGAACTCGGCCTTGGTGTAGCCGAGCGAGAAGTTGGCGAAGAGCGACGAGGTGAACGTCGCCTGGCCTTCGACCTCGGCGCCGTAGATGTGCGACTTGCCGACGTTCAGAACCTGGGAGGCGATCGAGGCGCCGACCGGGGTCTGTTGGGTGATCTGCTGGTCCTTGTACTTCGAGTAGAACACCGCGGTGTTAAGCGACAGGCGGCGGTCGAAGAAGTAGCCCTTCAAGCCGCCCTCGAACGAGTCGACCGTCTCCGGATCGTACCCATTCACCGAGTTGGGGGTGAGGATCGCATCGGCGCGCATGTCGAACCCCCCCGACTTGAAGCCCTTGCTGTACGAGACGTAGCTCGAGACGTCGGGGGTGATCTCGTAGCTGACACTCACCCGCGGCGTGAACTTCTCGTAGGTGTCCGAGTTGGTGAAGTTCGAACGGACCAGGCCGGGGATCGCCGTCGGGTTGCCGAACAGCGGGGTCTTCAGCCCCGTAAAGTTCTGGCGATAGACCTGGCCGGTCTTCTTGTCGTGGGTGTAGCGGCCGCCCACCGAGATCGAAAGCTGGTCGGTGAGGTCGTAGCTGACGTCAGCGAAGGCCGAGTAGCTCTTGGTGTCGACGTGGCCCGCGGTGGCGATGGACAGGTTGGCCTGGCCCACCACGGTGTCGAAGGCGCCCGCCGCCGTGGCGTTGAGGTAGTAGAGGCCGAACACGCCCTGGAGCCGCTCGCCCGTGTAGAGCGCCTGGAATTCCTGGGTGAACTGGTGGTCGTTGTAGCGGGCCGGGATGTCCAGCAGCGCGGCCGGCTCGTTGTCGAAGTCGATCACGCCCTCGGTCTCACCGGCGCGATAGGCGGTGATCGACTTGAAGGTCAGGGTGTCGGAGGCCTTCCACTCGCCCAGCAGCGAGACGCCGCGGGCCTCGACCTTGTTCTTGTCGCCCGCGCCGGCGCGGGTGTCGTAGACGTCGTCCAGCACCGTGGCGGTCGGGATCGGCGCGCCGGTGGCGGTCAGGCCCGGCACTTCGCGGTGACCGTGGCGAGGGTTCGAACGATCCTCGACGATATCGCCCGACAGGCGGAAGAACAGATTGTCGGTCGGCGTCAGCTCGACGGTCGCGCGGGCGGCGGTGACGTCCTTGTCGTAGTGCTCGGCGCCGGTGGTCAGGTTCTTGCCGAAGCCATCGCGGTTGAACGAGGCCCACGTCAGGCCGAGGCCCACATAGTCGTTCACCCGGGCCTTGGCCGAGGCGATCACGTCCAGCTGGTCGTACGAACCATAGTTGCCGCGCAGCTTGATCTCGGGCTCGCCCTCGATCTTGGCGGTCACGTACTTGATCGCGCCGCCGATGGTGTTGCGGCCGTAGAGCGTGCCCTGCGGTCCGCGCAGCACTTCCAGGCGCTGGACGTCGAAGATGTCGAGCACGGCGGCCTGCGGGCGGGCGACGTAGACGTCGTCGATGTAGAGGCCGACGCCGGGCTCGAAGCCCCACAGCGGGTCCTGCTGGCCGACGCCGCGGATGAAGGAGATCAGCGTCGAGTTCGACCCGCGGGCCACCTGGACGGTCAGGTTGGGCGTGGTCTGCTGCAGGTTGGTGATGTCCACAGCGCCGGTGGCGGCCAGGCGCTCGCCGCTCACGGCGGTGACAGCCACGGGCACGTCCTTCAGGCTTTCCTCGCGCCGGCGGGCGGTGACCACCACTTCCTCGACGCCGACGTCATCGGCGGCCGCGGTCTGGGCGATGGCGAGGGTAGGAACGACGGACCAGGCCGCGCCCGCAAGCAGGGCGGCTTTCACCAGCTTCTTCATGTGTATCCTCCCGAAGATCCCTTGGACGCCCCCCATGGGCAGCCTGGAATCAACGATTTCACCAAGGGGTGAATTAAGCTGGAGTGTTGAGGCATTCCGGCGCGACAAGCCAGCCGCTCGCGGCGACGTCGCACGCTTTTTGATCAACTGATGAATTTACGACACAGTCCGGCCTACACCCGGCGGCGGACGATTTCCTCGAGTCCGGCCGCGCACCAGGCGTAGAGCCGCGCGCGCACGGCCTCCAGGTCGGTCGAACGGCAGAGCCCGTCCGAGAGCTGGTCGATCCGGCCCGTCTCGGACAGGGTCAGCATCATCGCCCCGGTCAGGAACTGATAGGCCCAGTAGAGGTCCCGCAGCTCGGCGTCCGGCAGGGCCGCCCTCAGAGTGTCGATAAGCTGGTGGACCACCGGATCGAAGAACCGGTGCATCGTCTCGCCGCCCCAGGCCGGGGTGTTGTTCACTAGAGCCACCAGCCGGAAGTAGTTCTTCCAGCCTTCGTCGTTGGTCATCGAACGCTCGACGAGCGGGCCGATGAACGCCTCGATGACGCCCTCGGGGGTCAGGTCGCCCGGGTGGCTCGCGACATAGGCCCGCATCGCCTCCAGGCGTGCGTCGTTCAGGATCTCGGCGCGCCGGGCGAAGACGCTGTCGAAGAGTTCGCGTTTGGCGCCGAAGTAGTAGTGGATCAGAGCGGTGTCGACGCCGGCCTCCGCTGCCACCTGGCGCACGGTGACGCCATAGAACCCGTGGCGCGAGAACAGCGCCTCGGCGGCGTCCAGGATGGATTGGCGCAGGTCAGGCCCCTGCCCCTTGGGCCTGCGCCCCCGCAGGGCGCCTCCCGCCTTTCCGTCCGCGCGCGCCATGGCCTCCCCGCTATGCCATTGCATGTGGCTAGCACTGTTCGGGCGCATTGCCAGTCCGGCGAGGCGTCCCGCGGCTCAGGCGCCGAAGATCCAGGACCCGGTGAGCGAGGTCATGGCCACGCCCACCAGGATCATCTGGCCGCCGCCGACCATGCTGACGACCGTGTCCGCGCCGACCTGGGCCGTCGTGTAGCGCGTCCCGGGATCGAGCTGGACCCGGTCGCCCTGGGCCAGGCTGAAGTCGGTGACCCGATCGATCCCGGCCTCGCCGAAGGCGTGGAAGGTGTCCGCGCCCGCCCCGCCGGTCAGGGTGTCGTTGTCCCGATCGCCCGACAGCCAGTCGTCGCCCGCCCCGCCGATCAGCACGTCGTCCTGCTGACCGCCCCGGATGAGGTCGTTCCCCGCGCCACCGTCACAGGTGTCGTTCCCGATATTGCCGTAGACGATGTCGCTTCCCTCGTCTCCGGCGAGGCGATCATTGTCCTTGCCGCCGACGACCCAATCGTCGCCTGCTCCGCCCGAGGCGCTGTCGTCGCCGGCGTTGCCGTTGATGTCGTCGAACACGCCGCCGCCGGTCAGGCTGTCGTTCCCGTCGTCGCCGCGCAGATAGCTCGCGCCATCGCCGCCGCTGACCGTGTCGGCGCCGGTCCCGCCCTGGATGGTGTCGTCGCCCGCCTCGCCGAACAGCATGTCCTCGGCCCCCGCGCCGCTCAGCGAGTCCGCGCCCGACCCGCCGACCAGGACGTCCGCAAGCGAACCGCCCTGCAGGGTGTCGGCGCCCACGTCGCCGAACAGGACAACGGATTCGATGCCCGACCACGTCCCCCCGTCGGCGCTGAGGGTCGCGTAGCTGAGCGAGACCGCCGCCCCGCCCGCGGGCGAAAGCCACAGCTCGTCGTAGCCATCGCCCCCCTCGACGAAGCTGGCCCCGTCGGCGACCACCAGGACGTCGTCGCCGGTCCCGCCGAGCAGACGGTTCACGCCCGCGCCGCCGTTCAGGGTGTCGTCGCCGCCGTCGCCCGCGAGGACGTCCGCGCCCGCCATGCCCCAGAGGCCGTCGTTCCCCTCGCCACCGGCGAGGTTGTCGTCTCCATTGTCACCGTCGAGGACATCGCTCCCGAGGCCGCCGATGACCGTGTCGGCCCCATCTCCGGCCGCGAGGGTGTCCGCCCCGCCCTCCCCGTCGATCTGATCGTCGCCGCCGCGGCCCATGACGTAGTCGTCGCCCGCGCCGGCCCGGATCCGATCGGCGACCGCCACGCCCGCCAGGGTGTCGCCGTCCGCGCCGCCCGCCTGGGTGAGGAGCAGGCGCGCCGGATCCCAGGACCAGGACGCCGCCTGGGTCCCGTCGGCGTCCGGACCACCGTAGAGGCGCTGGGCCGCCAGCATGTCCAGCGTGCCCAGCCCGGTCGCCGGCCCGCCGGCCGGGTTGTAGGTCATCACCGTGTGGGCGAGATCGTTCAGGGCGCCGTCGAGGGTGACCTCGCCCTCGAACGGATGCTTCAGCCCGATCGCATGGCCGATCTCGTGGATCAGGGTGTCGAAGGTGGCGGCGCCGATGTCGATGAAGATGTCGCCGCCGAACGGCTCTTCCCAGGCGCCGCTGTCGAAATCGAGCACATAGGGCGTGTAGGCGAAGCCGAGGCTATCCGTGCTGTCGGGCGGCGCGAGACCGAAGTCGTAGATCCCCAGGCGGATGTCGCCGAGGCCCGCCGGGACTTCGAACAGCGTCAGTCCGCTGACGTCGGCCCAGGCCGCCAGCGCCAGGCGGGCGATCGCCTGCTCGGCCGCGCTGAACGGCTGGAAGCTGGCGAGGAAGGCGCCGGAATAGGTCCCGGCGAAGATCGGCGACGCCGCGGCGTCGAAGGAATAGGTGACGAAAGCCGGGCGGCCCACGACGCCGACGCCGTTCCAGGAATACCCGGACAGCAGGGCGTCATATGTCGTGACAGCCGGCACGCGCGCTGAGCCCCCTACCAAAAAGGACCCAACCACCCCGGCCGCGCCCGCCCTCCCAAGCGCGCGGACTTCAGATCGCACGCTCAAGCTTTGCAAGCACGCTCACCGGTTGCGGGAATTATTCGGCTGCGCCTCTTGAGGCCAATCCCGCGATCCGGGCCAGGGCGCCGATGTCGAAGGCGCCCGCCAGGGCCTCCGCGATCTCGTCAAGGGCCGCGTCGACGATCGCGTCGTAGTCCCCGACCCTGGAGGTCGCGCCCAATTCGGCCAGGAACGCCGCACGGGCCGACGCCGCGGCGAACAGGCCATGGACGTAGCACCCCGCGATCCGGCCGTCGGCGGAGCGGGCGCCATCGCCGCCGCCGCCCGCCAGGGTGAGGAACGGCCGCTCGGCGCCCGTGGTCCGCCCCACGTGCATCTCGTAGCCGTGGAAGTCCGCGCCGTTCAGTTGCCCCGTCACCGGACGCAGGACCTTGTCGCCGGTCAGGACGGTGTCGACGCCCAGCAGGCCGAGCCCCGGCGCAGATCCCGGCGGACCCTCGACGCCGTCGGGATCGGCGACCCGGGCGCCCAGCATCTGGTAGCCGCCGCAGACGCCCAGCACCCGGCCGCCGCGCCGGACGTGCGCCGCCAGGTCGATGTCCCAGCCTTGACCGCGCAGGAAGGCCAGGTCGGCCAGGGTCGCCTTCGTCCCGGGCAGGATCACCAGGTCGGCGTCCCCCGGCAACGCCTGGCCGGGCGGCACGAACCGCAGGTCGACGTCGGGCTCGGCGCGCAGGGGATCGAAGTCGTCGAAATTGGCGATCCGCGAGAGCATGGGGACCGCGATGGTCACCGCGCGGCGTCCACCAGCGGCCAACCGTTCCAGCACCACGGCGTCTTCGGCCGGCAGGCGGGCCGCGGCCGCCAGCCAGGGGGCCATGCCCAGGTCGGCCCAGCCGGTGCGAGCGACGATTTCCGTGCGACCGTCGTCGAACAACGCAGGGTCGCCGCGGAACTTGTTGATCACGAAGCCGCGGATGCGGTCTCGGTCGGGCCCGTCGAGCACCGCGTGCGCGCCCACCAGGCTGGCGATCACGTGGCCGCGGTCGATGTCGCCGACCAGCACCACCGGGACGTCCGCGGCATGGGCGAACCCCATGTTGGCGATGTCGCCCGCGCGCAGGTTGATTTCCGCCGGGCTGCCCGCGCCTTCCACCACGACCAGATCGGCCTCGGCCGACAGGCGCCGGAAGCTGTCCACGACGGTGGGAAGCAGGCCGGCCTTGCGGTCCTGGAACGCGCGGGCCTGCCAAGTCCCCTCCATCCGCCCGCGCACCACCACCTGGGCGCCGGTGTCGGACTGCGGCTTCAGCAGCACCGGATTCATGTGGACGCTGGGCGGGACACGGCAGGCCAGCGCCTGCAGGGCCTGGGCCCGACCGATTTCGCCCCCGTCGGCGGTGACGGCGGCGTTGTTGGACATGTTCTGCGGCTTGAACGGGCGAACCCGCAGCCCGCGGTTGGCGAACAGGCGGCAGAGGCCCGCCACCAGCACCGACTTGCCCACGTCCGAGCCGCAGCCCTGCAACATCAGCGCGGCCATCTCAGGCCGGCCCGAGGTAGTCGACCAGGGTCTCGCGTCCGGAGCCGTGGATGGCGGCCTCGACCTCGAACACCTGTCGCAGCAGATCCGGCGCCAGGGTCGCGGCCGTGGGGCCGAAGGCGACGAGACGGCCCTGGCGCAGGGCCATGAGATGGGTGGCGTGGCGCGCAGCCAGGGTCAGATCATGGATCGTGGCGACCACCAGACGACCCTCTTCCACCGCCAGCCGGCGCAGGCGGCCCACGGTGTCCAGCCGGTGGCGCGGGTCGAGGCCGGACGTCGGTTCGTCGGCCAGCAGGACCTGCGGATCGCCGATCAGGGCGCGGGCCAGCATCGCGCGAGCCAGTTCGCCGCCGGACAGGGTCGTGGCCGGCTGGAAGCGGTGGTCGACGAGATCGCAGGCTTCGATGGCCCGGGTCAGCCGCGGCTCGAACCCGCCCGGCAGGCCGCCGAACGCCGGAAGCTGCGGGGTCAGGCCCAGCGCCACCAGCCGCTCCACCGAGATCGGCCATTCGGCGCGCAGGCTCTGCGGCAGGTAGGCCCGCCGCTTGGCCAGGTCGCGGCCGTCGAGCGCCAGGACCGGCCGGCCGTCCAGCACGACCTCGCCCGCATCCGGCCTCAGCAGGCCGGCGAGACAGCGGAGCAGCGTCGACTTCCCCGCCCCGTTCGCCCCGATCAGGGCCACGAACATGCCGGCGCCGAGCGTCGCGGAGACGCCATCGACGATGGCGCGGCCGCCTCGGCGGACGGTGACGTCGCGGGCGATGAGCTCGCTCACGGCGCCACCTTGCGCAGGCGCAAGACCAGCCAGAAGAAGAACGGCGTGCCGATCAGGCTGGTGATCACGCCGAGGCGCAGCTCCGAGGTGGTGTGCAGGACCCGCGTTCCGATGTCGGCCAGCAGCAGCAGCGCCGCGCCGAACAGGGCCGACGGCAAAAGCGTCCGGCTGGGCTGGTACCCCACGAACGGCCGGACCAGGTGCGGCGCGATCAGGCCGATGAAGCCGATGGAGCCGGTCACCGAGGTCGCCGCGCCCACCGCCAGGCCGACGCCAAGCAAGACCAGCACCCGCGTCCGGTCCAGGTCGATCCCCAGGCTGGCCGCCTGCTCCTCGCCCAGGGCCAGGGCGTCGATGGCGCGGCCCATGGTGGACAGGATGAACAGGCCCGCCAGGATGAACGGCCCCGCCAGCAGGATGTGGTCCCAACTCCTCTGCGACAGCGAGCCCAGCATCCAGATGCTCATCTCGAAGGCAGCGTACGGATTGGGCGCGAAGTTCAGGGCCATGGCCAGGAAGGCGGCCATGAGGCCGGAGACCGCCGAGCCGGCCAGGATCAGGCTGAGCGTGCCGCCGCGTCCCAGGGCGAAGGTCAGGGCCCCGGCTCCCAGGGCGCCCGCCAGGCCCAGCAGAGGCGTCGCCAGGGTGAAGACCGTGGCCAGGCCGAAGTAGATCGACACCACCGCGCCCAGGGCCGCGCCACTGGAGACGCCCAGCAGGCCGGGCTCGGCGAGGGGATTGCGCAACAGGCCCTGTAGCACCGCGCCAGAGAGGCCCAGGGCGGCGCCGACCAGGATCGCCAGGACGGTTCGCGGCAGGCGCAGTTCCACCACCACCAGGCGGGCCAGGTTCACGTCGGACGAGAACAGGCCGTCCAGGATCTGGTGCGGGCCGATGTTGACCCGACCGAGGAACAGCGAGGCGCCGGCGGCCACCGTCAGCACCACGATGGCCAGCAGGCTCATCGGCAGGGCGCGGCCCGTCATCGGCCGGCCCCCTCGCGACGCGGCAGGGCGTCGAGCTGCCGACGCAAGTCGACAGCGGCTTTTGCCGACTGCGGCAGACCGCAGTTGAAGGCCACCTCGGGGTAGCCGAGGAAGCGGCCGGCGAAGACGCGGCGGATCACCCGGTGGCGGGCCTCCTCGGCCTGCAGCAGCGGCTTGCCGCCGCCACCGAACAGCAGGGCGTCGGGCTGGGCTTCGAGCAGCCGCTCGACGTCGAAGCTGGTGTAGATCGGGCCGGGCTGGGCGGCGATGTTCACCGCGCCCGCGGCCGTGATGATGCGGTTGGCGAAGGTCTCGGTCCCCGGCACCGTCGCGCCGCCGTCCCAGGCCACAACGCGCACCGGCCGCGACGGCGGATGCGCGGCCAGGCCGGCCAGCCGCGCGTCCATCTGGCGGATCAGCCCCTCGGCGCGTGCCGCCTCGCCCACCGCCGCGCCAACCTGGCGCAGGTTGCGGCGGACGTCGTCGAAGGTCCGGGTGCTCTTCACCTCGACGACCGGGGCGCCGACCTCCTTGGCGAGGCGGCGCGTGACCGCCAGCGAGAAGTCGCCAGTCAGGATCAGGTCCGGCCGGAACTTGATGATGTCTTCCGGGGTCCCGTAGTTGATCGGGATGCCGTCGGCTGCCCCGGGGAACAGCGCCTGGGCCCCGTCCTTGGCGAGGTAGGTCACGCCCGCGATGCGCGCCTTGGACGCGAGCTGCAGCACGAGCAGGTCCGTGCATTGGTTCATCGACAGGATGCGCTGCGGCTTCGGGCGCGCAGGAGAACCCGCGGCCATCCCGGGCAGGATGGCCGCGGCAAGGCCCAGCGCAGCGATGCGAAGGGCTCGTCTCATGTCAGTGTCGGCCCACGCTCAGAACCTCACCCTCGCCCCGACGGTGGCCGTGCGGCCCTGCGTCGGGAACCCGAAGACTTCGTAGTAGTCCTCGTCGGTCAAGTTCTCGACTCGCCCGAACACCTCGACCTGGTCCGACAGGTCGTAGCTGCCCGACAGGTTCACCAGGGTGAAGGACGGCAGCACCACCTTGCCGGCGTTGGCGCCGGTGGCCGGCTTCACGTCGGGCAGAGAGGCCGGGAACGGCGTATTGATGCCCGAGAAGTTGCTGTCGAGCTGGCGGCCGTTGTAACGGACGTTCAGGTTCAGCGTGGCCCGGCCGTCCAGCGGCTTCCAGGTGACGTTGGCGCTGCCGATGTGCGGCGCGCGCCGGATCTCCTCCAGCCCATTCTCCTTGGCGTTCAGGTCGGTGTAGCTGCCGGAGACCGTGAGGTCCGGCAGGACCGCGACCGTCGCGAACAGCTCGAAGCCCTTCTGCTTGGAATCAAACTCGCGGTTGCAGCTGGTGCTGGTCCCGACCGGGGGCGGGTGGCATGCGACGGGCAGGCCCGCGCCGCCGAAGTACGAGAAGATCTCGTCCTCCAGGGTGGCGTCGAAATAGGTCGCGCCCAGGCTGACGCGGCCCTCCCAGAAGGTCAGGTCGGTTCCGACTTCCCAGCCCTCGGACTTCTCGGGCTTCAGGTTCGGGTTGCCGCGGAAGGGGAACGGGCCGGTGGCGTTGAAGCCGAACAACTCGGTCTGGGTCGGGTTCTTGATCCCCGTGCCGCCGGCCGCGCGCACCCGGATCATGTCGCTCACCCGGTAGAAGCCCTGCACCTTCCAGGTGGTGGCGTTCTCGAAGAAGTCGTTGTCGTCGTGGCGCACCGCCCCGCCCAGGCCCGCGACCTCGCCGATCTGCAGGTCGTATTGGGCGACCCCGCCCATATTCTTGACCGAACGCCGCGTCGTGTCGGCCCCGGCGCTGGGCGGCGAGGTGTTCTGGAAGGTTTCCTTCTCCCAGTCGACCGCACCAGTTATCAGGTGGGTGAACTCGCCGGTCTCGAGCCGATAGCTGGTGACGTAGGAGGCCTTCTTGCGCAGGCCGTCGTTGCCGCCGGAACGCTTGCGCCCGCTGTAGCTGTCACGCTCGGCGTCCACGCCCTGGAACGACAGGCTGTGGGTCCAGGCGCCGTCCAGCAGCTTGAGGTCGGCGCCGGCGAAATAGGTCAGGCTCTTGGCGTCGTAGTAGCTGCCGGGGCTGTCGACGACACCGCGCCCGAAGCTGGAGTTGTTGGTCTCGGCGTGGGTGTCGCTGTAGCGCAGCACGCCGCGCAGCTTCAGGGTCTCGGTGACCTGGTAGCCGGCCTTGGCCGAGAACGACTGCAGTTCCGAGCCGATCCTGCGGGTCCCGCCCGGCAGGGTCTGGGTGACATAACCGTCGGTCGTCTGGACGTCGGCGTTCAAGACGACGTCGAAGGGTCCGCTGACCACGGCGTAGCGCGCCGCGCCGCCCAGAGTCCCCTGCGTGCCGAACTCGACGCGCATCCGGCCGCCCGGCGCTTCCTGGGCCGTGGGAGTGATGTAGTTGATGACGCCGGCGATCGCGTCCGAGCCGTAGAGCGCGCTCTGGGCCCCGCGCAGTATCTCGATGCGGGCCACGTCGTCGGCCAGCAGGGTGGCGAAATCATACTCGCCGAAGAACGGGTCGGACGCCTCGATCCCGTCGATCAGGGTCAGGACGTGGTTCGCCTCGCTTCCGCGCACTCGGATCTGGGTCTGGCCGCCGACCGCCCCGGTGCGGCTGACCGCGAAGCCGGGCACGTCGCGCAGCACGTCGGAGACCACGCGGACCTGGCGGTCCTTCATTTGCTGAGTCGTGATGACGGTGACCGACGAGCCGATCTCGTCAGCGTCAACGCCATCAGCGGCGCGCGTTCCGGTGACGATCACTTCGTCGACCGCTGAATCGTCGGCAGCGAAGGCGGGTTGGCTGATGAGTAGCGCGGCGACGCCAGCGCTGAATAGGTGGTTCCTGGGCATCGAAATGGCCCCCTCTGTCCGCGTCCCTACGACATGGCTGAGGGCCTCCCGCGGCGCACCGCGCCATAGGTCGACTGGCCGGCGGGCGTGGACGCTTGGCAGCTCCGCCCGGTCGGTCGAAACGGCCCTCCGCCGCTTCACGTCGTCGCTCAGACGGAGATCCGCGCCCTGGAGGTCCACTGCCCCAAAGCTCGAGCGACACGCACCGACCGGTTTCCTGGCTCGCGGATCATCGCGTCATGCGCTCGCCTTCCCAGGCCCGAAGGCCCAGTGGCCGGCAGGGATAGGTCCCCTGCCCGTCGCATGCGCTCACCGCTCACAGTTACAGGGATAGCTGCAGATCGGGAGATCCCTACTGCATTCCCGTTTAAGCCCGAGGGCTTCGGCGCGCTAAGCGCCACGGCCCGCCGGGGCGCGCCATGACACCGGCGCTCCTTGACGGGCTTTGGCCAGCTTGTCCATGGCCTTCCACGGTCACCCAGCGGCGCCCTCGAAGGCGGACGGCGGTCAGGTGCGGTCGTCAGAATCCACCTTGGCGCGCCCGCGAGTCGGCGCCAGGGTGCCCGCCGTAAACGATTACATCGGGGAGGAAGCGCGCAATGAACGCGCCGGTGTCGGGAGCTGCGCATGGCCGCGGCTGAACCGTTTGACGTGATCATCGTCGGCTCGGGGGCCGGCGGCGGGATGAGCGCCTACCACCTCACCCGTTCGGGCCTGAAGGTGCTGATGCTGGAGGCCGGGCGGAACTACGACCCGGTCACCGAGACCCCGATGTTCAACATCAACGCCGAGGCGCCGCTGCGCGGGGTCGGTACGCCGGACAAGCCGTTCGGCTTCTACGACGCCACCGTCGACGGCGGCTGGCAGGTGCCGAACGAGCCCTACACCGTGGCCGAGGGCTCCGAGCCCTTCACCTGGTGGCGGCCGCGGATGCTGGGCGGGCGCACCAACCACTGGGGCCGCATCTCGCTGCGCTTCGGGCCGCTGGACTTCAAGCCCCGCAGCCGCGACGGCCTGGGCGACGACTGGCCCATCACCTACGACGACCTAGCTCCCTGGTACGACAAGACCGAGAAGCTGATCGGCGTCAGCGGAGCGGCTCCGCCGCGCAACCTCACCAACACGCCCGACTCACCGGACGGCTGCCTCATGAAGTCGGCGCCGCCCCGGGCCTTCGAGCTGTTCTACGCCCGCGCCTTCGACGCCATGGGTATCCCGGTGGTGCCGATGCACGGGGCCGTGGTCACGGAGAAGATGGAGGGGCGCAACACCTGCCTCTTCGCCACGCCGTGCGGCCGCGGCTGTTCGATCGGCGCCAATTTCCAGAGCACGACGGTGCTGATCCCGCCCGCCATGGCGACCAAGAACCTGACTGTCGTGACCAACGCCTTGGTCTACCAGGTCGACCTCGACAAGGGCGGCAAGGCCAAGGGCGTCAGCTACGTCGACCGGGTGACCGGCGAGCATCATTCGGTCACCGCGCAGGCCGTGGTCCTGGCGGCGGGCTCCGGCGAGACAGCGCGGATCCTGCTGAACTCCAAGAGCACGGCGTTCCCGAACGGCCTGTGCAACACCCACGGCATGGTCGGCCGCTACCTGATGGACAGTGTGGGCCTGGGCGTCGACGGCCAGTTCCCGGCGCTGGAGGGCCTGCCGCCGACCAACGACGACGGCCAGGGGACCCAGCACACCTATGTACCCTGGTGGGGCTACGACAAGCACAAGGAACTTGGCTTCCCGCGCGGCTACCACATCGAGATCAACGGCGGCCGCCGCATGCCCTCGATGGGCCTCTCGGGCCTGCTTCCGGAGGACGAGACCAGCGTCGGGGACGACCTGCGCGGCAAGCTCCGCCAGCGTTTCGGCAGCACCATTGGCTTCGATGGTCGCGGCGAGATGATCCCGAACGACGACTGCTACTGCGAGCTGGATCCGACCGTGAAGGACAAGTGGGGTATCCCGGTCCTGCGCTTCCACTGGAAGTGGGGCGACCACGAGACCCGGCAGGCGGCCCACATGGTGCAGACATTCCTGGAGGTCATCGACCGCCTGGGCGGAAAGCCCCTCGGCAAGGTCGAGACCGATGGCCGCAAGGCCATCTCCAAGGGCGGCGAGATGATCCACGAGGTGGGCACGGTGCGCATGGGCGCTTCGGACGCCGACTCCGTCGTCAACCAGTACGGCCAGACCTGGGCCGTGCCGAACCTGTTCGTCACCGACGGCGCCGTGCTGGTCTCCAGCCCGGACAAGAACCCGACGCTGTCGATCCTCGCGCTCGCCTGGCGGTCCAGCGACCATCTGGCGACCCTGGCCAAGCAGGGGGCCCTATGAGCGAAGAAGCCCCCTACGTCCGCAAGATCGACCGTCGCACGGCGCTCACCTGGATCGGCGTGGTCGGCGCGGCCACCGCGGTCGGCGCCGGCGTCGTGGTCTATGGCCCGAAGATCGGCGGCGAGCCCGAGGCCAAGGGCTATGGCACCGACCCCAAGCTGGCGAAGCCGGAGAAGGCGCCCTGGCCGCGCCTGCTCAGCGACGAGGAACTGCAGGCGGCCTCGGTCCTGTCCGACTTCATCCTACCGGCCAGCGGCGGCGCGCCGGCGGCGAGCGCGCTCGGGATTCCCGACTTCATCGACGAGTGGGTGAGCGCCCCCTACCCCGACCAGCTCAAGGACCGGCCGCTGATCCGCGACGGCCTGAAGGCCCTGGCCAAGAAGAGCACGGCGGAGCGAACCGCGGCGATGACCGCGCTCAGGACCTCCGGCGACGCGTTCTTCAAGCGCTTCCGGCACCTGACCATCGGCGCCTATTACACGACCGAGGAAGGCTTCAAGGACATCGGCTACATCGGCAACATCGCCCGTGAGGTCGACGAGGGCCCGTCCGAGGCGGTGAAGGCGGCGCTGGACGTCCAGCTCAAGAAACTCGGCCTCTAGGAACCATACGAATGAAGATCCTCGCGCTCGGCCTCGCCCTGGCCGTCGTCGCCACCAGCGCGCTCGCGGCCGACAACGTCCTGACTCCAGCCGAACAGAAGGCCGGCTGGAAGCTGCTGTTCGATGGCAAGACCACCGCCGGCTGGCGCGGGTTCAAGACGCCGGAGCCGGACGCGGGCTGGACGGCGAGCGGCGCGCTCAGCCCCGACCCGAAGACGTCCAAGGACATCATGACGAAGGACAGCTTCGAGAACTTCGACCTGAGCTTCGAGTGGAAGATCAGCCCGAGAGGCAATTCCGGCGTCATGTTCCATGTGACGGAGGCCGGCGACGAGACCTACCAGAGCGGGCCCGAATATCAGGTGCTGGACAACGCTCGCGGCGAGCCGCCGCCGGAGCAGGCCGGCGGCCTCTTCGCGCTCTATGCGCCGCAGAACGCGAAGCCGAAGCCGGTGGGCCAGTTCAACCAGTCACGGCTGGTCGTCGATCATGGCAAGGTCGAGCACTGGCTGAACGGCGTGAAGGTGGCCGCCTACGACATGAACTCAGCCGACTTCAAGGCGCGGGTCGCGGCCAGCAAGTTCAAGGCCTGGCCCACCTTCGCCGCCTCGCCGACCGGCCACATCGCCCTGCAGAACCACGGCGACGCGGTGGCCTTCCGCAGCCTGAAGATCCGGCCGCTGCCTTAGGCGGTGGCCCAGGCGCGGCCGATCTCCTTCAGCGGCACACAGCCGCGGTAGTCGCCCGGCACCGGATCGTATCGCAAGGCGATGGTCGCGCCCGGCTCCGACGTGAAATAGCCGATGGTGACCAGCTCCTTCAGGGCTTTGAACGATGCCAGGCCCTCCGTGTCGTAGCGGGTCAACAGGGCGAGCTGCTGGGCGCCGGTCAGGGCGACGAAGGCGGCGCCGTGGGCCGCGCGGGCGTCGCTGTCGATCCGGTCCAGACCGGCCTTGATGCGCGCGGCGTCGGCCGGCTCGTAGTAGTCGGCGACCGCCCGGTCGATGAACTGCGGCACGCCGGCCGCGCGGGCGCCCGGCGAGTCGGTGGCCGGGATGATCAGTTCGGCCACCACGTCCAAGGTGCGCGCCTGCTCGGCGCTCAGCGCCCTGGGCGTCCAGGCCGAGGTCGGGGTCGCCTGGGCCAAGGCGCCGGCCGGCAGGACCAGGGCGGTCCAGAGGGCGCCGAAGCTCAGCGCCGCATCGCGTCGGGTCAGCAGCATTCTAGAGCTCTCCCCGCTTCTTGGCCTCGACCGCGTGGGCGCAGGCCCGGGCGGTCAGCGCCATGTAAGTCAGTGACGGGTTCACGCAGGCGGCGGAGGTCATGGCCGCCCCGTCGGTGACGTAGACGTTCGTACACTCGTGGACCTGATTGTGGGCGTTCAGCACCGAGGTCTTCGGGTCGCGGCCCATCCGCGCCGTGCCCATCTCGTGGATGCCGAGGCCCGGCGAATAGCCGGTGTCGCCGGCGCGGATGTTCTTGAAGCCGGACGCCTCCAGCATCTCGGCCGCAGCGGCGGCCATGTCCTTGCGCATGGCCTTCTCGTTCTCACGGATGCTGACGTTGAAGGTCAGGGTGGGCAGGCCGTATTTGTCCTTCACCGCCGGGTTCAGGGTCACCCGGTTGTCGGCGTACGGCAGGATCTCGCCGAAGCCGCCGAGACGCATGACCCAGGGTCCCGGCTGGCTGAGCGCCGCCTTGCGTTCGGCCCCCAAGCCGCCACCGGTCAGGCTGCGATCCCAGCCCTGGCGCGCCGCCCCGCCCTGGTAGCCGAAGCCCCGGGTGAAGTCGGAGCGCGCGGTGGCCTTGTCGCCGAGGTTGCGGAAGCGCGGGACATAGATTCCGTTCGGCCGCCGCCCCGAATAGTACATCTCCAGATAACCCGGGACCTCGGCCTGGGCGCCGACGCCCAGGTGGTGGTCCATGACATTGCGGCCCAACTGGTCGCTGCCGTTGCCGAAGCCGTTCGGGAACCGCTTGCTGGTGGAGTTCAGCATGATCCAGGCGGTGCTGAGCGCGGAGGCGCAGAGGAAGACGACAGCGGCGTAGAACTCGCTCTCCTCGCCGGTCTGCTCGTCGATGACGCGCACGCCCGTCGCCTTGTTGGTCTTCGGCTCCAGGATCAGCGAGGTGACGATGGAGCCCGGCCGGATCTTCAGGTTGCCGGTGCGCTCGGCCGCCACCAGGGTCGCCGAGTTGGAGCTGAAATAGGCGCCGAACGGGCAGCCCCGAACGCAGAGGTTGCGATTCTGGCACTTGCCCCGGCCCAACGCGAGCTGCTCCTCGGTGGGCGCGGTCAGGTGGGCGCAGCGGCCTATGGTGATCCGGCGCTCGGGAAAGCGCGCCTCGGCCGCCTTCTTGAAGTCCCTCTCGACGCAGTTCATCTCCATCGGCGGCTGGAACTGGCCGTCCGGAAGCTGCGGCAGGCCCTCGGCCTGGCCGCTGACCCCGATGAAGCGCTCGACGTAGTCGTACCAAGGGGCGAGGTCCGCGTACCGGATCGGCCAGTCGACGGCGATCCCCTCGCGCGCGTTGGCCTCGAAGTCGAGGTCGCTGTGGCGATAGGTCTGACGGCCCCAGGTCAGCGAGCGGCCGCCGACGTGGTGGCCTCGGATCCAATCGAAGGGCTTGTCCTCGGTGTAGGGGTTCTCGTCATCCTTGATGAAGAAGTGCTTGGAGTATTCGGTGACGGCGTAACCCGTGCGGCCCTGGACGGGATAGTGGGCCCTCATCTCCGCTGGCGGCAGCTTGCCGCGCGGGTACTTGGCCTCCCACGGATTGGTCTGGGCCGTGGGGTAGTCCTCGATATGACGCACCATCGGGCCGCGCTCGAGCACCAGGGTCTTGAGGCCCTTTTCGGTCAGTTCCTTGGCGGCCCAGCCGCCGGTGATACCGCTGCCGACGACGATCGCGTCGTAGGTGTTCTCTTTTCGCCATCGAGCGTTGAGATTGGCCATGTCCCCTCCCCTTCAGCGGCCTGATCCGGAGTGGTCGGTCGGCAGCGATCGTTGGCTTCTAGGTTCCATGAAATCGATTACACTGCAAGCGAACAACAACGTTTCGGGAGACGCTGAATGACATGGGCCTGTGGAAGGATTGCGGCGGCGGCCCTGGCCTGGGCGGCCCTGCCCCTCAGCGCTTCGGCGCAGGCGGCGGGGCCCTGGAAGCCGATCTTCGACGGCAGGACCCTGGACGGTTGGACGGCCAAGATCGCGCGCCATCCGGTCGGCGAGAACTGGCGTGACACCTTCATCGCCAGGGATGGCGCGATCCAGGTGTCGTACGCGGGCTACGACAAGTTCGCCCTGCAGTTCGGGCACCTGTTCTACAAGACGCCGTTCACGGCCTACCGGCTGCGGCTGAAGTACCGCGTGCTCGAGCCGCCCCTGCCCGACACGCCGGCCTGGGCGCGCGCCAACAGCGGGGTGATGTTCCACAGCCAGAGCCCGGACAGCATGGGGCTGAACCAGCCCTTCCCGGTGTCGGTGGAGTTCCAGATCCTGGGGGCGAACGGCCCGGCGCCACGGCCGACAGGTTCGGTCTGCACGCCAGGCGTCAGCATCACCCTGGCCGGCGTCCGGCAGGCGGAGCACTGCACCACGTCCACCGGTCCGACCATTCCGAACGGGACCTGGACCAAGCTGGAGCTGGAAGTGCTTCCGAACGGCCAGGTGACGGAGCGGATCAACGGCGCGGTCGTCCACCGCTATGCCGATATCGAGCTGGATCCCAACGACCCAATGGCCGCCGCCGACGCCCGCCGCCTGATCGCCGAGCGCAAGGGCGAACTCGCCGTGAAGGGCGGCTACATCGCCCTGCAGAGCGAGGGCCACCCCATCGAGTTCAAGGACATCGAGGTCCAGGCGCTGAAGTAGCTCAGAGCCCCAGCAGCCGCCGGTTGGCGGCGGCGTCGACGCCGGAGCCGGCGAAGTCGTCGAAGGCCCGTTCGGTCACCCGGATGATGTGGTCCCGGATGAAAGGGGCGCCTTCGCGGGCGCCGTCCTCGGGATGCTTCAGCGCGCACTCCCACTCCAGCACCGCCCAGCCCGGATAGTCGTAGGCCGCCAGCTTCGAGAAGATGGCTCCGAAATCGATCTGGCCGTCGCCGGGCGAGCGGAAGCGGCCCGGCCGGTCAACCCAGCCCTGGTAGCCACCATAGACTCCGGAGCGGCCGGTCGGCCGGAACTCGGCGTCCTTCACGTGGAAGGCGCGGATGCGCTCGTGATAGCGATCGATGAAGTCCAGGTAGTCGAGCTGCTGCAGCACGAAATGGCTGGGATCGTAGAGGATGTTGGCGCGGCGGTGGCCGCCGACCTCGTCGAGGAACCGCTCGAAGGTCGCCCCGTCGTGCAGGTCCTCGCCCGGATGGATCTCGAAGCAGGCATCGACGCCGGCGTCCTCGAAGGCGTCCAGGATCGGTGTCCAGCGCCGGCCAAGCTCCGCGAAAGCCTCCTCGATCAGGCCAGCCGGCCGCTGGGGCCACGGATAGAGGTAAGGCCAGGCGAGCGCGCCCGAGAAGGTCGCATGGGCGGTCAGGCCCAGGCGCTGGCTGGCCTTGGCCGCCGCCTTGACCTGGCGCACGGCCCAGGCCTGGCGTTCGAAGGGCTTACCGCGCACCGCTTCCGGCGCGAACCCGTCGAACAGCTCGTCGTAGGCCGGGTGCACGGCCACGAGCTGGCCCTGCAGGTGCGTGGAGAGCTCGGTGATCTGCAGGCCATGGCCGGCCAGCAGGCCGGCGATCTCGTCGCAATAGGCCTGGCTCTCGGCCGCGCGCTCCAGGTCGAAGAAGGAATCGGCGCCGCCCGTGGGCATCTGCACGCCCACATAGCCCAGGCCCGCGGCCCATTCCGCGATGGTGTCCAGGCGATTGAACGGCGCCTCGGTTCCGATGAACTGGGCCAGGAAGATGCCGGGGCCCTTGAGGGTCTTCATGTCAGGCTCCTTGGCATGGCGACCCAGCCGTCGCCGGCGCGGCTGGCGGCCACCGCGGTTTCGACGAAGGCCATGCCACGCACGCCCTCGGCGATGTCGGGGACCAGGCCCGCGTCGGCGCGGCCCTCGCCGATGGCGTCGGCGAAGTCGCGATAGATGTTGGCGAAGGCTTCGACGAAGCCCTCGGGGTGGCCGGTGGGAAGGCGCGACGCGGCCTGCGCCGGCGCGCTGAGATAGGCCGCGCCGGCGTGCAGCACCTGGCTCGGCGCATCCAGCCAGTCGATGGTCAGCTCGGTGTGGCGCTCGTGGCTCCAGGTGAGCCCGCCCTTCTCACCATAGACCTGGATTTTCAAACCGTTGCGCGCGCCGGCTGAGATCTGGGACGCGATGATGACGCCGCGCGCGCCGCCCGCGAACCGCAGCAGCACGTTGCAATCGTCGTCGAGGGCGCGGCCCGGCACGACGGTGGAAACGTCGCCGCACAGGCGCTCGACCCGGACCCCGCCGACGAACTCCGCCAGGTTAAAGGCGTGAACGCCGATGTCGCCGATACAGCCGCCGACCCCCGATTGCGCGGGATCGGACCGCCAGCCGGCCTGCTTGTCGCCGTCGCGTTCGATCGGGCGCGACAGCCAACCCTGGGGATATTCCGCGACGATCTTGCGGACCGCGCCCAGGTCGCCGCGGCGGACGATCTCTCGCGCCTCGCGGACCATCGGATAGCCGGTGTAGACGTGTGTCAGGCCGTAGAGCCGGCCCGAACCGGCGACGACCCCCGCCAACGCCTTCGCCTCGGCCAGATCCAGCGTCGCGGGCTTGTCGCTCATCACGTGCAGCCCAGCCTTCAGGGCCGTCGCCGAGACGTCGAAGTGCAGGTGGTTCGGCGTCACCACCGCCACCATCTCAGCGCCGTCGTCCCGCACCGCCTCCGCCGCGATCATGGCGCGGTAGTCGCCATAGGCCCGATCCGCAGCCACCCCCCAGGCCCCCGCGGCCTCGGCGTTCTTGGTGGCGTCGCGGCTGAAGGCGCCGGCCACCAGCCGGATGCGGCCGTCCAGCTCGGCGGCCATGCGGTGAACCGGCCCGATGAACGAACCCGGGCCGCCGCCCACCATGGCCAGCCGGATGGGCCCGCGCGACGTCACGCCGTGACGCCGGCCAGGTAGTCGTAGCTGATCTTCGCCGCCTCGATGCGCGGCCGCGCGAACGGCGGCTCCTGCTCCACATAGAAGCCGCGCACGCCGGCAGCGTAGGCGGCGGGCAGCAGGGTCTTCCACAGCAGCTTGCCGGAGCCCACCTCGGTCGGGTCCATCTTCAGTTCGAAGTTGGGCTGGGTGTCGGCCTTGATGTCCTTCACGTGCATCAGGCTGAAGCGGCCCTTGTGCCTGGCGAAGAACGCCGCCGGATCGACGCCTGCGGCGGCCACCCAACCGACGTCCAGCTCGAAGGTCACCAGCTTCGGGTCGGTGTTCTTCAGCATGATCTCGAGGCCGGTCGTGTCGCCCAGCGGCGCGAATTCGAAGTTGTGGTTGTGGTAGCCGAGCCTGATCCCCGACTTCGCCAGGACGACCGCCTTCTCGTTGAGGAAGGCGGCGTTCATCTTCCAGTCGTCGGCGGTCAGCTGGGTGAGCACCTCCCGCAGACCCTTTCCCTGCAACCGGTCGGGGATGTAGGGGCTGGGCATGATGGCCGTCTTGACGCCGATCGCCTTGAGTTCGCCCACCAGCTTGGCGAGGTCGCCATCCAGCTGGCCGCGGCCCTGCACGTGGATGTCGGTGCACACGAGCCCTGCGCCATCCAGGGCGCTTCTCATCTGGGCGCCCGTCCGGCCGAGCAGGCCGTGGAGTTCGACCGACTTGTAGCCGATGCCGGCGACCGCCTTCAGCGCCCCGTCCAGGTCCTTCGCCGCGTCGGGGGCCAGGGTGTAGAGTTGGATGCCGATCGGCAGGCCGTGGCGCTTGAAGAACGGCTGAGCCGCCGCCGAGGCTCCGCCGGCGGTCATGGCCGCGACGCCGGCCGCGAGGAAGGCGCGCCTGTGGAGGTCGGTCGAGGTGGGGCGCAAGGGGCGTCTCCTTCGGTTTGGGCGGTCATGCCGCCGCCACGGCTTCAGGTGCGCGGGTGGGCGGCCGGAAGAACAGGGCCAGCAGCAGGACGGCGACCAGCGCCATGCCCGTCGGGACCAGGAACAGGCTCTGGTAATCGACCGCGCCGTCGCCGGTGCGCAGCCGTCCCATCAGGGACGGGAACAGGAAGCTCGCCACCACATTGCCCACGCCCAGGATCAACAGGTTGAACAAGCCCTGGGCGCTGGAGCGAACGTCCTTTGGGAAGGCGGCGTCCACGAAGATGTACACGGTAGCGAAGAAGAAGGCGTAGCAGACGCCGTGCAGCAACTGGACCGCCACGATGGTGGGGATGCTGTCGGCGAAGAAGGCGAACACGGCGAACCGCGCCGCGTGGCCCAGGATGCCGACGATCATTGTGACCTTCCAGCCGAGGCGGATGAGTACGCCCCCGAGCACGAACATGGTCACGATCTCGGCCAGCTGACCCAGGCTCAGCACCACCATGCTGAGGTTGCCGGCAATTCCGACGCGGTCGGTCAGGAAGGCGTCGGCCATGACGAAATAGCCGTTGTGGATCACGCTATCGATGAAGGTGACCAGGAACAGCACCGCCACGAACGGCACGCGCAGCAGCTTCAGCGCCTCGCGCCAGGCCAGCGGATCGGCGCCCGCGGCGTCGCGCTTGGGCGGCGTGTGCGGCAGGGTCAGGCTGTAGGCGGCCAGGACGAACGAGACGATCGCGGCGACCAGGAAGATCCACCGCACCTGCTCCGGCCCAGAATGGGCTCCCAGCAGGAAGACGAAGGGCCAGCTCACCAGCATCCAGCCGACGGTGCCGCCCATGCGCACCGCCCCGAAGTCCCGCGCCGCATTGGGCAGGTTGGCGAAGGCGATGGAATTGGAGACCGACAGGGTCGGCACATAGACCAGGCTGAAGGCCAGGTAGCAGGCGAAGAACGGCCAGAAGCCGGTGGCGAAGGCGCAGCCCACGAGCGCGAGACCGCCCAGCAGGTGGCTGACCGCCATGAACCGTTCGGCCGCGAAATTGCGGTCCGCGAACTGGTTGGAGAAGAAGATGCCCGCCAGCGCCGCGACGCCCCAGGAGCTGCCGACGAGCGACTGCTGCCAGGGCGCGAAGCCCAGCATGCCCATGTAGGGGAACAGCTTCGGCGCCCAGGCGCCCCATACGGCGAGCTGGAGCACCATCATCAGGAAGAGCCGCGCCTGCGCCGTCATGCCTTTGGCCCCTCCCCGGGCGGACCGGCGGCGGGAGCTTTTTTGGATTGCCCCCGTCCACGCGATGTAATCGATTTCACGGATAGCAAAGCCGGTTGACGCAGGCAACCGCCCAACGGCCGCTCGGATCGGGCGCCGTGCGCCTTGAATTGACGGGAGCGTATGGCCAGTGTCGGCCATGGCCACGATTCAGGACGTCGCTCGGAGCGCCGGTGTCTCCACCGCGACGGTATCGCGCGTATTGAGCGCGCCCGAGCTGGTCGCCGAGGCGACGCGCCAGAAGGTGATCACGGCGGTGACGGCGTTGGGCTATGCGCCGAACCAGGCGGCCAAGATGCTGCGCACGCTGCGCACCGAGAAGATCCTGGTGACGGTCCCGGACATCTCCAACCCGTTCTTCTCCCAGGTGATCCGCGGCGTCGAACAAGCCGCCCAGGCGGCCGGATACTCCGTGCTGCTGGGCGACACCCGCCACGAGGCCGAGCGCGAGGACCGTTATGGAGAAATGCTCCGGCGAAAGGAGGCGGATGGCCTGATCTTCCTCGGCCACCGGCTGCCGGAGAGCCTGGCCGACATGGTGCGGACGATGGGGCCGCGCGCGCCGATCGTGAACGGCTGCGAGTTCAGCCCCGGCCTGGGCGTCTCCAGCGCCCACATCGACAACGAGCGCGCCGCCGCCGAGGCGATGGAGCACCTCTATGGTCTGGGCCACCGCCGAATCGGCGTGATCACCGGCCCACTGGCCAGTCCGATCAGCCGCGACCGCCTGACCGGCGTGCACACCGCGGCCCGGGCCAGCGGCCATGGCGCGTCGCTCCGCGTGGAGACCGGCGACTTCTCGATCGAGTCGGGGCTAGCCCGGACCCTGGCCCTGCTGGGCGAGGCGCCGAAGCTGACCGCGCTGTTCTGCTTCAGCGACGAGATGGCGATGGGCGCTCTGGAGGCGCTGCGCGAACGCGGCCTGCGCTGCCCGCAGGATGTCTCGGTCGTCGGCTTCGACGACATCCGGTTCGCCCGACACCTGGACCCGCCCCTGACCACGATCGGCCAGCCGATGGACCGCATCGGGCACGAGGCGGTGCGGCTGCTGCTCGATATCCTCGCCGGCCGCGCCGAGGCGCTGGAGCAGGTCACCCTGCCCCACAGCCTGGTCGTCCGCGCAAGCACGGCGCGGAGCGCCTAGGAAGACCGATCGGCGCGAGGGATCTGTGGGCAGCTGGACCCGCTCACCAGATGACGACGGCCTGACCCGTCGGAATCTCGAGGATCGGCACGCCGCGGCGAGCGAACCACGCCCGTTCTTCCAGATGCTGGGCCTGGTACGGGAGCTGGCCATAGTCGTCGAGCACGATGACGGCGCCGGGCGTCAGCCTCGGCTCGAGGGCGTCCAAGGCTGCGATTTCGGCGGCGGCGTTGTTCATGTCGATATGGGCGAAGCTGATCTTGTCCGGTACGCCCAACGCGAAGCTTTCGGGAACAAAGCCCTTGATCACGGATACGTTCGGCGTCGAGGCGAAGCGCGTCCGCACGCGATCGTAGAGGTCGGGTCCGTGATCGGGCATCGCGTGGTGCGCCATGTCCGGCGAATGCTCGAAGAGGTCGTAGAGAAACACCTGACGTGAACTCAGATCCACCGTGTCCAAGACGATCTTCATGGAGGTTCCAGCGTAGCAGCCGCACTCGACAAAGTCGCCGTCGCGCCGCACCGCTTGTCGGGCCGCCCACACGAGGACGGCCGAGCGCCACAATATGCCCCGTTCGTGCGGGGCCTCTGCATGCCGATCCCAGGCTTGCACGAAGGCTTCATCGTCGAGAAAGCCGAGGTTCCGCGCCCAGACGATCATGGCGTCGGACGAGAACACCCCGGCGTCCGACTTCAGAGCCTCGCGGAGACCCTGCACGCTCTCCCAAAACTTGGGCTGATCCTTCACCGCCCAGTGATACTTGTTCGTTATAAAGCTCTTCCCGGGCATCTCAGGCCTCATGCGCCAACACTAGAGCCTGACTGCAGATAGTTCGAAGGCGTGGAAGACTTCAAGGCACGCCATCTCTGTCACCAGCCGGGCTCTTTCGTTGGCGCGATATCAGCCTCGATTCCGGGCTCTCAAGATAGGGTGGCGAGGCGGCAACCGAACACGCAACGTCCAACGGGCTCCCACAGAGCTCCCACGGAGCCTGAGCCTCAACTCAAGCAGATAGCTTAGAGCCCTAGTCGTCTCCGCCTTCGTAGACGAAGGCGTTGTTCACATGACGGATCGTGGCCGCCGCGACCTGCAAACCGGCGCCGCGCGCCACCCACACCTGGGTCGCCAGTGACCTGCCCCCCGCCGGTCCCTCGATCATTGTGAGAGCCCAGGGGGTTGATAGTTGATCTCCAGCGCCGACGGTAGCGGCCGGCCGGTGGAGTTGATCAAGTTGCGCAGCCGGCCGGCCGCGGGGTTCAGCCGCACCGCTTCCGGCGTGAGGCCGCCATGCGCCGAGTGCGGGCGCACGTGGTTGTAGTCGAGCCGCCAGCGCTCGATCACGGCCCGGGCCTCGGCGAGGTTGGCGAAGACCTCCTCGTTCAGGCACTCGTCGCGCAGCTTGCCGTTGAAGCTCTCGACGAAGCCGTTCTGCTGCGGCTTGCCCGGCGCGATGTAATGCCAGTCGACGCCCGTGCGGTTGGTCCATTCCAGCATGGCCCGGCTGGTCATCTCGGTCCCGTTGTCGCTGACGATGGTCGCAGGCCGGCCACTCCGGGCGATCAGGACGTCCAGCTCGCGGGCGCTGCGATGGCCGCCGATCGAGAAGGATGCCGAGCCGCCGGTAGCCGAAGCGACGCCGTTCCGCCGGGCGCCAGAAGCGGAACTTGGGCTCAGGCCAGAAGGCGGACATGCGCGAAGGGACCCCGACGTCGTCCGCTTCGCGGGCCCCCGGAACTCCCGCGACGGCTCAGGACAGGGTTGCCCCCCAAACGCGTGGTGGAGAGCAGTGGACTCGAACCGCGGACCCTTCTGGCCGATGTCCCAGTTGCGTCCCGGCCGGTCGACACGAGCGTCCGCTCGTCGGCGAGACCCTATTGGTTGCACTCAATCTGTTACCGAGTGGGCGGTGTGGGAGTGATCCTCAGCCTCGACCCGAGGCTTCGGGGCCCATGTAGTCCCGCGTGATCGGAACGGCGTCGCGGCGTTTGGCCAACTGGATCTGGACGTTCATGTGGCCGCCGTAGCGGAACCCCATCTCCGACCCCGCCAGGTAGAACTCCCACATGCGCCGGAACCGGGCATCGTAGAGGTTGGGGATCTCAGGATCGGCGAGGAAACGCTCCCGCCAATGGCGAAGGGTGAGCGCATAGTGCAGGCGCAGCACTTCCATGTCGGTGATCCACAGGCCCACCTCCTCGACCGGCTTCACGATCTCGGAGACCGCCGGCACATAGCAGCCGGGGAAGATGTACTTGTGGGTGAAGGCGTCGGTGACCTTGGGCCCGTCCATGCGGCCGATGGAATGGATCAACGCCACCCCATCGTCCGTCAGCAGGCGCTTCACCGTCGCGAAGTACTCATAGAGGTGGGGCGCCCCCACGTGCTCCAGCATCCCCACCGACACGATGCGGTCGAACTTCCGATCGACGTCGCGGTAGTCGGTAAGCTGGAAGTCCACGTGGCCGTCCAGTCCGGCCGCTCGAACCCTTTCGCGGGCCAACTCCAGCTGTTCAGTCGACAGCGTCACGCCGGTGACCTTGGCGCCATAGTCGCGGGCCAGCGTCATGGCGAGGCCGCCCCAACCTGAACCGATGTCCAGCACCGTCTGTCCGGGACGGATCATCAGCTTGTCGGCGATGTGCTTCTTCTTGGCGGCCTGGGCGTCCTCCAGGGTCATGTCCGGCCGCTCGAAATACGCGCAGGAATATTGCAGGTCGGCGTCCAGGAAGCGCCGGTAGAGCTCGTTGGAGAGGTCATAGTGGTGGGCCACATTGCGGCGCGCGGCGGCGCGCGAGTTCGCCTGCTGCCGGCCCCGCTTGAACTCCCGCTTCAGCCTCTGCGCCCAGGAATCGCGACGTGGCTTCGGCGCGCGCGCGCCGCTGCGGCCGGCGATCTCCAGCAGCTCCCACATATTCCCCTGCTCGAGCACCAGGTCGCCGTTCATGTAGGCTTCGCCCACTCCGAGTGAAGGTTTGGCCAGAATGCCGCGTACCGCCTTCGCATTGACCCGAATGGCCACGGTGGGCGCGGCGCCGTCCCCCACCCGCATCGTCCGTCCACCCGGCAAATGGATGGTCAGGTCGCCGACCTTGATCGTTCGCTGAAGGAAATCCTCGATCATCACCCCGAAGACTGCGGCGCCCCGTCGAGGAGGACAAGCGGCCAGTCCCGGCGTGCCGGGCCCCCGACAGGGTACGCATACGGGGGCCTCGACGATGGCGACGCCGAAAGGACGTCCGGGAACAATCGATCGCGCGGCTCCCCACGGGCGGCGCGGAGAGTCTCGATCGGGGCCTCCTACTTTGGGAGCGTCAGGGGCGCCGGGCATCACAAGGGCGTGGGAGGCCCTGACAACATGTTGAACACCCGCAAGGCCGGCCCCGGTCTTCGTAAGACCGCACCGAGGACCACGGTCCGCGGAGCCCAAGCTTCGCTGTCCTTATAAGTTTCTCAGAATTGCGCCCCCCGCGAACGACGGCATGTTCCCGCCCGTGACGCGACTGGAGGGGAACGGTGCAAGACGAGGCCTTTGACTGGGATCCCGTGCGAACGGGCCTGCCTATTGACGCGGATGCGGCGGCGGCGAGCACGCGCCTCCCGACACCGATCGCGCCGCTGGCGGCGCCGGACGACAAGGTCGCGGACCCCGCGGCGATCACCTTCGACCCCCCGCTCCCGGTCGAAGCCCCGGGCGACGGGCCGCCGCTGCTCGTCGAACGCGACGGCGTCTTCCCGGCTGAGGTCGCGCCCGAGGGCATGGCCACGCGGGAGTCGTGGCTGAGCGGCCTCTCGGCGCCCGCCCCGGAGGGCGAGATCGATCCGGCGCAGATCCTGCGGGACCGATCCGACGTCTACGCCGCCTTCTACCGGGACTTCTACGGCGCCAACAACGACCGCAACTCGCCGGCCTGGGTCGACCGGGTCGGCGGCGAGACGCCTGAGGACTACGCCCGCTACTGGTACAACGCCCACGGGCGCTTCGAAGGCTATACGCCGGACTCGGGCTTCCAGGGCGCGCCGGCGGAGGGCGGGGCTGAGGCGCCGGCCGGCCGCACCACCCTCGACGGCATTCCGCTCTCGAAGATCCTGAGCGACCGCCCCGACGTGTTCCAGGCCTTCTTCACGGAATACTACGGCCCCAACAACGACCGGAATTCCGACGCCTGGGCCGAGCGCGTGGGCGGGACGACGGTCGAGGACTACGCCAACTACTGGTACAACGCCCACGGCAAGGTCAGCGGCTACGTTCCGAGCGGAACCGCCCCGGCCGCCGACCCCGGCCCCGGCCCGGTGACGGCCCCCGATCCCTCCGCCGGGGCGGATGTCGAGCCGCTCCCGGCCGAGGACCCGTCCCTCGATCCCTGGAACCATCCCGCGATCTATCCGGACTGGCAGCCGCCGTACCCCGGCTGGACGCCGCCGACCGCGGGATCCGGCGACGCCGCCCCCGCGGGCTCGGCGGCCGAGGATCCGTTCATCTACTCGGATCCGGAATCGCCGATGCTGCGCATCGTCCCCGGTCAGTCACTGTTCGACGACGGCGGCCTCTAACGCCCGCGAGAGACGAGACTCGACCATGAGCCTGCCCGCGGGCATCCCGGCCCCGCTGTTCAGCGCGCCCTCGCCGATCAATCCGAAATTCGCGTTCGGAAGCCTCGGCGGGCGCTACATCCTGCTGGGCTTCCTGCCGCACCCCGGGCCGGAGCGCGACGCGGCCCTGCAGCTCATCCAGGACCATGCCGCCCTCTTCCGCGACGACCGGATTCTGTTCTTCGGGGTGCTTCCGGACGCGGAGTCCTACGCCAAGGCCCAGAACGAGCCGCCCTGCCGCTGGTTCGCCGACCTCGAAGGCGAGCTGCGGCGGCTCTACCATGCCGTCGACGCGTCCGGCGGCCTGCAGCCCCTCTGGGTCCTGATCGACCCGATGTTGCGGATTCTCGGTTCCGCGCCGCTCGCCCGGGGTCCCGAGGTGATCGCCCAGCTGGCGCGCCTCGGCGACCCGGACGCCCACGCCGGGGTCCCGGTGCATGCTCCGGTGCTTATCGTCCCGCGCATCTTCGAACCGCAGCTGTGCCGCCGGCTGATCGAGGTCTACCAGGCGGACGGCGGCGCCCCTTCAGGCACCATGGTCGAGCGGGACGGTAAAACGGTCGGCATGCTCAGCGATTTCAAGCGGCGGCGCGACGCGAGCATCACCGACGAGGTCCTGATCGCCGAATGCCGCGGGCGCTTGCGGCATCGGCTGCTGCCGCAGATCGAGAAGGCCTTCCAGTTCAGCACCACCCACATCGAGCGCTACATCGTCGCTTGCTACGACGCCGACGACGGGGGCTGGTTCAATCCGCACCGGGACAACACCACCCTCGGCACGGCGCACCGGAAGTTCGCGGTCTCCATCAACCTGAACGCCGACGAGTTCGAGGGCGGTGACCTGCGCTTTCCGGAGTTCGGGCGGCGAACCTATCGTCCGCCGACCGGCGGGGCGGTGGTCTTCTCCTGCTCGGTGCTGCACGAGGCCACCCAGGTCACCAAGGGCACGCGCTACGCCTTCTTGCCGTTCCTTTATGACGCGGCCGGCGCAGTCGTCCGCGCGGCCAACGTGCATGCGCTCGATGTGTCGGACCCAGCCGCGCCGGCGATCGAACCCGCGGAACGCTGACGCGCCGGGAACGGGCCTCAGACCACGACGTCCGCCATCACAAACACGAGCCCGAGGGCCACAAGGTTCCAGCTGAAGGTCCGCAGCCAGGGAACGCCCCAGGCGTAGAGGGGCAGGAAGGCAATACGCCCGGCGACATAGGCGACCGCGCCGAACGCGCTCCATGGCCCCTCTTCCCGCAGGATCGCCAGCATCAGGACCGCGCCCACGAACACCGCGAAGGTCTCGGGGAAGTTCCGCTGGGCCCGGACGAGCCTTCCCGCGCCATACCCGTGGGCTGCAGGTCCTCGTCCCGCGGCTCGACGGTGTAGCGGTTGCCCACCTGGGCCTTGAAACTGAACGACGCTGCGATCAGGTGCACGAGCGCAAGGCCCATGGCGGCATAGAGGCGCCAGCACTCGACCGACATCCCACTCCTCCCACAGGCCAGCCCGCCGTCCGGCGCACCCGAAAAACGAGATCGCTCATGAGCCGTCGTCGTCCTCCGCCACGAGGCGGTAGCCCAGTCCGGGCTCCGTGGTCACGAGCCGCGGCGCCGAGGGCTCGGCCTCCAGCTTCTGCCGCAGCTGGCCCACCAGCACGCGGACGAACTGGGCGTCCACCTGGGCGCCAGCCCCCCAGACCGCGGCGATCAGCTGACGATGGGTGACCACCCGGCCGGCATGGCGCGCCAGCACCCGGAGCAGGTCGTACTCCCGAGGCGTCAGGCGCACCTCGTGGCCCTCGATCGTCACCCGGCGCAGGGCGAAGTCGATGGCCAGGTCCGCGGCGCGGAACTGCGCCTGCGAGCGGAAACGGCGCTCCCGGCCGCGCAGGCTGGCGCGGACCCGGGCCAGCAGCTCGCCCACCCCGATCGGCTTGTTGACGAAGTCGTCGGCCCCGGCGTCGAGGGCCGCGATCTTCTCGCTCTCCAGGTCGCGCGCCGACAGTACGATGATCGGGGCGGCGGACCACTCCCGGATCCGCACGATCACCTGCTTGCCGTCGAGATCCGGCAGACCGAGATCAAGGATGACGACGTCGCAGGGCTCGCCGGCCAGCTGGGTCAGGGCGCCTTCCCCGGTGACTGCGACGTCCACCGTATAGCCGGCGGCCTGCAGCGCGGGCGTCAGGGCGCGGACGATCTGCGGCTCGTCGTCGACGAGCAGGAGGCGCGGCCCGCTCACGCCGACACCGCCTCGAGGCTGAACCGCATCACCAGTCCGGGCGCGCCGTCCGAGCGGTCGCCGGCGACCACCTGACCGCCCATGACGGTCATCAGGCCCCGGCTGATCGACAGGCCGAGGCCGGTGCCCGCGGTGTCCGCGGCGCCGGGCGCGCGATAGAACTTCTCGAAGATGCGCTCGAAGTCATGCCCGGCGACGCCGGGTCCGCTGTCCATCACCTCGACGATGACCTCGTCGTCCTCCGCCCTGGCCGCGATCGACAGGACGGAGTCCGACGGCGTGTATCGGAACGCGTTCTCGACGGCGTTGCCCAGCGCCTGCTCGAAGAGCACCGGGTCGCCGAGCGCTTCGGGCAGTCCGGCCGCGGCCGCCGTGGAGATACAGCGCCGGTGATTGCGGTTGCGGCGCTGAAGGGTGCGCTGGATGACCTCCGGCACATTGAAGGGCGCCCGCTGGATCTGCAGGGCGCCGGCCTCGAGCCGGGTCATGTTGAGCAGGTTCGCCACGAAGAGGTCGAGGCGCTCGGCCTCCTCCTGGATGGTGGTCACCAGATCCTGGCGCGTCGCGGCGTCAAACGTCTCGCCGAAGGCGTCGAGGCTGCTGGCGGACGCCAGGATCGCGGCCAGGGGCGTCCGCAGGTCGTGCGAGATCGAGGACAGGAGCGCGTTGCGGAGGTCCTCGGTGCGCGCCCGCGTCTCCGCCTCGGCCTTGCCGGCGGCGAGCCGCGCCCGTGAGATCGCCGCCGCGCCCGTGTCGACCAGAATGCCGAGCACCGTCTGTTCCTCCTCGCTCAATGGGCCGCCGCCCAGGGGCCGCCAGGCGACGATGCCGAGCGGGGCCTCGCCGGCGCTCAGCGTCCGGAGGCTCCAGCCGTTCACCTGCTGTGTCGCGCGCGCCGGCGCGGGGTTGCGCCCCTCCGCCGCCCGCAACATGCGCACCGCATCGTCCGCCAGCTTGGCGGTGGGCGCGCTGACGTAGCTGGGGCCATCATGCACCGCCGCCTCGCCCCGCGCGGCGCGCGCCATGTGGTGCGCCAGCCGTGCGCGGATGAAGGCCTCGTCGGAACTGGCCGAGAACTCCTGGGTGGCGTCCAGCAGCGCCCCGTTGACCCGCTGCCGCGCCTTGGCGCGCGCGGCCTCGTCCCGGACCCGGCCCGTGAGCAGGCCGGTGAGCGCGGAGACCGCCAGGAACATCATCAGGACGTTGAAATCGTCCGGCGAGCCGAAGGTGAACTGGAACCGGGGATCGACGAGGAAGAAGTAGACGAAGAAGGCCGCCACGGCGGCGAGATAGGCGGGTCCCGAGCCCAGCAGGAACGCCGCCAGCAGGACGCCCGCGATGAAGATGCTCGAAAGCCGGTCGCTGCCGGTGCCCCGATAGACGAGCTCGGCGACCCCCGTGGTCAGGCCGATGATCGGGATGACGGCCGCATAGCGCAGCGTCTGGCGCAGCGCCGCCTTCAGCCGGTTTCCATCGTCAGGCTCGGAAGACACCCACCACATGCGCTCACGTTCCCCAAGGGTCGGGCCGGGTCAATTATGCCGTCCTTACGGGGTCTCGCGCGCCGCCTTCCTTATAAGTTCCTTATGCTTGGTCTTGGGGCCATCGGCGCGCGATGACTTCCGGGAAGGTTCACCCGCCTCAAAGGCGCCCATCGAGTCCCCCCATGCCTCACATCCTGGGCGTCGGGCGAACCTTCAACGGAGATCGGATGGATCGGAGCCTTGAGCTGCGGCGGGCTACCATCTCCTTCGGCAAAGAACGATCCCTCGATCCGGCTCGAACGAGGACGCCTGGGCGCGGAACCGCAACGCCGGGACCGTGGTCATCGGCCTCGGGTCGCCGTGCCCCCCGAGGACTGCCGCGAGCGCCGGGTCGGGCTCGGCGTGACGGAGTCCGAACTGGCCCGTCACGCGGGTCTCGTGGAGCGCACCGTCGTGCGGTTCGAGGCCGTGGCTCGCCCGCCCGCGACCGGTGACGCTTGTCGCGCTGCGCAAGGGATTCCGGCGGCTGTCGCAGGCCCAGTCGCAGGACGCCTGAGCCTCGACCCGTTGGGGCCCGGGCGTCCGTCCGAACCTGCCGGCGAGCTGGCCGGCGCATTTGCTGCGGATTCGGCGGCAGGGCTGGTAAACGCGCGTCGAGCCCCTTGCGAGCGCGGCGCGAAACACCGACGACGCGCGGCCGCTGATCCCAACGGAGTTCCATGACCCCGCCCCGCCCCCCTGCCAGAACGTCCGTGCTTCGCGAATTCCTCGACAGCGAGGCCGCCGGCGGTGTGCTGCTGATGGGCGCCGCGGCCCTGGCCCTGTTCATCGCCAACTCGCCGCTCTCGAAGGACTACATCGACCTGCTGCACGCCCATGTCGGCGGCCTCAGTGTCCTGCACTGGATCAACGACGGCCTGATGGCCGTGTTCTTCCTGTTCGTCGGGCTCGAGATCAAGCGCGAGTTCCTCGACGGCCAACTCTCGACCTGGGCCAACCGCGCGCTGCCCGGCATCGCCGCGGCCGGCGGCGTGGCGGTCCCGGCGCTGATCTACGTGGCGATCAACGCCGGCAGCCCGGAGACCCTGCGAGGCTGGGCCATTCCCACGGCGACCGACATCGCCTTCGCCCTGGGGGTCCTGTCCCTGCTCGGCTCGCGCGTGCCCACCAGCCTGAAGGTCTTCCTGGCCACGCTGGCGATCGTCGACGACGTGGTGGCGGTCCTGGTGATCGCCGTCTTCTACACCGCGGAGATCAACCTCGCCGCGCTCGCCGGCGCCGGTGTGACGACGCTGCTGCTCGTGGCCCTGAACCGCCTCAAGATCTTGCGCCTGGCGCCCTACGTCGTCCTGGGCGTTGCCCTTTGGTGGCTGGTGCTGCTGTCCGGGGTCCATGCCACCGTCGCGGGCGTCGTCCTGGCCATGACCATCCCGCTGCGCCGCATCAAGGGCGCGCCCGACGACATGACCTCCCCTCTCCACCGGCTGGAACACGGTCTTTCGCCCTGGGTCGCCTTCCTGGTGGTTCCCGTCTTCGGGTTCGCCAACGCCGGGGTCTCCTTCGCGGGCATGACTCCGGCCATCGCCCTGGAGCCGATCACCTTGGGCGTCGCCGTCGCCCTGTTCGTGGGCAAGCAGGTCGGTGTGTTCGGCGCCGCCGCCCTCGCCATCAAGCTGCGCCTCGCGAACGTGCCGGTGGCGGCCTCATGGGCGCAGCTCTACGGCGTCAGCCTGCTCTGCGGGATCGGCTTCACCATGAGCCTGTTCATCGGCCTCCTGGCGTTTCCGAACCCGGCCCTGCAGGACGAGGTGAAGGTGGGCGTGCTGCTCGGATCGCTGGTCTCAGCCCTGTGCGGCGCGGCGCTGCTGAGCGTCGCCAAGCGCGAGCCGCCTAAGACCCGGGCCCTGGACGCCTGAGCCATCGCGGACCCGGGGGCCGCGAAGGCGGTCAGGACGCACCGGCCCCAACGAGTCCGAAGAGGTCATGGATGTGGCTGCAACCCGCCTGAGGCCCGATCCGCCCGACAAGCGGCCGGTTTTGCTTGTGGTGTGAAGGAGCCGGATTATCCTCTGCGCAGACATTGGGTCGCGCATGCGACCGGGCTGGCGCTCCGAAGAGCGAATCCAGTCAGGCGTCCGTCAATAACCTGACGCCATGAGCGCTCACCTTTCGGGAGGTCGCCGTGGCGAACAGACAAAGAGCCTACGCTCAGCGGGTGGGTGCGGCGGATTCAGGGACGACACGGACACCAAGCCCGAGCGCCCTCGACGTCGGTCGCCGGGGCGGCTTCGCCAGGCGGAACCCGTTGGACACCCCCCGTGAACCCGGGATGGGCTGGCTGGCCCTTCTGCCGCTCGGCGCTGCGGCGGCGTTCGTCGCCTTTGGCTTGGTCGCCCAGAAGGCCACTGAGGAGCGGCGGATTCGCGCCGTCGAGGCCACCATCTTTGCGACCGGCCGCGCCGGCCCCGTCCACGTCGAGCCCATACGGGGCGACGAATGCTGGCGGGCTAGCGAAGGCTTCCGCTGGCGCGTAGGGTCGGAGGAAGGCTGGGCCTGCGCCGGGCCGGGCGACCAGGTCTCACTCCGGGGCGCGTCGCGCCGGATTCCCCACGACCCATGATGGTAGCGTACTTGCCTGCACGGCGTTCGCACCGCCATGGCGTGGTCTCAGGCGGGCTTCGGAGCGCCGCCGGCACGCCGACGAGTGCCGCTTACTTGCCGGGGCGATCTGTCCACACATTTTGCCCCTGCGACATTTGCGCGAACGCGCCTGAACTGCGTCTTGGTCGTCCGCCGCAATAGGGCGGGGAAGATGGGTCCCGAACGACCGACCCGCAGGACAGAGATGCGCCAGAAGTTGAAGTTGGGATCCGATCCGGAAGCGGACATCCGTCGGCACGTTCTCTGAAGCCGGCGGCTCGGCGCGCCCGAAGGCAGCTATCCCCCGCTGAAAGTTGGGAAAAGTCGCCCGGCGAAACCCTGATCGTCCAACTCACGCCGCTCCAGCAGCCGTTGCTCACACCGAGCGGTCGAACCTGGAGCACCATGTGGAGATCAACTCCAAGAATGCCGCGGGCCGGTCGGCGAGGATCGCGTGGGCGGACCCTTTAACCTCCCGGAATGTCGAGCCCGGGACACGGCGCGCGAACCCGGCCACGGTCGCCGGCGTCGCCTCGTCGTACTCTCCGCACACGAAGAGCGTTCGAGGGCCGTTCAGTTTCTTGAGCAGCGGCTCACCATTGTAGTCTGCCAGGACGCCGGAGGCGGAGAACTCGCTCTTGCCCCACATCTGCTCATAGACCACCCGCCCGGCCTGTCGCGGCTGGCGGCCCGCATAGTCCGCCAACAGTGGGCTGCGCACCGTGGAGCGACGGACGTACGCGTCATAGTAGGCCTTGGTCGCCGCGTCGCAGACGGTGGCGTCCGGCGGCGGGGCCGCATCGCACGCGGTCAGAGTATCCCGCGTCTCGGCCGGGAGTTGACGCCGAAGCCTCGCCGCGTCGGCCATCCACGATCGCGTAGAGACCAGGGGCGATTGGACGATCAGACTCTGCAGCGCCCGCGGACGCCGTGCGCCATATTCGAGAGCAAGCGTGCCGCCCCAGCTGCCGCCGCCCACGTGCCAGCGCTCGACGCCAAGCGCTTCGCGAATGCGATCCAGTTCATCGACGAACCGCGGCACGCGCCAGTTGGCGGGATCCTCCGGCGCGTCCGAGCGTCCGCTGTCCAGCTGGTCGTAGAGGATGACAGCGCGATCATCGGCCAGCGCGGTGAGGGGCAGCAAACCGATGTGGTTCCCGCCGGGACCGCCGTGCATGTAGATCAGCGGCGGGCGCCGGGACGTCAGATCGCCGTTTACCCGCACATATATCCGACCGCCCTCGACCGGGACCATCAGCTCCTTGTCCGGCTCCAGCCGGATCGGGAGGGATTGGGCCACGGCCCGCGGAGCCAGCGCGCCGAACGCCAATCCCCCCAGGCAGGCGCGACGATCGAGGCGGCGCCCCCCGGGCGGCGCAGGGTGGCTCACGGCGTGGGACTCGATGCGTCGACGAGGGCCTTCTGGTTGGAGATCAGCGGCGCAGTCGGCAGCTTGCTCAGATCCACCGGCTCGCCGGCCTTGATGACCATGTTGATGGATCGATAATTGCGGGCCGCCGCCAGCGGGTCTGCGTCGAGCACCACCATGTCGGCGTACTTGCCTACTTCCAGGGTGCCGAAATCCTTGTCGAGCTTATAGCCCCGCGCGACGTTGATCGTCGCGATCTGCAGCGCCTTCATCGGATCGACACCCAGCTGCTCCAGCCCTAGGAGCGCGAAGAAGTGCCCCTCACCGAGTCTGGTGCGGACGTCGACAGGCGGCTTCTCCGGAGCCTTGGCCGGGAGGGGATGGTCGATGCCGCCGTCCGTGGAGAGCATCACGTTCACGCCGCCATCGATCAGGTTTTTGATGTTGATCCGCGAATTGGCGTAGATCGGTTCAAGCGTCTTCGACTGATTGGCCTGGTAGGCCTTGGTCACCGGAAGGGCCGAGCACGAGACCTTCTTGGCGACCATCTCCTGGATGATCGAAGCTGGGATCGTCCGCTCGGGCGTAATGTCGCAGTGGGTGAGGATGTCCGCGCCGGCGTCCATGGCGGCCTGGATTCCCTCCAGCGAGTGGACGTGGGCCTGCACCGTCTTTCCGGCCCCGTGGCCCGCCTTGACGATAGCGTTCTGTGCTCCTTGCGAGAACGCCATGAACGAGTAGTCCTTGTGGCCGTTTGCTGCGTACTTGAGGAAGTCGACGTCCTTGGCGGCGTAGGTGGTGATCCGTGCTCCGACCTCGTCGGCGGTGTCCCACAGCAGCTCGCGGCCCGTGCCCTGCGTCCAGCGTCGGTTCAGATAGTTGATCGTGTCCGGCCGCAGGATACCCTTGAACTCGTCGCGGAAGTCATCGGAGACGGGTCCGTCGAAGCCGATGATATTGCCGGCGAAATAGATCCGCGCCCCGACGTCCTTGCCCCCGTTGATGCGGGCGCGCGCCGCCCTCAGGTCGGGATATGGTCCCCAGGTGTCGAACACCGTGGTCTGGCCCGTCTTCAACGCCAGCTGCGCCGCCTCGACGATGATGTCGGCATATCGGCCGCGGAAACGCAGCAGGGTGTCCACGTCAAGGTTGAGGTGCAGATGGACATTCGCGTCCATCAGGCCCGGGATCACATATTTCCCCGCCTTGTTCACCACGGTGGCGCCGCGCGGGATCGTCACGCTGCCGGCGGACCCGATCGCGGTGATACGGCCCTTGTCCATCACGACGACCGCGTTCGACACCGGCGCACCCCCGGCGCCGTCAATGAGGATGACGTTCGTAAGCGCCAAGGGGTTGGCGCCGGCCGCGCTGGCGGCCAGCGAGAACGCGGCGGCGCAGAGGAGGGATTGTCGCGTCATGAGAGTCTCCGACGAGCTTGTGACGGCGCGAAGCGCGTCACTGGTAGGGCTGGATCTTCTGGTTGGAGATCAGAGGCGCGGTGGGCAGCTTCTCGAGGTCGACCACCTGGCCGCCCTTGATGACCGTGTTGATGGCCCGGTAGTTGCCCGCCCACGCTAGCGGATCGGCGTCCAGCACCACCATGTCGGCGTACTTGCCGCGTTCCAGCGTCCCGAGGTCCTTGTCGAGCTTGTAGCCCCGCGCGACGTTGATCGTCGCCGTCTGCAGGGCCTTCATCGGATCGACGTTGATCTCTTCCAGGCCCTGAAGCGCGGCGAAGTGCCCTTCCCCCAGCGTCGTCCGGCTGTCGACCCGCAGCTGTGGCTCGGCCATCGGCAGGGGGTGGGTGATCCCGGCGTCGGTGGACAGCATGAGCGGCACGCCGGCGTCCATCATGTTCTTGATGTTGATCATCGACTGGCTTTGATAGTGCACCGCTCGCTTGGGCAGGGTGTCCTGATGGGCCCTGGTCGTGGGCAGGACGGAACAATAGGCGCCCTTCTGGAGCATCTTCTGGATCAGGGCTGGCGGGATGATGCGCTCGGGCGTGATGTCGCAATGGGTCAGGATGTCCACCCCTGCATCGAGTGAAGACTCGATGCCCTCCACCGAATGGACGTGGGCCTGGACGGTCTTGCCCGCGTCGTGGCCGGCTTTGACCACGGCGTCCTGGGCGCGTTGCGACATGTACGCGAACGCCATGTCCTTGTGGCCGTTGGCCGCATATTTCAGGAAGTCGACGTCAAGCTTGGCATAGTCGGCGACCTTCTTGCCCACCTCGTCCGAGGTGTCCCACAGCAGCGAGCGGTCCGTTCCCTGCGTCCACCGCTTGTTGAGGTAATCGATGGTGTCCTTGTGCAGGACGCCCTTGAACTTTTCGCTGAAGTCCGCCGAGGCGGGGCCGTCGAAGCCAATGATGTTGCCGGCGAAGAAGATGCGGGCGCCGACATCCTTCCCGCTGTTGATCCGCTCCCGAGCCGCCTTAAGGTCCGGATAGGGCCCCCAGGTATCGAACACCGTCGTCTGACCGGTCTTCAGGGCAAGTTGCGCGCCCTCGACGATCACGTCCGCGTAGCGGTCGCGGAACCGCAGCAGGGAGTCCACGTCGAGATTCAGGAAGAGATGGACGTTGGCGTCCATCAGCCCGGGGATGACGTACTTTCCAGTCTTGTCGAGCACCTTGGCGCCGCGCGGGATCGCGACCTCGGACTTGCGCCCGACCGCCGTGATGCGCCCCTTGTCCATGACGATCACGCCCTCCTCGATCGGCGGACGGCCCGTCGCGTCGATGATCGTGACGTTGGTGAGGGCCAAGGGGGCGGCGCAGGCCACGCCGGCGATCAGCGAAAGCGCGGTCGCGCCGAGCAGCGAAAGACGCGTCATGAAGGTCTCCGGAAGATGTATGCGAAGGAGTGACCCGTTGGCGCGGGGCCAAGCCCCGCGCCTTCGTCGAGCCATCAGTTCCAGAGGTCGGCGAACTTCAGGTTCACGCCCACATAGTAGGTGCGACCGGCATAGCCCTGGCGACCCAGAAGGCCGTTGAGCGAGCCCTGGACCTTGTCCGGATATTCGTTCGTCAGGTTGCGGACGCCGGCGTAGATGCGGCTGTCCTCCTGCACCTTGTATCCGACCTGGAAGTCGTGGTTCACGAACGCCTTGATGTAGGGCTCGTCGATGAACGTATCGACGGTGGGCCGCTGGATGTTGGTGATGCCGTTGCGAAGCGTCCGGCTGCTGTAACTGAAGCCGTAGTTCGCATCCCAGGCGCCGTAGGACCACGACAGGTCGACGTTGCCCACCCACTTGGGCGAGGAGCCGCCGGCGTCGGTGTCGTAGAGACCCCGGTCGTCGGTGAGCAGCGGAGCCGGAGTCTTCTGCAGGTCCAGGCGCTTCAGGTAGCTGGCGTTGCCGCTCAGCGTGAAGCGGCCGTAGTCCGTCGGCAGGGTGTAGCTGCCGCTGAACTCGTAGCCCTCGGTGTAGATCTTGGCCACGTTGACGTCGCTGATCTGCACGAAGGTGGCGAAGCCGGTCGTGGCGTCGCGGCGCAGCAGCGAGCAGAATACGTTGTTCAGATCGGCCGCGTCGTAGCAGGCGTTGAAGATCGAGTTGGCGGTCGGCCGGATCACCGCGTCGCTGAGCTCGATGTCGTAGTAGTCGACGCTGAGGGACAAGCCCGGGATGAACTCCGGCTGCCAGACGCCGCCGAGGGTCAGGGTCTTGGCGGTCTCTTCCTTCAGGTTCACGTTGCCGCCCGTCTGCGACAGGAAGAACGTCCCCAGCAGCGGGTTGAAGGTCGCCGGATTGACGTTCAGGGCTCGCAGCGCCGTCTCACAGTTGGCGCGGCGCGTGCTGGTGCCCAGCGAGACGTTGCTGGTCGAGCAGGGATCGTTGCTGCCCAGCGCAGACGTCCCGTTGGCCAGGGGCGTGTACAGCTCGCCGATGGTCGGCGCGCGCGCCGCCCGAGAATAGGTGCCGCGCAGCTTGAGGCCGAGCGCGGTGGCGAAGACGCCGCCGACCTTCCAGGTGCTGGTCGTGCCGATGGTGGAGTAGTCGGAATAGCGATAGGCGCCGTCGATCGTCAGCTCGCGGATGAACGGCCCGACGTCCTTCAGCAGCGGGGCGGAGATTTCCCCGAACACCTCGGTGACATCGTACTGGCCCTGGGCGTCGGTGCCGTTCAGGTGGGCGATCTTGCGGGGCGAGCCGCTGAACGGACCGAAGTCGATGTCCGACTCTTCCTTGCGGTACTCGGCGCCGGCGACCAGGTTGATCGCGCCGCCCGGCAGCTCGAACAGGCCGCCGGTGTCGGCGGTCAGGAAGCCCGAGAGCACGGTCTGCTTGTTGCGCACATAGTCGACCGTCGGCTGGTAGATCCAGGCCACGGCCGCCGCTTGCGATGCGCTGTCGGTGGTCAGGGGATTGTAGGGCACGCAGCCGCTGTTGCGGCCGGCCGTGAAGCTCACCGGGCCCAGGGCCGGGTTGAAGGCCACGGCCAGGGCGTCCGTGCGCAGGCGGTTGAAGCTGGAGGGGTCCAGGTCGCTGCGGCAGACGGCGCGGCCCGTGGCGGGATCCACCACCGCATCGATAGCCGCGATGAAGCGGTCGTAGAGCCGGTTGTTGGCGATGTAGGCCCGGCGGCGGACCTCGCCGTAGTTGGCCGAGATGTCGTACTGCAGGTGATCAGTCAGCTCGCCCTTGGCCCCGACCACGATGCGGACCGTCCGCTTGGTGATGCGCTGATCGCGCAGACCGCCGTCGTAGTCCCAGCGGTTGAAGAGGATCGGGGTGGCGCCCGCGGCGGCCCGGACGTTGGCGGGAATGAAGGCGGTGTCCGAAGCGATGGGCTGGAAGACCAGCTGCGACTGCTGCGACAGCGACTCGTTGCGGATGTTGGAGAGGTGCAGGTCGAGGTACGGCTTGAACTTGTCGCTCACGTCGTAGTGCGCCAGCACGGAGATGATGTTCCGCTCGCTGCTGGGGCGCAGGTCGTCGCTGAACAGGGTGTAGGTGGGCGGGCCGTCGCCGCCGATCTCGGTCGCGCCGGCGTAGCCGCCCACGTTCTGGCCGTGACGATAGGGCGTACCGTTGCCGTTGAAGCCGCCTGGCGAGAACGTGCGGCCCGGATCGATGAAGGCGCCGCCGTTGGCGAAGAACCCGTCACGGGTGTTGTTCAGCAACACGAAGCGCGGAACCGTCCCGCTGGGGTTGTTCACCCGCTCATAGAGGTCGAAGGCCTCCTTGCGCGCCGACACCGGCACGTTCGGGCGCTCGCCGTAGGTGTAGTTGATCGTCACATTGCCGCGGCCGTCGTGGAAGTTGCGGCCGGCGGTGACGGAATAGACCTGGTCGCGGAAGTCGCCGCGCTCGGCGTTGCCGAACTGGGCGTCGAAGCCCAGGCCCTCGAAGTCCTTCTTCAGGATGAAGTTCACGACGCCGGTCACCGCGTCGGCGCCGTACACGGCCGAGGCGCCGCCGGTCAGGACGTCCACCCGTTCGATGAGCGCGGAGGGGATCACGTTCAGATCGACCGCGCTGTTGCCGCCGAAGCCGCCGACGAAGCGGCGGCCGTCGACCAGGGTCAGGGTGCGGTTCTGGCCGAGGTTGCGCAGGTTCAGCGCGCTTTCACCCGTGCTGCGCTGGTCGTCGCCGTTCGAGCCCACCAGGGCGCCAACCTCGGCCACCATCTGCTGGACGTTGGTCTTGCCGGTATAGAGCAGGGCCTGCTCGCTCAGCGTGGTGATCGGGGCGGGCGACTCCAGGTTCGGCACGCGCACGCGTGTCCCGGTCACGACAACCTCGCCGACCTCCTGGGCCAGGCCCTGCGTGGCGAAACCCAGCGCCAGCATCGCGGCGCCGCAAGCCAAGGTCGCCCTGCGCGTCTTGTTCGTCATTCTGCATATCCCCCTTAGGCCCCAGCCGGGGCTCTCATGGGGTTTAGACAGGTGGGGTCGAGCCGATCCGCCATATGACCTTTTTGATTTCGTCACATTGTGCGGCGGGGCCGCGCCGGGCTCAGGGCCGGGCGTCGTCGAGCTTCAGATTGAAGCCCACATAGTAGGTCCGCCCGGCGTAGCCCTGGCGTCCCGAGGCCGCGTTGAGGGACCCCTGGTACTTGTCCGGGTACCGATCCGTGAGATTGCGCACGCCGGCATAGAGGCGGCTGTCGCTCCGCACCCGATAGCCCACCTGGACGTCGTGATTGATGTAGGCCTTCACATAGGGGGTATCGATCACGTCGTAGGCCGTGGCCCGCTGGGCGTTGGACAACGGGTTGCGTAGCGTGCGACCGCTGTAGTTGATCCCGTAGTTCAGGTCCCACCGCCCGCCGGCCCAGCCGAGGTCGACGTTGGCCACCCACCGGGGCGACGATCCGCCGGTGTCGGTGTCGAAGCGCCCGCGGTCGTCGGTCAGCACCGGCAGCGGCGTCTTCTGCAGCTCCAGCCGCTGCAGGTAGCTGGCGGTCGCGGCCAGGCTGAAGCGCCCGAACCGGTCGGTGGGCAGGGCGTAGGCGCCGGCCAGCTCCCAGCCGCTGGTGTAGACCTTGGCGACGTTGACCGCGTTCACCCGCACGAAGCTGGCCATGCCCGAGCCTGTGTCCCGGCGCAGGAGCGAGCAGAAGATGTTGTCCAGCGAGGCGGCGTCGTAGCAGGCGTTGAAGATCGAGATGGTGGTCGGCGTGATGACCGCGTCGCTGATCTCGATGTCGTAGTGGTCGGCGCTCAGCGACAGGCCCGGGACGAAGGTCGGCTCCCAGGTCACCCCGTAGGTCTTGGTGCGCGCCGTCTCCTCCTGCAGCGTGGGGTTTCCGCCGACGCTGGAGGGGAAGAAGGAGCCCAACAGCGGATTGAACGTGGCCGGATCGACGCCCAGCGTGCGCAGGGCGGTCTCGCAGTTGGCCCGCCGCGTCGCCGTGCCCAGGCCGAGGTTGGCACTGGCGCAGGGATCGTTGATGCCGATGGTCGTGACCGTGTTGGTCACCGGCGTGAACAGCTCGCCGATCGTCGGCGCCCGAGCGGCCTTCGACCAGGCGCCGCGGAAGCGCAGCCCGCCGGCCGTGGCGAAGACCCCGCCGACCTTCCAGGTCTGTGTCGTGCCGATGGTCGAATAGTTCGAGAGGCGATAGGCGCCGTCGACGACCAGCTCACGGACCAGCGGCCCGACGTCCTTCAGCAGCGGCAGCGAGACCTCGCCGAAAACTTCGTAGACATCGTATTCGCCCTTTAGGTCGATGTTGTTAATCCGCGTGATGCTCCGGCTGGAACCGCTGAACGGGCCGAAGTCGGCCTCGGAGGCCTCCCGCCGGTACTCGCCGCCGACCACCAAGCGGATGGGACCGCCCGGCAACTCGAAGACCTCGCCGGTGTCGGCGCCCAGATAGCCCGACACCACGGTCTGGCTGTTGCGCACGACGTCCACGATGGGCTGGTAGATCCAGGCCAGCGCCTGGGCGTTGACGCTGCTGTCCGTGGTGAAGGGGTTGTAGGGAATACAGCCGCTGCCCTGCCCGGCGACAAAGCTGGCCGGTCCCAGGGCCGGGTTGAAGGCTACCGCCAGGGCGTCGGTGCGCAGCCGGCTGAAGCTCGCCGGGTCGATGTCGCTCCGGCAGACGATCCGGCCGCTCGCGGGATCGACCACCGCATCCATGGCAGCGAGGTAGCGATCGTACAGCCGCGCATTGCTGGCCGACGACCGCGCGCGCACCTGGCCGTAGTTGATCGAGACGTCGTACTGCAGGTGTGGGCTCAGGTCGCCCCGCGCGCCCGCCACCACGCGGACGGTCCGCTTCGAGACCCGCAGGTCCCGCAGGTCGCCGTCGTAGTCCCAGCGGTTCATCAAGGTGCCCGAGGCAGGGACCAGCGCGGCGACATTGGCCGGCAGGAAGGCGTTGTCCCTGGCGATCGGCTGGTTGACCAGCTGGGTCGGCTGCGCCGTCGAGGTGTTGCGGACCTCCGAGAGATGCAGGTCGACATAGGGCCGGAAGCCGTCGCTCACATCGTAGCGCGCCAGGACCGTCAGGATGTTGCGCCGCGCGCCCGGGCGGATGTCGTCGTTGAACAGGGTGTAGGATGGCGCGCCGTCGCCGCCGATCTCGGTCGCGCCCGCGAAGCCGCCGACGCTGACGCCGTGGACGAAGGGCGTGCCGTCACCCTTGAACCCGCCGGGCGAGATCTGCCGGCGAGGATCGATCACCGCGCCTCCCAAGGTGAAGAACGCCTCGCGGGTGCCCTGCATCAGGACGAAGCGCGGCGTGGGGCCGTTGGGATTGTTGACCTGCTCGTAGATGTCGACCGTCGCCTCGCGCCGCGCCGCCGCCAGCACATTGGGGCGCTCGCCGAAGGTGTAGTTGACCGTGACGTTGCCGCGATCGCCCTGCAAGCCCTGGCCCAGGGTGATCGAATAGACCTGGTCGCGGTAATCGCCCCGCTCGGCGTCGCCATACTGGGCGTCGATCGCCAGCCCCTGGAAATTGCGCTTGAGGATGAAGTTGACGACGCCGGTCACCGCGTCCGCGCCATAGATCGCCGAGGCGCCGCCGGTCAGCACGTCCACGCGCTCGATCAGGGCGGCGGGGATGGCGTTGACGTCCACGGCGCTGGAGCCGCCGAAGCCGCCGACGAAGCGCCGACTGTCCACCAGGGTGAGCGTGCGGTTCTGGCCGAGGTTGCGCAGGTTCAGCGCGCTCTCGCCCGTGCCCCGCTCGTCGTCGCCCGCCGCCGACCCGACCAGAGCGCCAGCCTCGGCCACCATGCGCTGGACGTTGGTGTCGCCGGTGTCGGCGAGCGAGCGTCCGCTGCGCGTCGTGACCGGCGCGGACGATTGCGGCGCGCCCGTCCCGACTCGCGTACCGGTCACCACCAGTTCGCTGACGTTCGAGACGGTCGTCACTGGCGCCGCGTCGGTGTCCGACACGAACCGCAAGGTGATCGTGCGGCCATCGTCGCGCGCCACGGCGAGGTGCGTGCCCCGCAGGAGCGTCGCCAGCGCCGTGCGGACGTCCATGGCCCCGCGCACAGCGGGCGTCCGCACGCCAGCCAGCCGCGACACCGGGGCGGTGATCTGCACGTCGGCCTGCAGGGCGAAGGCGACGATGGCCGTCGCGGCGTCCTGGGACGGGACGTTGAAGACGCGGGTCTGGGCGATGGCGGGCGCCGGCAGACCCACCAGCAACAGCGCCACGGCGCCTCGCCTCACAAACCGCCTGACACCCCTGCCCATACGCCCGGAGCCCTGCGGCTCATCCCCACCTACAGGCGGCAACCTAGGCGGGGCGCCCTCCGCCGGAAAGCCTTTGCACGGCCCGCGTGTCAACGGGCCAGACGCACCACATCCGCGCGGATTTCCGCCGTGGCGTTCAGGCTGAGCGCCATCGACTTCGCGAAGCCGACGGGGTCGTTGGCGTTGAACACGCCGGCCACCTTCTCGGCGCCCAGGTCGGGGTCGTCGATGACAATGCCGATATCGCTGTAGCGGCTGAACCGGGCGGCGGCGGCGGCCAGGGTCTCGCCCTGGAAGACGATCTTGCCGTCCTTCCATGCCAGGTCGGTCCCCAGCTGGGCCTCCTCCACATGTGCCACGGCGACGGCGCCGGTGTCGCGGGCCAGGATCGCGCGGCTGTTGGCCGTCACGCGGGTCGGCGCCTGTTCCGGGGCGTTCGCCCGTCGGACATCGACGATGCCCTCGCGCACCAGCACCTCGACGGGCGCGCTGTCGACGTTCGACACCGTGAAGCTGGTGCCGACGGCGCGGACCTCGGCGTTGCGGGCGCTGACGATGAACGGCCGGGCGCGGTCCTTGGCGACGTCGAACAGGGCCTCGCCGTCGACCAGGCGGATCAGGCGGCGGTCGTTCGTGAACCGCACCTCGAGACGCGTGGCCGTGTTCAGGGTCATCACCGAGCCGTCCTCCAGGCTGACGACCTTCTTCTCGCCCTTGCGGGTGCTATAGGCGGCGGGCCGCGACGAGCCGAGGTAGACGCCCACGCCCGCCAGCGACGCGGCGATGGCGCCCCCGCCGGCCATCCACCGCCGGCGCGTGATCCGGGGCGGCGCACGAGCATCCCCAGCAGCAGCAGCGGATGGCTCGGTGCTCATCAGCGCCCAGGTCATGCGCGCATAGGCGCCCGAGCGGCGGATGTCGCCGCGCAGCCAGGCCTCCAGCTCCACCGTCTCGGTGGGCGTCAGACCGCGGTCGGCGCGCGCCGCCCAGCCGGCCGCGGCCTCGTCGATGTCGTCAGCCGTTTCCCTGGCCATGTTAGGGCATCAACCTCTGGATCACGGTCTTAGACGCCGGGGGTCGTTCTTTTCCGCCAGTCTTGAACCATCCAGCCATTAGCACGGCCCCGCGGGCCATATGTTTCTCGACGGTGCTCTCGGCGACGCCAAGCCGACTGGCCACCTCGCGCTGCGAAAGCCCCTCGATGCGCCGCAGCTTGAAGACCTCCGCGACGCGGGCCGGCAGCGAGGCCAGCGTCTTCTGCAGGCGCCGAAGTTCATCCCGGTCGGCGGCGATGCGTTCCGGCGATGGGTCGTCATCGGCCACATCCAGGTGCTCGAAGCTCGCCACGGACTCGATGGAGACCACTTTCAGTCGGCGGATGTGGTTGATCATCACCGAGGACGCCACCTGGAACGCGTAGGTCTTCGGGCTTTGGACGTGGTCGACCGAGTGAAGTGCGATGAGCCGTGTGTAGACCTCTTGCACGATATCGTCGATGTCGAGGCCGTCCACCTCGCGGCGGCGGAGCCAGTTCCTGAGCGCTGGCTCGTGCGGAATGACGTGGTGGCCCAGCCAGGCGGCCCGTGCGCGCACGTCGACAGGCGTCGTCGCGTCTGCGATCTCGCCCCATCCGTCCTGCTCGATCTCTGGCACCCGCAAATCCCCCGGCGTGACGCTAAGGCATAACCGCGGTCGAAGAGAAGCTCGGGTGGGGGCAGATGCGAACAATTTCATGGTGCGGCCCGCATAGGCGCAGGAATTCTGGCGCCTGCCCCATCAGGTGATCGCCCAGCCGACGTATTGGCGGGGGATCACGAGGTCGCGCCCGTCGCCCCGTCGGCCCCGGACCAGGACATGCGCCTGCGGCTGGTCGGTGTCGAAGTGGCAAGCCGCCAGCCAGTCCAGCTCCGGCTCGCCAAGGTCGGCCGACACCCGCCCCATCACGTCGCGCACATAGCTCCTGAGGTCGGAAAGCCGGTCCCATGCTCAGGCAAGCAGCGCGCCCGGGCGGCCCGGCGCCACATGACGAAACGGAGCTGACGTGAAGCACCTCCACCAGATCAGCCAGCCCGACGGCCGGGTCTTTCTCTACTTGCGCAAGAAGGGCCTGCCTTCCGTCCGGCTCCCCGATGGCCTGAGCGACTCCGCCCTCGAGCGGCACGTGCTGCAGCTGATCGAGGACCTGTCGCCGACGACGTCCCTGGCCAAGGGCGCCATGGCGGCGGCGCTCCGCGCCTACGAGCTGGAGAACCCGGACCGCAAGGCGCCGGCGGCCTCCACCAAGTACCTCTACCGGGCGATGCTGAAGGAGTTCGAGGATGACCTCGGGACCCTCGCCGCCTCGGCCTTCACCCCGGCCTTCGTGAATCGACTTAAGGGCGCCTGGGCCAGCCACGGGCATCGGCGGCCAACCTGCGCCTGCAGGTGCTCAGGAACGTTCTCAAGCCCGCCCGGTGGCCGGAAAGCTGAAGCAGGCCCCCTTCCCGCTGGTGGGCCAGGTCCGCCGGCCCCGCGAGCTCAAGGAGCCGCACCTGATCTGGTCGGACGCCACTTTCCAGACCGTGATGGAAGCGGTCCTGGAGGCCCGGAAACTCGGCTTGGCCCGGGCCATGGCGGTCGCGCGCTACATCGGAGCCCGGCGCGGAGACCTGGTCACCATGCCCCGCTCCGCGCGCCAGGATGGCCGCTTCCAGTACGTCTCCGGAAAGCGTCGGGTCCGGGTGGATGTGATCGAGGACCCCGAGCTCGGACGCCGGCCGCCCCTCCAGCCGAGCCGCGGCAGGGCCGCAAGGTCAAGGCCGATGCGGCGCCGGGCGCCACCACCGCCCGGGTCTACAACGTGGCGGGCCGCCCCTACACGGAGGATGGCTTGGCTCTCGAGCTGCGCAAGCTGGTCGCGAAGCTCCACGAGCCGGGCCGAGTGGACAGCCCCCCTATGACCTCCACGGCCTGCGTCACACGCGCGGCGTGGAGCTGGTCCTGGCCGGATGCAGCGACGCCACGGGCGCCGCCATGATGGGTCACGCGGGTCCTTCCAGCTTCATGCAGTACCGTCGCCAGGCCGATCGGGTGCGACTCTCGGACACCGCCTCGGCCCGCGTCGCGAAGCTTCGGGAACAGGCCGAAAACGGCGAGTGGAAAACGAACTGGAAAGAAGGTGGAAAAACAGCGTTCGGAATGAAAAAGGGCCGAGATAAATCCCAGCCCTTTCAATTCTTTGCGATGGTACCGCCCCCCGGTCTCGAACCGGGGACCTCTAGATCCACAATCTAGCGCTCTAACCAACTGAGCTAGGGCGGCGCATCGCGAGCGCGCCTTTTAGTCGGGAGCGGCGGTCCGATCAAGCCGCCCGATCACGGCTCCAGCAACGGGCGCCGGTAGCGGCGCGAGCCGGCCAGTTCGCGGCCGTCGACGAGGCGCACGAGGTAGTCTCCCGACGGCTTGGACTCCACCTCGACGATGAGGTCGCGGCGAACCAGGCGCGAGCGGTGGATGCGGACAAAGCCGGCGCCCCGGAGCTGGCGTTCCATCTCCGACAGCGGCGCGCGGTGGAGAATGGGCGTCTGGCCCCGATGAAGCTCCACATAGTTCCCCGCCGCCTCGATCCAGGCGACCTCGGCCAGGGGCACGAAGTGGCGTCGCGCGCCGTCGCGGACCTCGATGGCGTCCGGCTCGGCCGCGACCGCGAGCGGCGGGCGTACCCGCTGCCGCCGCCAGAGGACGTAGAGCAAGACGAAGCCGGCGTAGCCGAGCGCATCCTTACGGAATTCGTAGAGGAAATCCCCGAGTGGCGCGAAGGGGGCGTAGTAGTCGCCCACCACTGCATAGACCGCCCAGCGCAGGACGCCCATGGCGGTGATGTGGATGAGCGCAAAGACCAGCAGCCCGGCCAAATGTACAGCCGCCGCGCGCGGCCACGGCGGGTCCAGCGGCCAGACGCGGCGGACCAGGGCCAGGAAGATCGGCGTCATTCCGAGAATGACCACGATGCTGCTGGTCTCCCAGACGAACGGTTCCCAGAATGCGAGGCGCCGGCCCGCGCCCCTTACCTCGTCGAGGACGCTGAAAGTGTTCACGATGGCGAACAGGAACAGCGCGACGGCCACAACGATCAGGAACGGCCCGTCGCCCTTGCCGCTCGCCATCGCGGCTCCACCGCCCGCTCCTGAGGCCTGCCGATCCGTCACAACCGCTCCGCCGCGCGCCGCTTCATTGTGGTGGGATTCTGCGTCGTCGCAGCATCGATGCGGCCTCGACAACCGAAGATGCGTCGTGTCCACCGCAACTCGCAGATCCGGCCTCGACGCCCTGCGCATCGGCGCCTTCCCGCTCCTGCTGCTCAACCATCTCGGCCTGTTCTATGTGTTGTGGAACGGCCACGTGACGAGCAGCCACGTCCTGCCGGTTCTGGAGTCCTGGATGGGCGTGCTGAACGCGTGGGGCTCAACCTGCTGTTCGCCGTCTCGAGCGCCGCGGCGCGATGGCAGGCAAAGAAAAAGCCCCGGTCGCTTGCGCGACCGGGGCTTGGTCTTGTCAGGCGGGCCCGGAGGCCGGCCTTCTCGTGCCTTAGCCCTTCGGCAGGGAGAAGCGGATCGGAATCCGTACCGTACCCCCGTCGACCGGCTGACCATCTCTGGTTTGCGGCCTCATCTTGAAGAGCTTCGACATCTTCATAGCGGCGTCGCCGAACCCCATGTCACCCGGCTCTTCCGAAACGACGGAACAGCCATCAAGGGTGCCTCGGGCGTTCACCTGGCAGCTGATCGTCGCCCGGCCCTCAACCTCCATCCGCGACGCGCGGTCGGGATAGTAGCGGTTGATGTCGTCACCGGACGGACGGCGGAGCCAGTCCGGGTTGGTGATGACCGATGGGCGCGGCGGCTCCGGCGGCGGCGCAGCGGGCGGCCGAGGCTCTTCGATCCGACGCTCGACCGGCGGAACCGGCAGAGGCGGGATCGAGGGGACATCGGGCACCGCGACGGGCGGCCGGGGCTGCAGCTTGGGCGGCGGCGGCGGCGGAGTGTTCGGCGGCGGCGGCGGCGGAGGCGGCGGAGGTGGCGGCGGAACGGGCTTGATGATAGCCACGTCCGTCACTTCGTCCGAGTACTCCTTGTACTTGGGTTCGAAACGCGTCTTCCAAAGATAGACGCCAAGGGCCCCGTGTACGACCACAGCGATAATCAGTGCGATGATCGTCCCCGGCCGGCTTTTCGGCTTGGGATCATCGAACGGATTGTGCCGCGCCAGAACTTCGTGGTGAGCGTCAGACATGTGTCACCACCTTAGTTGTTATCTTCACCGACGAGAGCCACGCTGTAGAACCCGTTGTCCTGCAGCATGTTCATCACGCCCATGAAATCGCCGTAGAGCACGTCCTTGTCCGCACGGATAAAGATGCGCTCCTTCGTCGGGTTCCGAACCGCGCCCAGTTGCGTGCGCAGGTCTTCGCCGAGGGTCGGAAGGTCCGTCCGGAAGTCCTGGATGAACAGGCCGCCGTTCGGTTGGATCGAGATGTAGATCGGCTTCGGCGGGTTGGTGCCGGGCGGGGCGACGGCAGGCGGCAGAACCACCTTGACCGTCACGGCCGCCATCGGCGCTGCCACCATGAAGATGATCAGAAGGACGAGCATCACATCCACGAAGGGGGTGACATTGATCTCGGCGTTCTGGGTCTCCTGGTAGCGGCCGCCTCCGGAACTGGAGAGCTTGGCGGCCATCTAGCTTAGGCCCCCTTGTCGAGCTGCCGGGAGATCGCGTTCATCAGCTCGGCCACGAACCCTTCCGAACGCGCCCCGAAAGCCGAGATGCGGGTCTGGAAGTAGTTGTAGAAGATAACCGAGGGGATGGCCGCGAAGAGGCCCAGACCGGTGGCCAGAAGCGCTTCGGCGATGCCGGGCGCCACGACGGCCAGGTTGGTGGTGTTGGTGTTCGCGATACCGATGAACGAGTTCATGATCCCGTAGACGGTGCCGAACAGACCGATGAACGGACCGTTGGAACCGACCGAGGCCAGGTACTGCATGCCACCCGAGAGGCGGCGAGCCAGCGAGGCCTGGACGGCGCTCACCGCGTGCGCGGCGCGATCGATGGTGGTGTCGCGGTGCTCGCCGGCGATCTGCAGGCCAGCCTGACGGCTGAGCTCGATCTCCTGCGCGGCCGCGGCGGCCATGTCGGCCAGCGGGTTGCCGTCGAATTCCTCGCTGAGGGCGATCCGGCTCATGTCGTTGATCGACTTGGCGCCGCGGAAGGATTCCACGAAGCCGTCCGACACCTTATTGAGCGAATTGAACTCGAGGATCTTGGTGACGAGGATCGTCCAGCTCAGCACCGAGGCGAGAGCCAAGCCGATCATGATCACCTTAACGACGGGGTCGGCGTCCATGAACATGGTGCCGACGTTCAGCTTGCCCGCGTTCTTCATGGTCGGCGGATCAGCCGATTCAGGGGCGGCGGGAGTAGCGGCCGGATCGGCGGCGGGAGCCGCGGCGGCGTCGGCAGCCGGAGCGGCGGCTTCAGCAGCGGGGGCGGCCGGGGCGGCGGCGTCCTGGGCGAACGCCGGTGCGCTCGTCATCAGCGCGACGGCGCCGAGGAGAGCGGAAAAAGTGATCTTCAGTTTGTTGTCGAGCATCTGTCGCCAGTTCCTGGTTGGTCTAGCACGATTGGCCGGAGGGTCGTCGCGCGAGAGCGTCTCCACCCTAGTTGAAACAAGCCCGGCGCCTCGGTTCGCTTTCGCGGGCCCGAAACCCCAGAGGCGCTGTCGCTGCGCCCGACCCGGAACGCGGACTCCCGACTTTTCGCAGGGATTGGCGTTACGAAGGTGCGGACGGCCTTGAACTCCCACGGGGGGACCCCAAAGTCTTACCACTTTTTTAGACAAGCGGCCCGGACCCTTTGGCAACCCCTTGTCGAAGCGTCAAGGGGCAGAAGCTTTCCCTCCAGCGTCAAATTACTGACGCATGCGCACGGATTGTGCGCTGCACACGCAAGAAGCGTCTTTAGCTCGGCGATTCACCACCGTTCATCGCGAACGTTTGCTGCATCGCAGCAATTTCGCGAAACCAGGATTGACGAAGTCGAGGCGCCGCAATTCGCCCCGCGCGCGGATTCGAGGCGCCAAGCGGTCCTCTGGCCTTTCCCGACCGATCGGACTTGCAGGTCGGCGGGCCATGCGGGCGGCGCTTCACCGGCATCCGGCGGCTTGTGGGGAAAGTGGTGCCTGGGGGCGGATTCGAACCACCGACACGCGGATTTTCAATCCGCTGCTCTACCAACTGAGCTACCCAGGCACGGGTCCCGGCGCGCGGGAGCCGCGTCTATAAAAGAGGCGTCGGCGTAAGTCCAGCGAGCCCGGGACGGGATTTTTTCACCGCGTCAATCGTCCTCGGAATCCTCGCCCGGCGCCTCGTCGTCCTCAGCCGCAGGAACCGCATAGGCGCCGACCAGCCAGCGCTGCAGATCCACGTCGGCGCAGCGGCGCGAGCAGAACGGCCGATATTCGGACAGGGTCGGCTTGCCGCAGATCGGGCACTTGGCGCTCATGTGGCGTAGACCTCCAGATGATCGCGCGCCCGGGCTGGATCGGCCGCGACGGCGAAGCGGGCGCCCAACCGCCCCGACAGCGTCGCGACAAGGGGTTCCGCCGCCTTGGCGACGGGGGGCGCGCAGACCGCGGTGAGCCGAGCGCCGGGCTGGGCCGCGCCCTCGCCCTCGAGCCGGCGAACGAGCCGTTGGGCCAGGGCGCGCTCGCTCAAGCCGCCGCCCGGGTCCTGCAGATACTCGGACAACGGACGGGTCCTTCGCGGGATCGAGAGCTCCATGGTCCCGAAACGCCCAACGGGTCCGATCGCGACACCCGGATTGTCGGGGGCGAACGCCAAGCGCGCCGCCGCCAGGAGGGCATTGCCGTCGTGGCCGCGCCCGGCCAGGTCCAGGATGACTAGGCCGCCCAGCCCCTTGAGGCGCAGGAGTCGCGCGCCCTCCCCGATGGCCGCGAGGTTGGCCTGGCGAGTAACGCGCTTGGCGTCCTGACCCTTGCGCTCGCCCAGGTCGACGTCGATGGACGTGAGCGCTCGGGTAGGTTCGATGGCGATATCGCCGCCGCCGGGCAGCGGATGGACCGTCTCCAGGATCTCCGCCTCGGCTTCGTCGGCCACGGCGCGCGCCTCACGGCCTTCGACGAGCGCGGCGTCACGCACGATGGCCGCCAGGATCGCAGCGACCTCGGGTGGAGGTTGAAGCAGGCGTGGCCCGCCCTCCCCACGGCCGATCTCCCGGGCGACGGCCAGCTTGCCGCTACGCGGCTCACCCCTGATCTCGACCTCGATCGCCGCGCCGCGAACCGGGCGCGCATCGGACTTGAACGGCAGGATCGCCTCCAGACCGCCTCCCAGGTCGAGGAATGCTGTGGCGATCGCAGGCTCGACGCTCGCCACGCGAGCCACCAGACGCGCCCCCAGGGCGAGGCGCAGGTCCTCGTCATCGCGGCGGAGGATCAACCGCTCCGGGCGGCCGTCGAGGGTGACGACGCCGCGCGTCTCACCGACGCCGCGGTCCAGGAAGATGCGCCGCTCGCTCATGGCCAGCGGAATCCCAAGCCGGTCAGCAGATTGGCGGTCTCATAGAGCGGCAGGCCCACAACACCGGAATACGAGCCTTGAAGGGAGATCACGAGAGCTCCGGCGCGTCCCTGGATCGCATAGCCGCCGGCCTTGCCCACCCCCTCGCCGCACGCGAGGTAGGCCGCGAGGTCCGCCTCGCTCAGCCGCTTGAAGTGAACCCGGCTTTCGACGAGGCGCGACGCGACGCGGCCGTCCGGGGCCACGACCGCGACGCCGGTCAGCACGCGATGGGCTCGCCCTGACAGAAGCGCCAGGCAATGCCGGACCTCTTCCGCGTCCACGGCCTTGGGCAGAACCCGTCGACCGACGGCGACGACGGTGTCGGCGCCCAGCACGAAGGCGGACGGCGTGCGGGCCGCGACATGGGCGGCCTTGGCCGCGGCCAGTCGCAGCGCGAGCTGGCGCGGGGTCTCTTCGCGCTGGGGGGTTTCGTCGAGCTCGGCGGCCTCGATGGCGTCCGGGACAAGCCCGATCTGGCGCAGCAGGTCCAGGCGGCGGGGGCTCGCGGAAGCGAGGACGAGGCGCGGCTCAGCGGACAAGTCGGCGCCCCGGTGAATCAGCGAACGCGGAAGGTGATACGGCCCTTGGTCAGGTCGTAGGGCGTCATTTCCACTAGGACCTTGTCGCCAGCCGACACCCGGATGCGGTTCTTGCGCATCTTACCGGCAGTGTGGGCGATGATCTCGTGGTCGTTCTCGAGCTTCACACGAAACGTGGCGTTGGGCAGCACCTCGCTGACCGTCCCCGGAAACTCGAGCAGTTCTTCCTTCGCCATGCGGCTCTCTTGATGCCTCAACGCTTCGCAAATGACGACGGCTCGCGCCGTCTGGCTGCGAGCCGCATTCTATCTCCAAGACTATAGCTTACCGTCAGAGAAAAGGTCGATGGGGGGCATCAGGCGCGAAATCGCTGGATGATCCGCGAGGCGAGGCCGTCGCGGACCTGGCGATAGGCCTCAAGCCGATGCTGGCGGGAGCCTTCGGATAGGGTGGGGTCCAGCGTCGGCCAGTACTCGATGTCGGCGGACCGCCCGCGGGCCAGCTCGACCGCGCGGTGCTGCGCCTCGGGCGTCAGCGAGATCACCAGATCGAAGGAATCGTCCTCCAGTTCGGCGAAGGTCTTGCTGCGATGGCGGGTCAGGTCGACCCCCAACTCCTTCATGACTTCGGCGGCGAGCGGATCGACCTCCGTGTCGTCCACATCGGGATCGAAATTCGCGCGCTTGAGGCCGCAACTGTCCACGAAGATCCGCGTGCCGATGAGGTGCTTCAGCAGCGCCTCGGCCATGGGGGAGCGGACCTGGTTGAAGTTGCAGCAGAAGAGGACCGCATCGGGCAGCCGCTTCCCGGGGTCGTCGCCCATTCCCCGTCAGCCCCGCCAGTGCAGGGCGCAGATCAGGGTGAACAGGCGCCGCGCCGTGTCGAGGTTGGTCTCGATCTTACCGGCCAGGCGGGCCTGCAACAGTTCGGAGGCCTCGTTGTGGAGGCCTCGCCGGCCCATGTCCAAGGCCTCGATCTGCTGCGGGGTCGAATTGCGGATGGCCTGGTAGTAGCTGTCGCAGATCATGAAGTAGTCTTTGATCAGCGTCCGGAACGGCGACAGCGATAGGATATGACGCCGCTCGTAGCGGGGCCCGCGCACATCCAGCACCAACCGGTTCTCCAGCAGGCCCATGCGCAGATTGTATGGGCCGGTCTCGGCGCCCTCGGGGAAGAAGAAGTTCTCTTCGAGCAGGTCGAAGATGGCGATCTGTCGCTCCTGTTCCTGGTCGCGCGAAACCGCCGCGAGCGACTCTTCGTCAAGCTCGACGGACTGCAGCCGGTGAATGGTCTTCGGATCTTCGGCCATGGTTTCCAGGCCGAGCTTTATTGCAATCCGGGGGGCCGCGTCATCCCGCAGGTGTGAACTGGCCGCCGGGATACGAAAAAAGCCCGGCGCTGGGAGCGCCGGGCGTCGCTTTCAGGATGCAGATGGATCAGTAGGCGGCGTAGCGCCCGCCGGCCGGCCGGACAAAGTCGCCGCGGACATAGCCGACGCCGACCCCGTTCTGACCCACCAGGATCCAGTCCGACCCGCGCACCTCGGCGAGCGCCTGGAACCGCTCGCCGGCCTGGAGACGGCCGACCTTGGCTGAGTTGGTGGTGGGTGCGCCGCGCAGATTCACGCCGCTGCGGGCCACGAAAGTATCGCCGATCCGATCATAGCTGGCGGGCGAGACGTTGTTGTACAGGCGATAGCCGTTGCGGGAGTAAGTGCCGGCGTTCTTCGCCCTGCTCTTCTGCGCCTCGCACCCGATCGCCGAACCCGCGGCCGCGCCGACCGCAGCGCCGGCGACGGTCTCGCCCGTCGCATGGCGGCCGCCGACCTGGTTGCCGATCACCCCGCCCAACACCGCGCCGATCACCGCGCCGGCCTCTTGCTTGCCGCCGGATGCGGAGCAGCCGGTCACGCCGGCGCTGGCGCCGGTCGCGCCTCCGAGCGCTAGGGCTCCGGCCAGAAGCGCGGCCGCAAGGCTGCCGCCGATCGTTTTGGTTTTCAGATTGCGCATGGGTGATCTCCGTCCTTCTGCATTCGTTCGATGATGCAGCTTTAGACGACCCAGCCTGAACGGCTCTTCAGGTGATCTGACAGGAACTGTTCAGCTTCGCGATGCGGATTCGGACGGCGTCGGCGCGGGGCGCTCTTCCAGCGGCTGGGCTTGGACGGGAGTCGTCTTCACCGGTGTCAGGATGCCTTCGGCGTCGAAAGCGTTCTTCAGCCGGCGGTTGAACTCCCGGCCTACGTCCCACTGGGCGCGGGGCTCGGTGGTGAACCGCGCCTTCAGGTGGACGGCGTTGTCGGAGAGCCGATCGACGCCCAACATTTCGAACGGCTTGGTGATCATCTTCTTGAACGCCGGATCGGTCCGCAGCCCGTCGCCGACTTTCTGGATCACCGCCAACGCGCGGTCCAGATCGGTGTCGTAGCTGATCGGGATCTCGGCCAGGTAGGCGGAGAAGACCTTGGTTCGGTTATGGATCACCTGGGCTTCGCTGTAAGGGAAGATGTGCAGCGTCGCGTTGGCGTCGCGCAGGCGAATGGTGCGCAGCGTCATCGCTTCGACCACACCGCTGGAATCGGCGATCTGCACATTGTCACCCACGGAGACGACGTCCTCGGCGATCAGGAAAAGCCCGGTCAGGAAGTCCTTCACCAGTGTCTGGGCCCCGAAACCCACGGCGATGCCCAGCACCCCGGCGCTGGCCAGGATCGGACCGACCTTCAGGCCCACCTCGGTGAGGATGGTGAGACCGCCGACGACCACAAGCACGGTCTGCGCGCAGCCCGTCAGGATCGGACCCAGCGTGCGAAGCTGCGCGGCCCGGCGCGGATCGGTGCTGCGGCGTGCGAAGCCGCTGATCAGGCGCTTGATGATGAAACCAGACACCTCGACCAGCGCGGTGGCGATGATGATCACGAGCGCCAAGCGGACTAGGCGGCCGCCCGCCTCGCCGGACAACCATGCCCGGGCGTCGATGCCCCAGATGCCGAGGACCGCGACCAGCACGCCGACGGCGACGGCAAGGCGCAGCAGGCCCCAGGTCAGCCGCGCCGCCTGCTGGGTCCGGGCCGTCTCGGTCTCGGCGCCGCCGACGCTGACGCGCGCCAGCCAATAGTCGGAAAGCCGCCGGACGAGCCAGAGCAGGCCGTACGCCGCCACAACGACAAAGGCCGACAGCCCGGCGTTGATCGCCGCTTCCCGCGGGTCGAGGCTCAAGATGTGGTCCAGCGCCGCGGTGGTGGAAGCGACCAGCTGTTCCGTGAAGCTGGGCTTCGCCACCTCGGTCGCAGCCGCCGCTTTCGCGGGCGCCTCCGCCGCGACCATCCTAACGCCCCTGCCCCAGCCGGATCGCCGCCGAACGGGCGTGGGCTGGAAGTCCTTCGGCCTCGGCCAGGGCGATGGTGGCCGGCGCCAGCTTCGCGAACGACTCGGCGTCGCACTTCACGAATGAGGTGCGCTTGATGAAATCGTAGAGGGAAAGGCCGGACGAGAACCGCGCTGCGCGGCTGGTTGGCAGGACGTGGTTCGACCCGGCGACATAGTCGCCCACGGCCTCCGGGGCGTGGCGCCCCAGGAAAATGGCGCCGGCGTGCCGCACGCGATCCGCCAGCCGCTCGGGATCATCGATCGCGAACTCCACGTGCTCGGGGGCGATCTCGTCCACCAGCCCCGGCACTGCGTCGAGCGGCGCGATCACCACGGCCCCATGGTCGCGCCAGGACGCGGCCGCGTCCCGGCCGGTGGACAGCGTCGCGAGCTGTTCCTGAACGGCCGCCTCCACCTTCGCGGCGAAGGCTTCGTCGTCGGTGATCAGGATAGACTGGGCGGCCGGGTCGTGCTCGGCCTGGGAGAGAAGGTCGGCCGCGATCCAGTGCGGCTCGTTGGCGCCGTCGGCCACCACCACGATCTCCGACGGGCCGGCCAGGGCGTCGATGCCGACCGTGCCATAAACCCGACGCTTGGCCGCGGTGACGAAGGCGTTGCCGGGCCCTACGATCTTGTCGACGGGCTTGATTGGCCCCGCGCCATAGGCCAGGGCGGCGACCGCCTGGGCGCCGCCGACGCGCCAGATCTCGGTGACGCCGGCCGCCTGCGCCGCCGCCAGCACGGCCGGCTGCAGGCGTCCGGGCGGGGTCACCATGGCAATCCGGTCGACGCCGGCCGCAGCCGCCGGCACGGCGTTCATCAGGACGGTGGAGGGATAGGCGGCGCGACCGCCCGGGACATAGATTCCCACAGCCTCGATCGGCGTCCAGCGCCATCCCATCTCGACACCGGCGTCATCTACGAAGCGCTGGTCGGCGGGGCGCTGGCGCTCATGGTAGGCGCGGATGCGGCCGGCGGCGAAGGCGATGGCCTCACGGACCTCCGCCGGGCACGCCGCAGCGCCGTCGGCGATCTCATCGGCGCTCACTCGCAGGGTGGCCTCGGTCAGCTCGACCTTGTCGAACTCACGCGCATAGCGGAGCAGGGCCGTGACGCCCTCGGCGCGAACCGCGGCCAGGACCTCGCGGACAATGGCGTCGACCTCCTCGGGCGTCTCTCTCCGCTCGGCCACGAAGGCGGAGAAGGCGGCCTGAAAGCCAGGGTCGGAAAAGCGAAAGCGGCGCATAGCCGGCTCTTTAGCGGCGCGAGCCGATCAAGACCACTGCCGCTCAGGCCTCGTGGGCGGGTGCGCGCGGCGTGGGCCACGGCTCGGAGACGTCGGCGAGGACCGCGTCCACGCACTCGATCTCGGCGCGCAGGTCCCCGCCGCCGGCGAAGCTCAGCGTCAAAACACCGCCCGGCGCCTCGCCGGGCTCGAACCCGATAGCCAAGAGCTCGAGCACCGCGTCCCGGCGGTCGCGCCGGATCTTCCGTCCCTGCACCGAGAGAACGCCGCCGAGCTGCAGGGCGGATCGGACGCGCTGGCGCACGCCCGCCTCCCAGCGGAAGCGATTGAACGCGATGGTCAGGCGGCGCGCTTTCGCCTCGAACGAGATGTCACCCACCTTCGCTACCGCGTCCTGCAGGGCGGCGGAGATCACGGCTAGGTCATCCTGGTCCTCGGCGAGCAGTTGAAGAGGCTGGGCGGCGGCCATCGGCTACTCCACCTCCTCCTCGGGCCCATCGCCTTTCAGGCGACGGACCTGCGCGCCGCAGGCGCCGAGCTTCTCCTCCAGTCGCTCGAAGCCGCGATCGAGGTGATAGACACGATTGACCACCGTCTCGCCGCGCGCGGCCAGGCCCGCGATCACCAGGCTGACCGACGCCCGCAGGTCGGTCGCCATGACCTGGGCGCCTTCCAGAGCGTCCACGCCGCGCACCCGTGCTTCACCGCCATGCACCGAGATGTCCGCGCCGAGGCGAGCCAGCTCCGGCGCGTGCATGAACCGGTTCTCGAATATGGTCTCGCGGATCACACTCTCGCCGTCGGCCAGGGTCATGAGGGCCATGAACTGCGCCTGGAGGTCGGTTGCGAAGCCCGGATAGGGATCGGTCGTGATCTCCACCGCCTTGAGCCGCCCGCCATTCCGTTTCACCGTAAGACCATCGTTGTGCGACGTCACCTCGACGCCGGCCTCGATCATCTTGTCGATCAACGCCTGGATGAAATCACTGCGCGTGCGGGTCAAGCGCACCTCGCCGCCGGCCATCGCGGCCGCCAGGGCGTAGGTGCCGGTCTCGATCCGGTCGGGCAGCACGGCATGGGTCGTGCCCGACAGCCGACTGACGCCCTGGACGCGGATTGTGGGGGTGCCGGCGCCCGTGATCTTTGCGCCCATCTTGTTCAGGCAGTCAGCCAAGTCGGTGATTTCCGGCTCGCAGGCCGCGTTCGTCATCACCGTCTCGCCGTCGGCGAGGACTGCGGCCAACAGTGTGTGCTCGGTAGCCCCCACCGACACGAACGGGAAATCGACCTCGCCGCCCTTCAGGCCGCGCGGCGCTTGGGCGTACACATAGCCCTCGTGTAGATCGATCTTGGCGCCCAGCGCTTCCAGCGCCTTCAGGTGCAGATCCACCGGGCGGGCGCCGATCGTGCAGCCGCCCGGCAGCGACACCTTCGCCTGGCCATTCCGCGCCAGCAACGGTCCCAGCACATTGAAGGAGGCCCGCATCTGCCGGACAAGGTCGTAGGGCGCGAAGCCGCTGACGATCTCGCGCGTGGTGAGCAGGGTCTCGGCCCCATCGGCCCCGTTCGCTTCCGTCACGTCCGTGCCCAGCCGCTGCAGCAGCTTGCCCAGGAAGCGCGTGTCCGCCAGCCTGGGCATGTTGGTCAGGCGCAGAGGCTCTTCCGTGAGCAGGCTCGCCGCCATCAGCTTGATGGCCGAGTTCTTGGCGCCGCTGATGGGGATCTCCCCCTCCAGCCGCGCGCCGCCGGTGATGGCGATGCGGTCCAATCGTTATCCTTCGAAGCACGTTTGGGCCGCGTCCCGCCGCGGCGCCTCAAGCGCGTATCTAGCCTGCGCGCCGGGAGCGCGCCAAGTCGTCAATCCGTCGTGTTCCTGTCGGGGTTCGGCGCAGGCGGCGGCGGCGCGGCCTTGCGGCGGCGCAGGTTGGCCCGCAGCGCCTGGGCGAGCTTCGCCTCCCGTGAGTCGCGCGCGCGCTTTTGATCGTCATCCTGCCCGGCCATATCCTGGAGGTGCGGCGAGGCGTCCCGCCCGTCAAGCGTCCGCTGCTCGATTTGGGGCTTCACGCCGCGCCCGGCTCCCGCTATAGCGCCCGCCTTCGCCGCCGTAGCTCAGTGGTAGAGCGCATCCTTGGTAAGGCTGAGGTCGGCAGTTCAATCCTGCCCGGCGGCACCAGGTCCCCCTAAGTTTTCAAGACTTAGGGGGACGCCAGCCTCAAAATTGGACTCACGGGGGATCGACCCTCGGATTCGGCGGCGTCACCTTTCCTGATTGATCGCGCACTCGGTGCTCAAGGCCGCTCGTAGGCGCCGGCCGCGCCCGTCCCGTCCTGGCGACGCAGGTTGCCGTCAAGGTCGAACCGGAAGATGCCCCAGAGCTGATCGACCGCGCCGTAGGCGTCGTTGGTCGCGCCGGTCAGGCGGTAGTTGCCCCCGCCGCCGCTGTTGTCCCCGAAGGCGGACTTGTCGGCGACGTAGGCGACCGTGGCCGTCGGGCTGCTGTTGAGCGGCTGAACCTCGCCCAGCCAGGAGCCGACGCTGTAGCCGGTGTTGCCCGCATTGTCGCCGTACTGGACGACGATCCCGCGCCGGTTGACGGCGTTGATCCAGGCCCAGTTTCCGGTCCGGGTGGCCATGTCCGACCCGCCTTCCTGCACGCGGAATGGGTCGCTCTTGGCATTCCAGTAGGGACAGAGGTCGTAGGCCTCGTCCCCTTCCTTGATGATCCCCGGCGTGGCGATGCCCGAGGTGGTGTAGCAGGTGTTGTACCTGCCCCCGGTGACCGTGTTGTGGAAGGACAGGAAATTGGTCGCATTGGCCGCGGCGCCGTCCCCGAACAGGATCAATCCGGGATCGCCGCCCACCCGGCATTCGACCACGTTCGACACCATGGCGAAGGCGGTCATGGCCTTGCCGATGCGGATGAGCTGGGTGTTGGAGTTCTTGTAGAACTCGTTCCAGCCCACCACCCAATGGTCGTTGGTGGCGTTGGCGTCGCTGACTTCAAAGCCCTCCATGAGCCGGTTGCCCACGAAGACGATCGGGTTGAACTGGCCGTGGCCGCGAGAGATCACGTTGCCCAGGAACAGGTCCGCGCGGCCACAGAGGAAGGGCTTGTCGTCAGTCGTCATGTTGGTCACGTAAATGTGGCCGGTGACGTTCTGCATCACAGCATCCCCAGGCACGCCGGCCCAGCTCTGCGTCCCGCCCGTACCGTCCAGCCACACCGCGCAGGTGGCGTCGCCCTGGAGGACGATATCGTTGTTCGGGTTGCCCGCGGGGAACTGCACGCCCCGGTCCAGGGCGAACCGCGGGCCAAGGAGGAATTTCGTGAAGGACCCGCCGACGCCGTTGGAGCCGCCGCGGGTGAACTTGATGACGCCCGTCGCCGCGGGGTCCGGGGCAATGACCGTCCAGGCCTCGCTCCCCGTGGTGAAGTCGCTGTACTCGTTGCCGTAGGTGCCCTCCATGCCGGGATAGGTCGCCCCCGCGCCAGACGCGGTTTCCATCAGATAGATGGTGCTGCCCCCCGCGTTGTTGCGCTGGTCAGCGCCGGACTTGGCGTTGTTGGCAAGTTTCAGGCCCTTCGCCGCCTGGGCGATGGTCGGATAGGGCTTGGCGGGATCGTTGACCGCGGCATTCGCCAGGACAGCGCCGGTCTTCACATAGACGACGTTGTTCCCGTAGGTGCCGTTCTTATCGCAGATGAAGCGGACGCCGGTGGCGTTACCGTTGTGCATCGTCAGGGAATAGGCCGTCCCGATCACGCGGGTGTCGAACGCCGCCGCGCCGACCCACGGATAGATGATCGCATACACCTCGTACTTGACGCCCTGCGTCAGGCCGGCAATCGGGATCGTCCCGCCGTAGCACTCGACTTTGGGGCCCTGTGCCTGGAGCGTCGAAAGCTCCGGCGTCCCGCACTTCACGGAAATACCCTGATCGGCGTTCGTCGCCACGTCGCGCACGCGGAACTCGACACACGCCACCTGCTGGCCGAAGCGCGCCTCCGCGTGCGTCACCACCATTTCGAAGCGGAACGCCGCCTGGCGGACCTGATGGTGGGGGACCAGGAAGCCGTAGACCGGGGACGGCACGGCATAGGTGCTGTTGTTGGCCGGCGCGCTGATGGCCCTGGCGTTCGAAGGCGTCCCGCCGACCGTGTAGGCCCCGGCCGGGACCGTCGCCGAGTTGATGACGTCCACGCCGCCGCCATAGACCCGACGCCGCAGGACCGCCGTGGCGATCACGTCCGCGCCGCTGGCGCGGTTCTGCTGCGTGACGGCGGGGGCGATGTTGCGCAGGGCGGCGGAGCCTTTGATGGTCTCGGAGAACGTCACGGCGCTCCCGGCCGTGTTGAACCCCGTGCGCGTCAGATCCAGGGACAGAGCCTTGGCCCCTGTCATGTCCAGCACGCCGCCGGTCGCCATGCCCTTGAAGGTCACGTCCGCGGTCCAGCCGTTGCCGTTGACCGAATTGAGGGCGGTGGCGTCTCGGATCGCGAGGGCGCTGGCGTCGCCGGCGACCGGCGCGGGAGAGCCACTCAATCCTTGCAGGCAGCGGTTAAGATGGCCGGGACCGCGCCCCGCGCCGACGTGTATGGCCATGATCTATCGCTCTCATCTTGGGAGGTGGAGACTCGTGAAACTCGAGCCCGCCGCTGCCGCGGCTCGCTGGCGATCATTGTCGCAAGCAATTTATACCCGGATCATATTGACCCGCGGCTTGTCGCGCGGCATAGCCGCTTGGGAATCATGAGTGAAACCGAGCCCTTCACCGCCTTTGCTGACCATCGCCTGGTCGCGACGGGCGATATCGAGGTGGTCGCCAGGGCGCTTGCGAGCGGTGGCGATTCGTCGGGTTCCGTTTTGATCTTCGACGCCACCGGAAGGCCCGTGGAGCTCGACCTGCGCCACGGTCCCGAGCATGCCGTCGCCGACTACAGGGCCCGGACGGCGCCGATCGACGCGCCGCCGGCCCGCCAGGGTCGCGGCCGACCGAAGCTTGGCGTCGTGGCCCGGGAAGTCACTCTCCTGCCCCGTCACTGGGACTGGCTCGCGAGCCAGCCGGCGGGCGCCTCGGCGGCGCTGCGCCGCCTGGTCGAGGAGGCCCGCAGGGCTGGTGACGGCCCGCAGCGCGAGCGCCAGGCGCGCGAGGCCGCCTATCGCGTGATGTCGGCGCTCGCCGGGGATCTGCCGGGCTTCGAGGAGGCCAGCCGCGCCCTGTTTGCCGGCGATATGGAGGGCCTGCGCAGCTTGGCCGCCGCCTGGCCTACGGATGTCCGCGACGTCGTGATGCGCCTCGCTATCCCGGCCTAATCATCTCGCGTCGGCTGCGCCTTGCAGTCGATGTTGAAGGTGAAGCTGGCGCCCAACCCGAAGCCGCCCTGATAGTGCCGGTCACAGCCCGAGATATGCTCACCGAGGGCCTTCAGGGTCTCCTGGTGGCTGTCTGGACCGGACGCGCCTGTGAGCGCCGACAAGGAACTGCAGGCGCCGAGGCTCAGCATCGCGATGGCCAAGAACAATCGCTTCATCGAACGTCTCCTTGAATGTCGTCGAGGCCGAGCACGTACCGCCCGCCCGGTCGCTTGGTGAGCACCTGCCGGCGCATCCGGGGATCGAAGGAAATGTGCGTCCAAGTCCCCTCCTCGATCAGTTGGTCGAAGACGAGGCTGGACGCCGCCACGGCGCGGCACACCGCCTTGGGCGTCCCAAAGCCGAAACAGTTGAAGTCCACGGCGCGCCCGGTGAGGTGGGCCGAGGTCCGAGCCCCGCCCACGGCCCGATTCAGCGCCGGAGAGCGATAGCCGCTGGATACGGTGATCACCCGGTTGCCCAGCAGACGGCGCACGTCTTCCATGCGCGCCGCGGTGTCGCGCAGCGTCGGGACCACCCCAGGGGGTGCACGGTTGTCGATCGCCCGGTGCTGAGTGGCCACGAGTTCTTCCAGCGCGAAATGCGCCGTGAGCTTCGTCGTCATATCGATGTCCTTAGGTTCGGCTCAGCCGGCGCTACGCGCGGCGACCTCGACGGCAGCGGGGCGACTTGCCTCCAGCCGCTCGATCTTCGTGGCATTGGCGCTCCAGAGCTGCGCCAGGGCCCAAGCCAGCAGCGCCGCCGCGACGCCCCAAGAGCGGTTCTTCAAGCCCTCGATCGCCTGCAGCGTCGAGGCGACCGTCGCCTTGATTTCCGCCAGCCGTTCTTCACAGCGCGCCTCATGGTCGCCAAGGCGCTGTTCCAGGGCCGCCAAGCGTTCGGATTGAGTCGTCATGCGGGCTTGCTGGCTTCGAAGCCAACGGTGGTCGTCTTGCCGGTCCCTACACTCGACTCAGCGCCGGTCTTCTGCTCTCCCGTGAACAACCCGATCGGCAGGCCGCTAAGCATCGCCACAAGCTGCTGGGTGTTGCTTACCGGCGCCTGCCGCTGTTGCTGGTCGATGTCGCGGAGCGTTCCGCCGAGACCCGCCTGGGCCGCGATATTGGCGCGCTGGTTCTCACCGGCCTGGAAACCGAAGCCCGCCTTCTGCGCGCGATCCTGCAGGGCCGTCTGTGCGTTGGCGATCCGGGCCTGTGTCGCCCGCTCGGCATCGCCGGCCGCGGCGCCCAGCGCGGTCTCGTAGCCCTTCGATCGCAATCCCGAGAGTGTCGACGCCCGGCCGCGAGCCAGCTCGCCCTCGGTCATGCTCTGGGTCAGCGCCGCGCCGGAGCCACCGAACGCGCCCGCCCCCGCCAGGTCCAGCGCCTGCTGCGCCCGCACGTTCCCGGCGTTGAAGTCGAAGTCGGCGGCCGATGAGTCGACGACCTCCTTGAGGTACGGGTTCAGGTAGCGATCGACATAGTCATAGGCCTTGCCGCCCGATGCGAAGGGCGTGTCGGCGTTCATGTAGGGAGCAAGCCAGCTCGGATCGCCGGAGCTGTTCAGGTTAGCCGCGCCGCTCGCCGCCTGGTTCTGCAGCGCGTGCGCCGGCGCGACGAGGCTGTTTGGATCCAGCCCCATCAGGCTGTTCACCCGCCCCGCGACGCCTTGGGTCAGCGACGAGGCCCATTCCGGCGCTATCGGCGTCGTGGTGGAGTTCGACGTGCTGTTCGAGGTGGTCTTGGTCTTCGAATGCGACCCGCTCAGTTTCAGGCTCATCTAGAGCTCCTTTGCGATGATCCGCGCCAACGGCGCATAGCCCTCGGGCGCCAGCGCCCGCTCCCAGCCGGGCCGGCCCACGACCAGCACCCGGCGGCATCCCTGCGCCTTCGCCCACCGCTCGGCGGCGGGCCTGAGGCCTTGAACCAGCTCGTCCAGGTCGCCACCGGCCAGCCAGATCAGCAGGCGGCGCTCCCTGGGCTCATCCTCGATGATCGTAACCATGGCGGCGCCCGCGCCGACCCAGAGCTGGGCCTCGCCGTCCTCCACCATCGCCTGCACGTCGCTGAGCGCGTGGCTGCGGCCGGCGTGCGCCAGCGCCGCATCGATCCAGGGCGCGCATCGCGCCCAGTCCGGGCCGGTCAAAGCCGTCCGGCTTGCGCGACGTCGAACGTCGGCGCGCCAATCCGGCATCCCGTGGGGGCGCTCTCCCCGGAGAATTTCACACGGAACAGCCGGCCGCTGGTCAGCAGGTCCGCCTTGGCGTCGCCCGGGGCCATGGCCACGGCCGCCACGGCCTGCTCCGGCGCCTGGGGATGCAGCCGCCCGGCGACCTCGACGATTACCGGCCCGACCTGGTCCTTGAAGTCCGGCCACAGGCCCCGGACCAGCATGGTCGCCTCCGGATCGAGATAGCTGTCCGCAGTCTCGATGAACCAGCCGAAACTGCCGCCATCGGCCGAGCGTCCGCGCTCGTGCAGGAACACGGCGCCGTCGTAGGTCGCTCCGATCGGATAGGCCGACGGTCCGGCGTCCACGAACGCGGTGCGCGCCATGACTCCGCGATGCCACGCGCCGGCGTCGGGCCCGTTCACGGCCACCGCCAGGTAGCGGCTGTTCTCATAGCCGTCCCGCCGGTCGGGATAGTCGAACCGCACCTCCGAGAATTCGGCGTTCGACGACGCGACGACCTTGTCGCCCTGGCTGGCCGCCAGTTCCTCCGCGAAATCACGCCGGATCGGGCATGGGACAGGCTCGGCCTGGCCGCCCAGGGCATAGCTGTAGAATTGTCGGTCCGGGCTCACCCAGAACGCCGTCTGCCCGACCACCACCGCCGCGTTCGGTCCGATCAGCCCGCAGTTGCGCCCCACCCGGTCGAATCGCCACGGCTGGTTCAGGGCGCCGACGAACGTCCCCAGGAACAGCGCGTCCCCTGTCCAGACCAGCAGGCAGGGGCCGCACATCCGCCCCGCCACGATCCGACCGCCACCGGTCAGGATGTATTCCCGCGCCGTCGAGCCGCTGGCGCTTGTGGTCCACTCCTCGTTCTTGCGGATGGAGGAGTGCCGGATGCAGAGCGGATTGAAGGTCCCCGAGACCTCTTCGTTGCAGCCCAGCGCGAACACCTGGTAGCCACCGTTCAGCGGAGCCACGAGCATGTTGGTCACCCGCGCCGGGGCGCCGGTCAGCGCCTTTGCTGGCTGGGCCGGGTCGTTTGTCCAGGCGAAGATCGTCTGGTTGCGCGGGCTGGCCAGCAGTTGCTCGCCCCAGGCGCCGAACGACCAGGTCAGCGGAAAGTAATCCGTTTCCGAGGGCAGGCCGTACCCGCCCGTGCCGTAGGCTCCGGTCCCATAGCCTGCGGAACCCGCGCCATCGATCGCCCCAGGCGTGAAACCCGCGGCCGGCGTGATGTCGAACAGCGACCCGCCCCGCCAGAGCTGCAGTTTCGAGTGCGTGCCGAAGGCGATATCCAGCACGCCCTTGTTGTCGGTCCAGGGGAACACCGCCCGGCACACGCCGGTCAGCGACTCGCGCATCAGCCGCTCCCAGCCGCCGATCGTCTCCGGCCGCCCCAGTCGGAAGCGGACGTTGGATCCGTCCGCCCACCGGTCATGGGCGGCGAACGTCGTGTCGTCGCCGCTCAGCCCCGGCGGCGGCTCGAGGGGAATCTTCATGGGGATCTCATGGGTTGATTGGCGCCAGCGCGCAGGGCGGCGCATTCGGCCGGAAGGTTCTCGCCGCCGGTAAGCGGCCGGATGGCGGACTTCGCGTCGCGCTACGTTGCGCTGCGCTTCAGATCCCGTTGCCGGTCGAGGCGTAGACCGCGCCCGCGCCCGACGCCGCGATGAAGGCGATGTGCGTATCCGGGCGGCTGTCGCTGTTCTTCACGGTGATCACTTCGACCGCGCCAGCCGGCAGCGGCACGTCGGCGGCGGTCGCCTGAACACCGGAATCCCCGACCCGGTAGAAGACCAACCCCGCCAGAGAATTGTGCAGCCGAAGCTGGAACGCCCCCGTGGGCCGGCTCTTGATCGCACCGGGCTGCGACGACGTCGAAACGCTGACCGTGACCGTGGCGTTGTCCACGGGCATGAATGCCTTGTCCATTTTGGTCTCTCTGGGTTTTGAGGAGTGGGGCGGCCGGTGGGCCGCAAAGGGAGCGCGCGGAGATCATTCGCGGAAAGGCGATGCGCCTCTATCCATAGCTGCTGAGGTCGATTATTCCCCTGAAAGTGAGGGGCGAATTTTCAGGTCGTGCTCGTCCTGCTAGAGATCGACTGTGCAATCGCTAATTAAGGCCGCCGTCCTGGCGAAGCGTGAAGAGCGTTACGAGGACGCGGAGCGCATTTATCGCGACTGGATGGCCGCTTATCCGGCAGATCCTCGTCCTCGATATGGGCTAGCACTACTGCTACTGGCGCGCGGCTCGTACAATGAGGGTTGGAGACTCTACGAAGCCCGCGCCGATATTCCAGAAACGCGAATCCACAAACCTCGCCTGTCTTTTCCGGAATGGAATGGAGCGGAGGTTCAGAGCCTTCTCTTGTGGCCCGAGCAGGGTCTCGGCGACCAAATCATGTATGCGCGCTTCGTGCCCAAGCTGCTAGCACGCGGCTACAGCGTCACCATGCTCGCCCCGCCGCCCCTGGTACGAGTGCTTCGCCCGCTAGGCTGTAACATAATTTCAGCGGAGGGTGAGGTAGGTATTCCACGTCACGAGGCGTGGTGCTTGGTCGGGTCACTTCCGCATTTGGTGGGAGAGATACCTACAGCTCCTTATCTGACTGGAAGCGAGAAGGGCACTGGCGTCGGCGTGATGGCCGCCGGCAACCCGCAGCACGTCAACGACGCAGCTCGCTCTCTACCTCCAAATCTACGCGGCGAGCTTCTCCGCATGGGCCGGGACCTTTCACCTGCGTCGACCGGCGCCGCAGATTTTGAGGAGACCGCTGAAATCATCCGGGGATTAGAAACTGTGATTTCCGTTGATACCGCGGTGGCTCATCTTGCCGGCGCGATGGGTAAGCCGACATGGTTACTCCTGCCATACCAAGCGGAATGGCGCTGGGGTCGTGGCCATTCCGTCACAAACCTATACCCGTCGATGCGACTGTTTAGGCAAGAAACCCCAGGCGACTGGAGGCAGCCGCTCCGGGACGTCAGAGAAGCCTTACTAGCCAGATAACGGCGCGACCTATGCCGCCAGCCCCCGCCGTTCCTGAATTCCACGCTCCTGAGCCAGCTCCGTAGTTGCCGCCCGGCAAGTTCACTGCACCTGGGGAGCCATTACCACCGCCAAGTGACGGACCCACGTCAGAAAAGCCCGCGCCGCCGCCGCCGCCGCCGCTCCCGGCCAGAGAATATCCGAGACCTCCGGCACCGCCGCCAAGGCCTGCCGGAGAACCATTTCCACCGTTCCCACCGCCCGCGCCGCCCATGCGATTGATGTCGCCATTTGTGGCAATGCCACCTGGAGCCGGTGGTGGCACGGTACCTCCCATACCCGCTTTGCCACCTCCAGCGGTCAACAGTATTCCGCTCGGCAGTGTGAGAGTCGTGTCCCCTCCGGGTAGGCCACCGGTCCCCGAGCTATTGGCTGCCCCCGGGGCTCCCACCGAAGGCGACAGACTTTGCTTCGGGGATAGCCGAACCCTCTTGAAAAGCGCCGCTCCCCCGCCGCCGCCGCCGCCTTGGTTTCCGCCCGAGCCCGACCCTCCGGCCCCAAATAAATATATCAAAGCCCAACAACTTCTGTCAGAAATTACACTTGCTGTGCCAGAAGAAATATCTAGCACGGATAACACTTCCGTCCTCGGACTATACGCCGACTTGTTTCCACTTGCGCCCTGAGCAATTAGACCTCGAAGCCCCCTCATCAGTAATCGACCCACTCAGCCAAAATATTAATGCTCACAGACTGTCCTTCAGCCATGTATATGCGCTCATTGGCGGACAGGATCAGTGGATTTTCGTCCGAATACCCGAAGTCCGTCGTAGGCGCCTCGGTATTCTGCGCCATCGCGTAGGCAGCCATCAGCGTACTGTCCGCGAAGTACTTCGTCGTCCCGCCGTCCAGGGACCGGAACATCTGGATCTGGTTGGCTGTCACCGTCGCCGCTGGAATCGCAGCCAGCCTGATCAGACGCGCGCCGTTAGGGCCGGCGGTGACGAGCAGGACGCTGTTGGTCGGCGTGGTGGTATAGGTCGTGTTCGCCGTGGTCAGGTTCGCGACGTTCGACCTCGGCGTCTGCGGGGTGATGATGCTGTTCGGCGTTACAGCCATGGTTTCTCTCCTAAAGGGCTACGGCAAAGGCCAAGGCGAGGCCCCTTACGGCGCTCGCGTAATCAGTGAGGTCGGCGGTCGACAGCGCCTGCCAGCTCGCGCTCACCCCGTCCGTTCGGACGAACTTCCCGGCGTTGCCGGTCTGGGCGGGCAGGTTGCCGGCGTTGTAGGACCAGGCCACGCTGGAGACCCAGTCCTTGATCGACGCGCCGCCGTATCCGGGCGTCCTCACGTTCGCCCCATCGGTGGCGACCCAGACGATGTCGCCCGGATCCACGGCGACGGCGGCTCCGGCCCCGGTGGTCAGGGTCACCGCGCCAGTGCAGGCGTTCCACACCAGATAGGCCTTGCTCACCGCCGGAATCGTGACCGTGAACGGCCCCGCCCCGCCGGTGAACTTGACCATCGCGGCGCGCGCCTCGTCGTCGGCGTCGTTGGCGGTGGTGAGCGCGGCGTCGCCCGTCAGCGGCTTGGTCAGCCAGCCGGCGACGGCATAGTCGGCGCGGCGGAGCACGGCGTTCAGCCGGTCGCCCCAGGTGTTGATGTTCTCGCCGGTGAACTGCTGTTCGAACCGGAGTGACGGTGTCCAGGATGAAGGCATCAGACGATCACGGCTCCCGTGTCTTGGCGGATCCAATGGGCCCCGTCCGAATGGGCGAGGATGTTGAGGTCGGTGACGAGCACCAGGGTCTGCGGATGGTCCGCCGCCGGCGGCAGGCCCGCCGCTGCGACGGCGAACAGCGGCGTCGGCGCGCCTGGCGTGATCAGGCCGGCGAGCGCGTCGTGGAACGACTTGAGCACCGCCCGCACCGTCGCGGGCACGCCGGGCCCGACGGGCGACAGCATCAGAGGCCCCGCGCCGGAACCAGGTCCGGCAGTTCCGTCACCAGGGTCCACGGCGCCCGGCTTCGGGCGTCCTTGGCGTTCAGTTCGCCGATCGCCCGGCTCAGCTTGGACTCGTAGACGCCGGCCAGGTCGGCATCCCGCAGGAACGGCCCGGCTTCGCTGAGGGTGGCGAACAGATAGACATCCGGAGCCTCGCTCAGCAGCGCATTGGTCGGCGCGATGTCCGACAGGGCGAACGCCTGCAGCATCCGCAGCGTTAGCGCATAGGCCTGGTCGCAGGGCCGGTCGAAGGCGAGCCGGTCGCCGTCCACCGTCCACGCCCCGGGTGCGCCCCGCAGCGAGGACGCGCCGATCAGGCTGGCCTCCAGGAACGGCAGCTCGTCCCGCACGCCGCCCCGCTCGATCCACACGCGCAGCGGCTCGGTGAAGCCCGCCGGCAACGGGACAGACCGGCCCCCGACGGTCACGGCCAGCGGGATCTCGGTCTCCGCCAGCCGCGTCCGCAACAGGCGGTTCAGCCTGGCCTCAGCCAGGGTGATGAATTCGGGGATGCGCGCCGTGAGGTCCGCGCGCACAAGCCAGTTCGCCGCGGCAGCCTGAAGCTGCGCGTAGGTCGCGATTGCCATGATGTGGTTCCGAGTCCTGGAGGGACTGGCTGGCCGCCAGTCAGGGACGCCGCGTCAGACCGACGGGCGCCAGGGCCTCGGTTCAGATGCTAGCGGGTGGGTATTTCGCGCCCTGCCGCCGGGCGGCTGGGCACAGGAGTTGGGGTCAGCCCGGCCATGCCGCCCTTCACGTGCAGGGCATCTTCGCCCGAGATGACGAGGTCGGTGGGAAGGCCGTCCGTGACGTAGCCCGCGTTGTCACACGCGACACAGACTCCGCGTGCATCCAGCACTTTCACCTCGTAGTCGCCCTCGCCGGTGCTCTGGCGTAGCTGGACATCGTCGCAGCCGCCCGCGCAACGTTGGGTGATGCGGCTAAGGCCGTCGGACAGGACAATGCGCGCGCCGCCATGGCGGTCGACATCATGGCCATTGATCTCGGCGCTGACGCTCCACCAGCCGAACGGTGGGAACGGCCAAGCGATCCATACCGCACCGACGGCCACAGCGCCCCCGGCGACCAGACCCAGGATGAAGGCGCCGGGACGCCAGCCGCGCACCCCGTTCGTCATCTGGGCGCTCCTGGCCGCTGCCCACTCAGGGGCGACGACGAGGGGGCGGCCGGAGGGGCGCCATGCACCAGCCGGATATCGTCGCACGCGCCGCGGCAGCGGACGCGCATACCCAGGGCTCGGCGGGTAGCATGCACGACCGCACCGTCACCACCGCGCGCGGCGGACGATAATGTCCAGCCGTCTCGGGGCGACAATAGCCTCAGTCCTATCGGGTCGCCGACTACCAGGATGAAGATCGCCAGGAAACCGACGATGCAGCCGCCCACGAATTTTCCAATATTGGACCAGGTCAACAAGCCACGCGCTCCAGGATGCGGCAGCCCCCATGGAACATATCACGAACGATGCTGTCGATCAAAATCCGTGCGTCATCTTAGGTCGATAAGGCGTTGGGGTGGCCTGAAGCCGCGTCGGATCGATCGGCCGGCCCTCGCGAGCGGCGCGGCGACCCTCGGCATTGTTACGGAAATCCATCAGGGCCTCCGCGCGTGGCTGGAACATCTCCGCAAGTTCGTGACCGGTCCCCACGAGGAACGAGGTCACAGGATCGATCTCCCGCGCCATCCGCTCAGACCAGCGCGCGTGGCGTTGAGCGTCGAGCGCATTGTTGTGCGGACGCGAAACGCCCTGAGCCCGTGCCGCCCCCCACGCGGCGCGTCCTTCTTCATCGGCGATCGCTCGCGCCCGATCTAGTTTCGCGGGCAGGTTCCAGAATTGCTTCTCGGGCTTGAGCTTCGGTGCTCGCGAAAGTTCCGCACGCTCGCGCAACGAAAGGCCGAGCGCGCGGGCGCTCGCCTCGGTGTCACTGATCGCCATCGTTCCTCCTGACAGCGTTGGAGCCTTAACGGCGGACGACGCCCGACTGGAGCGCCGTCCGCCGCGGTCATCCCGCTAGATGTTGGCCAGGCGGCAGGCGAGCTGCGGCCGGATGGTCTTGAAGCCGTACAGCACGTCCAGGCGGCACGGGAACTTGTCCGAGTTGATGTCGTACTGGCGCACGATCCGCATGGACACGCCGTCGAACACCTCCCGGCTGGCGAAGTCCACGCCGCGCGGCATCACCATGTCGGCCGTCGCGAAGGCGAAGGCGCCCTTCTGGTAGGCCATCGAGAGACCGTGAGCGACGTTCGCCGTCCCCGCGATACTCACGGGCGCGGAGTTCGCCGGGGAGCCCGAAACGTTCTGGGCCGCGCCACTCGTCACGATCGCGGGCGAGATCGGATACGACGTCGCCGTCGCCCCGGCCCCGACCACGAACTGTTGCAGCACGCCGGTGGACTGCTTGGTCTCCGGATGGACCCGGAACACGCCCGTGATGGTGATGACATCACCGGCCGCCGGGGCGCCCGTCCCGCCGGAGACCGTCAGGGCGGCGCCCGTCTGGCTCGCGCCGTTCACCACCACGCTGCCGGTGGTCGGACCCCGCCCGTGAGCCGGCCACAGCGTGTTCTCCATGAAGTCGAACCCGGCGGTCCGCCCCATGAAGCCCTCGCGGTTCTGCTTCGAGATCGTGGTCTTGTCGTTGAACAGGCCCTTCAGCTCGCTCACCAGGTCCACGTTGTCCTGGGTGTTGAGGTTGCAGGTCCGCGCGTTCAGCGGCGCCAGGTTGTCCACCAGCACCTTGCGCGCTTGCAGCACCTTGGCGAAGTTGGTCGCGCCGCCGACCTGACTCCAGACGTCCTTGTACATGGTCATGGCGTCCGCCTCGATGTTGGCGGCGAGCACGCTCATGGCGGGCTCCAGGATGCGCTCGGAGAAGTCGTCCAGGCTCAAAGTCAGGTCGATGGAGGTGAAGTTCAGGTCCACGCCCTTCTGGGTCTGGACCTTGAGGTCCGCCGAGGTCTCGGTCGTGTCGTTCAGCGTGCTGTTGTTGCCCAGCGGCGCCCCGGTGCGGACAACGTACTGGTTCGGCAGGCGGATCTTCAGGGTGTCGCCGATCTTGGCGCCCGAGTGGGCGAACCGGTCGTCGTAGTCGCGCGTGATGGTGCCCACGAAGTTCAGCTTCTGGTGGAGCACGCGCAGCGCTTCCCGCGTCACCGCGGTGGCGGTCAGGATGGTGTTGGCCATGGTTGGTCCTTTGGGATGTTGGATGAGGCCGCGCTGTCGCTCCCGAGGCGCGAAGGACGCGTGTGCTCGGGCGCTCGCCGTCTGGCGGCGCGGTGTTCAAGGGATCGACCGGTGTTCCGGCGCTCGCGCGGCTCGGAGGCGGGCAGTCCTTGCAGCTCGGAAGAGTTGCGCTTAGAACGTAAAGGGAACTTGAGGAGCGTTCATGCGCCCAGCCTTCGCGCCCCTTGCGCTGATCGTCTTGTCCGTCGCAGCGGTTGCGGCCTTTTTCGCCTTCGCACCGGCGGATGGCACTCCGCTGCTCGGCGCGATCCTGTTCGCCTGCGTCGGGGGCTATTTCTTCGGTACGGACTGGTGGATTCTGCAGTTGGGACGCGCACCAGCCCCCACCGGTAGCCGCTGGCGCCGAGTGGCCGGCATACTGGCGCTTGCCGCGCCGGCCACGATCTGGACCGTCACCCTCTTCGCCGCCATCGTGGTGGAGGGCGACAATATGTGGATGGTGCTGCCCTCCGCGCTCACGCCAGGCTTGGTTGTATGGCCGTTCGCGATTGGAGGGCTGCGGAGGATTCTGACCGCAACGCCCGAGGGTTCACCAACCCGGCAAGTAGGGTGACAAGGTGCTTGGTCTGTATCCCGGCGTCTGCCGATCTCCCACACGGTGTCCCAGTTGGTCGGCGGTCAAATCGCCGATAACGGAGTTCGAGTTCGATCCGAAAACCAGATAGGGCTGCCCGGAGCGATTGAGGTGATCGGCCGCCTCGCGCGCCGGCTGGATCGCCTGACGCGCCGTCTGGCCGGGCAGTTCGGTTCGGTAGAGAACACGCTCTCCGCGGCCGTAGTCCGGGCTCTCGCGCGCCGGATCCACCCGCGCGCTCAGGAACGCTCCACGAGGCCCGCCGCGGTAGATGTACTGTTCGCGGCCATCGTCATACTCCGCGTACATGTGGTCGGGCGAGTAAGCCTTCGCTTCGTCGGACAGCTGCTTGCCGGTGAGTTTGTTGAGCCAGCTCCCGGGCACGTCGTACGATCGCACCGTCACTCGGGTCGTCGGCGCCCGTTTCGGCGCGCGTTGCAGCGCCGCATAGTCCTTCAGCGACAGCACGGGTCCTTCGGTACGGCCGGAGACTGGCGGCGGCGGCAGGACGCCGTCGATCATCGTCACCATCAGCGCCCCCGCGTCATCTGGTCGTTGCGGCGGCGCATCCACTCCTTGGTGGCCAGTTCGTCGCGGACGCCGCCCCCGCCCGCGCCACCGCCGGCGACCGTCACCGCGGGACGCACCTGGACCGCTTCGGCCTGCGTCTCACCCTGGCTCGCCTGGTCGGCCCGCCAGGCCTTGTGCAGCAGCTTCCAGAGCCGCGCGTCGGCCATCTGGGCCAGCTCCTCGAGCGTGACGCCGAACGCCTGGCCGTACTCCACCAGCTTGGCGGCGACCTCCGGCGACCAGCCGTCGATCTCCTCGCGAAGCTTGGCGCCCGTCGCCGCCATCTCCTCGGCGGCTTCGCGCGCGGCCCGCATCTCCTCTCGGCTCTCGTGATGCGACACGGCGTAGGCCAGGCGCTCGCGCGCATCGCCCACCGCCTGGAAGCGATCCCACAGATGCTGGGCAGCCTGAGGGTCCTCCGCCGCATAGGCGTCCCAGTCGACGGCCTGGAACTCGGCGATCTGCTCGTCCAGCGCCGCCAACCGCATGCGGTCGCGGCTCGCTCCGCGCAGGCTCGCCGCCTCCTGCCCGAAGGCCTGGCGCTCGGCCTCCAGCGCCCGCCGATGCTCGGCCAGTTCCTGGGTCTTGCGGGTGTAGTCCGCCTGTCGAAGGATCGCGCCTTTCAGCGCCGCCGGCACGACATGGACCTCGCCGTCCAGTTCGACCTCGATCGTCTCTGGTCCGTCGCCGGCCTCCAGGCCGAGTTCGTCCGCGCGCACGAGGTCGCCCTCGCCCGCCATGATGGCGTCGTCGTTTTCCATGGATGTCCTTTGTGGATTTGCCCGTGCGGGCGGTCAGTATTGTGGGCCGAGCGCCTTCACGCCGGCCCTGAGGTCGTCCTGCTCATCACGGAGCAACGAGCGCTAAGGCGTCTCGCCCGTCCCGCTCCGGCCTTCGTTCTCGTAATAGCGCCGGATCAACACACGCCGTCGCCACCCGGCCAGCCACACCGACGCCAGGGCGACGGGCAGCCACAGCCAGACGAGGAACCCCCAACCGAAGTAGAGGATCATCCCGTAGAGCCGTCCGCCGTCGGCGAGCCACGACCCGCCGACCGTGACCGCCACCGTGCAGAGCAGCCAGAGGGCGACGGGGATCAACGCTGCGCGGAAACCCCGCCGACGACCATGCAGGATCGCCGTCATATAGACCGGGATCGCCAGAATGGCGGTGGGTATGCCGCCGAACAGCGCGAGTTTCGCCCAGCCCCGATACCAGTCTGGATTGGCCAGGAGCTCCATGCCGGCGTTCGCCGCGGCGCCCAGGTGCCCGAACAGCATCGAGAGAGGTGGAACAGGATCCATGCCGCCTCAGCGCCTTCCGCGCGCAACCTGCGCGTTTCGGCCGGCGACCCATTCAGGTGTCGGCATGGCGTCGTCAATCTCGGGCAGACGGCGGCTGGCGTCCAGCGTGGCTCGTCCACCCGCCCGCATCATCGCGTCGACATCCTCGTGACCGGCGCGCGTGCTGTTGTGGTGGCCGGCCTCGCTGAGCGGCAGTTCCGAAGGCTTACCGCCGATGGCGGCCACCAGGTCGGCGAAACCCGCCTCGCGCGGATTGGCCGTCACATTGGTCCACGTGCCCGGCGTCGGCTTGCCCAGGTCACGTCCCGCCAGCCCAAGTCCGCCGCCAACCGGATCAAGGGTGATGACGTTGTCGATCCGCAAGCCCTCGCGCCTCGCCTGCGCGGCGACATTGTAGGCGTCGGTGCCGCCCCAGCTATGACCGACCAGGTTCACGGGTCCGCCTGTCGCGTTGGCTTCGCGGACCGCGCGCATGACGTCCGTTTTCTTCCAGTTGCCATAGTACTTTGTCGGACGTCCGGTCTCGTCCCTGTAGCGGTCCGCATAGTCCCTCATCACGCCCTTATCGAGCAGCACGCCAGGCGGCAGAAGCGGGATCCTGCGATCATCGAATCCACCGCCGATGAAGATGTCGGCGCCCCCGCCGCGCTCCTTGGGCCTCTTCGGCGGGGCCGCCGTCTGGGACCAGTTCGCGTAGTCCGCGATGGCGCGCCCAGGCAACAGACCCGGCGCTCGCGACACCCGCGCCTCCGAAAAGCTGGGGAATACTCGCTCGCCCGCCGGGCCAGCCTGCCGTCGTGGAACACCCTCGGGCACGCCAAATGCTGGGAATAGCTGCTCTCCCATCTAGGCTTCTCCAGAACAAATAATGAACATGACCGAGCGCGTCAACGCTGCATCGCCTTCATCCGGTTGGTCTCGGCTTCGAAGGCCTCGATCTCCAGCTTCCGCGCCTCATGCGCGCGGTCCTGCTTCAGGCCCGCGATCTCCGCCCTGGCCGCATTCAGCGCCTGGGCCAGCTGGCCCAGCTGCGCCTTGGCCTGCTCCACCTCCGGCCCGGCGCCCTTCACCTGCGCCGGCAGCAGGGCCGAGAGCCGCTGGGCGATCTCGTCGGCGCCCGGCCAGTCCAGGTTCCGCGCCAGCAGGTCGCCGATCAGCGGCGCCGCGGCCGGATAGGCCCGGATCAGCTCGATCATCTGGTTCGCCGCCTCTTCCCGGCGGCTGGTGAAGCTGGGTCCCGAGCGCACCGTCAGGTCGTACTTGCCCGCCGCCAGGTCGTAGATCCTGCCCACGGCCTTCAGCTGCTCGGCCCCCTGCCCGCCCGGCGCCACGCCCACCGACCTCGCCGCCCCATCCGGTCCCAGGACGCGCACCACGCGCGCGGTCGCATAGACCTTGGGGATCAGGTCCAGCAGGATGCGCCCGGCGTGCCGGATGGAGCGGCTCAGATTGTCGATGTAGTGGAAGGTCGAGACGTCCCCTTCCCGCTGCCGGGCCATGATCGCCCGGCCCGAGGTCTCGTTCGACCGCGCGCCCAGGCTGGCGTCGAACAGGCCCATGATCGACTTCATGTCGTCGGCCGCGTTCATCGCCTCCTGCAGCGCCCCGGCCGGCACGCCCGCGAACCCCTGGCGCATCGGCGGTTCCGGCCCGTCGTACTCGATGTAGGCGTGGCTCTGGACGTTGGCCGTCGCCCACTTCGCCGAGTCCGTCTCGAAAGCGCCCTTGCGGCCGATGAACGGCGCCTTGGGCGCCAGCGCCACCAGCTCGGTCGAGGTCGTGCGCCAGTAGTTGAACATCCGCTGCGGGTCCTTCGCGTCGCGCACCAGGCTGCGCAGCCGGCGGCGGCCGTCGACCATCAGCTCCTCGCCATAGACCGGCACGATCGGGATGAACCGCCCGGCCCAGTCCACGGTCTCCAGCACCTCGGCGCCGGTCACGATGCGCTGGGTCACCTTGTGGCTGGCGGTCTGCCGCGGCCGGCCGATGGGCTTGACGCCCAGGGCGTCGAACATCGCCTTCTGGGCCTTGTAGACGCCCTCCTCCACGACCTGGCCGTCCGACAGGGCCAGGATGGTCTTGGTGATCCGCTCGCGCCGCCAGTACTCGGCCACCATCACCCGGTCGCCGTCCATCCAGGGGCCGTCCAGGCGGCCATAGTCGTCCGCCTCCCAGTCCACCGCCTGCGCGCCCTTCCAGCGCGCCTCGAACGCGGCGCGCGGCAGGGTGTCCACCACGAAGGCCGTGTTCCAGTCGCTGCTGTCGGCCGCCGTCCCCTCCGGGTCGCCGTAGATCGAGAACGGGTTGGCCACCCGCTCGACGGCGATGTCCTGGTCGAAGCCGTCGTCGGCCGCGTAGCGGGTGTTGATCCGGAAGTACCCGACCCCCGAGGTCACCGCGAAATCCAGCGCGGTGTCATAGGCCACCTCGGCGTCCGAGCTCTGCTCGATGTGCCGGATCAGGCCGTTGAACACCTCCGCCGTCTCGGGATCCGAGCCACCGTCCACGGGATGAACCGAGATCGCCGGCTTGTTCTGCCGCGCGTCATTCACAACCTGGCGGATGAAGGTCGGCAGGCGGTTGATCGTCAGGCACGGCCGGCCCTCCAGTTCCCGCTCGCGCCGCACCTTCTCGGGCCACTGCTCGCCCAGCCGCGCGAAGCGCAGGTCGTCCAGCGCGTCGCGCCGGTTCTCCGCCTCCGCGTCCGCCGCCAGCTGGAACGCCGCGCGGGCCTCTTCAAGGATGTCGTCGTCGGACAAGGCTCGGCCCCATAGGTTAAGGCCCGCGCGAGCAGGCTCGGCGGGTGAAGGCGGCCCTTTCGGACCACGGCGATCGGGATGTGGAAGGCGCGAACTGCGCGCTCAGCCCAGCAGCGGCAGGGCCCCAGGCGCACTAATCAACGCTGACTGAACTCTCGCAAATTCCCGTGGGAATGTCAAGAACAAAATAGCAACTATCCGAGGCCCGGAGGACGCAGCCGTGTCTCCGAGGCGAACAGACCGAACCACCGTGCCAGGACGATATAGATGAGCGCGGTCACGAGCAGCGGCGCCTGCTCGTAGGCGGGAATCCAGTACCAACCCGGCTCCGATCCCATGCCCACTCCGAAGATGACGAACGGTATGGCTGCGACTGCCGCATAGCCCGGCCAAAGAAACGGGAAATCCGGCCGAACGATGTAGCGCCGTAGCAGCACCAGCGGCGGGCCCACCGCCACGGACGTCGTGGCGGCTCCAAACGCCCACAAGACAGAGAGCGTCAGCGGATGCTCGCCCTCTCCGTCGCTACCCCCTCCAGCGAGCGCCACCATCGCCAGTTCCAGAGCCACGCCAAAGAGAGCCAGCCCGTGACGACAGCGATGAGCAGAAGCAGCCACGAAGCGAAAAAGCTGCGAACCCCTGCGAAGAGCACCGTCAGTTCGTCGGGGTCTTGGGCCTTGGCCATATCGGCACATAACGCGAACATCAAGGTCGCACAACAGCAACGGCGTCAGGGCAAAGGTCGACCGTTCAGGTCGGTTCTGAACATGATCGCTTGATGGGTCGTGCCTCGGGGGCCGGGGCGAGGCAGGTCCGGCACGCCGGAAGACCCAATCTTCTGTAACAGGCGCCCACCGAAGTAGGAGCGCTGGCCCATAGGCGCCCCTGGACGATGTCGCCTACCGTTCGGCCTCGTCGAACGCTCCGAACATCCGACCCAGGCCAATGAAGATCAGCGCGCTCACGGCCAGGAAGATCTCGAGGCCGCCGACGATCACAAGCCGCTGGCCCCACGTGAGTTCGACCAGGGCCAGGGCCGCCAGCGGAAGGGCGGCGACGAGACCATATCCTCGTCTGGCGAAGGGAAACCTCGGCCCCACGATCAGCCGCCGGAACGGGACAAGGAAAAGGCCTGCAGCCAGGGCCGCGAAGTAGATGAACACTGCCGCCAGCAGCAGGAACGCCGGCGGCGCATCGGCGGTCGAATCGGGGTCGAGCGGCGTCAGCGCGGCCGACGTCACCATCATCAGAAACGCCGCGAGGCTGACGGATGACCCGAAGACCAGCCATGCCGGCAGGAAGCGTTGGAAGTTCGGCGCCAAAGGGTGTGCCATCATCCGCATATTATCGGAACAATATAAGAACTCAACGACCCGAATTCAGCGGGCGACCGTTCAAGTCTGTTCTGAACTGAATGGTCTGATGGGTTCGTCCGCCTGGCCATGGCCGGTCGTAGCTCGGAATGAACGGAAGGCCGCGCTCTCGCAGGGGACGGCCATAGAAGAAGGATGTGGTGTTCCTCCGAAGCAAGCATGGCGAAAGCCCGCGCGAGCAGGCTCGGCGCGTGAAGGCGGCCCTTTCGGACCACGGCGATCGGGATGTGGAAGGCGCGAACTGCGCGCTCAGCCCAGCAGCGGCAGGGCCCTAAGCGCACTAATCAACGCTAACTGAACTCTACTAAATTCCCGTGGGAATGTCAAGAACAACCTGAGAACAACATCCATCGGCAGCGACCGGTAGTCTTTACCCTCGCGCCGCGCGTGCGAGCCCCAGTCCGCCCAGGAGAAGCGCCAGGGCCGCAACCCCGAACAGCGTTCCAAGCGCCTGCGATCCGGCATCGCCGCCAATCAGCGCGAATCCCGCCTGGACCGTCGCGACCGCTCCGGCCGCGACCGCGATCCGCGGCGCCTGGGGGAGCCTCGCGAGCAGCGTTCCGGCCGACATCAGGGCGAGGAGAAGCGAGAGCGCGATGCTGTTCACCGCCAGCAGCCGGAGCCCGCAATAGGCGACGACCCCTAGAGCGCCCGCCACAGCCAGGGCGCGCCAGAGGCGTGAAGATGAGTCGCGCGTCATCGGGGAACCCTATGCAGCGCCGCCGCAAGGCTCAACGGCGCTTCTCCGGCGGCTCGGTCAGCCCCTCGAGCGCAGTCTTGCCGAGCTGGTAGAGGCCGCTGGCCAAGCCCGCGCCATCCGCCCTGGTGAGCCCTCCGCCCATGGCGCCTGCAAGGCCCATCCTCGACGGCAGGGTCGCCAGCGCCCCCGCCCCGATGGACTGAGTGGCGATGTCCGCGAGATCGCCGGCCGTCCCCGCCCAATCGATGTTGCGCCCCCATTCACCGAAGGCGAACGGGCCCGTCGTATGCCACCCCGCTATGGGATGCAGCTTTCCGTCCGGGCCACGCCGGAAGACGTCGGTGCGGGACGGATCCACTACCAGGCGTTCCGGGCGCGGACCGGTCGCCGAGGAAGAGCGTTGCGGCGCAGCGCCCCTCGCGGCGCCGGCGACCTGCAGGTTCCGCGCGCGCTGCCACTCCGGACCGCTCAGCTTGTCGCTTGGAGGCGGCTCTGACGTCATGACGATCTCCACCTATGCGTGTCCGCCTATCCGACGACGACGGCCACGCCGCGTCGGTTCGCGATGGAATAAGACGAAGGATGCGACGCCCCTCGCCTGCTCAGCCAGCAGCGGCGGCAGCGAGACCCGGGCGCAGCAATCAACGCTGACTGAACTCTCTCAAATTTCCGTGGGATTGTCAAGAACAAACCGCGAACAAGCGTGTGAGCTAATCCTCGAGCAGCGCGTCCAGCGTGATCTCGGCGTTGAGCACCCGCGACACCGGGCAGGTCTTCTCCGCCGCCTCCGCGAGCTCCTTGAACTTCGCCTCGCTCAGGCCGGGGACCTTGGCCCGCAATGTCAGCGCCGACTTGGTGATCTTGAAGCCCGCACCGTCCGGGTCCAGCGACACCGCCGCCTCGGTGGAGAGTTCCTGCGGGGTGAACCCCTCGCGCTGGATCGCGAACGCGAGCGCCATGGTGAAGCACCCGGCGTGGGCTGCCGCCAGCAGTTCCTCGGGATTGGTTCCGGGGCTGTCCTCGAACCGGGTCTTGAAGCTGTAGGGCGTGTCCTTCAGCACGCCCGACTGCGACGTCAGCGCGCCCGTTCCGTCTCGGCCCGTACCCTGCCAAACCGCGCTCGCCTTGCGGATCATCGTCCCGCTCCTGTGCTCTGGGTAGGCCCGACCCTGCGGCAATCGGCGTCGCTCGTCGAGCGCCGCGCCGGGGGCGGCACGTCGATTTGCCGCAGGCCGGCTTAGCTGGGCGGTCATCTCCTGTGCCGCTTCCTGTGGGCGCGCCCGATCAGGAGCTCCCGCTTGACGACCCACGACCGCGAGACCCGGCCCGCCGCCGCCCCGACGGCCTCGCGCCGCGCGCCGGCCCGACCGAGCCTGCGGCAGCGGTTCGACGAGGCCGCGAAGCCGTGGCACGAGGTCGCCGGCGTCAAGGTCGGCCTCAGCCTGGTCGCGGCCCTGAGCGCTGCGCTGATCGTGCCGTGGACCCTATGCTTGGCCTGGTCCGGCGGCATGATCCTGATCGAATTCTGGGGTTGGGCCGCCACCCGGGCGAGCGCCCTCGCCCGGCCGCGGGGTCGGCTCGGGTTCTTCGCCGCCTACCTGGCCTCGAACGCCTGGTGGCTCCTGCTGGGGGCGATGCTGTGGGCCGCGGGCACGCCGGAGGCGCACGCCGCCGGCGGCGCCATCACCCTCGTCGTCTGCGCCGTCGCGGTGCTGCTGTACTACAACGTCCCGGCGGTCTTCCTGCTGGCCGGCGCCGCGCCGGCCATCGGGGCGTTGCTGGTCCTGTCGGTCGCCGATGGGCGGGACCAGCGACAGATGGCCGTGGTCTGGATGAGCCTCGCCCTGGGCGGCGTCTTCTGCCTCGGCCGTGCGCTGGCCACGCCGTCGGCCCAGGAACAGCAGCGCCGGCTGAACGCGAGCCTCCAGAACTACGAGACCCTGGCCGCGAACGTCACCGACGTCATCGCCCGCACCAGCCTGGCCGGCGAGTACGAATATGTCTCCCCGGCCGCCCTGCCGGTGCTGGGCTATCGCCCCGAGGAGCTGATCGGCACCTCGCGCTGGGACATCACCGACCCCGACACCGACCGGACGGCCTTGCTGGCCGCGTTCCAGCGGATGTTCGCCGACCCGACGCGCCCCGAGGTCATGACCGTGCGCATCCGGCACAAGGACGGCCACTGGCTCTGGGTGCAGTCCAGCGCGCGGCTGATCCTCGAGGATGGCGTGCCCGTGGCCACCATCGACGCCTGCCGGGACGTCACCGCCCGTCTGGCCGCCGAGGCCGCGCTGCTGGAAGCCAAGGCCGAGGCCGAGGCCGCCACCCGCGCCAAGGCCGACTTCCTGGCCAATGTCAGCCACGAGATCCGCACGCCGATGAACGGCGTCCTGGGCGCCCTGCAGCTCCTGGAGCACGAGGACATCTCCCCGGAAGGTCGCGAACTGATGCGCCGGGCCGGCGACAGCGGCCGGATGCTGTCCCAGCTCCTGAACGACGTGCTCGACTTCTCGAAGATCGAGGCCGGCCAGCTCGACCTGTCGCCGGAGCCGATGGACGTAGGCGAGGCGCTGGAGGCGGTCGTCGGCCTGCTGGACGGCCAGGCCCGGGCCAAGGGCTTGGACCTTCGCTGCGAGATCGTGGGCGACGACCTCTGGATCGAGGCCGACCCGGTGCGCCTGCGCCAGGCCATGTTCAACTTGGTCGGCAATGCGGTGAAGTTCACCCCCGCCGGCCACGTGGCCGCCCGCCTCCTGGTGACTCCCGCCGCCTCGGCCGGCCGCCGCGAGGTCCGCCTCGAGGTCGAGGACACCGGCATCGGCATGACACCTGAGGCCCAGGACCGGCTGTTCGAACGCTTCCACCAGGCCGAGAGCGACACGGCCCGCCGCTTCGGCGGCGCCGGCCTGGGCCTCTCGATCAGCCGCGCCCTGGCCCAGATGATGGGCGGCCGCATCGACGTCGCCAGCGTCGCCGGCGAGGGCTCGACCTTCCGCTTCGAATTCCAGGCGCCGGCCGCCCAGGCCGTGGGGCTCCAGGCTGTGGAGACCGGCCTGCTCGAAGGCGTGCGCATCCTGCTCGTGGAGGACAACCCTACCAATCGCCTCGTCGCCCGCACCATGCTGGGCCGCCTGGGCGCCGAGGTGGCGGAAGCCGAGGACGGCGTCGCCGGCCTCACCGCGGCCCGTTCGGGTGTCTTCGACCTGATCCTGATGGACATACAGATGCCCCACATGGGCGGCGTCGAGGCCTCGCGCGCCATCCGCGGCCTGAAGGGACCGGCCGGCCAGGTCCCGATCGTCGCCCTCACCGCCAACGCCATGGTCCACCAGCGCGCCGAGTACGCCGCCGCCGGCATGAACGGCATGGTCGCCAAGCCCATCGCCGCCGGGGCCCTGCTGGCCGAGATCGCCCGCCTGCTGGGCGACGAACCTCAGCAGGTCGCCGTCTAGGCGGCCTTCCGGGCGGCGGGCTTGCGGGCCACCGATCGTGGCTTCCGCTTGCGCGCGCGGCTCTCCATCTCCTCGGTCACCTTGGCGTGGAGCTTCTCGTGGGCCTGCGCCCGCTCGACGCAGCGGTCGTGCAGCGCCTTCAGCTCCTTCTCCGTCAGCTTCTCGATGCCGATGAAGTCGTTCTCCGCCGCCGAGGTCAGGATCAGGTCGTCCAGCTTCGCCTGGATCGCCGCCCCGTCCCGGTTCTGGGTGTTCTGGATCAGGAACACCATCAGGAAGGTGACGATGGTCGTGCCGGTGTTGATCACCAGCTGCCAGGTCTCCGAGAACTTGAACGCCGGGCCGCTCACCGCCCACAGGATGACCACGGCCAGGCACGCCCCGAAGGTCCAGGGACTGCCCGTGACCTTGGCGGTCTTGTTGGCGAAGCTGGCGAAGGCCTTGTCGATGCTCATGGCCGCTGAACGCGCAGGAGGCCGATCCGTGGCGCCGCTTAGTCGTCTTCGTCGGCGTCCAGGTCCGCCACCAGCCGGCGCAGCCGCGCCAGGTCCTCCGGCGCCATCGCCCGCTCCTTGGTGAAATGCGCCACCAGCGGCGCCAGCTGGCCGCCGAACAGCCGGTCGAGCAGCCCCTGGCTCTCCGAGGTCACCCAGGCTTCGCGGCTCACGAGCGGCGCATAGACCACCGTCGCGCCGCGCCGCTCCGACCTCAGCGCGCCCTTGCGGATCAGCCGGTGGATCAGGGTCCTGACGGTGGCCTCGCCCCAGGCGTTGGCGGCGCCCGGCCCGGCCAGGATCTGTTCGACCCCGGCCCCGCCGTTCCCCGCGTCCGCCCCGGCCCAGACCGCCGCCATCACCTGGCTCTCGGCTTCGGAGATCTTCAGGTCCGCCACGGCCGTCAGGCCGCCGCGCGGCGGATCCGGCCTTCCAGGTGCCGCTCGCAGATCACCGCAACCGTCGTCGCCAGCAGGCCCAGCATGATCGCCAGCGCCCCTTCGGCCACCCCCGGAGCCACCACCGACAGGCTGGGCGCCGGCCGCACGTTCGATATGGCCAGGAAGCTCGAGAACAGCACATAGGCCGCACCCAGCGAGCCCAGCGGCACGCCGGCCGAGCGCACGATCCGCAGGCGGCCCAGCGCCGTGGCCAGGCCCTTGGCGTCGGCCTTGCCCACCTTGCCCAGGCTCAGGGCCCAGACGGCCACCGCGGCGACCGTGCCGATGATCAGCAGCGCCATCACCAGCTTCATTTCCGGCGCGGCGTTCGCGAACACGTCGCCCACGGTCAGCCGCTCCGCCACGGGAACCAGCGTATAGACCGGCTTGGCCACCGGCCCGGTGACATAGGTCGCCTCCGCGGCCAGCCCGGCGCTCGCCGCCAGCGCCGTCCCGATCCCCAGAACCAGGCTTCGTCCCATTGCCCGCATCGCGGCCTCCCAATTCGTTATTACAGATGTAGCAATTTCAGACTACAGCTGTAACAACGACTGTCAACCGCCGCGACGCGGGCCTGGGTCCGCTAGACGCTGCGGCGCCGGAACAGGCCGACGATGAACAGCAGCAGGATCGCGCCCGCCGTGGCCACCAGCAGGCTCGGGATGACGCCCGCGCCCGTGCCGATCCCCAACGAAGTGGCGATGAAGCTGCCCAGGAAGGCGCCGACGACGCCGACGATCAGATTGGTGATCAGGCCATGCCTGCGGCCCATCACCTGCTCTGCGATCCAGCCGGCCAGGATGCCGATCAGGATCGCGCCGATAATTCCCACTCCACTCATGTTCGCATGTCCTCCATTCGCGTGCAGGGGCAATGCGGAGCGAGGCAGGAAGTTGCAGCTTCAGTGCAGGCGCGGCCCCGACAGCATCAGGCGCAGATAGAGGAAGGTGGCCATGAAGCCCCCCATGCTCTCCAGCGGACGGGCCTCGATCAGTTCGACCAGTTGGCGCAAAGGCTCGGGCATCGCGGCCTCCTGCGGCTCACGCGTCCCCCGACATTTCCCTTTTATATCAATGTGCTTAACGGCGCTTAAGCAAGGAGGATTAATGTCGACCGCCGTTATCACGCCATCCAGGACAGCCCGCCGCCCACGGTCCGCGGCGCCGGCCGGGGCTGCGCCTCGGCCCCGCCGCGCCGGTTCAGCGCGAACTCTCCGAAGGCGTCGGCGCCGTGGCTGGCCTGGTCGTGCAGCGGACCGGCATAGCTGTGCGTCGCCCGGTTCCACCGCTTGCGATAGGCCCGCAGGCGCGCGAGCCCGCCGGCGCACCGCTCGGCGTCGAACCAGCACATCGGGATCATCAGGCGCGCGGCGTTCACCCGCTCCTCCGGGTCCGTCGCCGTCCCCACGCTGATGCCGCGCACGCCCAGCGACTCCAGCGTATCGTACCGCGACCGGCCGCTCGCCAGCTCGCGCACCATCACGTCGTGCGGCAGGTGGTGGGCGCCCCACAGGTAGGGCCGGCCGCCGATCGCCTCGCGCACCACCGCGTCCAGCCCCTGCCCGCTGGTCTCGTAATAGTCGATCACCCGCACCTCGCGCCCGGCCTGCTGGAAGAACCAGACCGCCGTGTAGTCGTCGATCCCCAGGTCCCAGGCGGTGTCCACGCGCAGCGATGGGTCCGCCGGCACGCGCCCCACGCGCCCCGCCCGCTCGGCCTCGGCCAGCAGGCTGGCGTAGTAGGTCCCGGGCGCCGCGGCGTCGAAGTCCACCAGGTACTCGCTGGCGAACCGCGCCTCGCCCTCCTCCGTGCTGCCCAGCTCGGCGACCAGTTCGCGCTTCTCCCGTTCCAGCTGCTCGGGCGTGAACACGTCGGTCTCGGTCGCCGGGCTCTTCAGGCAGAACCACTCCGGATCGACCCGCCGGCTCTCGAAGGCGCGGGCCGCGTGGTTGCGCCCGCGCGGCGTCCACAGGAACAGCGCCCAGCCGTCGTTCTCCAGCAGGATCGGCCGGATCTGCGCCCAGGCCTCCGGCCGCGCCAGCGACCATTCCGACATCACCACCCCCGCCGCCGAGGCGCCCATCAGCCGGTCGTAGTTGTCCGAGCCCAGCACCTGCCACGTCGAGCCGTTGCCCAGCACCACCCGCATCTCGCTCTCGTTGAACGTCGGCTTCATCTCGGCCGGGAACGCCTCCTCGATGCGCCGCTTGCCGGTGTGCGGGTTCACCGCGTCCCAGATCACCTTCCGCCCCTGCGCAGCCTCGGGCAGCATGTGCCAATAGCCGCCCGGCCGTTTCCACGCCGCCGCCGCGGCCCAGTGCAGCGCCACCTCGTCCTTGCCCCAGCGCCGGTGGGCCACCACGTCGGCCCGCTTGGCCCCGCCCAGCAGCGCCTCCCACAGGTCCACCTGGTAGGGCCTCGGGTCCCATTTCATCGGCAGGTCATGCACGACCTGGATCTTGACCGGAGCCTCCGCCTCCACGGCCGCAGCCGTCTTGCGTCCGTCGCCTTTCGCCGCCGGCTTGCTCACGCCTCGCCCTCCGGCTTGATCTCGCGGACGAAGGCCTTGCCGTCCGGCCCGATCACCTTCTCGAAGTGGCGAACGCGGAAGATCACCTCCATCTGCGCCGGCCTGGCCTCTTTGGCCCCTCGGTCGGCCTTGCCGCCCCAGGTCCGCGGCGCCTTCAGCGCGGCGTGCTTCATCAGGGTCTGCACGTGCAGGCGGTCCTGCTGCACCGTCTCCTTGGTGGAGGCGGCCGCCACCTCCAGCGCCCGGCCGGCCAGGTAGTCGGCGCCCGCCTCCCGCGCCTGCGCCACCGCCTCGGCGAATTCGGGGTGGCGGCGCTGCCAGGCGTAGATCGTCGAGGTCGCCGGCATGTCCTCGGCGTTGCCCAGCTGGAACACGCTCTCGCCCATCGCCAGCCGCTCGCAGACCCTGCGAACGACCGCCGGGCAATAGCGGATATAGGTCACCCGCCCGTGCTTGTCGGGCGTCTTCGTTCGCGGCGCCCGCTGGGCGCGCCGCGGCGCGGCCTGTGGCTTCTCAACCATGGCTAAGCTCCTTGTTTGATTTGAACTTTCCGGCCGGCCGCGCCGCCACAAAGCGGTCGCGATTCGCCGGCTCCCTGGCCTGCGTCCGCGCCTCGGCGCGGCGCGTACAGTCGGACACGCCGCCTGATCTCACCGTTGCGGCGCCACCTTGGGGAGTGAGCTTGAATGCCGTCCGAGGATGACTATCGCCGCCAGGCCGAAGCCCTGCTCCGCCTGGCCGCCGCCGCCGACAACATGCGCGACCGCTCGCGCCTCATCGACGAGGCCATGCACTGGCACAATCGCGCCGTTGAGGTGCGCGACGCCGCTGACAACGGCGGAGGCGATCCCGGCGCGGACTATCGGCTCTAGGGCCTAGATGTCGTCCCGGTCGCTGCGCGACACCAGCGGTAGCAGCACCCCGCATTGGGAACAGATGAAGCCGATCGCGTCCGGGGTCCGTCCCGGCCGGGCCCGATCGTCGGTGTCCGTCGGGATCCGGACCGGCCGCACCTTGTGGATGGGCTTCTTGCAGCTTGGGCAGTGCGCTTCGTCCATTCCGCACCCTACGCCCGATCCTCCGCCCCGGCGCTATCCGATCGGCCGTGGCGCCGGCGCGGGGTATCTCACCCTCGCTCCACCGTCGGCGTCGGCGTCCCCGCCCATTCCATCCGCCAGTAGGCGCCCGGCGCCACCGACTGAACCGCGTGCGGCCACAACGCGGCGACGCACGTCCCGCCCGCGTGGCGCACGGACGGATAGATGATCCCGTTCAGCCCCCGCGCCCGCACCGCCTCGGCCAGCGCGTTGCCGGCCGGATAGGCCGCCGCCGGGTCGGGCCTCAGGCAAGCGTGGTCGGCCGCCTCGCGCAGGTCCAGGAACTCGCCCGCCAGGCTGGCGTGCAGCTCCACATATTCCACCACCGCCCGGTACTCGCCGGTCCGGCCCAGGAAGTCGGCCATGTGGAAGGCCACCTCGGCCAGGCAGGTCTCCACGTCCAGCGCCGCGTACCAGGCCCCGCGCCCCGGCCCGTTGAACCGGTTGAGCTCCCGCGGCCGGGAATAGGCGAAGGCGGCGTTGATGAACCGCGCGTGCGGCACGCCGAACACCAGCTCGCCCACCCCCACGCTCTCCAGCCCATGATCCTGCGCCATCAGCCGCGCGCTGGTCGCCCCCTCGATCTCGGCCAGGGCGGCCAGGTCGTCCTCGTCCACCAGCGCGCGCAGCACCGAGGGCCGCCGGTCGGCGGTCGAGACCAGCCGCACCGTCCGCGCGAACGCCTCCCGCACGACGGGCAGGCCATCTATCTCCAGGGCCAAGGCCTAGAGACCCCCTCGCACCGCATCGACGTAGCGGCGCACCTCGATCATCCGCGGGATCCCGCCGGCGATCATCGCCTCGATCGGCGTGCGCCGCTCGAACAGCGGCCCGGTGTTGGACAGCCTGGGCCAGCGATCGGCCGCCCCATCCGCGAACAGCAGGCTGAGGCCCTTGAACACCCCCACCACCGCCGAAACCCGCGTCAGCTGGTCCTGGCTCAGCGCCTGGTCCCACGTCCCGCGCTTGATCCGGTCCCAGGTGCTGGCCGAGACTCCCAGCAGCGCGGCGGCCTCCCCGTTCGACAGCCCCCACCGCTCCGCCAGCGCCCGGTACGCCCGCACCGCCGCCCCCGACAGCCGCTCCCGATCCGCCTCCCCGGCGAACGTCTGCAGCTCCCCGGGCCCGGCCGAACCCCCGCCATCCGAAAAAGCATGATCCGTCATCTTCGTCTCCTGACGCCTATATACGCACCATTTGACGAAATGTTAGCCCCCGCGTGTGGCAAAGGAATCTGACGGACGCAGGAGACCCGGGGCCGCTAGCTGCCCGTTGTGGGAGTTGCCCGCGTGGCCAGACGCTGGCAACCTTCAACCAAAGCGTGTGTTGAGCGGGCGATACGGAGAGGCGCTATGGTTCGCGGAATCCAGCTTTGCCTGATCCTGGGATCACTCTCGGCCTGTTCCAGTGGTCCCAGCCGGCCAAGCGCGCCGATCGCCTTCGCGACGGCCGAAGGTGCGCTTCAACACGTCTGCACCGCGCCGTCATCTCATCGGCAAATCATCAAGGCGGTGCGCGGGTTGAACTGGCCGTTGGCTGGCCGTCACGAGGTTCCTGAACAGATCGTCGGAAACGGTATGGTGGCCTGGTCGGATGTGGCCGTTTCGCCGAGGCAGGACTTGGTCGTCGCCGCGGGTCGGCTGGGCGGAACGTCGTACTGCCGTGTCTATGCTCGTCGGCCATCTTCAACGGTCCCGCTCAACCTGATGCACCTCCAGGTCCTGGGCGCGCCGTTGGGAACCCCCGACTTTCGCCAGCGCGTCGATGGCAGCGATATCGTCGGGTGGCACAAGCGGCTTGGGCCGGAATGGCGTGCCGTGCATGTCTCTGTCGCCGCCCCGGCGGGCGTTGAACGGCCTGAGATGCCGCTCATGATCGAGGTGACCCGGTCGGCGATCTGAGCGCGGTCCGGAAGCGATCAAAGGGAATAACGTGGGCCTGTTGTACTAGCTGATTGGGGCCGCCGTTCTAGCTGGAGCCGCAGAACCCACTGATGTGGTTATGAGTGAAGGCGGCCCAGCGCCGCTTTCAAGAGACTCTTGGACGCCTGGTGAACACACCACACAAACCGCGCCATCCTGCTGTTCGCCGCGACGTCCGCGGGCCATGCGGCCGATCGCGCTTGGCCTGCCGACGCCCCGCTGCCGAACTTCCGGCTGTACGCGCCGTACGACAAGGTCCGGGCCAGCCTGATCCGGTTGGGATACCGGCCGATCCACATCCTGAAATGGCCGGACCACAGCGGCGTCTACTGCCGCAGCGAGCCACGGGCCTGCTGAAATGGCCGGACCACAGCGGCGTCTACTGCCGCAGCGAGCCACGGGCCTGCCGCCTTTACCCCGAGCGCTTCCTCTGCAGCATGACCGACTGCATCTTCCTCTTCGCGCGCCCCTCGGATGGCGCGCTGGTCGAGGTGGTCGCCTATGGGGACGCTCCGGGGAACTTCAGGTTCCACCTTCTGCGCCGGGCCGGCGCCGATGCGCTGCGCGACCTTCGCGCCGACTATGTCATCGCCAAGCCGGCGCCCAAAGGTCGTCCCCCAGGTCCCGCAGATGCTCGGCCTCGGCCGGATCGCTAGCCGCCTGGATCTGCGCCAACGAACCCGCCAACTGCAGCGGCAGGCGCAGTAATCAACGCTGACTGAACTCTCTCAAATTCCCAGGGAAATGTCAAGAACAAATCACGAACATTTTCCTGTTTCGACCGCTCGGCCACCCCACCCCCGCACGCAACACCCCCGAACGGGGGAGGCGCCGCGGCCGCGCCTGGGGTTTCCTCCGGCGACACTGGCCGCATCGCGCGGCGACTGGGGGACGTTTCCATGCGTATCGTCACGGCGCTCGCCGCGATCTCCGCCGTGCTGGCCAGCGCCGGCGCCGCCTCGGCCGCGGTGGTGGCCTACAACAGCCAGGCCGGGTTCCAGGCCGCCCTCGACGGGTCCTACACCTTGGTCGACTTCGATGCGCTCGGCGGCTTCGCGGCCGGCTATCGGCTGGACGACGCCGCGCCCGCCGCCGCCCTCGCCGCGCTGGGGGTCGACTCCGTGGGTCTGAACGCCCAGGTGCTGGGCGGCCAGGACTTCCAGACGCCCACCGCCCGCGACCGCATCATCGGCAACGGCGGTTTCTTCGGCGGCCACATCGCCTTCGACTTCGCCTCGGCGATGAACGGGGTCGGCGCCTTCTCCAACACCATCGACTACGGCCGCGTGCGCCTGTTCAGCGGGACCGGCCTCAGCGGGACCTTCCTGGGCGAGGTCCAGTTCGGCCCCGGCAGTTTCGGCGGCCTCACCAGCACCGTCGGCATCCGCTCGGCCCAGTTCACCTGCGACTTCAACGCCGACATGGCCTGCGGGGTCTACGACCTGCAGTTCGGCACGTTCGCCGCGAACGGCGGCGGCGCGGTCCCGGACCCGGCCACCTGGGCGCTGATGATCGTGGGCCTCGGCGCGGCCGGCGCTCGGCTCCGCCGCCGCGGGATGACGGCCCAGCCCCGCGCCCGCTGATCGCCGCCGACCGCCCCTACCCTGGCGCACCGGCCAGGATCTCCAGCGCCACCTTCAGCACGGCTTCGAGCTGGGCGATCTCGCGTTCCCCCGCGGCCGCCTCGCGCGGCGTCTTCTCCTCGCCGCAGATCAGGTCGCAGGCGGCCACCAGGTCGGCCTGGACCTGCAGCCGGCGGCGGAACTCGCCCAGCTTGCGCCGGGCCAGCTCGGTCCCCTCGCCGTGCGCGAGCACCTCGGCGATGTCCGGGGCGACGAAGGCGCCGCGCACCTCGCCCCCCAGGGACGAAGGGATCGCCTTTTCGGCCTTCACCCGGCGATAGGCCCAGCCGTAGCGTTCGCCCGCCGCCTTGGCCGCCGGGTCGATGCGGCCCTTGGCGGCCAGCCACTCCAGGCCGGTCTGGCGGCGGTAGGCCTGGGCGCAGGTCCGCTGGCGCTTGGCCGACGGCTCGGCGATCGCCTGGCCGCGGGCCCGCGACAGGGCCACGGTCTCGGCGACCCCCTCGGCCACCGCAGCGGCCTCGGCGCGGGCCCGAGCCTGGCGCTCCAGGCGCAGCAGCCGGTCGCGCGCCGCGCGGGCCGGATCGCGGGGCTGGTTCGGCCTCATGCGCCGAGCCCCCGCGCCACCACCGCGTCGGCCAGCCGGTAGACCGCTTCGGAGGCCTGGGCCTCGCCGTCGATCACCACCAGCCCCGCGGCCGTGTGCGCCAGGAGTTCGCGCAGGAACCGGCTGCGTTCGGCGGGCCCGCGGCGGCTGAGCGCGCCCGCGACCAGGGCCGCGGCGTCGGGCGTCCGGCTCATCGGCGCAGCGCCGGATAGCCGCCCGCCGCCAGCACGGCCGCCACGTGGCCGCCGTGCCGGGCGAACCGCGGCCGCATCCGGTCCAGCAGCTTGCCGGGCCGGCCGACGTTGAAGATCGCCTCCAGTTTGCCGGCCTCGCCCGGCGTGATCGCCAGCTCGGCCCGGGCGCGGTCCTGAGAGGCCCCGCCGTACCGGAGCGCGGCGTAGGTCGATGTGATGTGGGATGACGTTTCCATACGCCTAATGTAGGAAATATACTGTCCGTTGCGCAACGTTTCTCAGCAGGTTATCTACAGCATTATGGACGGACGCGCGCAACGGCTCAGGCAGGCCCGGATCGACAGAGGCTACGACACCGCTGCGTCAGCTGCGGACGCACACGGGTGGAGCCGCAACACCTACGCCTCCAACGAGAACGGCAACGCCCCGTTCTCGTACCGGCGGGCCAAGGAATACGCCGCCGCCTTCGGGGTCAGCCCGGAGTGGCTCTACGACGCCGCCGGCGCGATGCAGCCGGCGGGCGAGGCGACCGAGGTCCAGGTGATCGGGCGCGTGGGGGCCAATCCGGACGGCACGGTCCTCTTCGCCCTCGGCCAGGACCCCGCCGAGCTGGCGCCGATCCCCCCCGGCGGCACGGACCGGGCGCGGGCCCTGCGGGTAGTCGGCCACTCCATGCGCGGCCTGGCCGACGACGGGGCGCTGATCTATTTCGAGGACCAGCGGACCGCGCCGACCCCCGACATGCTGGGCCAGGTGGTGATCGTCGAGACCGACACCGACGAGGTGCTGGTCAAGCGGCTGCTGCGCGGTTCGCGGGCCGGGCTCTATGACCTGGAGAGCATCGCCGGGCCCATGCGCCACGACGCGCGCCTGCGCTGGGCCGCCCACATCACCGCCATCATCCCGCCCTTCCAGGCCCGCCGCATCATCCGCGGCGCGGCTTGACTGTATTCAATATACATGCCGCCTTGCCCGGATTGATGTAGATTACATGTGCAACGAATACGCCCAGGAACGCTCGCTCGATGAGCTGCTCAAGGAATTCGGCCAGCTCGAACTTCCGCTGACCTGGGACGGCGGCGCGCCCAACATGGAGCCCCGCTCCTCGATCCGCCCCACGGACCCCAGCTACATCGTCACCGGGCGAGATGGCGCGGCCCACCTCTCCCGGATGCGGTGGGGCTTCCCAGGCCCGCGTGGGCCGGTCATCAACTTCCGGTCGGACGGCCGCGGCTTCCCGAAGGGCCGGTGCCTGGTCCCGATCGACGCCTTCTTCGAGTTCACGGGCCCCAAGGCGCCGAAGTCCAAGTGGCGCTTCACCGCGACAGACGATTCGGTCCTGGGCGTCGCCGGCCTGATCCGCGACGATCGCTTCAGCCTGCTGACCGGCCCGCCAGGACCGGACATCGCGCCCTACCACGACCGCCAGATCGTCATCCTGCCCCGCGCGCACTGGGCCGCTTGGCTGGACACGAGCCAACCACAACCGCCCATCGCGCCAGCACCGGCAGGCACGCTGAAGGTGGTCCAGATTCGCTAGACGGACGGGTTAGGGCAGGTCCTCGGCGAGGATCGACATGTTGAAGACGTACGAGCCGTCGCCGTCCTCGTCCTCGAAGACTACACCGATGAACTCCTCGCCGATGTAGACCTCGGCGGAGTCCTTCTGCTTCGGCCGCGGCACGAGCGTGATGCGCGCGTTCGCGAAAGTCCCCCGGAGGTGGCCTTCGACCTTGCGGATAGCTCTCTCGTCCACGCCAAAACGCTCCGTGCAAATCGTTGCGCGGAACCTAGCCGGTCCGGCGTCCGGGCGAAACCTCAGATGACGTAGTCGTACACAGCATCGGCGAGCGTGTGGTCCATGCTCTTGGCCGGTTCCTCGCAGGTCGGGCAGTTGACGAGCCGCGCAGGCACGCCCGCCGCCGTGCAGCCGGAGGGCACCGGCTTCAGGACGACCGAGCCCGACGCGATCTTCGCGTAGTCGCCGATGGTGATGTTGCCCAGCACCTTGGCGCCCGCCCCCAGCAGTACGCCCCTGCCGATCTTCGGGTGGCGATCGCCACGCTCGGCGCCGGTGCCGCCCAGGGTCACGCCCTGCAGCATCGAGACGTCGTCCCCGATCACCGCGGTCTCGCCGATCACGATGCCGGTGCCGTGGTCGACGAACACGCCCCGGCCGATCTTGGTGGCCGGATTGATATCCACCTGGAACAGCTCGCTGGAACGGCTCTGCAGGTAGAAGGCCAGGGTGTCGCGGCCTTCGTTGTACAACCAGTGGGCCACGCGATGCGTCTGCAGCGCCAGGAAGCCCTTGAAGAACAGGAACGGTTGGACATAGCCCTTGCAGGCCGGGTCGCGCTCGAACACCGCCTTCAGGTCGGCCTCGGCCATCTCCACGATCGACGGAGCGGCCTCATAGGCCTCCTCGACGGTGTCGCGCAGGCTCATGGCGCGCAGCTCCTGGTCGCCCAGCTTGCGGGCGAGCTGATAGCTCAGCGCATCGCCAAGGCTGTCGTGGTTCAGGATCACCGCGGCCAGCAGACTGGCCAGCGCCGACTCCGTCTTGGCGGCGGCATAGGCCTCGTTCCGCAGCGCGGCCCAGACAGGCGGCGGCGTGGCGGAATTCACCACCTCCAGGCGCTGACTCATCGGTTCCTCCCGACCCATAGGCTTCTCCCTAGCCTAGCATGGCGCGCGCGAGCGCGGACGCCAAATGCCCTTCCCGAGCCATATGGTAAGCCTTGAGCAGCATCGCCACCGTCAGCATATCCTTGATATCGCCGGCCATCGCCGCGTCCAGGGCCTCCCGGAACGGCACTCGCACGACCTCGATCGCCTCGGTGTCGTCCATCTCCTGGCCGGCCCGGGCCCGCGACAGGCCCAAGGCGAGGTAGCCGAACATCTGTTCGTCGGTCACCGAGTTCGACAGCTGGGCCCGCATCACCTCGTGCCACTCGGCCGCCTGCAGGCCGGTCTCCTCGGCCAGTTCGCGCTTGGCGCTCTCCAGCGGGTCGTGCTCCAGCGGGCCGCCGCCCTCGGGAATCTCCCAGCTGTAATCGCCCGCCGGGAACCGGTTCTGCCCCACCAGCACGGTCGTGCCGTCGTCGTAGAGCGGCAGGACCGCCACCGCATAGTTCTTGAAGCTGACTAGGCCGTAGCGGGCCGGCTTGCCCGTCGGCGCCGTCGCCGCGAACTCGGTGACCGTGATCCAGGGATTCTCGAAGATCGCCCGGCCCCACCCCCGCACCCAGGGTGTTCCGTGCGCCCGCAACCAGGCCGGCTTTTCGTCCACTTGTCGTCTCCCTCGCCTTGCAGATCGCGCGCGGCCACCCATAAAGGAAAGGCCGCATCCGCACTCTTAAACGCCGGACCCTTCGTTGCCTTCAGCTCTGCCGCCCGCGCCCGCCTTTGGCGCGGCCCTGCCCCTCACTGCCGCGCCCGAGGTCCTGCGCTTCCTGGCGCTCCGGCGATCGACGTCGGCCGTGACGCTGGCCGAGCCGGCGCCGAGCTCCGACCAGCTGGCCGACCTGGTCCGCCTGGCGGCGCGCACGCCCGACCACGGCAAGCTCAACCCCTGGCGCTTCGTGGTGCTGGAAGGCGCGGGCAAAGCTGCGTTCGCAGCCCGGCTGGAAGCGGTCGCGCAGACGCAGGGCGACGCCAGGCGGGTAGCCAAGCTCGCCAAGCTGAAAATCCCTCCATTGGCGGTGGCGGTGATTTCCTCGCCCAAACCTGGCGAAATTCCGGAATGGGAACAGGTCCTGTCCGTCGGCGCGGTCTGCGCGAACCTGACCTATGCGGCGCTCGCCATGGGGTTCGGGGCCAACTGGATCACCGACTGGTACAGCTACGACCCCGACGCGACGGCCGTGCTCGGCCTGCAGCAGGGTGAGCGCGTGGCCGGTTTCGTGATGCTGGGGACGCCGCGCGAGCCGCCGCTGGAACGGGAACGCCCTGCCTTGGATCCCCTGATCACCCACTGGACTGCATAGGCCCGGAGCGCCAGAAACACGACGGCCGGACGACGCGCGGCGCCGCCCGGCCTGAGGTGACACGCCCGAGGAGAGTTGGGCGGGTTTAGGTATAGGCCCGTCCCGAGCTTTTGGGAAGCCCGAATGGGCGCTGGCATGAGTCCATCTCCCTTTTTCCCCTCGGGCGAGAGTAGGGTCGGACTCAACTCGCCCGGCGGTATGCTGACTTCGATCTGCGCGTCACAGTTGGGAGCCCTCGGATAATCTTGAAGCTCTGCAGTATTCCGAAGCCGCCGGACTCAAGCCGAATTCAATCCTCAGCGCCGATACGCTTCAGCCGCGCCCGCGATAAGGCGCAACGCCTTGGTCAGGCAGCCAGAGTCCTTGCGGCACGGCGCCGCTTTGCCAGAAAACATCAATCGGGATTCCGCCCCTCGGGTACCAGTACCCGCCGATCCTGAGCCACTGCGGCGAAAGCGCGCTGACCAGCCGTTTGCCGATCGCCACCGTGCAATCCTCGTGGAAGGCGCCGTGGTTGCGGAACGATCCGAGGTAGAGCTTCAGCGATTTGGACTCCACGAGCCAGTCGCCGGGTACGTAGTCGATGACCAGGTGGGCGAAGTCGGGCTGGCCGGTCACGGGGCACAGCGAGGTGAACTCCGGCGCCGTGAACCGCACCAGATAGGCCGTGCCGGGGTGAGGGTTCGGGACGCGCTCGAGGACCGCGGTCTCGGGGCTGTCGAAGCCCCGGGTCTCGCGGCCCAACTGCGTGAGATGGGTCTCTTCCATGCCGGCGGCTTTACCGGCTACTAGCACCCCGAACAACATCGGGAGGCGCATCATGGCCCAAGGCGACTATCAGGATTTCGTGGTGGTGGTGACCGGCGCATCGACCGGTCTGGGCCGCGCCGTGGCGGTGGAGGTCGCCTCTCGCGGCGCCAAGGCCGTGGTCATCAACTACGCCCGCAACCGCGACGACGCCGAGGAAACGGCGCGCCGGTGCCAGGCCCACGGCGCCGAGACCGTCCTGGTCCAGGGCGACGTCGCCCAGGACGACGACTGCCGGAAGATCGCCGCGGCGGCCGCGCCCTACGGCCGCGTGGACGCCCTCTTCAACAACGCGGGCGTGACGAGGTTCGCCGGCCATGGCGACCTGGACGCGGTCTCGGGCCAGGACTTCCTCGACCTCTATGCCGTGAACGTGGTGGGCGCCTATCAGATGGTCCGGGCCTGTCGCACCCTGCTGGAAGCCGCGCCCCAGCCCGGAGCGGTGGTGATGACCGCCTCGATCGCCGGGGTCACCGGCATCGGCTCGTCGATCCCGTACGCCGCATCCAAGGGCGCGCTCACCACGATGACCCTCTCGCTGGCCCGGGCGCTGGCGCCGAAGATCCGGGTCAACGCGATCTGCCCAGGGTTCATCGACACCCCCTGGTTCGGCAAGGGCCTGGGTGAGCAGGCGGCCGACCGCATCCGCGCCAACGCCGCCGCCGGCACGCCCCTGAAAGCGGCCTCCACCCCCGAGGACATCGCCGCCTCGGCCGTCTTCCTGGCCTCGCCCGCCTCGCGACATGTGACCGGCGAGACGCTGCTGGTCGACGCGGGGTCACACCTGGGATTCGCGCCGCTCGTCGCGCGATGACCTGCCGCAGGGTCATGGCGCCCGTTTTGTAGGCGCCTCACCACACGGGCGCCCAATCGCACATCAGCCTCCCCATGGCTCGGCTGTCGCGAGTTCGTCACGTTGATCTGCAGGCCCCGCCGACCACGATAACCCTCGCCCGTCGGTTTCGGCCGGACGGACGTGAGAGGGGATAATCAAATGAGAACGCTGAAAATCGCGCTGGCGGCCGCTGTCGGTTCGCTTGCGCTCGCCGGCGCCGCGCAGGCGCAGGACGGGGGCCCAACCTTCGCCTTCAACCTCGGGGCCAACACCGACTACGTCTTCCGCGGCATCAGTCAGACCGACGAGGATCCTTCGGTCTTCGGCGGCGTCGACGCCTCCATGGGCATCGGCTACGCCGGTGTCTGGGCCTCCAATGTGGACTTCGGCAACGGCACCGACGCCGAGTTCGACCTCTACGCCGGCATCAAGCCGACGGCCGGCCCGGTGAGCTTCGACATCGGGGTGATCTACTACGGCTATCTCGACCAGCCGTCCGGCTCCAACGAGGACTATTGGGAGGGCAAGATCGCCGCATCGGTCCCGGCCGGCCCGGCGACCCTGGGCGTCGCGGTCTATTACTCCCCGGAATTCTTCGGGAAGACCGGCGACGCCGTCTACTATGAGGCCAACGCCGCAGTCGCCATTCCGGACACGAAGTTCTCGTTCAGCGGCGCCATCGGCCGGCAGGAGGTCGACAAGGCGTTCGACTATACCACCTGGAACGTCGGCGTCGGCTTTGCGCTGACCGACCATGTCGGCTTCGACGTCCGCTACTGGGACACCAACAAGGGCAAGGCCGTCACCGGCGGGCTCGGCGACAGCCGGGTCGTGGGCGGCATCAAGCTGACCTTCTAATCGCAACCAAAGCTTAGCTTTACGGTTGTAGGGAAGCCGTCGCGGTCTCGCGGCGGCTTTTCCATTGCGCCCGAGGGCGCCTGTACCTAAGTTCGGCCGCGCTCGCCGGACGCCTGTTCAACGCGTACAGGGCGCCGATCGCGGAAAAACTCCGCCAGTCCAAGTTTTACTGGCCGCCCGCACGACCGGGCCTATGGTTGGGGAATCGCAACGTGAGTGGAGTGCGGCGCATGGAGCGGATGGCCGTCCGGGCCCAGACGGTCGTCTTCGACATCCTGCTTGCCGCGCTGGCGTTTTCCATCGCCTTCTTCGTGGCCCCCACCCAGCCGGAACTCGGCTTCGGCCAGGCCGGGGCCCTCAGCTTCTTCCAGCTCGCCGCCCTCTACGCCGCCATCGCCGGCGCCTTCAGCCTGATCTTCCGGGGCGAGCTGTCGCCCTGGCGGTACGTTTCCATTCCCGACGCCCTGGTCCTGGCGCGCAGCGCCCTGCTGACGGTCGGGGTCTTCCTGCTGGCGGTCTTCGTCCTCGACCGCGCCGAAGGCCTGCCGCGCTCCACCCTGGTCATGGCGCCGCTGTTCCAGATGGTCACCGCCATGGGCGTGCGGATCATGCGCCGCGCCCTGCACGAGCACGCGCTGGAGAGTTTCTCGCCGCTCAAGACCATCACCGACCGGCTGACCCAGTCCCCGTCGCTGCTGCTGATCGGTCCGCCGTCGCTGGCCGACACCTATCTGCGCGACGTCGCCCGCAGCCACGATCGCACCTATACGCCCGTGGGCATCATCGGAACCGACCGCCGCGACGTGGGCGCCCAGGTGCGCGGGGTCTGCATCCTCGAGGCGATCGACCGGCTGGACGAGGCGCTGGCCGATCTCCGCCGCTGGAACCGCTACCCGCGCGCGATCCTGTTTCTGGAGGAGCCCGGCAAGCTGAAGGGGCTTACGGCCGACATGCTGGGCCGGTTGAAGACCGACGGCATCCGCCTGCTGCGCCTGCCCTCCATCGTCGAGCTCAGCCAGCACGACGGCCTGACCCTGCTCCCGATGCGCGACATCAACATCGAGGAACTGCTCGCCCGCGAGCCCATCGAGCTGGACCGTCGCGCCATCGGCGGCCTGATCAAGAGCCGGCGCGTCCTGATCACCGGCGCCGGCGGCTCCATCGGCTCCGAGCTCTGCCGTCAGGTCGCCGCCTTCAATTGCGCGCAACTGACCGTGGTCGACTTCTCCGAGACCGCGCTCTTCGAGATCGAGCGCGAAATGCGCGAGACCTACCCGCACATCGCGGTCAAGGCCGTGCTCTGCGATGTCCGCGACGCCCAGCGCACGGCGACCGTCTTCGGCCAGGAGGCGCCGGACCTGGTGTTCCACGCCGCGGCGCTCAAGCACGTCTCCATGGTCGAGCGTCACCCGATGGAAGGGATCCTGACCAACGTCATCGGCACCTGGAACGTGGCCGAAGCCTCCAAGGCCAGCGGCGCCCGCCAGATGGTGCTGATCTCCACCGACAAGGCGGTCGATCCCACGAACGCCATGGGCGCCACCAAGCGGCTGGCCGAGGCCGTGGTCCAGGCCCAGCAGACCACCGGCGAGGGCACCCGCTTCTCTGCCGTCCGCTTCGGCAACGTCCTGGGCTCGTCGGGATCGGTAGTGCCGATCTTCAAGTCGCAGATCGAACGCGGTGGGCCGGTGACCGTCACCCATCCGGAGATGACGCGCTTCTTCATGACCATCCCGGAGGCGGCCCAGCTCGTGCTGCACGCCACCGCCGCCTGCCATGAGGACGACCGCCGCGACTCCCGCCTGTTCCTGCTCGAGATGGGCGAGCCGGTCAGCATCCTGGACCTTGCCCGCCAGATGATCGCACTCTCCGGCCGCCGCGATATCGAGATCGAGATCACCGGCCTGCGGCCCGGCGAGAAGCTCACCGAGGCGCTGCTGGACGAGACCGAGCGGTCCCTGCCCGCCGCGCCCAAGGTGCTGGAAGTGATCTCCAACTCCGCGGTGCGGGTCACGCCCGGCCATCTGGAGGCGCTCGCCGCCGTAGTCGCGACCGGCGACGTCGACGACGTCCGCCGCGCGCTCTTCGATCTCGTCGCCCAGGTCCGCGGCGAAAAGCCCGGCGCCGCGCCCGCCCTGCGGGTCGTCGCCGGCGGCTAAGCCAGTCCCAGGCAGCAGAAAGGCCGCGGGATCGCCGCGGCCCTTTGCCTTTTCCGAGCGGTTGGGCGGCGGCGCTATTCCGCCGCCACCACCCTTTCGTCGGCCATCTCGTCCTTGGCCGCCTCCAGCCGCGTCACCAAAGCCTCGTACTCGTCCCACAGCGCCTTGGGCGTGGTCTCGCCAAAGCGTTCGTAGAAGGCCGGGATCAGGGCCGCCTCCTGGGTCCAGATCGCGGGATCGACGGTCAGCAGCAGGTTGAGCTGGGCTTCGGTCAGGGTCAGGCCCGACGTGTCCAGGCTGGCGCTGGAAGGCACCCGGCCAATCGGCGTGTCCACGGCCTCGGCCTTGCCGTCCAGGCGCTCGGAGATCCACTTCAGGACGCGGCTGTTCTCGCCGTAGCCCGGCCAGACGAACTTGCCGCGCTCGTCCTTGCGGAACCAGTTCACGAAGTAGATGCGGGGCAGCTTTGCGGCGTCGCGCGCCTCGCCCATTTTCAGCCAGTGGCCGAAATAGTCGCCCATGTTGTAGCCGCAGAAGGGCAGCATCGCGAACGGGTCGCGGCGCAGCTCGCCGATGGCGTTCTCAGCCGCCGCGGTGCCTTCAGAGGCCACGTTGGAGGCCATGAAGACGCCGTGCCGCCAGTCGCGGGCTTCCGTCACCAATGGCACCGCCGAGGCACGCCGGCCGCCGAACAGGATGGCCGAGATCGGCACCCCGGCCGGGTCCTCCCATTCGGGCGCGGCCACCGGGCATTGCGCGGCGGGCACCGTGAAGCGGGCGTTCGGGTGCGCGGCGGGTTCGTCGCTGTCCGGCGTCCAGTCGCGGCCCTTCCAGTCGATCAGGTGCGCCGGCGCATCGGGCGTCATGCCTTCCCACCAGACGTCGCCATCGTCGGTCAGGGCGACGTTGGTGAAGATCGAATTGCCCCAGAGCGCGTCGATGGCGTTCTTGTTGGTTTCCACGCCGGTGCCCGGCGCCACGCCGAAGAAACCGGCTTCCGGGTTGATGGCATAGAGCCGGCCATCCTCGCCGAAGCGCATCCAGCAGATGTCATCGCCGATGGTCTCGGCCTTCCAGCCGGGCAGCGTCGGCTGCAGCATGGCCATGTTGGTCTTGCCGCAGGCGCTGGGGAAGGCCGCGGCCACATACTTGGCCTCGCCCTCGGGCGAGGTCAGCTTCAGGATCAGCATATGCTCGGCGAACCAGCCCTCGTCGCGGGCCATGACCGAGGCGATGCGCAGCGCGAAGCACTTCTTGCCCAGCAGGGCGTTACCGCCGTAACCGGAGCCGTACGACCAGATCTCCCGGGTCTCGGGGAAATGGACGATGTACTTGATCTCGTTGCAGGGCCAGGCGACGTCCTTGACGCCATCGACCAAGGGCATGCCCACCGAGTGGACCGCCGGCACGAAGAAGCCGTCGTCGCCCAGCATGTCGAGGGCGCCCTTGCCCATGCGGGTCATGATCTTCATCGACACGGCCACATAGGCGCTGTCGGTGATCTCGACGCCGATCTGGCTGATCTTCGAGCCCAGGGGGCCCATGCAGAACGGCACGACATACATGGTGCGGCCGCGCATCACGCCCTTGAAGAGGTCCTTCAGGTCGGCGCGCATCTCGGCGGGGTCCAGCCAGTTGTTCGTCGGGCCGGCGTCCTCCGGCTTTTCCGAGCAGATGAAGGTGCGGCTCTCGACCCGGGCCACGTCGCGAGGGTCGGACGCCGCATGGAACGAATTCGGCCGCTTGTCGGGGTTCAGCGCCTTCAGGGTGCCGCTGGCCACCAGCTCACCCGTCAGGCGGGTCCATTCGGCGTCCGATCCATCGCACCAGACGACGCGGTCAGGCTGGGCCAGGTCGGCGATTTCACGCACCCACTGCACGAGTCTGGCGTGTTTCGTCGGCGCGGGCTCAAGCCCCGGCACGGTCTTCAGGCTCATAGATGACTACTCCTTGGGCCCCATTTCGGCACAGCGGACTGTGCGCACTGCTCTCTCACCGAGAGCAATCTCATAGAATGAGAAGACCCGTCTGCATACCTTGGGCCAGCCCGGTCGCCTTCGACTTCGCGTGATCGCACCGATCTGGCTGGCGGGATCGCAACGCCGCCTGTGGATAAGTCAGCGGCGGGCGCCAGGCGCGGCGCCGGCTGTCACGAATCGGCGGGAGAACGTGCGGGTCGCTCCCCCGCGACCCGCACGTCGTGACACCACCCCCAGGACGGCTGCCGCGAGGCGCCGTCAACCATGGCATCGAAGCCAAGACGCCGCCGAAGCGCCCCGCCCCCCGGCCGGCCGCGCAGCGAAGTTGGCGCGGGCTCCGGAATGAGGCATGTCTTCTGCTAGGTTCCACCGTTCCGGCGTCCATGGATCAGCCCCGCCCGAGCCCGACCTTCTCGCCCGGCCCGGGGGCCGGACGCCGCAGGCTGCCGGCGTGACCGTCGTGACCGACCCCGAAACGCCCGCCGCCGGGCCAACCGATCCGCTGCTGGAGATCTATCTGGAACGCCGGGCCAACCTGGTCCGCTTCTTCGCGGCCCGCTCGGGCTCGCGTCTCGTCGCCGAGGACCTTGCCCAGGAGCTGTACGTCAAGCTGGCCACGCGGTATCCGGCCGTCACGGCGGAGAATCCGGTCGCCCTGATCTATCGCATCGCCACGAACGTCATGCTGGACCGCGCCCGCGGCGAGGCCCGCGCCACCGCCCGCGACGCCGCCTGGCGGCGTGTCGCCCACGCTTCGATGGGCGGCGAGGACGTGGCCGAGGAAATCCCCGCCGACGAGGCGGTGGCCTCCCGCCAGCGGCTGCGCCAACTCGTCGAGGCGGCGGCCGGACTGCCGCCGCAGATGCAGCGCGCTTTCCGCCTGCACAAGCTGGAAGGCCGCAGCCACGCCGAGACCGCGCGGGTCATGGGCATATCCGTGAAATCGGTCGAGAAACATGTATCGGCCGCCCTCAAGGCCCTGACCGCGAAGCTTGGCCGATGATCTACCGGAAATTGCATCGAGCAACTGGGGGGCGGCGCCGGGCGGCGGCGTCTATTCCAGCGACGGGCCGCCGCACGCGGTGGCCGTGGAAGGGCTCATGAGCAACGCTTGGCGATATGGCGACGATGCACGGCGTGAAGACGCCGCGGCATGGGTCGTGCGCGTCGAGGCCGGGGACCTGAGCGACGCCGAGGCGGTGGCGTTCGACGCCTGGTTGTCGGCCACGCCCGGGAATGCGCGGGCCTTCGACGACGCGCTCGCGGTCTCCCACGCCTATGCGGCTGCCGGCGAAGAGGTGGCGCGCAACCTGTCCGAGCGCCGCGCCAGGCCAGCGGTCGGCCGCCGCGCCTTCGTGGGCTTCGGCGCCGTGGCCGCCGCCGCGGCCCTGGCGGTGGTGATCGCACCTCAATTCTCGCAGCCCGAGTCCGACAGCTACGTCACCGCCAAGGGCCAGCGCCGGACGGTCCAGCTCGCCGACGGCTCCACCATCGACCTCAACGGCGGGACCCGCCTGACGGTCAGGCTCGGCAGCGACAGCCGCCACGTGTCCCTCGCCGAGGGCCAGGCGGTGTTCGACGTGGCCCATGACGTTCGTCGCCCGTTCCTCGTGGACGCCGGCGATCGCACGGTCCGCGTCGTGGGCACGCAGTTCGACGTCCGCCGGCTGGGCGGCAAGCTCTCGGTCACGGTGGCGCGCGGCGCCGTCGAAGTCCGGCCTGCCGATGGCGCGGCCGGCAAGGCCTACCGCCTTCATCCCGGCCAGCGGCTCGAGCATGTGGACGGCGCGGCCGTGACCCGGATCGCTGCGGCCGAGCCCGCGGAAGTGCTGGGCTGGCGCTCCGGCCGCCTGGTCTATCGCCAACAGCCTTTGAGCGAGGTCGTGGACGACCTCAACCAGCAGTTTGCAACACCGATCCGCATCGAAGACCCGGAATTGGCGGCGATGCCCATCTCCGGCGTCCTGGTTCTCGACGATCAGGCTGCGGTAATCCGCCGCCTGGCCTTGCTGGTTCCCATTACCGCTGTACGTTCCGGCCCGGGCGTGGTCCTGCGGCGCAATCCTGCGGCGGGCCGATAATGGGGATGTGGAGCCATAAACAGGCGCGGCCTGTCTATGCGTGCGATGCTGGGCGGCGCCGCCCTCGCCTGTCTGGCGGGGCGCGCTGAGGCCGCCGACGCGCGCCTGCGCTTCAGCATTCCGCCGCGGCCCTATGCCGATGCGCTGATCGACCTGGGCCTGCAGGCCAACATCTCCGTCCTCGGCACCGCCAGCTGCGGCGCAGGCGGCCGCGCCGAGCTGTCCGGCCGCCACAGCATCCGCGAGGCGCTCGACCGCCTCCTGGCCAGCGCCCCCTGCCGCTATACGATCATCGACCCGCGCACCGTGCGGATCCTGCCCAGCGCGCCCGCCCAGGAGCCGGCGTCCGTGCGCGACGCGCCGCGGGCGCCGGCGCTGGTCTCGGAGGTCGTGGTCACCGCGACCAAGCGTCCCGCGGCCCTGGCGCAGCTCCCCGCCGGCGTCAGCGCCATCTCCCGCGAGCAGATCGCCGCCACGCGCGCCGCCGATGTCGGTCAGACCGTGGGCCAGCTCGCCGGGGTGCTTACCACCAACCTCGGGCCGGGCCGCGACAAGCTGTTGATCCGTGGCCTGTCGGACGGCGCGTTCACCGGCCGAACGCGCTCGACGGTGGCGACCTACCTCGACGACGCCCCGATCAACTACAACGCCCCCGACCCCGACCTGCGCCTGGTCGACGTCGACCGGGTCGAAGTGGTGCGCGGCCCCCAGGGCGCGCTCTATGGGGCCGGCTCGCTGGCCGGCATCTACCGGATCGTCACCAGCAAGCCCGATCTGGAGCACGCCACATTCGGAATTTCCGGAGGTCTCGCCTGGACCAAGGGCGGCGACAGTAGCCACGAGATCGAGGGCCACGCGAGCCTGCCCATAATCAAGGATCGCATCGCGATCCGCCTGGCAGCCTACGAGGAAGTCCAGGGCGGCTATCTGGACGACGTGAACCTGCGCATCCCCAACGTCGATCAGACCCGGCGCGATGGAGGCCGGGTCGCCCTACGGGTGCGGATCGACGACAATTGGCGGCTGGACGCCCTGGCCGCCACCCAGCACCTCCGCTCGAACGACACTCAGTACGTCACGGTCGCCACAGGCTCTAGCCCGCTCTCCGGCGGGATGAGCCTGGCCCTTGAAGACGGCGATGAGGTCGGCGCGCCGGGCGAACGCCGCAACCGGGTGCGCGAGGCTCACAACAATGACTTCTACTCCGCCGGCGTCACGCTGCACGGCGACCTCGCCTGGGGCACCCTCACCTCGTCGCTAAGCTATGTGCATCATGTCTTCTCCAGCCAGTTCGACGCCTCGAGAAGCCTGGACGACGTGTTCCCCACAAGCGAAGCCGACCTCGGCGTCTTTGTCGAGGCGACCCGTTCCAACATGGTCGTGCAGGACCTTGTCGTCCGCTCGCCGGGGACCGGGCGTCTCAACTGGCTCGTCGGGATTTACGCCGCCCGCACGGTCGAGCGGGCGCCCTCGGAACTCGGCTTCGTGACCATGGCGTCCGCCTCGCGCGCCGGGCCGATGGTGGAGACGGTCTACACCGAGAATCGCAAGGATCGCCTGAGCGAGTCCGCGCTCTATGGCGAGGTGGCCTATGTCCTCGGTGACGGGTGGACCGCGACCCTGGGAGGGCGACTCTTCCGGACACGTGTCCACACCACCGCCGATATTTCCGTCATCCCGCCCTACGACACCCGCGCCTTCGACGCCGCCCGCACCTTCGACGGCTTCTCCCCTAAGATCTCCCTGCAGCGGGAGTTCTCGAATGGCGACCTTATTTACGGCCTGATCACCGAGGGATATCGCCCCGGCGGGTTCAACTCAGGCGGCTTCTACGCGGTCGGCGTGGCCCGAACCACCTTTGCGCCCGACCGGCTGCGCAACTACGAAGTCGGGGCCAAGTTCCGTCGCCTCGACGGTCGGCTGGCGGTGCGGGCCGCCGCCTACTACGACGACTGGGCGAACATTCAGACGGACCAGTACCGCCCCTCCGGTATCGCCTTCACCGGTAATGTGGGGGACGCCCGCATCGTCGGGCTCGAAGTCGAGATGAGCTACGATTTCCCCTTCGGCCTGTCGCTACAGGCCAACGGGCTGATTTCGGACAGCCGGATCAAGAATCCCAATATCGCCTTCAACCAGAACGTCACCGGCGACCTGCCGGGCGTGCCCAGGGTTTCCGGCGGGCTGTTGGCCGTCTACGAGCGTCCGCTGAGCGAAGACCTGAACCTGCGCCTGGTCGGCGAGACCAGCTATGTCGGCAAGGCCGACCTGAGCTTTGACGCCACCGTGCGCTCCCAGACCGACGACTACCTGCGCGCCAAGCTTTCAGCCGAAATCGCCAGCGACCACTGGCGATTGACGGCCTTCGTTACCAACCCGCTCAACTACGAAGGCGACACCTTCGCCTATGGTAACCCCTTCAGCTTCGGCCGGGTCCGTCAGGTCACCCCGCAGCGTCCCCGCACCTTCGGCCTGCGACTCGGCGCCGCATTCTGAACAAATTGTAAAGCTTGGCCTGGGGGGCAAAAGCTTCGGGCGGCGTCTTATCTCGTAACGGGGTCGTCGGGATGGGAGCGTTCGGGGTGGTCAGGTTATCTGCGCTCGTCTGCGTGCAGAACCAGGATGCGAGGCTTTCGGAATGCCTGCGCAAACTCTCCTTCTGCGATGAGATCGTGGTGGTCGCCGACCGCTGTACGGACCGCTCGCAGGACGTCGCGCGCCGGCAGGGCGCGATCGTCATCGACGGCATCTTTCCGCTCGAAAGCCAGCGCAAGGCCGCGGGCGTCGAGGCCTGCTCCGGCGATTGGATCCTCGAGATCGACCCGGACGAGCTGGTGGACGCCGCCCTCGCCTGGGAAGTCCGCGCCGTCTTGCAGATGCGTCCGGCCGGCGACTGGTACGAACTGCCCATCGACAACTACGTGGGCGAGACGCTGGTGCGCGAAGGCTGGGCCGGCGCACTGAGCTCGCGGGCCGAACCGCGCCTCTACAAGCGCGGCCTGAAGGCCTGGGAGCCGCGGCGCCTCAACGCCCCGGCCGTCATGGCCGGCCGCTCCGGCGGCGCTCTAACCGGCGCCATCCGCCGTTCGCTGGGCCGCGACGTCGGCGGGCTGCTGGAGCGCCTGAATCGTCTCACCGCCCTCGCCGCCGAGGATCTGGCCGACGCCGGCCGGCCGGTGAACCTCGCCTCGGGCCTGCTGGCGGGCGCCGCGACCTTCCTGCGCGGATATGTGGGCCGTGGGGGCTGGCGCGAGGGCCGTGTGGGCCTGCTGGTGGCCATGCTGTCGGCGATGTTCCCCGTCCTGTCGCAAATGCGGGCCAGCGACGTGCTGGAGGCCCGCAACACCGCGGTGGCCGAGGCCACCCGAGCTTCCCGGATGCGCGACGTGGTCGGCCTCGCCGCGCGCTGAGAACTTAATCGCCTTGCAACCCGGCGACCGCTAGGCACGCTTGCGCATCGGCGCAGGCAGCGAGGCGACGTCTTGACGATTCTGGTCACCGGTTCCGCCGGCTTCATCGGTTTCCACCTGAGCCGCCGACTGCTCGAGCGCGGCGACACGGTGGTCGGCCTCGACAGCCTGAACTCGTACTACGACCCCAAGCTCAAGGCCTCGCGCCTGGCGATCCTCGAGGCCCACAAGGGCTATCGGCACGCCAAGCTCGACCTCGCCGACCGTGACGGCGTGCCCGCGCTGTTTGCCGAGGTGAAGCCGGAGCGGGTGGTCAACCTCGCCGCCCAGGCCGGCGTCCGCTACAGCCTGGAGAGCCCCGAGACCTACGTGGACTCCAACGTGGTGGGGTTCCTGAACATCCTGGAGGGCTGCCGCGCGGTCCAGCCGAAGCACCTGGTCTTCGCCTCCACCAGCTCGGTCTACGGCAACCACAACAACCTGCCGTTCAACGTCCACGACGCGGCCACACACCCGATCACGCTCTATGCGGCCACCAAGCTCGCCAACGAGAGCATGGCCCACTCCTACGCCCACCTGTTCGGCATCCCCGCGACCGGCTTTCGCTTCTTCACCGTCTATGGCCCGTGGGGCCGTCCTGACATGGCGCTGTTCAAGTTCACCGACGCCATCCTCAAGGGCCAACCGATCGACGTGTACGGCGAGGGCCGGATGCAGCGCGACTTCACCTACGTCGACGATATCGTCGACGGCCTCGTCGCCGCCCTTGATCGACCGCCCGTGGCGAACCCCGCCTGGAACTCCGAGACCCCCGATCCGGCCACCAGCGCGGCGCCGTGGCGCATCCTGAACCTGGGCGCGAGCCGCCGGGTCGAACTGATGCGCTACATCGAGGTCCTCGAAGAAAAGCTCGGCCGCAAGGCCACGATCAACCTCATGCCCATGCAGCCCGGCGACGTGGCGCGCACCGAGGCCGACACGGCTGAAACCCGCGCCGTCCTGGACTACGCTCCTTCGACGACCGTCGACGTGGGCGTCGGCCGCTTCGTGGACTGGTATCGCGAGTACTACGGAGTCTGACGGCGATGGCGCGGATCGACCGGGCTTCGAGGACCGCCAGGCCAGGATGGACTCCCGCCTCGCGAACCTCGCGGCCCTCGTCGAATAACTAGACCGGCGTCTCGATCGAGACCGAGGGCTGCGAGAACCACTTCGGCCCCGCCTCCGTCATGTGGAAGCAGTCCTCCAGGCGCACGCCGAACTCGCCCGGGATGTAGATGCCGGGCTCGTCGGAGAAGCACATGCCGGACGCCAGCTTCGTCGCCTCGCCGCGCACCAGGTTGACCGGCTCGTGGCCGTCCAGGCCGATGCCGTGGCCGGTGCGGTGCGACAGGCCGGGCAGCTTGTAGTCCGGCCCATAGCCCAGGCCGACGTAGTAGCTCCGCGCGGCGTCGTCCACACTGCCGGCGGCTACGCCCAGCTTCGCCGCCTCGAAGGCGATCTGCTGGCCCTTCTGGACCTCGTTCCACACCTTGCGCTGCCTGGCCGTCGGTTCGCCGAACACGAAGGTGCGCGAAATGTCGGACTGGTAGCCCTCCACCGTGCAGCCGCAGTCCATCAGCACCACCTCGCCGGCCCTTACGGCCTGCGGCTTGCCCGAGCCGTGAGGATAGGCGGACGCCTCGCCCAGCAGGACCAGTTCGAACTCCGGATCGCCGCCCAGGGCCACGGTCGCCTGGTTCATCAGCCGGCCGATGTCGGACGGCCGCATCCCCGCCTCCACCTTGGGGATCGCATGGCGGTAGGCCGCCATGGTGATGTCCGAGGCGTGCTGCATCAGGGCGATTTCGGCCGGCGACTTGATCATCCGGCAGCCCCGCACGATCGGCGCGCCGTTCTTGAGCGTGGCGGTGGGCAGGTTCCGCTTGAGGCCGTCGACGATGAAGTAGCGGTTGGTCTCCTCGATCCCGACGACGCCGGATCCCAGCTTGCGGTCCCTCAGCCAGCCGGCGACCAGGGCCAGCGGGTCCTCGTGTTCCTGCCAGGTCCGCACCTGGGCCGGGACGCCCAGGCTCTCGCGGACCGAGGGCTCCTCGAAGAAGGGCGTCACCACGCCGATCTCGCCCTCTGCGGGGATGATCGCGCAGGTCAGCCGCTCGCTGCGGCTCCAATGGATGCCGGTGAAGTAGATCAGGCTGGAGCCCGGTTCGACCAGCAGCGCCGAGACGCCTTGCTCGCGCATCAGCCTTTGGGCCTTGGCGACCCGCGCCTCGCGCTCGGCAGCCCCGATGGGCGGCGGCGTATCGGGCAGCGGCGCGGGGAGATCGGCCGCGCCCGCTGCGCCGGCGACGGTGGTCAGGGCCAGGCCGGCGGCGCCCAGGGTGAGAAGTCTGCGACGATCCATGCGGCGAAGCTCGCGCGACTCCGGACCCGGCTCAAGGCCCCGCGGGGCCTGGCGGTCCGCTCAAAGCCATTTTCCGGGAACTGGCGCTATTTTCACTCACTTGCCCGTGAAATAAGCGCCGCCACGGGTTTCACGCTTGGATAGCGCGCATTATCTAGCACCCAACCATACCAAAGGCCGGCGCACGACCGGTCTCCAGGAAGGAGTACCCCATGAAACTCATCGCCATCCCGGCGCTTTTCGCGCTCGCCCTGGCCGCGCCCGCGGTGGCGGGGCCAACGGTCACGACGTCGATCGCGGTCTCGCCGGCCGGCCTCGACCTCTCCACCGCTGCCGGCGCCGAGACCATGGCGAACCGGCTGGACCGCGCCGCCGTGCGCGCCTGCGGCGCCTCCGACTTCAGCCTGCGCGATTACCAGCAGGCCGTGCGCCGCTCGGCCTGCTATCGCGACGCCATGGGCCAGGCGCTGACCGCGCTGAACGCCCCGGCCGTGAACGCCGCGCTGCGAACGGCGCCCCCCGGCGACCGCTGACGACTATTTCGCGGGCGCCTTGGCCGCCTGCACCTCGATCTCGGCATACATCCCGGGTCGCACCAGCGCGGCGACCTGGGACGTAATGCGCGCGGGCTTGTTCTTCAGGGGCCCGTAGAACTGGTTGTAGCCTTCCATCATGCCGGCGAAATCCATGCCGCCGCCCTTGGCCGGGTCGCCGACCAGCAGCACCCGCATCATCACGCTGTCGCTCAGCTCGTAGCCCTGCGCCTTCATGATCCCCTGGATCTTGGTCAGGATGCTGATGACCTGGGTCTTGGTGTCGCCGAACGGCGTGGCCGCCGGCGCGCCCGCCACCGGATCGGGCGTGATCCCGCTGACGTAGAGCATCTCCGATCCGGCCGGCACCTTCACCGCACTCGAGATGAAGGCGTTGGATGGATTGACGTGGACGTTCTGGGCTTGGGCCGCACCCGCGGCGAGCGCGAGCAGGACGGCGGGCAGGATGGCTTTGTGCATGGTTTTCCCCTCGAAGGCTTCAGGCTGCGGGCCGCTCGCCGCGGCGCTCCGCGACGGACTGTGACACACGGGTCGCGATCTGGCCTAGGGTTCGCTGCGCGGAAAGCACAGCCCCTTCCTGCCAGCCCGGCATCTGCGACAGGTGGGCGCCTGAGAAATAGACGCGGCCGTGGGGCTCGTTCAGCAACCGGTAGGCCGGATCGTCCAGATGGCCCTCCTGGCCGGCCGCGCCGGGCCAGGCCGGCCACGGCCCGAGATTGAAGGGGATCTTGCTCCAGTTCACCACCACGGGGTTCGACATTTCGGCCTCGTGCCCGGGGTGCAGACGGCCGACCACGCCCCTGGCGATGGCGATCTGCTCCTCCAGCGGCCGCGCTGCAAAGCCCTTGGCGTTCGGCCCCGAGCCATAGCAGGCCAGCAGCATGCCCCGCTGGGTGTGCAGGCCGTTGGAGGGATACCAGACCAGGCCCGTATCGCCGCCGACGAACGAGATGCCGCCGAAGATCTGCTGCTTCTCCCAGAAGCGCGGGGCGTCGAAGCCGATCTTGTTCGAATAGTCGTACGGCACGGCCGCGATCGCCGCCTTCACCGGCTTGTCGAAGTTGGTGTCGATCTTCGCGAGGATGTTCAGTGGGATGGTGACGATGGCGTAGTCGGCCTGCGCCACCTGGTTCGGCCCGCCCGACCGATCGCGCCACGCCACGGCCACGCCGCCGGCGGTCTGGCGGATCTGCAGAACCTCGGCGTTCAGGATGAGCTGACTCTTGATCGCCCGCTGGAAGCCCGCGGCGATCCGGTCCATCCCGCCCACGGGCTGGAACATCGTGGCCTGCATGTAGACCACGTCCTCGAAGAGGGTCGAGGGGAGCTGCTCGTTGGCCAACAATTCCTTGAGAGGCACCGGGTCCCGGCCTTTGCCGAACTGCGAGGCCGCTCCCGGAAGCTGCGCGAAGCCGGAACGCTCGGTCCCCTTGAACGTCATGCCCTGGTCCAGGTCGCCGTAGGCCCTGAGGAACGGCAGCAGCTTCTGCTTGTCCTCGGCCGTCAGGTCCTGGTCCAGCGCCCCCTTGTTCAGCGCCTTGGCGAGCAGTTCGGAGATGTAGCCGCGGGTGTCGTTCACCCCCTGCCGCATCTGGATCGGCTTGCCGCCATTGGAACCGGCCGACCAGAAATAGGCGCTGCGGCTGGAGTTGATCTCGACCTCCAACGGCACGCCCAGCTTGTCGCAGTAGCCCAGCAGGCCCTCGTGGTGGCTTGGGATGCGGGCGGGGCCGGCGTTCATGTAGAGGCCGTCCGAGAACGCGACGGTCTGCGTCGCCTCCCCCACCATCTCGACCTTGGAGCCGTTGCGCAGCGTCCAGTTGCGTCCGCCCAGCCGGTCGCGCGCTTCCAGCAGGGTCACGGCGAACCCTGCCCTCTCAAGTTCGTAGGCGGCCGTCAGGCCGGCGATGCCGCCGCCCAGCACCACCACGCTCTTCCCCGCCCCCAGGTTGGTCGGCAACTGCAGGGGCCCGGCCTTGGCCGGCGTGGCCATCAGGCCCAGGCTGACCATCGCCGAATAGGCGGCCGCGTAGCCGCCGGCTGCCCCGATCCTATGCAGGAAACCCCGACGACTTAGGCCCACCGCCCGCTCCATCATTCATGCCCCCGCCGCCTCGGACGGGTGGCGACAGACGGCTGGGCTAAAGCCCGGCTGGCAAGGTGGACGACCAGACATTAGGCAGTTTACCGGCGTGCTGGCCGGAGAATCGGCAGCTCGCGCGCAACAATTGATCAATTGACTCCTGCGTCAGTTTTATGAATTCAGAATTCGACCTAATCGTCGATTTTACATGATTGTCAAATTCAGTAATCGTGCCGCGCAAAGACGCGCGGGAGCAAATATTTTCATCATGAAACAAATACCCATGTAACGCGTCTTCCACCTCTTATTGACTCGGCCGACCACGCACGTGGTGCTGACCCTGCATAGCGGCGCCGATGCTTTGGAAGACCGCTTCGAGGGGAATAGCGCCGAGAAGGGCCCACATCGAAAACGAGGGGGTCTAAGAATGAAAAGATTGTTTGCGGGCGTGAGCGCCCTGGTTCTGGGCGTCGCCATGGCGGGCGCTGTCCAGGCCGCCGAAGCGGACGGCGCGGCCGACACGGCCGAGTTGGACGCCGTCATCGTGACCGGCACGCGTACGACGGGCCTGCGCGCGGTCGACAGTCCCGCGCCGATCACGGTGCTGGATTCCACGGCCCTGTCGCGGGTCGGCCAGTCCGACCTTATCCAGGCGATCGCGCAGAACGTGCCGTCGTTCAACGCCCAGGCGTTCGGCGGCGACACCGCCAACCTGACGCTGTCGGCCAAGCTGCGCGGGCTGTCGCCCAACCACGCGCTGGTCCTGATCAACGGCAAGCGCCGCCACGGCACCGCCAACCTGGCGGTCCTGGGCGGGCCGTTCCAAGGCGGGGCCGCGGCCGACCTGAACTTCGTCAGCCTGGGTTCGGTAAGCCACATCGAAGTGCTGCAGGAGGGCGCCGCCGCGCAGTACGGCTCCGACGCCATCGCCGGCGTCATCAACATCATCCTGAAGGACGCCAGCGAAGGCGGGTCAGCCACGGCCAGCGCCGGCAAATATATGAGCGGCGGCGGCGAGACGGCGGACCTGACGCTCAACGTCGGCTTCCAACCGGTGCCGAACTCCTACCTGAATTTGACCTACCAGACGCGCTATCACGACTACAGTTTCCGTGGGGACGTCGACCCGCGTGTCACCAACACGCTCGCCAACCTAAATTCGTCGTCGCGCCTGTCGCGCTACCCGCAGCTCGCGAACCATCCGGACTTTCCGTACATGAACCGCATCACCGGCGATGCGGAGTACCGGCTGAACATCGGCGCGTACAACTTCGGCATCGAGCTCGGCGAGCTCGAGCTCTACAGCTTCGGCACCTACGGCGACAAATACGCCTCGGCCTACGAGAACTACCGCGTCCCGAACCTGGTGGTCGGCAAGGACGGCACGGTGCCCCGCCCGTTCGGGTTCAGCCCGCGCGAAGTGATCTACGAAACCGACTATTCCGCCACGCTCGGGCTGAAGGGCCAGATGGCCGGCGGCTGGAATTTCGACCTCGCCTCCACCTACGGCAAGGACGACGTGTCCATCCATGTGAAGGACTCGATCAATCGATCCCTCTACATCGACACCTCGACCGCCACGACGCCCGGCCAGTCGCCGACCGACTTCTACGCCGGCGCCTTCATTTTCACCCAGTGGACCACCCAGGCCGACTTCTCCAAAGAGTACGACGTGGGCATGGCGGGGCCGATGAACGTGGCCTTCGGCGCCGAGTACCGGAAGGAGACCTACGAGATCAAACCGGGCGACGCGGGCTCTCGCTACAAGGAAGGCTCGCAGTCCTATCCGGGCTTCCAGTTCACCGACGCCGGCAAGCACGACCGCAAGAGCTACGCGGTTTACGGCAACGTGGCGCTGAGCCCCACGGAGCCTCTGAAGCTCGACCTCGCGGCCCGCTATGAGCATTTCAGCGACTTCGGCGACACCTTCATCGTCAAGGCCACCGGCCGCTACGACTTCAACGAACAGCTCGCCATCCGCGGCACGGCCAGCACCGGCTTCCGCGCCCCGACCCTGGCGGAAAGCTATTACTCCGCCACCAACGTCTCCCCGACCTCGGCCTTCGTGCAACTGCCGCCCAACTCGGCGGGCGCCGCCCTGGTCGGCGTGAATGGACTGGATCCCGAGAAGTCGCGCAACTTCAGCGTCGGCTTCGTCGCCCATCCGGGCCACGGGATCACCGCCACGCTCGACATCTACCAGATCAGCATCCGTGACCGGGTGGTGGGCTCCGGTTCGCTGTTCGGCTCGGGCGGTGACAACAACATTCCTGCCGTCCTCGCGGCCATCAAGGCCAATGGCAACGTGCTGGACCCGACGGTCACCCAGACCGGGATCAACATCTTTACCAACGGCCTGAACACCCGCACGCGCGGCGCCGAACTCGTGCTGACCACCAGCACGGATTTCGCCGACTGGGGCAGCGTCCAGTGGTCGTTGACGGGCAACTACACCGATACTGAAGTCACCAAGATCGCTGCGCCGCCGCCGCAGCTCGTCGGCAACATGGGCCCGGCGTCGCTCTTCGATCTGACCTCGATCGGCAACCTGGAGACCACCTCGCCCAAGTACCGCTTCGTGCTTGGCGCGTTCTGGACCTGGGACAAGCTGTCGGTGAACCTGAAGGAGACCCTCTACGGGCCGGCTTCGCGCTACGACAGCCGCACGGGCTGCTCGCTGACCACCGGAGCGACCTCGCCGACGTGCTTCAAGAACAAGATCGACGCCACGTTCATCACGGACCTCGAGATCAGCTACCGCATCATCGAGCCCGTGAAGCTGACGATCGGCGCCAACAACCTGTTCAACAAGTACCCGGACAAGCTGAATTCGGACTACCGCAACACCTTCCTCAGCGGGAACGCCAACGGCTATGTGACCCAGTACCCGACGTTCTCGTCCTTCGGGATCAACGGCGGCTACTACTACGGGAAGATCACCTACACCTTCTAAGATCGACCTGACCGGAGAAGGCCGCGGGTTCGCTCCCGCGGCCTTTTTTACGCGCGCTGTCCGGCGCAAACAAAAAGCCGCGCCTTTGTGGGGCGCGGCGAGTTCAGGGAGGAAACGCCCCGAAGGGCAAGGCCACCGTGGCCCGCCCCGCGCGGCGTTGGAACGGTCTAGCTGTCCGAAACGGCGGTTCGGTGACAGGCGCCGCAGAAAGGGGCGCCCTGCTCGCGAAATAAGCGTCAGCCTTAGAGGCGAAGGTCGGACTCGCCCTTCGCCAGCATGGCCTTCACGTCGAAGACGACCGCGTCCTGGCGCCCGAAGGCGCGGATCCGCCGGGCGCCCAGCTCGGCGAACTGGCGGTGCGCCACCGCCACGATGATTCCGTCGTAGGCGCCGGCGGCGGGCTCCGCCACCAAGGCGAGCCCGTACTCACGGCGCGCCTCGCCGGCGTCGATCCAGGGGTCGCAGACATCCACGGCGACACCGTAGTCCGCCAGCTCGCGCACGATGTCGATCACGCGCGTGTTGCGCAGGTCCGGGGTGTTCTCCTTGAACGCCAGGCCCATCACCAGCACCCGCGCACCCTTCACGGCCACGCCGCGCCGGATCATCTCCTTGACCAGCTCGCGGGCGACATAGCCTCCCATGGCGTCGTTGATGCGCCGCCCGGCCAGGATCACTTCGGGACGATAGCCCAGGCTCTCGGCCTTGTGGGTCAGGTAGTAGGGATCGACCCCGATGCAGTGACCGCCCACCAGGCCGGGCCGGAAGTTCAGGAAATTCCACTTGGTCGCCGCCGCCGCCAGCACTTCCTGGGTGTCGATGCCCAGGCGGTGGAAGATCAGGGCGAACTCGTTGACCAGGGCGATGTTCAGGTCGCGCTGCGTGTTCTCGATCACCTTCGCGGCCTCGGCCACGCGGATCGAGCTGGCCCGGTGCGTGCCGGCGCGCACCACCGAGGCGTACAGCGCATCCACGAAATCAGCCGCCTCCGGCGTCGATCCGGCGGTCACCTTGACGATGTCGGCGAGCCGGTGGTTCGGATCGCCCGGATTTGCCCGCTCGGGGCTGTAGCCGGCGAAGAAGTCGCGGTTGAACGCCAGGCCCGAGACCTCGGCCACGACCGGCACGCAATCCTCTTCCGTCGCGCCCGGATAGACGGTGGATTCGTAGATCACCACCCCGCCCTTGCCGATCGCCGCCCCGACCGTGCGGCTGGCCGCCATCAGGGCCGAAAGGTCGGGCCGCTTGTGCTCGTCGATCGGCGTCGGCACTGTGACGATGAAGACGTTGCAGTCCGCCAGCGCCGCCGGATCGGCGCTGAAGGTCAACCGCGCGGCGGCCTTGAGCTCGGCGGGCGTCACTTCCAGCGTGCGGTCCTCGCCCCGCGTCAGTTCGGCGATCCGCTCGGCGCCGATGTCGAAACCCACGACGTCGTGCCGGGCGGCGAAGGCCACGGCCAGCGGCAGGCCGACATAGCCCAGGCCGATCACGGCGATCCTGGCCGGCGTGCGGGTGAAGGGGTTCTGCATGGCGCGGGTGACTAGCACGGTTCGCCGGCGTACCGCGCCAGTTCGCGGATCGCCAGGAACAGGTGGTAGAACGAGGTGGCCGGCGACGGCTCCTCGACGAAGCTGCCGTCGGCGCGCATCCGCTCGCGCCACACCCCGCGGGCCGGCGTGTCCAGATAGGCCGCCAGGCCGTTCGCGGCCTGCAGCGCCGCGGCCTCGTCGCCCAGGGTCAGGGCGGCCTTCAGGTGCTCGGTCTGCGGCCAGAGGCGCGCGGCCCCGTCGCGGACCGCCAGATCCTGGGTCAATGCGTCGACCACCACGTTCCGCCGCGGATCGAACCCGCGCCGTCCGACCGTGAACAGCCGCACGGCCGCCGCCCGCGCGTCGGCCCGGCCACGCGCCGCGCCCCATCGGTCGAGCAGCCACGCCCACTCGAACTGGTGCCCGGGCTCGATCAGCCCTTGCTCGCCCGGCAACCGGCGCCAATCGCGGTCGAAGAACTCCGAGAGCGCGCCGGTGGCCGGATCGATGAGCCGGGTCAGGGCGAGCCGCCCCAGTTCGTCGGCCATCGCCGCCCAGCCGGCGTCATCGTCGACCGCCTCCCACGCCAGGGCCGCCTCGAACAGGTGCATCGAGGCGTTGGCCTGGAACGGCCATTCGCCCGCCTCGCGGAAGCCGCCCGCGTCGTGCCGGAACGCCTCCAGGCGGCCGCGCACCTCACGCGCCAGGTCGACGCGCCCCAAGGCCGCCATCGCCAGCAGGATGAAGGCGTGCTCGTAGAGGTAGGCCGTCCGATCGTCCCGTGCCCCGTCCCGCCCCAGGATCGCGACGAACAGGCCGTCCTCGCGCCGCATCTGGTCCAGGAACCGGTCGAATCCCCGCTGCGCCGCCGCCAGCCACGGCCCGGGGATCCCCTCCGCCGCCGCCGTGGCATAGACGAAGGCCTGCCGGGCCTGCACGCGGGACCGGCGGCGCGGATCATGGGGCGCGCCCGTCCAGGTCAGGGCTTCCCGGAACCCTCCGTCCTCCGGATCGACACCGGCCTCGGCCCAGAGCGGCAGCGCTGCTTCGCGCAGCCAGCCGTCGTACCAGGCCGCCGCCGCGGACAGGTCGGCGAATTCGGGGCCGCCAAGGCGGGGGTCACGGCGGGAGGGCAGTTCAGGTCTCCATCGCGACCGCCCGGGCCGCGAGGCCTCACCTATCGCCTTCGAGGACGATCGCAAGCGCCTTTGACGCTCATCGTGGGTAAGCTTGTGGCGTGCGGCCGGCGCCGGGGATGCTTCGCCTCGATTGCCCTCAGGGCCTCGGACGGTTAAAACCCTTTAAGTATAGGGTCTGAGTATGTTTTTTCGCGCAGGCGGTCGGGAGGGACCGTCCCTAGGCGAGAAGCGCGCGCAGGCCCAGGCCGATGCAGGTCCACAGCGCCAGCGACGCGCAAGCGCCGATGGCGAGGCCCATACCGACCGGAAGGCGGCGGGCCGCGGGCGCTTCGGCAACGTGGGTGACCAGTTCGACGGACACGTCGGACGGCATAATTCTACTCCGACACCGCCCAATTCCCGGGCTGTGTCACATTAAATGCCGACGAGCGTGAAGAGTTCGTTTGGGAAGAAGGCTAACAGGAAGCAACCATGACGTCGGGAGGGACGTCCGGTTGGAGTGTGCGGGACTGGGGTGTTGCTCTAGATGACGGATGTCGTCGCCAGGACGTTGGGTGTCGCCCCGCCGGCTGAAGAGCCTGTGGTCCGTACGCTATCGGCGCCCGAGGCGACCGGTGTCGCCGACAGCTTCGGCAAGCGCGCCGTCGACATCGCGGGCGCCTTCTTCGCCCTCTTGCTCTTCCTGCCGCTGCTGCTCTGCATCGCACTGGCCGTGCGGATGGAATCCGACGGCCCGGTGATCTTCAGGCAGCGGCGCACTGGCCACTGCGGCCGCATCTTCACGATCTACAAGTTCCGCACGATGACGGTGACCGAGGACACGGGGAACGTCCGCCACGCGACCCGCGACGACAAGCGCGTCACCGCCATCGGCGCCGTCCTGCGCAAGCTCAGCCTCGATGAGCTGCCCCAGTTCCTCAATGTGCTGAAGGGCGACATGTCGCTGGTCGGGCCGCGGCCGCACGCGCTGGGCCACGACGACTACTATGGCGAACTGATCCCCGCCTATGTCGACCGCTTCCGCGCTAAGCCGGGCCTGACGGGCCTGGCCCAGGTGAACGGCCTGCGGGGCGAAATCCAGGACCTGCGGTGCATGCGCGACCGGATCGCCGCCGACAACCTCTACATCGACAGCTGGTCCCTGGGCCTCGACATCGCGATCCTGGCGAAGACCGCCCTGATCATCTTCCGCGATCCCCAGGCGTACTGAACGCCCGGCGCTGGCGACGATTTGTAAACCCTGGCTGCAACCGGACGGCCACCGTCTCCGAATATAGTGAAGATTACGCAGTTGCGGGACGGGACCCGTGGCGCGGCTCTTGCTGCGGACCGCGCGTAATCTGCGGGGCGGTCGGGGAAGATGTCCGGATTTGAGACGCGATTTCGAGCGGAAGACGACGCGGACCAAATCCGCGCCGCCTTCTACGGCTTCATCGGCGCGCATATCGGCGACGTCGACGGCGACGCCCATATCTCGACCGAGATCGACACCCAGGGGCCGAAGCTTCGCGTCCGCCTCTGGAGCGCCGAGGCGATGGACGCCTTCCTCCGCGGGCTCTATCCGACCGGCCGGCCGGACCGCAGGGCCTGCTATGAATAGCATGGCCGAGTTCCGGGCTCCCCACGCCGAGACAGCGAAGTGGACGTCGACGCCCGGCGGCCCGCCGCCGACCGCCAGACCGATCGTGGCCTCCACCTGCGCCGACAGCCGCCGCAAGCGCGCCTTCGACATCGTGATGGCGTTCGGCGCCCTGATGGTCTTCCTGCCGCTCCTGCTGACGATCGCCGTGCTGGTGCGCCTGGAGAGCCGCGGCCCGGCGCTCTTCCGCCAGCGCCGGACCGGCCTGCACGGCAAGGTCTTCACGGTCTTCAAGTTCCGCACCATGACCGTGGCCGAGGATGGCGAAACGGTCCGCCAAGCCACCCAGGGCGACGCCCGGGTCACCGCCCTGGGAGCGATCCTGCGGAAGCTCAGCCTGGACGAGCTGCCTCAGTTGCTGAACGTCCTGCGCGGCGACATGTCCCTCATCGGGCCACGACCGCACGCCGTCGCCCATGACGAGGCTTGGGCGAAGCAGGTCACCGGCTACGAGCGCCGCTTCCGCGCCCGCCCCGGCCTGACCGGCTACGCCGCCGTGTGCGGCTTCCGCGGCGAGGTGAAGGAACTGCAGGCCATCATCGACCGCGTCCAGTCCGACAACGAATACATCGACACCTGGACCTTCGGCCTCGACATGAAGATCATCTGGCGGACCCTCCCGCTGGTCTTCGGCGACACCCGCGCCTATTGACCACCGGTCTCCCGGATTAACCGATCGCTCAGGGCCATCCGCTAGGGTCCCCGCCGACAGGGTTTGGGGACCAGTATGGCCGACGACACCGGAGCCTTCCGCGCGATCACGGACGGCAAAGCCACGCCGGCGCAGCATCGCCGCGGTCCGCTCCGCCCAGAGCGGCTGCAGAGCGTGCGCACCCGCGTTTCGGGCGCCGGCCTGGCCCGTCTCTTCCAGGCGGGCGACGCGGCCGCCCTGCTGATCGTTTCGTTCCTGGCCAGCCGGCTGATGGACTTCCCGAAGGTGATGTGGCTGGGCGCTCCGCTGCTGGCCGTATTGCTGCTGGTTTCCACCGGCGCCTACGCCATGAGCTCACGAGAGCGCTCGCGCCGACGCTTCGGCCGGCTGCTGATCGCGGCGGCGGCGGCGGGCGGCGGGGCCGGCACGGTCTGCGGCGTCCTGGACCCCACCTTTCCGGTGATCGGCTGCGCCCTGTGGGTGGCCACGGCGGCCGCGGCGCTGTGCGCGACCCACCTCGCCTGGGGCTTCGTGCTGAAGACCCTGCGCAAGCGCGGGCAGTTGACCCCCAACCTGATCATCGTCGGCGGCACGCCGGCGGCCCAGCGCCTGATCAAGCGCGCGATGAAGACCCGCGACGTCAACATCCTGGGCATCTTCGACGACCGCCGTGAGCGGGTCGGCCCCGAGGTCTGCGGCGTGCCCGTGCTGGGCAAGACCGCCGACATGATCGACCACCGCATCCTGCCCTACGTCGACCGGATCGTGGTCACGGTGCCGCCCAAGGCGAGCGCCAGGATCGCGCAACTCCTGGAACGCCTGGCGCCCATCCCCAACCCGATCTCCCTGCTGCTCGACGACACCGACGACGAGACCGAGAGCCAGGCCATCGGCCGCATCGCCGACTTCGACCTCATGCACATCTCGGGCGCGACGGAGAAGTCAGGCTATCTGCAGGCGAAGCGCGCCATGGACCTCGTCCTGTCGGTGCTGGGGTTGATCGCGCTGGCGCCCCTGATGACCGCCGTGGCCATCGCCATCCGCCTGGACAGTCCCGGTCCGATCTTCTTCCGCCAGCGCCGCCACGGCTACATGAACGAGGAGATCGTGGTCTGGAAGTTCCGCTCGATGCGGGTCGAGACCTCGGACTTCGCCGCCGCGCGCCAGGTCACCGCCGACGACGACCGCGTCACGAGGGTGGGCCGGTTCATCCGCAAGACCAGCCTCGACGAGCTGCCGCAGATTTTCAACATCATCACCGGCGAGATGTCGATCGTGGGCCCTAGGCCGCACGCCATCGGCATGCTGAGCGGCGGGGCCGAGGCCTCCAAGCTGGTGGAGACCTACGCCCACCGCCATCGCATCAAGCCGGGCCTGACCGGCTGGGCCGCGGTGAACGGCTCGCGCGGCCCGGTGGACACCGCCGAGGACGTTCGTCGCCGCGTGGCGCTGGATCTCGAATATGTCGAGCGCCGCTCGCTTTGGCTCGACATCGCCATCATCCTGCGCACCGCCCCCTGCCTGCTCGGCGACAGCGGAGGCGTGCGTTAGCACCCGCGCAAGCCCCCTCGCCCCAAGCGGTTCAGTTCAGCTCACCGCGCGCCGGCGATCTCGCCGGTCCCCGTGCGCCTCTGCGAGGACATGGGCTCGTCATCGTCGGCCGATCGACGCCAGTGAAAGGTAGTCCCGCAGGCGGCGACGGCCCGGCGACGCGCGGCGGCGACCAGGGCGGCAGGTCTTTGCACGCCCAGTTTTTCCTCGACCATCTCGCGGACCCCGACCGCCCAGGCCGCCCAGTTCAGCTCTTCGCGGCTAGCCGCCAGCGCCGCATATGACATCCGCACATAACGGCGGCGATCGCTGAGCAGGGCGATGAGTTCGTCGGCGAACGCCGCAGCAGAAGCCCCTTCTTCCAACAGCACGCCGGTCTGGCCCGCATGGACGATCGAAGGAACCCCGCCCGTCCGGTAGCTCACCGTCGGCAGGGCATAGGACGCAGCCTCGGCGAAAACGATGCCCAAGGCCTCGAACTGGGTTGGAAGGAAGAAGACGTGCGCGGTGGCGAACAGCCCCTTCATGCGCTCGTCGTCGGCCGGCACGTTCTTGTCCAGGAAGCCGTGATAGGTCACGCCCTCGACTTCCGCCGCGCTCGGAGGACAGCTGCCCACGACGTCGACATGCACCGAGTAGCCGCGCCGCCGCATCTCAGAGACGGTCTCCAGGACGATGTCACCGCCCTTGCGGGACCAGTCCGCGCCCACGAAGAGCAGCCGCCATTCCTTCTCGGAGCGACTCTCCGGCCGGATGGCCTCATCGGCCACGAGGTTCGCGCCCCACGCGATCTCGACCACGCGGTCCTGCGAACCCCCATGGTCTCGCACGGCCGAACGGCTAGCCCATTCCGAGGGAAACAGGGCCGCCCGGGCGTTTTGGATACAGAAGCTCTCGAGCGCGGCCGCGGCCTTCTTCAGCCACGGCGCCAGGGCCTTGTGACGCGGATAGTAGTTCGCCATCGAGGCCAGCGTCGCGTCGGACACAAAGATGGTCGGCCCCCGCTTGGTCAATTCGGCGCAGATGGGGGTGATTGCGACCGCGAACGTGATGTCGCAGTCGCTGGCCGAGACTTCCGCGATCGTGCGCCTGGCGCCCCACGCCGCTACAGCGGGCCACCAATAGATGTCGATTGCGCCCCGGGTCACGCGACGGACGACGCGGCGCGTGATGTCGAACCACGGCGCCCACGGTCGCCGGATCACGAGCTTCACGTCGAACTCCTCCCGGAGGGCGGTCAGCATATGCAGCGGTGTTCCCGACCAGGTCAGCACGTTGGTAGGGTCGCCGGCGCAAACGAACGCGAGACTGAGCCGGCTCCCGGCTGGAACAACGGGCTCGTCCAACGCTACTTCCGCCACGCCGAAATCACTCCCCGGCAACCAAGCTGTCATCGCTATCCCCTAGCTCGACCGCGTACTTGCGCCCTGCATTCGCAGAACTACGCCGTTGCGGCCGGCTAGCTCCTGACCGGCCGGATCGACGTGCGCCGAACGAACACCCATTTCGTCAACCCCTCGGGCAAGGCGAATGTTCCCCAACCGACATAAGCAAGATGCACGCCAGCCGCGTAGATGATCAACCGGCGCGACCGCCTTCGCGTGACGCGAGCCCCAGCCGCACTCCTCGCTTGCAAATACGCGGCCGGTGCGCCTATCGGACGCGCAGCGGGCAAAATTGTGGTCGTCTGGCCGCACGGCGCGAGATGGCCCAGCGTCCGCCGACGCAATCCGCATCAGATCATTGCCGTCCGCCGCAGGCGCAAGCTATGTACGGGCGCATGCCGTACCGAAACGAGAACTCATTCTGGGAAACCCGCGCAGGCATGTGGATATTCCTGGCGCTCATCGGCCTCGCGGCCGGCGCGTTTGGCGGCCTGCTCGCCCTTGGATCACAGGTGATCGGCGACTAGCCGGCGCATTCCACCCAGGCGACAGGCCCCAGGCACCTTGGCGTGCGCAATGACCTCAGCTCCAGCGGATGTCGGCGCAAGCCTCAGCGCTTGGGGAACTTGATGTTCAGGCCGAACGGCTTCAGCACCAAGGCGACGTACACCAGCACGGCCAGGACGATCAGGAACGAGACCAGCCCCTGACCTTCATTGCCGAACCAGTTCGCCACCGCGCAGCCCACCGCAGGCGGCAGATAGTGAAGGATCGTGTCCTGCGGCTCGCCCGGCTGGACCGATCTGTGCAGAAACAGCACAACCAGCCCTCCGAAGATCGCCACGGTGATCCAATCGTAGACCGTCTCCACCCGCGTACTCCGTTCTCGCCTACGCTTACCTATCAGGAAGGACGCAACGTGCAATCGCGAGCTGCCCACCTTCCACCGATCCTTTCGCAAGCAAGACCCATGCCGCCCCCGGCGATCCGTGATGTAGTGGTCCGCGTCGCAGGCGACGCGAGGCGAGTGTGAGCATCCGAGGGGGCGAGTCGCGGACGCCTAGGCGGCGGACGGCTGCACCGATCCTGGCGCTGATGTCCGTCGCCCTGGCGGGTTGCAGCCTCCCGGGCAAGCTGGCCGCCGCCGCGGCTGACGCCCGGCCGGGTCAGCTGGTGGCCCTTCCGGACGGGCGGCGTCTCAACCTCGTCTGCACAGGAAGAGGCTCCCCGACGGTCATACTGGAAGCGGGCTTCGGAGCCACGGCGGGCGCCTGGTACAAGGTCAAGCCGGCCCTGGCCCGCACCACCCGCGTCTGCGCCTACGACCGCGCTGGAGCCGGCTTCAGCGATCCTGGACCGCTGCCCCGCGACGGCGCGGCCATCGTGCGAGATCTCGACCAGGCGCTGACGGCGGCGAGGATCGGAGGCCCCTATGTGGTGGTGGGGCATTCGGCGGGAGGACTCTATGCGCGCCTGTTCGCCGCCCGCCGCCAGGGACAGGTCGCGGGCCTTGTCCTGCTCGACCCGACCCTCGAGCGACGCGCGCCGCAGCCGGTCGGCGACGGCCTCGACGGCATCCGCCGTCGCGTGCAGCGTTGCCTGGCGGCGTCGGAAGCCCAGCCCCAGCCGCCATTGACCGATCCGCAGTGGGAGGGCTGCGTTTCGGTCAAGGAGGGTCTCCAGGCGATCAAGATGGCTCAAGCGCCGGACGCCTGGCGCAACCAGCTCTCGGAACTCGACAACATCTTCGGGCGCACCTCGGACCAGGTGATGCGGATCGGCGGAGTTCTGCGGAGCGTCCCGATATATGTCATCACCGCGTCGCAAACCGCCGCCGCCGCCCCGAGCTACGGCTTCGACAAGCCCCGATCGGTCGTCGAGCTGCGGCATGAGGCGATCGCCCGCACCTCCGAGTTCGGCTCTCAGCAGACCGTCGTGTCCTCACACATGGTGATGTTCGACCGGCCGGAGGTCGTCGTCATGGCGGTCGAGGAGATGATCCGGGCCCATCGCGCCGGCCGCCCGCCCTACCCGCTCCTTTCGAACGAAACCGATCAACCCGTTGGCGACGACCTCGTCCCGGCGCCCGATACGACCCTCGACCCGCCCCCGTCGGCGTTCTGGAAGCCCTAGCGGTCGCGGGCGAGTCGCCCCGGCTGGGCCCTGCGAACGCCACGCCGCACCAGGATTTCGCGAAGATTTGCGACCCTCGCGCGACAGTGCAGTCCAAGGCCAAGCTTTTCGCCCATGTCACTGAGTCCTCGCGTCACTTTCATCGAACTGTCGCGGCCGGACCACATACTCACGCCGAACCGCAACTGGGGGACGACGCCGGGACTTCCTGCGAATCGTCTGCGTAGGAGACCCGCTGGATGCGCTACGGCGTCGTCCGATCGTCACCGGACCTTCCGCCGCCGAGCGTCCAGCGTCGCCTGGTGATGACCGCCGGTTGCGACCTCGTCCTGGAGGAAGGCGACCCGAATGTGGCGTCCCACCGGAGTCTGCTGGCCCTGCTCTTCGGCCTGGGGCGTGGAGACGAGGTCATTGTCCATGGTCTGGAGTGCCTCGACGCGACCACAGGCGAGCTGGCCCGCCTGATCCGCCGGTTCTTCGAGGCGGGCGTCACCCTCAGGATCGTCGGCGGCTCGCAGATCGAGACGCTGGCGCCCACCGGCGCGATCCCGCGCGCCCTGGCTCTGCTGGCCGACCACGAGACGCGTCGCCCCCACCGGGCTACGGGCCGTCGACGGACGAGGAATACCGACGCGCCCCTCACCCAGCATCAATTGAGGTTCGCCCGCGACATGCATCGCCGAGGGCACTCGATGCGGGCCATCGGCCTGCTGTTCCGGCTGTCGCCGAACGAAATCGCGAAGCTGTTGCGGGCGAGCCCGTCGCCCGACATCGAGTCGGACGCGTTGGAACCGCCGCTCGGAGCACCGCCGCGAGCCTGAAGCTCGTCCCCGCCCCATGGTTCCGTGATCAGCCCCGCCCACGCAGCCCGCGGGACGGTGCTCTGGGAGCGGAGGAGGAACTACCATCCTCCCCCGCCAGGAGTTTAGAACGTGGTGCTCGCGGACAGCGTGAAGACCCGGCCGACCTTGTAGGTGTTCACATCGACCCGGTTGCCGTCGGTCGCCTGGAATTCCTTGTACTTCCGGCCGGTGAGGTTGCGGGCTTCGAACTTCAATTCGATGTCCCGCCCAGCCACCTCGACGCCCTGGCGCAGGACCAGATCGATGCGGAAGCCGGGGTGTTCGAAGATGTCGGGCTGTCCAGTGTTCGCCAGGCCCCGGCTCGTCACCCGCTTGCTGGCGTAGTTGATCATCAGCGTCTGCTGCGAGAGACGGCTGCTGTCCTCGAGCCCGATCTGGAGGTTCGCCACATGCTCGGACTGACCGGTCAGCGACGCACCGTCGCGGAAGAAGTCGGTGGCCAGGGTCGAGCTGGAGTTGAACACGGCGACCGGATCGTCCGCCGAGACCTTCAGCTCGGACTTCGAGTAGGTGTAGTTGCCCGCCACCAGCAGGCGCCGGCTCGCCCACAGGTCGCCCTGCAGCCAATCGGCTGCCTCGAAGTACTTCTGCGCTTCCAGCTCGATCCCGTAGAGGTCGGCCTTCGGCGCGTTGGCGAAGCTGGTGGTGAAGGTTTCGCCCGACACGTAGGATTCGATCGGGTGATCGATCTGCTTGTAGAATCCCGCGACCGAGAAGCGCTGGTCCGCCCCGAAGTACCACTCGTAGCGAGCCTCGGCGTTGGTCAGTTCGCTGTCGATGAGCAGGGGGTTACCCCGGTACATGCGGTTGCTGTCCGGGTCGAAGTAGAACTGGAAGATCAGCTCGCGGAACTGCGGCCGGGCCAGCGTCTTGGACAGGTTGGCGCGGAGCTGCATGTCGGGCCGTACCTGCCAGGTCAGGGTCGCGGCAGGCAGCCAGTAGTCGTTGTCGAGGTTGGTGGCTGCGGTAGAGGCGCCCGGCGTGTTGAACACCTCGATCGGCGAAACCTCTTCCTTGGCCGTTTCGTAGCGGACGCCCACGTCGAACTTCAGCGTCTCGGCGAGCGTGCCGTTCAGCTTCGCATAGGCGGCGTGGTTGACCAGGGTTCCCAGGAAGGCCGGGCTGCCCTCGTTCGAATCCACCAGGGTGATGCCGAAGTTGTTGATGACGGAGGGCTGCAGGAGCAGGTCGGGGCGGAACATGTCCACGCCGCCCGGGAAGGTGTTCGGCGCCTGAAACTGGAAGTCCCGGCGCGAACTCTCACGGCGGGTATCGGCGTAGGCATAGCCCACCGTGGCGGTCAGATCGGACGAGAACTTGTAGGAAACATCAGCGCCGCCGGACCAAAGGCGTTCATTCAGGTCCGAGAAGCTGATCGTCGCGTCGCCGTTGTTCCCGTTGTTCAGCCGGTTGACGAAGTACTGGCCGTAGGGGTCGGACGCCACGTTGGTGCGGACGTACTCGAACGACAGCTCGAACGGAGCCTTGCGCTTGGTTTCGGCGTAGCTGGCGCGCAGATCGATGTCGAGATTCTCGGTGGGCCTGAACTCGCCGACGAGTTGGGTGTCGATCAACTGCCGCTCGTACCAGGCGGTGTCCTGCTGCATGTAGTCGACCTCGGTGCCGTGGCGATTGCCGAGGCCGAGCCGGGCGTGCTTGATCGTGTCGTGGACATAGAGGTTGGTCCAACGGATCTTGTGCTGGTTCGCGTCGCCGAACTCGTAGGCCAAGCCAAGCAGGCCGTTGACGACGATCCGCTCATCGGTGGTTACGCGATTGAAGTCGGACTCCAGGTCCGCGAGGTCGCCCTGCAGCGAGGTCTGGTTCACGGCGTCGCGCGTCTGCCACTTGCGGCTATAGCCGGCGGCGCCGATCAGGCCGAGGTTGCCTGACTCCAGGTCAAACGACCGGGCGCCGGAGGCGTTGACCGAGAAGTTCGCGGGAAGATTGTTGTCCTTCTGGAGGACAGCGTTGCGGCTGGTGATCAACTGGCTCGCGATCTTGGCGGTGTCGACGCTGCCGGAGCTGATCCGCTGGCCGCTGGCCAGGAAGGCGGCGAGCGCCGGTGGCTTGTCGCGGTCGCCGTTGTCGTAGCCGCTCCAGTCGGTCTTGCTGCCGTAATAGGTGTAGCCGAGCTGGTTGGTGGTCTCGGTGTCGCCCGAAATGGACGCGCCGATCGTGAAGAAGCCGTCCTGGGGGATCGACCGGGTGGTGAGGTTGATAACCCCACCGCCGAACTCGCCGGGGAAGTTGGGCGAGTAGCTTTTCTGCACCAGGGCCGACGAGACGATGCTGCTGGGGAAGAGGTCGAGCGGGACGACGCGCTTCAGGGGCTCGGGGCTGGGAAGCGGTGAGCCGTTGAGCAGCGCCAGCGAATAGCGGTCGCCGAGACCGCGGACATAGACGTAGCCGCTGCCGACCAGGCTCAGACCGGTCAGGCGCGTCAGCGCGCCGGCGATATTGCCCTCGCCGCTCCGCTTGATCTCTTCATTCGATAGAACCGACAGCACCTGCGAGGTGGACCGGACGACGTTGGTCCGCGTGCCGGTGACCACGATTTCGGAGACCCCGGGGATGGAGACCTCGGGATCTTCCTGGGAGGCCGCTGCGGGCGATGCCGAAGCAGAGGCCGACGCGGCGGTGTCCGGCGGGGAAGCGGGCTGGCCGGCGCCGTGGGCCAATGTCGGCGCGGTCAGCGCGGTGGAAAGCAGCAACAAGGTCGTGAGCCGCCGCGTGATCATTTTCCGATCCCCCGAAGTAAGCAAATCTGGTGAAAAAGGGGGGCCGCCGTCACCGGCCGCCCCCCATCCGACGAAGTCTGGCGGCTGATCAGGTGGTCGGCAGCGAGGTGCAGGCGCCGGAGTTGCCGGAGCCGAAGTTCGCCGCGGTGCTGTTGCAAGTCCAACCCGCGTACCAGGTGTCGGCGCTGTCCTTGACCGCGCCGATGTAGGTCACTGCGGTGAAGAAGGCGCTGAGGGGGGTCACGTTGAAGGCGACGAGGCCCGTTTCGTTGGACCCATTGATGAAGCCGCCGGAGAAGGTCGGGGTGAACGTGTCGCGGTTGTTCGTCCCGGCGTTGAAGAAGCCGGCGACCTGGGTGGCGTTGTAGCTGCCCGTGCCCAGGAACTTGGTGGCGTTGCAGTTCAGGCCCACCGAATGCGCCGTCAGCGTCGCGGGCGTGGCGCCCGAGCCGTTCATGCGGATGCACTCGTTGTTTGGCGAGGCGATGACGCTGTTCACCAGCGTCACGTCCGAGTTGCCGCGGTAGAGGGCCGACGCCTGGTCGTTGGCCTCGTTGTTGCTGCTCACTGCGGGCTGGATCATCGTGAAGTTCGACATCTGCAGCTTGGTGCGCGGCGTGTCGGTCTCGAAGCCGTTGGAGTCGATCTCGTTCAGCGCATCGCCGGCGCCGGAACGCTGGATCAGCAGGGCGAACTGCACGTTCATCCGCGCCCCAGTGTCGACGTCGATGCTGTCGTCGTCGGCGCCGACCGCGATGTAGTGTTTCATGTTCGGCGAGCCGCCGAACCATTCCGACCCGTCGTCCGAACTGTTGTAGCTCATGATGTGGTCGATCACGGTGCCGGAGCCGACGCCTTCGCCCGTGAGCGACTGAAGCTCGACGTTCGCGCCGAGGACGAAGCCTGAATAGCGGATCTGCACGAACGACATCCGGCCGCTGTTGTCGGCGTCGTTGGCGCCGCCGAAGCGCGCGGGATCGGCCGCCCCTTCGGTCTGGCGCTCGCAGGTGCCGGCAGCCACCGAGCCGGTGGTGCAGTCGGTGACGCGTCCGCGACCCATGAGCACCACGCCGCCCCACTGGCCCTGCGACGTCTCGGTGTTGAGGCCGAGGACATTATCGCGGCTCGTGAAGATGATCGGCTGCGTCGCCGTGCCAACCGCGCTGATCTTGTTGCCGCGGTTCACCGCCAGCCACGACTGGCCCGTGCCGCCGAAGAGGATCACGCCCGGATCGATGGTCAGGGTGACGTTGGTGTCCGAAGAGCTGGCGGTGAAACCGCCGTCCGTCCCCACGTCGACGCGACCCGCCATCTGATAGAGCAGGCCGGAAACCTTGGTCAGGCGGATCGAGGTGTTGATGCGCGCCGGCAGGGTGCAGACGCGGTACGTGCCGGTCGGGCCGGTGATCGTGCCGTCGTCCTTCAGGCCCTGCGGATCGGCGATCGTGGGACAACCGGAGGCCGGCGTGACCGTGCCCCCGCCGTTGTTGCCACCGTTGTTGCCGCCGGTGTTACCGCCTGTGCCGTTGTTGATGGTGACGTTGCCGCCCGTCCCCGGCGACGAAATATCGTCCGCTCCGCAACCGGCCAGCGCCAGCGCGCTCAGCGAGCAAAGGAGAAGGAGCTTGAGCTTGTCGCCGTTCATTTGAATCTCCGCGAGATGCATGTGCATGCACGCGGGGCTCCACTTCAGAACCCTTACCGGAGCCTGTCCCCCGCCTGCCCGGGCCGTTCTTAGGCTGCTGGCGTGACACTGCCCCGACACACATGTGACGAGCTCATTGCAAAGCTGGCGATCGGCCGCCGCGGTTGTCATGGAACTGTGTCTGGACGGTCGCCGCGACAATGTGGTCTGGCCGCCACGGGCCCGCATGGGCTATCAAAGGGCTCTATTTTTGGGGGCGGCTCATGGCTCGCGGGGCGTTCGGTCGGTCGGTGTTCGCCACGGCGCTGGGCCTCGGCCTGGCCGGCGCCTCGGCCGCCTCGGCTCAGGTCCTGTCGATTGGCGACGACGGCGCAGTGACCACCTATTCCGGCCCCGCCGTCCATACGGACGAGAGCGTCGCCTTGATCGCGCCGCCCGCACCCGCCCAGCTTACCCGCATCCCGTCGGAGGAGATGGGGCGGCTGATCCAGGAATCCTCCGCCCGCCACGCCGTGCCGGCGCCCATCGTCGAGGCCGTGGCCTGGCAGGAGTCACGTTTCAATCACGCGGCAGTTTCGTCAAAGGGCGCGCGCGGTGTCATGCAACTGTTACCAACAACCGCTAGCGACCTTGGCGTGGACCCTTCGGACCTTAGAGGCAACATCGACGGCGGCGCGGCCTATCTCGCCCAGCAGCTCCGGCGCTTCGGCGACGTGAAGTTGGCGCTGGCCGCCTATAATGCCGGCCCGAAGGCGGTCGAACGCTACGGCGGCGTCCCGCCCTACGCCGAAACCCAATCCTATGTCCGCGCCATCATGGCGCGCCTGGCGGCCACGGCCGCCGTGGGCGCCGGCGCTCCGTGAGGCCCATGAAAAAGCTCGCTCCTCTCACCGCCCTCGCGGCTTTCGCCGCCGCTCCGGCGCAGGCCCAGGTCCAGGGCGACCCCGCCGGTTCGTCGCCGCTGCTGGCCGCGCTGAACTGGGTGCAGGGCACCCTGCTCGGCAACCTGGCCACCACCGCCGCCGTGATCGCCGTGGCGCTGATCGGCTACCTGATGCTGACCGGCCGGTTCGACTGGCGGCGCGGCATCGTCGTGCTCGTCGGCATCTTCATCATCTTCGGCGCAGTCACCATCGTCGCGGGCATCCGCTCGCTCGCGGGGGGCGTCTAGGCCATGAGCCGGCTCGCGTCCGATCCCGTGTTCGCGGCGCTGACGCGGCCCCAGATGATCGGTGGCGTCACCTATCCCTACGCGGTGCTGAACCTCATCGTCACGGCCGAGGTGTTCCTGATCACGCGTTCCTTCTGGTCCCTGCTGATCGCGGTGGTGCTGCACGCGGTGGGCTACGTCGGGTCGTTGCGTGAGCCGCGGTTCTTCGACCTCTGGGTCACGCGGCTGTCCACCTGCCCGCGCGTCCGCAACTTCGCCTTCTGGCGCGGGAACTCGTACCGGCCATGAGTGGGACCTACCTCACCACCGGCGCGGCCAAGGTGCTGGCGCCGCGGGAAGTGGCGGTGGGCTCGCGCCTGCCCTACCTGGGCCACGCCGACGACGTCACGCTTCGCACCCGCGACGGCCTGCTGGTCCAGACCCTGCACCTGGCCGGATTTCCGTTCGAAACGGCGCCGGACGAGGAGTTGAACTACCGCAAGGCGATCCGCGAGACCGTGTTGCGCGGCGCGGCCAGCTCGCGCCTGGCGGTCTATCACCACGTGGTGCGTCGGCGCGTGACGCCGTCGTTCCCGACCGCGCCGGAAGAGCCGTTCTGCGCCACGCTGGATGCGCGCTGGCGCGACCAGCTGGCTAGCCGCCGCCTCTACGTGAACGACATCTTCCTGACCCTGGTCATGCGGCCCACCCAGGGCGCCGGCGGCTTCCTCGAGCGCCTGATGAAGGGGTCGCGGAATCGCGACGTCGACGCCGCCCGGGACCTGCGCGACCTGCATGCGGTCCGCGAAGCGTTCTCCGCGGCCCTCGCGCCCTACGGAGCCCGCACCCTGGGCCTCTACACCGCCGGCGGCGGCGCCCAGCGCTCCGAGCCCGCCGAGTTCCTCAGCCTGATCCTGAACGGCGAGCTGCGCCCCGTTCTCGCGCCGACGGGCGACCTCTCCAACGCCATCGCCGCGCGCCGCCTGAGCTTCGGCCTCGACGCCATGGAGTTCGGCGGCGGGCCGGACGGTCCCAGCTTCGGCGCCATGGTCTCGATGAAGGACTATCCGGCCCGCACGGCGCCCGGTCTGCTGGACGGCGTGCTGCGACTGCCGATGGAGATGGTCCTCACCGAGAGCTTCGCCTTCGTCGACCGGCAGGTTGCGCTGGACCGCATGGGCCTGGCGCTGCGCCGGCTCAAGGCCGCCGAGGACGACGCCTTCAGCCTGCGCGGCGAACTGGCCCAGGCGCGCGACGACGTGGGCGCCGGGCGCGCGGCCTACGGCGAACACCACCTGACCATCCTGGCCAAGGCCGAGACCCTGGACGAACTGGACTCCGGCGTCGCCGACATCCAGTCGTCCCTGGCCGAGGCGGGCGCGGTGGCGGTGCGCGAGGACGTCAACCTGGAGCCGGCCTTCTGGGCCCAGTTCCCGGCCAATTTCAAATACATCTCGCGGAAGGCGATGATCTCGGCCGGCAATTTCGCGGGCCTCGCCAGCTTCCACAACCACCCCACGGGCCAAGCCGACGGCAACCACTGGGGCCCGGCCATCGCCGTGCTCGAGACCACCGCCTTCGGCCCCTACCACTTCAATTTCCACAACGGCGACCTGGGCAACTTCACGGTCATCGGCCCGTCGGGATCGGGCAAGACCGTGCTGCTGACCTTCCTGCTGGCCCAGGCCGAGCGGCTGAAGCCGCGCATCGCCTATTTCGACAAGGACCGCGGCGCCGAGCCCTTCATCCGCGCCATCGGCGGCCGCTATGACGTGATCTCGCCGGGCGAGCCGACGGGCTTCAATCCGCTGGCCATGGCCGACACGCCCGCCAACCGCGCCTTCCTCGGCGAATGGGTGGCCCAGTTGCTGACCACCGAGGGCGACACCCTGGACAGCGAAGACCGCGCCATGATCGCCGACGCGATCGACGCCAACTTCGCCCAGCCCGCCGGACACCGCCGCCTGCGCTACCTGCGCGAGCTGTTCCGCGGCGCGCGGCGTCCCAGCGCCGGCGACCTGGCCTCGCGCCTGTCGGCCTGGTGCGAGGGCGGCGACCACGCCTGGCTGTTCGACAACGCCGACGATCTCCTGGACATCGAGACCCGCATCCTGGGCTTCGACATGACCAAGGTGCTGGACGCGCCGACCATTCGGGTCCCGGCGATGATGTACCTGTTCCACCGCCTCGAGCAGCGCCTCGACGGCACGCCGGCGATGTTCATCGTCGATGAGGGCTGGAAGGTCCTGGACGACCCCGTCTTCGTGCGCCGCATCAAGGACTGGGAAAAGACCATCCGGAAGCGGAATGGCCTGGTGGGCTTCTGCACCCAGTCGGCCTCAGACGCCCTGGACAGCCGGATCGCCTCGGCGATCATCGAGCAGGCGGCGACGCAGATTTTCTTCCCGAACGCCCGGGCCAAGGCGTCCGACTACGTCGATGGCTTCGGCCTGACCGAGCACGAGTTCGAGTTGGTGCGCAGCCTGCCGGACACCTCGCGCTGCTTCCTGATCAAGCGGGGCGACCACAGCGTGGTGGCCCGGCTCGACCTGACGGGCCTCTCGGGCGAACTGGCCGTCCTGGCCGGCACCGAGCGCGCCGTGCGCCGCCTCGACGTGCTGCGCCAGCAGGTGGGCGACGAGCCCGCCGCCTGGCTGCCGACCTTCATGGAAGATCGCGACCGCAAGGGCCGGAGCGCGGCATGAGCAACGCCTGCGCCGCCCTGGTCGACGACGGACTGATCCGCGGCGTCCTCGCCACCGTGGAGTGCCAGACCCGCGCCTACGCCCAGGGCGGCTATCTGGCGCTCACGACGGGCTCGTCGGTGTTCCAGACCGCCCTGACCGCGCTGCTGGTCATCTATGTGGCCCTCATCGGCTACCGGATGCTGTTCGCCCAGGGCTCTGTGCGCCTGTCCGATGCGCCGGCGATCGCGCTCAAGGTCGGGCTGATCATGGCGCTGGTCACCAGCTGGTCCACGTTCCAGACCCTGGTCTTCGACACCGCCGCCCGCGCGCCCGTCGAGATCGCCGGCCTCGTCGCCGGCCCCATGCAGGGGGCCGACCAAGCCGGCCTCGCCGCCAGCCCCATCGACGGGCTGCAGGCGGCCTACACCGAGTTCAGCGTCACGGCCGCCGCCTACGGCAAGCTCGCCGGGCCGGACGCCAAGGGCTACTCCAGCCCGCAGGCCGCCGCCGCCGAGGCGACCGCCGCGGCCTCGGGCGCGATCTTCCTCACCAGCGCCGGCGTGATCTCGGCCGCCACCCTGTCGATCGGCGTCCTGACGGCCGTCGGCCCACTGTTCATCGTCCTGGCGCTGATCCCGATGACACGCGGCCTGTTCGTGGGCTGGCTCCGGGCCCTCGTCGCCTCGGCCCTGGTCCCCATGGTGGCCTGGCTGTTGGTGGTGCTGATGCTCATCGTACTGGACCCCTGGGTCGCCATTCTGACCGAGCAGCGCATGGGTCAGCGGCTCGAGCCGCAGACCGCCATGAGCGCCGCGGCGCTAGTCTTCGTCTTCGCCGCCGGTCAGGCCGCCCTGGTCATCGGCGCCTGCGTCATGGCGTTCGGCTTCAAGCTGCCCTCCCCGACGGTCGACCGCGGCGTGCGGGCCGGCGAGTCCGGCCGGATCGCTCAGGCGGCGGGCGCCGGCCTCGCGCCGCTGCCCTCGCGCGCCGAGCGCCTGGCCATGGACCTGCAGCGGGATCAGGCCCAGGCCACCGCCGCGCGCACCCGCTCCGCCTCGACGGCGGCGGCCGCCTCCGCCGCGGCCTCGGCCCGCACCAGCCGCCACGTGTCCGTCGGCCTCGACGAGACCCGCCGCCTCGGGGACGCCTACCGTCGTCCCGCCTTCACCGCGCGCCGCGCGGGAGCCGCCCGATGATCCGCCTATCAACCCTCGCCGTCACCCTGGCCCTTGTCGCGGGGCCGGCCCTGGCCGTCGTTCCCCAGCCGGGGCCCGGCGACCCGCGCATCCATGTCGTCGCCTACGACCCTGAAGAGGTCGTCGAGCTGAGGGTGGCCCTGGGCTACCAGCTCTCGGTCGAGTTCGATCCTGCCGAGCGGATCGAGAACGTCGCCATCGGCGATTCCCTCGGCTGGCAGGTCACGCCGAACCGGCGCGCGAACCTGCTGTTCCTGAAGCCGATGTCGCAACGGCCGCCCACCAACATGACGGTGGTGACCAACCTGCGGCGCTACAACTTCGAGCTCAGCCTGCGCCCGCGCGCCGTGGCCCGGAGCACGCCCTTCACCGTGCGCTTCCTCTACGCGCCGCCGGTGATGGCCTACGTCGCCCCGCCCCCGCCGCCCAAGCCGCCGGTGGAAGCGAATGTCGCCTATTCCTACCAGGGCTCACCCAGGACCCTGCCGGTGAAGGTCTTCGACGACGGCCAGGACACCTATTTCTCGTTCCGCCAGGGCGAGGACCTGCCGGCGATCTTCGCCCTCAACGCCGACGGCGGCGAGGCGGTGGTCAACACCCGTGAGCGCGACGGCTATGTGGTCGCCGACCGCGTCGCGCGCGGCTTCGTGCTGCGTCGAGGCGACGAGATCACTCGCATCTACAACGACGGCTTCCGCGTCGAGGAAGCCAGCGCGCTCCCGCAGCGCAAGAAGGATCCGTGGTGGCGGCGATGAAACGCAACGACCAGACCCCGTCCGACCTCAGCCCGGTCTTCGCGCGCGCCGCCTCGGCGCGCCCGCAGGTGCAGGCGCCAGATTCACCCTGGACCATGTGGGTGGGCGTGGCCGGCGCCGCCGTTCTGGGCGTCATGGTGTTCAACGGCTTGGCCAGCGGCCGGGACGCACGCGCCCAGACCGCGCCGCCGCCCGCGCCGAAGGCCGCACCCGCGCCGCCTCCCGTCCCCGCGCCTGCGCCCGCCCCCGCTCCGGCGGCGGCCCCGCCGGCCCCGGTGGTCATGCAATCCGTCGCCCCGCCTGCCGACCCCGAGCAGGCGCACTGGCGCGCGCCCACGGTCGTCGTCGACTTCGGCGCCGCCAGCGCCGCGGCCGAAGGCGTCCAGCTCGCCCAGGCGAACACCTCCCCCAACCAGGCCGTGGCCGGTCCTGCGCCGGCCAACGACGTGCGCCAGTCAGCCGATGAGCGGTTCGCAGCCGGCGTCACGCGCGGCCTGGGCGACACCGCCCGCGCCACCCAGATGCGCGACCTGGGCCGCACCGTGCCGCAGGGCTCGGTGATCCCGGCCACCCTGGAGACGGCGATCAATTCCGACCTCCCGGGCGCCGTCCGCGCGGTGGTCAGCCGCGATGTCCGCAGCTTCGACGGCAGCCGGGTGCTGATCCCGCGCGGCTCGCGGCTGGTCGGCCAGTACAAGAGCGCCGCCGCCGTGGGCCAGACCCGGGCCTTCGTGGTCTGGTCGCGGATCATTACGCCCACCGGCGTCACCATCGACGTGGGTTCGCCGGCGACCGACGAGCTCGGCCGCGGTGGCCTGTCGGGCGAGGTGGACACCCATTTCGTGCGCCGCTTCGGCTCCTCGATCCTGCTGACCGTCATCAGCGCCGGCGGCCAGGCGCTGGCCAACAGCGCCAGCAGCGGCGACAGCACGACGCTGGTGATCGGCGGCGCCGGCGGCCAGGGCTCGAACCCCGCCGCCATCGCCCTGCAGAAGCAGATCGACATGCCCGACACCATCAAGGTGGCCCAGGGCTCTCCGGTTCAGGTCTCGGTGGCCCGCGACCTGGACTTCTCATCCGTGGTGCGATGACCGCGAACGTCTATCTTTCCGCCTATCTGGCGCCCCTCTCTCCCTGGCTCTCGCGGCCGGACGTCACCGACGTCCTGATCAACCGGCCGGGCGAAGTGTGGGTCGAGACCACCGGCGGCGCCATGTGCCGCGAACCGGCCGACGAACTCGACGAGATGGCGTTGCAGCGCCTGGCCCGCCAGATCGCCGCCGCCAGCCACCAGGGCGTCAACCGCGAGCAGCCGCTGCTGTCGGCCACCCTGCCCGACGGCGCCCGCGTGCAGGTCGTGGCGCCCCCGGCCACCCGCGGCGGCCTGGCCATGGCGGTGCGCAAGCACCTGATCTCGGACATGAGCGTCGGCGATCTGGCCCGCGACGGCCTGTTCGACGCGGCCCACCGCACCGACGCCGCAAAGACCCGGGAGGCCGACGCCGAGCTGGAGGCCGTGCTGGAGAGCGGCGACCTCCACACCTTCCTCAAGATGGCGGTGAAGCGCCGCAAGACCATCGTCATCTCCGGCGGCACCGGCAGCGGCAAGACCACCCTCCTGAACGCCCTCGTCAAGGAGATCGACCGCGAGGAACGCCTGGTGGTGATCGAGGACGCGCCGGAAGTCCGGCTGGACCACGCCAACAGTGTCGGCCTCGTGGCCGTGCGGGGCGAACTGGGCGAGGCCAAGGTCGACGCCGACGCCCTGCTGGCCGCGTCCCTGCGCCTCCGGCCCGATCGGATCCTGCTGGGCGAACTTCGGGGCAAGGAGGCCTTCGCCTTCCTGCGCGCGGTGAACAGCGGCCATCCCGGCTCGCTCACCACGATCCACGCCGACAGCCCCGCGGGCGCGCTGGACCAGATCGCCCTGCTGGCCCTCACCTCCGGCGTCGATCTGGGTTGGGAGAAGGTGCAGACCTACGTCAGCCGCGTCATCGACGTGGTGGTGCAACTCGACCGTGTGGACGGCGCGCGGCGGGTGAGTGAAGTGCTGTTCCGGCCGCGCTAGACTACGCCGCGTCCACGCGCCGCACGGTAACCGTCACAAGCGAAGGACTTCTAAAGCGTTTTTCTGGTTAGGTAATCGGATGACTAACGCCCGATCCTTCCTCGACCGGCGCGCCGAACCGCGGGTATCTATCAATACGCGCGGCCGGATCATGCATGGCGACAAGCTGGGCATATGGGCCGACTGCGTCATCAAGGACCTGAGCGAGAGCGGCGCGAAGATTGAACTCTCGCATCTTCACAAGGTCCCGCCGCGCTTCATTCTGATCAATTTCCAGGCTGGGATGGCGTTCGAGGTCGTGCTGAAGTGGCGACGCGGCGACCTGGCCGGCATGGCCTTCGAAGTGAAGCACCCGTTGGATCAGGACGTCCCACCGCGCCTCGAGCCCGTCCGTCAGGCTTGGCTCGCCCTCCGCTAGCGAGGCGCCCGAGCCGTCAGCGGTCCCAGACCACCTTCAGGTCCGAAGCCAACTCCGACAGGAACGGCCATTCGGCGGGGTCCAGATATCCGGGCATCCGGGATTTGCCCTGCCAGCCGATATCCGGCTCGGCCTCGAACCGCTCGCATGCCTGGGCCAGCGCGTGGGCGATGGTCGCCGCGTCGATGTCGGGTATCGAGATGAAGTTGTCGTGGAGGGGCCCCAGGTCCTTGTTGGCGTACCGATTGGTGATCGTCAGCGCGCCGAAGTGGGCCATCTCGAGCGGCGGGTAGCTGGGATGCGGCGACGCCATCAGGGACAGGCCGACGGCGGTGGTCCGCAACGTGTTGGCATAGTCCTCGAGCGGCAGCTTCCCCAGCGAGCGAAGGGCCCGACCGGCCCCGATCGGCACAGGCTTGTGCGTCAGGCCCGCCGACGCGACGTCCCAATCCGCGAACTGAGGATATCGCGCCGCCCACAGCCTCAGGCCCTTCTCCACCGCAGGGAAGCAGTTCCGCGGGATCTGGGGGCGGCCGTAGACCAGGATGCGCTTGGTCTTGGCGATCGGTCCGGCCTCCAGCGCCGGACGCAGGCCCCGCGGGATCTTGGGCTCGAAGACGTAGCTGTGCTCGAGTTGATGGCCTTGCGCCTCGAAAAACGCGTGGAGCTGCGAGCTGTTGAACAGGCCCCAGCACGGCCGCCCCGGATCGAAGGCCAAACGCGCCAGCATGTGCGTAGACGAGAGCCTGTAGAACAGCGGCTCGTAGTCCTGGATCACGTACAGGAACGGTCGAGGAGCCCCGCCGAAGTGCGCCGCCTGCTGGTCGATGAGCGAACGGACGTTGAGCGCAATATACCAGTTATAGGCGATGAAAATGTCCCGCGAACGCACCTGTATGGTGGGAACTTCGGTGGTTCGGCGCGCGATCTCGACGGAGGCCGGATCCAGGCCGATCCCCGCCGCCCGACGATCGATGAAGCTGCGGTCCAGACGACGCTCGAAATCGTCGGTGATGATCCGTGCCTGGGCGCCGGTCCTCACACAGAGGTCCAGGAAGATGTCGATGGCCGTCGTCACGCCCCCGAACGCGCCAGCCGGGTCCACGCTCGGGATCACCAGCGAGAGGCGCGGGCGCGCATCGGCGTCTGGCGCCAAGGCGTAGTCGTGCAGGACGATGTCCTCGAGCGCCGGCGCGGCGAACAGGTCGCGGACATCGACCACAGCGTTGCGCAGCCCTGTCGGCATGTTGCGCTTTATGAATTCCCGCAGCTGCGGCATCCGTCTTCCTTCTTGAGCGTCCCCCGACGCGAACCCCCGGGTACTGGAGCTGGCCAGACATCGTGCGGGCGCGCGGCGCGGTACTTCGCACATTCACCCCGCGCAAGTGGCATGTCCCTTACGCCCCCCGTGCCCTTCCCGGCGAGGCTTCCTGCAGCGTGACTCGGTCAGCCTAGGCCACGGCCCAACTCCGCGCCAGAAGGAGGACGGCGGCCGAGGCCAGGAGCACGCGCGCGAATGAGACCACGATCAGCCGGCCATCGATCAGTTTGAGCCCACTGGCCGCATGGTACGATACGGCCAAGGACAGGGTCGCGCCGAACGCGAACGCCAGGGGGACGGCCAGGATCGAGAAGCCGAGGCTCACCAGGACCAACGCTGTGGGGAACGCAGCCGCCCGCATGATGGTGATCATTGGGAAACGCGCAGTAAGGCCGTTTGCCATCAGAAGTGTCGTGAGCCAGCTCTGTTCGAGTTGGATCATCTGCGCGATCGCTGCGGCGAACACCAGCGTTCCCAGGCCTACGAAGGCGGGCCCATAGAGAAGTCCCACCAGCGTCGGCCCAGCCAAGGTGATCGCAGCCAGAAACACGAGCGACCCACCGATGAAGAGCGCCGTAATTTGATTGATGTGCCGGCGCGAGAGGCCGGGTCCCCCGTCCCGTGGCGCCAGTCTCGGCAGCATGATGTTCATCGTCATGGAACCGGCCAGGCCCGTGACGCCTGCGCCGATCGCCGAGGCGGCCGCGTAGAACGCGAGCTGGGTCTTGCTGAAGGAGGCCGCGATCACCAGGCGGTCGCCCTGCGCCGAGGCCAGCAGCAGCGCGGCGTTCATGTAGATTGGCAACGAGAAGCGGCTGACCAGCCCCACCAGCTTGCCCCGGGGAATGAAGCTGTACTTCCCGTTCGCAAGCATGTGCGACAGCACGATCTGGGTAATCGCGTTGAGGTAAGCGCCCACAAGCACGGCCCAATAGCTCTTGGTCCATAAGGCGACCAAAGTCGTGGCCAGCAGCTCGACGGTGTAGATCGTCGCCTGAATCCCGGCCTCGCGTCCGAAGCGATGTTCGCGCTGCTGGAGCTTGTAGCTGAGGTTGACGAACCCGCGGATGGTGACGATGCCGCCCGTCAGCGCGATCGGCAGCCAGAGCTCAGGCGCGTCGAAGGCCCGGGACACCGGATACGACAGCAGCACGATGGCGAGGCCCACGACGGCCGACCCACCGACACGAAAGGCATGGGCCGTCCGCATCAGGTCGCTGCGATGTCCAAAGCGGCTTTGCACCACGAACCGGTCGATGCCTGCGTCGGCGAAGAGATCCAATGCCCCGGTGATCGAGATCAGAATGAGCGCCAGACCGTAATCGTGCGGCCCGAGGATCCGCGCGAGGAATACGCCGCGTAAGAAGGTGTTGGCGTAGATAAAGGCGTGAGATGAACCCACGACGAAGATGTTCTTGAGCATGCCGCCGCTCATCAGCGTCCGAACGGCCTGGGACAAAGATCTCAACGGCGTTTTCCCGGCTTCGGACCGCCCGCATCGATGGCGGAAGCGGCTGCGCCATAACTATGCCGGCGCGATCCAAACAAACCTCAAACATGGCCGGCCACGCACCGCTTTGGCGACAAGAGACGCCTGAACTGTTCGTTGCGCCGGGGCGAATGCCGGCTACCATGGGAGCCGGCGGACGCGAAGGCCCTACCTATGTTGCGGACCAGTTTAGTCTTTGTCTCGACCGCCCTGTTGCTGGCGGGCTGCGGCCGCGGGCTGACCCAGGTGGAGGAAGCGGCGGAAGACGCTCGAATCAGCACCGAGCGGATGATCGATAACGCCGAAGCCCGCAGCAATGCCAAGCAGGCGGAGATTTTCGCCATGGCCGCGAAGATGCGGCGCGAAGAGACGGAGAGCCGCGAAGGCCCCCGGTACGAGGCCCGCAAGGACGGCGCCGGCGACAACTGGATGATCTACGACAACAGGACCGGGGCACCTGCTACGATCGGGAACGAGGTCATGATGGGCCTGACCCGCGCGCAGGTTAGCGCCAAACTGTCTCACATGGCGAGCGACGGCGACCAAGTCTTCCGCAAGTAGAGGTTCTGGGCTGGCGGGCCATCAGGCCTTGGTCTGCGCCGCTAGCGCGTCCGCACGTTCCGTGCCGATGAGGACCTTGCGGTGCTTCGCTGGCGTCGCGGCGACCAGGGCGGTCACGAAGGTCTCGAGTTCTGTCCACGCGTCCGCCGGGCCCGTCGCGATAGTCGAGAACCTCGACAGCAGGCCGTCAGGAATGATCCCCTGCATCGCGATGCGGAATCGATCCTCGCGTTGCTGGCCGCCCGATGAAGGCAGGTATTCGCCCATGCGGGTCCAGTAGACGATGCTCTCGCGCCGGCTCTCGCTGTCGGCCAGAAGACGGCGTGCCGGGATCACGACCCCTTTCGCGAGATCCAGATTTGTCGGTTCGTTGCGCAGAAGCTCGAAACCGAAGGCCGGATAGCAGATTTCCGGCCGGTGCAGTTGGAGTTCGTCGGTCTGCCGTCCGCCGTAGGCGAGCAGCATGAACACCGAGGCTCCCGCCTCGTCGTTCGTATAGATGCGCGAGACCAACTGATTGTAGAGCCGCGCCGACAGGGTCTCCGGACCGTTGATCGCCATCGGGTCGCCGACGTCCTCGGATCGCCAAGGACCGAACTTCGCCGGCACGATGTTCGCCAGCGTCTCGTTCTTGGCCAGCAACGACACGTTGCGGCGCGGTTTGAGCGCCGCGCCGACACCGGCGGCCGCGACACAGGCGCCGCCGATCAGGAGGTCACGTCGAGCAATCACGATGCGGGCCGCCAGGACTTGGGAAGGGTGCGAGCGAGCAGGCTGTCCAGGGCGAAGACAAGCAGCAGGTCGATCGCGAACAGGAAGACGCCGGCGGCTTGGTGCGCGAAACCCTGCGCAACCTCGTCGCCGAAGAAGTAGGTCAGCAGGATCAGGATAATGATGCGGCCGATGTTGCCGACGATGGCGATTGGCACCACGAACAGCGTCAGGAGGCCCGCGTAACGCAGCGACGAACCTCGCAGAAGGTAGATGTAGAACAGGCTGATCGCCGAAAGACCGATGAGCGAGTTCATGCCGGAGCAGGCGTCTTCCACCAGGAGCTGGTACTGCGCCACCCGGATCGTGACGCCTTCGCGGGCGATGGGCAGGCCGACGAGGTACATCGCCTCCGTCGAGAAATACGAGACGAACTGCTTCAGCGGCGCGGTGATCTTGTCCAGCAGCCAGCCCGGCGGCGGGATCAGGAACGCCATGTAGAACAGCGGGAACCAGTTCTTCAGCAGCGCCGGCAGGCCGAACACCGAGTAGAGCATGGTCAGGCCGACGATATAGAGGCCCGCTGTCTCCAGACTGATGAAATCGAAGGCCCGGCCGAAGATGAAGAGCGGTAGCGCGACCAGGAGACCCAAGGCCAACAGCCAGGGCGAAGCAGGTCGGGCGTTCTCCTTGAATGAAGCCGCCTGCCGCCAGATCAGCCAGGCTCCCGTCGCCAGGATGATCGGACCATGCGCCCCCTCCTCCCGCGACCAGACCTGCTTGCCAAGCGTCGAGATCGTCGAGATCCCGAGCACGACGAAGCCCAGCAGCAACGGCCAGCGCGCCAGCCACGCCTTGAGCGCTTCCGAAGGCGGATTTGCGACGGCTTCCGTCATCTCAGTCCGCGTTCAAGAGGGTGCCGACCACCTTCACGTGGTCGTCGATCAACTGTTCGGCCAGGGTCTTCACGTCGGACACCAGGCTCCGGTTGCGGCGGGCCACCAGCAGGCTATAGCCGACCACATTGCTGATGCGGCGGCAGTCGGAGGATGTGTTCGCCGGCGGCGTGTCGACGATCGTCGCGTCGTATTCGCGCAGGCAATACTTCATCACCTCGTCGAACCACTCCCGCGCCAACAGTTCCTGGGTGTCGACCAACTCTTCGCCAGCGAACATGACCGAGAGGTTTGGATACACATCCTCCTCGATAAAGTCGCTAATGGCGGAACCTGGCGCGCGAAGGCATGCGCCTAGGCCGCCAGTTGGGCTGGCCGGCCGGATGAATTCCTGGATGCGTGGCGCGCGAAGGTCGGCGTCCACCAGCAGCACCTTCAGGCCGCTCTGGGCCAGGGCCACGGCTAGGTTCGCGGACACGAACGTGCACCCGACGCCCAGGCTTGCACCGCAGATCGCCAGCGCGCGTCGGCCCGCGTTGACATGCTGCGCCAGCACGTGAGTCCGGAGCACGCGGATGGATTCCGCGCCGGAGCTCAGCGGCGCCGAAAGCGTCACCAGGTTCGGAGAGAATTGCACTTCCGATTTCGCCAGGCTCGCACCATCGGGCGCGGCTCCACCGGGTCGTTCGGCCGTGCGTGTCGCACTCGTCACGTGGGCGCTCCGGTCCATCGGGGAAAGAGATTGCGAATGGCCCGACGGAGCTTACGCGCGGGATTCTTACCGCTGGGTTCCTCAATCACGGCGATGCAGTGGATGTCGCTCGACAGCTTGAGATCATCGACGCTGCGTACGCGACGATTCAGAAGTTCCAGGAGGAGCGCGAGGGCCATGCCCATCCCGAAGCCGAGGCCAACAGCGCCACCCAGGATCAGCGGCTTGTTCGGGAAGATGGGGCTCGACGGCGTCACCACGATACCCAGCGGCGTCACGCCAGAGTCGGAAACCGAAGCCTCGATCGTATACTGCGCAGCCTTGGCGGCCGCGGAGCGGTATTGGTCGCGACGAAGGTCCACCTCCGCCTGAAGTTGCCGCAGCCGCTCGACCTGGTCACGCTGGCCGATGACGCGCGCCTTCTGCTCCGCGAGCGCACGCGAGATCGCTGCGGCGCCTGCCGCGCCGCTGGTCACGGCGTTCTCATTCGCAGCCTCCTGGGCCGCGACCTTGGCGACCATGTCGCGCCGGATGCGCGCGGCCTGCATCTCAGGGTGGTTCGGGCCGAGCCGCTTTGCCGCGTCGGCGATCTGGGCGTCGATCTGGGCGAGTTGCATCGCCGCGCTCACGCCACCAGAAGCGGCGCTCGCCCCCGGCCCGAGCCCAACGGTCGCCTGCCCCGCGAGCGCGGCTAGGCGTTCGCTGTCAAGGTCGGACTCTCGCCCCTGCATGATGATGCCGGTGGCCTTTTCATACTGTGCCTTGGTGTTCTCGGCCGTCTCGGCAAGCTTCCGAGCTTCTTCGGCCTGGGCGTTGAAGAACTTCGCGTTGGCCGATGCATCTTTCAGGCGCTGCGCAAGGCTCGCCTGAAGGAAGGCGGTGCGCAGTGTCTCGGCGCCAACAGCGGCGATCTGCGGCGACGGCGCCCGGAAGGTGATGGCGAGCGTTGAGCCCGCGCCCTCGATGCTCGCCTTAGTGCTGCTCTCGACTTCCTGCGAGAGCCAGCGGCGAAAGTCGCGGGTGTCCGACGGGTCGCGCCGTGAATAGGCGCTTATGCGGGAGGGGTCAGTCAGCCATCCCAGAGCATCGACCACCGGACCCGTCACCGCATAATCCTTGGTGAGTTCGATCTGCGATTCGAAATACGCCGCACCCTCTCTCGCGCTGACGACCTCGCCGGTGACCGGGTCGGGTCGCAGCGCCATGTTCAGGACGACACGGGAAACCGCCTCGTATCGCGGTTGGACGATCGACACGACGATATACGCGCCGACGAAAGAGCATATGACGGCGATCAGTACGATCAGCCGTCGCGCCCAGAATATTCTAAGGAACTGAAGGATGTTCATGGGATCGGGCCCGGGTCCTTAGAACAGCCGCTCGCCGACGGTGAGAATGTCGGAGGGCTCCACGATGGTTTCGTCCAGCTTGACGCTCTTCACCGTCTCACCCTTCCGGTTAATCTTTACCTTCTTGTCGCTGCCGGACTCGGTGAGGCCGCCCGCGCGGGCCAGAGCCATACGGAGCGTCAGGCCCTCCGTCACGGGATAGGAGCCCGGATTCTTGACCTGGCCGGTAATGTAGAACAGCGCTGTCTGCGCCGCAGGGACATAGATCTTGTCGCCATTGTTGACATAGGGATCCTGTTCACCGCTTCCGGTGGCAAGATCGGCCATCTTGTACTGCTTCGAGGCGCCGGTCTCCGGGGTGAGAATGACATAGTCGACGCCGGCCTCGCTCTTGCCCCCCGCGCGGGCGAGGATTTCCGAGAGGCGATAGCGCCGATCCAGCGCCATCAGACCCGGCGCGCCCACGGCGCCCAGGATCGTCACGTAGCGGCTGGCCACGCCCACGACATCGATCCGCACGACCGGGTTCGAGAAGTATCCGCCTTTCTCCAGGGCCGCCCGGACCTCATCGGCGAGTTGCCCCGGAGTCCGGTTGGTCGCGGGGACCGCGCCGAGGAACGGCAGAAGCACGGCGCCGTCGCTGCCGATCCGCGCGCGGCCATTGAAGTCGGAGCGTCCGACAACCGCCACCTCGATGGTATCCCCGATGCCCAGGGTGTACTGCCGGTCGCCGGCGAGGTCGGTCGAAAACAGGGACGCGGCTGGCGGAGTCGCGGCGGGCGGAATTGCGGCCGTCGGAGCGGCGGCAGGCGCGGCCGGCACGGGCTGCGCGAAAGCAGCCAGCGGCGCGGCCAATACGAACACCAGGGCCAGCATCATCCGGGTTATAGAGAAGCGCATCTCATGGTCTCCGCAGGCAAACTCAGAAAGACTTCTTCGCTGTGACGCCCACTTGGTAGGCCGTATAGTCGAACACGTCGGGGTTTGACGTCCGTTTGGTTTGGTTGACGTTCAGAGAGACTGTAGCGGTCCTGCCCAACTGCATCGAGACCTGGGCAAACAGCGCTCGCGTCCGTTCGTCCGTCGGAACATCGAGAAGCACCTGGGTTCTTCCCTTGTAGTCTGTCTTGGCCCATCTGGCGCCGAACGAGGACTGGATACGAGATGACAAAGAGTAGCGCGCGCTGAGGCCCACCGACTCGTCCAGGATGTAGTCGTAGCCTTCGACGATCGAAGGCGCCGCACCTCGTGAGTAAATAAGATTAAGGCCCATGCGGGAGTTGAGCCGGTAATCCAATGCGCCGGTGCCCGACAGATTCGATGAGCTGCCGATCAGGGGATCGCTGCTGTCAACCGTCTGATATGTGATGCTGGCGTTGCCGCTGAGGCGGTTTCCGATCTCGCGCGAATACTGCAGCCCGATATTGTATGCGTTGAACCCGGGTTGGTTCCGGACCAGCGGGTTGGCGCTCTCGCCGTAGCTCGATCTTGTATAGCCGCCGATGACCTGCACCGTTCCCAATCGCCGGTTGCCATAGCCAAAGCCGCCGTTGAGAGACACAGAGTCGGAATCGACGAGGTTGAAGTCGGCGCTGTTGCTGGTGTCGCTCGCGCTGACACCCAGGAACCCGGTCAGGCCGGTACCGACGAAGCACGAGGTCTGGGCAGCGACGCTTCGGGTTGTTTGACGATTGCGGGTAACCCGCAGCGGCAGGTCCTCAAGGTCGCTTTGCCGAACCGCGTAACCACCGGTCAAACTAAGGCCGCACGGCCCCAGCCGCGCCATGCCGCCACCAGAGACGTCTACCCGCCCGCTTTCGAGTTGCTTGTTATATTTATGGAAGTCATATCCCCCCGCCGCGCTCAGAAACACCAGATTCCGACCGAGCGGCCGGTTGACGGTCACTAAGACACTGGGGGAGTAGGTGACTTCACTCTTGTGGAGATCCCGCGCGACGGCGATCTGGTCTTGCCCCCTCGCCGCATTGCTATCGTAGAGGATCGCTCCGATCACATCGACGGTGAACGGTTTTTGCGCGCCGCCAGCCGACGGCATGCCGCCCCCCGCCTGCGCATGAGCCGACCCAGCGCACAGCACAACGCCCCCTGCGCCGACGGCAAGCGCCACCCAACAACTGCGCCGCCGTTCGTTAAGCGTCATGACCCTGCCTTGCCTCACCGCTTGATCCGTTCCCGTCCGGACAGCGCCAACATACCTATTTCTTAGGCGCGGCGGCCGGCGCGGCGGCCTTTTTCGGCTGCTGCGGCTCATACGCCTTGGCGTATTTGATCTCCTTCTTGGATGCAGCCACCACCGAGCTGAACTGCCGCTGAATGGCTTCGCGCGTCCGCTGGTTCTTCAGCAGCGCGGTCGCATGGCGAACGGCCTGATCGCCGGTGAGCGGCACGACGCGGGTCTCACGAATGCGATTCGCGACCAGGACGTTGCCGTTCGGGACGACGAACACCTCACCAGGGGGAAGCTTGATGATCTGGGCGGTGAACCGCGGATCCAGGCCCAGGGCGTCGATCTCGCCTTCGGCGCGACGCGACGGGATGTTCCGGCTGGCCAGCAGCGCGGCGACATCCTCGAGCGTTGTCAGGGGCCGCATGGCTTCGGCAAGGCTGGGGTCGGTCGGCCGCGGGAAGCTGAGCTGATCCACCACCCACACCTTGCGGGCGGCGTACATGTCGGGATGCTCGGCGATGAACTTGTCGGCCTCGACCTTGCTCGGCTCAGGCGTCAGCTTGGCGATCTGCGCCTGCCAGGAGCGGACCAGCAGGGCCTCGTGCATCGCCTTTTCTTGCTGCGCGAATTCCGGCGTCTTGGCCACCCCGGCCTTCTCCGCCGCCTGAGCCAGCGCCTTGCGCGACAGGATGTTGTTCAGCGCCTGCTGCTCGGCCTGTTTGCGGACCTGCGCGTTCGGGGCCTGGAAGGCGCCCATCTCGTTGCGAAGCTCGGTGGCGGTGATCTCCTTGCCGTCGAACGTGGCGACGACCTGGCCCTTGGGCTCCTTGTCACCGCAGGCTGCGAGCAGCAGGCAAACCGAAACGGCCAAGGACAGGCCACGGAATGAGCGCATTTTGTATTGCCCCTTGTTGGTCTACCGAGCGTCAACGGGGTCGCGGGACCAAGCCGGCGCGCCAGCCCCTTCCCTCCCAAATCACCGCAGTGTCTCGCTCCGGTACAATATCGCTTGTGAACAATGTGTGAGCAAGGGTCGGCGGACGCCGCCTGCGGAGCGCCCATCGCGTCCGCCAGGCTCGCATGGTTTGTTTGCGAATAGCGTGCCAAAAGCCCGCCGAAATGTCCGGGAGCAGCAAGCCTTGAGTTCCACAAGCGAAGGTCGTGATCCCAGGCCGTCGTCGCGGCCGCTTCGCCTGTGCCTGGCGGGATCCGGGGGCGGCCATGTGCGCCAGATCCTCGATCTGGAGCCTGCGTGGTCGGCCTACGACTACTTCTTCGTCACCGAGGACACTGCGCTGGGGCACAGCCTCTCGGCCCAGCACCGCACGCACTTCGTCCCGCACTACGCGGCGGGCCAGGCGCGCATGCATGGCGTGTTCACGATGCTGCGCGGCGCGGTGCAGAACTTCTTCCGCTCGGCCGCGATCATGCTCAAGGAACGGCCCGACGTGGTGGTCAGCACCGGCGCCGGGGCAGTGTTCTTCGCGGTCCTGTGGGGCCGGCTGCTGGGCGCGCACGTGGTGGTGGTCGAGTCCTTCGCGAGGTTCGACGGCCCGTCGCTCTTCGGGCGGCTGGCCGCGCCGCTGGCGCATGACGTGGTGGTCCAGTCGAAGGCCCTGGCGTCCTACTATCCCAAGGCCAAGGTGTTCGATCCCCTGCGCCTGCTGGACGGGCCGCGCCCCGACAAGCAGCAACTGCTGTTCGCGACGGTGGGCGCCACCCTGCCCTTCGACCGCCTGGTGAGTTCGGTCGCCGAGCTGAAGGCGGCCGGCGAGATTCCCCACGACCTCGTGGTGCAGACCGGCGTCGGCGGGTTGAAACCCGACGGCCTGGGCGCAGTCGAGACCATGCCGTTCCAGGACATTCAGGATCTGCTCGTCAAAGCTGACGTGGTCGTGTGCCACGGCGGTACAGGATCGCTGATCACCGCCCTGCGCCAGGGTTGCCACGTCATCGCCATGCCCCGGCTGTCCAGCCTGGGCGAGCACTACGACGACCACCAATCGGAGATCACCGAGGCCTTCGCCGCGCGCGGGCTGGTCCAGCTGGCCCGGAACGCCGACGAACTCCGCACGGCCCTGGCGGCGACGCAGACACGGGAGCCGCGACGCGCGACGACGGAACCCGCCGAATTGATCGCGTTCCTGAAATCAGTGTTCGAAACGCGGGCGGCGAAGACTGGGCGCGGCTGACCCGCGCGCGGAACGGCTCAGTTTTCCTGGGGCAAGGGCGGCAATTCCAGCGCAGAAACGTCGCCAACCTTGCCTAGCTTCAGCCGCTTGTTGTCCTTGAACTTGGCGCTCTTGTTGTCCTTGTCGACATAGTCCGTACTGCGGTTGTTCGAGATCACGGCGTTCACTGCGCCCTCCGCCATGATCCAAGAACTCTGGTCCACATAGCCCTGGACGATGTTGTTGGTGATACTGAGGTTCCGGCCCTTGCCGATCGCTATGCCATTCCACATCGCGCCGACGACCTTGTTGCCCGAGATCGTTACGTCCACGTACGCCAGATCGGCCTCATTTCCCATGAAGATGCCCTGGGTAATGTCACCCTTGCCGCGAACGATCACGTTGTCGGTGATCATGATGTCGTGAACCTCGGCCTTCTGGTTCACCGTGAAGAACTGGATCGCGTCCGGGTGATCCCCCGGGGCGGTGTGGAAATCGGTGAAGTGATTGCCCGTAATCGTGATGTTCGACGTACCGGTGGTCTGGACGCCATCCCCTCGGATATCCCTGAATCGGCTTCCCGAGATCGTGACGTAGTTGCTGTCCACGTTGCGAACGGCCGTACCCAGGTCATGGAAGTCCGTGTCGTTGACGATGACGTTGGTGCTGTTGCGGAATAACAGGCCGCCATTCTGAGCGCCGGGCGGGCCATGGACGTCCAGGCTGCTGAGGCGAACGCCGCTGCAGGCATTCACATTCAGAGCGGTCTGAGTGCGCTGGTTAATGGTGACCTCGATATCCTCGAAGGACAGCCCGCTGCAGTCGGCGAGTTCAATGCCCGCCATGGTGACTCTGTTCTTCGGATCGGCCGACTTGATGGTCACGCCGGAACCACCGTATTTCGCGCCGCGCAAGCCAAGGGCGCTGTATTGACCCGGCGCCAGCAGGTAGGTGTCGCCGCCACGCGCGGTCATCAGGGCCGTGAACAGTTCCTGGGTTGTCTTGACGGTCACGGTCTTCGCCTTCGGCGCTTCGGCGACCTCCTGAGCCGCGGGCGCCGGCTTGGTTTGCGCGTCGTTGCATGCGATCAGTAAGGGGCCTCCGACGGCCGCCGCGATCACGACGACAAACTTGGATCGAACTTTCAGCATGGCTCTCGGTATCCAGCGCGCTTCAGCAGGGATCGACGCGTCTCTTGGACCGCCTGGGTTGCTGAACCCCTCGTCAATGACTGGAGCGTAGCATCCAGGCCATGCTCCAGAAAGTGGTTGGGTTCCTCCGAGCCCTGGACAGCAACGCCGACATTAGGCCGGAGACGCCCCGCGCGTGGCTTCTGTGGGGCGCTGCGCTGGTCATTCGCTGGCTGACGTGGGTCGTGCTGTGGCCCTGGCGCAAGCTCACCGAGCCGCGCTTCGCGATCATGCGCCCCTACATCAATCCGCGCCATCCGGCCCGGATCATCGCCAGGATCGTCTTCCCGATCGCGCTCGGCATAATCTGCGTTGCCTATGGCTTCATGTTCGGGCTGACGGCGCCCTATCTACTGGTGCCGTTCGCGGTGCCGATCGTTATCCTGGTCTTGCTCGCGATCTGGGCGCTGCCTGAGACCCACAACGCGCCCACCACGTCGATGGAAGCCTTCTATGCGGGAGTCCTCATCAGCCTTCTGGTGTGGCCCAACTATCTGGCGCTCTCGCTGCCCGGCCTGCCCTGGATCACGGCCCTGCGGCTCACCAGCTTCCCGCTCGCTCTTCTGTTCTTGATATCCCTCTCGTCGTCTTCGGTCTTCCGCGGCGAACTGGCCGAAACGCTAAGGGCGCCGCCCGGCTTCTGGTTCGCCGCCTCATCGTTTCTGGCGATCCAATTTATAACTATCCCGCTTTCAAAAGACCCGGCGGCCTCCCTGAACACTGCGGCCTTGGCGCAAGTCAACTGGACGACCATGTTCCTTGTTGGCATGTGGGTCGCGCGGAAACCTGGGAGGGTCGAACGCTACGCCACGCTTTTCATCATGTTGAGTTTGCCAATGGCGATTGTCGCCATATTTGAGAACATGATGAAGCATCCCCTGTGGCTGAACCACGTACCGCCTTTTCTCAAAATCGACGATGCTCTGGCCGCAAAGTACATGCAAGTAATTCTTCGCGGAGATATGTATAGAGCAAAATCCATTTACGCCAGCCCCCTATCATTTGCAGAGTGTCTTGCGCTATTCACGCCATTTTGCATTCATTTCGCGATGCAAAAATACAGTGTATGGTTTCGAGTATTATGCGCATTGCTCATCCCAACCTTCTTTCTCTGCATCCGAATGACGGACGCGCGGCTCGGTATTTTGGGAATGATGGCGTCCTTTCTGGCATATTACTTGCTCTGGGCGCTCCTTCAACTCGGTAGGAACGCGCGAAGCCTGATGGCCGCCGCCGTCGTCTATGCCTATCCTGCTGCTTTCGGCTTCGCGATCATGGCGGTGATGTTCGTTCACAAGGTGCGCGTCCTCGTGCTTGGCGGCGGCGAAGCGGCCAGTAGCAACGATGCGCGCCAGGAGCAGATCAACCTGGGCGTGCCGAAGATCTTCGGGCAGCCTTGGGGCCATGGCGCGGGCACGGCCGCCGAAACGCTGGGATTTTCCCCCGGCGGCTTCACGACGATCGACAACTACTACCTTTCGATCGGGCTGGACTACGGGGTCCTGGGCTTCCTCGCCTTCTATGGCATGTTCGTACTCGCGATCGCCGCCGCGGTCCGGACGATCCTGAAGAGCCCCGCGGCGCTCGACACCCGCGAAAAGACACTGCTGTTGCCGCTGGCCGTCTCCGCGACGGTCTTCGTGATCATCCGGGGCGTGCTGAGCCAGGACGACAACCACGCCCTCGCCTTCTCGATGCTGGGTTTCCTGGTGGGCATGGTCTACCGCGTCAGAAAGACCGCCAAGGAACAGCAGGACCTGCTGGATGCGGAGCGCGCGGCGCTGGCGGCCGCGCCCCGGAACAGGGCGACTCCCCGGATGCGTGCGCTGACGATGCGCTCGGCGACCACGGAACCCGGGCGCTAAGCCTTCAGAGGCGGGCGACGATCAGCGCCGGAACCATGCGGAGAGGCGCGGGCCGCCATCCGCCAGCAGATCGCCGACAGCGCCTGGAGCCAGGTTGCGCGCCGCGAGCCCATCCAGGATCAACTCGACCATCCTGACCCGGTCGAAGGTCGGCAGGGCTTCTCCCTCGGGCTTCTCGAGGCCGTCGTGCATCAGCACGATGTCGCCGCCCTTCACCGGTCCCAGCACCTTGCCAGCCGCGGTCTCGGGCGCCTGTTCGGCCCAATCTTCGGCATAGGGGCCCCAGGAGACCACCTCCAGGCCCTCGAAACGGGCCATCATGTAGGTGGACAGGCTCTGCGACCCGAACGGCGGGCGGAAGAACCGGACGGGTCCCGTCAGGCTCTCCAGCCACGCGCGCGCCGCGCGGACCCGCCTGCGGGCCTCGCCAAGCCGCATCCGCGTCAGTCGATCATGACGATCGAAATGCAGGCCGATCTCATGCCCTTCCTCGGCGATGCGACGCAGAAGCTCGGGGCGGTCCGCCGCCTTGTCGGTCAGGACGAAGAACGTCGCCCTCACGCCCCGCGTGCGCAACAAGTCGAGAAGCCTGGGCGTGACGACCGGATCCGGGCCGTCATCGAAGGTAAGGGCGACCTTGTTGCTGGGTCCCTTGGCGCCGTGGATCGAGCCCACCGGGGCCAGGATCGGATCGATCATGCCCTTGAGGCGCCGCCGTGACGCAGGCCCGAGCGACTTGCGGGCCACATCTGACATCAGCGTAAGCATGGGGTTCCCGCTCCGTGGTCACAGGCGATCCGCTGCGGCTCTCGCATGAAATACGCCGCTCCGTCCTCTGCGCGAGGCCTCACCGCTGAGTCGCCGCCTTCGGCGGGTCGGTCGATTCCCTGCCCAGCCGAGCTTCGATCTCGCCGCGCACCGCGGCCGCCCAAGCCGCCCAGTTCAGCCGCTCTCGGCTCAGGCTGTGGGCCGCATAGGCCATCTGCACGTAGCGTCGTCGATCGCTCAGCAGGTCGATCAGGGCGTCCGCAAAGGCCGCCGGGGGCGCACCCTCGTCCAGGAGGACCCCCGTCTCGCCATCGATCACCATCGAAGGCACGCCGCCGGTCCGGTAGCTGACGGCGGGCAGAGCGAACGAGGCGGCTTCCGCGAAGACGATGCCCAGCGCGTCGAACTGGGTCGGGAGGAAGAAGACGTGGGCGCCCGCGAAAAGCGACTTTATCCGCTCGTCGTCGGCCGGCACGTTCTTGTCGAGAAAGCCATGGAACGTGACGCCTTCGACCTGCGTCGGCTGCGGCGGCCGGCTGCCGACGACGTCGAGATGGACGCGATGCCCACGCCGCCGCATCTCGGCGACGGTCTCCAGCGCGATGTCACCGCCCTTGCCCGCCCAGTTGGCTCCGACGAAGAGCAGTCGCCATTCTCCAGTCGGACGGCTCTCGGGCGGAACGATCTGCTCGGCGACGAGGTTCGCGCCCCAGGGAATCTGCACGACCCTGTCCGGCGCCCCGCCGTGATCGTTCACGGCCGAGCGGCTCGCCCAGTCCGACGGGAACAGGGAGAAGCTCGCCTTCTGTATGCAGGCGCTCTCGAGCGCTGACGCCTTCTTCTTCAGCCAGGGCGCCAGCGCCTTGTGGCGCGGATTGTAGTCCACCATGGAGGCCAGCGTGGCGTCCGACACGAAGATGGTCGGAGCATGCTTCACCAACTCGGCGCAGATTGGTGTGATCGCCACGGCGACGACGGCGTCGCAGCCGCTGGTGGTGATGTCGGCGATCGTCTTAGAGGCGGCTAGCGTCGTCCAGAGCGGCCACCAATAGATGTCGATGGCGCCACGGCTCAGCCGGCGAACCCCTCTGCGCACCAAATCGAACCAGGGCGCCCAGGGCTTACGGATCACCGGCGCGACGTCGAACTCCCGCGCCAGCGCGTCGAGCATGTGCAGCGGTGTGCCCGACCAGGTGAGGACGTCCTTGGGGTCGCCGGCGCACACGAATGCGAGGCGAAGACGTCCGCCGGCCTGCTCAGATGACCGCCTCAAGAAAGCACCCCTACCCCTGTTCGGACGCGCGACACCCGGTCGACGCGATCATCTCATTCGTTCGGCTCGCGCGCGTCCCGAATGTCCCGCGTGCTCGGTTCTATACTTCAATGGCGATATAGGCACGTCGTCGCTAACCACGTTCTGCAACGGATGCCGCCACCGACAATGTTTGGCAATGAGACGCCTGGTCACCGGCTTCGCAATTTATCGGCCAGAATTTCCAGGGGCCGCCGGATCGGCGTCCGGCGCAGCCAGCGCACCAGCGCCTTGCGCGAGCCCTTCAGCTTGGCCGCCCAGGGGCTGGTCACGACGATCCCCTCGATCAGTGGCGTCGAAGCGTTGGAGACGCGCGCCTTGTAGAAGGCGTCCCCCTTGCCCAGGTCGATCGAGGTCATCCCCCTCTCGACGGCGGCGTCGCCGATCGCCAGCAGCAACAGCGTGCCGGGGGAATACACCGAAAGGCTCGTGTCGTAGGTCGGGAACCAATAGTGCAGCGTCCCGAAGCATCGCATCCCGAAATGGGCTGCGATCGTGCGTCCGCCGGCGCGCAGAACCGACAGGACGCCGGCGAATTCCGGATCGCTGCGGTCTCGGATCCCCTCTAGCACCTGTCGCACCCACGGCGTCTGCATGATGTCCTTCAGCCCCGTGCGGGCGTACTGTTCGGACTTCCACTGCAGGCACTGACGAAAGGCCTCGGGATCGCGGCAATCGAACTCCAGTTCGACCGGACCGACCTCCCGGGCAAGTTTGCGGCGGCGATTGTCCGCATCTCCCCGCAGCTTGCCGGAGCCGGCGATAGCCCAGCCACCGAGGTCGATCTGGGGGGATTCCGCCGTCTTGCGAACCCAGGCGGTCAGGGCCGTCTGCGAGGCGGGCGCATGGTCGAACTCCCATCCGGCCAGGCCCGCGCGCCGGACGAGTTCACGGATGTCGTACACCCCCGGCTCCCGGGCGATGATGCCGTGATAGTCCGACAAGCCGCTGCCGATCGGCCGCCCGACGCCCATGCCCAGCCGCTCGTTGTGAAAGGGGAAGAACGCCTCGCCGTCGTTGACGACAGCGACCGATGCATCGTCCCGCGCCGCGCCGACGATCTGCGTGAATTCCGGCCGAAAGTATGGGCTGCGAAGATCTGGATTGGACTGCTGGAGTTCACGCCAACGCTCGACGAGTCTCTCCGGTATCTGCGATGCCGGAATGACCGAGATTTGCATCGTTTACTGAGCCCCCCGTTTGCTCCAGCTCGAACCGAAGCAAACGGCATGCCGCGTGCACTGCTTGCGGCCGTTCGTCAATCGTGTCGCCAAGTCACGACGCTCATACGCCCGAGATCATACGGGACTCGGAACTCGTCGATGACCCGTAGGGCAGGGAACTCGGCGAAGACCGGCGCCTGGACCGGACCGGCGTAGACGATGCGAAGCGCCGACCGGCCGGAGACCCGCCCCAGCACCCGGCGCATGGTGTCGGCGCCGAAGGGGTTGAACATGAAGATCAGCGTCGCGTCGGAATAGTCCTGGGCAGCCGCATCGCCAACGATCACCGATGTCTCGGCGCGGCGGGCGGCGAGGGTTCGAACATTTTCCGCGGCCAGCTCGGCCAGCTCCGGGTCGTACTCCACACCCACGGCCTTGCGGATCGGCTTGCGGGCGAAGTGGCAGAGGACGCGGCCCTTGCCGCAACCGAGATCGTAGAAGACGTCGGCCCCTCCGAGTGGGATCCGGGCGTCGATGATCTCCAGCGCCGCATAGTGCACCGGTTCATAAGGGCTTCGTTCGAGGTCGGGCGCCGCATTGAATGTCGCGACCTCCGTGTCGATCCCGAAGCGCCGGTCCCCTTCCCGCTCGCGATGATGAAGCAATGTGCGCTTGAGCGCCCACAGCGGCTGCTTCAGTGCCTGCACGATTTCCATGCCGCCCCCCATCGCGATGGCGTTCCGGGGGGTCCCGTCCCGCCGCGGGCGGGGTAGATGGATCTACCGCGCCAAGCGCCGTCGCCGGGTCAACGCAGTCCTCTGAGCAGCCGTGAGGGGACCCTGAGGGTGTATCGACTCGGGCGCTGACGTGCCGCCCCGGCGATCCTTCATCCCGCGCGGCACGGCCGCAGGGCGAAAGGTGATCCAGGCCATAACGACGATGCCGCCGATCCAGCACAGAGCCAGGAAGGGCAACGCCAGCTGCTCAACTAAGGCTAACATCTGGGCGGGCCTTCGGTTCCCTTGGCCAGGAGTTGCACGAACTCGATCGTGATACCGCGAGTGTAGACCGGGCTCAGGAAGTTGCAGAGGAAATCGCCGGCGCCCTTCACGTGCTCGGCTTCGAGCAGCTTCATGCCCTCCGCCTCCAGGCCGCGCTGCAAGGCGTCCAGATCCGGAACCTCCAGGGCGATATGGTGCAGGCCGCCGGCGCCCTTGTTGAACTTGGCGAGCGGGCCGCCGTCCGGCACCACGAACTCGATCGGCGACCCCGTCGCGGCCTTGGTGAAGATGCAGAGCGCCGAGAACTGTGGAACGAAGCCGCGATAGTCCTCTTCCAGTCCCATCAGCGTCATCAGCGCCAGCGCTTCCTCTTCGGTCGCCTGCACGATGCCGACGTGATGCAGCGGAGGATTGCGGGTCATTTCGGGGCCTCGCGAGGCGGCAGCTCGGCCGCGATGTATGGGGTGAGCCAGTCCGTCAGGACGTCCGCGCCCTGGCGGGTCATATGCCCGGAGTCGGCGTAGAGGTCCGCGCGGGACGCGAGGAAGCCGGCGTTCCAGACGGGGCCGTAGCGACGGTAGAATGGCTCTTCCTGGATGGTCGTCGGGCCGGACCAGTAGGGCTGGGACAGGAACGCCACCCTGACGCCGTGGCGGCGGGCGGCCGCCACGATGCGCCGGATATTCGCGCGCTCGTCGCCGAATTCCACATCGGCCAGCTCGGGCGGCAGGATCGGCGGCGTGACGCCCTCGCGGAATTCGCGGGCGCCCTCCTCCAGCTCGGCCATGAAGGCCTGCCGCGAGGTGCTTTCAAGCCGGCCATCCTTTGTCCGGAACACGTCGGACACGCCCCGGTCGGGCGTATACTGGGCGGGATCGAAGGTGGGGGAGAGGTCCGACGCCCACGGCGCGACGTCGGCGGCGAACAGGATCATCTGGCGGAACGGGAGATAGGCGAGATCCGAGAAATACTTCGCGTTCCCCAAGTGCCCCGGATCCACGACAAGGCTTCGCGGAGCGACGTACTTGAACGCCGGGTGCCCGAACCGCGCGGGCTTCTCGATCACCCCGATGACGATCAGCTTGGGCTGCTTGGTCTTCAGCAGCTCCTCGACGATCACATAGTTCAGGTTCCGGCCGCCCTCGGGCAAGGCGAAGTTGACCACATTGACAGGCCGGCCCTGCGCGCGGAGCGACGCCTCGAGCCGGATGGGATCGACACCGCGCGCGATCCGCGACGGGCCCACGAAGACCACGTCCACGGGCCGCGGATCGAAGTGGATCCGCTCGTAGATCCAGCGCGCGTTCCTGTGGATGGTGCCGTCCAGCAGCTGCCAGCGCTGGTACGGGTTCTCGGGCAGCAGGCAGGCGACGACGGCCGCCGCCAGGGCGACGCCCAGGATGGCCAGGAAGCTGCGGAGGGGGTGAAGCCGGGCCATGACCGTCAGAAGTTGAAGTAGAGGAAGACGGCCTTCCCCCTTTGGATGAACATGATGCCCAGGAACAGCGCCACCCCGGCGAACGCCAGGCCAGCGGCGTCCGGCTTCCAGGTCCAGCGGATCGGGGGAATGCCCACCGCCTTCCAATCCTTCCAGTTATAGGCGGGATCGTAGGGCGCCATGATCTGCTGCGTGTTGGGCGCCAGGAACACCAGGAAGGCGGCGACGGCGAGGCTGGCCCACAGGCCCCAGTCGTGGGCGGCTAGCACCTCGAGACCCGCCCCGTTCAGCGCCGTCATCCCCTGCCAGACTGAAACTGCGTCGCCGACGGTGGCGGCGCGGAACATGACGTTGCCATAGATCACCGCGACCAGCGTGAGCACGTGGAAGGCGACGACCCGCGCCGGCCCCGGCTCGGCCAGGGTGCGGCCCAGCTTGCGCAGCGCCTTCTTGCGGCGCTTGCGCCACTCGTCCCAGGCCTCGTTGGTGCAGATATAGATGGCGTGCATCAGGCCGAAGAGCACGAAGGTCCATCCCGCGCCATGCCAGATGCCGACCGCCACGAAGGTGACGAACGCCGGCACGCCGACCCCGGCCGCGAACGCCGGCCAGCCCTTCAGGCCCCGCTCGGCCGCCCAACGGTTCAGCGGGACCGACAGGGGCTGGAAGACATAGGCCACGATGAAGCGCTGCAGGGTCATGTGCCAGCGGCGCCAGTAGTCGGCGATGTTGGAGGCCCGAAGCGGCGAATGGAAGTTCAGCGGCAGCTTGACCCCGAGCATCCGGGCCAGGCCGATGGCCATGTCGGAGTAGCCGGAGAAGTCGAAGTAGAGCTGGAAGGTGAAGGTGATCGCCGCCAGCCAGCCGCCCACGAAGGTGAACCCGCCGCCCTGCCCGCCCTCTGCGAACATGGTGTTGGCATAGCCCGCCAGGGTGTCGGCGATCACGGTCTTCTTGAAGAGGCCGATGGCGAAGATCACCAGGCCGATCATCATGTTGCGCCAGTCGATGCGCGCGAACACGCGGCGCTGAAGCTGGGGCACCACTTCCTTGTAGTGGACGATCGGCCCGGCGATGAGCTGGGGGAAGAAGGCCGCGAAAAGCGCGAAGTCCAGGAACTTCATCTTCTTGGCTTCGCCGCGGGCGCTGTCGATCAGATAGGCGATCTTCTGGAAGGTGAAGAACGAGATCGCCAGCGGCAGCACGATCCGCGGCAGCGGACTGTCGGCGTCGAACAGGCCGAATACGTTGTCCGCCACGAAGTTCGCGTACTTGAACCAGCCCAGCAGGGCGAGATCCGCGATCAGGCCGAAGACCAGCCAGACCTTCACCCTGCCGTCTCGCTCGGCCTCCCGCGCACGCTGGATGCGATCACCGACCCAGTAGTTGAAGACGATCGAGCCCAGCAGCAGCGGCAGGTGGATCGGATTCCACACCGCGTAGAACGCCAGCGACGCCAGCGTGAGCAGGGCCTTGGCGACGTTCGTCCAGCGCCCTGTCGCGTAGAACAGGATCAGGACGACGGGCAGGAAGCCGAAGATGAAGAGGAAAGAGTTGAAGAGCACTCAACCGACTCCGGCGTCGGCCGTCGATCGGCGCTGTCCACCCATATCGCCTGGGTCCGTGCTCAAGCCGGCCTGCCGACCACACCGGCCGACACGCTGATCCGGTTGGCGAGGGCCGAGTCGATGGACCGCCCCTGGGTGGCGAACAGCGACAGGGTCTCGATCTTCAGGCCGGCGCCTTCGACCAGGGCCTTCACGTCGTCCGGCGTCTCGAACAGGTAGATGTGGTCGGGCGACGGGCTGTTCAGCGGCACGTTGATGAAGATGCGGCCATCGTCCTTGAGCGCGTCGCGCAGGAAGCTGAGGGCCCGGTCCGGGGTCTCGAGGTGCTCCAGCACCTCGGAGATCACGATCAGGTCGAACTTCGCCTTGGGGCGTTCCGCCGCCAGGATATCGGTCTCGACCAGGGCCACCGGCTTGGTGAGGCCCAGCTTGTCCAGGGCGGCGCGCGTCTCGCGAAGGGACACCGCGCTCACGTCCCAGGCCTGCAGCGTCTGGCACAGCGGCGACTGGGCGGCGAAATAGACCATCAGTCCGTGGCCTGGGCCGACCTCAAGATAGTCGAACGGCGCCTTCGCCCCGCCCAGCACGTCGTCCAGGAACATCGTGAAGGTGGCGACGTGGTTGTACCAGAGCACCTGGGTCAGCAGCAGGCCGTTGACGTAGCGGCCCATGTACGCGTGGTCCGAATAGACCTCGGCGTTGGCCTCGGCGAATGTCGACAGGCGATAGCGGCCTTCGCGGTGGAAGAAGAGCTCCTCGTCGCGCAGCCGGTCGCAGGTCCAGCGGTAGTCGGCGGCGACGGTCTCTTCCTGGCCGGCCATCAGCTTGGCCGAAGCGGCGGCCGCGGCCTCGGTGGCCTTCAGCATCGCCGGCGTCCGCGGCGCGAAGCTCTTGAGGAGGTAGGCGGCATGTTCCGGCCAGACCTTCAGCACGGTCTCGATGATCGCGGTGGTCGCCGGATAGGCCGATACCAGCTCACGCAACGCCTCGGCCTTGGACTCGCTCACGCCATATTCTCCGCAGGGACACCGACCCGATCGTCGACGTGAAGAGGCAAGTTCGGCGCCACGAAGGCCGCCAGGTCCAGTCTGTAGACGACCGCGCCGTCCGCCGCTTCCTCGATCCGCTCGAATCCCAGCTTGTCGTAGTGGCGCGCCACCATCTTGTTCTTCGCCGAGGGGATGTAGCGCCCGATCAAGGCGCCGGCGCCGGCTTCCTTGGCCGAGCGCGCCAGATGCGCCAGCACCGCCTCTTCCACCCGCCGTCCCAGGACGCGACAGCTCATCAGCCAGGTGTCGATCGCCCACGCATCCGCCGCCTTGTCGGCGATGATCACGCTGATGATCCCGTTGTCTCCGAAGGTGTCGGTCAGCCGCACCTGGATCGCATGCCGCGACGGATCCGCCTCGGCCGCGGCGACCTCCGCCTCGGAATAGCGACGGGTCGTCAGGTTGAACTGGTTCGACTTGTTGATTAGCTGGGCGACCCGCGGCCGCGTGACCGGGTCCACGGCGTTGATCGCGCAGACCATGTCCAGGGACGCGAGATAGCTGTCCATGTCGCCCGAGGCCTGTAGCGTCGCGGCGCGCTTGGCGTTGGCCTGATAGTAGCCGGCGCGGTCGCGATCCTCCTTGGAGAAGGCCACGGCCTCGAAATAGCCCGCCGCCGCCAGCATGCGCGGATAGAGCGCCGGATCGTCCGGCAGCTCCGGCACGGCCACCTGCGGGATCTCGCGGCGGACCTGGGCCCGCTCCGCCGGGTTGTCGTCGAGGAACACCAGGGCGTCGATGCCGATATTGAGCGCCTCGGCGATGGCCCGCAGGTTCGCCGCCTTGTCGGTCCAGTTCGCCTGGAAGACGGCGATGTGATCCTCGGTCAGCAGCATGTCCGGGTGCTCCCGGAACGGGCTGCGCGCAGCGTCCTCTTCATTCTTGGAACAGACGGCCAGCACGATGCCACGGTTGCGAAGCTCCAGCGCCAGCCGCTGGATGGCCACGAAGGCCTCCCCCGTGGCCGAGCCCTGGCCGAGCTGGATGCCCGTCAGGCCATCGTCGCCGATAACCCCGCCCCAGAGCGTGTTGTCCAGATCGAGCACCAGGCATTTGCGGGTTTTGCCCAGCACCGCCCCGATCGTGCGCGCCACCACGTCGGCGTAGGCCGGGATCATGTCCGGCGAGAAGCTGAGCTTGGAGGCGTGCCAGTGGCGCGGATCGTCCCAGCTCTCGTAGCCGATGACAGAGGCCAGCCGCGCAATATCGACCAGCACCACGGAGCCTTCGGCCGCCCACTCGGCGAGCCTGCGGTTCAGCGCCTCGACCATGGCGAAGGGCGAGCCCGCCTCGACACGGTCGTAGCTCCCGAACAGGGGCTCGAGCGGGGCGACGACCGTCTGGACCAGGACGGTGGACCGCACCGACCCGCCAAGGCCGTCGGCGATCATCCGGATGCGCTCGAAGGCGGCGTCGACGCGGGCCTTGGCCTCCTCGGCGTCCACCGCCGCGCGGTCCAGGCCCAGCAGGCGTGCGTCGCTGGCGACCAGCGCCATATCCAGGCCCGCCTGGCGCAGCTCGCTGTCCGGATCGGTGGCGTCCTGGACGGCCTGGCTGTAGTCGCTTTCGACGATCTGGGCCGCTGCGCCATGGCGCAGCGCCGAGCCGGCGATCGCAGGGCCGAGCAGGCTCAGGGTGCCGTCGCCCAGCACCCCCAGCTTCACCCGGTCCAGGCCGGCGACGGGGCCGCCGGCGGCGATGGCGGCCGACAGCTTCGCGAGTTTCGACAGTTGGCCTTCGTCCAGCGCCGCGGTGGCGAGGCTGATCACCCTCTGGGCGAAGTCGTCGGCCCGCGCGCCGGCCGCCTCGGCCTGCAACGCGCGGAGCTCATCTCGAAAGGCGGCCGTCGGCGTCGGAAGCCAAGGCAGATCGCGCAGCATTGCAAACCAACCCCAAGGCTAAGCGGGACGATACTAAGCGGTCTTCGTTGCAACCATGTTTACGAGGTCGCCGACGTTCTTGAGAGCTTCGATCTCGGAGTTCTTGAATTTGAACCCGAACTTGCGCTCGACCGCCACGATCAGGCGAACGTGGCTGAGGCTATCCCACTCCTCGACGTCTTCAGCCGAAGTTTCCAAAGAGACTTCGAGATCGTCTTCATCAAATACATCGCGCATGATCTCGGTGATTTCGCGCAGTATTTCATCTCGCGACAAGGACAAAGCCCCCCACATCAAGTCTTGCTGAATCGGATTATGAGTGGGGTGCCATAGCTCCCGCCCATGACCGGTGTCAAGGAAGCCAGGCGGCCCCGCACGTTCAACTCCATGCCGGCGCCCCGCGGCGGTTCATCAGCCCCGCGCCCCAGCCCTGTAGCGCATAGCCCAGCTGCCGCCACGCCCGGCCACGGCCGAACCTGAGAACCAGCAGCGCCAGGGCCGCGACCGCCGCTACCGGCAGCAGCGCCGGGTAGCGGTCGCGGGTCAGGATCAGGCGGTTGCGCTCGCCCAGGTACACCGACAACTTCGAGCGGGTCGTCAGATCGGCGCTATGGCCGGTGCTGGTCCCCTGCTCGTGCAGCACCGCTGCGTCCGGGGCGTAGCCCAGTCTCAGGCCGCGTTCCTTCGCGCGGAGGCACCATTCGACCTCCTCGCAGTACAGGAAGTAGCGCTCGTCCATCAGGCCGGCCACGTCGACGAACCGACGGCCGATGAGCATGGAGGCGCCATTGAGATAGTTCTGGGTCGCCTCGATCTGCACGGGGTCTGGCGCGACATCGGCGGGCGCGCCGTAGCCCATCGACACGGCGCGGGCCAACGGCTTGCGCCACAACCCGCCGTGCGACTGCACTCGCCCGCCCGGCAGGTTCACGGTGTTGCCCACCGCCTCACAGTCGCCCCGCTGCAGCCGCTCGACCATGCGGGCCAGGGCCTCGGGTGCGGGATAGGTGTCGGGGTTGAGAACCCACCAGGCCCCGGCCCCCCGGCTGTTGGCGATGCAGAGGTTCACGCCGCCCGCATATCCCAGATTGCCATCCGCCAACACCGCGCGGATCGGCTGGCCTCCCGGCAGGCTGTTCGGAATCCGCGACGAAAGCGCCTCGAACGCGGCCGGGCCGCCGTTCTCGCAGATCACGACCTCGAAGTCGCGCCAGGCGCTTTTCGCGAGCCCGTCCAGGCACCGCACGACGTCGCCGGGATTGCGGTACGAGACGATGCAGACGGCGACGTGCAGGCTCATCGCCGGCCTCCCGACGCCAGCAGGCCCAGCGCATCCCCCAGGCGCCAGAAGCGCAGTCGGTAGAGCACGCCCAGCGCGCCTAGCCGCTGCGGCCACGAGGTCAGGGCGGGGCTGGCCAGCACCTTGGGCGTGTGCGCCACGGCCGAAACCGGCAGCAGCAGGCTGCGCAGGAACCAGCGCAGCGATCCCATGGGCCGGTCCGCCGTCAGGGCGAAGGTCTCCGCGCTCAGCCGCCGCCACTTCGCGCGCAGCTCTTCCCAGGTCCGGCGCGCCGGATGACCGACGACGGCCAGGGGCTCGTAGACGATCCGGTAGCCGGCCGCGCCGGCCCGCTGGCACCACTCGAGGTCCTCGGACATGCCCACCCGGAAACCGCCCACCTTTTCGAAGACGGCCTTGCGGCAGAACAGGTTGGCCGTGACGCTGAAGCCCATCTCCCTGATGTAGCGCTCGTTGTCGAAGGCGAACACCGCCTCGAAGGCCTCCGCCGGACGAGGCCGGCCGGCCTCTTCGAGCAGGACGGTCATGCGTCCCCCCACCAGGTCGCCGCGCTCCAGCGCGGCCAGTCCGCGGCTCAGCCAGTCGGGTTCCGGCACGCAGTCGCAATCGGTGAAGGCCAGCAGCCCGCCGGAGGCGGCGGCCACGCCCCCGTTGCGCGCCGGGCCCGCGCCGCGTTCCTCGACCACGACCAGCTTCGCGCGCCCGGCGATCGCGGCGGCCACGGCCTCGCGGCCTTCGGGAGAGGCGTTGTCCGCGACCACGATCTCGAAAGGATGGGGATAGGTCTGACGACCCAGGGCCGACAGGCAGAGGCCGAGCGCGGGCAGATCGTGATAGTGGGGAACGATGACGCTGACGCGGGCCGAAATTTCTTCAGGCGCGGTTTGCATTCGATCCTCTGTTCCACGCTCGGCCCGATCCGCCGGACGATGCGCCGCGGGCGACCGATAGTCCAAACTTGTGATAGTTCGCATCTACGATGCCGCGAACCGCCGCTCCAGCCACCAAATGGCCATCCTGGGCTGGCTAGTCGGAAGCCGTTGAGAAGATGCTAAGCAAGATGGGCGATGGTGATCCGAGACCTTGGTCGCTTCGCGCGGGCCCGGCGCAGCCAGATTGTCCGCCCGTCGTTTGCGACGAAGTAAGCTTTAAGTGTCTTAAGCAGACATACTGCGGCGACTCGGTCGCGACCCGGAGAAATAGCCCGTGGGCCTAGGCGTTCCATCGATCTTCAAGCGCAAGAAGCGCAAGGACCAGGCGACCGAGGTGGCCGCGGCCGTCTCCCAGCTCGTGCCGTCCCCGCCCGCACGCGCGCCCGCAGACACCGGCCCGCGCCTGCCGCGTTTCAAGGCCACGGCCTCGGACCAGGTGGACCGCCGCCGTTCGGACCGGTTCCTGGCGCTCCGGATGCGGCTGCGTGGCGCGTTCACGCCTTCGCAGCCGATCGTCGAGGGCAAGATGTTCGCGGGCCGGCAGGACCTGCTGGCGAACATGATCAGCTCCATCGAGGACCGGCGCCTTCACCTGGTGCTCTACGGTGAGCGCGGCATCGGCAAGACGTCCCTGCTCCACGTGCTGGCCGAGGCGGCCCACAGCGCGCGCTACATCGTGGTCTATTCCTCCTGCGGTTCGGCCTCGAACTTCCAGGACACCTTCCACGCCGCCGCTGTCGAGATCCCGCTCCTGTTCCACAGCAGCTTCGGCCCCACGACCGAGGAGGCGGAAGCCGGCTCGTCAATGGCCGACCTTCTGCCGGAGAACTTCTCCCCGCGCCAGTTCGCCGACCTCTGCGCCAAGCTGACCGGCACGCGCGTCCTCATCTTCCTGGACGAGTTCGACCGCGCCGAATCCGCCGCCTTCCGGCGCGACGTCGCCGAGCTGATCAAGTTCCTCTCCGACCGCTCGGTGCGCATGCAGCTGGTGATCGGGGGCGTCGCCGCCGACCTGGCCGAGCTCGTCGACCATATCCCGTCGATCCGCCGCAACATCCTCGCCGTCCGCGTCCCGCAGATGACCGAGGAAGAGGTGCGCGAGATGATCTCGACCGGCGAACGGGCGAGCGGCCTCAAGTTCGATCCCGCGGCCAGCGACCTGGTCGTACGGATCTCGCGCGGCTGGCCCTATATCGCCGTGCTCGTGTGCCACAATGCGGGCCTCTGCGCCCTGGACGCCGAACGTGAGGTCGTCCTCGAAGAGGACGTGTCGGCGGCCCTCGACGCCTCCGCCATCGAACTGCGCGGCCGAATGAGCAAGGCCATGACCCAGCAGGTGGACCGCCTGCTCGGCGAGGACAGCGGCCGGGCGCTCATGGTCATCGCCGGCGCCGCGCTGTCGACCGGCGGCGAGTTCGGCGCGGTCGACATCGAAGCCGTGTCGCCGAAGTCGACCGAGGCCGCCGCCGCCAAGCGCATCGCCGAGCAGCTTGCCGGAGAGCGGATCCTGGTCGAACGGCGCGGCGACCCCAGCCTGGGCCGCTACGGCTTCATCGATGAGGGCCTGCCGCCCTACCTCTGGTTCCTGGGAACGCAGCAGGCGCTGCTCTCGACCCAGCTCAAGGCGCGCGTCAACGCTGGCTGACCGGTCTCGCCAGAAGCTGAATCAAAGAGGCCCCGCACGTCCGGCGTGCGGGGCCTTCTCTATGGGTCGATCCGGTCGATCCTAGACGCCGAACAGCCAACCCGCCTTCAGGGCCGACAGGTTGACGCCCTCCAGGACCATCTGAGCTCCGCCCTGGATCGAGATGACCGTGTCGGCGCCGACCTGGGCCACATCGTACACCGCCCCCTGCAGGAGCTGGACGCGGTCGCCGTCGGCGGCGTTGAAGTCCTTGACCACGTCCGTGCCGGCCTCGGCGAAGAAATGGAAGGTGTCGGCCCCGGCGCCGCCGTAGACGATGTCGCTGCCGCGGTCGCCGGACAGCCAGTCGTCGCCGTCGCCCCCGCTGATGGTGTCGTTGCCCTGGCCGCCGCGCACGATATCGACGCCCGCGCCGCCGCTCGCCGAGTCGTTGCCGATGTTGCCGTAGACGAGGTCGCCGCCGTTGTCGCCGGAGAGCCTGTCGTCGCCCTGGCCGCCGACCACCCAGTCGTCGCCGCCGCCGCCGGACAGATCGTCCTCGCCGACGTTGCCGTTGATGTCGTCGAAGTCCGCGCCGCCGACGATGGTGTCGGACCCGTCTTCGCCGCGCAGGTAGCCGCGGCCCTCGCCGCCCGAAATGCTGTCGTTGCCGGCGCCGCCGTAGAGTTCGTGGTTGGCTCCGGCGCCCGTGAGGGTGTCACCGCCGTCCGAGCCGCGCAGCAGGCTACCCTTGAGGTCCGTGCCGGAGGCGGCTTGAGGAGCTGTGGATCCCGCGACCTTCTGCAGGACGGACTGGGGCACCTCGGAAGTGTCGGTCACAGAGGCTTGGCTCGTGTGGGCGCCCGAGCCGCCGGAGGGGGCCGGCGTGGAGGCGACCGGCGTGGCCGAGGCCGGGTCGGCCGGCGGCGGTGACGGCGCAACGTACGCGGGCGGGGGCGCATGGCCGAGGATCGAGGTGTCGCCAACGGTGGTGGCCGCCAAGGTCGTGTTACCCGAGAGGGTTAGACCGGTGTTTCCCTCCTCCGTGGCGATCTGCGAGGATTGGTTGTTGGCGATGGTGGCGTTCGAGCTCCCCTCGACGCGGATCCAGGAGCCCATGTCGGCGTAAGCCTGGACGATGTTGCCCGTGATGCTGAGGTTCTGGCCCATGCCGATGGCGATGCCGTTGTACATCGACCCGACGATCTTGTTCCCCGAGATGGTGACGTCCACGTAGGGCAGGTCGGCTTCATTGCCCATGAAGATGCCCTGGACGATATCGCCCGATCCCCGCACCACGACATTGTCGCTGATCACGATGTCATGGACCGGAGCGGTCTGGTTCGCGGTGAAGAACTGGATCGCATCCGGGTGATCGCCCGGCGCCGTGTGGAAATCGGTGAGATGATTTCCGGTGATCGTGATGTTCGACGTGCCCGTCGTCTGGATCCCGTCGCTACGCAAGTCCTTGAAGCGGTTGCCCGACACGGTGACGTGGCTGCTGTCGATGTTGCGGACCGCCGTCCCCAGATCATGGAAGTCGGTGTCGTTGACGCTGACATTGGTGCTGTTGCGGAACAGCAGGCCGGCATTCTGGGCGCCGGCAGGACCATGCATGTCCAGTCCATCCAGATGGATGTTGCTGGATTCGTTGACGTTGAACGCGGTCTGGGTGCGCGCGTTGATGGTGATTTCCAGGTTGCTGAAGGTCAGCCCCGAGCAGTTCGACAGCTCGACACCCGCCACCGTCGCCGGATTGGCCGCGTCAGCCGAGGTGATCGTCACGCCCGAGCCAGAAAAGCTCACGCCCTG